>NZ_WKJL01000050.1 GCF_009674565.1 Duganella aquatilis
CGCGCCACGGCGCCCGCCAAGCCGGCGGCCGAACCAGCCGTCCCCGCCGTCGCCGTCAACCTGCTGGCCGAAGCGCGCCGGCTGGCCGACCTCGGCGACGTCAAGGCGGCCGAGAAAAAATGCCGCGACCACCTGGCCCAGCATCCGGAATCGGCGGAAGCGTATTTCATCCTCGGCCTGCTGAATGAACTGACCAACAAGCCCAAGATGGCGGAAGACTACTGGAAGCGCTGCATCTACCTGCAGCCCGACCACTACGAAGCCCTGTGCCACCTGGCCCTGCTGGCCGAAGCCAACCACGACGCCAGCGGCGCCGCCGCGTTCAAGGCCCGCGCCGCCCGCATCTACAAACGCCAGCAAGCATCCTGAAGGCGCTAACCCATGAGCACACTCACCTCCCCCACCGCCGCTGCCGGCATCCAGGACTGCTGGAACGTCATCGGCGTGAACGGCGACCAGAGCTGCGAAAAGCTTGAGCAGTACGTCCATTGCCGCAACTGCGACGTCTACGCCAGCGCCGCCCAGCAGAACCTGCAGCGCGTGGTCGGCGACGATTACAAGAAGGACTGGGCTGCCCATTTCCGCCAGGCCGCCAGCAAGGACCAGCAGCTCGACACCTCCTGCCTGGTGTTCCGCATCGGCCTCGAATGGCTGTCGCTGCCGACCCGCATGTTCGTCGCGGTGGCGCCGATCGCCAAGCCGCACCGGCTGCCGCACCGCACCGCGCGCGGCCTGGGCGGCATCGTCAACGTCGGCGGCACGCTGTACCCGTGCATGTCGCTGGCCGACCTGCTGGGCATCGACGACAGCGAGGGCGAAGCCGCCACCAACCGCCACACCTTCGCGCGGCTGCTGCTGACGCAGTGGGAAGACCAGGCCTACGCGCTGCCGGTGGCCGACCTGCACGGCATTTTGCGCTATGCCAGCAGCACGGTGCAGGCGCCGGCCGCCACCATCAACAAAGGCCTGTCGCGCTTTTTGTCCGGCGTGATATCCCATGACGACATGCGCATCGGCGTGCTCGATGAAGCGCTGATTGGCTACCAACTTGCGAGAACCCTGCGATGAGCGTGGATAACAACGGAGACCTGAGTCAGTTCTCCATGCTGGACCTGTTCCGCATGGAGGCCGACAGCCAGACCCAGATCCTGACCGACGGCCTGCTGGCCATGGAGCGCCTGAAGGACGACGCCAGCGCAGTCGAGTCGATGATGCGCGCGGCGCACTCGATCAAGGGCGCCGCCGCCATCGTCGGCCTGGAAGTGGTGGTGCAGCTGGCGCACGGCATGGAGGACGCCTTCATCGGCGCACAGAACGGCAAGCTGGCGCTGACGCCCAACCGCGTCGACGTGCTGTTGGCAGGCGTCGACCTGATCCTGCAACTCTCGCGCCTCCAGGATGCGGAAGTGGATGCATGGCTGGGCGCCAACGGTGAGCAGATCAAGCGCACCATGGACTCGATCAACACCATCGCCTTCCTGCCGGAGCCGATCGACTTCTCGCCGCCGCCCGCGCCGGTCGCCGCGCCGCCGGCGTTCCCCATCGGCGAACTGCCGATCGCGCCGCAAGCCGCAGCCGCCGTCGATGAGGCGCCCGCCGCCGCCGCTCGCCAGCCGGGCCACGCGCCGATGAAGAACGCGCAGAACTTCGACAAGCTGCTGTCGCTGGCCAGCGAGTCGCGCATCAACGCCCACCAGATGCATCCCTTCATCCAGAACATGCAGCGCTTCAAGCGCAACCAGAGCAGCCTGTTCTCGCTGATCGAACAGCTGCACGAGGCCATCTCCAACAGCAGCGACGCCAGTCTCAAGGAAAAATCGCTGCTGGCGCTGCAAAAGACCCATCCGCTCAAGCAGTTCGTGCTGGAGCACATCGCCGACATCGAAGCTTACGAGCGCCGCCTGCTGGCCGTCTCGCAAGGCATGGTGGACGAAGTGCTGACCATGCGCATGCGGCCCTTCCGCGACGGCGTGCAGCACTTTCCGCGCATGGTGCGCGACCTGTCGCGCAACCTGGGCAAGGACGTGCAACTGGAGATCATCGGCGAAGACACGCTGGTCGACCGCGACATCCTGGCCAAGATCGAAAGCCCGCTGAACCACATGCTGCGCAACGCCATCGACCACGGCATGGACCCGGCGGCCGAGCGCATCGCCGTCGGCAAGCCCGGCGCCGGCACCATCACGCTGGAAGCCAAGCACCGCGCCGGCATGTTGAGCATCGAGATCAGCGACGACGGCAAGGGCGTCGACCTGGAACGCATCCGCGCCCGCGTCATCGAGCGCAAGATGGCGCCGGCGCAGATGGCGGCGTCGATGTCGCCGGCGGAGCTGATGGAGTTCCTGTTCCTGCCCGCCTTCAGCCTGAAGGAAAACATCACCGAGATCTCCGGGCGCGGCGTCGGCCTGGACATCGTCCACGAAACCATCCGCTCGCAGAACGGCACCGTGCGCATCGAGTCTGAACTGGGCGTCGGCTTCCGCACCTACATCACGCTGCCGCTGACGCAGTCGATCGTGCGCGCGCTGGTGGTGGACGTCAAGGGCGAAGCCTACGCCGTGCCCATCGTGCAGGTGGAGCGCGTGCTGAAGGTGGCGCAGACGGCCATCCACACACTGGAGAGCAAGCAGTTCTTCGACTTCGGCGGCGAGCATCTGGGCCTGGTCTCGGCCTCGCAGGTGCTGGAGCTGGGCGACACCGACGCCAGCGGCGCCGAACTGCCGGTGGTGGTGATCGGCGCCGGCGCGCGCCGCTACGCCTTGGTGGTCGACGCCATACGCGGCGAGCAAAGCCTGGCGGTGCAGGCGATCGACCCGATCTTCGGCAAGATGCGCGACATCTCCTCGGCCGCCCTGCTCGACAACGGCGAGCCGGTGCTGATCCTCGACGTGCCGGACCTGCTGCTGTCGATCGACAAGCTGCTGCACGAGGGTGGGCTGCACCAGCTGGCCAAGTCCGACGCCGCCGAACGCCGCAAGACCAAGCGCATCCTGGTGGTGGACGACTCGCTCACCGTGCGCGAAATGGAGCGCAAGCTGCTGCAAAGCCGCGGCTTCCTGGTCGATATCGCCATCGACGGCATCGACGGCTGGAACGTGGTGCGCAGCGGCGAATACGACCTGGTGATCACCGACGTCGACATGCCGCGCATGGATGGTATTGAACTGGTAACATTAATTAAGAAAGATTTACACCTGCATAAACTGCCTGTCATGATAGTGTCTTATAAAGATCGGCCGGAAGACCGCGCACGCGGACTGTCGGCCGGCGCCGACTACTATCTGACCAAGGGCAGCTTCCACGACGAGACGCTGCTCGACGCCGTCAGCGACCTGATTGGAGACGCCCGCAGATGAAAATAGCCATCGCCAACGATGTCGCCATGGCAGCCGAAGCGCTGCGGCGCGTGGTCGCCAGCACCGCCGAACACCAGGTGCTGTGGATCGCCCGCACCGGCGCCGAGGCGGTGCGCATGTGCGCCGAGAGCCGCCCGGACCTGATCCTGATGGACCTGAACATGCCGGAACTCGATGGCGTGGAAGCCACGCGCCAGATCATGGAGCACAGCCCGTGCGCCATCCTGGTGGTGACCGGCCGGCCGCAGGACAACGTCAACCAGGTGTTCCGCGCGCTGGGCGCCGGTGCGCTGGACGTGACGGCGACGCCGGTACTGCAAGGCCAGCCGGGCGGCGACGCCGAGCTGCTGGCCAAGATCCGCACCATGGACAAGCTGATACGCCACAGCGGCGGCAACCAGGCCATGCTGCCGCGCACGGCGGCGGCCAACGGCAACGGCGGCGACGCGGCCAGCGCCGAAAAAGTCACCGCGCTGGTGGCGATCGGCGCCTCCACCGGCGGCCCGGTGGCGGTGTCCAAGCTGCTGGCCGGCTGGAAGGCGCCGCGCGGCTGCGCCATCGTGGTGGTGCAGCACATCGACCAGCACTTCGCCGACAACTTCGCGCGCTGGCTCGGCGAGCAGCTGGAGATGCCGGTACGCTCGGCCGAGGAAGGCGATGAACTGGTGGCAGGCACCATCCTCATCGCCAAGAGCAACGACCACCTGACGCTGGATCAAAACCTGCGCTTGCGTTACGATGCGCACCCGAAGGACTACGCCTACCGCCCATCGGTGGACGTGTTCTTCCACTGCGTGGCCCAACACTGGAAAGGCGAAGCGATTGGTGTACTATTGACCGGCATGGGCCGCGATGGCGCCGAAGGCCTGCTGGCGATGCGCCGCGCCGGCCAGACCACCATCGCCCAGGACCAGGCCAGCAGCGCGGTGTACGGCATGCCGCGCGCAGCGGCGGAACTGGATGCGGCACAGATGATTTTACCGCTGGCGAAGATCGGACCGGTCTTGCGCGGCACACTCGGTGGACGCACGTAGTTAATACAGTTAACAAACTTAAGAGAATCCCGATGTCCGAAGCACAAGTAATCGCAACAGA
Organism: Duganella aquatilis; assembly: GCF_009674565.1. Taxonomy (GTDB): domain Bacteria; phylum Pseudomonadota; class Gammaproteobacteria; order Burkholderiales; family Burkholderiaceae_D; genus Rugamonas; species Rugamonas aquatilis. The sequence goes on from NZ_WKJL01000050.1 coordinate 4,452, forward strand.
TCAAGAACCGGTCCTGACTACCTTCAAAGTGCGCGTGCTGCTGGTCGACGACCAGTTGATCATCGTTGAAGCCGTGCGGCGCATGCTGAGCGACCAGCCGGATATCGAATTCCATTACGTGACCGACGCCACCAAGTCGCTGGAGACGGCGCTGCAGCTGCAGCCGACCGTGATCCTGCAGGACCTGGTGATGCCCTCCATCGATGGCTTTGGCCAGATCGCCCAGTACCGCGCCGAAGAAGGCCTGCGCCACGTGCCGGTGATCGTGCTGTCGGCGAAAGAAGACCCGAAACTGAAGGCGCACAGCTTCAGCACCGGCGCCAACGACTACATGGTCAAGCTGCCGGACAAGCTGGAACTGCTGGCGCGCGTGCGCTACCACTCCGGCGCGCACATCAGCCGCCTGCAGCGCGACCAGGCCTTCCGCTTCCTGCGCGAGAGCCAGAAACAGCTGGCCGACGCCAACATCGAACTGCAAAAGCTGGCGGCCCTCGACGGCCTGACCGGCATCGCCAACCGCCGCCGCTTCGACGAGACCATGCGCATCGAATGGCAGCGCGGCCAGCGCGACAAGAAGCCGCTGACGCTGCTGATGTGCGACGTCGATTTCTTCAAACTGTATAACGACAGCTTCGGCCACCTGGCGGGCGATTTGTGCCTGAAGAAGGTGGCGGCTGTGTTGACTGAACACCTGAAGCGACCGGCCGACCTGGCCGCGCGCTACGGCGGCGAGGAGTTTGCGATTATCCTGCCGGAGACACCACTGACTGGGGCGCTGATCGTGGCCGAGTCGTGCCGCCGCCACCTGGAGCAGCTCGCGATCGAGAATCCGCAGGCGACCACCGAGATGTCGTGCGTGACCATGTCGGTCGGCGTGGCCAGCGTGGTGCCGTCGGCGTCATCGACCGTCGAAGATCTGGTCCAGCAAGCCGACCGGGCCCTGTACGCCGCCAAGAACGGTGGCCGCAACCGCGTGGTGAGCGCGGACGACCTGCCCGGTCCTACACCATCGAACTAAGGAAAAACCGCAGCATGAGTGCTCAAATCGATCAAGTCAGCGTCGTCAAGAAATCCAATATCTACTTTGACGACAAGTGCGTGTCGCACACCGTCATCCTGGCCGATGGCAGCAAGAAGACCGTCGGCGTCATCTTCCCATCCAGCCTGACCTTCAACACCGGCGCGCCGGAACTCATGGAAATCGTCGGCGGCGTATGCAAGGTGCGCCTGGCTGGCGCCAGCGAGTGGAACACCTACGGCGCCGGCCAGGAGTTCAACGTGGCCGGCAACACCAGCTTCGACATCGAAACAGTGGAAACCCTCGATTACGTTTGCCACTTCGGCTAAACAGAGACTAAACTGAAAGCAGACCAAGGTCTGCTTTTTTTACGCCCATGATACCGAATCAAAAGCTACTCGCGATTATCGACGCCCAGGTGCAGCTGGTTGGCCTGGGCAATGACCTGAGCGCGGTAATGGATGCCGCGTCGTCCAAGGCGGTCGAACTGACCGGGGCCGATGGCGCCGTGGTGGAGCTGCTGGAAGACGACGCCATCGTTTACCGCTCGGCCAGCGGCATCGCCGAAGCGCAGCTGGGATTGCGCATGCCGGTGGCGAACAGCCTGTCCGGCCGCGTGCTGACCAGCCGCAGCGCCGCGCTGTGCAGCGACAGCGAAACCGACGACCGCGTCAACCGAGACGCCTGCCGCAAGGTGGGCCTGCGCGCGATGGTGATCGTGCCGCTGATCGCCGGCGGCGAAGCGGTCGCCGTCATGAAGCTGGTGTGGAAGGCGCCGCGCGAATTCAACGAATACGAAGCGGAGATCGCGCAGCTGCTGGCCAATATGACGGCCATGCTGATGCAGCGCGCCACGCAGGAAGGTCCGAATGTGCTGAAGCAGCGTTTGACGCTGGATGAAGCCAGCGGCACCGCCAACCGTTCCTTCTTCTACGAACAGCTGCAGGCCAAGGTGGCGGCGGCGCAAACGGGGCATGGGCATCTGGGCGTGGCGGTGGTGCGCATCAACGGCATCGCGGCGCTGCCGGAGGCGCTGGCCGACATCTCGCGCCGCATCGAGCGCGAATGCCGTCCGGGCGATCTGGTGGCGCGCCTCGGCCACGACGAATTCGGCGTGATATTGAACATGGCGTCGCGCCGTTCGATCGTCACCAGCCAGCTGCATCGTATCAGCCTGTCAGTAACGGGCGAATCGCTGCCCGGCATCAGCGACGCTGCGCTGCGCCAGGCCTGCCACACCGGCAGCTCGCTGTATCCCGAAGACGCCCACACCGCGATTGAACTGGTGCAGGCGGCCCGTCCATAAACCGGGGTCAGTGCCGACATTCGGACATTTCGCGAGCGAAATGTCCGAATGTCGGCACTGACCCCGGTTTAGATGAACACAGGTTCAGGCTCCAGCAGCACGCCGTAGCGCGCCTGCACGTCCGCCTGGATCGCCCTGGCCAGCGCCACCACATCGGCGCCGGTGGCGCCGCCGTTATTCACCAGCACCAGCGCCTGTTTCGGATACACACCGGCGGCGCCGAGATTACGCCCCTTCCAGCCGCATTGATCGATCAGCCAGCCGGCGGCCAGCTTCTCGCTGCCATCCGGCTGCGCGTGGTGCACCAGCGCCGGAAAGCGCTCCAGCAGCGCCGCGCATTGCGCCCCCGTCACCACCGGATTCTTGAAGAAGCTGCCGGCGTTGCCGATCACCGCGGGATCGGGCAGCTTGCGGCGGCGGATGGCGATCACCGTATCGGCCACCTGCTGCGGCGTCGGCGCAGCGATGCCCTGCTCCGCCACCGCCTGCGCCAGTTCGGCGTAGCGCAGGTTGGGCTGCCACTGCTTCGGCAGCGCGAAGGTCACGTCGAGAATGATCAGGTGAGCGCCTTCCTGCTTGAACACACTGTCGCGGTAAGCGAAGCGGCACGCCGCCGCATCCATCGCGCGCGTCTCGCCGCTGCGCGGATCGAACACCGTCACGCTGTGGAACACGTCCTTGATTTCCAGTCCGTAGGCGCCAATATTCTGGATCGGCGCCGCGCCCACCGTGCCGGGAATCAGCGACAGGTTTTCCAGTCCGCCGTAACCTTGCGCCAGCGTCCACTGCACGAAGGCGTGCCAGTTTTCGCCCGCCGCCGCGCGCACCAAATAATGTTGTTTCGTCTCGCCGGCAAGCTCGCGGCCTTGCAAGGCGATGTGCAACACCAGGCCGTTGAAGTCGCCCGTCAGCAGCACATTGCTGCCGCCGCCCAACACCAGCTTCGGCAAAGCAGCCCAATTGACATCAGCATAAACGCCGAGCAACTGCTCTCTTTCAGTCACGCGCAGATACGCATGCGCGCTGGCGGCGATGCCGAAAGTGTTGAGGGACTGCAGCGGAAATTGATGTGAGACAGAAAATGAAGCGGGCATGGGGAAATAACGAATAAATTTGATCGATTATAGAGCGAAACAAGCAAAAAACCAGCGCCGATATGGCAGCGAACGGCAGGTTGTCCGTTAAAATGTCAGTCTTTGATGCAGCCGGATCGATGCGTGCTGCATGCCACACGAAAAGGAAATAGTTATGCCGTCGTTTGATGTAGTTTTGGAAGCCGATATGATCGAAGTGAAGAATGCCGTCGAGCAAGCTCAAAAGGAGATCGCCACGCGCTTCGACTTCAAGGGTACCGGCGCCGCCGTCGAACAGAAGGACCGCGAGCTGACCATGACCGCCGATGCGGAATTCCAGTTGCAGCAGGTGCGCGATGTGCTGGTCAACAAGCTGGGCAAGCGCAAGGTCGACGTGCGCTTCCTGGAAGACGGCGAGATCAAGAAGATCGGCGGCGACAAGGTGCGCCAGGTGCTGAAGGTAAAAAACGGCATCGAGTCCGACGACGCCAAGAAAATCGTGCGCGTCATCAAGGACAGCAAGATGAAGGTGCAGGCCAGCATCCAGGGCGAATCGGTGCGCATCACCGGCGCCAAGCGCGACGACCTGCAGGCCGCCATGGCGCTGCTGCGCAAGGACGTCACCGAGCTGCCGCTGGAATTCAACAACTTCCGCGACTGATACTCGTCCACCGCCTGCGCGCGGCACGCCCGGCGTTGCCGCGCCCGTCATAAAGCTGTAGTACACATGGAGTAGAATAAGTCGGAGCTCCGACCATGCGTACTGCCGCGCGACCGCAATTAAACTCGGTAGTCTAAGGATAGCAATGAAACGTGTTGATGATTTCCGCCTGCGATTTGGCAATGAAGAGTATGTGCCCATCATGATCGGCGGAATGGGTGTCGATATCTCGACCTCGGAACTGGCACTGGAAGCGGCCCGCCTCGGCGGTATCGGCCATATCTCGGATGCGATGGTGGAAGACGTGTCGGACCGCAAGTTCGATACCAGTTTCGTCAAGGATAAAACCAAGCTCTACAAGCACAACATCAACAACATGGACAAGTCCATGGTGCAGTTCGACCTGCAGCGCCTGGCGGAAGCTCAGCGCCTGCACATCGGCGCCACCATGAAGGCGAAACAGGGCCCGGGCCTGATCTTCGTCAACTGCATGGAAAAGCTGACCATGAACGGTCCGCGCGAAACCCTGCGCACGCGCTTGAACGCGGCGCTGGACGCCGGCATCGACGGCATCACGCTGTCGGCCGGCCTGCACTTCGGTTCCTTCGCGCTGATGGCCGATCACCCGCGCTTCCGCGAAGCCAAGCTGGGCATCATCGTGTCGTCGGTGCGCGCGCTGCAGATCTTCCTGCGCAAGAACGCCAAGCTGAACCGTCTGCCGGACTTCGTGATCGTTGAAGGTCCGCTGGCCGGCGGTCACCTGGGCTTCGGCCTGGAGGACTGGAAAGACTACGACCTGATGACCATCACCCAGGAACTGCTGGCTTACTTCAAGGAAGAGAAGCTGGACATTCCGCTGATCGCCGCCGGCGGCATCTTCACCGGTTCGGACGCGGTCAAATTCCTGGAAGCTGGCGCGGCCGGCGTGCAGGTGGCGACCCGCTTCACCGTCACCAAGGAATGCGGCCTGCCCGAGAAGGTCAAGCAGGAGTACTTCAAGGCGTCGGAAGACGACATCATCGTCAACGGCGTGTCGCCGACCGGCTATCCGATGCGCATGCTGAAGAACACGCCGGCAATCGGCTCCGGCATCCGTCCGGGCTGCGAGTCCTATGGCTACCTGCTGGACGCGACCGGCAACTGCGCCTACATCAACTCGTACAACCGCGAAGTGGCGGCGCATCCGAACGACAAGAACATCGTCGTCATGGACAAGACCTGCCTGTGCACCCACATGCGCAACTTCAACTGCTGGACCTGCGGCCACTACACCTACAAGCTGAAGGACACGTCGTTCAAGAAGCCGGACGGCGAGTACCAGATGCTGACCGCAGAGCACGTGTTCAAGGATTACCAGTTCAGCACGGACAACCAGATCGCTCTTCCTGAAAAAGAGTTCTGATAATGAAAAACGGCGCCCCAGGCGCCGTTTCTTTTTGATCAGCCGTCTTTGTTGATCCGGTGGATCAAGGCTTCCAGCACTTCCTCGGAACGCTCGTTGTCCACCTGGCAGGTGCCGGCGTTCTCGTGGCCGCCGCCGCCGTATTCCAGCATCAGCGCGCCGATATTGGTCTTCGAGGTGCGGTTCAAAATCGATTTGCCGGTGGCGAACACGGTGTTCTGGTTTTTCAGGCCCCACAGTACGTGGATCGAGATATTGGTGTCCGGGAACAGCGCGTAGATGATGAAGCGGTTGCCGGCGAAGATCACCTCTTCGTTGCGCAGGTCCAGCACCACCAGGTTCTTGTGCACGGTGGCGCAGCGGCGGATCTGCTCCTTGCATTTCGCCGAGTGCTCGAAGTACAGCTCCTTGCGTTCCTTCACGTCCGGCATTTCCATGATCTGTTCGATCGTGTGGTCTTTGCAGTAATCGATCAGGTCCATCATCAGGTTGTAGTTCGAGATGCGGAACTCGCGGAAGCGGCCCAGGCCGGTGCGCGCGTCCATCAGGAAGTTCAGCAGATCCCAGCCTTCCGGATTCAGCACTTCCTGCTCGTTGAAGCGTGCGGCGTCGCCCTTGTCGACCGCCGCCATCATGTCGTTCCAGGAGGCCGGGAAGGCCTTCAGGCCGCCGTAGTAGTCGTACACCACGCGCGCCGCCGATGGCGCCTCGGGATGGATGACGTGGTTCTGGCGCTCGCCGGTATTGCGGATGGTTTCCGACAAATGGTGGTCAAACGCGATGTGCACACCCTGCACGAATGGCAGGTTGGTCGTGATGTCGTTATCGCTGATCGCGATCTTGCCGTCCTGCATGTCTTTCGGGTGCACGAACAGGATTTCGTCGATCAAGTCCAGGTGCTTGAGCAGCACCGCGCACACCAGGCCGTCGAAGTCACTGCGGGTTACCAGACGATATTTCTTTGCTTCAGACATGGAACACACCTCTAGTAAGTTGAAGAAGGCCGCCGCAAGGCGATCACTAATCATACAACCCAATGCTGTGTGTGCACAGCAATTGCTTGAAGCCTTTGGTGTAAACGCAAAAAAGCCCCAACCAGATTTTCTCCGGAAGGGGCTTTTTCTAATAACTAGCTTGACGATAACCTACTTTCACACTGGTTGCAGCACTATCATCGGCGTAGAGTCGTTTCACGGTCCTGTTCGGG
>NZ_WKJL01000051.1 GCF_009674565.1 Duganella aquatilis
GGCGCCGGTGGCCGCCGCGCCGGCGCCGCGTCCGCTGCCGCGCGTGGAACGCAACAGCGACAAGGTGGAAGTCATCAAAGGTCTGGAACGTAGTTCACAACAATTTTAAGCAACCGGAGAACGCGACTTGAGCCACGTATCCTTTACGCCACTGCACGTCCTGCCGCTGCGGGCCGCCGCCCTCGCGGTTCTGCTGAGCGCCGCGGCGCCGGCCACTTTCGCGGTCCAGCCGGCCAAGCCGGCCGCCGCCGCGACGCCGGCCGTGGAAATGGCCAAGGAGGTCACGCTATCCACCGGCAAGTCGTCGCTGATGCGCCTGCCCTTCCCGGCCGCGCGCGTGGCGGTGGGCGACGCCAAGATCGCCGACGTCATCCTGCTCAACCCGAGCGAGATCTACATGCTGGGCAAGGCCACCGGCTCGACCAACCTGATCGTCTGGAACCGCGCCAACCAGGCCAGCGTCATCGACATCACGGTCGGCCTCGATGTCGGCGGCCTGCGCCAGCAGTTCGCCGAGCTGTTCCCGAACGAGCGCGACATCCGCATCACCGTCTCCGGCAATTCGCTGATCCTGTCCGGCACCGTGGCCGATTCGGTGCGGGCGGCGCAGATCGTCTCGGTGGCCAGCGCCTACCTGTCGCGCAACGCGCGCAGCGGCAACCAGGGCAGCTCGGCCGGACCGGACGCCGCCGCGCAGGCGGCGCAGAACGCCAGCGGCACCGGCGCCCCGAGCGCCGCCTCCGGCGCGGCAGCGGGCGCCGCCTACCAACAGGCGATGGACCCGATGTCCGGCCTGTCGCAAGGCGGCGGCAACGGCCGCGTGGTCAACATGCTGGCGGTGGCCGCGCCGCAGCAGGTGATGCTGGAAGTGAAGATCGCCGAAGTGTCGAAAACGCTGGTCGACCAGCTGGGCGCCAGCGTCGGCCTGAACGGCTCGCGCGGCAGCTGGACCTACACCATGCTGTCCAATCTGCTGAGCGGCAATCCGAGCAAGGTCGACGCCTTCAACAATAAAAGCGGCAAGTTCGTCACGCTGGATGCGCAGAAGAACGACGGCCTGATCAAGGTGCTGGCCGAACCGACGGTGATGGCCATCAGCGGCCAGGAAGCCAGCTTCCTGGCCGGCGGCAAGATCTTCATCCCGGTGGCGCAGACCGGCACCGGCAGCAACAACCAGGTCACGCTGGAAGAGAAGGAATACGGCATCGCCGTGCGCTTCACGCCAACCGTGCTCGACGGCGGCCGCATCAACCTGCGGGTGACGCCGGAGGTGTCCGAGCTGAACCGCGAAGGCATCGGCATCACCGCCAGCGGCAGCACCGCCACCTCGATCCTGCCGTCGTTCACCACGCGCCGCGCCAGCACCACGGTGCAGCTGTTCGACGGCCAGAGTTTCGCCATCGGCGGCCTGATCAAGAACAACGTCACCAGCAGCATCAAGGCCTTCCCCGGCCTGGGCGAAATCCCTATCCTCGGTGCGCTGTTCCGCAGCAGCGATTTCCAGAGCGACCGCACCGAGCTGGTGTTCATCGTCACGCCGCACCTGGCGCAACCGCTGCCGCCGAATCCGAAGCTGCCGACCGACGACTACGTCCAGCCGAACCGTTTCGACTTTTTCCTGAACGGCAAGCTGGAAGGCAGCAGCCCGCCGCCAGCGACGACAGCGCCCGCGCCAACGCCCGCGCCGGCCGGCAACCCATAGGAGGCGCCATGCGAACACTCACCATCCTGCTCGCCGCCCTTGCCACGCTGACGCTGGGCGCCTGCGCCACCAGCCCGCGCTACGACCGCCAGTTCGGCAGCAGCGTGCGGCTGATGCAGGCCCAGCAGACCCTGAATCCGGAAGCCAGCCGCAACCGCAGCCCGGTCAACGGCCTCGACCCGCAAGCGGCGGCGGCGGCCTACCAGAACTACCAGCAGTCTTTCAGCACCAAGGAAGACCAGAGCGGCGCCTTCAGCATCGGCGTCGGCGGCAAACGCTAAGGAGCGGCACACTTGAAGATCACCGTCATATCCCGCGACGAACGGCAACTGGCAGACCTGATGCGCCTGCTGCGCGCGCGCTCGTCCTCCGATGAAATCGATCACCTGATCGGCAACGTGGCGCGCACCGCGACGCTGAGCGACGAGCAGATGCCCGACGTGCTGATCATCGACCGCCCGCAGTCGGCCGACGAAGACCTGGAGCACCTGGAACGCTTCTCGGCCCAGCATCCCAACATCGCCTGCGTGGCGCTGTGCGTCGACCAGGACCCGCAATTCCTGCTGCAGGCGATGCGCGCCGGCGTGCGCGAGGTGCTGCCGTCGCCGGTGACCAGCAGCACGCTGTATCCGGCCATGGAACGCATCGCCGAGAAGCTGGAACGGCGCGGCCAGACCAGCGGCAAGGTGCTGGCCTTCATCTCCTGCAAGGGCGGCAGCGGCGCCACCTTCCTGGCCACCAACCTCGGCTACGCGCTGGCCGCCAGCGGCAAGCAGCGGGTGGCGCTGATCGACATGAACCTGCAATTCGGCGACGCCTCGCTGTTCGTCTCCGACCACAAGCCGCTGGCCACGCTGAGCGACGTGGCGCAGCAGATCCACCGCCTCGACCCCTCGTTCCTGACCTCGTCGATGCTGAGCATCACGCCCAACTACGGCGTGCTGGCGGCGCCGTCCGATCCGGCCCACGCCAACGACGTCAAGCCCGACCACATCGACGCCATCCTCAAGCTGGCCCGGCGCCAGTACGACTTCGTGCTGCTGGACGTCGGCCGCAGCCTGGACGCGGTCAGCATCCGCGCGCTGGACCACGCCGACATGATCTTCCCTATCCTGCAGACCACGCTGCCCTATATCCGCGACAGCAAGCGCCTGCTCAACGTATTCCGCTCGCTGGAATACGGCAAGGAAAAGATCCAGCTGATCGTCAACCGCCACGACAAGAACAGCGAAATCCGTTTGAAGGATCTGGAAAGCGCCTTCGACGCCGAGATCGCTTTTACGATCCCCAACAACTACGATTCGGCGGCCGCCTCGGTCAACCAGGGCGTGCCGGTGCTGCAACTGGAACCGAACGCGCCGCTGAGCCAGTCGCTGGCCGAACTGGCGCGCAAGCTGAGCGGCGAAGCGGCGCCGGTGCAGCAAAGCGGCTGGCTGGGCAAGCTGATGTCGCGTAAATAAGCGCGTAAAGAAAAGGAAGCATCATGAGTACCCCTGTGTCATTGCGTGAACGCCTGGAAAACACCGACATCCGCGGCTCCGGCCAGCGCACGCAAGGCGGCATCGACAACCGCGCCTACCAGAAGCTCAAGCAGCGCCTGCACGCGGCGCTGCTCGACCGCGTCGACCTGGAAAGCATGCAGCGCCTGAACCAGGACCAGATCCGCGTCGAGCTGCGCAACCTGGTCGAGAAGCTGCTGGAAGAAGACGCGGTAGTCATCAACGACGCCGAGCGCAAGACGCTGACGCGCGACATCCAGAACGAGATGCTGGGCTTCGGCCCGCTGGAACCGCTGCTGGAAGACCCGACCGTGTCGGACATCCTGGTCAACACCTACCGCCAGATCTATGTCGAGCGGCGCGGCAAGCTGGAGCTGACCGACGTCACCTTCAGCGACGACGCCCACCTGATGAAGATCATCGACAAGATCGTCTCGCGCGTCGGCCGCCGCATCGACGAATCGAGCCCGATGGTCGACGCCCGTCTGCCGGACGGTTCGCGGGTCAACGCCATCATCCCGCCGCTGGCGATCGACGGCCCCATCATGTCGATCCGGCGTTTCTCGGCCGACCCGCTGCGGCTGGCCGACCTGGTGGCCTACGGCAGCATGACGGCCGACATGGCCGAAGTGCTGCAAGGGCTGGGCAAGGCCAAGGTCAACATCGTCATCTCTGGCGGCACGGGTTCCGGCAAGACCACCATGCTGAACGTGATTTCCGGCTTCATCAATCCCACCGAACGCATCGTCACCATCGAGGACGCGGCCGAGCTGCAGCTGCAGCAGCCGCACGTGGTGCGCCTGGAAACGCGGCCGCCCAACATCGAGGGCAAGGGCGAGGTCACGCAGCGCGCGCTGGTGCGCAATGCGCTGCGGATGCGGCCCGACCGCATCATCCTCGGCGAGGTGCGCGGCGCCGAGGCGCTGGACATGCTGGGCGCGATGAACACCGGCCACGAAGGCTCGATGGCCACCATCCACGCCAACACGCCGCGCGACGGCCTGACCCGGCTGGAGAACATGGTGTCGATGGCGGCCGCCAGCCTGCCGACCAAGGCCATGCGCCAGCAGATCAGCTCCGCCGTCGGCGTGGTGATCCAGGTGTCGCGCCTGACCGACGGCAAGCGCAAGGTGATGTCGATCCAGGAAGTGACCGGCATGGAAGGCGAAATCATCACCATGCAGGAAATCTTCTTCTTCAAGCAGACCGGCCTCGGCGACGACGGCAAGGTGCTGGGCCACCACACCGCCACCGGCATCCGTCCGCGCTTCATCGAGCGGCTGCGCAACTTCGGCGTCAACATCGGTTCGACCGTGTTCGATCCGGCGGGGCACTGACCATGGACCTGCGGCTGCTGCTATTCGTTGTGCTGATCTTCGCCGCCGTGGCGCTGATGGTGTGGGGCGTCTACACCAGCTGGAACGCGGCGCGCGGCCCCGAGGCCGAACGCATCGCGCGCCGGCTGCGCAACGCCATCGGCGACAGCGGCAGCGAGCTGGCGGTGTCGATCACCAAGGAGCGCACGCTGGCGCAGGACGCCGGCATGCAGGAATTCCTCGGCAAGCTGCCCGGCATCCAGAAACTCGACCGGCTGCTGCTGCAAACCGGGCGCGGCATGAGCGCGGCGCAGCTGACCGCGCTGATGGGCGGCTGCTTCCTGATCGGCTTCATCCTCGCCAGCGCGCTGGCCCTGCCGTGGTTCGGCCGCCTGCTGCTGGGCGCGGCGGTGGCGGCGCTGCCGGTGCTGGAGGCCGCGCGCGCCAAGCGCAAGCGCATCCTGCGCATCGAATCGCTGCTGCCGGACGCGCTCGACATGATGGGCCGCGCCATGCGCGCCGGCCACGCCTTCCCCACCGCGCTGAAGATGGTGGGCGAGGAAATTCCCGATCCGCTCGGCGCCGAATTCCGCATCGTCTTCGACGAGGTGAATTTCGGCGTGTCGATGCCGGACGCGCTGATGAACCTGGCGCTGCGCGTGCCCAGCACCGACCTGCGCTACTTCGTCATCGCCGTGCTGATCCAGCGCGAAACGGGCGGCAACCTGACCGACCTGCTGTCGTCGATCAGCGCCATCATCCGCGACCGCCTCAAGCTGCTGGGCCAGGTGAAGGTGATGTCGGCCGAGGGCCGCATGTCGGCCTGGGTGCTGGGACTGATGCCGTTTGCCGTCGGCGGCCTGGTGTCGATGGTCAATCCCGGCTCCTTGCAGATCCTGTTCACCGATCCGGGCGGCCGCAAGATGCTGGGCGTGGCGGCCGGGCTGATGGTGATCGGCATGCTGGCGATCCGCAAGATCACCACCATCCGCATCTGAGGAGCGCGCCATGACCATCATCCAGATCATGTTCCTGCTGGTTGTCTTCATCGCCGTGTTCGGCGGCGTGGTGCTGGCGATCCGCCTGTTCACCGTCAACCCGGTCAAGGACCGGCTGGAAGCGCTGCACGACCGCAGCCAGGTGACGCGCAAGGGCGGCAAGTGGATCGAAGCGATCGTCAACCTGGCGGCGCCGCTGGCCAAGCTGTCGCTGCCCACCGAAGGCTGGGAAAACTCGCCGGTGCGGATGCGCTTCATCAACGCCGGCTGGCGCACGCCGTCGACGCCGGGCCTGTTCTTCGCCGGCAAGACCGGGCTGGCGGTGCTGCTGCCGCTGATCGTGTTCCTGTACATGAGCAGCAAGGCGGTGGCCACCGACGGCAACGTCAAGATGTTCTGGATGGTGGTGGCCGGCGGCTTCGGCTACTACATGCCCAACTTCGTGCTGAACCACGTGGTGAAGACACGCCAGCGCGACATCTTCGAATCCTTCCCCGACGCGCTCGACCTGATGACGGTGTGCGTCGAGGCCGGCCTGGCGATGGACGCCGCGCTGGCCCGCGTGGCCAACGAGATCGGCCTGAAAAGCGTGGTGCTGGCCGAGGAGATGCAGCTGGTGACGCTGGAACTGCGCGCCGGCAGCGCCAAGGACAAGGCGCTGCGCAACCTGGCGCTGCGCACCGGCGTCGAGGACGTCGACGCGCTGGTGACCATGCTGATCCAGGCCGACCGCTTCGGCACCAGCATCGCCGATTCGCTGCGCGTGCAGTCCGAACAATTGCGCACCAAGCGCCGCCAGCGTGCCGAGGAGCACGCGGCCAAGATCTCGCTGAAGCTGCTGTTTCCGCTGATCTTCTTCATTTTTCCCAGCCTGCTGGTAGTGCTGCTCGGTCCGGCGATGCTGAACCTGTACCGCAATCTGCTGCCCGCCATGGCCGGAGCCAATTGACCACCCCTGGAGTAACTATGACATCGCGACGGATCGACTGCTTTACCCGTTATTTGCTGGCCCTGTTGTGCGCCGTGTTGCTTGCCGCCTGCGGTGGCGGCGGCGGCAGCAACGGCGGCTGCACCACCATCGATCCCAACCGCGACAGCAGCCTGCCCGGCTGCGGCACAGGTACAGGAACCGGCACCACCGGCAAGGCCGCCGTCACGCTGACCGTCACCGACAGCAGCGGCGCGGCGCTGACCACGCTGGCGCCGGGCAGCAGCGCCACCCTGAGCGCCGTGCTGAAAGACGCCAACAACGCGGTCGTGCCCAACACCCTGGTGACCTTCACCAGCACCGACAAGAACGCCGTGTTCTCGGCGGCCGGCGGCGCCATCGTCACCGACGGCAACGGCAAGGCCACGGTGCAGCTCAGCCCCGGCGCCGCCACCACCGCCGGCAGCTATGTGATCACCGCCACCGGCAGCGTGGCCGGCGCCGCCGTGACCGCCAGCGCCAACTACACGGTCGGCTCGGCGCCGACCGCCACCGCCAGCCAGCTGACCTTTGTCTCGGCGCTGCCGCAGAATATCGCGCTGAAGGGCACCGGCGGCGCCGGCCGCCAGGAAAGCGCCACCATCACCTTCAAGGTGCTGGACGCCAGCGGCAATCCGGTGGCCGGCCAGCAGGTCAGCTTTGCGCTCAACACCACCGTCGGCGGCATCACGCTGACGCCGGCCAGCGCCGTCAGCGCCGCGGGCGGCCTGGTCACCACCACGGTGGCGTCCGGCACCGTCAATACGCCGGTGCGCGTGACCGCCACGCTGAACGGCAGCGTCAGCACCCTGTCCGACCAGCTGGTGGTGTCGACCGGCGTGCCGGAGCAGAACAGCTTCACGCTCAGCGCCGTGATCCGCAACGTCGAGGGCGGCCAGTACAACGGCTGCACCGCGCCGACCGGCACCACCGTCACCGCGCGCCTGGCCGACCACTTCCACAATCCGGCGCCGGACGGCACCGCCGTCAGCTTCACCGCCGAGGGCGGCAGCATCGACGCTTCCTGCCTGACCGGCCTGACCACCACCACGCTGACCGACGGCTCCGTCATCACGCAGAAAGGCACGCCGGGCGAATGCACGGTGCGCTACTGCGCCGGCAATCCGCGGCCGGCCGACGGCCGCGTCACCGTGCTGGCCTACGCGCTGGGCGAGGAAAGCTTCACCGATACCAATGGCAACAACCGCTATGACGCCGGCGAACCGTACACCGACCTGGGCGATCCGTTCCGCAACGACCGCGCCGTCACCGACGCCAACGCCAACGGCATCGACGACGCCTTCACCACCGGCAACGCGGTGCGCGCCAGCGGCGAGCAGTACATCGATTCCAACGGCAACAGCAACTGGGACCAGAGCGGCAATGGCGTCTACAACGGCGTGCTGCAAACCACGCCCAACATCAGCGGCAGCAACACGGTGCACGTGCGCCAGTCCATGGTGATGGTGCTGTCCAACAGCACCGCCGCCGTCAGCCTGCTGAGCACCGCCAGCGGCGCCGGCACACTGGCGCTCGACCACTGCACCGACGGCACCGCGTTCGCCAACACCACGCACACCTACAGCTTCGCCATCCGCGACAACAACCCGACGGTGTTCGCGCCCAACCGCCGCAGCGCACACAGCGGCGATCCGCTGTGGCTGTTCGACCGTCCCGGCAATCCGCTGCCGGCCGGCACCCAGATCAGCTTTGCCACCTCGAACGGCATCTTGCAAACGCCGGCCAGCATCACCGTGGCCAACACCAGCAGCGCCGATTCCAGCGCCTGGGTCTACAACGTGTCGTTGATCAGCGACGCCAGCCAGAACGCCGGCCTGGTGTGCAGCAACGTGCTGGGCAGCGGCTTGCTCAACATCACCGTGACCACGCCCAACGGCACGATCACACAATTCAGCTACCCGGTGACGGACTAGCGCCTTCGCCGCGGCTGCGGCGACTCAACAGCAGGGAGAACTGGCTATGCGCTTCGCAGACTTGGGCATCACCCGCAAACTGTACCTCGGCTTCGGCGCCGTGGTCCTGATCCTGGCGATTCTGCTGGGAACCGCCTACACCAATTTCTCCCGGCTGGCGCAAGCCAACGGCTGGAACAACCACACGCATGAGGTGATGGCCGAAACCCAGGCCATCCTGGAAAGCCTGCTCAACATGGAAACCGGCGAGCGCGGCTATGCGCTGACCGGCGAGGACGCCTCGCTGGCGCCGTTCAAGGCCGGCCAGGCGGCGTTCACCGCGCACCTGGGCAAGGCGCGCGCGCTGACTTCCGACAATCCGGCCCAGCAGGACCGGCTGCAAAAGCTTGAGCAGGCGCAGCAGGCGTGGTTCACCTCGGCGCTGCAGCCGGCGCTGGCGCTGCGCGCCAAGGCCAACGACGGCGCCAGCATCGATCCGCTGTTGCAGTTCGAGCGCGAGGGACGCGGCCGCGCCGGCATGGACGCGATGCGCACGCTGCTGTCCGACATCAGCGGCGCCGAGCAGTCGCTGATGACGCAGCGCGCCGCCGACGCGGCCTCGCTGCAAAGCCTGACCGCCAACACCCTCATCATCGGCGGCCTGCTGACCATCGCGCTGGCGGCGGTGCTGGCGTGGATACTGAGCCGCAGCATCGTCGGTCCGCTGAGCGCGGCCGTGCGCATCGCCCGCACCGTGGCCTCCGGCGACCTGACCAGCCGCATCGAGAGCCATTCCAGCGACGAGACCGGCCAGATGCTGCAGGCGCTGGGCGACATGAACCAGAGCCTGCTCAACATCGTCGGCGAGGTGCGGCAAGGCACGGACACCATCGCCACCGCCACCAGCGAGATCGCGCGCGGCAACCAGGACTTGTCGAACCGCACCGAGCAGCAGGCCAGCACGCTGGAGGAAACCGCGTCGTCGATGGAGGAACTGACCGGCACGGTGAAGCAGAACGCCGACAACGCGCGCCAGGCCAACCAGCTGGCGGCGTCGGCGTCGGCCGTGGCCAGCAAGGGCGGCGCGGTGGTGGCGCAGGTGGTCGAGACCATGCATTCGATCAGCGCGTCGTCGCAGAATATTGTGGAAATTATTTCGGTGATTGACGGCATCGCGTTCCAGACCAATATCCTGGCGCTGAATGCGGCGGTGGAGGCGGCGCGGGCCGGCGAGCAGGGACGCGGCTTTGCGGTGGTGGCGTCCGAGGTGCGTACGCTGGCGCAGCGCTCGGCGGCGGCGGCCAAGGAGATCAAGGCGCTGATCGACGATTCGGTCAGCAAGGTCGACGCCGGCAGCAAGCTGGTCGAGCAGGCCGGCAGCACCATGGAGGACATCGTCGGCAGCGTGGGACAGGTGACCGCGATCATGCAGGATATCGCGGCGGCCAGCGCCGAGCAGATTGCCGGCATCGAGCAGATCAATCATGCGATCAGCCAGATGGACAGCGTGACGCAGCAGAATGCGGCGCTGGTCGAGCAGGCGGCGGCGGCCGCCTCGGCGCTGCAGGAGCAGGCCGCCAGCCAGGCCAATGTGGTCAGCGTGTTCAAGCTCGATGCGCGGGCCTTGTCGGCGCCGGCGGCCAGGGCGGCGGCGTCAACGGCGATCGCGGCGGCGCGTGCGCCCAAGGCGGTGACCGCGGCGGCACGGGCGTCATCGTCACGGCCGGCGTCGGCATTGCCGGCCTCGGCGACGGCGGCCTCAGCGCCCGCGCGACCGGCCGCTGACAGTCCGCGCGCGCAGAGCAAGGCGGCGCCGGCGGGCGACGACTGGGAGGAATTCTGAACGGGTCGGCGCCGGCACCGTACGCGGACGGCCGCCTGCATGCGCGGCCCGACCTGCTGCGGCAAATCGCCCACCAGCGCCAGCCGGCGCTGGACGCCGGCACGCACCAGCTGTCGTTCGCCGACGGCCGCAAGGCGGTGCTGCACGTGCCGCCGCACCTGG
>NZ_WKJL01000052.1 GCF_009674565.1 Duganella aquatilis
CGCGGGCGGCAGCGACGGCGGCGACGCGATGCTGCGCGCGGCGCGCGGTGGCGGCGGTTTGACGGCGGCGCGCGGCGCGTGCGCCGACTTCGGCTTCGCAACCGCGCTGTCCTTCAGCAGTCCGAAGGCCTGGTTGTACGACAGCGGCGTGAAGCCGTGCTGGCAGAACGACGGCACTTCCGCGTAGCCGGCGAACAGCTGGCCGTCGTCGGCCAGCAGCGCGCGCAGCTTGGCGATGGCGGCCTTGGTGGTCGGCTTGTCGAAGTAGATCAGCAGATTGCGGCAGAACACCACGTCGTAGTAGCCGGTGCGCGTGCTCAGGTCGAACTCCAGCAGGTTGCCCTGCTTGAAGCGCACCTGCTTGCGGATCGCATCGTTGACGCGGTAGTCGCCGTCGCCGGCGCTGGTGAAGTGGACGTCGCGGAACGCCAGGTCCTGCGCGCGGAAGGCGTTGCGGCCGTAGATGCCGCTCTTGGCGCGCGCCACGCAGGTGGGGCTGATGTCGAAGGCGTCGATGATGAAGTTCTGCGGCGGGATGCCGGCGTCGGTCAGCACCATCGCCATGGTGTACGGCTCTTCGCCGCCGGCGCACGGAATCGACAGGATGCGCAGCAGCCGTCCGCTGTCGGCGGCCAGGCGCGTGCGGACGAAATCGGTCATGGCGTAAAAGGCTTGCGGATCGCGGTAGAACCAGGACTCCGGCACCACCACCAGTTCTACCAGCGCCGTCATTTCCTCCGGCGTCATCTGCTGCAGGTAGGCGTCGGCGTCGGCGACGGCGGTTTGTTCCATGCGGTTCTTGATGGCGCGGTCGACTACCGACTTGGACAGATTCAGGCCGGTGGCGGCGCGCAGCAGGGCTTGGGCGGGCGTGGTCATGGCGCGCTGTCCGTGGCGGCGGCCGATTGGAACAGCAGCGCGCGCAGCTCGGCCGGCAGCAGCTGTTCCAGCTCCACCAGCTGCAGCATGCCCTGGCTGTCGCTGGCCACCTGGCCGAGGAAGGGCGCGGCGCGCACGCCGCTGTCGGCCAGCTGGTCGTCGCGCACGTCCTGCACGCCCAGCACGCGCTCGGCGCGCAGGCCAAGCTGGTGGTGCGCGCCTTCCGGCGTCACGTAGTCGGCGACGATGATGCGGGTGTCGAAATGGTCTTCACCGCTGGGCAGACCGCTGGCACGGCACAAGTCGATCACCGGCACCGAGGCGCCGTGCAGGTCCATCAGGCCGGCCACGGCGTCCGGCGCCAGCGGCAGCTGCTTGAGTTCCAGCAGCGGCAGCACGCGCACCACATCGCGCAGGCGCAGGCCGTAACGGTCGGCGCCGATGTGGAAGACGAGAAGTTTCATCGCGGTGCTCCGCTTACACCGCGACTGCGAAGTTGGCGACGCTGGTCTGCAGATCGCCCGCCGCGTACTGCAACTGGTGCACCGCTTCGCTGGTGGCCTTCAGCGATTCCACCGTCTGCTGGGTAGCGTCGTTCAGCTGCATCATGGTGGCGGTGATCTGCTCCGCGCCCACCGCCTGCGACTGCATCCCTTGCAGCACCACGTCGAACTGCGGCGCCAGTTTCTGCACCTGGTCCATCACGCCGGACAGCTGGTCGGTGACCTGGCGCACTTCGCCGACGCTGCGGCGGATCTCTTCGGAGAATTTGTCCATGCCCATCACGCTGGCCGATACCGCCGACTGCATCTCCTTCAGCATCTGCTCGATGTCCCAGGTGGATACCGAGGTCTGGTCGGCCAGGCGGCGGATCTCGGTCGCCACCACGGAGAAGCCGCGGCCCGCTTCGCCGGCTTTCTCGGCCTCGATGGCGGCGTTCAGCGACAGGATGTTGGTCTGGTCGGCCACCTTGGTGATGGTGATCAGCACACTGTTGATGTTGGAGGCTTTCTCCGACAGCGCCGCCAGCTTGGCGTTGATCGAGTCGGTCGCCGCCACCATGTGCTGCATGGTGCCGTCCATGCGGCGCAGGTTGTTCTGGGCGTCGGCGGTGGCGCTGGTGGTGTAGTCGGCCACCGAGGTGGCTTCCTCCATGGTCTTCAGCAGCTGCGAGGTGTTGGCGGAGATTTCCTTGGTGGTGCTGAGAATCTCGACGCTGGTCTGGGCCTGCTCGATGCCGGTGGCTTCCTGCTGCTTGGCCGAGGCGGCGATCTCGGTGGCCGAGGTGGTGACCTGGATGCCGGCCTTCTGCACATTGTTCAGCAGCGCGCGCAGGTTCTCGAACATGCGGTCCAGGCCATTGGCCAGCTTGCCGATGGCGTCGTCGCCATGCACTTCGATCTTGCCGGTCAGGTCGCCGGAGGCTGCCTTGCTCACCACGCCCAGCAGCGAGTCCACCTTGGACTTGAGCAGGTTGGTGGCGGCCAGCTCGTTGGCCTGGCTGTCCTGGATCGACTGCGCCATGCGGTTGAATTCCGTCGACACCTCGCCCAGTTCATCGGCCGACAGCACCTCGGCGCGCGCCGACTGGTCGCCGGCGGCGATGCGGTTGACGGCCTGCGTCAGGTTGTTCAATGGCGACAGCAGGGCGCGCACCAGCAGCCAGGCCACGCCCAGCGACAGCACCACGCACACCACGCCGCCGCCGGTGAGGATCATGCGCATCGATTCCTGCAGCTGCTCGGAAGCGCGCGAGCGCTCGACCAGCAGGCGCTTCTCTTCGGCCGCGGCGTCGTCCATGAATTTGTAGATCGCGGCGATGCCGGAGCTGGTGGCGTTGGCCAGTTGCGGCGTGCGGCCCATGGCGTCGGCGGCGCCGGGCTTGTCGCCCATTTCCTGGCGCATCTTGAGCTGGGAGGTGATGACTTCACCGCTCCAGACCCGGATCATGTCTTCCAGCTTCCTGAAGCGGGTGACCTGGACCGGATTGTCGGCGGTGAGCTTCTGCAGTTCGCCGATGGAGGCCGGCAGGTCGTCCATTTCCTTGCGCGTGCGTTCCAGGCGCTGTTCGGAGCCGGTCAGGTAGTAGCCGCGCGCCTCCACCTGCACTTGCAGCAGGTCGTTGCGCAGCACGTCGATGGCCTGGATCACGTCCATCGTGTGCCGGTCCCACGCGTTGGCCTCCGACAGGCTGCTGAAGCGGTTGTAAGCGATGGATAACAACACCAGGATGATGGCCAGAATGGTGCTAAAACTGAGGTACAGCTTCTTCTTGATGCTCAAGTCGTTAAACATTTTTTCTCCAGGGCTGGCGGGTACCAGATTGCTAGCGGCATTGTCCCACACCGGCCGTATTTGTGAAATCAGGCCGCCACCGAGAAGGTGGCGACGCTGGTCTGCAGCCCGCCCGCCGCATACTGCAACTGGTGGACCGCTTCGCTGGTCGATTTAAGCGATTCCACGGTTTGCTGGGTGGCGTCGTTCAACTGCATCATGGTTTCGTTGATCTGGGCAGCGCCGACGGCTTGGGACTGCATGCCCTGTAGTACCTGGTCGAACTGTGGCGCCAGTTTTTGAACCTGGTCCATCACGCCGGACAGTTGATTGGTCACCTGGCGCACTTCGCCGACGCTGCGGCGGATCTCTTCGGAGAATTTGTCCATGCCCATCACGCTGGCGGAGACGGCGGACTGCATTTCCTTGAGCATCTGTTCGATGTCCCAGGTGGAGACGGAGGTTTGGTCTGCCAGCCTGCGGATTTCCGTGGCGACGACCGAGAAGCCGCGTCCCGCCTCGCCGGCCTTTTCGGCCTCGATGGCGGCGTTCAGCGACAGGATATTGGTCTGGTCGGCCACTTTGGTGATTGTAATCAGAACGCTGTTGATGTTGCTAGCTTTTTCCGACAAGGCCGCCAGCTTGGCGTTGATCGAGTCGGTGGCGGTGACCATGGTCTGCATGGTGCCGTCCATGCGTTTCAGGTTGTTCTGGGCGTCGGCGGTGGCGTGGGTGGTGTAGTCGGCCACCGAGGTGGCTTCCTCCATGGTCTTGACCAGCTCCGTGATGTTGGCCGAGATCTCCTTGGTGGTGCTGAGGATTTCGACGCTGGTCTGCGCCTGTTCGACGCCGGTGGCTTCCTGCTGCTTGGCCGAGGCGGCGATTTCGGTGGCCGAGGTGGTGACCTGGATGCCGGCCTTCTGCACGTCGTTGATCAGCGCGCGCAGATTGTCGAACATGCGGTCCAGCCCATCGGCCAGCTGGCCGATGGCGTCACTGCCGCGCACTTCGATCTTGCCGGTCATGTCGCCCTGCGCCGCCTTGGAGACCACGCCGAGCAGGGAATCGACCTTGGACTTGAGCAGGTTGGTGGCCGCCTGCTCCTTCTCCTGGTTGTCCTGGATCGATTGCGCCATCTGGTTGAAGGCGATCGACACCTGGCCCAGTTCATCGCGCGACTCGACTTCCACGCGTGCGCCCTGGTCACCGTGGGCGATGCGGTCGACCACCGCCGCCAGCCGGCCGATCGGGCCGCCCAGCGCTTGCAGCAGCAGCGCGCCGATGATCAGGGCCAGCACCGTGCATACGCTGCCGCCCACCACCAGCAGCATCATCATCGATTGCGACAGGTCGCTGGAGATCCTGGTGCGTTCGGTCAGCAGGCGCGATTCCTCGTCGCTGATTTCCTTGATGATGCCGCGGGCGTCGGCGATGGTGCGGGTGCCGTTCCGCACCTCGCTGGCCTCCACCGACTGCGGGCCGCTGCGGCGCTTCTCCAGTTGCGGGTTGATGACCTTGTCGATCCAGTTGTTGAGGAAGGGCGTCAGCCGCTGCAGGCGCGCCTGCTGGGCGGGGTTGTCGGCGGTGAGCCTGGTGATTTGCGCCAGGTGCTGGCGCATGGTCTCTTCTTCGGCCGCCACCTGGCGGATGGCGTTGTCGTCGCCGGTGAGCAGGAAGCCGCGCGTGGAGCTCTGGATCTGCACCATGGCGGTTTCGATCTGGTTCGCTTCCAGCAGCACTTGCAGCGTGTGCCGGTCCCACCCGCTGGCGGTGGAAAGCTTGGTGAAGTTGGAGTAGGCCATGGCCAGCAGGATGACGATGATGACGACGATGGCGCCGAATCCCGTCGCGAGTTTTTTCTTGATACTGAGGTTTTTGAACATGCTGGTTCCACTCCCGATCAGGACGTTGAGCCAATGTATCAAAAAAATGGCCGCTCAGCGAGCGGCCATTTCTATCACGCGGTGAAAGCGGGTCTTATTGACCGCGCTTCAGGCGTGCGTTGGCGGCGATGCGCATGCGCAGCGCGTTCAGCTTGATGAAACCGCCGGCGTCGGCCTGGTTGTAGGCGCCGCCGTCTTCGTCGAAGGTGGCGATGTTCATATCAAACAGGGAGTCGGTCTTCGAATCGCGCGAGACGACGATCACATTGCCCTTGTACAGCTTGACGCGCACCCAGCCGTTGACGGTGGACTGGGTGTGGTCGATCAGGGTTTGCAGCGCGACGCGCTCCGGCGCCCACCAGTAGCCGTTGTAGATCATCGAGGCGTAGCGCGGCATCAGGTCGTCCTTCAGGTGCGCCACTTCGCGGTCCAGCGTGATCGATTCGATGGCGCGGTGCGCCTTCAGCATGATCGCGCCGCCCGGGGTTTCGTAGCAGCCGCGCGACTTCATGCCGACGTAGCGGTTTTCCACCAGGTCGAGACGGCCGATGCCATGCTTGCCGCCCAGGCGATTCAGTTCGGTCAGCACGGTGGCTGGCGACATGCGCACGCCGTTCAGGGCGACGATGTCGCCTTTTTCGTATTCGATGTCCAGGTACTCGGCTTCGTTCGGCGCCTGTTCAGGGCTGACGGTCCAGCGCCACATCGATTCCTCGGCTTCGGCGCTCGGGTTTTCCAGGTGACGGCCTTCGAAGGAAATGTGCAGCAGGTTGGCGTCCATCGAGTACGGCGCGCCGCCGTTCTTGTGTTTCATGTCGATGGCGATGCCTGCGTCTTCCGCGTACTTCAGCAGTTTTTCGCGCGACAGCAGGTCCCACTCGCGCCATGGCGCGATCACTTTGACGCCTGGCTTCAGCGCGTAGGCGCCCAGCTCGAAGCGCACCTGGTCGTTGCCCTTGCCGGTGGCGCCGTGCGAGATGGCGTCGGCGCCGGTCTCGTTGGCGATTTCGATCAGGCGCTTGGCGATCAGCGGACGGGCGATCGAGGTGCCCAGCAGGTATTCGCCTTCGTACACGGTGTTGGCGCGGAACATCGGGAACACGAAGTCGCGCACGAATTCTTCGCGCACGTCGTCGATGTAGATGTTCTCAGGCTTGATGCCGAACTTGAGCGCCTTGGCGCGCGCCGGCTCCAGCTCTTCCCCCTGGCCCAGGTCGGCGGTGAAGGTGACGATTTCGCATTGGTAGTTATCCTGCAGCCATTTCAGAATGACGGAGGTATCGAGGCCGCCCGAGTAGGCGAGGACTACTTTTTTAATGTCGCTCATGCTAGTTCCAAGTGTGTGTTGAATTTATTGTGTATCGATGCGACCGAGCAGCAGGTACTCGATCAATGCCTTCTGGATGTGCAGGCGGTTTTCCGCCTCGTCCCAGACCACCGACTGCGGGCCGTCGATGACGTCGGCCGAGACTTCCTCGCCGCGGTGGGCGGGCAGGCAGTGCATGAACAGCGCGTCCGGCGCGGCGCGCGCCATCTTGGCGCTGTCGACGATCCAGCCGTCGAAGGCTTTCAGGCGGGCGGCGTTTTCCTCTTCGTAGCCCATGCTGGTCCAGACGTCGGTATTGACCAGGTGCGCGCCCTGGCAGGCGTCGGACGGATTGTCGAAGAAGGTAAAGCGGTCGGTCGAGACCAGCGACATGTCCATGTCGTAGCCCTTCGGCGTCGACACGTTGACATGGAAGCCGAATACTTCGGCCGCCTGCAGCCACGAGTACAGCATGTTGTTGGCGTCGCCCACCCAGGCCACCGTCTTGCCGGTGATCGAGCCGCGGTGCTCGTAGTAGGTGAAGATGTCGGCAAACACCTGGCACGGGTGGTGTTCATTGGTCAGGCCATTAATCACCGGCACGCGCGAATGGGCGGCGAAACGCTCGATGATGTCCTGGCCGAAGGTGCGCACCATGATGATGTCGCACATGCGGCTCATGACCTGGCCGGCGTCTTCCACCGGCTCGCCGCGGCCCAGCTGGGAGTCGCGCGTGTTCAGGTAGATGGCGGCGCCGCCCAATTGATGCATGCCGGCCTCGAACGAGAGGCGGGTGCGGGTCGAATTCTTTTCGAAGACCATGACCAGCGTGCGGTCGATCAGCGGGTGGTAGATCTCGTAGTTCTTGAACTTGCGCTTGATGAGGTGCGCGCGTTCGATGACGTACTCATACTCTTCCAGCGTGAGGTCGGAAAACTGCAGGTAATGCTTGATCGGTTTTTGGGTAGGCATAATGACAACTAGCTGACAACTGACAGATGGCTATGGCTTAGCCGAACAATTATAAAGGCAATTCGGCGAGTAGGGCTAATTACCGCAGATTATCCTGTCTATACAGGCACTTAGCGAGGCCTTGGCGGGCAAGGCGGCTAGTGGTAGATGTGGGTGGTGGAGGGCAGCTTGTTCTCCGGCGCCGTCAGCGGGAGATCGAGGGTGAAGGTGGTGCCTTCGCGCGAGCTGTGGACGGTGACCAGGCCGCCCATGAGCGATGTGACAATGTTGTAGCTGATCGACAGTCCCAGGCCGCTGCCGCCCTGTCCCAGCTTGGTGGTGAAGAAGGGATCGAAGATGCGCGACATGTGCTCCGGCGCGATGCCGCTGCCGTTGTCGCGGAACGTCACCTGCACCCGGCCGTCCACCGGCGTGTGGGCGCGCAGCCACATGCTGCCGCTGCCTTCGCGCGCAAACGCGTGCAGCAGCGCGTTGTTGATGAAGTTGGCGATCACCTGGCCGTAGGGGCCGGGATAGCTGTCGAGCACTATCGAATCCGGCATTTCCAGCTCGATGCGGTGGTTGGCGGCGCGGATGCGGTTCATCATGGTGGCGATCACCTCCTGCGACACCTGCCACAGGTTGAATTCGCGGCGCTGCTCGGTGGTGCGGTCCACCGCCACCTGCTTGAAGCTGTTGACCAGGTTGGCAGCGCTGGTCAGGCCGCGCATCACCAGTTCGTGCGCCTTGCGGGCGTCTTCCAGGTAAGTGGCCAGCGACGAGCGTTTCAGGCCGGAGCCGTTCATCTGCTGTTCCAGCTCCTCGGTTTTTTGCAGCAGCGTGCTGGCGATCAGCAGGCTGTTGCCGATCGGCGTATTCAGTTCGTGCGCCACGCCGGCCATCAGCGCCCCCAGCGCCGCCAGCTTTTCCTGCGACACCAGCTGCGTCTGCGCGTCCTTCAGCTGGCGGTAGGCTTCGGCGTTGTCCAGCGCGATGGCGCCGTAGGCGCACAGCGTGCGGAAGATCAGGCGTTCGCGCTCGCCGTAGGCGTTGGCGCGGGTGCTCT
Organism: Duganella aquatilis; assembly: GCF_009674565.1. Lineage (GTDB taxonomy): Bacteria > Pseudomonadota > Gammaproteobacteria > Burkholderiales > Burkholderiaceae_D > Rugamonas > Rugamonas aquatilis. Next base: position 8,360 of record NZ_WKJL01000052.1, read on the forward strand.
GCACCGTCATCACGCCGAGGATGCGTTCCCCCACCAGCAGCGGCACGTACAGCGCGCTGGCCATCAGCTGGGTGCCGGGAGCCAGGAAGATGTCGTCCGGGCCGGCGTTGGCGACGTAGATTTCGGTGCGCTCGCGCAGGCTGCGGGCGGCGTTGGCGCGCGGGTTGTCGATCTCGATGGTGTTGCTGGCCAGCGGCTGGCCGTTCTCGATGCCGAACACGCGGCTGATGGTGTCGCAGCCCGGATCGCACATATAGATCGCCAGCGAATTCGCCGGCAGCAGCGCCTGCACGTGGCGGTTCAGCGCCTGGAACACGGCGCCGGCGTCGAGGTGGGTGGTGATCTCCTGGCCGATGGCGGACAGGCGCTCCAGCGTGGCCTTGGTCTGCTGCAGCAGGTCGATGCGGCGCGCCTCGGACGCCGCCAGCTCGCGGTGGTGGAAGCCTTCGGCGCGCGCGTTCTCGGTCTGGTGCTGCACCTGCATGGCGATGGCGCGGTTGGTGGCGTCCTGGCTGTGGGTCTTTTCGCGCGCGGTGGCCGCTTCCTGCGCCGCCTCGTAGGCCTTGCGGTAGTCGCCGATGTGGGCGTACTCGCGCGCCAGCGCGTCGTGCAGGTCGGCCGGCAGCGTGTAGCCGTTGATATGGCCTGCCGCCGCCAGCGCCTGGTGCAGGAAGTGCAGCGTGGCGTTTGGCTCGGTCATGCCGGCCGGCGCCGGCAGCTGGTGGCGCAGGTGGATCAGCGAGATCACGCGCAGCGCGGCGACATGGTTGTAGCGGTCGGCCTGTCCCTGCGCCAGTTCGGCCGCGCGCTGGGCGGCGGCCATGGCTTCCTGCGGCCGGTCGAGGAAGCACAGCGCGTGCGCCTGGCCGCGCCGCGCGATGCTCTGGAAGTCGGCGTGCCCCAGCGCGTCGCCGCGCGCTTCGAGCTTGCGGAAGGCGTCCAGCGCGGCCGGGTACTCGCCCTGGTCCAGCGACAGGTCGCCCAGGTATTGCAGCGCGGTGGCGTAGCTGCGCGCGCCGGACAGCGGCGCCAGGATCTGCACCGCCTCCTGCAGCAGTTCGGCGGTGGCGTCCAGCCGGCCCAGGCGGCGCATGGTGTCGGCGGTGTGCGTCAGGCAGGCGCCGATGCTGCGCGGCCAGCCGGTGGGGCGCGCCAGGTCGAGCGCCGTTTCCATCCACTCCAGCGCCGCGTGGTGGTCGTTGAGGGTGGTGAAATCGAGGCCGATGTTGATGGCGGCGGTGATCGCCATGCGCATCTGGCCGGTTTCCAGCGCCGCCTCGTAGCAGTGCAGGTAGTGGCCGGCGGCGGCGCCGAAGTCGCTGACCTGGCTGGCGGCCAGGCCGTAGTAGTCGTAGATCCAGCTGGCGACGCCGGTCTGCTCCTCTTCCTCGGCCGTGAAGCGCTGCGACCAGCGCTGCTGCGCGCTGCTCAGGTCGCGCAGCACGGCCCAGCGGGCATTGACGGCGTCGGCGATGGCGCAGCGGCGGCTGTCGCCGGCGTCGCGGGCGATGGCCGCCATCCGTTCCAGTTCCTGTTCGGCGCGCGCGTGGTCGCCGCTGTCGATGGCGATCCAGGCGCGCAGCCAGTGGGCGTCGGCGCGGCCGGCGTGG
>NZ_WKJL01000053.1 GCF_009674565.1 Duganella aquatilis
GCCGAAGGCGTCGCAGATGCCGGAGGCGGCCGACCCGGTGCGCATCGACATCATCGACGCCGCCTCCGGCATCTGCGACGCCTTCGGCGACGGCCTGGCCGCGCAGCAGCGCTGGCAGGGCCGCTTCGGCGCCGACCTGGACGGCGCGGCGCCGATCGCCGCCGGCTGGATCAGCGACTTCTTCGGCACCTGCGCCTTCCAGCGCAGCGAATACGGTCGCGCCATCGGCCACCTGATGCTGAGTTTCGAGACGGCGCTGGCCACCGGCCAGATCCGACGCGCCATCATCGTCGCCACCAACATCGGCAACGGCTTCACCAGCCTCAATGCGCACGAAGCGGCGCTCGACTGGATGCAGCGCGGGCTGGACCTGGCGCGCCCCACCGGCTGGCCGCTGAGCATCGGCATGTGCCTGATGCAGACCGCCGAAACGCTGCGCCAGCTGGGCCAGCGCGACGCCGCCCAAAGCCTGCTGCGCGAGGCCCTGAGCACCCTGGCGCCGCTGTCCGGATCGCGCGCCTACGCGGTGGCGCTGGAATACCAGGGCGACCTGGCGCTGGACCTGGGCAACCACGTGGCGGCACTGGAGAGCTTCACGCGCCTGGCTGCGCGCGGCGACGCCCTGCGCCAGAACGATTTCCAGAGCAGCGCGCGGCGCGGCCAGGCGCACGCCCTGTCGCACCTGGCGCGGCCGGTCGATGCGCTGGCGGCGGCGCAGGCCGCGCTGGCGCTGGCGCGCGACCATGGCGACGCGTCAAGCCAGATCGCCGCGCTGAATGTGCTGGCCGACATCCACGCCCGCCACGACCTGCCGGCGCCGGAGCTGATGATGGCGCCCAACGCCATGCTGCACTACCTGAACCTGGCGCTGGAAATCGCCGCCACCATCGAGGGCTACACGGTGCCGGGCGCGCTGCTGGATGCGGCGGCGCGCGAGTATGCCGCCATCGGCGACTACGAGCGCGCCTACAACATCTCGCTGCGGGCCGGCGCCGCACGCGACCAGACCCACAGCAAGGAAGCCACCAACCGCGCCATCGCCATGCAGGTGCAGTACCAGACCGAGCGCGCGCAGACCGAGGGCGAGCATCATCGCCAGCTGGCCGCCGCCGAGGCGCAGCGCGCCGAAGTGCTGCAACAGACCAGCGCCACGCTGGAACACCTGAGCGCCATCGGCCAGGAGATCACCGCGCACCTGGATGCGGCGGCGGTGTTCCGCGCGCTGGACCGCCACGTGCACGGCCTGCTGGACGCGACGCACTTCTCGATCTTCCTGCTGCAGCCGGACGGCGAGTCGCTGGTGTGCGAATTCGGCATCGAGGCCGGCAAGCAGCTGCCGCGGGTGCGCATCACCGCCGCCGACCCCAGCGCCAACACCGCGCGCTGCCTGCGCGAGCGGCGCGAGATCCTGGTCGAACTGGAAGACGAAGGCGTGACGCCGAACCTGATTCCCGGCACGCTGGCGACCCAGAGCCTGCTGTTTGCGCCGCTGCGCGTGGGCGAGCGCGTGCTGGGCGTGATGACGGTGCAGTCGCTGCTGGCGCATGCCTACGGCGAGCGCGAACGGCTGATCTTCCGCACGCTGTGCGCCTACGGCGCCATCGCGCTGGACAACGCCAGCGCCTACCGCCAGGTGGCGGCGACGCAGGAACAGCTGCTGGAAAAGAACCTGGAACTGGAGCAGGCCTACAAGGCGCTGGAAGAAGTCAGTCTGACCGACCAGCTGACCGGCCTGCGCAACCGCCGCTTCTTCCTGCAGAACGTCGACGCCGACGTGGCCCTGAGCCTGCGCGGCTACGACGTCGGCCAGCACCGCGAACTGACCGAGTGCGATCTGCATGCGGCCAAGGACCTGGTGTTCTTCATGGTCGACCTGGACCACTTCAAGGAAGTCAACGACCGCTATGGCCATGCCGCCGGCGATTCGATCCTGGTGCAGATGCAGGAGCGCCTGCGTGAAGTGTTCCGCGAATCGGACTATGTGATCCGCTGGGGCGGCGAGGAATTCCTGGTGCTGGCGCGCGCCACGCACCGCGACGAGGCGCCCGGCGTGGCGGAGCGCATGCGCCGCGCCGTCGCCGAGCGCGATTTCGAACTGCCGGACGGCGAGCGCCTGTCGAAGACCTGCTCGATCGGCTTCGCCTGTTTCCCGTTCCTGCCGGAGCAACCGCGTTTGCTGTCCTGGTCGCAGGTGGTGGAGCTGGCCGACCAGGGCCTGTACATCGCCAAGCGCTCCGGCCGCAACGCCTGGGCCGCGCTGTACAGCACCGAGGCCACGCGGCCGGACGGCGTGTTCCCGCGCCTGATGCAGCAGCTGGGCCAGGCGGTGACGGACGGTGAAGTGCGGCTGGTGTCCAACCTGACCGGCCCGCTGGTGCTGAGCGGCGAGCGTCGCCGCATCGGTTTGTCCAGCGACCTGGAACTGAGCTAACGATGGAAAAGACGCGCTGCAGCTGGGCCAATCCGGCCAATCCCCTGTATCTGGCATATCACGACACCGAGTGGGGCGTGCCTTGCCACGACGAGCGCCGCCTGTTCGAGATGCTGAACCTGGAAGGCGCGCAGGCGGGCTTGAGCTGGGAGACCATTCTCAACAAGCGCGAGAACTACCGCAAGGCATTCGACAAGTGGGACGCGAAAAAGATCGCGGCCTATGGCCCGGACAAGGTGGCCGAACTGCTGGCCAACGCCGGCATCGTGCGCAACCGCCTGAAGGTGGCGGCGGCGATCACCAATGCGCAAGCCTATCTGCGCCTGCTCGACAGCGGCAGCAGCCTGGATAAGCTGTTGTGGTCCTATGTCGGCGGCAAACCTGTCGTCAACGGCAGCGGCCCGCGTCCAGCCAAGACCGAGCTGTCGGACCGGATTTCCAAGGATCTGGCCAAGCTGGGCTTCAAGTTTGTCGGCTCGACGATCATCTATGCCTATATGCAGGGCATCGGCATGGTGGACGACCATGCGCCGGACTGCTTCTGCCGGAAGGCGCGCAAGTGACAACGCGGGTAGTGCTCGACACGGTGTTTTGTGGCGAGCGGTTGGCAACGGCGCGCGCGCAAGGCGGGCGTTTGCACTACATCGCGCTGGCGGCCGCGCTGCCGCCGGCCGCCTCGGTGGCGGACGCGCAACTGCGCGCGCTGTGGCCGCTGAATCTCCCCGGCTTCCACCGCGTTATCCTGAATGACGATGTCACGCTGGACCTGCTGGTCGGCGCGGCCGACGCCGTGCTGCCGCAGATTACCGCGCGCGTGAATGCATTCCATCTCGATGCCTCGGTAACGCCGGCCATGGCGCGCACGCTGGCGAAGCTTGCCGCGCAAGGCGCCGTGCTGCATGCAAGCGCCGCCGACGAGGCGCTGGTGTGGGCATTGACGGCGGCGGGTTTCGTTTGCCGGTTGGCGGGCATCGGCCAGGACATCATCGCCGAATACAGGAGCCGTGCGCCGCGCGCCGCCGAACCCGCGCCGCAGCGGCGTGCCGTGGTGATCGGCGCCGGCGTTGCCGGTTCCGCTGTCGCGCACCGCCTGTGCGCGCGCGGCTGGCAGGTGACGCTGATCGAACGCCATGCGCAGCCGGCGCAGGAGGCGTCCGGCAACCTGGCCGGCATCTTCATGCCGCTGCTGTCCAAGGACGACAACATCCCCACGCGCCTGAGCCGCGCCGCCTACCTGTTCGCGCTGCGCGAATGGCGCCGCATGGGCGGCGCCGGCAAGGCCTTCGACGGCGCCGATTGCGGCGTGCTGCAACTGGCGCGTGATGCGAAGCACGCGCTGGTCCAGCAGGACGTGGTGGCCGCATGGGACTATCCGCAAGAGTATGTGCGCTGGGCCGATGCACAGGAAGCCAGCGCCCTGATCGGCGCGCCGACGCCGCATGGCGGCTGGCTGTTCGGGCAGGGCGGCTGGGCGCGTCCCGCGTCGCTGTGCGAGGCGATGCTGGCCGCCTGCGGCGAACGCTTGCAGCGCGTGTTCTGCACCGAGGCGCTGGCCTTGCAGCGCGAGGACGGCGAGTGGCTGGTGCGCGCCGAAGGCGGCGCCCTGGTCGCGCAAGCGCCGACCGTGATCCTGGCCGGCGGCGCCGGCGCCACCCGCATCGCGCAGGCGGCCGAGCTGCCGCTGTCGCGCCTGCGCGGCCAGGTCACGCACCTGCCGGTCGATGCCACCGCCATGCCGCCGGTGCTGCCGCTGGTGGTGTGCCGCGAAGCCTATGTGACGCCGCCGTCGGGCGGCATCGTCTGCGCCGGCGCCACCTACGACAACGACGACGATCCGGCCCTGCGCGCCAGCAGCCAGTTGGAAAACCTCACGCGGCTGGCCGAGATCATCCCCGGCGACGCCGTCGCCGCGCTGGCCGACAGCGCGCCGCTGGCGGGCCGCGTCGGCTTCCGCTGCGCCGCGCCGGACCGCCTGCCGCTGGCCGGCGCGCTGCCGGACTACGACAACGCCGGCCGCCTTGAATTCCTGCCCGACGTGCCGCGTCATCCGGGCCTGCATTGCCTGCTGGGCTATGCGTCGCGTGGCCTGATCTGGGCACCTCTGATGGCAGAGCTGCTGGTCTCCCAACTGGAGCATGCGCCTTCGCCATTGGAAGCCGCCCTGGTGGACGCTCTCGATCCCGGCCGCTTCCTGCTCAAGCAACGGCGCCGCGCGCAGTAAGCACAGCCGCTGGCGACGCCATAATCAACACGTTATAATCAGCCCGGTGAACAACAATCCCGCGCCGTCCATGGAGAACCGCACAATGGATGAACAAGAAGCGCCCCAGCACGAAGGCTCCCCGGAGCTGTTCATGTTCCTGGCATCGACGGTGCATGACATGAAAAATTCGATCAGCGTCCTCAGTGGCACGCTGGAGAACCTGCTGGCCGCGCGCCAGCCCAGCGCCGCGCCCGAGTACGACCAGATGGCGCAGATGCTGTACCAGACCAAGCGCCTGAACGACAACCTGATCCAGTTGCTTGCGTTGTACAAGGATGTCGGCAAGCCGGGCTACCCCTTCGATCCGGCGCCGCGCAGCATGCGCGACCTGGTGGAACTGGTATCCGGCCAGGCGCACATGCTGCTGCAGTCGCGCGGCATCGCCCTGGACGTCGCCTACCCGGACAACGCCATCTGGACGCTGGACGAAGACCTGGTCATCGGTGTGCTGGTCCACGCCATCAACAACGCAGTGCGCTACACGCGCGACCGCATCCGCCTGTCGATCGCCATCGACGGCGACTACCTCGAACTGCGCGTGGAAGACAACGGCGTCGGCTTCCCGGAAGCCATGCTGGAAAGCGGCGCCAGCGCCAAGGCGGCGATCAACTTCCTCAGCAACAGCAGCGGCCTCGGTCTGTACTTCTCCAGCGAAGTGGCGAAGATGCACAAGTATCGCCAGCGCAACGGCAGCATCGCGCTGGAAAACGGCGGCGCGCTGGGCGGCGGCTGCTTCGTGCTGCGCTTGCCGTGACCATGGGCGGGGACATCATGACCTCCATGGCGAATCATGCGGAAAGCGGCATCGACTGGGAAGAAAAGCGCTACCTGATCATCGACGATTTCGTCGGCATCCGCCAACTGCTGCGCGAGTCGCTGCGCAACCTCGGCGCCAAGCATATCGACCAGGCCTCCAGCGGCGGCGAAGCCATGGTGCTGCTGGCGAAAACCCGCTACGACGTGGTGCTGTGCGATTACAACCTGGGCGACGGCAAGAACGGCCAGCAGGTGCTGGAGGAAGCGCGCATCCGCAACCTGATGCTGCCGAGTAGCGTGTGGCTGATGGTGTCGGCCGAGAAGAGCGTGGAGTCGGTGATGGGCGCGGCCGAGCATCAGCCGGACGCCTACATCATCAAGCCGATCACCGAAGCCGTGCTGCTGACGCGCCTGAACCGCGTGTGGGTCAAGAAGCAGATCTTCCACGAGATCGACCAGGCCTTCGCCGACAAGGACTACCTGCGCGCGGCCAAGCTGTGCGGGGAGCAGGTGGCGCACCATCCGCTGCACGCGATCGACCTGCTGCGCATGAAGGCCACGCTGCTGCTGAAGGCCGGCGAGGTCGATCAGGCCGGCGTGGTCTACGAGCAGGTGCTGCAGGAGCGCGACTACAACTGGGCGCGCTGCGGCCTGGGGAAAATCCGTATGGCCGATGGCGACCTCGAATCGGCGCGGCTGATGTTCCAGGCGGTGATCGCCGACAACCGCTTCTACATCGACGCCTTCGACCAGCTGGCGCAGTCGTTCCAGCTGCAGGGTAAAACCGAAGAAGCGTTCGACGTGCTGCAAAAGGCGGCCAAGCTGTCGCCCAATTCGGTGCCGCGCCAACGCTCGCTGGGACAGACCGCGCTCAAGCTGGGGAATATCCCGGTGGCGGAAAAGGCCTTCCGCAAGTGCATCGAGATCGGCGAGTTTTCGGTGCGTAAAACGGTGGACGCCTATCTCGGCCTGGCGCGCGTGTGCGGCCAGAAGAACGACACCAAGGAAGCCATCCGCCTGCTCAACGCCGCCGTGCACCAATTCGGCGGCGACCAGGTGACGCTGCGCGCCAAGATCACCGAGGGCCTGGTGTATCACGAGAGCGGCGACTTCCGCCGCGCGCGCAAGTCCGGCGACGAACTGGAAGCGATGCTGGCGGACGATGCGCGCCAGCGGCCCGACACCGAAACCTGCCTCGACATGGCGACGCTGCTGTTCGCGGTCGGCGTCAAGGAAGCGCCGGTCAACCTGCTGTGCTACGTCACCCGCAACAACCACGACAACGCGGCGCTGCTGGACGACGTGCAGAAAATCTTCGACCGCGCGCGCATGACCGACGAGGGCATGGAGCTGATCAGGAATGCGCGGCTGGAGGCGGCGGAGATGATGAACCGCGGCGTGCTGCTGTGGAAGACCGGCAAGCTGGCCGAGGCCATCGAGTGGATGCGCGTGGCGCGCCGCGCGCTGCCGCACAATATGCGGATATTGTTCAACTCCGCACAGATCATCATTTCGGAGCTGCAGCAGAATGGCTATCAGCGCGGCCTGGCCGATGAAGCCATCGGCGTGTTGATGCATGTCGATTCCCTGGCGCCGGGGCAGCAGCGTTTTGCGCAGCTGATGGAGCAACTGGCGATGCTGGCGCCGATGTCCGGCGTGGTGGCGGCGGCGGCGGCCAGCGAGTACGAAGCGGCCAACGGCCCGGTGCCGGAGAGCACCCGCTTCACCAGCAATTAACTGAACAACCCAGCGGGAGAAGAAAAATATGCGCGATATCGCAAAAGAAGTTTACACAAAAATGAAGGTGGGCAGCGTGGCCTGGATACGTCCGGTCGCCGCCAAGGGAGATACCCTGGAGAGTTTCCAGGCCGCCCACGCCAGCGCCAAGCTGCTGGAGGAAGAGGGCCTGATCGATATCGAGAAAGTGCAGCGTCAGGCCGATGGCCTGATCGACGCCATCCGCATCCAGCGGCTGGCGTAAATCCTCTGATTATTTGTCGCCGGCCGGTTTGGCTGGTTTGGCGGCGGCTTTTTTCGCGGCCGGCTTTTTGGCCGCCGGTTTTTTCGCGGCTGGCGCTTTGGCTGCCGGCGCTGCGCTTGCCGGCGAGCCGGCCGCCGCCGCCGCGAACTTGACGGCGGCATCGGCCATCATCGATTCCGACGCCATGGCGGTCGATACCGCCTGCTTGAACTGTTCCTGCAGCAGGTTCCACCAGGCGTTGGGCTGGCCGCCGCTCGGCGCGTCGGCTTCCGGTTTCGGCGCCTCGGCCTTGGCTTCAGGCGCCGGAGCAGGCGTTGGCGCTGGCGCCTTGGCCTGGTCGGCTTCGCGCGCGTGGTGGAAGAAGGCGGAGGCGTAGGGATTGGCGTCGAAGATCGACTTGTCGCTCACGCCGGTGTTGACGGCGGAGGCCAGGCTGGCGCCCACCGACTTGAGCGTGGCGATGGTGCCGCGCTGGACTTCCAGCGCCTGGATGCTCCCGCGCAGCATGCTCATATTCAGATTGAGCCAGCTCTCGACAGCTTTCAGGTCGTTGATCTTCTTGTCCAGTTCCTCAACCGACAGCGTGGGCGCGGTGAGGCCCGGCACGCTCATGCTGCCCCACAGGTTCTTGACGAAGTCCAGGGTGTCGGTCATTACTCCTGCGCCGGGAATGTTCGGCATTTGTGGATGCGGCATGAGAAACCTCCTGTGGAATGGAGTAATCAGCGTAGCAGATATCGCTCTGTCATTCAAAAGGTTTTGACAACATTTCCGCAGCCATGAAGCCGATTCGGCCGATCCCGTTTAAACTAGCGGCCATGACGATCGTTTCTTCCCTTACCCGACACCGGCGCGTGCTGTTTTTGTGCGCGGCCACGGTGGCGCTGCATTATGCCGCCATCGATTGGGTAGGCGGCCGTCTGAGCGCGCAGACGCACCGCGCTTCCGATGTCGCGCCGTCGCTGATGACGGCCCAACTGCGGCTTGCGCTGCCCAAGCGGGTGGAGAGCACGCCGGCGCCGGAAGTGAAGCCGCTGGCGCAGCATGCGCCGAAGCCTGTCGTCAGGCCGAAGCCGGCGCCGCTGCCCGAACCGGCGGCGCTGCCGATGCCTGTCGCGCCGTCCGCCGACGTGCCGGCGCTGATCGCCGCCGAGCCGGAAATCGCCGTGG
>NZ_WKJL01000054.1 GCF_009674565.1 Duganella aquatilis
TGCCAATCGCACACGAGCCCTGCCGTAGCGGCTGCTACGGCAGGGCTCGTGTGCGATTGGCAGAACTGACCCCGGATTTTTTAGTAGACGTCGCGGCGGTAGCGGCCGGCGGCGGCCAGTTCGTCGAGGCCTTCGCGGCCCAGCGCTGCTTCGAGTGCGGCGTCGACGCCGCCGGCCATGCCGTCCAGGCTGCCGCAGATGTAGATCGCGGCGCCCTGGGCTATCCATTCGCGGACTGTTGCGGCCTGCTCGGCCACGCTGTCCTGCACGTAACGCCGTTCGGCCTGGTCGCGCGAGAACACCATGTCGAGCTTTTCCAGCATGCCGTCGCGCTGCCAGCCGTCCAGCTCGGCGCGGTAGTGGTAGTCGTGAGCCGCGTTGCGTTCGCCGAACAGCAGCCAGTTGCGGCCCTGCCCCGCCAAGGCGCGCGCTTTCAGGTGGCCGCGCAGGCCGGCGATGCCGCTGCCGTTGCCGATCAGGATCAGCGGGCGCTCGGCATTGCCTTCCAGGCGGAAGCGGCGATGCTGACGCAGGCGCAACTGCACCGTCGCGCCCAGCGCCGCCTGCTGCGTCAGCCAGCCGGAGGCGACGCCGTGGCTGCCGTCCTCATGCGTATGCAGGCGCACCAGCAGGTGCACCCGGCCATCGGCTGGAATCGAGGCGATCGAATATTCGCGCGCGCGCGACGGATCGGCCGGCGCGGCGACCTGCACCAGGTCGCCCGACTGCCATTCCGGCAGCACGCCGCCCACCGCCTCCAGCTCCAGGTGGTACACCGGCGCGCCGGCGCTGCCCGCGTTCAGCTGCACGCGCTCGCTCAAGCGCCATGCGTCGAACGCCGGCGCGCTCCAGTCCGGCGCATCGCTGGTGCCGGCCAGATGGCTCAGCTGCTGCCGCCATTGTCCGATCGCCTCGTCCGAACTGCGATTCACCTCCACGCGCGGGAACAGGCTTTGCGCGCCTTGCGCCTGCAGCCATTGATCCAGCGCGCGGCCGAAGCCGCAGAATTGCGCATAGGCGCTGTCGCCCAGCGCCAGCACCGCGTAGTGCAGTTGCGGCAGCGGCAGCGAGGTGGTCATCAGACGGCCTGCAAAGCCGGCCGCCGCATCCGGCGCATCGCCTTCGCCGTAGGTGCTGACCAGGAACAGGATGCGCTCGGCGCGCTGCAAGTCGTCCGCATGCAGCTCGGACAGCTCGCACAGCCGCGCCGGAATGCCGGCCAGCTTCAGGGTCGCGGCGGTCTGCTGCGCCAGTTCTTCGGCATTGCCGGTCTGGCTGGCGTAGCTGACGATCCAGCCGGGCGACGCTGCCGCCTCCGCCTTGGCGCGCGCGGCGGCCAGTCGCTTGCGGCGCGTGCGCAGGTACGGCACGAGGCAGACCAGCGCGTAACTGACGCTCATGCCTGCCACCAGCATCAATCGGGTGGGGTCGTTGGTCCAGATCATTCGTCTAACATGCCGCGTAAATGGGTACTCAGGTATTCGGTGAAATGGCCGTCGGCCTGGCGCACGACGAAGCGCGCGGCCAGTCCTTGCAGCTCGGCCAGATGCAGGCCGTCGCGCCAGCCCAGCACGGTCAGCGCGGTGGACCAGGCGTCGGCCGCCATGCATTGCGCGTGCACCACGGTCACCGAGGCCAGGTCGTTGGCGATCGGCACGCCGCTGCGCGGGTCGATGGTGTGGGAGTAGCGCTGGCCATCCAGCTGGAAGTAGCGCCGGTAGTCGCCCGAGGTGGCGACCGCCAGGCCGTGCAGCGCCAGCATTAGTTCGCCCGGCACGACGGCGCCGGGCGCGGCGTCGGCGACCTGCTCCAGCATCACCCACCACGGCTGCCCGTCCGGCTTGACGCCGGCGCCGCGCAGCTCGCCGCCCACCTCGACCAGGTGATGCGCAAAGCCCTGCGATTTCAAATAGTAAGACAGCCGGTCGACGCTGTAGCCCTTGGCCACCGCCGACAGATCCAGCTGCACGCCGCCCGGCTGCAAGGCCTTGCGACCGTCGCGCTGCAAGCGCACCGGCCGCGCCGCCAGTTGCGCGCGGGCCACCGTGATTTCGTCGGCGGACGGCGCCGCAAAGTCCGGCTGGTCGAAACGCCCCCAGGGGCCGAAGCCCCACAGGTTGACCAGCGAACCGGCGGTCGGATCGTAAGCGCCGCCCGAGGCGCGCGCTACCTCCATGGCGAACGACAGCACGTCGAAAAACGCCGGCGGCAAGCTGTGCCAGCTGTCGGCCGGCGCGCGGTTGAAGCGGCCCAGGTCGGATTCGGTTTCCCAGTGGCTCATCTCGGCCACGATGGCGTCGAGCTGCTGTTGCAGTCCGTCCTGCACATGATCGCAAACGGCATCCGGCGCGGCCACCAGCCGCACCGACCAGCTGGTGCCCATGCTGCGGCCAGCGTAGTCGCGGATCTCGCCGCCTGCTGGCGCCGGGTCGTCGGAGATATCGTGAGGCAGAAGAACCCGGCGCATGCCAACCTTATTCCGGCAGGATCTCGACCACCGCCGAGTAGCTCAGGCGGCGTGGCGGCATCTGCGGCGGCTGGCCTTCGACGCGCTTGACTTCAGGCCAGCTGGTGCTGACCATGTACTGGCCGGCGGCCGGCAGCGTCAGCGTCAGTTCGCCCTTGTCGTTGGTGGTCTGGCGGATCTCGCCCAGCGTGCCGCGGAACTTCACGCCGCCCTGGAACAGGCTCACGCCCTGGTTGGCGGCCGGTTTGCCGTCCACCAGGAAGCGCCAGGTAACCTTGTCGCCCGCGTGCAGCTCGGTCGGATTGGTGACCGGCACCATTTCCAGGCCGGCGCCGGTCGGCTTGAACACGTTCATGTCGGTCTTGCCGGTGGAAACAAAGGTCTCCACGCGGGTTTCCTGGCGCGACACCTTGACGTCGGTAGCGTCGGCCGGCACTTCCTTCTTCAGCGTTTCCTCGGTGGCGCGGAAGCGCTTCATATTGCCTTCCTTGTCCTTGTAGCTGCCCATCACGGCGGCGTTGACCAGCGCGACCTTGTAGGTGCCCGGCTTGGTCAGGTTCAGGTCGAAGGTGCTGCGCAGCTTGCCGTTGTTGACGTTCTGCGGCTCCAGCTTGCTGCCGTCCGGCGCGGTGATGAGCAGGCCGTCCAGCTTCAGCGTGAAGTCGATGGTGAACAGGTTTTCTGCCACGGCGGCGTCGAACGTCACCCAGGCCGAGCCGTCACGGGCCGGTTCCACTTCGGTGGTCGAGGCCAGGATGTACGGCTTGTGCGCCTGCGCGTTCAGCGACACCAGCGACAAACCGGCCAGCGCCAGCGCCATCAACGATTTATTTAATTTCGACATATCCCCGTCCGTTCTTATGGTTTGACTTGTACGACTACGGCGCCCAGCTCTTCCTTGCCCTGACCGGTCAGGTTCTGTGCCGACTTCGGCGGCCATTGCAGCGGCACCTTGACCACTTCGCGGCCGCCGGCCTCACGCGCGGCTTCCACCATCACCGTGTACTGGCCGGCCGGCAGCTTGTCCAGCGCGCCTTTGGCCACGGTCAGCGTGGATTCGCCCGGCGCCTTGGTGGCGCCCGACACGCCGTCCATCGGCATCGTCAGTTCGCGGCCGCTCTTGCGCCACCAGGTGCGCATGTCCTTCAGCCACTTGGTGCCGGCGTTGTCCTTTTTCTTGGTGTCGTACAGCACGGCCAGGTTGGCCACCACTTGCTGGTCGGCGTTTTCCACCCAGGCGGCGATGTAAGGACGATGGTACTCAGCCACGTTCAACTGCGGCACGTCGAGTTTGAGCGCCAGATCGGCGGCCATGGCCGAAGCACTGGCGAGGGGCAGACTAAGCGCGATGGAGTAGCGTAATTTCATGGAGGTCCTGTCGTGGATTAATGGATAAACAGCAGTGCAATTACTACGGGAATCAGCACACCCAGGCCCACCATCGGCCAGGTGAACGGGCGGTTGGCCGCGTGGAACTTCAGTATCAATAAACCGGTGATGCAGAACACCAGGCACAGCACGGCGAAGATGTCGATGAACCAGTTCCACGCCGGGCCGGTGTTGCGGCCCTTGTGGACGTCGTTCAGCCAGGAGATCCAGCCGCGGTCGGTGTTCTCGAATTCGGCGGCGCCGTCTTCCAGGCCGATGCGCACCCAGGCGTCGCCGCCGGCCTTCGGCATCGGCAGGTAGACCTCGTCGCTGGCCCATTCGGCGTTGCGGCCGCCCGGCTGCACCTTGAAGGTGTCCTTCAGCCATTGCTCGACCGGCGCCGGCAGCGGCTCCTTGGCGCCGTCATGCTGCTCGGCATAGCTCCGCAGTTGCGCGGTCAGCGACTCGGGCAGCTGCGCCTGCTTGCGCGTGATGGTCGGCTTGGCCTCGATCTGCGACGCGTGGTTGAGCGTGATGCCGGTGACCGAAAACAGGAACATGCAGAGCAAACACATGGCCGAGCTGATCCAATGCCACTGGTGCAATTGCTTCAGCCAGACAGCGCGGCTGGCATTGCGGGCGGAGCTGGCGCTTTGTACGCTCACGGGACTTCCTTGGCTGAAAAACATAAATGATAATGATTATCATTTGATGGGTCAAGCCAAGTTGTGTATCTATTATGTAAAGCCGGGGTGAAGTCGCGCACAGTGTGCGCCGGGCGGGAGCGCTAAGGTGGCGGAAATACGCTCATTTTTACCATGTAGGCGCGCCATGCCGCTCTATACGCAGGATCAGATCAACACCATCGCCGCCAAGATCAGGCATGTACGCTTTGGCATGTTCACCACGGTGGACGACGATAACGTGCTGAGCAGCCGCCCGCTGACCACGCAGCAGATCGATAACGAGGGGAATATGTGGTTCTTCACCTCGGACGAGGCGGCCTTTGCGCACGACCTGGCGTCGCACCCGGAGGTGAACGTCAGCTTTTCCAATCCCGACGAGCAGCTGTATTTGTCGGTGACCGGTCAGGCCTACCTGCTGAAGGACCGGGCCAAGGCGCGGGAACTGTGGAGTCCGCTGGTGCGGGCCTGGTTCCCGGGCGGGCTGGATGACCCGCATCTGGCCATGATACGGGTCCGGATACAGACGGCGGAATACTGGGACGCCAGCGCCAGCAAGATGAAGCAGTTGGTGCAACTGGCCAAAACTGCCATGACCGGGCGGGCGCCGGTGGAGATGGGCAAACACACTACAATTTGCCTATAACTCCTGCCAAGGATCAGGATTTGGAACGGCTTGCGCCGCTTCCGCCCGAGCTGTTTTCCTGATCGGCATCGTCCTCGTCCTCACTCTGGCCGGCGCTGCCCTTGTTGCCGGCGCCGGTGCTGCTGCGCGATCCGCTGCCCGCGCCTGCGCTCTGGCTGCTGCGGCCCGGATCGTTCTTGTGGCTCATGCTGCCGGCGCGGCGCGCCTCTTCCGAGGTGAATTCGTGCGCCGTGCCTTTTTCATGCGCGGCCCGGCCGCCCTCCGCGGCGATTTCGCGCTGCTGCTCCGGGTCCATCG
This sequence comes from Duganella aquatilis, assembly GCF_009674565.1. GTDB lineage: Bacteria > Pseudomonadota > Gammaproteobacteria > Burkholderiales > Burkholderiaceae_D > Rugamonas > Rugamonas aquatilis. Next base: position 5,462 of record NZ_WKJL01000054.1, read on the forward strand.
ACGCGAAGCCACGTTTGCTGGTGTCGCCGCTTTGGCGGCTGCCGGTTTTCTCTCCCTGCTTGCTGTCTTTGTTACTGGTTGCCATGATCATCTCCTGGTAATAAATCTCCTGCTGCCATCACAGGAGCATTCATCCTAGTCCACGTCCCAGCCATGCGCTGTAGGACGCTGACAGCATTTCACGTAGGAGCATTCCGGTCACGCGGACGGCAAGGGAATTTCAAGCACCGCTTCGCCGCTGCTGACGCACATGCGCTCGCCGGGCTGCGGCGCCACCGGGTGGCCGCCGGTGAAGGCGCCGAACGACGGCAGCACCATGCGCTCGGCGCCGATCAGAAAACAGGGCAGCAGCAGCGACTCCCAACCCGAGCGCAAGCGGTACACCGGATGCACATGACCCGCCAGCACATACGACGGCACCAGCACGTCCGGGTGATGGCAGAAGGCGAAGGGGCCGACCACGTGCGGCTCGTCGACCATCGCGATATCCAGCTGCGCCGGCGGATCGCCGGCATGCATATCATGGTTGCCGCGCACCAGCGTCAGCCGCAGGTGCGGATGGCGCGCGCGCCAGGCCAGCATCGCCATCAGCGTGGCATGCGCATGGGCCGCCCTGGCATGCAAAAAATCGCCGAGGAACATGATGTGGCGCACCTCGTACTGCGCCAGCAGCACATCGAGCGCGCCCAGGTTGGCGCTGGTGGTGCCTCCCGGCACCGGCACGCCCAGCGCGCGGAACGAAGCCGCCTTGCCGAAGTGAATGTCGGCGATGATCAGCATGCCCTCGCGCGGCCAGTACACCGCCTTTTGCGGCAACAGCAACAGCTGTTCATTTGCCAGTGTGATCTTCATGGTCCGGCTGCCTTTTCCAGTTCGCGCACCAGGCGGGCTACGCGGTCCGACAATTTTTCGGTTGAGAGTTTTTCGCGGAAGCGCTCCACCATCAGCGCGAAACCGAACGGCGTGGCGCGCTTGATGGCATGGAAGCGCACGCTGCGCGCCTGCAATTCCAGCAGCGTCGCGCGCAGCCGTCCGAGTTCCAGTTCCTGTTCCAGCACTTCGCGCTGCGCCTGCGTCAACAACAGATTACCCGCATCGTGCTGGCTGAACACGGCAAAGAACAAGGACGACGACGCCTGCAACTGGCGCGCGCTCTTCCCTTGTCCAGGATAGCCTTGGAACACCAGTCCGGCAATGCGCGCGATTTCGCGGAAGCGGCGCTGCGACATTTCGGTGGCGTTCAGGCTGGCCAGCACGTCTTCCAGCAGATGGTCGGTGCTGAACAGCGCAACGTCGGCGCCCTGGCTGGCGTCCAGCAGCGGCGCCCAGTCCAGTTCCTGTGCCGACAGCAGTTCAAACCCGTAATCGTTGATGGCGATGGAAAACGTCACCGGCGTCACGCGGCCGACGCGGTAGGCCAGCAGCGACGCCAGCCCCACGTGCACCGAGCGGCCGGCGAAGGGAAACATGAACAGGTGCCGGCCTTCGCGGCTGTGCAGGGTTTCGACGACGGTGGTGTCGCCGGTCGGCAGCGACGACCAGCGCTGCTGGATGTCCAGCAAGGGTTTCAGCGCCAGCATCTCCGGGCCGTCGTAACGGTCCAGCGTGGCGCGCCGCAGCTGTTCCAGCGCCGCGTGCGCCAGCTCGGACGACATCGGCATGCGGCCGCCCTGCCAGCGCGGCACCGCGCCCCTGGCGCCGGTGGCGCGGCGCACGTAGGCGGTCATCTCGTGCAGCCGCACGAATTCCAGGATGCGGCCGGCGAACAGGAAGTGGTCGCCCTTGCGCAGCCGCGCGATGAACGATTCCTCCACGCTGCCCAGCCGCCCGCCGCTGACGTACTTCACCTGCAACGACGAATCCGAAACGATGGTGCCGATGCTCATGCGATGGCGCCGGCCCAGCGCCGCATCCGGCACGCGGTAGACGCCCTGCTCGTCCGGCAGCACGCGCCGGTATTCGGGATAGGCGATCAAGGTCTGGCCGCCGCGCGCGACGAAGTCCAGCGCCCACTGCCATTCATCGTCGCGCAGGTCGCGGTAGGACCAGGCGGTGCGCACCTCGGCCAGCAGCGCCTCGGAGCGGAAGCCGCCGCCCAGCGCGATCGTCACCAAGTGCTGCACCAGCACGTCCAGCGGCTTGTCCGGCACCGGGCGTGCCTCGATGTCGCGCTCGGCCACGGCCTGGATGGCGCCGGCGGCTTCCAGCAATTCCATGCTTTGCGTCGGCACCAGCATCAGGCGCGAGACGCGGCCCGGCGCGTGGCCGCTGCGGCCGGCGCGCTGCAACAGCCGGGCAATGCCCTTGGCGCTGCCGATCTGCAGCACGCGTTCGACCGGCAAAAAGTCCACCCCCAGGTCCAGGCTGGAGGTGCACACCACGGCCTTCAGCGCGCCCTGCTTCAGGCCCTGCTCCACCCATTCGCGCACCTCCTTGTCCAGCGAGCCGTGGTGCAGCGCGATCAGGCCGGCCCAGTCCGGGCGGGCGTCCAGCATGTGCTGATACCACAGCTCGGCCTGCGAGCGCGTGTTGGTGAACACCAGCGTGGTGGCGTGCCGCGCGATTTCGCCGATCACCGGTTGCAGCATCTGCACGCCCAGGTGGCCGCCCCACGGAAAACGCGACGGGTGTTCGGGAATCAGCGTATCGACCAGGATTTCCTTGGCCACGTGGCCTTGCACGATGACGCCGTCCGGCATCAGCACTTCGCGCGCGCGTTCCAGGTTGCCCAGCGTGGCGGACAGCCCCCACACCAGCAGCGACGGATTCCACTGCCGCAAGCGCGCCAGCGCCAGCTGCGTCTGCACGCCGCGCTTGTTGCCCATCAGCTCGTGCCATTCGTCGATGACGATCATCTGCAGCTGCTTGAAGCGCTCGACGGCGTCGGGATGACTGAGCAGCAGGGTCAGGCTTTCCGGCGTGGTGATCAGGGCGTCCGGCAACTGCTTGTTCTGGCGTGCGCGTTGCGCCGCGCTGGTGTCGCCGGTGCGGGCTTCCACCTGCCAGTCCGGCGCGGCGTCCTGCAAGGCGCGCAGCGTGTCGGCGGCCAGCGCGCGCATCGGCGTGATCCACAACACGCGCAGGCCGGCGGACGCGCGGCCGCC
>NZ_WKJL01000055.1 GCF_009674565.1 Duganella aquatilis
CGGCAGCCCAGGCCGCCGCCACGCTGAGCGCCGGCGAGGCCGGCGCCGCCGTCCCGGCCGACGCCGTCAAACCGCAAAGCCTGGCCGCCACCCTGCTGGGCAAGGCGCCGCTGATCCCGGCCCACGAACTGCCCGAACTGGGCGCCAACACGCCGCAGCCGGTGCTGAGCAGCGCCGCCCGCGCCCTGACCACGCTGCTGAGTACGGCGCAGGCCGGCCAGACCTCGCAACTGGCGCTGATCGGCAAGACCGCGCTGTTCGGCAACGCCGCGCCGGACACCGGCGAGCTGGCGCAAAAGCTGCAGGACACCATCTCCAAGAGCGGCCTGTTCTATGAATCGCACGTGGCCGAATGGGTCAAGGGCGACCGCCCGCTGGCCGAGCTGATGCGCGAACCGCAGATGCAGCGCCTGCTCCAGCAAGGCAATGAAACAGCGGCCCGCGCCGCCACCAGCGGTCCCGACCTGAGCGCGGCGCAGATGGTCAACCAGCAGCTGCACACGCAGGAGCAGAACCGCGTGCTGTGGAACGGCCAGGCCTGGCCGGGCCAGGAGATGCAGTGGGAAGTGCGGCGCGACCAGCGCGAAGGCGGCCAGGGCGGCGGCGGCGGCGGCGACGCCGAGGGCGAGCCGGACCAGATCTGGCGCAGCGGCGTGCGCTTCCGGCTGCCGCTGTTGGGCGCGGTGTCGGCGGCGGTGACGCTGATCGGCGACCAGGTCCACATCCAGGTCCAGACCGGCAGCGACGACAGCGCCGCCACGCTGCGCGCCTGGGCCGGCCAGCTGGAAGGCGCGATGCAGGCCGCCGGCGCGCCGCTGTCGTCGCTCAGCATCACCCGCGAGGACGGCGCATGAGCGACGACACCCCGCGCCGGCCGCTGCCGCAGGCAGTGGCCCTGGCCTACGACACCGGCCAGCCCGCGCCGAAAGTGGTGGCCAAGGGCCGCGGCCTGGTGGCCGAGCAGATCATCCACGTCGCCCAGGAGGCCGGCGTCGCCATCCACGAGTCCAAGGAGCTTGTCTCGCTGCTCATGGATGTTGACCTTGATCAACAAATTCCACCAATGCTGTATCGTACGATTGCGGAACTATTAGCGTGGCTATATCATATTGAAGCAGCGCAAAAGTCTGGCAATCCCCTGCCGCCCGCACCGGACACCAGTATCCCTTTGACCGAAATTTGACTCGACTGGTAACAGATGTACCCACACTTTCAGGATGCGGAATTGGAAAACTGGCACGACTTTGAAGTCGAATCGCGGCGGGAGATTTTTGCCCTGCTGCGTGGCATTGGCGAGAAAAACCAGTTGATCCGCATGCTGATCAAGGGCGAGTCCGACGTCTGCGTGACCTCGATCCTGGATGTCGACGAAGCGGCCGACGCCGTCTACCTCGACTGTTCGATCGACCAGGAGCAGAACAAGCGCGTGCTGGCGTCGCGCCGGGTGTCGTTTGAAACCACGCTGGACAAGGTGCGCATCCTGTTTGCCGCCGACCAGGTGGAAGCCACCACCTTTGAAGGCAATCCGGCGTTCCGGATCGCCATCCCGGCCTCGCTGATCCGCCTGCAGCGCCGCGAGTACTACCGCATCGCCACGCCGGTGACCAATCCGGTGCGGGTGCTGATCCCGCTGCCGGCGGAACTGGGCGGCCCGACCACCTTCCCGCTGGCCGACATCAGCTGCGGCGGCATCTCCATCCTCGACAATAAAATGATTTTGGGGAACGCCATTGGCAAGGACTATCCGGACTGCCGCATCGAGCTGCCGGAAATCGGCCCGGTGGCGACCGCGCTGCAAGTGCGCAACGCGCTGGACCTGACGCTGCTGAACAACAAAACCAACCGCCGCCTGGGTTGCGAGTTCATCAACATCCCGCGCGGCGCACTGGCCGCCGTGCAACGCTACATCACCAAGCTGGAACGCGAACGCAACGCCCGCATCGCCGGTCTCAGCTAACCTCCGGGGTCAGGTCCTTCATTTCTACACGAGCTGGGCTGTAGCGCACGCTACAGCCCAGCTCGTGTAGAAATGAAGGACCTGACCCCGGAGCTCTATACCTGCATGTTCATGATGTCGTGATAGGCCGACACCAGCTTGTTGCGCACCTGTAGCGTGGCCTGGAAGTTGATGCTGGCCTTTTGCTGGGCGATCATCACGTCCGACAGGCTGACGCTGTCGTCCCCCATCGCGAATTTCTTGCTCATGCCGTCGGCGTCCACCTGGCTGGCGTTGACCGCGTCCAGCGACTTTTTCAGCGCATCCGAAAAATCCGCCTTCGGCACGGCCGCCGGCTCGGTCTGGATGACCGGCGGCGTCAGGCCCGGCCGCGTGGCGTGGGCCTTCAGCTGCGCGATCATCGACTGGATCTGGCTGCTGTCTATTCCACCTGTAATCATTGCTTCTCCTGTTATTGCTTTCGTGAAATAATCTCCACGAGGTATCCGAGCCTGGCGTTACAATACGGAACGCCTTTATCAGTGCTGACAGAATACCAATGGCAACACCAGCCCCCAGCATCGAGCAGGACCGTAAATGGCACGCTGTTCGGGGTATTGAATTTCCAGGTTACAAGCAATAATGGCGGCATTCCTTCAAGAACCCTCGTATTCGGGACCCAACCATCATGGCCGTAGCGGAAGAAATCGATAACGCCACAGCAGGCGCGCCAGACGACGGCGCCGAGAAACTGCCCTTCATCCAGACGCCGATGGGCCGCAACTTCCTGCGCGCCGCCGGCGCCGCGGCGGTTGTCGCCATCCTGATCGGCCTGTGGCTGTGGAACAAACCGCCGGATTACGCGGTGCTGTTCTCCAACTATACCGACCGCGACGGCGGCGCCATCACGGCCGAGCTGGACAAGATGAACGTCAAGCACAAGTTCTCGGACAACGGCACCGCCATCCTGGTGCCGACCGACCAGGTGCACGACATCCGCCTCAAGCTGGCCGCCCAAGGCCTGCCGAAAGGCGGCAACGTCGGCTTCGAGCTGATGGAAAACCAGAAGCTGGGCGTGTCCCAGTTCCTCGAACAGGTCAATTACCAGCGCGCGCTGGAAGGCGAACTGGCGCGCTCCGTGATGTCGCTGGCGCCGGTCGAAAACGCCCGCGTCCACCTGGCGCTGCCGAAACCGTCCGTGTTCGTGCGCGACCAGCAGAAGCCGACCGCCTCGGTGATCGTCACGCTGCACCCGAACCGCATGCTGGACCAGCAACAAACCGGCGCCATCGTCCACCTGGTCGCCTCCAGCGTGCCGGATCTGCTGCCGGCCAACGTCACCGTGGTCGACCAGGCCGGCAACCTGATTTCCGACCAGAACAAGCCCGGCAACGGCGTCAACGCCAAGCTCGACGAGCAGCAGCTGAAATACGTCAAGGATTTGCAGACCCAGGTCATCAAGCAGGTAGAGTCGATCGTCATCCCCATCGTCGGCGAAGGCAATGTGCGCGCCGAAGCGGTGGCCGACGTCGACTTCGCCCAGATCGAGCAGGCGTCCGAGAACTACAAGCCGAACTCGCCGCCAGCGGCCTCGGCCATCCGCAGCCAGCAGAGCAGCGAAACCTCGGGCGGCGGCGGCAACGCCAATCCGGGCGGCATTCCGGGCGCGCTGTCGAACCAGCCGCCGGGCACCGCCACCGCGCCGCTGACCCAGACCGCGGCCGCCAACGGCCCCAACGCGCCGGCCCCCGGCACGCCGCCGGGCGCCCTGCCCGCCAACGGCGCCGGCGCCGGCACGCCTAGCCACAAGGAATCGACCACCAATTACGAAGTCGACAAGACCGTGCGCTACGAGCAGCGCGGCATGGGCGGCCTGCGCCGCATGACGGTGGCGGTGGTGGTCAACTACAAGCGCCTGATCGATAAGGACGGCAAAGTCACGGTAAAAGCCTATACTCCTGAAGAGATGGCCAAGATCAATGATCTGGTCAAGCAGGCCATGGGCTACAACCAGGACCGCGGCGACGCCGTCAGCGTCGCCAACTCGCCGTTCGACGGCGTCGACAAGCCGTTCGAACCGCCGCCGGACTGGTGGCGCGATCCGGCCAACTTGCCGATGGCCAAGGATCTGGCCAAGTTCCTGATCACCGCCCTGATCCTGCTGTACATTGTGATGCGCATCGTGCGTCCGATGATGCGCCCGGTGTTCAAGAAAATCGACGAGATCAACGCGCCGGAACCGGAACCGGAAGTGCCGGAAGAAGAAGTCGAGGAAGGTCCGGACGAGGCCCTCATCGCCGAAGAAGAGTTGCGCAAAATGGAAGAAAACACCGCGCGTGGTTACCGCGAAAACCTGGCCATGGCCAAGAAACTGGCGGTGGAAGACCCACGCATCGTGGCCAACGTGATTAAGGAATGGATAGGCGCCAATGACTGAGAATACCGGACTGCAAAAAGCCGCCATCCTGATGCTGGCGATGGGCGAAACCGAGGCTGCCGAGGTGATGAAGTTCCTCGGCCCGCGCGAAGTGCTGAAGCTGGGCGCGGCGATGGCCACCATGAAGAACGTGCCGCACGAGGAAGTGGTCGGCACGCTGGACAACTTCCGCGACATGGTCGCGGCCGCGTCCACCGTGGGCCTGGACTCCGACGAGTACATCCGCCAGGTGCTGACCAAGGCGCTGGGCGACGACAAGGCGTCGGTGCTGCTGTCGCGGATTCTGGGCGGCAAGGACGCCTCCGGCATCGAGTCGCTGAAATGGATGGATTCGCAATCCGTGGCCGAGCTGATCCGCAACGAGCACCCGCAGATCATCGCCACCATCCTGGTCCACCTGGAGCGCGACCAGGCCTGCGAGATTCTCGGCAACTTCACCGACCGCCTGCGCAACGACGTCGTGCTGCGCATCGCCACGCTGGACGGCGTGCAGCCGGCCGCGCTGCGCGAGCTGAACGACGTGCTGACCAAGCTGCTGTCGGGTAACGAAAACATCAAGAAATCCACGCTGGGCGGCGTCCGCGCGGCGGCCGAGATTCTCAACTTCATGTCCGGCGAGCAGGAAAGCTCGGTCATGGACAACATCAAGAACTACGACAACGACATGGCGCAGAAAATCATGGACGAGATGTTCGTGTTCGACAACCTGATCGACATCGACGACCGCGGCATCCAGTTGCTGCTGCGCGAAGTGCAGTCGGAAATGCTGATCATCGCGCTGAAGGGCGCGTCGCAGGAACTGCGCGACAAGATCTTCAAGAACATGTCGGCGCGCGCCTCGGAAATGATGCGCGAGGACCTGGAGTCCAAGGGTCCGGTGCGCCTGTCGGAAGTGGAAACCCAGCAAAAGCAAATTCTGCAAATCGTGCGCCGCCTGGCCGACGAAGGTCAGATCGTGCTTGGTGGCAAAGGTGAGGATTCCTTCGTTTAATGGCTATTCACAGCAAAGAAGCGCAGCCGGCGTTCAAGCGCTGGGAGATGACCTCGTTTGGCGACGAGCGTCCCAGCACGGTCGCGCTGCGCGAAGCCGAACAGCGCGAGATCGACGCCGAGAACGCCCGCCTGGAAGCGCAGCAGCGCGTGCACGAAGCCTTGCAGGCGCAGCAGGAACAGATGGAAATGGGGCCGCCGCTGCCGCCGCCCATCGAATACCCGACCGTCGAGGAACTGGAAGCCATCCGCGAAGCCTCGCGCAAGGAAGGCTATGACGAGGGCCACGAGGCCGGCCATGCCGACGCCATCGAGGCCGGCAAGCAAGCCACGCGCGAGGAACTGCAACAGGTGCGCGTGCTGGCCGACAATTTCAGCAACGCGCTGCGCGACGCCGACCAGCTGATCGCCAACGAGGTGCTGGACCTGGCGCTGCAGCTGGCCAAGGGCATGCTGAAGAGCGCGCTGCAGGTCAAGCCGGAACTGATCCTGCCGATCGTGCGCGACGCCATCGAATACCTGCCGGTATTGCAGCAGCCCGCCCTGCTGGTGCTGCATCCGGACGACGCCGCCACCGTGCGCGCCGGCATCGGCGAGGAACTGGACAAGGGCGGCTGGCGCGTGGTCGAGGACCCGTCGGTCGGCCGCGGCGGCTGCAAGGTCGACACCGCCAGCAACACCATCGACGCCACCGCCGCCGCGCGCTGGCAGCGCCTGAGCCACGCGCTCGGCAAAGAAGTGGACTGGCTGGGCTGACCATGGACGCCGTCGCCAACCCGCACGCGGGCCGCTGGAAAACCTATCTCAACGATTGCGCCGAAGTGCTCAACTTTGTCGAGCCGATGCAGGTCTCGGGCCGCGTCACGCGCGTCGCCGGCCTGGTCATGGAAGCGGTCGGTCTGCGCCTGGCGGTCGGCGCCGCCTGCACCGTGCCGCTGCCCAGCGGCGGCAAGATCGAGGCCGAAGTGGTCGGCTTCGAGGGCGACAAGCTGTTCCTGATGCCGCAGTCCGACGTCGAAGGCGTGGTGCCGGGCACCCGCGTGTTCCCGGTCGAGCCGGCCATCCCCAAGCCGGGCACCGTGGCCCATCCGCGCCGCCGCCCCAGCGACCGCGCGCGCCACCTGCCGGTCGGTCCGGAACTGCTGGGCCGCGTGGTGGACGCCGCCGGCCGCCCGCTGGACGGCCTCGGCCCCATCAACGCCATCGACAGCGCTCCCATCAACACCCGCCCCGCCAACCCGCTGGGCCGCGCGCCCATCGTCGAAACGCTGGACGTCGGCGTGCGCTGCATCAACGCCATGCTGACCGTCGGCCGTGGCCAGCGCATGGGTCTGTTCGCCGGCTCCGGCGTCGGCAAGTCGGTGTTGCTGGGCATGATGGCGCGTTACACCGAGGCCGACGTCATCGTGGTCGGCCTGATCGGCGAGCGGGGCCGCGAGGTCAAGGAATTCATCGAGCAGATCCTCGGCGAGGACGGCCTGGCGCGCTCGGTGGTGGTGGCGGCCCCGGCCGACACGCCGCCGCTGATGCGCCTGCAAGGCGCGGCCTACAGCACCGCGATCGCCGAGCACTTCCGCGACAAGGGCCAGAATGTGCTGCTGATCATGGATTCGCTGACCCGCTACGCCATGGCGCAGCGCGAGATCGCGCTGGCGATCGGCGAACCGCCGGCCACCAAGGGCTATCCGCCATCGGTGTTCGCCAAGCTGCCGGTGCTGGTCGAACGCGCCGGCAACGGCGAACTGGGCGGCGGCTCGATCACCGCCTTCTACACCGTGCTGACCGAGGGCGACGACCAGCAGGACCCGATCGCCGACTCGGCGCGGGCGATCCTGGACGGCCACATCGTGCTGAACCGCCGCCTGGCCGAGGCCGGCCACTACCCGGCCATCGACATCGAACAGTCGATCAGCCGCGCCATGCACTCGATCACCTCGCACGAGCACCAGACCAAGGCCCGTCAGCTCAAGCAGCTGTTCTCGCGTTTCGAGCGCAGCCGCGACCTGATCAGCGTCGGCGCCTATGCCGCCGGCACCGACCCGGTGCTGGACCAGGCTATCCAATCGCATGATCGGATAGAAAATTTCTTACAGCAACAAATCACGGAACGGGTCACCATGGGCGAGAGTTTGGGGCAATTGACCTCTCTATTCGACTGATTGACCGGGCAGCACGCTACTTATAATTGTCACCATGGCTTCCAAAGCGCAATTAGAAACCCTGATGGACCTGGCGCGGCGCGACACCGACGATGCCGCCAAGCGGCTGGGTATCGCCCTGAAAGCCGTGGACGAGGCCAAGCAGAAACACGAAATGCTGGTCGGCTTCCGCGAGGAATACGTCAAGCGTTTCGAAGCGGCGCAGCAGGCCGGCATCACGCCCATGGCGTACCGCAACTTCGTGGCCTTTATTGAAAAGCTGGAAGTGGCGATCCGCGGCCAGCTGGAAATGATACGGCATGCGGAACACCGCAGCACCCAGGAAAAAACCGCCTGGCAGAACAGCGAGCGCAAGCGCATGTCCTATTCCACCCTGAACGACCGCGCCGACGCCGCGGCGCTCAAGCTGGAAAACAAGCGCGACCAGAAAGCAATGGACGAGCACGCGGCAAGGCAGGCCTACTACAAACGATGACGCATTAACTCACTCATACGGCGCGAAACATGCAAACGAACACTCTTCAGCTTCCCAACCTCACCGCCAATGCAGTGGCCGCGCCCAAAGTCAACCTGAACCTGAGCGCCGGCGGCGACAACAACGCCTTCAAGCAGGCCCTGTCGCGCGAGATGGATCAGCGCCAGGCCAACAGCGCCAGCAGCAATCAGCCGGCCAAGGCCGCCGAGCGTCCGAACGCCTCGCGCGCCTCCGCGCCCAAGCAGCAAGCCGCGCCGGCCAAGCAGCAGAATGACGACGACGCCCCGGCACCGCAAGCCAGCAGCAATGACAGCGCCGCCGCGCCGGCGCCGGCGCCCGCCAAGACCGCCTCTTCCAGCGACAGCAGCAGCGCCGACAGCGACAACAGCGACGCCCAGGCCGCGCAGGCCGCCGATCCGGTGGCCGACATGCTGGCCCTGGTGGCGGCCTTCAATCAGCCGGCCGCCGCCGCCACGCCGCTGCCAGCCGCCGACGCCGG
>NZ_WKJL01000056.1 GCF_009674565.1 Duganella aquatilis
CGCTGCCGGCGCCGGTGGCGGATTTGCCGCAGTCGGTCGCCAACCTGGCGCGGGCGACGACGCCGGAGCCGGCACCGGCGCCCGCACCGGCGCCCGCCAAGCCGGCCGCCGCGTCTCCGGAGGAGCCGGTGGTCAATCTGCGCGACCTGCCGGAGCCGATCCAGCGCGCGATTCCGCAGGTGACGGTGGGCGGCTATATCTATTCCAAGAACGCCGCCGATCGCTTATTGCTGATCGATAAAATCCTGCGCCACGAGGGCGAGGAAGTGGCACCCGGCCTGATCCTGGAGAAGCTGCAGCCGAAGGAGGCGGTATTCAACTTTAAAGGTTACCGTTACCGCGTTCCGTATTGAGGCGTAATTCGCCTGTCATAAAAAAATGATATTTTTCTACTATTGAGAACTCAGCAAGGGAAATATCATGAAGCATCTGAAAGGTCTGCCATTCCTGATCGCGGCCGCCGCCTACGTGCCGCGCGCCCATGCCGCCGAGGCCGTGCAGTCGGCCCAGCCTAGCGTCGCCAGCCTGATTCTGATCTGCGTCGGCCTGATCGTGCTGTCCTGGGCCCGCGGTTCCGGCGCCATCCAGGTCAAACACTGAGCCGGGCCGCTGCACCATCGTTGTTGCTGCGTATAATGACGGGCATCAACATGATGGTGAGGTAGGCAATGCAACAAGTCAGTCCCGCGCAAGCGCGCAAAGTCCTCGGTGTGATCGGGACCTCCGGCAGTGGCAAGACCACGTTGCTGGAGCATCTGCTGGCGCAGCTGGCGGAGCGGGGCTGGAAGGTGAATGTCATCAAGCATAGCCATCATGACCTGCAGTTCGAGCCGCAGCACAAGGACAGCGCGCGCCTGCGCATGGCCGGCGCGGCCGAGGTGATGGTGGGATCGCCGTTCCGCTACGCCATCATCCACGAGCTGCGCGGCGCCGCCGAGCCGACGCTGGACGAGCAGCTGGCGCGCATGTCGCCGGCCGATCTGACCTTGCTGGAAGGCTTCAAGTCGTATGCCATCGACAAGCTGGAGGTGTACCGGGTGGAGGCGGGCCGCGCGCCGCTGTATCCGGACGACGAGCACGTCATCGCCGTGGCGGCCGACCATGCGCGGCCGGAGGGGCTGCGCGCCAGCGTTGCCTGGCTGGATGTGAATCAGCCGGAGCAGGTGCTTGCCTGGTTGCTAACGCATCTGAAAAAAACTTCAGCGCAGGGCTAAAGTTGCCGGCGGTGCGTCCGTAAACAAGGGTGAAACCCCTTAATGGAGGACCCCATGGACGTTACCGGTATTGCTCAACTCTCAACCACGATGGCGGACACTGGCACCAAGCAGGCTGTCGGCATCGCTGTATTGAAAAAGGCCCAGGACCTCCAGGCATCCAGCGCCAGCGCGCTGATCGAGGCGATTCCGCCGGTGCCGAATCTGCCGGCCCACCTCGGCAACAACATCAACACCAAAGCCTGAGCGCTGGCCCGCGGCCGCGTTCTGCGCCGCCGGTGTTCTCCGCGTGCCGTCCGGCGCGCGGCGCGTGCGTGTGCACGCCATCCTTCCCATGAGTAGACAGGTGCGTCGCAGCATTATTGCTGGTACGCTGCGGGTGCTGTTTACTTTTACTTGAGGAGATTTACCATGAACAAACGTCAAGCCCTGATCGCCGCCGCGCTGGCGACCGTGTGCGCCGCGCAGGTGGGCGCCGCTGCCGCCGCCGACGACAAGGAAAAATGCTATGGCGTGGCCAAGTCCGGCCAGAACGATTGCGCCACCAGCGCGCACTCCTGCGCCGGCCAGGCCAAGACCGACAAGGCGGCCGATGAGTGGAAGTATGTACCGAAGGGTACGTGCGAGAAAGCCGGCGGCAAGACCACGCCGCCTGCCAAGTAAGTTGTTGACCAGGCTGGGCGTCGGCGTCGGTCTGCGGGCGCCGCATTACCGGCAGTTCCTGGCGCAGCGGCCGAAGGTCGGCTGGCTGGAGGTGCATAGCGAGAATTATCTCGATCAGGGCGGCTGGGACTGGCATGTGCTGGAGCAGTTGCGGCACGATTATCCGGTCAGCCTGCATGGCGTGGGCCTGGGGCTGGGCTCGGCGCGTGGATTCTCAGAGGACCATCTGGCGCGCGTCGGCGCGCTGGTGGCGCGGGTGCAGCCGGTGCTGGTGTCCGAGCATCTGAGCTGGGGCGCGGTGGGCGACCGGCAGTTGAACGATCTGCTGCCGCTGACGCTGGACCGGGCGGCGCTGGATCTGCTCAGCGCGCGCGTGGAGCGCATGCAGGAGGTGCTGGGACGGCAGGTGCTGCTGGAGAATGTGTCGACCTATGTGCGCTTCCATGCGGATGCGATGAGCGAGGCCGAGTTCCTGGCGGCGCTGGCGGCGCGCACTGGCTGCGGCCTGCTGTTGGACATCAATAATTTGTATGTGAACCAGTGCAACCACGGCGAGGATGCGCTGGCGGCCATGGCGGCGATCGCGCCCGGCATGGTGGGCGAGATGCATCTGGCCGGGCACCTGGTGACGCCACAGGCGGTGATCGACCACCATGGCGACCGGGTGGCGCAGCCGGTGTGGCAGTTGTATGAGGCGGCGCTGCGGCGCTTCGGCGCGGCGCCGACCTTGATCGAGTGGGATACCGATGTGCCGGCGCTGGAAGTGTTGCTGGCGGAGGCCGACAAGGCGGCGCTGCTGCACGCGGCGGCCGCGCCGGCGCCGGCGTTCCAGGCGCCACGCGTGGCGTGGACGGGTGAGGGGACGGGCGCGGGGGCGCTGGCGCTGGCGCAAGGCCAGCAGCTGTTTGCCGGCGCGCTGTTCGATGCGGAACTGGCGCCGCAAGCGCTGGCGCAATTCGCTTCCGCGCACAGCGAGCACCGCTTCGCCCTGTATCGCGGCAACCAGACGGCCAACTGGCGCAAGACGCTGGCCGCCGCCTATCCCGTGGTGCTGGCGCTGGTAGGCGAGGAGTTCTTCGGCGGCCTGGCGCGCGCCTATGGCCGCGCGCAGCCTTCCGACAATCCCGATCTGAACCTCTTCGGCGCGCGCTTTGCCGCCTTCCTAAGCGATTTTCCGCACGTGGCCGAGTTTCCTTATCTGCCAGACATGGCGCGGCTGGAGTGGGCGCTGCATAGTGCGCACTACGCGCCGGCGGCGGCCGGCCTCGGCGCCGCGCAGCTGGCGGCGATTGCGCCGGAGCGGATCGAAAGCGCCACCTTCCGGCTGCATCCGGCGGTGCAGCTGGTCGCCTCCGACTGGGCGGTGGCGCCGCTGTGGTTGGCGCATCAGCCGGACAGCGGCGTGGCTTTTCCTGACGACATGGCGGTGCCCAGCCAGGCGCTGGTGGCGCGGCCGCAATGGCAGCCGCTGATGCTGCCGCTCAGTGCGGCCGGGCATGCGGCCTTGCGGGTGCTGGCGGCAGGCGGGACGTTCGGCGCGGCGCTGGATGCCGCGTTCGAACGGGATGGGGACTTCGACGTGGCGGCCAGCCTGCAAGCCTGGCTGGCGCACGCGGTGCTGGTAGCGTCAGTCCTCGCGCTTGAAGGCGCGTAGCAGCTTGGCCTCGCCGGTCAGGTCGCGGTGCAGGCGGGCGGCGATGGCGGTCAGTTCGATCATGCGGTCGATCTGCACGTCTTCGAAGCGGGCCAGTTCGTTGGTGGCGGTCTGCAAGGCTTCGGCCAGCTTGTTGCGGGCCGCCTGATACAGGGCGCCGTGGTACTGGTCGGTATTTTTCAGCAGCTCTTCGGCGTTCTCGATCACCTGGCGCAAATCGTCCAGCAGGCTTTCCTGGGTGGGACTGTTGGGTGGCTGGCCGTCCATGAGAGACCCCTACTGGTTAAGAATCCACTATAGCGGGGCAGACGCCCGCCGGCTTGCGCCAGATCAAACGCGTACCGGCACACCCGCATAGCTTACCTTCAAATTTCTCAAAAGCAAGAACAATTACGCTGCGACCACACTAATCCGCACATCGCCCAGGCTGACCTGCTGGCCGGCGCGGATCTTGGCGGTCTTGCGCAGCTCCTGCTTGCCATCCACCTTGACGTCGCCGCTGGCCACGATCATCTTGCCGGCGCCGCCGCTGTCGCACAGGCCGACCAGTTTCAACAACTGATTCAGCTCTACAAACTCGCCATTTAATTCGAAACTTACTTTCTGCATTTTATCCTCTGCTGCCTTGATGTGAAGTCGGTACGGCCTCTGCCATTTGCTAGTGTAGCGGCATTCCGACAGGCGCGCAGTTTACCCTATCGGCGCGTCCTGCCGCGATTGCTACGCAGCAAAGAAGTTGGTATTCTGGGTTGACTGCTGAATATTTGGGCAGGGGGCTTGGCCTTGGGGTGAGTTGCATCATGAACAAGTTCTCTTTGGCATTGGCAATGGCCAGTCTGGTCGGGGCCGACGCGGTGGCGGGCGATCCGTTGGCGCCGGCGCCGCCGCTGTTCGAGCAACGCGCCAACGCGGCGCTGCTGTTCGATGCCGCCGACCGTCAGGCGGCGCTGGCCGATACGCTGCGCGGCGACAGCGTGCCGCGCTACAGCGCGATGGCCGGCTTGCCGAAGCTGCATTTCGGCGCCTTGCCGGACAATCTGGCGCTGCTCGATCCGCTGGGGCCGCTGCTCAGCGAGCATGGCAAGCGTTTCCTCAGCAGCGCGGAATTCGAAAAGAAAATGGGCCGCGGCACCGGCATCCTGACCGTCGGCCTGCTGCGCGAGGCGGGCGGCGCGCCCGGCAGCGAACACAGCATGTCGATGATGCTGAACACGCGGCCGACCACCACCTTTACTTCCTTGTCGTTGGGCTATGCGCTGACGGCGCGCAGTTCGCTGATGGCAATGGCGTCCTATGGCAAGACCGAGGGCATCGGCAGCCCGGACAGCCTGCTGGCGCAGGTGTCGTCGGTGCGCACGGTGGCCTACAGCGCCGGCTATGTGCGGCGCCAGCTGCTGGCCGCCAACGACCGCCTGGCGGTGACCTTGTCGATTCCGGCCAAGGTGCGCACCGGTTCGCTGGAGTACAGCGGCGCGCTGCCGCAGGCCGTCGATCCGGGCGTGGCGGTGCTGGGCGCGCCGACGCTGAATCTGCGGCCGACCGCCACCGAACGCGACCTGGAGCTGGGCTACACCCGCTTTTTCGGCCGCGACGGCAAGCTGGGCCGGCTGACCGGGGCGCTGATGTGGCGCGTCAATCCCGGCCACGACGCCAACGCACGGCCGGACGTGCTGACCGGCGTGCGCTATTCCTACGGTTTCTGAGTTCAGCCCCTGGCGCCGGGACGGGTCATGTCCAGCGGCACGATCCACTGCTCGAACTGCTCGGCGGTGACGTAGCCCAGCGCCAGCGCGGCTTCCTTCAGCGTCGTGCCTTCGTGCTGGGCCTTCTTGGCGATCGACGCCGCCTTGTCATAGCCGATGTGCGGCGCCAGCGCCGTCACCAGCATCAGCGAGCGTTCCATCAGTTCGGCGATGCGTCCCGTGTTCGGTTCGATGCCGTGCACGCAATGTTCCTCGAAGCTGCGCATGCCGTCGGCCAGCAGGCGCGCGCTTTGCAGGAAGTTGTGGGCGATCATCGGCTTGTAGACGTTGAGCTCGAAGTTGCCGGAGGCGCCGCCCATGGTGATGGCGACGTCGTTGCCGAATACCTGGCAGGCCAGCATGGTCAGCGCTTCGCACTGGGTCGGATTGACCTTGCCCGGCATGATGGAGCTGCCCGGCTCGTTTTCGGGGATGGTGATTTCGCCCAGGCCGGAGCGCGGGCCGGAGGCCATCCAGCGCACGTCGTTGGCGATTTTCATCAGTGCGGCGGCCAGCGTCTTGAGCGCGCCGTGGGCCGACAGCAGGGCGTCGTGGCCGGCCAGCGCGGCGAATTTGTTGTCGGCGGTCTGGAACGGCAGGTGTAGCGCGTGCTCCAGCTCGGCGGCGATGCGGGTGGCGTATTCGGGATGCGAGTTGAGGCCGGTGCCGACGGCGGTGCCGCCGGCCGCCAGTTGCAGCACGCCGGGCAGGGCGGCCTTGATGGCGCGCTCGGCAAAGTCGAGGTGGGCGACATAGCCGGAGAATTCCTGGCCCAGGGTCAGCGGCGTGGCGTCCTGCAGGTGGGTGCGGCCGATCTTGACGATGTTGGCAAAGGCGGTGGCCTTGGCGTGCAGGCTGTCGCGCAGCTGCCGGATGGCGGGCAGCACGTTGTGGGCCAGCGCCTGGGCGGCGGCGACGTGGATGGCGGTGGGGAAGATGTCGTTCGACGATTGGCCCTTGTTGACGTCGTCGTTCGGGTGCAGCTTGCGCGCTTCGCCGCGCACACCGCCCATCAGCTCGGAGCCGCGGTTGGCCAGCACTTCGTTCATGTTCATATTGGACTGGGTGCCGGAGCCGGTCTGCCACACGGCCAGCGGGAATTCGCTCGGGTGGACGTTGGCCAGCACTTCGTCGGCGGCCTGGGTGATGGCGATGGCCTTGGCGCCGTCCAGCAGGCCGAGGTCGAGGTTGACGCGGGCGGCGGCGCGCTTGACGCTGGCCAGCGCGTGGACCAGTTCCAGCGGCATTTTTTCGGTGGAGATGCGGAAATGTTCGAGGGAGCGCTGGGTTTGCGCGCCCCACAGCTGGGCGTCGGGGACGTCGATCGGGCCAAAACTGTCACGTTCGCTACGGGTGCTCATGAAGAATCCTTGGTAGGGAAGAAGAGAAATGAGTGTAGCGCAGTTTGGAAAAATTAACCGGGGGCTACAAAAACGGGAATTTCAGCCGTTATAGCTGTTACACTTTTTGGAATTCTCGCCCCAGCGCGACCTTTTGATGATGCAGCGTAAGCACTTGACAACTTCGATCAGCGCCCTGGCCTTGGCCGGCGCCGCGCTCGTGGCCCAGTCGGCCGAGCTGGGCGATATCGCGCCGCGTTCGTATATCGGCCAGCCGCTGGCGGTCGATATCGACCTGGTGGCGCTGACGCCGGAGGAACAGGCCGGCTTGCAGGTGCGGCTGGCCGATGCGAATGTGTACCGCGGCGCCAATGTGACGATGAATCCGGCGCTGACCTCAGTGCGTTTGCAGGTCGAGAAGCGCGGCAGCCGGCAGGTGTTGCATGTGACCACCACGCGGGCGGTGGATGCGGATTATGTCCATCTGTACGTGGAGCTGGGCGTGCCGGGCAAGCAGGATGTGCGGCTGGCCACGGTGTGGCTGCAGAAGGATCCGAATCCGCCGGCGCCGGTGGTGGTGGCGCCGCCGGCCGCTGTGATGACGCCGGCGCAGGCGGAGCAGGTCGCGGCGCAGGCCAGGGCGGCGCGGGTGGCGTCGGAGGCGGCCAATCGGCAGGCGGCTGCGGAGGCGGCGTCCAGGGCTGCGGCCGAGGCGGCCGGCAAGGCGCGGCGGATCGCGGGTGTGTGGGTGTCGGCGGATGGCAAGCCGATGAAATCGCCGCCCAGGGAGGAGTCGGCCGAGGTGCCGGTGGGGGTGGCGCAGGCGCTGTTGCCGTTGGCGCCGCTGCCTTTGCCGAAGGGTGTGAAGCGGCCGGCGCCGGTGTCGTGTGCGCCGACTGGCATGAGCGCCAAGGAGTGCCAGGCGCTGGATAATCATAATGCGGAGCTGTCCAGCAAGTTGGTGGAGCTGGAGGGCAAGATGAAGATGCTGCAGGGGGCGCTGGCTGGTGCGGCGCCGGTGGCCGTTGGCGTGGCGGCGCATGGCGCGCCTGCGGCGGCGGCTGCGTCGGG
>NZ_WKJL01000057.1 GCF_009674565.1 Duganella aquatilis
AGACCGACCAGGCGGTCAGCGCCGGCCTGTCGCCGCTGGCGGCGCTGCCGCCCGGCCGTCCCGGCGCCGGCTTCTACCTGGACGCCGTGCGCGCCGAGGTGCAACTGGTGTCGCGCGCCGACCGCCTGCAGGCCATCGGCCAGCCGCTGGTGTACGTGGTGACCGACACCTTCAGCCGCATGGTGTGCGGCGTCTACATCGGCATGGGCGAGGCGCAATGGCCGCACGCCATGCTGGCGCTGGCCAACTGCGGCGCCGACAAGCAGCGCTACAGCCAGCAGCACGGCCGCCGCATCGAGGCCGAGCAGTGGCCGTGCCGCCACCTGCCGGAAATCCTGCTGGCCAACGCCGCGCTGACGCTGGGCTGGAACGGCGACACGCTGCTGAACAACTTCAACCTGCGCTGCGTGGCGGTGGAGGAGGGGCCGTCCGACTGGCGCGCGGTGCTGGAAAAACGCTTCCGCCTGCTGGCGCCGAATGCGCAGGGCGCGCCGTGCCGGCTGGATGGCGTGATGGACCTGGACCAGTTCACCCGCATCGTCATCGACTGCATCCTGTACTACAACAACCGCCAGGCGCTGGCCGCCGCGGACGGCGCCACGCCGCGCCGCTTGTGGGACTGGGGCGTGGAAAACCGTGGCGGCGGATTAAAGATCTATCCTGAGCACCTGATCCGCTGCAGCCTGATGCCGGTTGCACAAGCCACCGTCACCGCCGACGGCATCGCGCTATACGATAGTTGGTACAGTTGTGCGCGCGCCATCAACGAACGTTGGTTCGAGCGGGCGCGCCTGCGCGGTTCATGGCAGGTCAAGGTGGCTTACGACCCGTCCAACATGGACACGGTTTATTTGCTGGATGCCGCCGCGCCGATGCAGTTCCACGCCTGCCATCTGGCGGACAACAGCCTGGCGCACCTGCATCTGTCGACCACCGAGATTGCGCACCTTCCGCGTGCACAAACCGCGCTGCCTGCCGCCGCGCTACGTAGCACTACGCAGAGCTACGCCAGTTTCGTCGGTTAATTTCTGTCCAGCTTCGTGCACTGCATCTTAACGGTGCGGTGCATTTTTTTTTGCCCGCCCTGAACAAAGTTCTGCCGCTACGAATAAAGTTTGTCGTTCGTGTCTGGCTTTAACGTGTATAGACAAGCATTTACGGATAGCCGTAAAAACATTGTTTTATATCGTTTATGCCGTTTCCTTGTGTAGGGCCTGTAAGCCGAAACAGCTTTATTTTTTTGTCATCTGTGGCACGCCGTTTGCTAATGAAGAAGTATGGGCATGCAAGTCGCCCAAGGGTTTTTCAGCAGATTGGCGAGGAAGCAGATGGATAGCAAAACGGTAAAACCATTTAAATCATTTAGCTCATTGACGAGGAGGGATTTCCTGTATCGGACGGCGGCGGTCGGCGGCACCGGACTGCTGTTGAGTACCATGAGTGCGTGGGGCATGGGCATCGAGTCCACCGCCTCGGCGCCGCCGGCCCTGAGCGGCAGCGGCAAGGGCAAGAAGGTGCTGATCCTGGGCGCCGGCCTGGCCGGCATGACGGCCGCGTTCGAGCTGGAGAAGCTGGGCTACAAGGTGCAGATCCTGGAAGCGCGCGCCTTTGCCGGCGGCCGCTGCCAGACGGCGCGCAAGGGCTTCAGCCTGACCGAGTTGGGCGGCGAAAAGCAGACCTGCGAATTCGACGACGGCCACTACATCAACCACGGCCCGTGGCGCATCCCGCTGCACCACCAGTCGACGCTGCACTACACCAGGCTGTTCGAGGTGCCGCTGGAAGTGATGGTCAACGAGAACGACCACTCTTACGTGTACTCCGAAAACGCCGGCCCGTTCGCCGGCAAGCGCCTGCGCATCAAGGAGGTGAAGGCCGACATGCGCGGCAACGTCTCCGAGCTGCTGGCCAAGTCGGTCAAGAACCACCAGCTGGACCAGGAACTGAGCGCCGACGACCAGCGCCTGCTGCTGGACTACCTGCAGCATGAAGGCGCGCTGACGCCGGGCGACCTGCAATACAAGGGCCGCAGCGGCCGCGGCTTCGCCACCAATCCTGGCGCCGGCATCAATCCGGGACCGGGCAAGCTGTCCGATCCGCTGGGCTTCAAGGACCTGCTGGCGTCGAAGCTGGGCAATGTCTACAGCGCGGTGCAGGACTTCCCGATGCAGAACACCATGTTCCAGCCGGTGGGCGGCATGGACTCCATCGCCAAGGCGTTCGAAAAACGCGTCGGCAAAAATATTCGCTACAAATCCGAAGTACAGACCATCCGTCAGAACGATAAGGGTGTAACGGTTACCTACAAGGATACCGGCACCAATAAAGTCAGCTCCATCAGCGCTGACTACTGCCTGTGCGCCATCCCGCTGTCGGTGCTGCGCCAGATCGATACCGATTTTTCGGACAAATTCAAGAAGGCCGTCGCCACCGTGGCGTACGCGCCAGTGGGCAAGATCGGCCTGCAGATGAAGCGCCGCTTCTGGGAAGAGGACGACCATATCTACGGCGGTCACATCATGACCGACCTGAAAGGCATCAACCAGATCTCGGTGCCGTCGTACGGCTTCCAGAAAAAGAAGGGCGTGCTGCTGGGCTACTACCAGTACCAGACGGCCGCGATTGAAATCAGCGCGCTGTCGCCGAAGGAACGCGCCGAGTTCGCGCTGGCCGCCGGCCAGAAGATCTTCCCGCAGTACACGGAGAACTTCGAGACCGCCTTCTCGGTGGCCTGGCACCGCGTGCAGTACAACCTGGGCGGCTGGGCCGAGTGGACCGAGAAGACCCGCGCCGCCGCCTATCCGACGCTGGTGGAGGGCGAGGGCCGCATCCTGCTGGCCGGCGAGCACCTGAGCTACCTGACCGGCTGGCAGGCCGGCGCCATCGAATCGGCGTGGCAGCAGCTGGCCAAGATCCATGAAAGGGCCAGCGCATGAGAGACACGCTGATCAAGGCCGTGATGGCGATCGTGGCCACCGTGCTGGCGGCGGCGTCGTCGCCGTCGCGCGCGCAGGACGCGGGCGCGGCGCTGGATGGCAAGGCGCTGTTCCTGAAGAACTGCGCGGCGTGCCACCAGCCGACCGGCAAGGGCATACCCGGCGCCTTCCCGGCGCTGGCGGGCAACAAGTTCGTACAGGGGAAAAACACCGACGTCGCCACCGTGCTGCTGAAAGGGCGCGGCGGCATGCCGGACTTCAGCGAATCGCTGAGCGACCGCGATATCGCCACCGTGCTGACCTTCGTGCGCTCCAACTGGGGCAACAAGGCCGATGGCCTGACCGAAGCGGATGTCGGCGCGCTGCGCACCGCACTCGGCGTCGACGCCTTCGGCGACGCCAGCATGTCCAACAAACACTGAAAGAGCACACAATGAAAAAAGCAATCGTTAGCCTGTTGATCTCCGCCGCCTGCGGCAGCGCCTTTGCCGCCGCGCCGAAAGCCGACATCGTCCGCCACAAGATTCCCAATTCCGATTTCCCGATCGCGCTGGCGGTGAGCATTCCGCCGACCGCCACCATCCACTTCATCAGCGGCCAGGTGCCGGCGGTGGTGAACAAGGATGCGCCGGCCGATTCGCTGGAAGCCTTCGGCGACACCAAGACCCAGTCGGAATCGGTGCTGAAGAAGATCAAGGAAATCCTGCAGGGCATGAAGCTTGAGATGTCCGACGTGGTGAAGATGCAGGTGTTCCTGGTCGGCGATCCGGCCAAGGGCGGCAAGGCCGACACCAAGGGCTTCATGGAAGCCTACACCCAGTACTTCGGCGCGACTGCGCAGCCAGGCCCTCAGATGAACCTGCCGGCGCGCGCCGTGGTGCAGGTGGCGGGCCTGAGCAACGCCGGCTGGCTGGTCGAAATCGAAGTGGTCGCCGCCAAAAAATAAAAGATACGTAGCAAATCGGGAGTTGTGTTTTCGGGTCTTACCTTCGCTTTTATTCAAAAAAAATGGGGAATTAAAATATGCATAAGGCCACACTGAAGATCGGCGTTGCTGCCGTGTTGTCCACTTTAGCTTTCGGCGTGTACGCCGCCGCTCCAGCCGCTGACGACGCGGTCGCCGCAGCGCCGGCCGACGCCGACGCACCCAACGTCGGCGCGGTGATCGTCACCGGCACGCGCTCCAGCGGCATCAAGGTTGAAAACAGCGCATCGCCGATCCAGGTGCTTGACTCGGCATCGCTGCAGCGCACCGGCCAGCCGGACCTGATCCAGGCACTGGCGCAGAATCTGCCGTCGTTCACGGCGCAAGCCTTCGGCGGCGACGCCGCCAACATGACGCTGTCGGCGCGCCTGCGCGGCCTGAGCCCGAACAACACGCTGGTCCTGATCAACGGCAAGCGCCGCCACGGTACCGCCAACCTGGCGGTGCTGGGCGGACCATACCAGGGCGGCGCCGCGGCCGACCTGAACTACATTCCCGTGTCGGCCATCGATCACATCGAGGTGCTGCAGGACGGCGCCGCCGCCCAATACGGCTCCGACGCGATCGCCGGCGTGGTCAACGTCATCCTGAAATCGAACAACCATGGCGGCACCGCCACCGTCAGCGGCGGCGGCTACGTCGATGGCGGCGGCCGCACGCTGGACGGCACCGCCAACATCGGCGTGACGCCGTTCCAGGACGCCTTCCTGAGCCTGACCGCCGAATCGAAATACCACGGCTACAGCGACCGCGGCGGCATCGACCCGCGCGTGGTCGATCCGGCCAATATGGCGGCCTATCCCGGCATGTTCCGCGAGCCGGGCTACCCGCACGTCAACCATATTTCGGGCGACGCGCAGTACCACCTGAACACCTTCGCCGCCAACTTCGGCTGGGACGTCAATCCCGACAGCCAGCTGTATGCGTTCGCCACCGCCGGCCGCAAGGAAGCGCGCGCGTTCGAGAACTATCGCCTGCCGAGCCGCCTGCCGCTGATCTATCCTACCGGCTTCTCGCCGAAGGAAACCATGAAGGAAGACGACTTCGCGTTCACCGGCGGCTACAAGACCAAGCTGGCCGGCTGGAACGTTGACCTGAGCTCGACCTATGGCCGCGACAAGGCGCGCATCGGCGTGGCCGATTCGGGCAACGTCTCGCTGTTCACCGACACCGGCTACACGCCGACCGTGTTCAGCGCCGGCACCTTCATCGCCAGCCAGCTGACCACCACGCTGGAAGCGTCGAAGGAATTCGACATCGGCTGGTCCAAGCCGCTGAACATCGCCGGCGGTATCGAGCACCGCGTCGACAAGTACGAGATCCAGGCCGGCGACGCGGCCTCGCGCTACAAAGAAGGTTCGCAGTCCTATCCTGGCTTCTCGCTGACCGACGCCGGCAGCCACCGCCGCACCAACCAGGCCGCCTACCTGGACTTCGCCGGTAATCCGATCCAGGACCTGACGGTCGACCTGGCCGGCCGCTATGAGCACTTCAGCGACTTCGGTAACGCCAAGGTGGGCAAGATCACCAGCCGCTACGACTTCTCGCCGGTGGTGGCGATGCGCGGCACCTTCTCGAACGGTTTCCGGGCGCCGACCCTGGCCGAGGAATACTACTCGGCCACCAACGTCGGTCCGACCACCGCCTTCGTGCAGCTGGCGCCGAATTCGGCCGGCGCGAAACTGGTGGGCGTGGATGGCCTGAAGCCTGAACGCTCGACCAACTTCAGCCTGGGCCTGGTGCTGAACCCGGCCAACAACGTGGCGATGACGCTGGACGTCTACCAGATCAAGATCCGCGACCGCATCGTCGGTTCGGGCGCGCTGTACGGCTCCGGCGGTTCGGTGAACTCGCCGGCGGTGACGGCGGCCATCAAGGCCAACGGCAACGTGCTGGACAGCACCGTCAGCCAGACCGGTATCAACATCTTCTCCAACGCCGTCGACACCCGCAGCCGCGGCCTGGAGTTCGTCACCACCGTGAACTCCAACTACGGCACCGCCGGCAAGGTGGACTGGTCGATCGCCGCCAACTACAACAAGGTGGAAGTCACCAAGATCAACCAGGCGCCGACCCAGTTGCTGCCGCAGACGCTGCTGGACAAGACCGCGATCTCCGATCTGGAAACCGCGTCGCCGAAAATGCGCGTCAACCTGGGCGCGCTGTGGAAGATCGGTAACTGGACCGTCAACCTGCGCGAAGCGATCTACGGCAAATCGTCGGAGTACGGCAGCGAGGACGGCTCGGTGTACCACCTGACCGAAATCTCGGCCAAGGCGATCACCGATCTGGAAGTCGGCTACAAGATCAACAACGCCTGGTCGCTGGCTGTCGGCGCCAACAACCTGTTCAACAAGTATCCGAATGGCGTGAATCCGGCGCTGCTGGCTGACCAGCGCGCGGCGGGCGACAACGCGGCGGTCACCGTGCTGCCGAGCTTCTCGCCGTTCGGCATCAACGGCGGCTACTACTACGCACGCGCCAACTACAAGTTCTAAGCGGGGGCTTAGTTGCTTTTTGGGCCGCCTTTCGGCGGCCCTTTTTTTTGGTGTAGCATGGCGGCTCAATCGAGGAGCAGGCATGCTGAAAAAAATCAGAACAACCTTGCTGGCCGCCGCCATGGCGGGCAGTGTCGGCGGCGCGGCGGCCGCGCCGATGTCGTTGCAGGATTACCTGGCCCTGAGCGGCCCGGCGCCGACGCGTCACGTCGCCTACGGCGCGGCGCCGTCGCAGTTCGCGGAGCTGTTCCAGCCGGCCGGCGACGGCCCGTTTCCGGTGGCGGTGATCATCCACGGCGGCTGCTGGACCAAGGAGTTCGGCGGCATCACGCAGATGCGCAATATGGCCGGCGACCTGGCCGCGCAGGGCATCGCGGTATGGAATGTGGAATACCGCCGCTACGACGAAGCGGGCGGCGGCTATCCGGGCATGTACCACGACGTGGCGACCGCGATGGACCGCCTGCGCGTGCTGGCGCCGGAGCATCAGCTGGATTTGTCGCGCATCGTGCTGGTCGGCCATTCGGCCGGCGGCCACCTGGCGCAGTGGGCCGGCGCGCGCGCGCGGCTGCCGCGCACCAGTCCTTTGTACGTGGCCGATCCGCTGCCGGTGCCGGTGGTGATCAGCCTTGGCGGCCTGGCCGACCTGCGCAACGAAGAGGCGCTGATCAAGACCAGTTGCGACCGCGACATGGCGCAGCTGGCCGGCGTCGCCAGCACCGGGCGTCCCGATATCTTCAGCGACACCTCGCCGGCGGAGATGCTGCCGCTTGGCGTGCGCACGGTGCTGATCCACGGCGAGCATGACACCATCGCGCCGCTGCGCGTCGGCCAGGACTATGCGCGCCGCGCACAGGCGGCCGGCGATGCGGCGGAAGTGGTGTCGCTGCCGGGCGGCAGCCACTACGACGAAGTCGCCGCCACGTCGCCGTCGTGGCGCATCGTGTCGGCGCATATCCGCAAGGCGCTCGGTCTCCAGCCGCGATGAACCGGCGGCGCGCAGCCAACCTGGGATGCATCGTCCTGCTGCATCTGGCGCTGCTGTGGGCCGTGATGCGGCCGTTGCCGTCGTCGGCGCCGCGCGGGGAGCGCGTGTGGATACAGTGGCTGCGGCCTCTGACGCTCCACCCGCGCGCCACGCCGCCCGCGCCGCCGCCACGCCCGGCCGCGCAGCCAGTGCCGG
>NZ_WKJL01000058.1 GCF_009674565.1 Duganella aquatilis
GCACGTGCCGCCGCACCTGGACTCGGGCGCCGGCGCCGGCGGGCAGCCGCTGCACCTGCTGGTGCTGCTGCACGGCGCCGGCGGCCAGCATGGCGGCGGCGACCACATCGCGCTGGCGCATGCGATCCGCCACGGCGCGCTGCTGCTGATTCCCGACGCGCTGTCGACCAGCTGGGACTTGCTGCGCGGCGGCTACGGCCCCGACCTCGCCTTCCTCGACCGCGCGCTGCTGTGGACCATGCAGCGCTACGAGGTGGACGAGCAGGCGATGGCGATCGCCGGTTTTTCCGACGGCGCTTCCTACGCCTTGTCGGTGGGACTGATGAACGGCCATCTGTTCCGCGACATCCTGGCGTTCTCGCCCGGCTTCATGGCGCCGTTGCGGCGCGAGGGCCAGCCGCGCATCTTCGTCGGTCACGGCAAGGACGACCAGGTGTTGTCGGTGCAGCGCGGCCAGGAGATCGCCCAGCGCCTGGCCGGCGAAGGCTACGATGTGCACTACGCGGAATTCGACGGCGCCCACATCGTCTCGCCGCCGGTGGCGCGCGCCGCCCTGCTGCGGCTGGAAACCACCTAGGGCGCCAGGCTGAGGCAATTGCGGCCTTCCGACTTGGCGACGTACAGCGCCTTGTCGGCCGCCTCCACCAGCATGCTGGCCAGGTGCACGCCGCGCTGCGGCGCAATGGTGGCGATGCCGGCGCTCAAGGTCACCACGCCGAACGGACTGCCGTTGTGCGGCATCTGCAACTGCTCCACCGCCTGGCGGATGCGTTCGGCCACCGCCTGCGCGCCATGCAGATCGGTATTCGGCAGCAGGATGCCGACCTCTTCGCCGCCATAGCGCGCCGTCAGGTCGCCGGGCCGCTTCGGCGTCAGCGCGCGTATCAGCTTGCTGACCGAGCGCAGCACCTCGTCGCCGGCGCTGTGGCCGTACAGGTCGTTGTACTGCTTGAAGTAATCGACATCGATCATGATGAAGGCCAGCGTGTCCTGGTGCCGCATGGCGCGGCTGAACTCATTGCCCAGCGTGACATCGAACTGGCGCCGGTTGGCCAGCCCGGTCAGGCCGTCCGACATGGCCTGGCGCGCCAGCGTGTGGTTGGCGCTTTCCAGCGCGTCGCGCGCCTGGCGCAGCTCGGCCTCGGCCAGCGCGCGCAGCTTGATCTGGTCCACCAGGCGCTTGCCGAAAAAGCCCAGCAGCGCGGCCAGCACGATCACGCCGGCCGAGCTGGTGAAGGTGTCGCGCCGCCAGCGCTCCAGCATTTCCTCGCGCGACAGCGCCGCCGTCACGAACAGCGGATAGTGTTCCAGCGGCCGGAAACTGTGGAGCCGCACCTCGTTGTCGTGGAAGGAATGGAAGAAGGCGCTGCCGGTGCGCGCCGCCCCGCTCTGCTGCGCGTAGTGGCGGAACAGTTCGCTGTCGCGCATGCTGCTGCCGACGCGCGCACTGTCGAACGGCTGGCGCAGCAGCAGCACGCCGTCGTCCGACAGCAGCGCCACCGCGCCGCGCGCGCCGACGTCGAAGCTCTGGTAAAAGCGGCGGAAATAGTCGATGTCCAGCGTCGCCAGCACCACGCCGGCGAAGCTGCCGTCCGGCTTGTTCAGGCGGCGCGACACCGGCATGATCCACCGGCCGCTGGAACGGCTGATGACCGGGTGACCGACGTGCGGCCCGCGTTGCGCATGGGTGCGGTGATGGATGAAGTATTCGCGGTCGGCGTTGTTGTAGGCCTGGCCCGGCGTGCCGCGCGAGTTGACGATCCAGCGGCCCTGCTCGTCATACACGAACAGCCCGACCAGCTGCGGCAGGTTGACCACCTGCGTCTGCATCTGCCGCTGCACCCGCGCCAGCGACGGCGCGCCGGTGCCGTCGGTCTCGATGCGCTCGACCACGTCGGCCAGCGCGGTGTCGGCCGCCTTGATGGTGTCATCGGCCTGCTGGGCCATGGCGCGCGCCAGGTTGGCGCCGAGCCGCTCCATCTCCGCCAGCTGCTCGCTGCGCGCGTTCAGGCTGCGCCAGACATCGACGCCGACCAGCGACAGGCACACCGCGCTGACAAACACGGTGGCCCAGAAAGTGATGGAAAGGCGCTTGAACATGGGGGCACCCAGGTATTCCTCGTACTGCTCTTATACAACAAATTGGCAAGCTATGCAGCCAGCATCGGCTGCAAGCGCTGCCATGCCAGTTCCGGCGCCAGCTTGACCATGCAATCGTGGTGTCCCAGCGGGCATTCGCGCTGCTTGCATGGCGAACAGTCGAGGCGCAGCGAAATCGACGCCGCCAGGTCCGAGAACGGCGGCGCGTGGTCGGGATCGGTGGGGCCGTACAGCGCCAGCACCGGCCGGTTCAGCGCCGAGGCGATGTGCAGCAGGCCGGAATCGTTGGCCACCACCGCCGCCGCGCGCGCGATCAGGGCGATCGCCTCGGCCAGGCTGGTGGCGCCGGCCAGGTTGAACGCGGCGCCGGCCGGCAGCTCGGCCGCCACCTCGGCGCAGGCCTGCTGGTCCTTCGGCGAACCGAGCAGCGCGATCTGGGTCGACGGATCGCGCGCCAGCACGGCCTTGGC
Source organism: Duganella aquatilis (assembly GCF_009674565.1). Classification (GTDB taxonomy): domain Bacteria; phylum Pseudomonadota; class Gammaproteobacteria; order Burkholderiales; family Burkholderiaceae_D; genus Rugamonas; species Rugamonas aquatilis. Next base: position 2,571 of record NZ_WKJL01000058.1, read on the forward strand.
CAGGCTGGCGAAATGGCCCGCCGGCCAGCGCTTGGCGCCGCCGAATTCGGCGCCGGGCGCCATCGCCACCAGCGGCCGCGCCGGGTCGATGCCGTGGCGCTGCTGCACCTCGGCGATCTGCGCCGCGCTGGCCGCCAGCCGCGGACGCGGCAGCGCCGCGCGCAGGCCCGGCCCCTGCACCGTCACCGGCGGTTTGGCCAGCGCGGCGTAGAACGGCACCATCGGCCGCGGCGGCAGCTCGTCGTGGTGCATCAGGTTGATCATGCCGTAGCGGCTTTCGCCCTTGTAGCCGACGCGTTTCTTGATGCCAGCCAGCCAGGGGATCAGCGCGTACTTGATGGTATTCGGCAGCACGTAGGCGTCGGCGTAGCCGCGCTGGCGCAGCATGCGGGCGAACTTCCAGCGCTGCCTGAGCTGCAGCGCGCCGTGGCGGAACGGCGTTTCCAGCACCTCGTCGACCTCGGCCGCCTGGCGCCATACCGGCGACACCGCCGGCGGCGCCAGCACGTCGATCGGCCGTTCCGGATGGGCCGCGCGCAGCAGCTGCAGCAGGGGCTGCGCCATCACCGCATCGCCGATCCAGTTGGGGGAGATGATCAGGGTCCGCAATTCGCTCACCGGGTTTCCTCTTTAGCGTTCAGGCACAGTCCCGCCAGCAGGAACAGCATCATCGCGTAGAACATGCAGCTGCGCACCGACCAGAAGATCACTTCCGTCAGGCCGAAGCTGAAATAACTGAGCACCAGCAGCATGCCGGCCAGCGCCGGCGCATTGCGCCCGCCGCCGCCGCGCTCCACCTGGTGCAGGAAAAACATGAACGGCGCCGCCAGCGTGGCGCCCCAGATAATCAGGCCCAGCACGCCGCCGAACACCAGCGCCTGCAGGATATCGTTATGAAAATGCTCGAACTGCAACACGTACGGGTGCACCTGGTGCGTGTTGACCAGTTCCTCCATCTCGGCCTTGACGGCGGCGGGCCTGGCGCCCAGCAACGGATGGCGCCCGATCAGCTTCAGCGCGCTGCGCCACAGCTCGAAGCGGATGCCGACGCTGGTATAGGTCGGGCCGCCGTTGAAGTACTGGTGCACATCGCTGAAGCCCTCGTCGATGCGCTCGCGGGCGCCGGTCTGCGGAATGAAGTAGGTGCTCACCAGCAACGCCAGCGCCAGCAGCGCCAGCACCTTGCGCCAGCGGCCGCGCAGCACGTGGCCGTAGCGTCCCAGCAACAGTGCGGAAAAGGCGATCGCCAGCCAGCCGCCGCGGGTGCCGGTGGCCACCGAACCGGCCAGGCCGGCCAGCGCGCCAAGGCCGGGCCAGAGCGCGCTGCGGCCGGCGAAGTCCAGCGTGCCGGCCAGGCACATCAGGCCCATGCACAGCATGATGTCGCCGAAGGTGATGGAGTTGATCAGGCCGCCGGGACGGTCGAGGCCGATGCCCCAGCGCTGGTAGGCGATGAAGGCGGCGCCGACGGCGGCGCCGCCGATCAGGCCCCACCACAGCGCCTTGCGGCTCGGGCGGCAGGCCAGCACGGTCAGCATCACGGTGCCGGCGGCCAGCATGCGCAACGGCTTTTCCAGGTCGCGCAGGCGGCCGTCGCTGCTGACGGCGGCGCCCACCATGGCCATCAGCAGCAGCGCGCCGAACGCTATCAATACCCCGCGAATCTCAGTAAGATGGCGCATCAGCACCGGCCAGCCCTGGCGGCGGTAGACGATCGCCGCCAGCAGGAAGGCGAAACTGCACAGGCCGACCCCGAAACGGGTAATCAGCAACAGGAACGGAAACAGAAAGATCAGGCTGTGGATAAAGACAGTGCTGGCAGTGGACTGGGGTGAGGTATTATTCATTCATATTATCGTTTATTGCAAATAAGCAATCCGTTACAGCAAGTTGCCAACCATGTCACCTGCCCTCATTTCCGTCGTCGTCACCACGTATAACCGGCCGGACGCGCTCACTGCCGTGATCGAGGCATGCTTCGCCCAGGACGATCCGGGCTTCGAAATCATTATCGCTGATGACGGCTCCGGCCACAACACGCAACAGGCGGTGGCGGCGCTGCAGGCGCGCGCGCCGGTGCCGCTGCGCCACGTGTGGCAGGAAGACCTGGGCTTCCGCGCCGCCCGCGCGCGCAACCTCGGCACCCTGGACGCCAGGGGCGATTACATCATCTTCCTCGACGGCGATTGCGTGCCGCAGCGGAATTTTATCAGCCAGCACCGCAAGCTGGCGCAGGCCGGCTACCTGGTGCAGGGCAGCCGCATCCTGCTCGACGAGGCGGCCACCGCGCGGGTGCTGGGCCAGCACCTGGACCTGCAGGCGCTGGATGCCGGACAGAAGCTGGCGTGGCGCCGCAGCGGCGCCCTCAACAAGGTGCTGCCGTTGCTGCTGACCTTGCCGGACGTGGGCCGCACCAGCCGCCGCTTCACCTGGCGCCGCATCAAGAGCTGCAACCTGGCTGTCTGGCGTCGCGACCTCGACCTGGTGAACGGCTTCGACGAAAGCTTCCTCGGCTGGGGCCACGAGGATTCCGACCTGGTGCTGCGCCTGTTCAACGCCGGTGTGATGCGCAAGGACGGCGCCTACGCCACCGAGGTGTTCCACCTGTGGCACAAGGAAAACGCCCGCGACCAGGAAACCAGCAACCGCGCCACCGTGCTGCAACGCCACGCCGACCACACGGTGCTGGCCGTCAAGGGACTGCGTGCATGAACACCGCCGCGCCCGACAGCGTTCCGCTGCTGAGCATCCTGGTTCCGGCCTACAACGTCGACCGCTACATCACCGATTGCCTGGAGCACATCGTGGTCCAGATGGACGGCCGCCATGAACTGATCCTGGTGGACGACGGCTCCAGCGACCAGACCGTGGCGCGCATGCGCGCCGTGGCCGACGCCTGGCCGCGCCTGGCCATCACCCTGATCGAGCAGGCCAACGGCGGCATCGCCGACGCCCGCAACCGCGCCCTGCTGGCGGCGCGCGGCGACTACATCCTGTTTGTCGACAGCGACGACCGCCTGCTGCCGCAGTCGCTGGACGTGCTGGAGCGCACCATCACGCGCCACCAGCCGGACGTGATCGCCACGGCGCTGCGCATGTGGCATCCGCACGCGCCGGAAAAGGACCGCGACGTTTTCATGAGTTATGCGCCGGACCAGCCGATCACCTGCCAGGACGCGATCCTGACCTCGTTCTTCAACGACCGCCACATGTACGTGTGGTGCAAGGTGTTCCGGCGCGAGATCTATGCCCAGACCGCGATGCCGGTGTTCCCGTCGCAGCGGCTGTTCGAGGATGTGGCGGTGGTGCCGCTGCTGCTGCAGCGCTGCCGCAGCCTGGTGTACCTGCCGCACGTGCTGCTGGCGTATCGCCAGCATCCGGTCAGCATCACCCGCGTGATCAGTGAGAAATGGTGCGTGGATTTTGTGTCGGCGCTGGCGGCGGTCAAGCCGCACTTCGAGCGCGCCGGGGTCAGCGCGGCGGTGCAGGCGCAGTTCGACGTGGCGGTATGCCACTTCTACCTGAGCACGATCAAGAATACCTACCAGCTGCCGACGGCGGCCGGCGCGCTGGTGCGGCAGAAGGTGCACGGCATCTTCCTGTCCAGCCTGTTTTCGCCGCCGCAGCAGGTGCTGTCCGGCATGGCGCGCAACGTGCGCGACGCCCGCGCCGCGCGCCAGGTGCAGCACGTCATCGACGGCAACCGCTGGTTCCACGTCAGCCACAGCCTGGTGCGCAAGTTCAAGCTATGGCGGCGCCTGCGCCAGACGCGCGCGCTCCCGCGCCGCTAATCCGGGGTCAGTTCTGCCAATCGCACACGGGCTCAACTACAGCGTAGTTGAGCCCGTGTGCGATTGGCAGAACTGACCCCG
>NZ_WKJL01000059.1 GCF_009674565.1 Duganella aquatilis
ACAGGACCGTGAAACGACTCTACGCCGATGATAGTGCTGCAACCAGTGTGAAAGTAGGTTATCGTCAAGCTAGTTATTAGAAAAAGCCCCTTCCGGAGAAAATCTGGTTGGGGCTTTTTTGCTTTTGGCGCTCAGAACTGCCAGCGCACGCCGGCAGTAATCAGACTTACCTCGCTTTTGGTCAGATAGCTGCCCTCCAGGTTGATCGACCAGTTGCGGTTGAACGCATAGCCGACGCCAAGGCCGATGATCGGATCGGTCTGGTCGTGATCGTCCAGGCCGCTGCGATTCGGCTTCATGCTGGTACGGCCGATGCCGACGCGGCCGTAAGCACGGAAATGGTCGTCCAGGTGGGCGGTACCCAGCACGGCGACACCATAGTGCTGGTCCGGGTAATCGCCCGCCGGCGCAAAACTGCCGCGGAAAGGATTCAGGCTGAGGCTGCGCGTATAAAACTCAAAACCGAAGTTGTTGGTGTACTGGTAGCCCAGTGCGGCGCCAAAGGTGATATCGCCGCTGTTGTCGGCATATTGCGAGGAGATGGATGCGCGGCCGGCAACGATGGAGGCATAGGCGCCAGGTTCGACGGCAAATGCCGGCGCTGCGCCCAGGCTGAGCGCAAGTGCGCTGAAGATGAGTCGCATGGATGATCCTGATCAAGGGTGATACAGCAGACTGCGGAATTGGTTTATTTGCAATTCCGCTCCTGCCCGCATACTACCGCCTGATTATTTTTAAATCAACCTTGTCAGTTCCGCCGGCTGCACGCTCAACAGGCGCCGCATGGCGCTGGCTTCTTCACTGGGGCTGCGGCCGAAGTAGCGCTTGAACTCACGGCTGAACTGCGACGGACTTTCGTAGCCGACTTGCTGCGAGGCCGATTGCGCCGTCATATCGTTGCGCGCCATCAGCAGCCGCGCCTGCAGCAGGCGCGCCGATTTCAGGTACTGGATCGGCGAACAATGCGTCACCGATTTGAAGTGCACGTGGAAGGCCGGTACGCTCATGCTGGCCTCTGCCGCCAGCATGCCGACATCGATATCGGCCGCATAGTCGGCGTGAATGCGGCGCAAGGCCTTGGCGATGCGGCCGAATTGTCCCTGGCTGGTGAGCGCCGCGCGCATCGCCGCGCCTTGTTCGCCCATCAGCGCGCGATAGCAGATTTCGCGCACAATGCCTGGTCCCAGCACGCGCGCTTCCAGCGGCGAACTCAACGCTTCGAGCAGGCGTTCCACGGTGTCGCGCAGGCGCTCGTCCATGCGCGTCACCATCATGCCTTTCGGCATGGCCGGCACTTCGGTGTCGCTCTGGTCGATGGCAAACATCAGGTCGGCCAGCGTGGTGCGGTCGACGCGGATCGAGATGCCGAGAAACGGATGCTCCGGCGACGCCTCGGTGGTTGCGGTGAACGGCATCGGCACCGCCACTACCAGGTAGTGGTCGGCGTCGAACTGCATCGCTTCGTTGCCGAAATGGGTACTCTTGCGGCCCTGCAGGGCGATGGCGATGCAGGGCTCGTACATCACCGGCGACTTGGTCGAGCTTTGCGTGGCGCGGGTCAGGCGTACGTCCTCCACCAGGGTCTCGGTATAGCCGTCGGTGCGCGCCATCTGGTTGTGCAGGGCGATCATGCGTTCCACGCTTTGCTCCTCTTGAATGCGGTGATGAATAGGAATGATCCACGATTCACGCGCGGACCGCCACCATTGCGGGTGCGATGCATAGGATTAGGCAAGAACTGCATAGTCATGTGCATTCGCAGCATGAACTTTCATCCGTAAGATGCAGTCTGTGTTAATGGCTTGGAAAGGACTGCATCATGACTCAAACGCAACGCAAAGTTATCCTGATTGCCGGCGCCAGCCGTGGCTCCGGTCCAGCCACCGCCCGCCAACTCGCCGGGGAGGGCCATCACGTCGTGCTGGGCGCGCGCCGGTCCAGCAAGCTGCATGCGCTGGTGGCGGAAATCCGCAAGGCCGGCGGTTCGGCCGAATGGTTCGCGCTGGACGTCAGCCAGCCGGAGGAGATGCGCGAATTCCTGGCGTTTGCCGAGGATGTGCACAAGCGTGTCGATGTGGTGATCAACAACGCTTGAACAGGACTTGAATCATGCTGTCCGCCGTGGCCTGCAGCTCTTCCTGGCCATGGTAGATACGCTCCATCACAACATTGCCGCGCGTGAAGGTCACCAGCAAGCGCGCGGCGTCTTTCGGCGATAAGGTCAGGCGCGCCCGGGCGTCCGGCTGCGACAATCGCTCTTCCAGCACTTCCGCCAATCCTTCCAACATGCCGCGCAGGGCGTTGCGCACCGGTTCGTCCATCGCGGTTTCGTCGGTGGCGATCTTGGTCGTCAGGCAGCCGCGCGTGCGCGACGACGGCGTGTCATCCAGCGGCGGCACCGGCTCGGACATCGAACTGATCACATACGCAAAGTATGCCCGCAGCGCGGCGACCGGATCGTCCAGCTGCATGTGCTGGCGCACCATGCCCAGGTAGTGCTCCCGATAGCGCGCGAACGCCAGCAGGAAGATGGTCTGCTTGTCGCCATAGGCGTTGTACAGCGAGCCGCGCAGTACGCCGGTGGCCTGCGCCAGCTGCTGCATCGAGGTCGCACCATAACCCTGGCGCCAGAATACGTGCATCGCACGCTCCAGCGCCTGGTCTTCGTTGAATTGTTTTATGCCTGCCATGGACTGGATTATCAAGATATTTGACATCGGTGTCAAGTTTGACTATGCTGTCAAACATGATTTCTGCTTTGAGGAACTTTTCATGGATACCGTAGAAGACCGTGGCGCCACCGCGCGTGCCATTTTTGCCGGCCTGTGCGCCAGCCTGGTGGGCATCGGGCTGGCGCGCTTCGCCTATACGCCGCTGATACCGCCGATGATCGAGGCGCACTGGTTCGTCGCCAAGGATGTGATCTACCTTGGCGCCGCCAACCTGGTGGGCTATCTGGTCGGCGCCTTGCTGGGCCGGCCGCTGGCGCGGCGCTATGGCGCGCGCATCACGCTGCGCGGCATGATGCTGCTGGCGTCGGCCGCGTTTTTCGCCTGTGCCTTCCCGCTGTCGGTGACGTGGTTCTTCGCCTGGCGGCTGCTGTCGGGCGTGGCCGGCGGCATCATCATGGTGCTGGCGGCGATGACCGTGCTGCCGCATGTGCCGCCGCATCGCAAGGGCATGGCGAGCGGCGCCATCTTCCTGGGGATTGGCCTGGGTATCGCGGCGTCGGGTACGGTGGTGCCGCTGCTGCTGGATATGGGCATGCGTGCAACCTGGCTGGGACTGGGCGCGCTGTCGCTGCTGCTCAGTGTGGCGAGTTGGTCCTGCTGGCCGAATGCCGTACACACGCATGTGCCGGCCGGCGAGCCGAACGCCGCAATGCAGGCGGCTGTGCGTGTCGATCTGCGCCTGCTCTATACCCAGTATGCGCTGATGGCGGTGGGCCTGGTGCCGATGATGGTGTTCCTGGTCGACTACGTGGCGCGCGGCCTGGGCTGGGGCACGCATACGGCGGCACTGTTCTGGGTGGTGTATGGCGTCGGCGCGATTGCCGGGCCGATGGTGTATGGTGCCTTGTCCGATCGCCTGGGGCCGGCGCTGACCAGCCACCTGACGATCTGGCTGCAAATCGGCGCGATTGCGCTGATGATGTTCTCGACGCAGCACGTGGTGCTGCTGGCGGCGACGCTGGTGATCGGCTCCTTCCCGCCAGGCATCGTCCCGATCACCCTGAGCCGTGTGCATCGCATCCTGGACGGCGATGCGCATGCGCAGAACGTCGTGTGGAGCAAGGCGACGACGGTGTTCGCCTTGTTCCAGGCCTTGGCTGGTTACACTTATTCCTATGTGTTCGCGCAAAGCGGCGGCAATCACCGTTTGCTGATGGGGATAGGCGCGGGGGCGCTGGTGATTGCCTTGTTGGCGGATGGCGTAAAGAAAGCCCTTGCCAAACCTGCGGCCTCCTTGGTATGATTCTGTCCCTCGCGAAACGATGTGTGCAAATGCAGAGTGAAGCAGGAAAAAAGAAGGTTGACAGGATGTAGAAAATGCTCCATACTCTTCCTTCTGTGCTGATGAACAAAACGCTTCTTCAGCTAGCAACACCGAATTAGATCTTTAAAAATTTACAGTCGATAAATGTGGGCGTTTGATGCAAGTGCACGCTGAACTTCGGTTCGGCGAAACTAAAAGCATTAAATGCTCAACAAGAAATACTGTCAGTATTTTGAGTGAGCGAA
>NZ_WKJL01000005.1 GCF_009674565.1 Duganella aquatilis
AGTCGTTGCCCATCGAACCGGTGGCTTCTTCGCCGGCGGCGGCGTCAGTGTCGGCGCCGGCACCGGCGCTGCTGCCGGGGCTGGCGCCGACGGCGTGGGCAGCTGGCGCCGCAGCACGTCCAGCATCTCGTCGACTTCGATCGGCTTGGGGATGAAATCGGTGATGCCGGCCTCGCGGCTGCGCTCGCGCTCGGATTCCAGCACGCCGGCCGTCATGGCGATGATCGGCAGCGTCAGCTTGAGTTCCTGGCGCAGGATGCGGGTAGCGGTGAAGCCGTCCATCACCGGCATCTGCATGTCCATCAGCACCATGTCGTAGTCGGCGGCGCGGGTGCGCATGATGTCGACCGCCTGGCGGCCGTCGCCGGCGATGTCCAGCGTGGCGCCGGCGTGTTCCAGGATGCCGCGCGCCACCGCCTGGTTCAGCAGGTTGTCCTCGACCAGCAGGAAGTGGATGTCGGCCAGGGTGCCGACGATGCCGTGTTCGGCCACCGCCTGCGGATCGGACTCGCTCTGCGTGGCCAGCGCCTGGTGCAGCGCGTCGAACAGGTTGGAACTGGTGATCGGCTTGACCAGCACCACGTCCGCCTCCGGCGCGTGCGAGATTTCCTCGATGCGGTCGCGGGCGAAGGCGTTCAGCATCACCACGATGGGCTGCGGCCTGCCGTTGGCGGCGGCGCGGATGCCCTTGGCCGTGGCCAGCCCGTCCATGCCGGGCATGTGCCAGTCGGCCAGCACCACGTCGTAGGGCTGCTGGTGGTCCATGCTCTGGCGGTAGCGGCGCAGCGCGGCTTCGCCGGAATCGACTTCGTCCGCCTGCCAGCCCCAGGCGCGGATCAGGCGCGCCACCAGCTCGCGGCTGGTGCGGTTGTCGTCGGCCACCAGCAGGCGCAGCTGGCCCAGCGCCGGCTTGCGCCGTTCGTCGGTCTGGTCGGACTGGATGTCGAACGGCAGGCTGAACCAGAAGGTCGATCCCTGCCCCGGCCGGCTGTTGACGGCGATCTGCCCGCCCATCAGCTCGATCAGGCGCTTGGTGATGGCCAGGCCCAGGCCGGTGCCGCCGAAGCGCCGGGTGATGCTCTGGTCGCCCTGGGTGAAGGCGTTGAACAACTGCGCCAGCTGGTCCTCGGTCATGCCCATGCCGGTGTCGCGCACCTCGAAGCGCAGCAGCGCGCTGTGGGCGTCGCGCGCGCTCAGCTGGACGCTGACCACCACCTCGCCCTGCTCGGTGAACTTGATGGCGTTGCCGGCCAGGTTGACCAGGATCTGCTGCAGCCGCATCGAGTCGCCGCGCAGCCGGTTGGGAATCGCCGCGTCGACGCTGATCGCCAGTTCCAGTTCCTTGTCGCCGGCGTTCATGGTCATCATGGTGGCCAGCGCGTTCATGGTCTCGTCCAGCGCGAAATCGATAGGCGCCAGGTCCAGCTTGCGCGCCTCGATCTTGGAAAAGTCCAGCACGTCGTTGAGGATGCCCAGCAGCGACTGACCCGACACCCGCACCATGTTCAGGTACTTGCGCTGTTGCGGCGTCAGCTGCGTGTTGCCGAGCAAATACACCATGCCCAGCACCGCGTTCATCGGCGTGCGGATCTCGTGGCTCATGTTGGCGACGAAATCGCTCTTGGCGCGGTTGGCGGCCTGCGCGCGGTCGCGTTCGCGTTCCAGCTCCAGCGCGCGGCTTTCCACTTCCTGCTGCAGGCGGTGGCGTTCGGTGATGTCGGAAATCACCGCCAGCACCTTGGTGCCCTGGTCGGTGCGCACCGCGCTCAGGTTGACCTCGACCGGGAACTCGCTGCCGTCGCGGCGCCGGCCGTAGGTGGCGGCGCCGTTGCCCATGCGCACCGGCTCCGCGCTCAGGCGGTCGGCGAAGAAGCGGTTGCGGTGGCCCACGTGCTGCTGGCGCAGGCGTTCCGGCACCAGGATTTCCAGCGGCTGCCCCAGCACCTCGTCGCGCTCGTAGCCGAAGCAGCGCTCGCCTTCACGGTTGAAGGTCTCGATGCGGCCGTCGACGCCGACCACGACGATGGTGTTGGGCGCGAACTCAACCAGGCTTTGCAGGCGGGCGTCGGCCGCCAGCCGCTCGTGCATCAGGTCGTTGAAAGCGGAGGTCAGCTGGCCGATTTCATCGCGCGCATGCACCGGCAGCGGCGTGAAGCGGTCGGGATCGGCGCGCAGCGCGACGATGGCGTTGCGCAGCCGCGCCAGCGGCGCCAGCAGGCGCAGGGTCAGCATGCTGATCAGCAGCGCCGTCAGCACCGCCGCCACGCCGCTCCAGATCAGCACGCGCTTGAGCACGCCGTCGAAGGGTTCGAACGCCTCCTTGGCCGGCAGCGAGGTGGCCAGCAGCCAGTCGACCGACTTCAGCTGCTTGAAGCTGTTCAGCGTCGGCTGGCCGTCGCTGGTGCCCATGATCGTCCCTTCGAAGCCCTCTTCCAGCGCGCGCGTGGTGGCCGGGTTGGCGTTGGCGGCGCGCGGTTTCAGCAGGCGCGTGATGTCGGGATGCAGCACGTACACCGATGTCTCGCCGCGCGTGACGGCAAAGTAGTAGCCGGTGTTGCCGACCTTGGCCGAGCGCAGGTGGCCCAGCAGATTGTCCTTGTACAGCCGCAGCACGCCGATCAGCACGCACACCACTTCGCCCTTGGCGTTGAGCACCGGCGCCACCATCTGCACCACCGGCTGCTTGTTGGCGCGGCCGATGATGGGTTCGGTGATCATCGGCTTGCGGGTGCGCATCACGGTCTTGAAATAGGCGCGGTCGGAAGCGTCGATGCCAACCCGGCCCGGCACCAGCGGCAGATCGGAAATCACCTTGCCTTCGGCGTTCAGCACCAGCAGGTCGTCGAACAGGGCCAGTACGGCGCGGTTCTGGTAGTAGTCGCGCAGCTGTTCGGTGGAGCCGGCCAGCGCGGGCGGCTGGTTGCGGGCGGATAGCGCGATGATATCCAGCAGCATGGTCAGCTTGTCGTCGAGCTCCTGCGCGGTGCGGCTGACCAGCGCGGCCTGTTGCGTGAACAGCACCTTGGTGTAGTCTTCCTGCATGCGCTGGGTTTGCACCAGCGTCACCAGGCCGATCATCAGGACCGAGGTGATGCTAGTAGCGAGCGCGACTTTAGCCTTGATGCCGATAGGCTTCATATCATCCTTGCTGTATGCGGGGCTGAAGCGATTCTCCTATCAAAGACTAACGTTGGCAAGAAACAAAAAAAAGCAGGCGTACCGAACGCACGCCTGCTGTGGTTTTATGTGAAACCAGATTAACGCTGTGCTGCGGCGATGATCACTTCCGCCACCTTGGCCGGCTGCGACACCATCGGCACGTGGCTGGTCGGCAGCGTGGTGACGGTGGCGTTGAGTTTCTTGGCGAAGGCCTGTTCCAGTTCCGGCGCGATCATGCGGTCCTTGCTGGCGACGATGTAGTAGTTGGCTTTGTTTTTCCATGCGGCCACGGTGGTGGTGTCGCCGAAGGCCTTGGCGGCGATCGGACCCTGGGTGGCGGCGATCAGTTTTTTCTCGGCGGGGGTGACGTCCGGCGCGAAGTTCTGCGCCACCGATTCAGCCGGCAGCCACAGGTAGCCGCCGGCGTCGGCTTTCAGGGTGGCGATGCCAGGTGGCACGGCGTAGTCCTTGCCCAGGTTGGCGGTGGCTTCACCTTCGGAAGGCGCGAACGCTGCCACGTAGACCAGCGCCTTGATCTTGTCGCTGGTGCCGGCCTGGGTGATCACGGTGCCGCCCCACGAGTGGCCCACCAGCACCACGTTACCGGTCTGCGCATCGACCACGCGCTGGGTGGCGGCGACGTCGTCGGCCAGCGAGCTCAGCGGGTTTTGGACGGCGACCACCTTGTAGCCCTTGGCTTCCAGGATCGGGATGACCTTGTTCCAGCTGGAACCGTCGGCGAAGGCGCCGTGCACCAGCACGATGGTGGTGTCGCTGGCAGGAGCGGCGGCGTTGGCGAAAGCGGTGGCGGCGAGCAGGGCGGCGGCGATGACAGTGCGTTTCATGATAAATCCTCTTCAGGTTATGTGCTAATGATTAGTGCGCTAAGTATTGCGGTTTTAAAAACGCGCTTCAGGTAAAGCGCGTTCCGTTGGGATGAAATATAGCGCACTAAAAAATCGCACGCAATCTAAATTTCGATTAATTTTTTCAATCGGTGAGATTGCGGTTCAGTTTGCCGAGGGTGGCCATCAGCGTGCCCACCTCGTCATGGCCGATCCGGCATTCGGCGGCGAAGTCCTGGCTGACCTTGAGCGCGGCGGCGCGCAGCGCCTGGCCGACGGCGGTCAGCGTCAGCACGCGGTTGCGTTCGTCGCGCGGATCGCGGTCGCGGGAAAGGTAGCCTTCTGCCTCCAGCCGCTTGACCACCGGCGTCACCGAGCCGGAATCCAGCTGCAGCCGTTCGGCCACGTCCTTGACGCCGAGGCCGTCCTCCTCCCACAACACCACCATCACCAGGTATTGCGGATAGGTGAGGTTGAGCGCGCTCAGCAGCGGCTTGTAGGTCTGGGTCATTTTCAGCGATGTGTTGTAGATCAAAAAACACAAATGCTGGTCGAGAGTGGGAGGCTTGGGCAGGGTCATCCCGCTAGCCTAACAAAATATCTTCCCGCGCGCGAATACCTGATCAGCTGACTGCGGAATAGCGGCCTAAATCAAGTCCAATGGGCTACACTAGCTGCATGATACGAGAACTTCCTTCGCTGGTGATCCCCGGCGCGACGATAGAGGTGCTGAAGGCAAGCTGCGCGTCATGCAGCATGCACCAGCTGTGCCTGCCCATGGGGCTGGATAACAACGATATGGAGCGTCTGGACCAGATTATCGGCCGCCGCCGCAAGGTGGCGCGCGGTTCGACGCTGTTCCGCATCGGCGATCCATTCCAGAACCTGTACGCGATCCGCCTCGGCCATTTCAAGACCTACCAGGTCAACCGCGAAGGCGCGGAGCAGATCACCGGTTTCCAGATGGCCGGCGAGCTGCTGGGCATGGACGCCATCAGCGCCGACGAGCACCATTGCACCGCCGTGGCGCTGGAAGACAGCGAGGTGTGCGAGATTCCGTTCGGCACGCTGCAATCGCTGCTGGCTGAAATGCCGACCTTGTTGCGGCATTTCCACCGCATGATGAGCCAGGAAATCACGCGCGAGCAGAGCGTGATGCTGTTGTTGGGGAATATGCAGGCGACCCAGCGCTTTGCCGCCTTCCTGGTCAACCTGTCGTCGCGCTACGAGGCGCGCGGCTATTCGCCGAACACTTTCCAGCTGCGCATGTCGCGCGAAGAGATCGGCAACTACCTGGGCCTGACCATCGAGAGCATCAGCCGCCTGCTGTCGAAGTTCAAGAAGGAAGGCCTGCTGCGCGTCAGCAACCGCGAAATCGAATTGCTCGATCCGCGCATGCTGAAAGCGATTACCGCCGGCACCGAGACCTGCGGCTAAACCACCTTAGTCCGGCAGCAGCTTGATGCTGCGGTTGGCTGGCCACACCCAGGCGCCCGCGAGGCGCCATTCACGTTTTTGCCCTTCCACCAGCACCACCCAGCGGCTGCGTTCCAGCATCGGCAAACGTGTGCTGAAATGGCCGTCGGCGTCCGGCACCAGCATCAGCTTGATGTCCTTCTCCGGCTGCGTGGCGTGCGACAGGTGCAGCATCAGCGGGCCGGTGTCCAGGCGGTTGATGCGGCCGGTCATCACGCCGCTGGCGACGTCATACCCCAGCGTCATCGACAAGCCCAGCTGCGCGGCCACGCGGTCGCGCCGCAAGTCCTGGTTGATGGCCTTGCCCTGCGTGTAGTAGTCGCCGACCACCACCGCGTCGGGCGTCTTGATCGCCAGCCAGGCGGTGTAGCTGGTGGCCACCATCACGCTGGCCGGGCCGAGCATCAGCAGCCACGGCCAGCGTTGTTTCCACCACGGCGTGACAGGCATATTGAGTATGGCGTTGGACATGGTATCTCTCCTTAGCGCGGCACGATAAACACCGCGGATTCTTGCACATGCAGCGACGGATCATCGACTGCGGTCAGGGTGACCTGGATCTTGTTCGAGCCGGTATGGCCGGCGCCATGCGCCACCCGCAGGCGGACCGGATGCGAGCGCGTTTCGGTCGCTTCCACCCGCAGCGTGCCGGCGTCGGCCACCGTCAGCGTGTCGATGCCGCTGACGGCGATCTGGTACACGTGGGCCTGCTCGGACGTGTTCATGATCTGCAGGCGGTAGACGTTTTCGATCATGCCGTCCTCCACTTCGCGGCCCATCGAGCCGCGGTCGCGGATCACGTCGAGCTTCAGCGGCGTGCGCAGGTACAGGGCGCTACAGGTGACCAGCACGATCACGCCCAGCACGGCGGTGTAGATCTTGACGCGGGTGCGCGTGGTGCGGCGGCGGATTTCGGTCGGCGTCAGGTGCTCGTCCATGGCGCGCTCGGTGCTGTAGCGGATCAGGCCGCGCGCCTGGCCGGTCTTGTCCATCACGTTGTTGCAGGCGTCGACGCAGGCGGCGCAGCCGATGCACTCGTATTGCAGGCCGTTGCGGATGTCGATGCCGGTCGGGCACACCTGCACGCACAGCGAGCAGTCGATGCAGGAGCCGCCGTTGCCGTTGCCGGTTTTCGACAGCGGGCCGCGCGGTTCGCCGCGTTGCGCGTCGTAGGTGATGATCAGGGTGTCGCGGTCGAACATCGAGCTCTGGAAGCGGGCGTACGGGCACATGTATTTGCACACCTGCTCGCGCATCCAGCCGGCGTTGCCGTAGGTGGCGAAGGCGTAGAACAGCACCCAGAACCATTCCCACGGGCCGAAGTCGAAGGTGGCCACTTCGCCCAGCAGGTGCTGGATCGGCGTGAAGTAGCCGACAAAGGTAAAGCCGGTCCACAGCGCGAACAGCAGCCAGGCCACGTGCTTGGCGCTCTTCTTGCCGAACTTGCGCAGCGACGCCGGCTGGCGGTCCAGCGCGATACGCGCGCTGCGCTTGCCTTCAATCTTGCGTTCAATCCACAGGAAGATTTCGGTGTAGACCGTTTGCGGGCAGGCGAAACCGCACCATACCCGCCCTGCTATCGCTGTCGCCAGGAACAGCAGGTAGGCAGAGATGATGAGCAGGACCGCGAGGTAAATGAAGTCCTGCGGCCAAAGGACCAAGCCAAAGATGTAGAACTTGCGCGTGCCCAGGTCGAACAGCAGGGCCTGGCGGCCGTTCCACTGCAGCCAGGGCGTGCAGTAGAACACCAGTTGCGTCAGCCAGACAAACAGCCAGCGCAGACGGGCATAGCGGCCGTCGATCTCGCGCGGGTAAATCTCTTCCCGCGCCGCATACATCTTGATGACTTGTTCCTTGGGGGCGTTCATTTTTCAGCTGCTATCGGTGGTGGGTCTGCTGGCGCTGGTTGGTTCGGATCGTTGGACAGGCTCCATACATAGGCAGCCAGCACATGCACCTTGGCTTCGCCGAGGAAATCGGCAAACGCCGGCATGGTGGTGGTACGGCCCTTGTTGATGGTTTCCTTGATGGTGTCCACGCTGCCGCCGAACAGCCAGATCTTGTCGGTCAGGTTGGGCGCGCCCAGCGTCTGGTTGCCCTTGGCGTCGGGACCATGGCAAGCCATGCAGGCGGCGAACTTCTCTTTGCCGAACACGGCCTTGATCGGATCGTGGGTCGAGCCGGACAGGCTCAGCACGTAGTTGGCGACCGCTTCCACATCCTTGTCGCCGCCCACCGCGGCGCCCATCGGCGGCATGGCGCCAACGCGGCCGTGCAGGATGGTTTGCTGGATGGTTTCCGGCGCGCCGCCGAACAGCCAGTCCTTGTCGGTCAGGTTGGGGAAGCCCTTGTTGCCGCGTGCATCCGAACCGTGGCACTGCGCGCAGTAGGTCAGGAACAGGCGCTCGCCGATGGCGTGCGCTTGCGGATCGGCCGCCACCGTTCTCAGATCCTGTTTCTGGTACTTGGCGAACAGCGGACCATACTCGGCGTCGGCTTTTTCCAGTTCGACCTGGTACTGGCCGCTGGATTTCCAGCCCAGCTTGCCGGCGTAGCTGCCCAGGCCCGGGTACAGGAACAGATAGGCCAGCGCGAACACGATGGTGATGTAGAACAGCCACATCCACCAGCGCGGCATCGGCGTGTTCAGTTCGGTCAAGTCTTCGTCCCAC
This sequence comes from Duganella aquatilis, assembly GCF_009674565.1. Lineage (GTDB taxonomy): Bacteria > Pseudomonadota > Gammaproteobacteria > Burkholderiales > Burkholderiaceae_D > Rugamonas > Rugamonas aquatilis. The sequence continues at coordinate 8,153 of NZ_WKJL01000005.1, forward strand.
ACGTGGCCGGTGGTATCGACATTGCCTTCGCTGGTCTTGGCGACCTTCACCTTCGATTGCGAATACAGCAGGATGCCGCAGCCGATGATGCCGAGCAGGGTCAGGGCGGCGATGTAGATATCCCAGAAGCCGTTGGTAAAATCAGCCATGGTGCGCCTCCTCGTCGTCAAACGGCAGATGGGCCGCCGCAGCGAAGTCGTCGGCCTTGCGGTGGACATACACCCACCACAGGATGCCGCCAAAGGTGATGAACGAGATCACCGTCATGATGCTGCTGGCGTGGTCAAACAAAGTTTCGATAGCCATGCTAGTTCCTCGTTTTGATCAGGGTGCCCAGGCCTTGCAGATAGGCGATCAGGGCGTCTTGTTCGGTCTTGTCCTTGAGCTCTTCCGGCGCGGCGGCGATCTCGGCGTCGGTGTACGGCACGCCGGTGCGGCGCAGCGCGCGCATTTTCGGCTGGATGTCGTTGGCCACCAGCGTGTTCTTCGCCAGCCAGGGGTAGTTCGGCATATTCGATTCCGGCACCACGTCACGCGGATTGTTCAGGTGGTCGCGGTGCCATTCGTCGGAGTAGCGGCCGCCCACGCGCGCCAGGTCGGGACCGGTGCGCTTGGAACCCCACTGGAACGGGTGGTCGTAGACGAACTCGCCGGCCACCGAGTAGTGGCCATAGCGCTCGGTCTCGGCGCGCAGCGGACGCACCATCTGCGAATGGCAGTTGTAGCAGCCTTCGCGGATGTAGATGTCGCGGCCCGCCAGGCGCAGCGGCGAGTACGGTTTCAGGCCGGCCACCGGTTCGGTGGTCGACTTCTGGAAGAACAGCGGCACGATCTCGACGGCGCCGCCGACGCTGACCACCAACGTCACCAGCGCGATCAGCAGCCAGGGATTTTTCTCGATCCATTCATGTGAAAATTTCATACTGTGCTCCGAGTTCAGGCGTGGGCCGGATTGACGGCCGGGATAATTGCCACGGCGGTGTCGCGGTTACGCAGGGTCATCCAGGTGTTGTAGGCCATCACGCACATGCCCGCCAGGTACAGGCCGCCGCCGGCGACACGCACCACGTAGTACGGATAGGTGGCCTTGACGCCTTCGACAAAGGTGTAGGTCAGCGTGCCGTCCGGATTGACCGCGCGCCACATCAGGCCCTGCATCACGCCGGCAATCCACATCGCGGCGATGTACAGCACCACGCCAATGGTGGCGACCCAGAAGTGCAGGTCGATCAGCTTGGTCGAATACATCTTCTGGTCGCCGGCGATGCGCGGGATGATGTAGTAGATCGAACCCATGGTGATGAAGCCCACCCAGCCCAGTGCGCCGCCGTGTACGTGGGCGATGGTCCAGTCGGTGTAGTGCGACAGCGAGTTGATGGTCTTGATCGACATCATCGGACCTTCGAAGGTGGCGATGCCGTAGAACGACAGCGAGACGATCATGAATTTCAGGATCGGATCGGTGCGCAGCTTGTGCCAGGCGCCCGACAGGGTCATCATGCCGTTGATCATGCCGCCCCAGCTCGGCGCCAGCAGCACCAGCGAGAACACCATGCCGACCGATTGCGTCCAGTCCGGCAAGGCGGTGTAATGCAGGTGGTGCGGACCAGCCCACATATAGGTGAAGATCAGCGCCCAGAAGTGGACGATCGACAGGCGGTACGAGTACACGGGGCGTTCGGCCTGCTTCGGAATGAAGTAGTAGACCATGCCCAGGTAGCCGGCGGTCAGGATGAAGCCCACCGCGTTATGGCCGTACCACCACTGGATCATCGCGTCCTGCACGCCGGCGTAGACCGAGTACGACTTGAACAGCGAGGCCGGCATCGACATGCTGTTCACCACGTGCAGGATGGTCACGGCGATGATGTAGGCGGCGAAGAACCAGTTGGCCACGTAGATGTGCTTGACGCGGCGCTTGATCAGCGTGCCGAAGAACACCACGGCGTAGGACACCCACACCAGCGCGATCAGGATCGAGATCGGCCATTCCAGTTCGGCGTATTCCTTGCCGCGGGTCAGACCCATCGGCAAGGTGACGACCGCGCTCAGAATCACGGCCTGCCAGCCCCAGAAGGTGAAGGCAGCCAATTTATCCGAAAATAAGCGCACCTGGCAGGTGCGTTGTACAACGTAATACGAAGTTGCAAACAGGCCGCAGATACCGAACGCAAAAATCACCGCGTTGGTATGGAGCGGACGCAGACGGCCATAAGTCAGCCATGGAATGTCCAGATTCAGCGCCGGCCATGCAAGCTGCGCGGCAATGATGACGCCGACGAGCATGCCGACGACGCCCCAGACTACGGTCGCAATCGTGAATTGCTTGACGACCTTGTAGTTGTAGTGTTGATCCAATTGAGTTCTCCCCGGAACACTTTGATGATGTAGGTCAAAGGTTACTTAGGAGAAGCTTAAAAATCCTTGATATAAGTCAAAATCCACAGGATCACTGGTGATCGACGGGCGGCTTGTCGTCGTCTTGCAGGATGCGCAGCGCCGGGCCGACCAGGTCGTCGAACTGGCCGTCGTCGGAGGCATGGAAAAAGATCCACAACGCGACGAACACCAGCGCCACGCTGAGCGGAATGAGCAGGTACAGGGCTTCCATCAGCACACCTTGCGCAGGCGCAGCGCGTTGAGCACCACCACCGCCGAACTGAGCGCCATGCCGACGCCGGACAGCCATGGATTGAGCAGGCCCAGCGCCGCCGCCGGAATCGCCGTGACGTTGTAGATGGTGGCCCAGCCGAGGTTCTGGCGGATGATGCGCATGGTGCGTTCGGCCACGCGCGCGCTGTCCGCCACGGCGCCGAGGCGGCCGTTGAGCAGCACCGCGTCGGCATGCGCTTGCGCCAGCGCGGCGCCGCTGCCCATGGCGAAGGAAACGTCGGCGGCGCCGAGCACGGCGGCGTCGTTGATGCCGTCGCCGATCATCGCCACCACGCAGCCGCGCCGCTGCATCTGCTGCACGAAATTAAGCTTGTCGGCCGGCAGGTAGCCGCCGACGGTGGTCTCGATGCCCAGCTGGTCGCCGACGCGGCGCGCCAGCACGTCATCGTCGCCGCTGACCAGCACCACGGTCTTGCCGGCCCTGCGGAAGTAATCGACCGTCTCCTGCGCATCCGGGCGCAGGCCGTCGCGCAGCTGCAGGCAGGCCAGCCACTGGCCCTCGACGCCGAGATAGACCGGCGTGACGCCATCGGCTGCGATGCGTTCCGGCGGCAGGCCGCTGATGCCGGCCACGAACTGCGCGCTGCCCAGGCGGTAGCGGCGGTTGTGCACCGTGCCTTCCAGGCCGCAGCCGGCGGTCTCGGTCAACATGCAGGCGCTCCAGTTCTGCCGCCCTGCTTCGTCGGCGGCGTCGGTGATGGCGCGCGCCAGCGGGTGGGCGCTGCCGGCTTCCAGCGCGGCCGCCACCTGCAGGCAGAAGTCGGCGCGCATCGCGCCCAATTCCTGTATCCCTTGCAGCACCGGACGGCCCCAGGTCAGCGTGCCGGTTTTGTCCAGCACCACGTGGGTGGTGCGATGCAGGGTTTCCAATGTTTGCGGACCGGTCACCAGCACGCCCTGGCGCAGCAGGTTGTCGGTGGCGGCGGCCAGCGCGGTCGGCGTCGCCAGCGACAGCGCGCACGGGCAGGACACCACCAGCACCGCGATGGCGATCGGCCACGCGCGGGTGATGCCGCCGTCGTGCCAGTACCAGAAGCCGAAGGCGGCCAGCGCAAACAGCAGCAGTCCGGCCACGAACCACGCGGCCACGCGGTCGGCCCACAGCGAAATGCGCGGCTTTTCGCCGCCGGCGCGGTTGATCAGTTTCACCAGGTCGGACAAGGTGCTGTCCTGCGCCTTGCGCGTGACGCGCGCGATCACCATGCCGCCGGCGTTGATGGCGCCGCCGGGAATGGCGTCGCCGGCATTCTTCGGCACCGGCGCGCTTTCGCCGCTGAGCAGCGACAGGTCGAGCGAAGTACGGCCTTCGATGATGACGCTGTCGGCGGCCACCGCTTCGCCGGGCTTGATAACGATGATGTTATCCACAGCCAGCGCCGCCGCGCGCACGATGGTGGCGGCGCGGCTGGCCGGATAATTTTCCAGCAGCGAGGCCGATGCCGGCAGCGCGTGCTGCAAGCGCTCCAGCGCGGCGCCGGCCTTGCGCCGTGCGCGCAGTTCGAGATAGCGGCTGCACAGCAGCAGGAAGATGAACATGGTGACCGAGTCGAACCACACTTCGCCCTTGCCGCTGAAGGTGGCGATCACGCTGGCGCCAAACGCGGCGGCGATGCCCAGCGCCACCGGCACGTCCATTCCCAGCGCACGGGCGCGCAGGCTGGCCCAGGCGCCGCGCCAGAACGGCAGCGCCGCGTAGCAGATGGCGGGTAAGGTCAGCAGCAGGCTGGCCCAGCGCATCAGCGACGCCATGCTGTCGTCCAGCGTGCCGTCGTCGTGCGCGAGATAGGACGGGGCGACGTACATCATCACCTGCATCATCGACAGGCCGGCGACAAACAGCTGGCGCCCCAGCGTTTTCGCGGCGCGCTGCTGCTGGTCGGCGTGGCGGCCGGCGTCGTAGGGATAGGCGGCGTAGCCGATGGTGTGCAGCGCGCCGAGGATGTCGCCCGGCTTGCAGGCGTCGCTGCGCCAGCGCACATAGAGTTTTTCGGTGGCGACGTTGAGCTGCGCGCTGTCGACGCCGGGCAGGCGCGCCAGCCGCTGCTCGATCAGCCACACGCAGGCGGCGCAGCGGATGCCTTCGACGGTGAAGATGGATTCGCGGCTGTCTTCATCGAGCGCGAAGCGCGGGTCGGCGTTGTCGTACAGTTGCAGCTCCGGCGGCAGCTGCTGCGCGCCGTCGGCGCTGGCGGCATAGGCGGTGCGGTCGCGGTAGTAGCTTTCCTGGCCCAGGTCGACGATGGTCTGCGCCACCGCCGCGCAGCCGGGGCAGCACATGATGTGCGAGACGCCGGCGATCCCCACCGTCCAGGCGGCGTGGTCGACCACGTCGGGCAGCGGCTGGCCGCAGTGGTAGCAGGTGGCCAGGGCCGGGTCGTTCAAGGGTGTGGTGTGAGGCATAACATTTCCATCCATTCGGGCGTAACGCCTCCCGCTGCGCGGGCAAGCCCGATCACGCCGAACGCCAGCACCAGCAAGCCGCAGGCGATGCGCACCGGACGGCGCTGCATGGCTTTCTGCAGGCGCGCGCCAAGCAGGCCAAGGCCGGTCAGCATCGGCAGCGTGCCGAGGCCGAAGGCCAGCATCAGCGCGGCGCCGTCGGCGGCCGAGCCGCTCAGCAGCGCGGTGGTCAGCACGCTGTACACCATGCCGCAGGGCAGCCAGCCCCACAGCGCGCCGAGGGCGAAGGATTTTGGGGCGGTATCGGCGGGCATCAGGGTTTTCATGGCGGGACCGATGACGGGCTGGGCGCGCTGCCACAGCACACGGCCGCCCTGCTCCAGCACGGCCAGGCCGCGCCAGGCGTTCATCAGGTACAGGCCGAGCGCCACCAGCATCAGGTTGGCCAGCCAGTAAAAGCTCATCTGCACGCCAGCCACGGCGGCCAGGTTGCGCGCGCCGCCGGCCAGTCCGCCGGCCAGCGCGCCGGCGATCATGTAGCTGCCGATGCGGCCGGCGTTGTAGGCGAGGACATGGGACAGCGCATCGGCGCGCGCCGCCACGATGGGGATGACGGCGCGCGGCGGCGGCCGCGATGCCGCCGACATCGCGGTGACGATGCCGCCGCACATGCCGACGCAGTGGATGCTGCCGGCCAGGCCGACAACAAACACTGGCAGGAGCTGTGCGCCGTTCATCGCATCCTCAGATCGTCTTCGAATAGCGCAGCGGCTGCGGCGCCACGTCCTGCGCGACGCCCAGGTAACGGTCGAACACCATGCAGATATTGCGGATCAGCAGACGGCCTTTCGGCGTCACCGAAATCCATTCGTCGTCGATGGTAATCAGGCCATCCTCCACGAAGGCTTTCAGCTTCTCCAGCTCCGCCGCGAAATACTGCTGGAACTTGATCGGGAAGCCCTGTTCGATCGACGACAGCGACAGCTCGAAATTGCACATCAACTTGCCGATCACGATACGGCGCAGCAGGTCGTCGTTGTCCATCTTGATGCCGCGCGTGATCGGCAGCACGCCGCCGTCGAGTTTCTCGTAGTAGGCGTCGAGCGTCTTTTCGTTCTGGCTGTAGGTCGCGCCGACCGCGCTGATGGCCGATACGCCGCACGAAATCAGCTCCGATTCCGCGCGCGTCGAATAGCCCTGGAAGTTGCGCTGCAAGCGGCCCTGGCGCTGGGCGATGGCCAGCTCGTCGTCCGGCTTGGCGAAATGGTCCATGCCGATGTAGATGTAGCCGGCGTCGCACAGGCGCTGGATGCACATCGCCAGCAGCTCCAGCTTGACGGCCGGCGTCGGCATGTCGGCGTCGGCGATGCGGCGCTGCGGCTTGAAGATGTGCGGCAGGTGCGCGTAGTTGTACAGCGCGATGCGGTCCGGGCTGGCGGCGATCACCTTTTCCAGCGTCTGCGCCATGCTGGTCATGGTCTGCTTCGGCAGGCCGTAAATCAGGTCGATGCTGATCGAGCGGTAGCCGGCGGCGCGCGCGGCGTCCATCACGGCGCGCGTTTCGGCTTCCGGCTGGATGCGGTTGACGGCCTTCTGCACTTCCGGATCGAAGTCCTGTACACCGAGGCTGATGCGGTTGAAGCCCTGCGCGCGCAGGCTGTGCACGCGCTCCACGCTGACCGTGCGCGGATCGATCTCGATCGAGTATTCGCCATGGGCGTCGTCGGCGAAATCGAAGTTGGCGTGCAGGTGGGCCATCAAGTCGCCCATCTGCTTGTCGCTCAGGTAGGTCGGCGTGCCGCCGCCGAAGTGCAGCTGCTCGATCTGACCCATGCCGTCGAACAGGCGGCCCTGCATGTCGATCTCCTGCTTCAGGTAGCCGAGGTAGACGGCGGCCTTGCTGTGATCCTTGGTGACGATCTTGTTGCAGCCGCAGTAGTAGCAGACCGTATCGCAGAACGGAATGTGGATGTAAAGCGACAAGGGCCGGCGACTGCGGCGCATGCGCAGGCCGGCCACCGCTTCCAGGAACTGGCTGTAGCCAAAGTCGCCCTGGAAGCGGTCCGCAGTCGGGTAGGAGGTGTAGCGTGGGCCCGACTGACTCAGTTTGCTGATGATGGCAGCATCAAATTCGACGGGTGGAAAAGGCGTATTCATAATTTATGCTGCGAGGCGTTTCACTGTGGATGAAGACTTCTGGTTCGTGGCCGCGCGCACTGCGCGCGAGCTGCGTGCCGGACCGAACTTGAACAGGCTGACCGCTTGCGTCAGGCCGCCCGCTTCCAGCGCCAGGCTGGCGGTGGCGGCGGCGGCTTCCTCGACCAGCGCAGCGTTCTGCTGGGTCACCTGGTCCATGTGGGCGATGGCCGAGTTGACCTGGTCGACGCCGATGCTCTGCTCGTGCGAGGCGACCGAGATTTCGCGCATGATGGCGGTCACCTGCTGCACCGAGGCCACCACTTCCTTCATGGTGGCGCCGGCGCGGTCGACCTGCACCATGCCGGCGCTGACCTTGCCGACCGAGACATCGATCAGGTTCTTGATGTCCTTGGCGGCGGTGGCGCTGCGTTGGGCCAGGTTGCGTACTTCGCCGGCCACGACGGCGAAGCCGCGGCCTTGTTCGCCGGCGCGGGCTGCTTCAACCGCAGCGTTCAGCGCCAGGATGTTGGTCTGGAAGGCGATGCCTTCGATCAGGCCGATGATGTCGACGATCTTGCGCGACGAGCTGTTGATTTCGTCCATGGTGGCGATGACGTCGGCCACGATCACGCCGCCCTGCACCGCCACTTCGGAGGCGTTCTGCGCCAGCTTGTTGGCCTGCTCGGAGTTGTCGGCGTTCTGCTTGACGGTCGAGGAGAACTGCTCGACGCTCGATGCGGTTTCTTCCAGGCTGGCGGCCTGCGCCTCGGTGCGGCCGGACAGGTCGGCGTTGCCGGCGGCGATCTGGCGCGTGGCCACGGCCATGGTCTCGACGTTGACGCGGACGTCGCGGATGGTGGCGATCAGGTTGCTGTTCATTTGCTGCAGGGCGCGCAGCAGCTGGCCCACTTCGTCGGTGGCTTCGGTGTCGAAGGAGCCGGACAGGTCGCCGGCGGCGATGGCGCGGGCGCCGTGCAGCGCGCGGTCCAGCGGTTGCAGCACCGAGACGCGCAGCGTGTACCACAGGAACACGTTGATGATCAGACCGAGGAAGGTGGCGGTGAAGATGCCGTAGTTATTCGCGCTGCTGCCGTTCAGCAGCGTGGCGCCGCAGACGATCACCTGCAGCACGTTGACGATGCTGGTGGCGGCCCAAATGCGGAAGCCGAGCGACACATGGCTCAGGCGCGCGACCAGATGGCCCAGGCCCGGCTCGATGACCTGGCCGTTCTTGATGCGGATGCGGTGGTGGGCTTCGGTGCGGATGGTGCGGTAGGCCTGTTCGGCCTTGGCGATCTGGTGGCGTTCGGCCTTGACGCGCACCGACATGTAGCCGATGGTCTTGCCGTTTTCGCGGATCGGCGTGATGTTGGCGCGCACCCAGTAGTGGTCGCCGTTCTTGCAGCGGTTCTTGACGATGCCGGTCCATGGCGTGCCGGACTGGATCGACGACCACAGGTCAGCGAAGGCTTCGGCCGGCATGTCCGGGTGACGCACGAGGTTTTGCGGAGCGCCCAACAATTCATCCTCGCTGAAACCGCTGATCTGCGTGAAGTACGGATTCACGTAGGTGATGTTGCCGTTCAGGTCAGTCTTCGACACGATGGCCTGGTCGTCGAGGACTTCGACTTCCCGGTTGGTGACTGGTTGATTGTTGCGCATTATTGTCTCTCCGACTTGATTTTATTGCTTTATCGCAATAGATATGGCCAGTTTACGTAGTCCCCCGGTCGAATTTATTGATTTAGATCAAATTTCACCGGATTGACGGGCGCGACTGCCCATCCGGGGTAGGACCGGACGGGCGCAAGGGGATGGGGATTTAAGCGGGCTTTTTGACCAGGCGCACGATTTTGCTGAGGGCGGTGACGACCGCCAGGGCCAGCGCGCCGGCGATCAGGCCGGCGACGGCGTCGAGCAGGCTGGGGACGATCACGGCCAGCAGCGGGCCGACCGTCGGCGTGGCGGCGACAGCTTCGGTGGCGTGGTGGATGATGTCGTGGGCGAACGGCAGGCCGTGGGTCAGGATGCCGCCGCCGACCATGAACATGGCCACCGTGCCGACAATGCCCAGCAATTTCATCAGGATAGGCGCGGCCGACAGCAGCACCCGGCCCAGCGCGCGCACCGCCGCGCCGCCGCGCTGGCTCAGGTAGAGACCGGCGTCGTCCATCTTGACGATGGCGGCCACCAGGCCGTACACGCCCACCGTCATCACCACGGCGATGCCGACCACCACCGTCACCTGCTGCGCAAAGGTCGCCGTCGCCACCGTGCCCAGCGCGATGACGATGATTTCCGCCGACAGGATGAAGTCGGTGCGCACCGCGCCCTTGATCTTCTCTTTTTCCAGCGCCACCAGGTCGACGTTGGGATCGGCCAGCGCCTCGCGCAGTTCGTTCTTGTGCTCGTCCTCGCCGCCGTGGAACAGGCTGTGGGCGATTTTCTCGAAGCCCTCGAAGCACAGGTACAAGCCACCCACCATCAGTAGCGGCGTGATGGCCCACGGCGCAAACGCGCTGATCGTCAGCGCCGCCGGCACCAGGATGGCCTTGTTCTTCAGCGAGCCGACGCCTACCGCCCACACCACCGGCAGCTCGCGCTCGGCGCGCACGCCGGCCACCTGCTGGGCATTCAGCGCCAGGTCGTCGCCCAGCACGCCGGCGGTTTTCTTGGCCGCCATTTTGCTCATCAGGGCGACATCATCGAGGATGGTTGCGATATCGTCGATCAGGGCTAACAGGCTGGAACCGGCCATCGAAGGCACTCCTTGTATGGTTTGACAGGCAATATTAACCCAAGCGAGTGCCGCGATGATGCGGCACAATACAGATTGCCACTATTTCCATGGATCGATGATGAGCTTTGCCACCTGGATTACCTTTTTTGTTGCCGCCTGCATTATTGCCGTGTCGCCCGGGTCCGGCGCGGTGTTGTCGATGTCACATGGCCTGTCGTACGGCGTGCGCCGCGCCAGCGCCACCATCCTCGGTCTGCAAACCGGCTTGCTGCTGGTGTTCTTCATCGCCGGCGCCGGCGTCGGTTCGCTGCTGATGGCGTCCGAAGTGGCGTTCAACATCGTCAAGACGGTCGGCGCGCTGTACCTGATCTACCTCGGCCTGAGCCAGTGGCGCGCCAAGGTCCACATCAGCGAGCAGAAACAGGCGGAAATGGTGGTGCCCACCGTTAAAAAGCGCTTCCTGACCGGTTTCCTGACCAATGCCACCAATCCCAAGGGCATCATCTTCATGGTGGCGGTGCTGCCGCAATTCATTACCCATGGCCAGCCGCTGCTGCCGCAACTGCTGATCCTGGCCGTGACCATGTGCTGCATCGACCTGGTGGTGATGCACAGCTACGCCTTCCTGGCCTCGTCGATGCAGCGCTTTTTCCGTGACGCCAGCGCGGTCAAGAAGCAGAACCGCGTGTTTGGCGGCCTGCTGATGGCGGTCGGCGCGGCGCTGTTCTTCGTCAAGCGCGGCGGCGCGGCTGCCTGAATTGCAACTTATTTTGTAACCCCGTGTAACCCCTGTAGTCGGACTTTAGCGTGCGGCGTTAAATCAGGCATCACCCACAGGAGACGCAGCCATGAGCCGCAAGATCATCCACACCGTCCTGCTGGCCGCTCTGGCCGGCTTTAGTGCATTGGCGCAGGCCGAAGACCCGCCGGCCATCGTCGGCCGCATTTCCGCCGTCCAGGGCAACGTCACGCTGGTCGGCGATGGCGACCCGGTCGGCGCTGCGCTGAACTGGCCGGTCACGGCCGCCAACCACATCAACACCGCTTCCGGCGCGCGCGCCGAATTCCGCGTCGGCTCGACGGCGGTGCGGGTGGACGGCGATTCCGACCTGGAAATCACCGGCATGGACGACGACCTGCTGCGCCTGCGCCTGAACTACGGCAGCGTCAGCATCCGCGTGCGCAACGCCGAGCTGCTGCGCGACTTCGAACTGACCACGCCGCAGGCCCGCGTCACCATGCTGGAGCCGGGCATTCTGCGCGTCGATGTCGACCGCGTGCCGGATACCAGCCAGATCAGCATGCTGGCCGGCAGCGCGCGGGTGGAAGGCGCCGGCTCGTCGGTGGTAGTCAGCAACGGCCGCCATGTGGATGTCAGCGGCGAGGACGTGCGCACCAGCGTGGCGCGCCGCGACGGCTTCGACATCTGGTCCGAGGACCGCGACCGCCTCGACAACAGCGCCACGGTGACCCGCTTCGTTTCCAGCGGCATGACCGGCTACGAGGAACTGGACCGCAACGGCACCTGGGTCGACAACGTCGAATACGGTCCGCTGTGGACGCCGCGTAACGTGGGACTGGACTGGTCGCCGTACAGCGACGGCCGCTGGATCTGGCTGGCGCCGTGGGGCTGGACCTGGGTCGACAACGCGCCGTGGGGATATGCGCCGTCGCACTACGGGCGCTGGGTGATGGTCAACCGCCGCTGGTGCTGGGCGCCGGGACGTCCGGCGGGACGGCCGGTGTGGGCGCCGGCGCTGGTGGGCTGGGTCGGCGGCAATGGTGGCGGACCGCGTCCGGGACCGGGATTGGGCTGGTATCCGCTGTCGCCGCGCGACCGCTTCGTGCCGACCTACCGCGTATCGGCCGACTACGAACGCCGCGTGACCTGGACCCACAACGGCAAGCCGTTCACGCCGCGCAACGACTGGAACGGCCATCGCGATGGCCTGACGGTGCTGCCACGCGATCAGTTTGAAGGCCGCCGCAATGTGGTGGTGAATCGTGGTGCGCAGGTGATTCCGGCCGCGAGCTTTGTGAAGAATGTGGCGCCGGTGGCGCCGCCGCAGCCGCCTGGCCGTCCGCTGAGCACCAATCGCGGTGGCGGCGATCGCGATCATGATGGCATTCCGGACCGCTTCGACCGCAATGATGGGCGCAACGACCGTCCGGGACGTGTGCTGACGGCGCCGTCGCAGCCGGTGCCGGTGCCGGCGCAACAGCCGCGCGGCCAGATCAGCACCTTGGCGCCAAACCAGTTCGGCCATCCGGATGCGCCGGCGCAGACCATCAATCCGAACGATGTGCGGATCGATGTGCGTCCGCGTGGCAATCAGCCGTGGCAGGGGCAGCCGCGCGGGCAGTCGCCGGTGAATCCGCAGCCGTCGTTGCAAGTGTCGCCGCAGCAGGTGCAGCCTGTGCAGCAGCCGCAACCGCAGCAACAACAACCGCGTGAACGCGAACGCACCGACCGTGGCGGCGACGACAACCAGCGCCGCTTCCGTCCGCACGACGAAGCGCGCCAGCAGCCGGTGCAGCAGCCGCAGCAAGTGCAGCAACAGCAGGCGCCGCAGCAGCCGCAGCCTCAGCCGCGCCAGTTCACGCCGCCGCCACAGCAAGCGCAGCCGGTTCAGCGTCAGGAACCGCGCCGCGAGCCTGAGCGTCCACGCGAAGAAAAGCACGACAACAAGCGCGACAACAACTCCGACCGTCGCGAGAACCGCCAATAAACTCCAGGGTCAAGAACCGCCAATAAACTCCAGGGTCAGGTCCCTCATTTCTACACGAGCTCAGCTCTAGCGTTTGATAAGGCCGAGGCCGTGTAGAAATGAAGGACCTGACCCCGGGTTATTGCTGGGCTTTGAGGCGCAAGCGCGCGCGCCATTCGCCCAGGGCCGATAGCGCGCCCTGGAATTCCCGCTCAATCAAATCCGCCTCCGCAGCGGTCACCTTGCCATCCATCAGCGCGCTGGAGACCGCTTCCGCCACCGCGCCCACCTGGCTCATCACCTTGCACACGGTCTGCGACAGGTCGTCTTCGCCGATGCTGTCCGGCGTCGGCACCACGAACGCGGCCATGCCGTGCCGCACCAGCAGCGCGTGCAGCGGCAGGTGGGCGTCCGCCACGCCGGCCTTGTGGCAGAAGTCCACCACCGTTGAAACCTCCTCGAACGACGGATAGTGCGAGGCGATCGTCGGCGCCAGCTTGTTGCGCAGGACGTTGACCGAGATCCCCATCGCCTGCGCCAGGGCGTCGATGCCGCCGGGATAGGCGCGCGCCACCTTGTAGAGCGCGTCGTGCTGATTCATGTCCAGATATTTGCGTGTCATGGTGAAGCGAGCCTTTTATTACCGATGCAACCGCCGACGCGCGGCGCTATGCTGTTTTTCATTCAACTCTTTGTGAAAACATCATGAAGTCATTTCGATCCGCGCTGCTTTTGATGGTTTGCCTTGCCGTGGCAGGCAACGTGCCGGCGCTAGCGCGGCCGGCTTCACATTCTGGCACATCGTCGTCGTTTAAAAGCGGTTTTTCTTCACAAAAGAGCAACTCCGCCAGACATAACCAAACGCCGGCGCCGCCCGCCAACCGCCAGAGCGGACCGGGCGCCTTCGGCCAGCAGGCCGGTTCGCCGGCCCAGCCGCAACGCGGCACCTCGGCCATGTCGCGCGACGTCGACCAGAGCGCCGCCCGCGCCAACGCGCTGAAGACGCTGGATGAACGCCGCGCTGCCAGCGCCACGCCACAGCCCCTGCCGCCGCTGAACGACACCTTGCGCCAGCCGCAGCAGGCACAACGGCCGCCGGCCGGAGCGTATCCGGGACCGGTCTACCAGCAGGCGCCATCCGGCAACGGCAATGGCCTGATGGCCGGCGTCATGGGCTTCATGCTGGGCCGGGCGATGAGCCAGAGCCATCAGCCGGTGGCCTACCCGACCACCAGTGGCAACCCGCAGGTGCAGCAGCCGGCCACGACGACGCAGGACGCTGCCACGGTGACCGGCATGCCCGGCCTCGGCGTCCCGGCAGCGGCGCCGGCGCCTAAGCCATCGTTCTTCATGAGCGTGCTGCGCTGGCTGGCCTGGCTGGGCGTGCTGAGTTTGCTGATGTGGGCAGTGGTGTATTCGGTGCGTAAGTTCCGCCGTCTGCGCACCGGACCGAATTATTCGTTTGAAAGGAATTGATGATGGGCTGGACCGATGCATACAACTATCTGCGCAATGGCGCGGCCAAGCTGGCGGGCAACGAGGCGCCGCGCACCGACGGCGACCTGCCGCTGGGCGCGCGCATCGGCAGCGTGGTCGGCATACAGCAGTCGCCGCTGCTGCGCGCCGTCAGCGGCGGTTCGCTGATCACGCTGCCGGATGCCGACGACACCCGCATCGTCGCCGTCTCGCAGATCCGCCTCAAGCAGTCGGGCGGCCTGTACCGCTACTACCTGGAAACCGGCGACCTGGACGACAAGGAGAAATTCCTGCAGGTCTACCAGAACGCCAGCGGCGAGGTCAGCGAAATCATGTACTGCACCCAGCTGGCGCGCGTGATTCCGCAAACCGCCGAGGACCAGGACGCCTACACCGGCCAGGCCGGCGCCGGCCTCGGCGACCGCAGCTACACGCTGTGGCGCGAGCAGCTGAACGACCTGGATCTGGACCTGGAACTGATCTTTGGCGCTGGAGAAGGCGTCGACTACTGGCGCGACGCCGGCGATCCGGAGGTGGCCTACATGCCGCCGTTCACCGGCACCGAGGTGCGGCTGGACGACGCCAGCGGCAGCACCGGCCTGCGCCAGGACATGTACTTCATGCCCTACGTGCGCGAACTGCGCGGCGGCGGCCACGAATATCTGCTGATCACGACGGAAATCATCCACAGCGTGAACGGCGATGCCTCAAAACGCGGGATCCATGTCGACTTCGTCATCGGCATCCCGGTGGAGCAGCAACGCATCGTTATCCAATGATGCGCAACTTTGAACTGAAGGAAGACTGACATGAGCAACTTGAATGGCTGGGGTTTGACCGCGCGACTGATCACCAAGCATTTCGGCGCGCTGGGCAATCGCGTCTCCGAGGCGATCGCCAACTTCGACCCGGAAACCGCCACCGAGGCCGACCGCGACCGTCTGGCCGACAACTTGCGCAGCGCCGCCCAGAAGCTGGCCGCCGCCCATGCCGCCTTCGACAAGGAAGCCGGCGACGTGGTCAAGCTGCGCCAGCTGATCGCCACCGACGAGCAGGCCGCCGGCACCCTGGCCGAGCGTCTGGCCAGTGGCAAGATTTCGGAATCGACCATCACGCTGTTCTGCGACGAGCTGGAAGCCAACAAGGCCCGCATGCCGCAGGAGCTGCAGGAGGAAGCCGACGCCAAACAGTATATGAACGAGCTGCAAACCATCGTCGACGCGCTGTCGAAGCAGCTGGCCGAGTTCGATGCGCAGGCGAAGAAGGCGCTGCAGGCGCTGTCGTCGGCCCGCGCCCAGCAGGATCTGCAGCAGCTGCGCGCCGAACGCCAGGCCCAGCTGACCGGCTTGCAGGGCATGAGCGGCTAGTCCAGCGCGCTGAGCGCCCTGACCCGCCGCGCCGAGACCATCCGCACCAATGCCGAAGGCTTGCGCATCGTCACCGACATCGGCCAGAAGCCGCTGGACCAGGCCGCCGAGCTGGAGGCGATCCGCAAATCGGTGAGCCAGCCGGCGCTGGGCAACGAGTCGGCGCTGGCCCGTTTGCAGCGTCTTTCTGGCCAGCAGAGTGGGGAGCCGCTTGCGCTTGCAAAGTCCTGATCCGGCTACAATATAGGCCTGAGACGCCATTTGGCGTTTCAGGTTTTATATTTTTAGATTGGAAAGAATATGCAAGCGATCCCGCCATCAGAGTCCCTCATCGAGTACCCGAGCGACTTCCCGATCAAGGTCATGGGTCCGACTCATATCGATTTCGCCCCGACCATTACCGTGGTTGTGCAAAAGCACGACCAGGATTTCCATGAAGGCAAGATGGAGGTCCGTCCTTCGGCCAAAGGCAATTACACCGGCCTGACCTGCACCGTGCGCGCCACCAGCCGCGAGCAGCTGGATGCGCTGTACACCGAACTGTCGGCACATCCGATGGTCAAGATTGTCATGTAATCAAGCATGCTGGCGCTGGAAGACGGCAATCTCTTCCAGCAGCCAGTCGCGGAACGCCGTCACCTGTGGCTTGCCCACGGCGCCGGGCGGCGTGACGAAGTAGTACTCATCCGGGCTCGGCGTTGCGACGTTGAACAGTCGCAGCAGCTGCCCGGAGGCGATTTCCTGCATCGCCACCACGTGCCGCACCAGCGCCACGCCATTGCCATCGGCAGCGGAACGGATCAGCATCGATAAATCCTCGAACAGCAGCCCGCCGGACGGTTCCGGCAGGTCGACGCCGGCCGCGTGCAGCCACGGCGTCCAGCGCTCCACCGAGCGCAACAGCGTGTGCCGCGCCAGGTCGGCAGGCACCACCGGTAGCTGCCCACCGCGATAGTGTGGACTCACTACCGGGTAATACACATCCCCCATCAGCCGCAGCACCACCATGCCCGGATAGTTGCCGCGCCCGAAGCGGATGCCCACATCCACGCCTTCGCGCGCCAGATCCTGCATGTGGCCGCTCGATTGCAGCACCACCTCGATATCCGGATGCAGCTCGATGAATTTACCGAGGCGGGGCGCCAGCCAGCGCGCCGCAAACGAGGGAATCGAGGTGATCGTCAGCCGCTGGTTGATGCTGGTGGCGCGCATGGCGTCGGTGGCGGCGCCGATGTCGGCGAAAGCCTTGCCGAGGAACTGGGCAAACTTCAGCCCGTCGTTAGTTATTTTCACCTGTCGGCCGTGGCGCACGAACAGTTGCCGTCCCAATTCCTCTTCCAGCGCCCGCACCTGGTGGCTGATGGCGCCGTGCGTCAGGTGCAGCTCTTCCGCCGCGCGCGAGAAATTCTCGTGGCGGGCCGCCGCCTCGAAGGCGCGCAATGCGGAAAAATTGGGCAGCCTGCGAGCCATGCTGTGGATAACTTTGTGAATAAAACTAACAAGAATTGCGAAAATATACCGTTATACAGGCACTTAGACAAGGTTTACTATGTGAATAAATCTACCCAAGCCGGAGCCGCCATGTCTTTTGAACTGTACGTCGACAGCCTTTTCACCAGTCCTTATGCCTTGTCGGCGTTTGTGGCGCTGACCGAGAAGGGCCTGCCCTTCAGCGTCAAGACGGTGGATCTGGGCAGCGGCGAGCAGAAACTGGCGCCGTTTGCCGACCGTGCGCTGACCGCCCGCGTGCCGGCGCTGGTCGAGGGCGACTTTGTGCTGACCGAGTCGAGCGCCATCACCGAATACCTGGACGAGAGCTTCCCGCCGCCGGAATACCTCGCGCTGTATCCGCAGGACCGCCGCCAGCGCGCGCTGGCGCGGCAGATCCAGGCCTGGGTGCGCAGCGACCTGGTGCCGGTGCGCGTCGAGCGGGATACCGAAACCGTATTCTTCAAGAAACCATGCGCGCCGCTGACCGAGAGTGCGCAGCAGGCCGCCGCCAAGCTGGTGCACGTGGCCGAGCGCTTCGTCCGGGGTCCGCAGCACCTGTTCGGCGCCTGGTCGATCGCCGACGTCGATCTGGCCATCATGCTGGGCCGGCTGGTGCGCAACGGCGACGAGGTGCCCGCCAAGCTGCGCGAATACGTCGATTACCAGTGGCAGCGGCCGTCGGTACAGGCCTGGCTGGCCCGCCACCAGCCGGGATGAAACTGACGCACAGGCGTATAATGCCGGGATGACGTCTCCTACCTTCCCTGAGATCAAGCATCTCGGCAAAGCCGATTACGACAGCACTTTCGCCGCCATGCGCGCCTTCACCGACGCGCGCACGCCGGACACCCGCGATGAATTGTGGATCGTCGAACATCCGCCGGTGTTCACGCTGGGCCTGGGCGCGGACCGCGGCCACCTGCTGGCGGGCGCCGCGGCGATCCCCGTCGTGCAGACCGACCGCGGCGGCGAAGTCACCTACCACGGCCCCGGCCAGGTGGTGATTTACCTGCTGATGGACCTGCGCCGCAACAAGCCTGGCGGCAAGCTGTACGCCCGGCAATTCGTGCATAAAATCGAGCAGGCGATCATCAATGTCTTGCAGGCGTATAATCTCGTCGGTGAGCGCGTGGAAGGCGCGCCGGGCATCTACATCGCCGGCGGCGACCACCAAGGCGCGAAGATTGCCGCGCTGGGCTTGAAGGTACGCGGCAATGGCTGCACCTACCATGGACTGTCGCTGAACGTGGCGATGGACCTGGCGCCGTTTTCCTGGATTAATCCTTGCGGCTATGCCGGACTGGAAACAGTCGATATGCGCACCGTTGGCGCGCAGGCAACGCTGTCGGATGTGCAACAGCAATTGGCCGAGGAATTAGTCCGCGTCCTTGCGACAAACGAATGAATTGATTATGACCACCGAAACCACTATTGCGTACAACCCGAGCGAAAAGCAAAAAGGCGCCAGCAAGACTTCGCGCATTCCGATCAAGATCGTGCCGATCGAGCAGGTCGAGCGCCTGAAGAAGCCTGACTGGATCCGCGTCAAGGCCGGTTCGCCGAACACCCGTTTCTACGAAATCAAGGAAACGCTGCGCGAGAACAAGCTGGTCACCGTGTGCGAAGAAGCGAGCTGCCCGAACATCGGCGAATGCTTCGGCAAGGGCACGGCCACCTTCATGATCATGGGCGACAAGTGCACCCGCCGCTGCCCGTTCTGCGACGTCGGCCACGGCCGCCCGGACCCGCTGGACAAGGATGAGCCGACCAACCTGTCGCACACCATCGCCAAGCTGCGCCTGAGCTATGTCGTGATCACCTCGGTGGACCGCGACGACCTGCGCGACGGCGGCGCCCAGCACTTTGTCGAGTGCATCCAGAACACCCGCGCGCTGTCGCCGAAAACCCAGATCGAAGTGCTGGTGCCGGACTTCCGCGGCCGCCTGGAAAAAGCGCTGGCGATCTTCGCCGACGGCCTGCCGGACGTGATGAACCACAACCTGGAAACCGCGCCGCGCCTGTACAAGGAAGCGCGTCCGGGTTCGGACTATATGCACTCGCTGAAGCTGCTGAAGGATTTCAAGGCGCTGTACCCGAGCGTGAAAACCAAGTCGGGCATCATGGTCGGCCTGGGCGAGACCGACGAGGAAGTGCTGCAGGTGATGCGCGACATGCGCGAGCACGACATCGACATGCTGACCATCGGCCAGTACCTTGCGCCGTCGAACAGCCACCTGCCGGTGCGCCGCTACGTGCACCCGGACGTGTTCAAGATGTACGAAGAAGAAGCCTACAAAATGGGCTTCAAGCACGCCGCCGTCGGCGCCATGGTGCGCAGTTCGTACCACGCGGACGAACAGGCACACAACGTGCTGGCAGCAGGCTAAAACAAAAAGGCTCCTCGCGGAGCCTTTTTTTATGCGGCGTCCAGGCCCTTGGCCAGGACTTCGGCGACGGTCTGGTTCATGTCGAGGCCACGCTCGGTGGCCAGGGCGTGCAGGCGTTTCACCAGCTCGTCATTCAGTTTGACGGCGAACGGCACCAGGCCCAGCGCCTGATCGCGTTTGCGCTGCTCGCGCTTGTCGATGACGGCGGTGCTGGCGTTGCCGAAAGCGGCGGCGCCCGGCGCGCCCATCTTGCCCATCAGCTTTTTGGCGTCGGCCTTGGCCAAATCTGTTTTCTTCATCTTGATGTCCTTTTAAAGTCGCCATTCTACGCGCTTGGCGCTCCGGCGCTTTCCCCTGCCGCCGGCAATGCATGAATTTTCCGAATGATCTTGTGCTTCACAAGTCATGTCAGTCATGGTTTCGCGAATTTATACTTCACTTATTCCCTGTTTCGCCGAATCGGCAAGGAGTATCAAATGAAGTTTTTCGCTACCGCTGTCATGTTGTTGTCCGTCGCTGCCGCCAATGCCAGCGCCCACAAGCTGCCGCTGGACCATGGTCCGCGCGCCACCTCCACGCCGTGGGTGAACCAGCATATCCGCGACCGTGAGGCTACTCACGCCGGCGCAAAACGCTGATCGCTGCCGGCGGCCATGAACGTCCCGCGCTTCGCTCCCTCGCGCCTCGCCGCGCTCGGCCTGGCCCTGCTGCTGGCCGGCTGCGCCGACATGGGCCATATTCATCCGGAGGCGAAGCTGCTGCCCGCCGCCACGCTGAACGCCGGCCACACGATCCAGTCGGCCAGCCCGATGGCCTGGCCGACCGACACCTGGTGGCAGGCGCTGGGCGACGCGCAACTGAACAAACTGGTCGATGCGGCGATCGCGGACAACCCGACGCTGAAAGTCGCCCAGGCGCGCGTGCGTCTGGCGCAATCCCTGAGCGGCGTCGCCAAGGCGGCGACCCAGCCCCACGTGAACGCCGCCGCCTCGGTCGACCGCCAGCGCTTTTCCGACCAGGGCACGGCGCCGCCGCCGATTGCCGGCACCTGGCGCTGGCTGAGCGACGCCCAGGTCAGCGTCGCCTACGACCTGGATTTGTGGGGACGCGACCACGACCTGCTGGCGGCCGCCCTGAACGACACGCAGGTGGCGTCGGCGGAAGCGCAGGCGGCGCGCCTGGCGCTGGAAACCGCCGTCGTGCGCAGCTACATCCAGCTGTGGTACGAGCATGAATTGCTGGACAGCGTGCGCGCCAGCCTGGCCCAGCGCGAGCGCATCCTCGACATCACGCGCCGCCGCCAGCGCGCCGGCCTGGCCACCGCCATCGATGTCGCCACGGTGGACCTGACGCTGCCGGCCGGCCGACGCGAGCAAGAGCGGCTGGAGGAAGCGGTGGCGCTGCGGCGCCATCAGCTGGCGGCGCTGACCGGCAAAGGCCCGGGCGACGGCGAAACCATCGCCCGGCCGCAGTTGGTCCTGCGCGCCGCCGTGGGCCTGCCCAGCACGGTCCCCGCCGACCTTGTGGGCCGCCGCCCCGACATCGCCGCCCAGCGCTGGCGCGTCGAAGCGGCCGGCCATGGCATTCAAGCGGCCAAGGCGGCCTTTTACCCGAACATCAATATCGCGGCCTTCGCCGGCTTGCAGTCGTTCGGCTTCAGCAAATTCCTTAGCGCCAGCTCCAGCGTGCGCGGCGTGACGCCGGCGCTGAGCCTGCCCATTTTCGACGGCGGCCGCCTGCGCGGCCAGCTCGGCGGGCAAACGGCGCTGTACGACGCCGCCGTGGAGCAATACAACGCCACCCTGATCCAGGCGCTGCTGGAAGTGGCCAACACGGTCACGCAGATGGAATCGGTGGAAGGACAGCGCCACCTGGCCGAACAGGCGCTCGACGCCGCCCGCAACGCCCATGCCCTGGCGGACAAGTCCTACCGCGCCGGCCTGACCGACACGCTGGCCGTGCTGTCCACCCGCCTCACCCTGTTGAACGAAGAGGACCAGGCCAGGCGCGTGGAAATGGAGCGGCTGGACAACTATGTCAACCTGATGGCGGCGCTGGGCGGCGGCCTGCAACTGCCCACGCCCTGAGCGATGACGTCTGTTTCCGCATCGCGCCACGCCGCTGTGGCGGGCTGGCTGGCCGGCGAACTGCGTGGCTGGGCCGCCAGCGACGGCGCGCGCTGCATATTCGTGGCCCGCACGCTGGTGGCGGTCTTCCTGTCGCTATGGCTGGCGTTCCGCTTCAGCCTCGATTCGCCGGCCACGGCGATGACCACCACCTTCATCCTGGCCCTGCCCAGCAGCGGCATGGTGCTGGAGAAGGCGTTCTACCGCATGCTGGGCACCGTGGTCGGCTGCGCCGCCTCGCTGGCGCTGGTGGCCTGCTTTCCGCAGCACGCGCCGGCGCTGTACCTGGGGCTGGCGCTGTGGATGGGCCTGTGCACCGCCGGCGCGGCCATGTACCGCAACCAGCAGTCCTACAGTTTCGTGTTGGCCGGCTACACCGCCGTGATCATCGCCGTGCCGTCGCTGGACCATGCGACGGCGGTGTTTTCGATCGCCGTCACCCGCGTGTCCGAGGTGGGACTGGGCATTATTTGCGCCGCCGTCGCCAGCGACACCCTGTTCCCGCGCACCCAGGGGCCGCTGGTGATGCGCACCGTGCAGGCGCGCTTCGAAAGCTTCCTCGGCCTGTGCCGCAATGTGCTGGAGCACCGCCTGCCGCCGTCGGAAGCGGAAATATCGCACCTGCACTTCGCCGCCGACATCGCGGCGCTGGAGTCGGGCCGCGCGGCGGCCTTCTTCGAAGCGGCGCACTCGCTCACGCAGACCCGCCAGCTGCACGCCTTCAACGAGGCCTTCATGACGGCGCTGACCACCTTCTACACGCTGCACCGGCTGATCCACCGCGCCAGCGCGCAGCCGGATTCGCCGGTGCCGGGGCTGCTGGAACCGCTGCACCGCCAGCTGGCGGCTGCCATGTCCGCCGCCATGGATGGCGCCCGCGGCCAGGCGCACGGCGCGGCCGGCGCATTTGAAGCGGCGGTGCCGCAGCTGGCGGCCGCCATCGCCGATGCGCGCGATGCGCTGGCCTTGTCCGAGATCGACAGCAGCGTGGACGACGCGCTACGCTGGCGCATGGATTTCGACACCGCGGTCGAACTGCTGGCGCGCTTCGCCACCGACATCATCGCCTTCGCCAGCGTGTACGACGGCCTGGCGCAACGGCGCCGCATGCAGGCCAGCGAGCCGCGCGCCTATGCGCCGAAAACGCCGCCCGGTATCGTCGCGGCCAACGGCCTGCGCGCCGCGCTGATGCTGCTGGCCGCGGCCGGCATCTGGTACTGGCTGGAGCTGCCGTCGCTGTCCAGCATGGTGGTGATGGGGGCCATCTTCGGCGCGCTGGCGTCCTCGTCGCCGCGCCCCCGGCGGATGTTACAGCAGGTGATGGCCGGTTTCCTGCTGGCGGTACCGCTGTGCTTTGCCACCGTGTTCTGCCTGATGGTGCAGGCCGTCGACTACCCGACGCTGGTGCTGGCGACCATGCCGCTGATGGCGCTCAGCGCATGGCTGATCAGCAATCCGCAGCGCGCCGGCATGGGCGTCGGCATGGCCATGTTCAGCAGCATATTCCTGGCGCCGACCAGCCGCATGGCCTTCGACGCCGTCAATTACTTCAACGTCGCGCTGGCGCAGCTGATGGGCGTGGGCCTGGCCTACGTCGCCTTCCTGGCGCTGCTGCCGGAGCACACCATGGGCAACCGCAAGCACGTGGCCGCCGCTCTGTGGCGTGAAGCGCTGGGCGCCTGCACCGCGCGCCTGCCGGCGGCCAGCCTGCACGCCGCGCGCGGCCTGCGTCACCGCTTCGACAACCGCGTGCGCGACCTGCTGAGTCAATTGAATGCGGCGGCCGGTCCGACGCCGAACGCGGAAACCCGCGCCGTGGTGCGCGACGGCCTGACCCTGCTGGAACTGGGCCATGCCACCATCGAGCTGCGCGCCGTGCTGGCGACTTCGCCGTCGCCTGTCGTGCGCGATGCGCTGCAGCGCGTGCTGGTGGCGCTGGCCGCGCATTTGCGCGCCCCGGACGACGCCTCCGGCGCGGCGGTGTGCGCCACCGTGCTGGCGGCCAGTCCGCTGCTGCGCGCCGCCGTGCCCGACGCGGCGGCCGAGCGCCTGCCGCGCCTGCACACCGCGCTGACCAATCTGCACGCCATCTACACTTCGATGCTCGACCAGGCTACAGCCAGTGCCCGCTACCGGTAAGCATGGTCTGGCATAGCTCGACCCAGGCGCGGGCCGCATGCGACAGGTAGCGGCCGTTCCAGATGTGGGCCAGCCGCCAATGGATGTCCGGTTCCACCACGCGCACCGCCGCCACTTCGACGCCGTTGAGCCGGTGGATGAACGGCTCGGGCAGCAGGGCCACGCCGACGCCGGCCGATGCCATCGACAGCAGCCAGTCCCACTGGCCGCTCTGCGCCGCGATCACCGGTTCCAGGCCGTGCTGCTGAAAGACCTGGCGCAGGGCGCGCGTCAACGCAAATTCATCCTTCAGCAGCACCAGCGGCATCGACGCCAGGTTGGACAGCTTGATGGACGATGCATTGCGCCGGAAGGTATCGGGCTTGGCCACCGCCCAAATGGGGAACTTGGCGACTTCCTTCGATTGCAGGTCCAGCGACGGATCGACCGGCGACACCGTCATGCCGAGTTCCAGTTCGCCGGTCGCCACCAGCCGCTCGATGACCTGTCCGGTATCTTCCCGCAAGCTCAGTTCGATGTCCGGATGGCGCTCGCGGAACGCCTTCAGCACCGGCGTGAAGAGCAGGTTGATCATCGGCGGAATGCCGACCGTCAGGCGGCCGCGCTGCAAGGCACGGGTATCGGTCAGTTCCGTGCTCAACAGGCGCATGGAATTGAGCATTTCCTGCCCGCGCTCGAACACGATGCGGCCGGCGTCGGTCAGGACCAGCTTGCGGCCTTGCCGTATCAGCAGCGCCTCGCCGACCTCATCCTCCAGCTGCCGCACCATTTTGCTGATGGTGGACTGGGTGACGTGCATCGATTCGGCGGCCTGGGTAAAGCTGTTCAGCTGCACCGTGGTGATGAAATAACGTAGAGAGCGGATGTCCAAAATAGTCCCGTCGAGGTCGCTGATACATCATGAATTTTACGACTTATGGATTGCATTGTAAGTCATACAGTCCATGGAGGCGGAAATTATACTGGCTCAATGACATGCCTATCCTACGGGAGTTTGAGATGAAAAATACGCTGACCATGAATACGGTGGAGCGCCGCCACGCAAGCAGCCGCCCGCTCGCGGCATCGGGCGCGCAGCAGGCGGTGGCGGACCTGCTGGCCAAGGCCAATGTCGCCATCAACGGCGGCCGCGCCTGGGATCTGCAAGTGGCGGACCCCAGCGTGCTCGATTGCGTGATTTCCAACGGCAACCTCGGCCTGGGCGAAGCCTATATGGACGGACTGTGGGACGTCGAGCACCTGGACCAGTTCTTCCACCGCGTGCTGTCGGCGCACCTGGATCAGCAGGTAAAGCCGCTGGGCTTGGCGTTCCACGCCATGCGCGCGCGCATGCTGAACCTGCAAAACCTGAAGCGCGCCTGGACCGTCGGCGAGGCGCACTACGACCTGGGCAACGAATTCTACGCGGCGATGCTCGATCCGCGCATGACCTACACCTGCGGCTACTGGCGCGACGCCGGCAGCCTGGCCGAGGCGCAGGAGGCCAAGCTGGATCTGATTTGCCGCAAGCTGCGGCTGGAACCGGGGATGCGGGTGCTGGACATCGGCTGCGGCTGGGGCAGTTTCATGGGCTACGCGGCGGAGCATTACGGCGTCGAGTGCGTGGGAGTCACCATCTCCAGGGAACAGGCGGAGTGGGCCAAGGCGCGCTATGCCGGCCTGCCGCTGGAATTCCGCTTGCAGGACTACCGCGACATCGACGAGCGCTTCGACCGCATCGCCAGCGTTGGCATGTTCGAGCACGTCGGCCGCAAGAACCACCGCAAATACATGGAGGTCGCGCATCGCTGCCTGGCGGATGACGGCCTGTTCCTGCTGCATACCATCGGCAAGAACCAGCGCGGCTCGACGCCCGACCCATGGATCGACAAGTATATTTTCCCGAACGGCGACCTGCCGTCGATCGGCCAGATCGGCGACGCCGCCGACGGCCTGTTCGTGGTCGAGGACCTGCATAACTTCGGCGCCGATTACGACAAGACGCTGATGGCCTGGCACGCCAACTTCGAAGCGGCCTGGCCGCGCTTCGCGTCGCAACTGGGCGAACGCTTCCGCCGCATGTGGAAATACTACCTGCTGTCCTGCGCCGGCGCCTTCCGCGCACGTGACATCCAGCTGTGGCAATGGGTGCTGTCCAAGGAAGGCGTGGCGGACGGTTACACCCGGCCGGAGTGAGGCGCTAAAACAGTTGACCTGCGACCGCGTTTTATCGGACTATGCGGGCTGGTTGGCATCGTCCGGGAGCGCAAATGAGTGTACGTATCGAGGAGTCGTGGAAGCGGCAGTTGCAGCAGGAGTTTGAGCAGCCTTACTGGGAGTCGCTGACGTCTTTCGTGCGTGCCGAGTATGCCGCGACGCAGTGCTGCCCCGCCGGAAAAAACATCTTCCGCGCTTTCGATCTGACGCCGTTCGATCAGGTGAAGGTTGTCATTCTCGGGCAGGACCCGTATCACACGCCGGGCGCCGCCATGGGCTTCTGCTTCTCGGTCCCGGAGGGAAATCGTCCGCAGCCCAGCTTGCAGAACATCTTCCAGGAGCTGCACAGCGACCTGGGCGTCGAACGCCGCCAGACCGATCTGTCCGACTGGGCGGAACAAGGCGTGTTCCTGCTGAACAGCGTGCTGACCGTGCGCGCCCGCGCGGCCGGTTCGCACGCCAACCACGGCTGGGAAACTTTCACCGACAGCGCCATCCGCGCGTTGTCGGCGCAGCGCGAACATATCGTGTTCATCCTGTGGGGCAGCTACGCCATCGCCAAGCGCGCGCTGATCGACAGCCGCAAGCACCTGATCATCACGTCGCCGCACCCTTCGCCCTTTTCCGCGCACAAGGGCTTCTTCGGCAGCAAGCCGTTTTCGCGCGCGAACGACTACCTGGTCGCCAACGGTCAAAGCCCGATCGACTGGGCCTGAACGTCAAACGCGCGTTCGACGAACCACACCAGCGCCACCAGCGCGATCACCACCGAACCACCGGTCAGCAGGCGGCGATAGAACCACGTCCGGCGCAGCAGGAAGGCCAGCGGCAGGAACAGCGCGACGATGCACAGCTGGCCGATCTCCACGCCCAGGTTGAAGCCGAACAGGCTGGCCAGCAGCGCGCCTTTCGGCAGTCCGAGGTCGACCAGGACGCTGGCGAAACCGAAGCCGTGTATCAGGCCGAAGCCGAACGCCGCCCACGGCCGCCGTCCGCGAAACAGCGGATAGACATTGTTCACCGCCGCCACGATCACCGAGGCCGCAATCGCCGACTCCACCAGCCGCGAAGGCAGCGATATCAGCGACAGGCTGGCCAGGGTCAAGGTCAGCGAGTGCGCCAGCGTGAAGGCGGTCACCACTTTCAGCACATCGATGAAGGCGCCGCGCAGGTTATCGGCCGGCGCCGCCAGCAGTACCGCCGGCAGCAGCAGCGACAGCAGGAACAGGATGTGGTCATAGCCGATCCAGATATGCCAGACGCCGTCGCGCACATAGGCGCTGAACTGCTGCAGCTGGTCCGGCGCGGAGAGCGACAGGCGCTGCTCCGCATGCGACGGGTCAAAGATCGCGGTGGTGGTGGCGCCATCGTGCGTCAGCCGCAGCAGGCCTTTGTGTTGCGGATCGAGGTCGGCAAACAGGCGGTAGCCGATGGTGAGCGCCGTCACCGGTGCGGGACAGCTGGCCTGGAAGCGCAGCACGCTGTAGGCGCCGTCGGTGTGATCGTCGATCAGCTGTTCACCGGCGACGATGCGGCAGGCGCCATTGTCGGCCTTCAGTTGCAGGCGTTCCAGCGCATAGGCGGCGATTGCCGCGTGACGGACGCGGATTTCGTCCCAGGTCAGCTTGCCGTCGCCATCCTGATCGAGGCCGATGGCGTAATCCAGGTCGCGCAGCGCGATGTCCCACTGGCCCGTCACGCGTTGGCCTTGCACATCGATCGATAGATAGCTGTCGCTGGGTTTGTGCGCGGCGGCTGGCGCCAGTACGCAGCACAGCAGCAGAGCAAAGAGCAGGCGTTTCATCATGTCCCCGTTGGTAGTTGGCGCAGCAGGCGCACCGCCGCCACGTCCTCGGTATGGTGCGTGGCGATCCAGTCGGTGACCGGCTTGGCGTTATCGTGCGCCTGCACGGCGGCTTCAAGGTAGATGCGGATATCGGCCGGCTCTTTTTGTACATCCCAGTTTTTGCGCGCCAGCGCCAGTGCGGTGCGGGGATCGTGACGCAGCTGGAGTTCGAAGCGCGCCTGTTCACGCTGGTGGACGGTGTCGCCGCGCTGGCTGGCGGCATCGAAGCGGGCCGCCAGTTCGCGGATGTCGGCCTGCATGGCGTTGCGTTGGCCGGCCTGCTGCAATGCCAGCGCGCGGCGCAGCAGCAGCGCGTCGATGCGGTCCAGTCCTTGCAGCAGTGTCAGCACGTCGGCTGCGCGGCCTTGTTCCAGCAGCAGGTCGGCGTAAGCGCCTTGCAGGTAGCTGTCGCGAGGACTGAGGGCGAGCGCCTGGCGGAAGCGTTTCTCGGCGGTGGCGCCGTCACCGCGACGTTGCGCCATTTCGGCCAGCAGGGTCAATGCCCACACTTGCAGTTCGGTCGGGGCGTTGGGGCTGCGTTCCAGCGTCAGGTCCAGCAGCTGTTCGCTGGTGGCGGCCTTGCCGTTCACCGCGCCGATGTTGGCGATGCAGGTGATGGCCACCAGTTCGATCGTCAGGCTGGATACGTGCGCGCAGCTGGCCGTGGCGGCGGCGTAGTCGCCCTGCACGGTTTGCACGGTGGCCTGTGTCAGCCATGCCTGCGTGTTGCGCGGATCGGTTGCCAGCACCGCCTTGAGGTCGGCCAGCGCCGGTGTGAACTGGTGGGTGCTTTGCAGCAGGGTGGCGCGCAGCAGACGGATATCGGTGGGCGGCGCTGCCTGTCGCCACCACGGTTCCAGCGCGGATTGTGCGTAGCCGAGGTAGCGCGGATCGGTTTCGTTGCGGGCCAGGGCGATGTAGCGGCGCGCCACGGTGGCGGCCAGCGCGATGTCGGTTGGATTGGCGTTCAGCTGGCTGCGCAGGCGACGGACTTCCTGTTGTATCGGATCGCCGCGGCGCGGGACGGTTTCCACCACTTGGCTGCCGTTGGCCGGAATGTAGGGCGCTGAATGTGCAGCAGCGGTAACGCAGCATGCCAGCGCAAGTATCAGTTTATGCATGATGTTTTTTGTGTGGTTGCGGCACCTGTGAAACCCGCACACCGCTGCGGCCAGGGGCCGGCCCATGGGCCGGCGGGGCGTAGCCCCTATCCCTGACCGTGGGTCAGACCCTTTCGTCAGGGGTGCAGGATTACTTCAATGCGACAGGCTCCGTATCTTCCGGCGTGGTCGCGGCGATGCTATCGATCGCTTGCGGCTCCGTCGTCGTTTCCTCCCCATCGCCGATGATCGCCAGCACGGCGGTGTAGAACTTGTCGACCATCGACACCGGCGGCGTCACCGGCGGCATGGTCGGCGTCGACGGCCCTTCTTCATGGCTGCTGCTGCCTCCGCACGCGCTCAGCACCAGCAGCGCGCTCAGGCCCAGCGTCAGGCTCAGTATTCTCATGGCGCCCTCCGTGCGGCTTGTACCACGGCGCCGGTCTGCGGCGAACCTGGCAGCGGATTTTTCAGGTACGGGAATGCGGCCGTGAAGTAGCTGTCGTCAAGATACGCGCCGTCAGTAAAGTGCAGACCGCCCGCAGGTGCATCGGCCGGTGCACAGCCCAGGTTCAGCGTGCACAGTTTGCCCATCACCACGCGCAGCGCGATGTCGACCACGTCATCGCCAGGACGGCGCCCGTTCGGGAAGCCGGCGTTGTCGCCACCGATCACGCCCAGGCGGTTCTGGCTGCCCATGGCGACAGCGGCGGTGGTGGTATTCAGGCGCAGCATTTCCGACGCGGTCACCGTGGCCGGCTGGTTCAGCCCTTTCACGCCGGTCAGGAAGGCCGCCACCAGGTCATTGCGCGGGAAGTTGGTCGGCGCCTTGGCGCCGGCGCTTCCGTACAGGATTTCAATCAGCGCCGGCAGCGTTGGATTGGTGACGTAGGTGGCAAACTGCGCATCGCCGGAAGGCTTGCTGGCGTTGAAGGTATCCTTGTCCTTCAGGCCGATGACCACTTCGTTCACCAGCGGCATGCCGAGGCGCGATACCTGCGTCCACGCGCCGCCTTCTTTTGATGGCGTGCCGGTGTTCGGCGTCGGATTCAGCAGACGGCCCTGGCGCACGCTGGCCGTGGTCCAGCCGCCGATCACCGGATCGCTGCTGCCGGCGGCGGTCAGGCAGGATGCCGCCACTTCCATTTCGATGGCGGTGACGTTCTTGCCGGCCAGGTCATCCTTGGCTGCGCTTTCCGCATTGGCGGCAAACTCGGTGGCCGGCGCCTTGATGTTCACCAGGTCGAAGGTCTCGCCCAGGTTGACCACGAACGGGTCCTTGCGCTGGCCGACAAACACGCGCGCCGGCGTGCTGCAACCGGGGATGTTGACGTTGTAGACGTGCGCTGCGGCATAGGCCGCGTAGTTCGGAATCGACTTGTTGCCGATATTGTCGAGCGGCTTGTCGAAGGTGGTGCTGCCATCGGCGGCATTGGTGACGTTGGCGCGGGTGCCGGTGCGGCGGTCGCCGCGCACCACGCTGATGGTGTAGGTCTCGCGCACGTTGGCGCCGGCCGCATTCGGTGCGGCGATGGGGCCGCCGTTGATCACCAGCGGTATCGACACCTGCTTGCCGCCGACGGTCAGCTTGGTGTCCTTGTTGGTGTTATTGAAGCGGAACTGGAAGGTCAGGTCTTCCTTGGCGTCGCCGTTGTTGTCGATGTGGATTTCGTACAGCGCGTTCGGGTCCATCTCGAAGTAGTTCGGACCGGCGCCGGGATCCTGCAGCGGCACGTAGTCGGCAATCAGGGTGATGAAGTTGGCGCGGCCGGTTTCGTAGCTGCGGAACATGTAGAAGTCGGTGCCGTCGACCTTGGGGCTTTGCGTAATGAACGGCGCTTCGCGGTGGCTGGACGCCATTGCTGCCGGCAGACAGGCGCCGGCCAGTGTGCCCGCAACCGCCAGGCGCACGGCTTGATTGATGATAGTTTGCATCTCGCTTCCTCCGAATGAGTGGACCTTCTGTGGGTACTGCAGGCTGATATACGCGGCGCACCGCGCGTCAGATTCAGATTTAATAAGATTAATTTTTAGAAACTGTGGCTGAGCGTCAGCCGCAGCGTGCGCGGCTCGACCGGATGGAAGTGCACGTCGTTGACGCCCTCGGCCGGCTCGCCCGCCAGACGCGAGGTGTAGTAGTAATCGATGTCGCTGGCCTGGCGGTCGAACAGGTTGAAACCGTCCAGGGTCAGTTTGGTGCGGCGGCTGAGCTGATAGCCGATGCGGCCATAGGCCAGTGTGGTGGCGGCCGAGCGCACGCTGTTGTCTTCCACCAGCGGACGCTGGCCGAAGTAGCGCAGCTCAAAGCCGCCGAACCAGCGGCCGATATCCTTGACCGTCATGCCGAATGAGGCCACCTTGTCCAAAGCCTCCGGCACGTAGTTGCCCACCGGGTCGCTCTGGCGATAGCGCGCGTGCGACACCGCCAGGTCCAGATCGAACAGCAGCCACGGCGCGGCGATGTAGTGGTTGCTCCATTCGACGCCGGTGCGGCGGCTGGCGCGGCTGGCTTCGGTCTGGCCGCTGTCGCCGGCGTAGACCAGCTCCGAATCGATGTCCAGCGCCCACAGCGACAGCGAACTTTGCAGGCTTGGCAGCCACTCGCTGCGCACACCCAGTTCGGCACCGCGCGTGCCCACCAGCGGCGGTGCCGGATCGGGACCGGTGACGCCGCGCGCATCGTTGCTGTGGAAGCCGGCGCCGTAGTTGATGAAGTATTCGGTCTTCGCCCACGGGCCGAAGATCAGCGACAGCTTGGGCGAGAACTTGTGCGCGTTGGTGCTGTCGTCGTTGACCTTGAAGCGGTAGGCGTCATAACGCAGGCCGGCGATGCTGCGGAAGGACGGCGTCCAGTAGCTGGTGTTTTCCGCATACAGGCCGACGCTGGCCTCGTCGACGCGGTCTTCGCGCACGGTGGCCAGCCGCTGGCGCGCCACGGTGGCGTACAGGCCGATGGGCGCGATGTGGTCGTAGCGCGTCTGCACGCCCAGCTGGTTGCGCATGTCGATGCCGCCGATGTTGTTCAGCCACGCGTGGCTGGCGCTGGCGCCGCCCATGGTGCGGCGTTCGCTTTGCTGGAACTGGTCGCCGTTGACCGGATCGTTCAGCAGGTAGGTGAAGTTGCTGTACAGGTCCAGGCTGGAATGCAGCAGGTAGGCCGAGGCCTGCGTGACCTGGTCGCTGTCGCGGCGGTGCATATTCCAGGCCAGGCTGGTGCGCGAGGTGTCGCCGCCGTCGCTGGGATCGAGACTGCCGAAGCGGCCGATCAGGCCTGCCTGCACGGCGCGCTGCGGCACCTGGTCGGTGGCGTTCCAGCGGTTGCGGTAGGCCATGGCGGTGATGCTGTAGCCGTCCTGCGCGTCGCCGTGGCTGTAGCGCAGGGTGCCGCTGTACTTGCGCACCTGCTCCGGTGTTTGCCACGGGCCGTTGTTGCGGCTGATTTCCAGCCCGTACAGCAACGTGCCGCCGGCTGCGGCAAAGGAGTCGGCCAGCACGCCGCGCTGGTAGCCGTAGCTGCCGACGGTGAGATTGGCGATGCCCTGCTTGAGCTGGTCGCTCAGGCCGATGTGGGCGGCGCCCGCCGAGGAGAAGTCGCCTTCGTCCGCGAAGTAGCTGCCCTTCTTGTAGTCGATGCGCTGCACCAGTTCCGGGATCAGGAAGTTGAGGTCGGAGTAGCCCTGGCCGTGCGCGTTGCTGCGCATGTTGACCGGCACGCCGTCGACCCAGGTGGCGAAGTCGGTGCCGTGATCGAGGTTGAAGCCGCGCAGGAAGTACTGGTTGGCCTTGCCGTCGCCGCTGTGCTGCGTGACGATCATGCCCGGCACGAACTCCAGCAGCTCGCCGGTGCGCAACGCGGGACGGTTGGCGATCAGGTTGGCGGTCACCGTGCCCTGGCTGGCGGCGTCGGAGGTGCCGACCGCATTGTCGTAATGACCCAACACCGTCACGCTGGCCAGCGCGCCGTTGGTATCCTCGGTGGCCAGCGCCGCGCCGTGCCACATCATTGCCAACACCGCAGCCATCCTGCATCTGATCGTCATCCTGTCCCCTCGCGCGCATTGTTGAATGCTTCATGTTGTTAGGCTTGTACGCACGCGGGATGCAACTGGATTCACGATTTTGTTTCGTGCAGCGTTGAGAATATGGTAATTTTCGTCATCTTCCGATTAAGGCACGCCGTGTCCGACGCCCATACCCTCGATCCTCAACAGCTGCGCACGTGGCTGAACGGCGCCGCCCAGCGCGACGCCGTGGCTTTCCGCTCGTTATATGACGCTACTTCAGCGAAACTGTTTGGCTTCGCGCTGCGTATATTGGTCAAGCGCGAGCTTGCGGAAGAAGTGCTGCAAGAGAGTTTCGTCGCGATCTGGCACAACGCCGGCAGCTATCAAAGCCACCTGGCCGCACCGATGACGTGGATGACCACCATCGTGCGCAACAAGGCTTTCGATTTGCTACGCCGCAGCGATGTCGCCGCCGAAATCGATGGAGACCCGTTTGATGAAGCAATCATGAATGCACTGCACGATCCCTCCGCCACGCCGATCGAGGCGCTGGAACTGAGCCGCGACGCCAAGGCGCTGGCATATTGCATGTCGGCGCTGGAAGGCTTGCACCGGCAGGTGGTGGGCTTGGCGTTCTTTCACGATTTGTCGCATAGCGAGGTGGCGCAGCAGATGGCGCTGCCGATCGGGACCGTCAAGACCTGGATACGCCGCAGCCTGGAAAAGCTGAAGACGTGCCTGGCCAAGGGAGACCGTCCATGAACATCCGCGACAACGCACCACTGCGCGAAAAGCTGGCCGCGGAATATGTGCTGGGCACGTTGAAGGGCGGCGCGCGCCGCCGCTTCGAAGGTTATCTGCACAACGACGCCGCGCTGCGCCGCCTGACGGCCGAGTGGCAGGACCGGCTGGTGCCGATGGCCGAGTTTTCCGCCGCCGAGAAGCCGCGCAAGCAGGTGTGGCTGGGCATCGAGCGCCGCTTGCATCTGCGGCCGGAGCGCGCCGGCTGGCTGGAGTCGCTGAACTTCTGGCGCTGGCTGGGCGTCGCCTCGACCGCGATGGCGGCCCTGCTGGTGATCGTCATCGGCACGCGCATGCTCGACCAGCCGCAGCTCGATTACGTCGCCACGCTGACCGACGAAAAAGCGCAGACCGCGCTGGTGCTGACCGGCGATACGCAGCACAAGGCGCTGACCGTGCGCCTGGTCGGCAACGCGCCGGTGGCCAGCGACAAGACGCTGCAGCTGTGGGCCGTGCCGAAGCAGGGCCATCCACGTTCGCTGGGCCTGCTGGCTGACAAAGGCGAGGTCAGGCTGGCGCTGGGCAGCAATGCGGTTGGCGACGATGTCGCGCTGCTGGCCGTGTCGCTGGAGCCAAAAGGCGGCTCGCCCGATCCGAATGGTCCAACTGGCCCTATACTCTACAAAGGCGCGTGGGTACGCGTAATGTAAAGAGGGAGCTTTATGGATGCTGCAAAATTTACCACCGAATACTTTAACCAGTTCGGCAAAGGCACGCTGCCGGACCACCTAGGCATCGTCATCACTTCCGTGAAGGAAGGCGAGATTGTGGCGGAGTTCGCGGTGAGCGGTTATCATCTCGCGCCGAACGGTTTTCTGCATGCGGGCAGCGTGGTCACGCTGGCCGATACCGCCTGCGGTTACGCGTGCTTCTCGCATCTGCCGGAAGGCGCGCAGAACTTCACCACCATCGAGTTGAAATCGAATCATCTCGGCACCGCGCGCGAGGGCACGGTGGTGGCGACTGCCACGGCAGTGCATCTGGGCCGCACCACGCAGGTGTGGGATGCGACCGTGACCAATAAAGATACTGGCAAAACAATAGCGTTGTTCAGATGC
The DNA here is from genome assembly GCF_009674565.1 of Duganella aquatilis. Classification (GTDB taxonomy): domain Bacteria; phylum Pseudomonadota; class Gammaproteobacteria; order Burkholderiales; family Burkholderiaceae_D; genus Rugamonas; species Rugamonas aquatilis. The sequence continues at coordinate 42,804 of NZ_WKJL01000005.1, forward strand.
ACGCAAATGATCTTATACCCCAAATAATCTGATAAATTGCAGTAGAAGCCGAGACCCCGCTGAATTCTCTTTATCGTTTTTAATCAGGACTGATATGAAAAAATTCATCAAGCGGCTCGGCTGTGGCCTGTTGCTGGCGTCTTCGCTGGCCATGGCGCAAACCCCGTACACCGAAGACTCCACCTACCAGGGCCTGGGCGGCAAGGACGGTATCAAGAAGATCGTCGATACCTTCATCACGCTGGTGCTGGCCGATCCGCGCATCAAGGACAACTTCACCGACTTCGACATCCCGCAATTGAACTCGCGCCTGCAGGAGCAGTTCTGCGAGTTCGCCGGCGGTCCCTGCAAGTACACCGGCAAATACCACGACAAGGCGATGGAGGGCGTGGGCCCGGTACGCGACATGAAGACCGTGCACCAGGATCTGAAGATCACCAACGCCATGTTCAATGCGCTGACCGAGGATTTGCAGATCGCGATGGAACAGCACAATGTGCCGAGCCGCGTTGCGCTCAAGCTGGTCGCCAAGCTGGCGCCGATGCAGCGCGACATCGTGACCAAATAATCCATCAGGAGCAGAACAATGAAGAAAATCATTCCAGCCTTGATGGCTGCGCTGGCATGCGCCGGCGCCTGGGCGCAATCGTCGTCGCCCGACATGGGCAAACTGCTGGCCACCGGCGGCGTGTCGCAGGTGGAAGGCGCGGGTGGCGGCGGCATCACGCCGTGGGCGCTGATCACCGGCTACGGCACGCGCGACAGCTGGGGCGCCAATGCGCACTACACCTACATCAACACGCAGGACTACAAGCTGGGCAGCTACGGCGTGGCGGTCGGCCTGGCGGACCGTCTTGAAGTGTCGTTCGCCAACCAGGAATTCAAGGGCAGCCTGGCGCCGCTGGACAAGCTCAACATCAAGCAGGATATCGTCGGCCTCAAGCTGAAGGTGCTGGGCGATGCGGTGTATGAGCAGGACAGCTGGGTGCCGCAGGTGGCCATCGGCGTGATGTACAAGAAGAACAAGGGCGTGCACGGCCTGGAGGCGCTGGGCGTCACCAACGTCAAGCAGCTGGGCGCCAAGGACGATCATGGCTACGACTACTATGTCTCGGCCACCAAGATCTACCTGGAGCAAAGCCTGCTGCTGAACGCCACGCTGCGCGCCACGCGCGCCAACCAGATGGGCATCCTCGGCTTCGGCGGCGACAAGAACGACGACACGCGGCTGATGCCGGAGTTCTCCGCCGCCTACCTGATCACGCGCAAGGTGGCGCTGGGCGCCGAGTACCGCCGCAAGCCGCACAACCTCGGCGTGGACAACGAGAAGGCGTACTACGACGCCTTCGTGGCCTGGTTCCCGACCCGGAATTTCTCGGTGACGGCCGCCTATGCGGAACTGGGCGACATCACGGTGTTCAATCCGAAGAAGCAGCACGGCCTGTACCTGTCGCTGCAGGCAGGCTTCTAGCCGGCCTAGTAGGATTTGTAGGGCAGGAATTTGCCGCTCAGGACCACCTGTACGCGGTCGCCCTTGGGATCGGCTTCTCGCTGGATATCCATCGAGAAGTCGATGGCGCTCATGATGCCGTCGCCGAATTCCTCGTGGATCAGTTCCTTGATGGTGGTGCCATAGACGCTGACGATTTCGTACCAGCGGTAGATCAGCGGATCGGTCGGCACGGCGGTCGGCAGCGAGCCTTTGTAGGGCACGATCTGCAGCCAGGCCGCTTCTTCATCGGTGAGGTCGAACAGCTGCTGCGCCTTGTCGGCCTGCGCGCGGCTGAAGGTCATCTGGCCCAGCAGCGCGGCGGTCGTCCATTCCTTGCTCTGGCCGAATTCCCTGGCGAGGTCGGCCCAGCGCATCTGCTTGGTGACCTTGGTCGAGAGGATTTTTTGCGTCACTTGGTTGCGGTCCATGGCGGCTTTCCTGGTAGTTGAGGAGAGCTTTAGGCCATGCAAGCCGCATGCCAGCTAGCTTTTCAGCGATTCATCCAGCAGCTTGTGCAGCGCCGGGAAATCCGGTTCGCCGAGGTAGCGCTTGAGGATTTTGCCATCCTTGCCGATGACGAAGGTGGTTGGCGTCATGTTGACGTTGCCGTAGGCCTTGGCGGCCGAGCCGTCGCTGTCCAGCGCCACCTTGAACGGCAGCTGGCGCGTCTGCGCGTAGTTGGCCACGTAGTTGGCCGGGTCGTAGCTCATCGCCACGGCGACGAACTCCAGGCCCTGGCCCTTGAACTTGTTGTAGGTGTCGACCATCTTCGGCATCTCGCCCACGCAGGTGGTGCACGAGGTGGCCCAGAAGTTGACCATGACCACCTTGCCGCGCAGGCTTTCCGGCGTGATCTTCTCGCCGTTGAGGCTGACGAAGGTCAGCTGCGGCGCCACCTCGCGCTTGGCCAGCGCGGTGTAACCGCCGAAACCGATGGCGGCAATCGCTACGGCGGCGATCACCGGCTTGATCCAGGCGCGGGATGAGGTGCTCATGAGTTGCTCTGCGTGTTGGGGTTGGCGGGTTTAGGCTGATACTGCTTCCACTCTTCCTCGGTGATGTATTCAAACACCTTGACCACCTTGGTCACGCCGCTGACGCCACGGGCGATGTCGGCGCCGATCTGGCCTTCGCGCTGGGTCACGCGACCCTGCAGGTAAACCACGCCGCGCTCGGTCACCACCTGGTAGGAATTGGCGGAGATGTCCTTGGCGTCGACCAGGCTGGCCTTGACCTTGCCGGTGATGATGGTGTCGCTGGAGCGCGAGGTGTAGCTGGCCAGGCCGGCGACGTCGAGTTCGTTGATGACGTCGATCACGCCTTCGATGCTGCGCACTTCGCGCTCGACGGCGGCCTTCATCGCGTCATCGCGCACCTCGCCGGTCAGCAGGGCGCGGCGGTTGAAGCTGTTGATGTTGACGTGGCCGGCGTCGCCGGTCACGTTGTTGATCTTGATGCCGCCCTTGACTTCGATCGCGCGGTCTTCCGTTTGCGCGCCGAAGGTGCGGCGGTCGGAGGCAGCCAGCGTACCGGAAATCGCACCGCCCGCAACCAGCGCGACGCAGCCCGACAGCGATGCCAGCATGGCGCCGCACAGCACGCTCATGGCCAGCGGACGTTGTACTTGTTTCCAGATAGCGCTGGGATTACTCATTCACATCTCCTCCGAACAGGGCGACGTCGATGCCGTCGCAAATAGCATGGATGGTCACCAGGTGAACTTCCTGGATCCGGGCAGTACGGTCGTGCGGGACGCAGATATGGACATCGGCGTCGGTCAGCATCTTGCCGATGGCGCCGCCGCCCTTGCCGGTCATGGCCACCACGCGCATTTCGCGCTCCAGCGCCGCTTCGATCGCCGCCACCACGTTGCCGGAGTTGCCCGAGGTGGAGAACGCCAGCAGGATGTCGCCGGCCTGGCCGAAGGCCTGCACCTGCTTGGAGAAGATCTCGCGGTAGCTGTAATCGTTGGCCACCGCCGTCAGGATCGAGGTGTCGGTGGTCAGCGCGATGGCCGGCAGCGGGAAACGCTCGCGCTCGAAGCGGCCCACCAGCTCGGCGGCGAAGTGCTGCGAGTCGGCGGCCGAACCACCGTTGCCGCAGACCAGAATCTTGTTGCCGTTGGAAAGCGCCGAGAACATCAGGTCGATCGCTTGCGCAATGTGCGGGGCGAGGACGGTGGCGGACTGGATTTTGGTTTCGGCACTTTCGTGGAAGTGCGCCAGGATGCGTTGATTAGTCATAGTGTGCTGATTATAGTGCAGTCGTCCGGCAGACCGGACAAGCGCTGTTAAAAATGCTTACATCTCCAGGACATTTTGTATCCAGGACAACTTTTCATCGTCGATGGCGACCAGGTCGAAGCGGCACGGCGGCGGCAGTTTGTAGCGTAAAAGATAATATTGTGCCGCGCGCAACAGGCGCTGCTGCTTGGCTGGCGTGACGCTGTAGACGGCGCCGCCGAAGCGGCTGCTGGCGCGCTGCCGCACCTCGATGAACACCAGATGGGGACCGTCCTGCATGATCAGGTCGATTTCCCCGGACTTGCACAGGAAATTGCGCTCCTGCAGCGTCAGGCCCTGGGCCAGGAGGTGGGCCAGGGCCCGGTCCTCGCCCAGCCGGCCCAGCCGCTGCTGTGGGGTGCGCGGCATGGCATCCTCATGGGCGAACCGGCTGCGCCGCGCCGTTCTGGTAGACGGCCGACTGCTCGATCCGCTCGAAACTGGACGGCCCCTGGCCGAAATCGATGCTCAGGCGGCCGGTGACGCCGTCCAGCTGGAAGCGGCCGGCCGGGTGGCGGCCGATTTCGCGCGCCACGCGGAAAGCGTCGATGCCGAGCGCATACAGGCGCGCCATGTCGGCGCTGCCGACCCCGGTTTGCAGCGGACGCGGATAGACCATCACCGCCGGATGGTCGCGCTGGACCTGCCACGGCAGGTCCAGCAGGCGCACGCCTTCCAGGTCCTGGGCCGGGAAGCCGGCGCCGGGATTGAGCGCCGAGGTGCCGTAGATCGGCAGGCTGCTGAATTGTTCCGCAGGTGCGGACGGCGGCGGAGGCGGCAGCGCGTCGGCGGTGCTGAAGATCGGATTGACCGGCTCGCTGCTGACGGCGCTGCCCAGCGCCAGGCGCAGCTGGCGGGTCTGGTCGGCGCCCATGGCGGAGAACAGCAGCGCCGGCAGGCCCTGGCGCAGGGTGGCGCGCAGCTGCACCAGTTCCGGATCGCTGAGGTAGCCGTCCGGCGAGCTCAGTTCGATGGTGCGCACCGGGCGGCCCAGTTTCTGCCACTGGCCGGCGAAGGCGGCCGCCACGCGGCGCTGCCAGGCCGAGCCGGTGGTCAGCACCAGCGCGGCGCCGTCCGGCTGCTCGCTGGCGGCCCATTGCGCGGCCTGGCGCGCTTCTTCCTCGATCGACAGGCCGATCGCCAGCATGTGCGGCGGCAGCGGCAAGGCGCCCGGCTGGCCGTAGCCTTCCGGATAATTCAGGGCGATGGTCGGCTTGCTGACCAGCGGGCTGGCGGCCACCGAGGCCACCGCTGAACGCGACAGCGGGCCGACCACGAGGTCCTGGGTTTGCAGCGCGCGGGCGTAGACCGACAGGATGTCCTGCGCCACGTCGCCGGTTTCCAGCACGGTGACGGTGATGTTGGCGCGGTCGCGCTCCCAGGCCGCCATGAAGCCGGCGCGCAGCGCATCGGCGGCGGCGCCCAGGGTTTCCGAGCGCAGCGGCAGCAGCAGGCCGATGCGGATCGGCGTATCGGGCGGCAAGGCGTTATAGTCGACCTCGCGCTCGGCGGCCGGCGCTTCGGCGCGCGGCGGCAGTTCGCTGCGGTCTTCGCCCGCCGGCGCGGCGCCCGGCAGGGTGATGGCGAAGGTTTCGGCGGGCGGCAGCGGCGGCTCCGGCGGCGGCTTGGGCAAGGGTTGCGGCGGCACGACCGGCGGCGGCGGACTTGTTTTTGCCGGCTGGGGCGAGCACAATCCCCCCGGCGCGTCGCAAAACGGCGTGCTGCATGCACTCAGCACTGCGGCAGCCATGCACAGCAGCGTCAACCTCACACTATTCATCCTACCCCCAATGAGCGACCTCGAATCCAGTTCCATCGCCAGTTTGCCCGTCATGGACGAAATGGCGCACCAGACCTATCCTAGCGCAACCTTGTACGTCGTGGCGACCCCCATAGGCAATGTGACGGATATTAGCCTGCGGGCGCTGCACGTTTTGAGCCTGGTCAATGCTGTGGCATGCGAGGACACGCGCAACACCGCGACGCTGATGACGCGCTTCGGCCTGCACAAGCCCTTGATTGCCGCGCATCAGCACAACGAGCGCGAGGCGGCCGAGTTGTTGATCGCCCGTCTGCAGGCCGGCGAGCGCATCGCGCTGGTGTCGGACGCCGGCACGCCGGCCGTGTCCGACCCTGGCGCGCGTATCGTCGACGCGGTGCGGGCGGCCGGCTTGCGGGTGCTGCCGCTGCCGGGCGCGTCGGCGGCGGTGACGGCCTTGTCGGCCAGCGGGCTGGTGAATGACCAGTTCTACTTTGTCGGCTTCCTGCCGGCCAAGGCCAAGCAGCGCGAGAATTTCCTCGGCACGCTGCGCGCGGTGACGGCCACCATGGTGTTTTACGAGGCGCCGCACCGCATCCTGGACTGCGCCAGCGCGCTGGCTTCGGCGTTCGAGCCGACCCGCCAGGTGGTGTTCGCGCGCGAGCTGACCAAGATGTTCGAGGAAATCCACCGCTGCCCGCTGTCCGAGGCGGAAGCCTGGATCAAGGCCGACGGCCACCGGGAAAAAGGCGAGTTCGTGGTGCTGCTGGCAGGCGCGCCGCCGGCCGACGATGAAAATGACGTTGAAGCGGACCGCATCTTGCAGGTGCTGCTGGCGGAACTGCCTGTCAAACAGGCAGCGGGACTGGCCGCGCAAATCACCGGCCGCAAGAAAAACGCGCTGTACGACCGGGCTTTGCAGCTGAAAAACTAGAATTTGCAGTGCTTGTCCAGCGCCCAGATCAGCGGCGCCAGCAGGCCGGCGCCCGCGCCTTTTTGCAGGCAATCGTCCTTCTTGGCGCTGGCGATGCCGCTTTGCAGCTTGGTGGTATGGTTTTCCGGATAGAGCGGATGATCGTCCAGCTGCGCCACCGGCAGGCCGGCGCGGGCCGGATCTTTTTCGTTGGCCACTTTGCGGGCGGTTTTCAGCGCCGCGTTCATGTCGAAAGTTTTAGGCTGCTGGTCCGCGTGCAGCGGATCGGGCGCGGGCGGCAGCGTGATGGCCTGCGATTCGGCCGGCTTCAGCGGCGTCTGCGCGGCCACGGCAGTTTTCTCTTCCGCTGCTGGCGCTGGCGTGCTGCGCACGCGTGGCGTGAGCTTGGCGACTTCGCGCTTCTCCGGTTTTGGCGGCGGCGCGACCCTGGCGACGATCTGCGGCGGCCTGGCCGGCTGCAGCCACACCGTCATCGCCCTGGCTGGCTGCGACGGCGTGGGCGGACTGGACAGCCGATAGCCGAACAGCAGCACCGCATGCAGCACCAGCGATACCGCGACGCCCGCAACGATGCCGGGACGCCGGAGCCGGCTGGGCTGGTCGAAGGAAAAGGTGGCGGTCATGATTTTTAAATCATAGCATCGAAATTTTGCAGGCACTTGACGATCTACTTGCTAGCCTGTATTATCTTGCTTCTTCGGAGTGTAGCGCAGCCCGGTAGCGCACCTGGTTTGGGACCAGGGGGTCCAAGGTTCGAATCCTTGTACTCCGACCAAAATTTAAAAACCCTGTTTGATGGCAACGTCAAACAGGGTTTTTTCCATTTCGTTCCCGATTTCGGCCCCTTCGTCGCATGCGCCGTTGCGGCCCGCCGCCGCGGCTAGAATGGTCGGCATGAAAACACCTTTCTACCTCACGCCTGTCGAAATCGAGCACGATCGCCGGCTGGTGCGCCGCTACTGGCGCCAATCGCTGCTGCGCATGTGGGGCGCGCTGGCCGTCGGCGTGCTGATCCTGTTCTCCGTGGCGATCGGCCTGCTGTCGTCCATCGCTCCCGCGACCGGGCCCAACACCGGCTGGCGCTGGAGTGTGCCGCTCAGCATGATCTGGCCGGTCTTAATCCCCTTCGTCGGCGTCGGCAGCATGGTGCGGCATCGCTTGAAGGAACTGACCGAGGCCGGCACGCCGCTGACCGCGGAGATGTTCAGTGCGCGGCCCAGCCGCATGGTGTTGTCGCCGCTCGATCCGCTGACCACCTACAACGTCTGCACCGAAACGCTGTCCGGCCTGGCGATGGGCATGGCGCTCGGCTATGGCGGGCCGGCGGTGTTCAGCTATTTCCCGTTTCATGGCCGCATCCTGATCGGACCACGGCGGCCGGTGTGGCTGACCCAATGCACGGAAGTGGTGGTCGGCGGCGAGCCGGGCCAGCCGGTGGAAGTGCGCATCCGCCGCCGCTTCGGCCTGGACTTCTTCACCGTGCAGCGCGGCGGCGCACTGCATGCGGTGGAAAGCGTGGCGGCGCATCTGCGCACCCAGTTCGAACAACGGGAGCGCGCGCTGCGCGCCATCCGTCGCGAACAGGAACTGGAACGCGCGGCGCTGAATGCCAAGCTGTCGGCGTTGCAGGCGCAGGTCGAGCCGCACTTTTTGTTCAACACCCTGGCCAATCTCAAATACCTGATCCGCACCGATGCCAACACCGCGCAGCAGATGCTGGACCATCTGGTCGGCTATCTGCAGAACGCGCTGCCGGACATGCGCTCCGTGTCGTCGACGCTGGAACGCGAGCTGGCGCTGGCGCGCAGCTACCTGTCGATCATGCAGATCCGCATGGGACAGCGGCTGCAGTTCCGCATCGAGGCCGATGACGCGCTGCTGGCGCGGCCCTTCCCGCCGGCGATGCTGATCTCGCTGGTGGAAAACGCCGTCAAGCACGGCCTGGAACGCGCCAGCCGGCCGGGCGCCATCACCATCACGGCGAAGCAGCTTGGCGATGCGCTGTGCGTGCAGGTGATCGACGACGGCGTCGGCCTGACGGAGCAGATGGGCCAGGGCTTCGGCCTGGCGAATATTCACGAGCGCCTGCAACTGCTGTATGGTGACAAGGCGGCGCTGTCGGTCACGGCGGCGGAACACGGCGGCGTGGTCGCCACGCTGGCCATCAATAAGGAATGAGGATGCCGACTGCTTTAATCGTCGAAGACGAACCGCTGCTGATGGCGGAACTGCGCGACCAACTGCACGCGCTGTGGCCGGAACTGGACATCGCCGGCCATGCCGAGAACGGCGTGGAGGCGGTATCGATGTTGGAGTCGCTGCAGCCGGACGTGGTGTTCCTGGACATCCAGATCCCCGGCCTGACCGGCATCGAGGTGGCGCAGCACATTCCCGAAGCGACGCAGATCGTATTCGTGACCGCCTACGCCGAGCACGCGGTGCAGGCGTTCGAGGCCGGCGCGGTGGACTACATCGTCAAGCCGGTGACGGCGGCGCGGCTGCTGCAAACCGTCAAGCGGCTGAAGACGCGCAGCGGCGCGCAGGTGCCGCCGGGCGTGTGGCAGCAGGTGCTGGCCAAGGCGCCGGCCTACATGAAGTGGATCAAGGCGTCGGCCGGCAACACGGTGCGGCTGGTGATGGTGCGCGACGTGCAGTATTTCCAGTCCGACGGCAAGTACACGCGCGTGGTCACGCACGATGGCGAAGCGCTGATCCGGCTGCCGCTGAAAAGCCTGATCGAGCAGCTGGACCCGGCGCAGTTCACGCAGATCCACCGCGGCGCCATCGTCAACCTGGAAGCGGTGGACCGCATCGACCGCGACGGCACCGCGATGGAAATCCGCATCAAGGGCCGCACCGAAAAACTCACCGTCAGCGAAGCCTACACCCGCCAGTTCCGGCAGATGTAAAAAAACCGGGGTCAGTGCCGACATTCGGACATTAGGTCGCGCGCGATCCAATGTCCGAATGTCGGCACTGACCCCGGTTTTAGCCGGCCCGCTTGGCGGCGATGGCGTTGCCGGCGCGGCTGGCGCCTTTGCGGTTGAGGAATTGCGAAATGAACTGGCCCGCATCCACCACGATATCGAGATCGATGCCGGTGTCGATGCCCAGGCCCTGCATCATGTACAGCACATCTTCGGTGGCGACGTTGCCGGTCGCGCCTTTCGCATACGGGCAGCCGCCCAAGCCCGATACCGACGAGTGGTAAATCGAAATGCCCAGCTCCAGGCTGGCGTAGATGTTGGCCAGCGCCTGGCCGTAGGTGTCGTGGAAGTGGCCGGACAAGCCGTCCACGCGGAATTCGCCGATGGCGCGTTCCATCACCGCCTGCGTCTTGCGCGGCGTGGCGACGCCGATGGTGTCGGCGATGTCGATTTCGTCGCAGCCCAGGTCGCGCATGCGGCCCACCACGTCGGCCACCGCATCCAGCGGCACCTCGCCCTGGTACGGGCAGCCGAAGGCGCAACTGATGCTGCCGCGCAGGCGGATGCCGTGCTCTTTCGCCGCCTTCGCCACGCCCTCGAAGCGCGCGATCGATTCGGCGATCGAGCAGTTGATGTTTTTCTGCGAGAAGGCCTCGGAGGCCGAACCGAAGATCACCACTTCATCCGCGCGCGCCGCCAGCGCCGCTTCAAAGCCCTGCATGTTCGGCGTCAGCGCGGAGTAGATCACGTCCGGCTTGCGCGTGATCGCCGCCATCACTTCGGCGCTGGTGGCCATCTGCGGCACCCACTTCGGCGACACGAAGGCCGCCGCTTCGATATTCTGGAAGCCGGCGGAGGTCAGGCGGTTCACCAGCGCGATCTTGATCTCGGCCGGGACGTTTTCCTTTTCGTTCTGCAGGCCGTCGCGCGGGCCGACTTCGACGATTTTGACTTGCTTCGGTAAGCTGCTCATTTCAATATCCCAGTGTGCGGTCGACCACGCCGGCGATTTGTTCGCCCGCTTCGGTCTTGCGTATGTTATCGGCGATCTGCTGCACGCTTTCGCGGCGCAAGGTCAGCGCCGAGATGTGCGGCGTGATGGTGATGCGCGGCTCCTGCCAGAACGGATGCTGCGCCGGCAGCGGCTCGTTGCGGAACACGTCCAGCGTGGCGGCGGCGATGTGGCCGGACTTGATCAGCGTGAGCAGGTCCGGCTCGGCGATGTGCGCGCCGCGCGCCACGTTGATGATGTACGAACCTTCCGGCAGCTTGCACATATTGGTGCGGTCCATGATGTTGCTGGTGTCCGGCGTCAGCGGCAGCATGCAGACCAGCACGCGGCTGCCGCGCAGGAAGGTGTCCAGGCCATCGGCGCCGTGGAAGCATTGCACGCCCGGCATGCTCTTCTCGGTGCGGCTCCAGCCGCGCAGCGGGAAGCCGAACGGCGCCAGCGCTTCCAGCACGCGCGTGCCCAGCACGCCCATGCCGAGCACACCGACTGCGAAGTCCTGCTTGTGATGCTGCGGCAGCGGCGCCCACTGTCCGGCGCGCGCCTGCGCTTCGTATTCGTCGAAGCGGCGGAAGTAGCGCAGCACCGAGTGCGTGACGTATTCGGCCATCTGCACCGCCATGCCCGCATCTTCCAGGCGGATGATGGGGATATGGTGCGGCAGCGCGTCGCCAAACTTGAGCAGCGCATCGACGCCGGCGCCGGTGACGAAGATGGCCTTGACGGTGGCCAGTTCGGCCAGCATCGCCTCGGGCGGCGACCACACGACGGCGTAGTCGCACACTTGGCATTTTTCGCCGGCGTGCCAGATTTCGATCTCGGCGTCCGGCAGGTACTTGGCAAAGTCCTTGATCCACGGTTCGGTCTTGCCGTCCGCGCGGTGTAGCAGGATGCGCATGGTGATTCTCCTTTATGCCGCCTTGATGGCCAGCAGCGGTGCGCCGTCCGCGACTTGATCGCCTACGCTGTAGAGGATGTCGTCGATCACGCCATCGTGCGGCGCGGCGATGGTGTGTTCCATTTTCATGGCTTCCATGATGACCAGCGCTTCGCCTTTTTTCACTTCCTGGCCTTTGGCGGCGAGGACGGCGACCACTTTGCCGGGCATCGGCGCGGTGAGGCGTCCACCTTCGGATTCGGCTTCGCCGGCGTGCGCCATCGGATCGTTCCACACCAGCTGGTAATGCGCGCCGTTGGTGAAGACGTGGAAGGTGTCGCCGTCGCGCAGCACGGTGCCGCGCGCTGCCTGGCCGCCGGTGCTGAACTGCCGGCCGTCGGGTCCATAGGTGACGCTGATGTCGTAGCTCGCATATTCGTCGGCGAACGACAGCTTGCGGCTGTAGGTCTGGTTCATGCGCCAGCCGCTGGTCTGGCTCCATGGATCGGCGCCGCCGGTTTGCTCCGCTTCGAGCAGGGCTTCGGCCGCGAGGGCCAGTACGCCGGCAGGCGCCGGCTGCGCGGCCGGGAACAGCGCGTCGTGATTGCGTTCGATCAGGCCCGTGTCCAGATCGGCAGTGGCGAAGGCCTGGCCTTCCACCAGGCGTTTCAGGAAGGCGATGTTGGTGCTCAGGCCGACGATCTGGTACTGCGCCAGCGCCTGCGCCATGCGGGCCAGGGCCTGCTTGCGGTCCGCGCCCCAGACGATCAGCTTGGCGATCATCGGATCGTAGAACGGCGAAATCGCATCGCCTTCGCGCACGCCGGAATCGATGCGCACCGCCGCCGGCGTCGCACCGCCAAGTTCAAACGCGACGGCGTCCGGCGAGCCCAGATGGCGCAGCGTGCCGATCGACGGCAGGAAGCCCTTCTCCGGATTTTCGGCGTAGATGCGCGCCTCGATGGCGTGGCCGTTGATGGCCAGTTCGTGCTGCTGCTTCGGCAGCGGTTCGCCGGCCGCAACGCGCAGCTGCCATTCAACGAGGTCGGTCCCGGTGATCATCTCGGTCACCGGATGTTCCACCTGCAGGCGGGTGTTCATCTCCATGAAGTAGAACGTGCCGTCCTGGTTGGCGATGAACTCCACCGTGCCGGCGCCAACGTAGCCCACGGCGCGCGCGGCGGCAACGGCGGCTTCGCCCATCGCCGCGCGGCGTTCGGCCGGCATGTTCGGCGCCGGCGCTTCTTCCAGCACCTTCTGGTGACGGCGCTGCACCGAGCAATCGCGCTCGAACAGGTAGATGCAATTGCCGAGCGTATCGGCAAACACCTGGATTTCAATGTGACGCGGACGCTGAAGGTATTTCTCCGCCAGCACCTTGTCGTCGCCAAAAGAACTGATCGCCTCGCGCTTGCAGGACGCCAGCGCCTCCTTGAACTGCGCCGAGTTCTCGATGACGCGCATGCCCTTGCCGCCGCCGCCGGCCGATGCCTTCAGCAGCACCGGGTAGCCGATCTTGTCGGCCTGGCCGTGCAGGAAGTCCGCGTCCTGCTGCTCGCCGTGATAGCCCGGCACCAGCGGCACGTTGGCCTTTTCCATCAGCGACTTGGCCGCCGACTTGGAACCCATCGCGCGCATGGCCGATGCAGGCGGGCCAATGAACACCAGGCCCGCTTCGGCGCAGGCGTCGGCGAATTCCGCATTTTCCGACAGGAAGCCGTAGCCGGGATGGATGGCTTGCGCACCGGTGGCCCTGGCGGCGGCGATGATCTTGTCGCCGCACAGGTAGCTTTCCTTGGCGGCGGCAGGGCCGATCGGCACCGCTTCGTCGCAGACGGCGACGTGCTTGGCGTTGGCGTCCGCTTCGGAGTACACGGCCACGGTCTTGATGCCCATGCGGCGCGCGGTAGCGGCTACACGGCAGGCGATTTCACCACGGTTGGCGATCAGAATTTTTGTAAACATCGTCTCTCTCTTGACAGCTTATTTGATAAATTCGCTGGAAGTTTTTTTATGGTGATGCTGTGTGAAGCTTGCTTTTAGCAGCCGCACTTCTCTTTTGGTGCGGAGTCCAATACGGCGCCGCGGGTTTTCAGACCCAGTTTTTCCAGCAGCGCGCGGTCGTCGTTCGCTTCCGGATTGTCAGTGGTCAGCAGCTTGTCGCCGTAGAAGATCGAATTGGCGCCGGCCATGAAGCACATCGCCTGCACCGCTTCGCCCAGCTCGCGGCGGCCAGCCGACAAGCGCACGCGCGCCTTCGGCATGGTGATGCGCGCCACGGCAATGGTGCGCACGAACTCCAGCGGGTCCAGGCGGTCCATGCCATACAGCGGCGTGCCTTCCACCTGTACCAGGTGGTTGATCGGCACCGATTCCGGATACGGATTCAGGTTCGCCAGCTGCGCGATCAGGCCGGCGCGCTGGTCGCGCGATTCGCCCATGCCGACGATGCCGCCGCAGCAGACTTTCAGGCCGGCTTCGCGCACGTGGCCGAGCGTGTCCAGGCGGTCCTGGTAGTCGCGGGTCGAGATGACGTTGTCGTAGAACTCGGGCGCGGTGTCCAGGTTGTGGTTGTAGTAGTCCAGGCCCGCATCCTTCAGGCGCTGCGCCTGATGCTCTTCCAGCATGCCCAGGGTGGCGCAGGTTTCCAGGCCCAGAGCCTTCACCGAGCGTACCATCTCTTCGACCTTGTCCATGTCGCGGTCTTTCGGGCTGCGCCAGGCGGCGCCCATGCAGAAGCGGGTGGCGCCGTTGTCCTTGGCCTGCTGGGCCGCATCGAGGACGGTCTCGATGTCGAGGATCTTCTTGGCTTCGACGCCGGTGTCGTAGCGCGCGGCCTGCGGACAGTAGCCGCAGTCTTCTTCGCAGCCGCCGGTTTTAATCGACAGCAGCGTCGCCAGTTCCACGTCGCCGTCCGGGAAGTTGGCGCGCTGCGTTTGCTGCGCGCGGAACATCAGCTCATTGAACGGCAGCTCGAACAGCGCCAGCACTTCTTCGCGCGGCCAGGTGGCGGCCGGTGGCAGGGTGATGGCCGCCGTCGGGCGGTGCAGGGAAACGACTTTCGGTTCTTGCAGGGTATTCTGGGACATCGTGATTCCTTCTTCGTTCAAATTGGGTTTGGCAGCGGCCAGTGAGGCAGCTGCGTAAAATCGATATGGTCCGCGGCCGCTTCGGCGGTCGGCTGTTCCAGGCGCGGCACGCGGCCCAGCAGCGGCGCGGGAATGCGCTGCGCCAGCGCGGCGACGTTTTCGTCGGCGAAGGCCATGTCGGCCTGGGTTTCGTTCGCCACCCAGCCGACGAGCTTCAGGCCGCGCGCCAGGATGGCTTCCACCGTCAGCAGCGCGTGGCTGATGCAGCCCAGGCGCAGGCCGACCACCAACACCACCGGCAGCGCCAGTTGCTCGGCCAGGTCGGCGGTGTCGAATTCGTCGTTCAGCGGCACGATGAAGCCGCCCACGCCTTCCACCACCACCGCATCCGATGCGGCGTTGATTTCCACGTAGGCAGCCAGGATCGGCACCGGCGAAATGCTGATGCCTTCCAGCTCGGCGGCGATGTGCGGCGCGGCCGGTTCCCTGAACAGGAACGGCGTGGTGATCGACTGCGGCAGGTGGACATTGCCGGCGGCGGCCAGCTGGTCGCAATCGTCGTTGTGCCATTTGCCGTCGCGCAGTTCGGCGCCGGCGGCCACCGGCTTCATGCCGCAGGCGCGCACGCCGCTCTGCACCAGGGCGTGCAGCATGGCGGAGGAAATCAGCGTCTTGCCGATTTCGGTGTCGGTGCCGGTGACGAAGCAGTTGAAGCGCGGCGGTATGCCGCCGCCTGCCGCCGCCGGCTGCGTTTGTGGAGCGATTGCTAACACTGGGTCGTCCAGACTCATGCCGAATCCCTTTCCAATGTATTCAGTGCTGCGATTAATTTGGCCACTTCCGTGCTGGTATGCCCTGCTGAGAGAGTCACGCGCAAACGCGCGGTGCCTGGCGCCACGGTCGGCGGACGAATCGTGCCTACCCACAGGCCCTGCTCGTAGAGGGCTGCACCGGCGCGCATGGTTTCGGCATTATCGCCGATCAGGACAGGCTGGATCGCAGTCTTCGAGGGCAGGCGCCGCCAGCGCTCAAGGCGCAGGCCTTCATCCAATTGTGCCACCAAAGCCTGCAAATGAGCGCGCCGTGTGGCGCCTTCGTCGCCTTCCAGCAGATCGAGGCTGGTCAGCAGGGCGTGCGCCAGCGCCGCCGGCGTGGCGGTGGTGAAGATATAGGGACGGGCTTTCTGGATCAGCGTTTCAATCACCGTTTCATGCGCGGCGACGAAAGCGCCGCCCACGCCGGCCGCCTTGCCCAGGGTGCCCATGTAGACCAGGTAGGGCGAGCGCAGGTTGAAATGCTCCAGCGCACCGTGGCCCCTGGGGCCCAGCGTGCCGAAGCCGTGGGCGTCGTCCACCACCAGCCAGGCGTTGTGCTGTTCGCACAGGGCCAGCAGCGCGGGCAGCGGCGCCAGGTTGCCGTCCATGCTGAACACGCTGTCGGTGACTACGACCTTGGTAGCGGCGTTGCTGGCCTTGAGCAGGGCTTCCAGGGCTTGCAGATCGGCGTGCGGGTAGATGTGGGTTTTCATGCGCGACAGGCGCGCACCATCGATCAGCGAGGCGTGGTTCAGCTCTTCGGAGAAGATTTCCGCCTCGCGGTCACCCGCGGTCAGGCCGGTGATGACGGCCAGGTTGGCCATGTAGCCGGTGCAGAAGGTGATGGCGCGCGGCGCTTCCAGATGGTCGCCGATGAATTCCACCAGCCGCTCTTCCAGCATCGCGTGGGCGCGCACATGGCCGCTGATCAGGTGCGAGGCGCCGCTGCCGACGCCGTAGATCGCCGCGCCTTCCTGCAGCGCGAGCTTGATCTTGCGGTGGTTGGCCAGGCCCAGGTAGTCGTTGCTGCAAAAGGCCAGCAGTTCGCGGCCTTCCACCAGCACGCGCGGTCCGCATGGCGAATCGACCGTGCGGCGCTTGCGGATCAGCTGCTTGTCGTCCAGCGCTTGCAGCTGCTGACTGAGTTGTTTGAGCAGTTCCATCGTCAGCCCGCCAGCACTTTGTTGAACACCGCCAGCGTGTTGGCGGCCAGGCCGTCGATTTCCTCATCGCTGAGGATATATGGCGGCATCATGTAGACGGTGGAGCCGATGGGACGCATCAGCAGTTCGTGCTCGGTCGCGGTGGCGAAGAAGCGGCGCGAGAAGTCCTTCGGCGCGTCGATGGCGTCGAACGCCCAGATCATGCCGCGCTGGCGGAAGTTGCGCACCTGCTCGTGCTGCGCCAGCGGTTGCAGCGCGGCGGTCAGGCGCGCGGCCTTGATCTTGTTGGCGTTCAGTACATCGTCTTCTGCGAAGATCTGCAGCGTCGCCAGTGCGGCGCGGCAGGCCAGCGGATTGCCGGTGTACGAGTGCGAGTGCAGGAAGCCGCGCGTGACGTCGTTGCTGTAGAAGGCCTGGTAGATCTCGTCGCGCGTCATCACCAGCGACAGCGGCAGGTAGCCGCCGCTGATGCCTTTCGACAGGCACAGGAAGTCCGGCCACACGGCGGCCTGTTCGCAGGCGAAGAAGGTGCCGGTGCGGCCGCAGCCAACGGCGATTTCGTCGAGGATCAGGTGGACGTTGTGCTTGTCGCACAGCGCGCGCACCAGTTGCAGGTACAGCGGATCGTGCATCGCCATGCCGGTGGCGCATTGCACCAGCGGCTCGATGATGATGGCAGCGATCTTGTCGGCGCGTTCGGTGAACAGGCGCTCGACATCGGCGGCGGCGCGGCGCGCGACATCCTGCGCCGTCTCGCCGTCGGCGGCCTGACGCGCATCCGGCGACATCACGGTCTGCGAGGCGCGCAGCAGCGGGCCGTAGGCGTCCTTGAACAGTGCGACGTCGGTGACAGCCAGCGCGCCGATGGTCTCGCCGTGGTAGCTGCCCTTGAGGCAGACGAATTCCTGCTTGTCCGCGCGGCCGTTGTTGCGCCACGAGTGGAAGCTCATCTTGAGCGCGATTTCAACGGCGGAAGCTCCATCGCTGGCGTAGAAGCTGTGGCCCAGCACATGGCCGGTCAGCGCCGACAACTTCTCGGACAGTTCGATCACCGGTTCGTGCGTGAAGCCGGCCAGCATGGCGTGTTCCAGCGTATCCAGCTGGTCTTTCAGCGCGGCGTTGATGCGCGGATTGGCGTGGCCGAACAGGTTCACCCACCAGGAGCTGATCGCGTCCAGGTAGCGGCGGCCTTCATGGTCGTACAGCCACGCGCCCTTGCCCCGGCTTACCGGGATCAAAGGGACGGTTTCGTGGTGCTGCATCTGGGTGCACGGATGCCATACGCTGCGCAAGCTGCGTGCTACCCAGTCGCTTTGTGTATTCAATTCCAAAACTGCTCCATTAATTCAACCAGGCGGACTTGCGCTTCTCCAGAAACGACGCCACGCCTTCGCGCCCCTGGTCGGAGGCGCGGATTTGCGCGATGCGCTCGGCCGTATCGGCCAGCAGCGCATCGTTGACGGGTTGCCCGACCACGTCGCGCACCAGCAGTTTGGCCTGGCGCACGGCGTTCGGACTGTTATTGACCAACGCCTTGACGATCTCCGTCACCTTGGCGTCGAGCGTCTCCGTACTCACTACTTCGTGGGCGAAGCCGATGCGCAGCGCTTCCCGCGCGCCAAAACGCTCGGCGGTCAGGAAGTAGCGGCGCGAGGCGTTCTCGCCCATCGCCTTGATCACATACGGCGAAATGGTGGCCGGGATCAAACCCAGCTTCACTTCGCTCAGGCAGAAATTCGCTTCTTCCACCGCGACGATGATGTCGCACGCGGCGACGAGGCCCATGCCGCCGGCGTAGCAGTCGCCCTGCACCTTGGCCACCACCGGCTTGGGGCACAGGTAAATCGTGCGTAGCATTTCCGCCAGTTGCAGCGCGTCGGCCTGGTTCTCGGCGTGCGTGTAGCCTGCCATTTTCTTCATCCAGTTCAAATCGGCGCCGGCGCAGAAGGCCGGGCCGTTCGCCGCCAGCACAATCGCGCGCAGCGCGTCATCTTCGCCGAGTTCACTGAAGGCCTGCTTAATTTCAGTGATGGTGGTCTCGTTGAAGGCGTTGCGCACGTCCGGGCGGTTCAGCGTGACGGTGGCGACGTAGCCTTCACGGCTAATGCTCAGGGTTTCAAAAGCCATGATCAATCCTTGGAGGTGATTTCGGTCGGCATGCCGACGGATTTCAGGAAGCGTTCCGTGTCCGGCCACCAGATGGCGACGCCGTCCGGGCTGGCGCTCATGCCATGCGCGTCCTTCTTGAACGGGCCGTAGGCCACCAGCTGCGCCTTGCCGCCGGCGCCGGTGTAGGCCTTGTACATGTCGGACGCCAGCTGCGGACCGAAGTGCTTGTCGTTGGCGCCGTAGAACCAGATGCTCGGTATGGTGCTGGTCGCGCCCCACTGCCTGAAGGCCGACACCAGCGCGCCCTGCCAGTCGCAATGCGAGCGGCTGTTCACGCCGCCGGCGAAGTTGATGATGCCGCGCACGCCGTGGATCGGATGGCTGCCGGCGGCAATCGCCGTCAGGCCGCCGTGCGACTGGCCGGCGAGGATCACGTGTTCCTGATCCGCCCACGGCTGCTTCATCACATACTGCATGGCGAAGAACAGCGAGTTGGCCTGCTGCTCGCCGTTGTCCTTGGCCTCGCAATGCGAGTTGACGTAGGTGCCGCCCGAACCGGCGAAGCCCATGCGCATCGGGATCACCACCGCGTAACCGCGCTTGACGAATTCCTGGCTGATGACCGGGAAGGTGGCACGCTTCTGCAGATGGGCGTCGCCGCCGTCTTTGCCGTGGTTCATGAACAGTACGGGGAAGGGGCCGGCGCCCGGCGGCTTGTAGATGGTGGTTTGCAGCGTGATCTGCGCACCGCCGATATCGGCGGGTACGGCCACGACCTGTTCGGGCAACATCATCATGGCTACATCCGGAAGACACCGAACTTGGTGTCTTCAATTTCCGCGTTGAGCGCGGCGGACAGGCCGAGGCCCAGCACCGTGCGCGTGTCGGCTGGATCGATCACGCCGTCGTCCCACAGCCGCGCGGTGGCGTAGTAAGGGTGGCCCTGATGTTCATACTGTTCCTTGATCGGCTGCTTGAACGCGGCTTCCTCTTCCGCCGACCACGAACCGCCCTTGCCTTCGATGCCGTCGCGCTTCACTGTCGCCAGCACCGACGCCGCCTGGTCGCCGCCCATCACCGAGATGCGCGCATTCGGCCACATCCACATGAAGCGCGGCGAGAAGGCGCGGCCGCACATGCCGTAATTGCCAGCGCCGAAGCTGCCGCCGATGATGACGGTGAACTTCGGTACCGCGGCCGTCGCCACCGCCGTCACCATCTTGGCGCCGTTGCGGGCGATGCCTTCGTTTTCGTACTTGCGGCCGACCATGAAGCCGGTGATATTTTGCAGGAACACCAGCGGGATCTTGCGCTGTGCGCACAGCTCGATGAAGTGCGCGCCTTTCAGCGCCGATTCGGAGAACAGGATGCCGTTGTTGGCGATGATGCCGACCTTCATGCCGAAGATGTGGGCGAAGCCGCACACCAGCGTGGTGCCGTAGCGCGCCTTGAATTCATCGAACTCGCTGCCGTCGACGATGCGGGCGATGACTTCGCGTACATCGAACGGCTTGCGGGTATCGACCGGGATCACGCCGTACAGCTCCGACGCCGCATAGGTCGGCTCCACGGCTGCGCGCAAGGCGCCCTGCTGCGGCTTGGTGCGGTTCAGATTCGAGACGATGGTGCGCGCCAGCGACAGCGCGTGCAGGTCGTTCTGCGCCAGGTGGTCGGCCACGCCGGACAGGCGCGTATGCACATCGCCGCCGCCCAGGTCTTCCGCCGTCACCACCTCGCCGGTGGCCGCCTTCACCAGCGGCGGACCGCCGAGGAAGATGGTGCCCTGTTCCTTGACGATGATGGATTCGTCGCTCATCGCCGGCACGTAGGCGCCGCCGGCGGTGCAGGAGCCCATCACCACCGCGATCTGCGGAATGCCCTTGGCCGACAGGTTGGCCTGGTTATAGAAGATACGGCCGAAGTGGTCGCGGTCCGGGAACACGTCGTCCTGGTTCGGCAGGTTGGCGCCGCCCGAGTCCACCAGGTAGATGCACGGCAGCTTGTTCTGGTCGGCGATTTCCTGCGCGCGCAGGTGCTTCTTGACCGTCATCGGATAGTAGGTGCCGCCTTTGACGGTAGCGTCATTACAGACGATGACGCATTCCTGGCCGGCCACGCGGCCGATGCCGGTGATGATGCCGGCCGATGGCGCGGCGTCGTCATACATGGCGTAGGCCGCCATCTGCGACAGTTCGAGGAAAGGCGTGCCGGGATCGAGCAGCATCTGCACGCGGTCGCGCGGCAGCAGCTTGCCGCGCGCCACGTGCTTGGCCGAGGCCGCTTCGCCGCCGCCGAGGGCGATCTTCGCGACCTTGTCGCGCAAATCGTCGACGACGGCCTGCATGGCGGCGGCGTTGGCCTTGAAATCCTCGCTACGAGGGTTGAGCTTGCTTTCGATTTGCGGCATGGTTTTTCCTTTGCGTGTGGTCTCGCACACGTCGTAATGATTTATTCTGGAAAACTACCGTCAACGTAAAACCAGCGCAGGCCGCCTTCGGCCGGCTCGCGGACGAAATTGCTCACTTCGTGCAGACGCTGCGCCCGGCCATTGATCTTGAACCGGGCGACGAATTCCACCGTGTCCTGGGTAAGATCAGGTGCGTCTGCTTTACGTTGACGTAAACGTAAAGCAGATTTTACCTCAAGTCCCAGCCACTGTACTTTTTCCTCGTCGCTCATGATCGCTTCGGTCGGACGGGTGCTGGCGTGCCAGGTGGCCAGCAGGTAAGGCTCGTTGCGCTGGCCGTAGGCGGTATAGCGCGAGCGCATCAGTGCTTCGGCGGTTGGCGCGATGGCCGCGCCGGCTATGTAGGGGCCGCAGCAAGTGGCAAGCGAAGGGCCGCCACAGGGGCAGCCGGCGGGCGCGGTGGACTTCTTGGACATGGGCGGAAACAGTCTGGGCTGGTGGTGCAAACCCCGCATTATCCGCCAAATAGGCGCATTCCGCCGGGTCCGGAGTTACGCTACTTGTAGAAATATTGTTGCTTCATACCTTGGAAGGCGTACACCGTTTACCGCATCGCTATTACACTAGCGGAGTGAGGAGAATTGAATGAGCCAGACCAGTTTTGAATTCAAGGCGGATGCCAACGACAGTTCGCCGTTGTACATGCAAATTGCCCGTAAATTGAGCGACGATGTGCTCAATGGCCGCTATCAGGTGGATCAGGCGCTGCCGTCGGAACGGACCTTGTCGGAACTGTTAAACGTTTCGCGGGTTACTGCGCGCAAGGCGATCGACCAGCTGGTGGACCAGGGATTGGTGGTGCGCCGCCGCGGATCGGGCAATTATATTGCGCCGCGCATCGAGCAGCCGCTGTCCAACCTCACCAGTTTTTCGGAGCAATTGCAGCAGCGCGGCCACATTCCGGGATCGCGCTGGCTCAAGCGAGCGATTGTTACACCAACGCCGGAAGAACAACTGAGCCTGGGCCTGTCGCCGTATTCCAAGGTGGCGCGGCTGGAGCGTCTGCGCCTGGCCGACGACGTGGTGATGGCGTACGAGGTGTCGGTGCTGCCGCAGACGGTGCTGAACGACCCTAACGCGGTGGGCAACTCGCTGTACCAGTATCTGGACAGCATCAACAAGGCGCCGGCGCGGGCCTTGCAGCACATCCGCGCGATGAATGCGTCGGCCGACCTGGCGGCGCAGCTGGGCGTGCCCGAGGGGCAGGCGGTGCTGTACATTACCCGGATCGCCTACCTGGATTCGGGCGAGGCGATGGAGCTGACCCATTCGTATTGCCATAGCGACCATTATGATTTCGTGGCGGAGATGCGTCGCGCCAACTGAGTCTGCCCATGCTCAAGACTGAACGCCCGAGTACTCAGCACAGCCAACTGGACCTTTACTCGGTGGAGGAGCTGGTCGATGTGCTGGTGGACGACCAGGCGCTGGCGGCGCAGGCCGTTAAGGCGGCCTCTTCCAGCATCAGCGCGGCCGTGACGGCGATGGCGTCGCGCATCGCGGCGGGTGGCCGGCTGGTGTACGTGGGCGCCGGCACCTCCGGGCGGCTGGGCATATTGGACAGCGTCGAACTGCCGCCAACCTTTTCCTGGCCGCCGGAGCGGGCGATGTCCTTGCTGGCCGGCGGTCTGGGGGCGATGTTCCAGGCGGTGGAAGGCGCGGAGGACGACCGCAACAAGGGCGCCGCCGATCTGCGGCTGCTCTATCCCAATTTCAACGATGTGATCCTGCTGTTGGCCGCCTCGGGCACTACGCCGTATGTGCTGGGTGCGCTGCAGGCGGCGCGCACGGTGGGCGCGCTGACGATCGGCATCGCCAACAATCCCGGTACGCCGCTGATGGTGGGCGCCGACATCGGCATCTGCCTGGACACCGGCGCGGAAGTCATCTCCGGCAGCACGCGCCTGAAAGCGGGCACGGCGCAAAAAATCGCGCTGAACACGCTGAGCAGCGCGCTGATGGTGCGGCTGAACAAAGTCTACGGTAACCTGATGGTGGACCTGCAAGCGACCAACGCCAAGCTGATCGAACGCGCCGTCCGCCTGACCGTGCACGCCACCGGCGCCGACGCCGAAGCCGCGCGCCAGGCGCTGGAGCAATGCCAATACCAGGTCAAAGTCGCCATCATCATGCTGAAAAAAAGCCAGACCGCCGCCGACGCCCAAGCCCTGCTCGACCACCACACCGGCAACCTCCGCGCCGCCCTGAAATAAATCCGGGGTCAGTTCTGCCAATCGCACACGAGCTCATGTACCAATGGCAGAACTGACCCCGGAGTGAAAGGTTTTATGAAGCAACAACGTAGTGCGTGGACCTGGGTGCCGAGTGTGTCGTTTGGACAGGGGGTGCCGTATGTCGCGGTGATGATGCTGTCGACGGTGATGTACAAGAATCTCGGCATTTCGAACGCTGATCTGGCGTTTTATACGGCCTGGCTGTATCTGCCGTGGGTGGTGAAGCCGTTGTGGTCGCCCATCGTGGAGCTGTTCGGCACCAAGCGGCGCTGGACGGTGTTGATGCAGCTGGTCGGCGGCGCCGGCCTGGCGGCGGTGGCGCTGACCTTGCATGCGCCGGATTTCTTCCGCTGGACCCTCGTCATCTTTTGGCTGATGGCGTTTTCTTCCGCCACGCACGATATCGCTTCCGATGGCTTTTACATGCTGGGCTTGCCGACCCAGCGTCAGCAGGCGGCCTTCGTCGGCGTGCGCAGCGCGTTCTACAAGCTGGCGATGATCAGTGGGCAAGGCGGGCTGGTGTATCTGGCCGGCGAGCTGATGAAGTCTACCGGCGATCCGGTCCACGCCTGGTCGGCGGTGTTTGCGCTGATGGCGGCGCTGTTCCTGGCGCTGTGCGCCTATCACCAGCTCATGCTGCCGCGCCCGGAGGCGGACCGGCGCCACGTCACCGGCGCGCTGTGGCAGGACTTTGTCCACACTTTCCGCAGCTTTTTCCAGAAGCCGGAGATCGTCACCACGCTCGGCTTCCTGCTGCTGTACCGCCTCGGCGAGGCGCAATTGCTGAAGATGGCGGCGCCCTTCCTGCTCGATCCGCGCGCCAAGGGCGGTCTCGGCCTCAGCACTTCGGATTTCGGCCTGGTCTACGGCACCATCGGCGTGTGCGCGCTGGTGCTGGGCGGGCTGGCCGGCGGCGTGGCGGTGTCGCGCTTCGGCCTCAAGCGCGCGCTGCTGCCGATGGTGTGCATCATGCACGTGCCGGACCTGGTGTTTGTCTACCTGGCCACGGCGTTGCCGGACAATCTGATGCTGGTGTCGCTGTGCCTGGCGGTGGAGCAATTCGGCTACGGTTTCGGCTTTGCCGCCTTCATGCTGTACATGGTGCTGGTGGCCGACGGCGAGCATAAGACCGCGCATTACGCCATGTGCACCGGCTTCATGGCCCTCGGCATGATGTTGCCGGGCATGGTCAGCGGCTGGATACAGCAGCAGCTTGGTTATCAACATTTCTTCATCTGGGCCTGTATTTCGACCTTGCCGGCCTTTGTGATGGCCGTCCGGGTGCGCATTCCTGCTGAATTCGGTCGTGAATAGCCATTACAATACGTTCTCAACTGATGCGGAGAGTGGTTTTGGTTTTTAATGCGAAGAAGCGGCTGACCTTGTCGGTCGGTGTGGCGGCTGGCGTGGCGGCGCTGCTTGAGGGATGTTCCAGTACGCCGTCCGCGCCGGCGCCCGACGCCGGCACGGCGTCCGCGCGTCCGCCGGAACCATCGCCACGGCCGACGCCTGGCGGTCCGGTCGCGGCTGCCGCGCCGTCCGATCCCAACATGCCGCCGCCGGCGCCGCGCGAATTCCGCGCCGCCTGGGTGTCCACCGTGGCCAATATCGACTGGCCCAGCCGCAGCAACCTGACGACGGCCAAGCAGCAAACCGAAGCCCTCGCCATCCTCGATCGCGCGCGGGCCATGAATTTGAACGCCATCGTGCTGCAGGTGCGCCCGAGCGCCGATGCGATTTATCCGTCCGAGCTGGAACCGTGGTCGGAATTCCTCACCGGCCAGCAGGGCCGCGCACCGGCGCAGCCGTGGGATCCGCTGCAGTTCTGGATCGAGCAGGCGCACGCGCGCGGACTGGAACTGCATGCGTGGTTCAATCCCTACCGCGCGCGCCATGCGACGGCCAAGTCGCCGCTGGCCGCCAACCATATCGGCCGCACGAAGCCGGAGGTGGTCAAGCCTTACGGCCGCTATCTGTGGATGGATCCGGGCGAAGCCGCCGCCTCGCAGCACACGCTGGATGTGGTGCTGGACGTGGTGCGCCGCTACGATATCGACGGCGTGCATATCGACGACTACTTCTATCCATATCCGATCGATACGCCGAATGCGGCCGGGCCGGAAGGCGTGGCGCTGGACGGCGGCGTCGGCGCCAAGCAGGAACTGGAGTTCCCGGACCAGCTGTCGTGGCAGCGCTATCTGCTGGCCGGCGGCACGCTGGACCGCGCGCACTGGCGCCGCCAGAACGTCAACTCGCTGATCGAGGCGATGTACCTCGGCATCCGCAAGGAGAAGTCGTGGGTGCGTTTCGGTATCAGCCCGTTCGGCATCGGCCGCCCGGATCGCCGGCCGGCCGGCATCATCGGTTTCAGCCAGTACGACAAGCTGTATGCGGATGCGGAACTGTGGCTGGCCAACGGCTGGCTCGATTACCTGGCGCCGCAGCTGTATTGGCCGGTGGCGCAGGCGCCGCAGGCCTTCGATGTGCTGCTCGATTACTGGCTGGCGCAGAACACGCGCGGCCGCCACGTCTGGCCCGGCCTGTACACCAGCCGCATCGACAACAGCATCAAGGCCTTCGCGCCGGAGGAAATCGTCAAGCAGATCGGCGTCACGCGCAGCCGCAGCGGCGTGCGCGGCCACCTGCACTTCTCGATCGCGGCGCTGATGGAAAACCGCAAGGGCATCACCGATCAGCTGAAAACGCAGTCGTATCAAACCGCCGCGTTGACGCCGCCGACGCCGTGGCTGGGCGCCGATGCGCCGGCCGCGCCGCAGGCGGCCACGCGGCGCGAGGGCAATGGCGTGGCGCTCAAGCTGTCCGCCAGCGCCGGCAAGCCGGTGGCGCATTATGCGATCTGGTCGCGCTACGGCGCCGAGTGGCGCTTCGCGGTGGCGCCGGCATCGCGTCCGGTGCTGCTGCTGGCCGACGATGCGGCGGGCGGCGCGGCGCAGGCCGTGGTGGTCAGCGCGGTCGACCGGCTGGGCAATGAAAGCGAACGTATTAACGTCTATAACGTGAACCTACGGAGCTGATGATGAGCGATCTCGGTCTGGGCATCGATGCAGGTGGCACGCAAACCCGCTGGGCGCTGGCCGATGCGGCGGGCGCCATTGTGGCCGAGGGCAGCGTCGGCGGCATGTCGGCCACGCAGATGGGCAGTACCGCCGGCCGCGATGCGGTGCGCGGCATCTTCGCCATGCTGGCCACGCAGGTGCTGGCGGCCGGGCAGCCGGTACGCGTCTGCGCCGGCCTGACTGGTTTTGACGGCGTCGGCACGCAAGCCACGCAGCTGCTGGCGGAGGTGCTGAAGCTGGCGCCATCGGCCATCAGCATGCGCAACGACGTGGAGATTGCCTACCTGGACAGCTACGCGCCGGGCGAAGGCTATCTGGTCTACGCCGGCACCGGCTCCATCGCCGCGTGGATCGACACCGACGGCCAGTTCCACCGCGCCGGCGGCCGTGGCGTCACGCTGGATGATGGCGGCGGCGGTTTCTGGATCGCGCGCGAAGCCATGCGTCACATCTGGCGCCTGGAGGACGAGCATCCTGGCGTGTGGCAGCAATCGGCCATGGCGCGCGCGGTGTTTGCGCAGATCGGCGGCAGCGACTGGGCCTTGTCGCGCCAGTTCATCTACGGCCAGGATCGCGGCGCCATCGGCAGTCTGGCGCTGGCTGTCGCCGCCAGTGCCGATGCCGATCCGGTGGCGCGCGCCATACTCGAACAGGCGGGCCGCGAACTGGCGCGCATCGCGCTGGCGCTGGTGGGCCGCTACGGTGCGCGGCCGATTGCGCTGGGCGGACGTGCGGCGCATCTGCATCCGCTGATCGCGCAGAGCATGCGCGCGGCGCTGCCGGCCGAGCTGTCGCTGACGCCGCGCCACACGCTGGCGCACCACGCGGCGGCGCGGATTGCTCTACACTCCCATCATTGAATCGATTGCCGAGGCTACCCATGAAGATTGTTCCGCTGCTTGCCCTGACTGCCTTGGTGGCTGGTTGCGCCACGGCGCCACCGCCGGCCGCGCCGCGCTTCGACCATTCGCAGACCGCGCGCGGACAGAGCGATCGCATCAAGTACATCATCGTTCACTACACGGTGAGCGACACGCCGCGTTCCGTCAAGACGCTGACCACCACCGACGTCAGCGCGCATTATCTGCTGACCGATACGGAGCCGCCGTTCTTCTACACGCTGGTGGACGAGTCGCGCCAGTCGAACCACGCGGGCTACAGCAGCTGGAAGATCTACAACCAGCTCAACTCCGCGTCGATCGGCATCGAGATCGTCAATCCGGGCTTCAAGGAGACGCCGGAGGGCCGCGTGTATGCGCCGTTCAAGCAGGCGCAGATCGATCAGCTGATTTTGCTGTTGAAGGATATCGTCAAGCGCCACAATATCGCGCCGGGAAATATCCTCGGCCACAACGAGATCGCGCCGCAGCGCAAGCAGGATCCGGGGCCGCTGTTCCCGTGGAAGCAGCTGGCCGATGCCGGCCTGATTCCGTGGCCGGAACCGAGCCGCGTGGCTGCGCGCCTGCCGGGCTTCCAGGAACAGCTGCCGGAGGTGACGTGGTTCCAGCGCAAGCTGGCGGACCATGGTTACGCCGTGCCGCAGAATGGCGAGCTGGATCAGGCTACGCGCAATGTGATCTCGGTGTTCCAGACCAAGTACCGCCCGGCGCTGTATGACGGCACGCCGGATGCGGAAACCGCCGCGCTGCTGGATGTGCTGACCACGCCGATTCCGGCCTTGCCGGCTGCGCCGGCGACACCAGCGCCGGCCGCTCCCGCCGAGTAGCAGCACACCGACCGCCATGAACGCGCCGACCGTCCCCTGCGAAGCGATCCACGGCCATCCTGATTTCCGCCGGCTGGACAGCATCGCAGGCATCGCGGTCGACCTGCGCTACGCCACGGCCGACAATTTCGTCGGCCGCGATCTGTACTCTCCGCTGGATTGCCACTGGCTGCACAAGCATGCTGCCGCCGCGCTGGAACAATCGGTCGCCTGGCTGGCCGCGCACAAGCCGGAATACACGCTGCTGGTGCTGGACGCCCTGCGTCCGCAACGCGTGCAGGAGCAGCTGTGGACCACACTGCAAGGCACCGATCTGCTGGCCTACATCGCCGAGCCGGCGCGCGGCTCGATCCACTCCTTCGGCATGGCGCTCGATCTCACGCTGCTGGATGCGCAAGGCCGTGAACTCGACATGGGCACCGGCTTCGACGACATGAGCGAACGCTCGCATCCCGCGCTGGAAGCCGACATGCTGGCCGCCGGCGAACTGAGCGCGCAGCACCTGGACAACCGCCGCTGGCTGCGCGACGCCATGCTGCACAACGGCTGGCATGGCATCAACACCGAATGGTGGCACTTCGATTGCGGCGACCGTCTGCACGTGCGCCGCCACTACATGCGCGTGCTTTAGTTCTTCTCCAGCTGCGCCATGATCTCCTGCGCCGCCTTGACGCGCGCCGGGATCGGATAGTTTTTGTTCGCCAGGATGACGATGCCGATTTTCTTCTCCGGCACAAACGCCACGTAAGCGCCAAAGCCGCCGGTGGCGCCGGTCTTGTTGTACCAGGTGTTGTCCGAGGCCGGCTTAGGTGGCGTCAGCAGTTTCACCGGATTGGCTTCGCGGCTCATCTTGTTGGAATTGCCGGCCTGTAGCATTTCCGGCGACACCGGATATGGATACTGCTCCCAGCCCAGTCCCTGCACCATGCCGCCGATCTGATAGTAGCCCACATGCGTGCCTTCGATGGCACGGCGCAGCGTCGCATCCAGATGTCCAGGATCGATATTCGCCTGCACGTAGCGGATCATGTCCGACACGCTGGAACGTACGCCGTAGGTCTGCGCCGAGAACAGCTCGGGGCCCATGCGCACCGCCTTGTTCTCCTGGTTGTAGCCCCAGGCGTAGTTGCCGACCGCGTTTTGCGGCATGCGGATGTAGGTGCCGTTCATGCCCAGCTTGGGCAGGATATCCTTTTCCAGCACATCTTCCGGATTGCTCTTCAGCGCCAGGCCGGCCAGGTAGCCGAACATGCCCAGGCTTGGATTGGAATACTCGCGGATCTTGCCCGGCGCCGCCTTCGGCTTGAACTTGCCGTAGTAGGCCAGCATGCCGGCTTCGTCGTCGGTCACGCTGTCCGGGAATTGCAGCGGCAGGCCGCCGGCGGTGTAGGTGCCGAAGTTGAGCACCGTGGCCTTGTCGAGCGCCGTGCCTTTCAGCTTCGGCACGTAGCGGCTTGGATGATCGTCCAGCGACAGCTTGCCCTGCACCAGCGCATACGAAGCCACGGTGGCGGTAAAGGTCTTGCTGACCGAGCCCAGTTCGAACAGCGTCGTCTCGCTCACCGGCGTGCCGGTTTCCTTCGAAGCGAGGCCATAGCTGAAGAACGCAGGCTTGCCGTTGACCGTGACGGCGACGGCGATGCCCGGCACGTCGTACTCCTTCATGATCGGCTTGATGGCCTGATCGACTACCGTTTGCAGGTCGGCGGCGCCGGCGACGGATGTGCAGCAGCATGCTGCGATGGCATAGGCCATGCGGCTCAGTGTAGACAAGATGTCTCCTTGGGTGGGTGGTGGTTAAAGCGTGTCGAGTTGCGTGGCGACGTCGCGCAGGAAGGCTTGCCTGGTGCGCAGGCCGGCGTAGGCTTCCTGTCGGTGGTCCAGCACCATGCGGGCGAACACGATGGTGCGCGTGCCCTTGGTGGCCCAGCCGACGTACCAGCCGTACTGGCGGGTGTTGTCGTCGCGGCCGTCGGCCAGCACCGGAGAGGCGGTGCCGGTTTTGCCGGAAATGGTCCAGCCGTTGTCCAGCGCTTGCGGATTCAGGATGCGGGCCGTCATCTCGTAGGCGTGGGCCGATACCGGCAACTGGCGGTTGACGATCTTGCACAGGAAGTCGACCTGCTCGTCCGGCGAAATCGCCAGCGAGGAGGCGATCCACGACTGCATCAGGCCATTGTGCTTGCCGGCGTCGCCGGAGACGTCGCGGTTGCCGTAGCCGAAGCTGTCGATGTAACGCTGGAAGCGCGCTTCACCCAGTTTGGTGGTGACCTGCTGCGCGTACCAGACGTTGGAGTATTTGATCCAGCTGGTGGGATCGGTGTCGACGCGCCACTCGCTGTTCCAGCTGGTGTAGGACGGCTTGTAGGGCAGCAGCGGCGTGTGTTCGTCGATCAGGTGGCCGCTGTCATAGCCCATCAGGCTGACGACGATGTTGAAGGTGGATGCCGGCGTGGCGCGCGCATCGCACTGGCCGTCGTGGCGCAGGCGCTGGCCGGTGGCGGCGTCCATCAGGGTGGTGCAGGACAGCAGCGTGGGGCTTTGCGACGCCAGCGACGGTTGCAGCGCCAAGCTGGTCGCCAGCACGGCGGCCAGGCCGGCCAGCGTGGCGATGCGCACCCATGGTCCCTGCGGCGCCTTGTCCGGATTGCGGATCAGCGCGATGCGGTCGGCCAGCGTGGCCGGTGTGACGTTGCCGAAGGCGAGCGCGGTGGATATCGGCGCCTGCTGCAGCTTCAGTTGCGCCACCAGCGCCGCGGCGTAGGCCTTGCGCTGCGCTTGCGGACGGCCTTGCAGCACTTCGCGGTCGCAGCCCAGTTCCTGCGCCCACGAGAGCTGGGTGCGCAGCAGCCGCATGAAGGGATTAAACCAGAGCAGCGTTTGCAGCACGATGCCGGCGCTGGCCCATTGCAGGTCGTTGCGGCGCCAGTGCGTCAGTTCGTGTTCGAGGATCATCTGGCGCTGGTCGGCATCGAAAGCGCGCAGGTGCAGCGGCAGCAGCAGGCGTGGGCGGAACAGGCCAAACAACATGGGAGAAATCGGCGCGTCGACTTCGATGGTGTCGACCGGGGCGACGCCGCTCTTGTTGCCGGCGACGGCCAGCGCATGCAGTGCGCGGCGCGTGTGCAGCAGCTGGAGCAGCGTGTAGGCCAGTCCCAACGCGTACAGCAGCAGCCAGCCTTGCGCGGCCCAGGCAAGATAGGTTTGCGGCGTGGTGGCGACCGCAGGCGCTGGCGTGACGGCGGCCGGCGTTGCGACGTCGTTGCCAGTGCGCGGAGCGGCGGCTGGCGTGGAGAAGCTTTCGATGTCGATCGGCGGCAGCATGCGCAGGCGTTCGCTCTGCGGCAGCAGGATCAGCAGGAAGGCCAGCACCACCGTGCATTGTCCCAGCAGCCACACCGAACGCTGCGCGGCGACGCCAGGCAGCCAGTGCCGGCACAGCGCTGTCACCGTCCACACGCCCAGGCCGGCGGCCACGCAGCCGCCGCTGGCCAGCGCAAAGCGCAGGGCTAGCGGCTCAAAACCGGCAAGGGTGGCGAAGATAGACAAGGCAAGCTCCATGTGCGACTGTTGCCACCATTATGCGACAACTGTCGCAAACAGGTCAAGCGCTGATTTTCAGCCGTTTCAGCGGTCGACGTTGGCCATGCGCTCGGCGCTGTAGCGCGGGCCGGACACCTGTTTCAGCGCGCTTTCCAGCGTGGCGATTTCGCTGGCGCTGAGCACGACGTCGGCCGCTGCGGCGTTCTGTTCCAGGTTGGCGCGGCGGCGGGTGCCGGGAATCGGCACGATATCGTCGCCCTGCTGCATCACCCAGGCCAGCGCCACCTGACCGGCGGCCAGACCGCGTGCGGCGGCGACATCGCGCACCACCTGCGCGGCCTGCATGTTGGCGTCGAAGTTGGCGCCTTGCATGCGCGGGTCCTGGTTGCGGAAGTCGGTCGGTGGATATTCTTCCGCGCGCCTGGCGGTGCCGGCCAGGAAGCCGCGTCCCAGCGGGCTGAATGGCACCAGGCCGATGCCCAGCTCGCGCAGCACGGGGATGATGTCGTCTTCCAGGTTGCGCTCCCACAGCGAGTATTCGCTTTGCAGCGCGCTGATCGGGTGTACCGCGTGCGCACGGCGGATGTTGGCCACGCCGGCTTCTGACAGGCCGAGGTAGCGTACCTTGCCCTCTTTCACCAGTTCGCCCATGACGCCGACCACCTCTTCAATCGGCACCTTGGGATCGATGCGGTGCTGGTACAGCAGGTCGATGTAATCGGTGCCGAGGCGGCGCAGCGAACCTTCGACCGCGACGCGGATGTGCGCCGGGTCGCTGGTGACGGCATTGCGCACGCCTTCGCGGATGTCGAAGCCGAACTTGGTGGCCAGAATCACTTCGCTGCGGCGGCCCTTGAAGGCGCGGCCCAGCAATTCCTCATTGTGGTACGGCCCATAGACTTCCGCCGTGTCGAAGAAGTTGATGCCCAACTCAATGGCCCGGTGCAGCGTGGCGATCGACTCGCCCTCGTCCGCTGCGCCATACACATTGCTCATGCCCATGCAGCCCAGGCCCTGGGCCGAGACGGTTAATCCTTGCTTACCTAATGCGCGCTTTTTCATGATCGACGTAGTAATCGTAAAGTTCAATGAGTTTGGACTGGCAATCCTGGGCCAGCACCAGACGGGAATCGCTAAAGCGTAGCATTGTTTCGCGAGGTTTGATCAGCTCGGTCCAAATGCCTGAGCGGTTGGGAGTGCCGGGCTGGCTCATCAAGTTTGAAAGTCGTTCCAATTCATCGCGTAAGCTGCTCATTGTGCTTTTCACGACTTTGGCGTCCAAAGTACGGAAAAAATCAGTCACACGAGTGAAATCGCTGCTCAAAAGCTTGAAGCCAAAATAGCGCGCGTCCGGAGAAAAAATGACTACGCCGACGTTGGCGAATTCTCCGGTTTCGATAAACGGTGTGAATCGAACGATGGCGTAGTGACAAGCGGCAGTCATGATGGAATTTGCCAAAAGACATCAGTTGAAACCCGATCCAGCAACGTTTTGACGGCTTTAAAGGGGAAGTGCGCCGGTATGGTTTGTTCCGCATCGATGAAGTCCCATTCCTCGGGAAGCGTATCACAAATGCCCGGCCAGTATTTCAGTGCTGCCGTCAGGCGTAAATGGTAGGCATCACGCAGCTGAAGATCTGCAAATAGAGCTTCAGCCTCGCTGGAAAAAACATGCATGCGGAAGAATTCTGCCGGGTCAAAGTCTGGATCGAATGCCAGATTGTGGTCGATTATTACCAGTTTGCCGACCTCAGTAGGCTTCCATAAAAGATTGGGATTGCCTCCGACCTCGGTCATATTGCGGTCGGCATTGTTTATCCACCAGTCAAACAGCAGTACGTCACGGCGCAGACTAAGCGGGATATATGAGAGATGCGTGCGGTTAAGTTCAGTAGTGCCAATTCGGGAAGAAGCAAAGGCATGGCCTCTTCCCAAGTCTTGATAAGCGCCTGATAAATCTGCTTCTATCAGCTCGTCGGGCACGGTCGCGATGGCATAAGGTGCAATGGGGAGCCCGAGCTGGCTCCCCAGCTCGGCACATAGCCATTCTGCAATCAGGCCGCGGCGAGTAGCGGCCTTGCCTTTGACGAAATAAATTTCACCGTCATCACATCGGCAGATGTAAGGCTCGGTGCGGCCTTCCTGAGAGCGTCCCAATATCTCGATAACGGTGAGCGGCATCATGCCTCCACGTAAAGAGCCTCAGCGGTTGCCGGAACGCGCGACCCAGTCGATCAGTTCATCCAGGACGGCGCGGCCGGCGCCGTTGGCGACGTGTTCGTCGTTGAGGATGGCGACCACGATGCAGGGCTGATTGTTGGCGTCGGGCACGTAGCCGGCGATGGCGATAACGCCTGTCAGGCTACCAGTTTTTATCCGCGCGCGCTGGGCGGCCGGGCTTTCCTTCAGGCGGCGGCGCATGGTGCCGTCGGTGGCGGCGATCGGCAGGCTGGAGAGGAATTCCGGCATCCACAGGCTTTTCTGGCCGGCTTGCAGCACGCCGGCCAGTTGCGCCGCCGTGGCGCGTTCGGTGCGCGACAGGCCGGAGCCGTTGTCGAGGATCAGGCCGTTGCCGTCGATGTTGTGCTGTTGTAGCCAGGCGCGGATGGCGGTTTCGGCGCGCATCGCGGTGCTGGCCTGGTTGGCGTCCGGCGCCAGCGGACGGCTGCCCAGCATCGGGTCGGCTTCCAGGCTGCCGAGGCTGAGGAAGACAGTGCGCGCCAACGTGTTGTCGGATTGCTTGTTGGTGTCGCGCAGGACTTCGGGCAACGAGCGGGAGACGTGGTCGGCCAGCAGGCGGGATGCAGTGGGCGTCGGCTCGGTGGCTTCGCGTACTTCGCCGCTGACGGCGCCGCCCAGCTTGTTCCACTCGGCCAGCAGCAGGCGCGCCAGGTAGTCCTGGCTGTCCAGCACGTTGATGCTGGTCGACTTGACGCAGTCTTTCGGGAAGGTGCCGTGCAGGACCACTTCGATGCGGTCGCCCTTGCGCGCGTAGTCCGGCGAGCGCCAGCCGTTTTCCCAGGTGGCGCAGGCGGCGTCGGTCAATTTCAGTTCCGAGCGGATGGTGACCTTGTCCAGCTCCGGCTGCATCACCAGCGCCACCTTGCTGGCGGTGGAGCGCATTTCCACTTTCAGCAGGTTGGTGTTGGCCAGCGCGGCATTCGGGATGACGTTGTAGTAGGCCCATGGATATTCATCGAACGGCGGCTGGCCCGCATCCGGCCGCGACGGCGTGAACAGCAGCCGGTCGATGACGATGTCGCCCTTGATCTTGCGGATGCCCTGGTTGCGCAGCGCTTGCAGCATGTGCGCCAGCGCATCTTCGTTGAGGTCGGCATCGGCGCCGCCGCGTACGATCAGGTCGCCTTGCAGCACGCCGTTGACCACGTCCCCGCTGCTGCGCAATTCGGTGCGGCCGCGGAAGGTGGGGCCCAGCTGTTCCAGCGCCGTCAGCGTGGTGAACAGCTTCATGGTCGATGCCGGCTGCATGCTTTGCTGTGGATTGTGCGACACCAGCACGGTATCGCCACGCAGCACCAGCACGCCGGCCGCCGACAGCGGAATATTTGACGACTGCATCAGCCGCGCCACCGGCTCCGGCAGATCGGCCGCCTGCGCGGCGCCGGCCACGATCAGCGCGGCGGCCACAACACGGCGCAAGACTTTAATGGAAGAAGACATAGGAAATCGCAATCGCGGCAAGCACGCCGGCGAAATCGGCGATCAGGCCGCAGGAGATCGCGTAGCGCGTCTTGCGGATGCCGACCGAGCCGAAATACAGCGCGACGATGTAGAAAGTGGTATCGGCCGAACCCTGGAACACGCAGGCCAGGCGGCCGACAAAGGAATCGACACCATGGGTTTGCATGGTGTCGATCATCATGGCCTTGGCCGCGCTGCCGCTCAGCGGTTTCATCAGCGCGGTTGGCAGGGCCGCAACGAAATCGGTGTCGATGCCGAGATGGCTGAACAGCCAGCCGAAGCCCTGCACCACAAAGCCCAGCAGGCCGGCGTTGCGGATCACGCTGATCGCCACCAGCATGCCCACGAGGTAAGGAATCACGGTCAGCGAGGTCTGGATGCCGCCCTTGGCGCCTTCGATAAACGCCTCGTAGACATTCACCTTCTTGCGCAGCGCGCCGATGATGAAGCCGCCGATCACCGCCATCAGCACGAAGTTGCTGAACACCTTGGAGAACGTTTCGATCTCCGGCTTGGTCAGATAGTTGGTGAAGTACCAGACCAGCGCCACGATGAAGGCGGTGATGCCCCCCAGCCAGCCCACCACCACGCGGTTGAACAGGTTGATGCGCTGGCGGATGGAGACGGCGATGATGCCGGTCATGGTCGCCACGTAGGTCGCCACCATGCAGGGAATGAAGATGTCGGACGGATCGGCGGCGCCGAGGATCGAGCGCTGCGCCATGATCGCCAGCGGAATCAGGGTCAGGCCGGAGGTGTGCAGCACCAGGAACATGATCTGCGCATCGGTCGGCTCGTCCTTGTTGGGATTGAGCGTTTGCAGGCTTTCCATGGCCTTCAGGCCGAACGGCGTGGCGGCGTTGTCCAGGCCCAGCAGGTTGGCCGAGAAATTCATCACCATGTGGCCGGTGGCCGGGTGGTTGGACGGCACGCCGGGGAAGATGCGCGAGAAGAACGGCGCGATCAGTTTGGCCAGCAGGTCGATGGCGCCGGCTTTCTCGCCGATGTTCATGATGCCCAGCCACAGCGTCATCACGCCGGCCAGCGGCAGGGCGATGTCCATCACGCCGGTGCGGGCGGAATCGAAGGTGCCGTCGATGATGCGCTTGAAGATTTCCGTATCGCCCAGGAAAAGGAACTGCGCCAGTGCGGCCAGAAATCCCACCAGGAAGAAGCCAGACCAGATGTAATTGAGCGACATTTTTCTTGTGTGCAGTGGGCGATTTGCAAAGTATAGCGGGTAAGCAAGCTCAAAAAGTTATAAGCTGCCGCTTTACAGTGCGAGGTGCCATGGGGCGGATGCTGAAAATTTGTGCAGCGGCAGTGCTGGCGCTGGCCGTCACCGCGGCCTCGGCGGCCGCGCCGAAAGTGTTGCACGCCTTCCTCAGCACCGGCGAAACCGCGCTCGATCCCGCCGTCGCTTCCGACGTCGCCAGCCTCAGCCTGCTGGAAAACCTGTTCGATCCGCTGCTGCGCTACGACTACCTGGCCCGCCCGGTCAAGCTGATCCCCAACACGCTGACCGCCATGCCAAGCGTGGAAGACGGCGGCCTGAGCTATACCTTCCACCTGCGCCAGGACATCTATTTCACGCCGGACGCCGCCTTCAACGGCGTGCACCGGCAGGTGACGGCGGAAGACTATGTCTACAGCTTCAAGCGTCTTTACGATCCGGCGCTGAAGTCGCCCTGGCTGTACCTGTTCGACGGCGTGGCCGAGATCCGCGCGCTGGACAAGTTCACCCTGCGCATCCGCCTGAAGGCCGCCGATCCCAACTTCCTCTACTACCTGGCGATGCCGGCTACCGGCGTGGTGGCGCGCGAGGTGATGGAAGCCTATGGTGCGCAGGCCGGCAACCATCCGGTCGGCACCGGCCCGTTCAGGATCGGGACGTGGAAGCACAGCGACCAGATCATCCTGCTGGCCAACCGCGATTTCCGGCCGACGGAATTCGACGGCAAGCGCTTGCCGATACTGGACCGCATCGACATCAAGATCGTCGAGGAATACCAGTCGCGCGTGCTGGGCTTCCTGAACGGCGAATTCGATTTCCTGGAACAGCTGCCGGAATCGATGAAGGAAATGGTCCTCACGCCGGACGCCAGACTGAAGCCTGAACTGGCCGCCAAAGGCATCGTCCTGGCGCCGTTCCCGGTGCTGCAAACCTATTACATGTGGATGAACATGGATGATCCGCTGATCGGCGGCTACGGCAAGGACAAGGTCGCGCTGCGCCGCGCCATTGCGCTCGGCTACAACAGCGCCGAGGACGTGGCGACCATGAAGAAGGGCCTGGCCATCCCCGCCGTCACGCCGCTGCCGCCCAATGTGCTGGGCTACGACGCCCGCTACCGCAGCCCGGTCGCCTACGATCCGGCGCTGGCCAACGCGCTGCTGGACCGCTACGGCTATCGCAAGGGCAAGGACGGCTACCGCAGCCAGCCGGACGGCAAGCCGCTGATGCTGGTGATGCACAGCGAATCGTCCACCGTCGGCCGCCTGCGTGACGAGCTGTGGCGCAAGAACCTGAACGCCATCGGCCTCAACGTCACCTTCAAGAGCGACAAGAAAACCGAAATCATCAAGGCCTCCCGGCTCGGCTCGGTGATGATGTTTGAAACCAACTGGGTCGCCGATTTTCCCGATGGCGACAACTTTTACCAGCTGCTCTATGGCGCCAACGCCGGCCGCGCCAACTACGCCCGCTTCAACCTGCCTGCCTACAATCAGCGCTACGAACAAGCCCGCTTGATGGGAGATTCGCCGCAGCGCACCGCGCTGTATGATGAACTTGCGCAACTTATCCACGCCTACACGCCGTGGGTGCTGCTGACGCATCCCATTTCCGCCGACCTGCAACAGCCGTGGCTGAAAAATTACCGCCGTCACCCGGTGGAGTTCACCAACTGGCGTTATCTGGACGTGGACGCACATACCGCTCGCTGAGCCGGGCATAGAATGAGAGCATGAACCTACTCAACCGCAGGGCACTGGCCTATGTGGCCGGTCATCCCATGGATTTCACGGTGCAGTGCCTGAAAGGCTTCCGCGCCAACCAAGGCCTGCTGCTGGCGGGCGCGGTGGCGTATTACTCGCTGCTGTCGATCGTACCGCTGCTGATGCTGGTGGTGGTGGCCTTGTCGCACGTGATTCCGCCCGATGAACTGCTGGCCACCGTCGGCCGCTATCTGAACTGGCTGGTGCCCGGGCAGTCCAAGCCCATCGTGGCCGAGGTCGCGCATTTCCTCGAACACCGCGACCTGGTGGGGGGCGTGCTGGTGGTCAGCATGCTGTTCTTCAGCTCGCTCGCGTTCACGGTGCTGGAAAACGCCATGTGCGTGATTTTCAAGCACCGGGTGGCGATACGCCGGCGGCATTTCATGATTTCAGCGCTGATGCCCTACTGCTACATCCTGTCGCTGGGCGCCGGCATGCTGCTGGTGACGCTGGTGGCGGGCAGCCTGCAGGTGCTGGGGCAGGAAAGCGTGCAGCTGTTCGGCTACAGCTGGTCGCTGAACGGCGTGTCGGGCGTGCTGCTGTATCTGCTGGGGCTGGCGGGCGAGGTGCTGGTGCTGTCGTCGATTTACCTGGTGATGCCGGTCGGGCGGCTGTCCTTGTCGCATGCGCTGATCGGCGGCGTGACGGCGGCGCTACTGTGGGAAATCGCCCGGCGCATCCTGGTGTGGTACTTCTCCACGCTGTCGCAGGTCAACGTGGTGTACGGTTCGATGACCACCGCCATCATCGTCATGTTCAGCCTGGAGATCGGCGCCACGCTGCTGCTGTTCGGCGCGCAGGTGATTTCCGAATTCGAGCGCGTGGGCCGCGAACGGCCGCAGCACGCGCCGCAGCCGATGACCACCGAAGCGGTGCCGAAATAAAATTTGTGCGCCGCACAAAAAGTGTGGTACACTACGCTCGTGGTTGAGGTTTGCATGCAAACAGTCCCACGCCCGGCAGATGCGCCGCGCCCAGAGTAGTGTAAGTTCGATGGCGCAGGTGACGCAGAAGCCGGGGTTGTAGTCCCGAAGACATTAGTCGATTTACACGTCGGGGGCACCACGCAGATAGCATGGGCGCCTGAGACGCCGCCTCACCTGGCAGATAGCCTTGGAGATGGTGCGATTGAAGCATAGGTAATACATTGGAACGAAGCCCGCAGAGATGTGGGCTTTTTTTTCGTCCGCATTTTCGTCCGCCGTTTGCGCTCGCCCAAACGGCCCGGTCGGCGTCCGCCTATTCTGGCGGATGGAGGTGGATCATGGAATTTGCTTTTACGCTCAGATACCGTCTTGCCCGGCACGATTGCGACTATGACGCGCTGGCCGGGCGACTGGCGGCCTCGGACTGCGCCGATGCGGTGGTCGGCGTCGGCCGCAACGGCTATCTGGCGCTGAGCTTCCTGCGCCAGGCCGGCAGCGCCGAAGCGGCGCTCTCCGGCGCCATCGCCGACGTCGAGCGCGCCGTGCCGACCGCCGAGCTGATCGATATTCGTTCGGACTTCATGCCGAACTGATTTTCCACTTCATTTCAATACTATTTGAAATGTCGAATCGTTTCCGGTAGCATGGCCCGCATGGATACCAAACAAACCCTGGCCGCGCTGGTGGCCCTGGCGCAGGAAAGCCGGCTGGCCGTGTTCCGGCTGCTGGTGCAGAACGGGCCGCAAGGCCTGGCCGCCAGTAAAATCGGCGAGCGCCTCGATATTGCGCCGTCCTCCCTGTCCTTTCACCTGAAAGAGCTGACGCATGCGGGACTGATCGCATCGCGCCAGGACGGACGCTTCGTCATCTATTCGGCAGATATCGCCGCGATGAATGGCCTGATAAGCTTTTTAACTGAAAACTGCTGCGGTGGCGTCTCGTGCAAACCATGAACATTCTTTTTCTGTGTACCGGCAATTCGTGCCGCTCGGTGTTGAGCGAGGCGACCTTCAATCACCTGGCGCCGCCCGGGTGGCGGGCCATCAGCGCCGGCAGCAAGCCGGCCGGCCAGCTGCATCCGCGCGCGGTGGCGCTGTTGCAGCGCAAGGGCATTTCGACCGAAGGCTATTACAGCAAATCGTGGGACGACCTGCCGGTGACGCCGGACATCGTCATCACCGTCTGCGGCAGCGCCGCCGGCGAGACTTGCCCGGCCTATCTCGGCCCGGTGCTGCGCGCGCATTGGGGCGTGGAAGATCCGAGCCATCTGCCTGGCAGCGATGAGGAAATCGAGGCCGCCTTCGAGCAGACTTACCGCACCCTGCGCGCGCGCATCGAAGCCTTCCTGGCGCTGCCCGCCATCACCAAACAGGAACTGGACCGCATCGGCACGCTGGGTGCCGGATGCTGAGCGCCCTGCTGATTTTTATCGCCACGCTGGTGCTGGTGATCTGGCAGCCGCGCGGCCTGGGCATCGGCTGGAGCGCGTCGCTCGGCGCGGTGGCGGCGCTGCTGGCGGGCGTGATCCATGTCGGCGATATTCCGGTGGTGTGGCACATCATCTGGAACGCCACGGCGACCTTTGTGGCCATCATCATCACCAGCCTGCTGCTGGACAAGGCGGGCTTCTTCGAATGGGCGGCGCTGCACATGGCGCGCTGGGGCGGCGGCAGCGGCAAGCGGCTGTTCGTCATGCTGGTGCTGCTGGGCGCCGCTGTCTCCGGACTGTTCGCCAATGACGGCGCGGCGCTGATCCTGACGCCGATCGTCATCGCCATGCTGCGCGAGCTGCGCTTCTCGGCCAAGGCCACGCTGGCGTTCGTGATGGCGGCCGGCTTCATCGCCGATACGGCCAGCCTGCCGCTGGTGGTGTCCAACCTGGTCAACATCGTGTCGGCCGATTATTTCCATGTCAGCTTCGCGCGCTATGCGGCGGTGATGGTGCCGGTGAACGTGGTGTCGGTGGCGGCCACGCTGGGTGTGCTGATGTGGTTCTTCCGCCGCGATATTCCTGCCGATTACGACGTCATGCAGATCAAGGACCCGGCGCTGGCGATCCATGACCGCGCCACCTTCATCGCCGGATGGTGGGTGCTGGGCGTGCTGCTGATCGGCTTCTTCGTGATCGAGCCGATGGGCGTGCCGATCAGCGTGGTGGCGGCGGTGGGATCGGCGGTGCTGCTGGTGGTGGCGTCGCGTGGCCATCGCATCTCCACGCGCGAGGTGCTGCTGCATGCGCCGTGGCAGATCGTGATCTTCTCGCTGGGGATGTACCTGGTGGTGTACGGCTTGCGCAACGCCGGGCTGACGGCGTATCTGACCTCGGCGCTGGACTGGTGCGGCCGGTATGGCGTGTGGGGTGCGGCGATGGGCACCGGCTTCCTGACGGCGATCCTGTCGTCGATCATGAACAACCTGCCGACGGTGCTGATCGGCGCGCTGTCGGTGGACGCGACGTCGGCGCAGGGCGTGGTGCGCGAGGCGATGATTTACGCGAACGTGATCGGCAGCGACCTCGGTCCGAAGATCACGCCGATCGGCAGCCTGGCCACGCTGCTCTGGCTGCACGTGCTGGCCAACAAGGGCATGCGCATCTCGTGGGGCTATTACTTCCGCGTCGGTGTGTGCCTGACGTTGCCGGTCTTGTTTGTCACCCTGGCGGCGCTGGCCGTCCGCTTGAGCTGAGAGCGATATCATGATTCCGGATCTGCCGAACATTAACGCGGAACTGCTGGATATTCCGACCATGGAAAAGCTGGCGCCGGCCGGCGAATTGACCCATGCGCCACGCATCCTGATGCTATATGGCTCGCTGCGCGAGCGCTCGTTCAGCCGCTTTCTGACGGAGGAAGCGGCGCCCATCCCGCCTGTTCACGATACCCAACCAGTCTTCAGTACGGATGGCTTACAAGGAATTCGATGATGCCGGCCGCATGCGCCGCTCAGGCTATTATGAGCGCGTGGTGGATGTGATGGAAGAATTAGTCAAGACGACGCTATTGCTGCGCGGCCGCACGGATTACCTGACCAACCGCCACAGCGAGCGCAATGAGGTGGCGGTCAAGGCGATCAATCGCCAGATCGCAAAAATCTGAATTGACGGGATTGCTGTGGGCCAAAAACAGAAGAAGTGGATTGCTGTCGTACTGAGTATCGTTAGCGCGCCGCTGGCGTTTCTCTATCTGGACGTGCCGCGCTGGGCGGCCATCAGCTTGCTGGTGCCGCTGGCGCTCGGTATTGCGAGTTTCTTTGTGCCGGGCGATTACACGGCGGCTGCGCTTGGCGTGGTGTCATGGGCGTTGATCGTGGTGTGGATATGGCTCGCATATCGCTTTGCCGCCGCTAAAACCGGTGAGGAGATCCGCCCCTGGTATTCGCGCTGGTATGGGCTGCTCGCCGCGGCGGCAGCGGTGACTGTATCGGTGGGCGTGCTGCGGATTTTTCTGTACGAGCCGTTCCGCGTGCCGTCGACCGCGATGACGCCTACCCTGACGCGTGGCTCCAACCTGCTGGTGCAGAAGTGGGGTTACGGCCATTACAGCACGATGGGCTTCCAGTTTGGCCACGGCACTGCATCGGCGGCGGTGAAGCGCGGCGATATCATCGTCTTCGACTGGCCGGTCGATCCGAAGCAGACCTACATCAAGCGCGTGGTGGGCCTGCCTGGCGATACAATTGTCTATCGCGACAAGCACGTGCTGGTGAATGGCGTCGATACGCGCGGCGAGGAACTTAAGGAATATCTGGATAGCGAGCGGCTGGTTTATCTTCATCGTTACCGCGAGCGCCTGGACCAGGTCGAGCATGACATCCTGATCAAGCCGGAAGCGCCGCCACGGCAGAATAGCGACGCGGTGCCGGAGCATTGCACGTACGAGCGGGAAGTCTTCAGCTGCACGGTGCCTGCCGATAGCTACTTCGTCATGGGCGATAACCGGGACAATAGCCTGGATAGCCGCTACTGGGGTTTTGTGCCGGCCAAGTCGGTCATCGGCAAGACGGTTTATGTGGTGGCGCCACGTCATTAAGGAGTTGAAATTGGATGCACATATCAAGCCGGTGGAATTGGAAAAGGCGTATCGCCTGTTGAACCATGGGCCGACGGTGCTGGTGTCGGCCAGCCATGGCGGCGTACGGAATGTGATGTCGGCCGCATGGTCATGCGCGCTGGATTTCGCGCCGCCCAAGGTGACGGTGGTGCTGGACAAGGCCACCGCCACGCGTCCGCTGGTCGAGCAGAGCGGCTTCTTTGCGCTGCAGGTGCCGAACATGGCGCAGCTGGAGCTGACCTACAACGTCGGCCACGCCAGCATGACCGACATGCCGGACAAGCTGCAGAAGTTCGGCGTGGAGCTGTTCCAGGCCGATGGCTACGACGTGCCGCTGGTGGCCGGATCGTCAGCATGGCTGATCTGCAAGGTGATTCCCGAGCCGCGCAATGAACAGGTGTATGACCTGTTCATCGGCGAAGTGGTGGCGGCGTATGCCGACACGCGCGTCTTCAACAACGGCCACTGGGAATTCGAAAAAGCCGATCCACGCTGGCGCAGCCTGCACTACATCGCCGGCGGCACCTTCTACGCCATCGGCGACGAGGCGGTGGTCAAGACTTAAAGCGCGCGGGCGATGAGGATTTTCTGGATGTCGCTGGTGCCTTCGTAGATCTGGCACACGCGGGCGTCGCGGTAGATGCGCTCCACCGGGAAGTCGCTGACGTAGCCGTAGCCGCCGTGGATCTGGATGGCGTCGGAGCAGACTTTCTCCGCCATCTCGGAGGCGAACAGCTTGGCCATCGCGGCTTCCTTCAGGCATGGCAGGCCGGCGTCTTTCATCGACGCGGCGTGCAGGATCAGCTGGCGCGCGGCTTCGATCTGCATCGCCATGTCGGCCAGCTTGAATTGCACCGATTGGTGTTCGAAGATCGGCTTGCCGAAGCTTTCGCGTTCGCGCGCGTAGCTCAACGCCGCTTCATACGCGGAGCGCGCCATGCCCACCGATTGCGAGGCGATGCCGATACGGCCGCCCTCCAGGCCGGACAAGGCGATCTTGTAGCCCTGGCCTTCTTCGCCGATCAGGTTCTCCGCCGGGATGCGGCAGTTCTCGAACAGGATCTGCGCGGTATCCGATGAATGCTGTCCCATCTTCTGCTCGATGCCGGCGACGATGTAGCCCGGCGTGGCGGTCGGCATCCAGAACGCGCTGATGCCCTTCTTGCCAGCGCTCCTGTCGGTCACCGCCATCACAATCGCCACGTCCGCGTGCTTGCCGCTGGTGATGAATTGCTTGACGCCGTTCAGCACATAGTGATCGCCATCGC
Organism: Duganella aquatilis; assembly: GCF_009674565.1. Taxonomy (GTDB): domain Bacteria; phylum Pseudomonadota; class Gammaproteobacteria; order Burkholderiales; family Burkholderiaceae_D; genus Rugamonas; species Rugamonas aquatilis. The sequence continues at coordinate 87,249 of NZ_WKJL01000005.1, forward strand.
GCGTGGCGGTGGTGCGCAGGGCGGCGGCGTCGCTGCCGGTATGCGGCTCGGTGAGGCAGAAGGCGCCCAGCATGTCGCCTTGCGCCAGTGGCCGCAGCCATTGTTCCTTCTGCCGCGCGTTGGCGTACATCATGCCGATGCTGCACACCGGGCAGTTGTTGACGGAGATGACGGTGGAGGTGCCGCCGTCACCGGCTGCGATTTCTTCCAGCACCAGCGCCAGCGACACGTAATCCATGCCGGCGCCGCCGAGTTCTTCCGGCACCGCGACGCCGAAGGCGCCCAGCGCCGCCAGTTCCTTCAATTCCTCCTTGGGGAAGTGATGTTCCTTGTCCCAGCGGGCGGCGTTGGGGGCGAGACGCTCCTGCGCAAAGGTGCGCAAGGCGTCGCGGATCATTTGATGTTCCTGGCTCAGTATCATGTGCAGTCTCGTTGTTACCAGCCGATGGTTTCGCCATCGTAGGTTTGATACACCGCCTGGTCGGACGCGGGCAGCGCCGCCAGCGTTGCGCGGATGCCGCTCGCGCTTTCCTCGACTGAGAGGTCGGCGCCGGCGCCGCCCATGTCGGTACGCACCCAGCCCGGATGGAAGGCGATGCAGGTTGCGCCCTGCTTGCCGAAGGTCAGCGCGGTGTCGATCAGCACCGAATTCAGCGCGGCCTTGCTGGCGCGGTACAGCGAACCGGCCGGCGAGGTGCGCTCGCTCAGTGATCCCATGCGCGAGGACAGCACCGCCAGCTTGCCGTTGCCGCGCGACGCGCATACCAGCGGCGCGATCACCGGCAGCAGGCGCATGGCCGCCAGCACGTTGGTGTGCATGACGCTGTCGAAGTCCGCCTGCGACGGGAAGCCGTCGTGGCGCGGGCCGTAGACGCCGGCGTTGAGGATGGCGACATCCAGCTCTTCGCCGTCCAGCTTCCAGCCGACGCCGGCCACCGCTTCGACGTTGGTGACGTCCAGCTTGTGCGGTTCGGCGCCCAGCGCCGCCAGCGCATCGCAGTCTTCCTGCTTGCGCGCGGTGGCGATCACGCGCCAGCCGTCGTTACGGTATTGCCTGACCAGCTCCAGGCCGATGCCGCGCGATGCGCCGATGACCAGTGCGGTCGGCATTAGAGCAGCTCCACGGCCATGGCGGTCGCTTCGCCGCCGCCGATGCACAGCGCCGCCACGCCCTTCTTGCCGCCGGTGCGCTTCAGGGCGCCCAGCAGGGTGACGATGATGCGGGCACCGGAAGCGCCGATCGGATGGCCCAGCGCGCAGGCGCCGCCGTGGATGTTGACCTTCTCGTGCGGGATGTCGAGGTCGCGCATGGCGGCCATCGGCACGGCGGCAAAGGCTTCGTTGATCTCGAACAGGTCGACGTCCTGGCTGCGCCAGCCGATTTTCTTGTACAGCTTTTCGACAGCGCCGATGGGCGCGGTGGTGAACAGGTTCGGTTCCTGCGCAAAGGTGGCGTGGCCAAGGATGCGGGCGATCGGCGTCAGGCCCAGTTCCCTGGCTTTCGATTCGCGCATCATCACCAGCGCGGCGGCGCCGTCGTTGATCGAGGACGACGAGGCGGCGGTGATGGTGCCGTCTTTCTTGAACGCGGCGCGCAGCGTCGGGATTTTTTCAACCTTGGCTTTCAGCGGGCCTTCATCCTTGTCGATGACGGTGTCGCCGGCGCGCGAGGTGACGGTGACCGGCGCGATCTCCCACTTGAAGTAGCCTTCGCTGGTGGCGACCTGCGCACGCTTCACCGATTCGATGGCGAAGTTGTCCTGCGCCTCGCGGGTGAATTCGTACTTGGCCGAGCACTCTTCGGCAAAGGTGCCCATCGAGCGGCCCTCGCCGGTTTTCTCGTTGCGCGAGTAGGCGTCTTCCAGGCCGTCGTACATCATGTGGTCGAACATCACGCCGTGGCCGATGCGGTAGCCGCCGCGCGCTTTCGGGATCAGGTAGGGCGCGTTGGTCATGGACTCCATGCCGCCGGCCACCACCACGTCGGCGCTGCCGGCCACCAGTTGGTCGTGCGCGAAGATCGCGGCCTGCATGGCCGAACCGCACATCTTGGACAGCGTGACGGCGCCGGTGGACGTCGGCAGGCCGGCCTTCAACAGCGCCTGGCGCGCCGGCGCCTGGCCCTGGCCCGCCATCAGGCAGTTGCCGAAGTAGACGTGTTCGACCAGCTTGCCGTCGATGCCGGAGCGCTCGACGGCCGCCTGGATCGCGACCGCGCCCAGGTCATGCGCGGCCTTGCCGGAAAAGTCGCCCTGGAAGGCGCCCATGGGGGTGCGGGCCGCGCCCACGATGACGATAGGATCATTCATTTCAGTTCTCCGTTATTTGGTTTCCGCGAACAGCTCGCGGCCGATCAGCATGCGGCGGATTTCGCTGGTGCCGGCGCCGATTTCATACAGCTTGGCGTCGCGCCACAGGCGGCCGACCGGATATTCGTTGATGTAGCCATTGCCGCCCAGCGTCTGGATCGCTTCGCCGGCCATCCAGGTCGCCTTTTCGGCGCTGTACAGGATGGCGCCGGCGGCGTCCTTGCGCAGGTTGCGGATCTGCTCCGGCGTGGTGACGCGGTCGCAGGCCTGGCCGACCGCGTACACATAGGCCTTGGACGCCATCATGGTCGAATACATGTCGGCGATCTTGCCCTGCATCAGCTGGAATTCGCCGATCGGCTGGCCGAACTGCTTGCGGTCGTGGATGTAGGGCACCACCACGTCCATGCAGGCCTGCATGATGCCCAGCGGGCCGCCGGACAGCACGGTGCGCTCGAAATCGAGGCCGGACATCAGCACGTTGACGCCCTTGCCCAAGCCGCCCAGCACGTTCTCGGCCGGCACTTCGCAGTTGTCGAACACCAGTTCGCCGGTGTGCGAGCCGCGCATGCCCAGCTTGTCGAGCTTCTGCGCGATCGAGAAGCCCTTGAAGCCTTTTTCGATCAGGAAGGCGGTCATGCCTTTCGGGCCGGCTTCCAGGTCGTTCTTGGCGTAGACCACCAGCACGTCGGCGTCGGGGCCGTTGGTGATCCACATCTTGGTGCCGTTCAGCACCCAGCGGTCGCCCTTGAACTCGGCGCGCAGCTTCATGCTGACCACGTCGGAGCCGGCGTTCGGCTCGGACATCGCCAGTGCGCCGATGTATTCGCCGGAAATCAGCTTGGGCAGGTATTTCTGTTTCTGTTCTTCGGTGCCGTTGCGCTTGATCTGGTTGACGCACAGATTCGAGTGGGCGCCATACGACAGGCCGACCGAGGCCGAGGCGCGCGAGATTTCCTCCATCGCCACGATATGGGCCAGGTAGCCCATGTTGGCGCCGCCGTACTCTTCCGGTACGGTGATGCCGAGCACGCCCAGCTCGCCCATCTTGCGCCACAGATCCATCGGGAACTGGTCGCTGCGGTCGATTTCGGCCGCGCGCGGGGCGATTTCGGCGGCGGCGAACTGCTGCACGGCTTCGCGCAGCGCGGCGATATCCTCGCCATGGTCAAAGGTCAGGCCTGGGAGATGGAGCATGTCATCCTCATTCTTCTGTTTTGTCTGGAGCGGCCATGATACGCCGATGTGACGTTAACGTAAACGTCAACCGGGGTCAGTTCTGCCAATCGCACACGGACTCATGTACCAATGGCAGAACTGACCCCGGTTTGGGTTTGGGCGGCCAGCATGCGCTTGCATTCGTCTTCGTGCGCCTGGATCTCGGCCAGCGACATTTCGATGTCTTCGCGCTGCTGTTCCAGCGTTTCGCGGTGCTGCGCCAGCACCGTCAGGAAGCGGTGCATCTGGGCCACGGAATCCTTGGGCGTCTCGTACATGTCGACCAGGCTCTTGATCTCGGCCAGCGACAGGCCGAGGCGCTTGCCGCGCAGGGTCAGCTTGAGGCGGGTGCGGTCGCGCGGCGTGTAGACGCGGTTGCGGCCGCCGGCGCCCTCGCGGGACGGGCTGAGCAGGCCCTGGTCTTCGTAAAAGCGGATCGCGCGCGCGGTGATGTCGAATTCGCGCGCCAGTTCGGTAATGGTGTAGGTGGACATGGGGCTTTCTGCGGTGGTTTCCGTTTACGTCAACGGCAACTCATTGTAGCGCGAAAAACACCGTTTAGATGTAGAGTCGGTGGCACGGCGTGACCGCCGGGATGCGGGATGGTATCGTGCGACGTGAAAGCCTGCGGCGCAGCATGATACCCATCCCGCGCGTTCTGGCCGAATAAAATTTGTTCCATTATTCCACTGACGTTGATACTGGCAGAGGATAAAATGTTAATTTCAAAATCCCGTGACGTCACAGTTTTCGCGCATCGCGCAGAGACTGACTTTCATGCAGCAACGTGAAATAGTGTAACTATGAATTCTTCTAATGAACGCGAAAGCTTTAGCCAGCGACTCCAACAGGCTCTCAAGAATGCCCATTATTCGCCCGACAGTCCGACCCGGCTTGCGCGCGAGTTCAACATCCGTTTCGATGGCCGGCCCATTACCGTGCACGCCGCGCGGAAATGGCTGGTAGGCGAGGCCATTCCGACGCAGGAGAAACTGCGCATGATCGCCCAATGGCTGGGCGTCCCGGCCGAGTGGCTGCGCTTTGGCGGTCCGGAAGACGGCGCGCCGGCCAGCGACAACGCCGCCAGCCTGTCGCGCTTCGAGTCGGCCGACGTCAAGCTGATCGCCGATTTGCAACGTCTGGATGAGCATCACCGCCAGATTGCGCGGGAATTTATCCGCATGCTGGTACGGGTTAACTACCAAAAGTAGTCATTTTTACGTAGTACTACGCAAAGCGGTGGACTTGTCAGTACCACCGGCCTGTGAAACTAGTTTCAGAGGAGACCGGTTTTTGTTCGGACCAGGGCGCGCCACCGGCAGCGCCCTTTTTATTTTCGCCACCTTTGCGAATTGTCATGGTGTCGACATGGATTTAAGGCACAATAGGACAGTACCTATTTTTTGGGGAGTCATGCTTTGAGCCGTCTTATGAAAAGCAATTACAGCAATGTCGCACAGCTGAAAGATTTAATGACCGCCCCGCCGATGACCGCCGAACAACATGCCGAAGTGATGCGCAAGCGCATCGCGCATCGTCGCATGGTGGAAGAAGCGCGTGAATTGAAGCGTGCCAGCAGTTCGTATTTCGACAAACGTTAAGCGCGCACGTTAAGCGTCGCCGGCAGCCTGCCCTTTGAGGCCGGCCCAGCGTGGCGCCAGCGCATGCTCTATGCCGAACAGGTCGATGACGCGGGCCACCGTGTGGTCGACCATCTCCCCGATGCTTTGCGGATTGTGATAAAAGCTCGGCAGCGGCGGGAAGATGATTCCGCCCATTTCCGTGACCGCCGTCATATTGCGCAAGTGCGCCAGGTTGAACGGCGTTTCCCTGACCATCAGCACCAGCCGGCGGCGCTCCTTGAGCACCACGTCGGCCGCGCGCGCGATCAGGTTGTCGGACAGGCCGTGGGCCACCGACGCCAGGGTTTTCATCGAGCAGGGAGCGATCACCATGCCGTCGCTCTGGAACGAGCCGCTGGCGATCGAGGCGCCGACATCGCGCACCTTGTGCACCACGTGGGCCATGGCTTCCACTTCGCGCCGCTGCAGCCCGGTTTCCTGGTGCAGCGTGAGGACCGCGGCCTCGGATACGATCAGATGCGTCTCCAGGCCGGGCAGATGTTGCAAATGTTGCAGCAGACGCACGCCATACACCGCGCCGGTGGCGCCGGTGATGGCGATGACGATCCGCCGCGGACGATCAGGCATCCAGCAGGGCTTTCAGCTCGCCCGACTCGAACATCTCGTTCATGATGTCGGAACCGCCGATGAACTCGCCCTTGACGTAGAGCTGAGGAATGGTCGGCCAGTTCGAGTAGTCCTTGATGCCCTGGCGGACTTCCGGATCTTCCAGCACGTTGACGGTGGCAATGTTCTCGACGCCGCACGCTTTCAGGATCTGGATGGCGCGACCGGAGAAGCCGCATTGCGGGAACTGGGCGGTGCCCTTCATGAACAGCACCACCGGGGTGTTGGTCACGGTTTCTTTGATCCAGGTTTGTACGTCGCTCATAGCTGCCTCGGTGAATAAATGTTAGATGCCGACATTTTATAAGAAATGTGCTCCCCACGTATTTGACGCCGGAAAAAATCCCTGTATTATGTATATCGATAACCGATATACCGAATGACGATGCAATGACCGACATCCTCTACAGCAAATACCTGCCGCTCTCGGAAGCGACCTTTTACGTGATGCTGGCGCTGACCCGGCCGATGCACGGCTACGCCATCATGCAGAAGGTGGAAACCATGAGCGGCGGCAGCGTCACGCTGGGACCGGGCACGCTGTACGGCGTGTTCGGCACGCTGGAAAAGCAGGCGTTGATCGTCAAGGTGGCGGAAGAGGAGCGGCGCAAGGTGTATGCGCTGACCGAGCTGGGCAAGGCGGTGCTGGCGGAGCAGGTGCGCCGGCTGGAAATCATGGTGAGCAATGCACGGGCATTGCTGGATGTCGCGACGGAGGCGGTGTGAAGACGGTACGGAAACTCAAGCTGTGGTTTGTCTGGCAGGACGAGCAGCATCAGCAGTGGCTGCAACAGCAGGCGGCGCAGGGCCTGCACCTGCGCGACACCAATATCTTCGGCCTGCACACCTTCGCGCGCGGCGCGCCGGCGGACATGGCCTACCGCTGGGACGTGCGCTACATGACGCCCGACGCCGAATACCGGCAGCTGTTCCAGGACGCCGGCTGGGAGCACGTGACGTCGTCGCTGGGCTGGCACTGCTGGCGCAAGCCGCGCAAGGCCGGCGTGGCGACGGAGATTTTCACCGACAGCCGCGACCGCGCGGCCAAGTACCAGCGTGTGATCCGGCTGCTGGCGGCGGTGATGTCGCTGGAAGTGCTGACCGCCCTGCTGCTGCCGGACAGCCAGTTCTTCCAGGGCATGGCGTGGGGCATGGGCGTGACCACCGTCGTGGTTGGCGGTCTCAGCCTGTTCATGCTGGCGCGGCGGGTGAAGGCGGTGAAGCACGCCTGAGCGGCCTGCCTCACCTTCAGTGCTTCTGATTTACCCGCGCAGCTTGGCGAAGGCGGCGGCCATGCTGCCGCCGATGGCCGCTTCGCGCGCGGTCTGCTTCTGCTGCTGGCCCATGGCGCGGCGGTCGTTGCGGTCGCCGCGCTGCTGCGGCTGCGAACCGGCTTGCGGCGCGCTGTCGCTCAGGCGCATGGTCAGGGCGATGCGCTTGCGCTTCTCGTCCACTTCCAGCACTTTCACCTTGACCACCTGGCCGGCCTTGACCACCGTGTGCGGATCCTTGACGAAGGTGTTGGACAGCGCCGAAATGTGCACCAGGCCGTCCTGGTGCACGCCGATGTCGACAAACGCGCCGAAGGCCGCGACGTTGGTGACCACGCCTTCCAGGATCATGTCCGGACGCAAATCCTTGATTTCCTCCACGCCTTCCTTGAAGGTGGCGGTGGTGAATTCCGGACGCGGATCGCGGCCCGGCTTTTCCAGTTCCTTCAGGATGTCGGTGATGGTCGGCACGCCGAATTTCTCATCGGCGTACTTGGCCGGCTGCAGACGCTTGATCAGCGCGCTGTCGCCGATCACGGCCTTGATGTCCTTCTGGATGTCGCCCAGGATTTTTTCCACCAGCGGGTACGATTCCGGGTGCACCGCCGAGGCGTCCAGCGGATTCTCGCCGCCGGTCACGCGCAGGAAGCCGGCCGCCTGCTCGAAGGTCTTGTCGCCCAGGCGCGGCACGGATTTCAGCGCCGCGCGCGAGGTGAACGCGCCCTTGACGTCGCGGTAGGACACGATCGCCTGCGCCACCGACGCCGACAGGCCCGACACGCGCGCCAGCAGCGGCGCCGAGGCGGTGTTGACGTCGACGCCGACCGCATTCACGCAATCCTCGACCACGGCGTCCAGCGAGCGCGCCAGCTGGGTCTGCGAGACGTCGTGCTGGTACTGGCCGACGCCGATCGATTTCGGATCGATCTTGACCAGCTCGGCCAGCGGATCCTGCAAACGGCGGGCGATCGACACCGCGCCGCGCAGCGACACGTCCATGTCCGGCAGCTCGCGCGAGGCGAATTCGGAGGCCGAATACACCGAGGCGCCGGCCTCGGAGACGACGATCTTGCTCATTTTTTGTTCAGGGAAGCGCTTGAGCAGGTCTTGCGCCAGCTTGTCGGTTTCGCGCGAGGCGGTGCCGTTGCCGATCGAAATCAGCGACACATTGTGCTTGGCGGTCAGCTTGCCCAGCGTGTGCAGCGAGCCTTCCCAGTCGTTTTTCGGCTGGTGCGGGTAGATCACGGCAGTGTCGACCACCTTGCCGGTGGCGTCCACCACGGCAACTTTAACGCCGGTGCGCAGGCCAGGGTCCAGGCCCATGGTGGCGCGCTGGCCGGCCGGGGCCGCCAGCAGCAAGGCTTTCAAGTTGGTAGCGAAGACGTTGATGGCGTCCAGCTCGGATTTCTCGCGCAGGCCGCCCATCAGTTCGGTTTCCAGGTGCATGAAACTCTTCACGCGCCAGGTCCAGCGCGCGGTGTCGGCCAGCCACTTGTCGGCCGGGCGGCCGGCGCTCTTGATGCCGAAACGGGCGGAAATGCGGCTTTCGCACGGATTGTGCGGCGCGTCCCACTTCGGTTTCTCGGCTTCGGTGTCGAGGCGCAGGGTGACGTCGAGGATGCCTTCGCGGCGGCCGCGCATCAGCGCCAGGGCGCGGTGCGACGGCACGGTGGCCAGGTTTTCCGAATAATCGAAGTAGTCGGCGAATTTTTCGCCTTCTTCTTGCTTACCTTCAATAACCTTCGATTCGACGATGCCATGCTCTTGGACATATTCACGCAGCGACTGAAGCAGGGTAGCATCTTCGGCAAAGCGTTCCATCAGGATCTGGCGGGCGCCGTCGAGGGCGGACTTGGTGTCGGCCACGCCGGGATTGTTGCCGTCGGCGGTGGTGAAGGCCTCGCGCAGGAACCTGGCGGCCTCGGTTTCCGGATTCAGGTCCGGGTTGGCCAGCAGGCCGTCGGCCAGCGGCGCCAGGCCGGCTTCGATGGCGATCTGAGCCTTGGTGCGGCGTTTTTGCTTGTAAGGAAGATATAAGTCTTCAAGACGGGTCTTGTCTTCTGCGTGCATGACAGCATCTAACAACTCTGGTGTCATCTTGTTTTGCTCGGTAATCGATGCCACGATACTGGCGCGGCGGTCTTCCAGCTCGCGCAGGTAGCGCAGGCGCTCTTCGAGCAGACGGAGTTGGATGTCGTCCAGGCCGCCGGTCACTTCCTTGCGGTAACGGGCGATGAAGGGAACGGTGGCGCCTTCGTCCAACAGGGCGACGGCGGCGGCTACCTGGGCCGGTTTGGCGGAGAGTTCCAGGGCGAGACGTTGTTCAATGGAAGGCAGCATGGTGGTAATTCCTAGACAGACAAGCCCGGAATAATACGATATCGGCGCCAGCTTGCCATCCTTTTGCCTTGGGAACGTGGGGAAGCCCACTTTAATCAGCAGGTTTTAGCAAGAATACGTAAACACGAACGCTTCAATGGCGGATAATATTGCCTGTTGCCGTTTTTGAACCATCTTTGAACAACAATGCGACCTATGGATTTTACCCGCGACGACGCCCCTGCCGCCCCTGCTGCTCCAGCACCGGCCCCAACGCGCCCTGCGCCGCCCGCGAATCAATTGTCGTACGCTGTCGCCACCTGGCTGCAGCGTGTGGATGCGGCAGCGCACCCGAAAGCCAAACTGACGCCGCCGCCGGTCGACAACGACCCCAAGCAAACGCAATACAAACTGATTTACGTGATGGCGCCCACCAGCGGCGGCCGTCACGTGGCCCTGTGCCTGTACAAAGCCCGCCTGCGTCCGAACGGCGACGTGGCGGCGGCCAGTCCGGTCAGCGAGGTGTTTTCGCTGCTGTCGACGCCGCCCACCTTCATGACGCCCAACGATGAAGACCTGATCCGCTTCTTCGTCGCCATGCGCAGCGGCCAGAATTCCCAGACCGGCTCGGCCACCGAACCGCGCGGCAAGATCGGCGCGGCGCTGCTGAACATGCTGGCGGAGCAGGACAAGCTGCTGTGGGCCAATTCCTGGGCCGACGTCGGCAACGGCCTGGTCTACCCGCTCAAGGGCGGCGTGCTGCGCGAAGCCAACCTGGCCTGGCGCGAAGAAGGCAAGGGCCTGCGTCTCGGCTGGCAGGTGGCGCCGCCGCCGGGCGCCAAGCATGTCGGCGCCGACCAGGTCGACTACATGCTGCCGACCGATCCGCCGTGGTATATCGATAACCTGTCTTGCGGCGTGCTGCAACTCAACCAGGGCGGCGCGACCATCCCGCTGGCCGATTTGCAGGCGCTGGTGGCGCAAGCCCCGCTGCTGACCAATAACGACAAGATGCGCGTCTCGCAGCTGCTGCTGGCGCACGGCCTGCAAGGCCTGATGCCGCTGCCGCAGCCGCTGCCGCAGCGCATCCGCGACGACGTCAAGCCGCGTCCGGTGCTGACGCTGGACGCCGCCATGCTGGCCGACGGCTCGCTGCAACGCTGGAACGACTTCGCCGTCCTGTCCTTCGACTATGACGGCGAGCGCGTCTCGTTCGACCCGTCGCAGCGCGTGGTGCGCCAGAAGGGCGAGGTCACCGAAATCATCCAGCGCGACAGCGCCGCCGAGGACGAAGCGCTGGCGCTGCTCAACGAGCGCCATTTCGTCGCCCCAACCACGTTGCCGCTGAGCAGCGTCAAGGGCGGTTTGTTGCTGCCGACCCAGGCCGAGTGGATACGCTTTGCCCGCGACGGCATCGCCGCGCTGAAGGAAGCCGGCTGGAAAATCGAAAAAACCGCCAAATACCGCTACGACACGCAGGAAGTCGGCGACTGGTACGCGGAAGTGGTGGAAGACCCGGCCGACGGCGGCCACGCCTGGTTCGACCTGGAACTGGGCATCATGGTCAACCAGGAGCGCGTGCCGCTGCTGCCGGTGCTGGTGCAGCTGATCCGCAACGCGCCCAACGATTTCAATCCGAAAGTCATCGCCAACCACTGCGACGAGGACCAGATGCTGGCCACGCTGGCCGACGGCAGCCGCGTCGCCCTGCCGTGGGGCCGCGTGCGGCCTATCCTGGCCACGCTGGGCGAGTTGTATTTCAGCGACAAAATCAAGAACTCGGTGCACATGGCAACGCTGGAGGCCGCGCGCCTGGACGAGCTGGCCCGCAACGTCGACATGCAATGGACCGGCGGCGCGGAGCTGCGCGACATGGGCGCGCGCCTGAACCAGTTCGGCGCCGTCAAGCGCATCGCCACGCCGGCCGGCCTGCAAGCCACGCTGCGCGACTATCAAACCGATGGTCTGTCGTGGATGCAGTTCCTGCGCGAATACGGCTTTGCCGGCATCCTGGCCGATGACATGGGCCTGGGCAAGACCGTGCAGACGCTGGCGCACATCCTGGTGGAAAAAGAAGCCGGCCGCCTGACCGCGCCGGCGCTGGTCATCGCGCCAACCAGCCTGATGGGCAACTGGCAGGAAGAAGCCGCGCGTTTCGCGCCCGGCCTCAAAGTGCTGCTGCTGCAAGGCAAGGACCGCATGGGCCAGTTCGACCAGATCGACGAAGCCGACCTGGTGCTGACCACCTATGCGCTGCTGCCGCGCGACGAGGAAAAACTGCGCGAGCACGATTTCCACCTGGTGATCCTGGACGAATCGCACTACATCAAGAACACCCGCTCGAAGGCGGCCCAGAGCGCCGGCCTGCTGCGCGCGCGTCACCGCCTGTGCCTGTCCGGCACGCCGCTGGAAAACCACCTCGGCGAGCTGTGGTCGCAATTCCACTTCCTGCTGCCCGGCCTGCTGGGCGACGAGAAGGGCTTCAACTCGGTGTTCCGCCACCCGATCGAACGGGCCGACGATCCGCTGCGCCGCGCGCTGCTGAACCGCCGCATCAAGCCTTTCCTGCTGCGCCGGACCAAGGACAGCGTGGCGAAAGAGCTGCCGCCGAAGACCGAGATGGTGCGCAAGGTTGAACTGACCGGCGCCCAGCGCGACCTGTACGAAACCGTGCGCCTGGCGATGGACCAGAAAGTACGCGAGGAAATCGACCGCAAGGGCGTGGCGCGCAGCCAGATCGTCATCCTGGAAGCGCTGCTCAAGCTGCGCCAGGTGTGCTGCGATCCGCGCCTGGTCAAGTCGACCACCAAGAAACAGCAGGCGGCCGGCTCGGCCAAGCTGGCCGACCTGATGCAGATGGTCGAGGACTTGCTGGAAGAAAAGCGCAAAATCCTGGTGTTCTCGCAGTTCACCAGCATGCTGGAACTGATCGAGCAGGAGCTGGAAGCGCGCGACATCCCGTACGCGTTGCTGACCGGCGACACCAAGGACCGCAGCGCCCAAGTGGCGGCCTTCCAGCAGGGCGCCGTGCCGATCTTCCTGATTTCGCTGAAAGCCGGCGGCGTCGGCCTCAACCTGACGGCGGCCGACACGGTGATCCACTACGATCCATGGTGGAACCCGGCGGCGGAAAACCAGGCCACCGACCGCGCCTGGCGTATCGGGCAGGACAAGCCGGTGTTTGTGTATAAACTGATCGCCAAGGGCACGCTGGAAGAGAAGATCCAGGTCTTGCAGCAGAAAAAGTCCGATCTGGCGCAGTCGATCCTGGCGGATGGCGAGTCGCAGAAAATGGCGCTCACCCAGGAAGATCTGCAACAAATATTCGCACCTTTGGTGGAGTAAATCATGGCGCAGACGATAGCGGAACTCCAGGCGGCACTACAGCAGTCGCAAGCAAACGAGAGCCGCTACCGGCTGCTGCTGGAACACAGCAACGAAATCAGCTGGATGGCCGACTGCGCCACGCTCCAGCTGACCTGGTTGAGTCCGGCGGCCGAACGCCAGTTCGGCTACACGCTGGACACCGCCCAGGCACTGTCCCAGAGCCTGCTCCATGATTTGCCGGCGCGCCTGCAGCGCTATGCCGAAGGCGATTTGAGCCGGCGTCGCTTGCTGCGTGAAACCGAGCTGGAGCAGGCAGACGGCCACGTGGTGCCGGTGGAAATCGAATCGACGCTGGTCCTCGACGACCACGGTGCGCCGGCCACGGTGGTCGGCGTGGTGCGCGACCTCAGCGCCCGACGCGAGCTGGCGGCGCAGCAGAAAAAATTCGCCTCCATGCTGTCGCACGAATTCCGCACGCCGCTGTCGACCATCGACGGCGCCGTGCAACGTCTGGAAATGACCGGCGCCCACCACGACGAAGGCACGCGCAAGCGCTACCGCAAGATCCAGACCGCGGTCGACCGCATGCTGGCGATGCTGGACGAATACCTGTCGCCGGAGCGCATGGCCAGCATCGGCCGCGAGCGCCAGCCCAACGAAATCAATCCCGCCACCCTGCTGGAAACCGCCGCCGAACAGGCGCGGCAGCGGCGCAAAACCGTCACGGTGCGCAGCATCGGACTGCCGCAGTGGATGCGTTGCGACCCGGCCGGCATGCGTTTATGTCTGGAAATGTTGTTGGACAATGCAATAAAGTACACAGACGATAATATTCCGATAGAATTAGTAGGCAGAATTGCAGCGGAAGGTGGCGTCGAGCTGCTGGTGCGCGATCATGGCGCCGGCATTCCGGAAGCGGAGTTGCCGCACGTTTTCGACAAAGCCTTCCGAGGTAGCAATGCCGCTGGCGTGGCGGGATCGGGCCTGGGCCTGTACATGGCGCGTTCCATTGTTGATGTGCACGGTGGCACTGTTACTGCGAGAAATGTTTCTGAAAGCGGCACGGAATTTCGGATTTGGCTGCCTATCGCGGCCAACGCCGGGAAAAGCCTTGCGCGTGGTGAAGTCAGCAGTGATAATTCCCTGGACGCAAGCTGATTGTCCCAGGTCTGGGCACAATTGCTCAACAATTGAAACGAAGTGGCGCATCAATGACGCAAATACTCATCGTGGAAGACAATCTGGACTATGCCGAGGAAATGGCAGAGTTTCTGACTGAGCTTGAACACGAAGTGCACATTACCAACAACGCCAGCGATATGTGGTCGGCCCTGAGCCAGGGCAATGTCGGCGTGGTTGTGCTGGATCTGGGCTTGCCGGACGAGGACGGTTTCAACGTCATCCCGCGCATGCGCCAGCTGTATCCGCAAATCGGCTTGCTGGTGCTGACCGGGCGGGTGGCGTTCGACAACCGCATCCTCGGCCTGCGCCTGGGCGCCGACCACTACCTGACCAAGCCTATCAAATTCCCGGAACTGGCGGCGCACATTGAAGCGCTGGACCGCCGCGTGGGCCCGCAGGAGACCGTGCCGCTGCCAAGCAAGTGGACCCTGAAGGTCAGCGCCCGCCAGCTGGAACTGCAGGGCATGGCGATTACGCTGACCGAGAAAGAGTGCAATTTCCTGCATCTGCTCACGATTAATACCCGTCCGGTGCCACGGCAGGTGATTGTGGCCGGGATAGGCGGCGATGATCCGGATGCCGGGCGTCGCGTCGACATGCTGGTGTACCGCCTGCGCAAGAAGGCGCGGACCGGGCTGGGGCAGGATCTGCCGCTGCGCAGCGCGTATGGCGAGGGTTACAGCCTGTCCGCCAGCTTCAACCTGTCGTAACCCCTAGGCGATAGAGGGGTCTGACCCCGTACGGGGTCAGACCCCGCAGCGGACCGCCGTGCGGGGTACAAATCGGGACGGAGTCACGTTATGTCGTTACGCCGCCGATTTTAATGGGGACGGAGTCATATCCAGGGGTAGAATCTGGGGTCCACAGTCACCCCTTTATCCCGTATGGCCCGCCTGCCCCGCCTAATTGTTCCCCACCAGCCCCACCACGTCATCCAGACCGGCCTCAACAACCAGGACGTGTTCCTGGACGCCGAAGACTACCAGGCCTTCCTCGGCTGGTTGCGTACCGCCGCCAAAACCTACAAAGTCGCCGTCAACGCCTACTGCTTGATGCCCAACCACGTGCATTTGCTGGTCACGCCGTCCGACGACAACGGCCTGGGCCAGATGATGCAGTGGATCGGGCGCTATTACGTCCCCTATTTCAATCAAAAGTATGTCCGTAGTGGAACTTTGTGGAACGGACGCTACAAAACCTCGCTGATCGACGCCGACGTTTATTTCATGCTGTGCAGCCGTTACATCGAATTCAACCCGGTGCGCAACGGCATGGTCAGCCGCGCCGAGGACTATCCGTGGTCCAGCTACTGCCACCACGCCGGCATCCGCCCGGACGGACTGGTCACCGACCACGCCAAGGTCTGGGAACTGGGCAACACGCCATTCCAGCGCGAAGCAGCCTACAGCGCGCTGTCCGAGCCGCCATT
This sequence comes from Duganella aquatilis, assembly GCF_009674565.1. Lineage (GTDB taxonomy): Bacteria > Pseudomonadota > Gammaproteobacteria > Burkholderiales > Burkholderiaceae_D > Rugamonas > Rugamonas aquatilis. The sequence continues at coordinate 102,553 of NZ_WKJL01000005.1, forward strand.
GACGCCGGAGGAAATCACTTTAATCAGCAAAGCCCTGCTCAAAGGCTGGCCGCTGGGCTCGCAGCAGTTCCAGACCGCCCTTGAAAAGAAGGTGAAGCGCCAGGTATTGCCGGCAAAACGGGGCCGGCCATTCAAAATAAAGCCTGCCGCCGAATAAGGCTTCACTCTGTCCCCAATTAAAAAAATAAGCTTCTGAGGAAAATTTAATTCGACTCCGACCCTAATTGTTATTGTTGAAGTTTACGCTGCGTTGCACTAACCTTGTTTTTCAAGCCAATTAGTCCGGAGTTAGCCATGCACGCCCAAGGTCTGTACGATCCATCCAATGAACACGATGCCTGCGGCGTCGGTTTCGTCGCCCACATCAAGGGCAACAAGAGTCACTCGATTGTGGAACAGGGTCTGCTGATCTTGAAGAATCTGGACCACCGGGGCGCGGTGGGCGCGGATCCGCTGATGGGCGACGGCGCCGGCATCCTGATCCAGATCCCGGACCAGTACTACCGCGACGAGATGGCCAAGCAAGGCATCGAACTGCCGCCGCCAGGCGAATACGGCGTCGGCATGGTATTCCTGCCGAAGGAAAACGCTTCGCGCATCGCCTGCGAACAGGAAATCGAGCGCGCCGTGCGCGCCGAAGGCCAGGTCGTGCTGGGCTGGCGCAATGTGCCGGTCGACTGCGACATGCCGATGTCGCCGACCGTGCGCGCCAAGGAACCGGTGATCCGCCAGATTTTCATCGGCCGCGGCGCCGACATCATGGTGACCGACGCGCTGGAGCGCAAGCTGTACGTGATCCGCAAGTCGTCCGGCCACGCCATCCAGGCGCTGAAGCTGATGCACGGCAAAGAATTCTTCGTGGCCTCGCTGTCGGCCCGCACCATCGTCTACAAGGGCCTGCTGCTGGCCGACCAGGTGGGCGTCTACTATAAAGACTTGCAGGACGCGCGCTGCGTGTCGGCGCTGGCGCTGGTGCACCAGCGCTTCTCGACCAACACCTTCCCGGAATGGCCGCTGGCCCACCCGTACCGCCTGATCGCCCACAACGGCGAGATCAACACCGTCAAAGGCAACTTCAACTGGATGCGCGCCCGCGAAGGCGTGATGAAATCGGCCGTGCTGGGCGAAGACCTGCAAAAGCTGTTCCCGCTGATCTACGAAGGCCAGTCGGACACCGCCTGCTTCGACAACGCGCTGGAGCTGCTGCTGATGGCAGGCTATCCGATCGCCCAGGCGATGATGATGATGATCCCTGAAGCCTGGGAAAATCACGGCACGATGGACGACAATCGCCGCGCGTTCTACGAATATCACGCCGCCATGATGGAACCATGGGACGGCCCGGCAGCCATGGCCTTCACCGACGGCCGCTACATCGGCGGCACGCTGGACCGGAATGGCCTGCGTCCTGCACGTTACATCGTGACCGACGACGATCTGGTGGTGATGGCGTCGGAATCGGGTGTGTTGCCGATTCCCGAGTCGAAAATCATCCAGAAATGGCGTCTGCAGCCAGGCAAGATGTTCCTGATCGACCTGGAAGCCGGCCGCATCATCGACGACAAGGAGCTGAAAGACACCTACGCCAACGCCAAGCCGTACAAGGCCTGGATCAACGCGGTGCGCATCAAGCTCAACGAAATCAAGCTCAGCGAAAGCCAGCTGGCGCACAACCGCGCCAAGGACAAGACGCCGGCGCAGGGCGAAAAAGCCGTGCCGTCGCTGCTGGACCGCCAGCAAGCCTTCGGCTACACCCAGGAAGACCTGAAATTCCTGATGGCGCCAATGGCCGCCGCCGGCGAAGAAGCCACCGGTTCGATGGGCAACGACTCGCCGCTGGCCGTCATGTCCAACAAGCTGAAGCCGCTTTACAGCTACTTCAAGCAGCTGTTCGCCCAGGTGACCAACCCGCCGATCGACCCGATCCGCGAAGCGATGGTGATGTCGCTGGTGTCGTTCATCGGCCCGAAACCGAACCTGCTGGACACCAACAACGTCAATCCGCCGATGCGCCTCGAAGTGTCGCAGCCTATCCTCGGCTTCGACGACATGGAGCGCCTGCGCAACATCAGCCTGCATACCGGCGGCAAGTTCAAGTCGTACGAACTGGGCATCTGCTACCCGCTGGCCTGGGGCAAGGAAGGCGTGGAAGCCTGCCTGGCCTCGCTGTGCGCGGAAGCCGTGGATGCGGTCAAGTCCGGCCACAACATCCTGATCGTGTCGGACCGTTCGGTCGGCCCGGACCGCGTGGCGATTCCTGCCCTGCTGGCCACCTCGACCATCCACCAGCACCTGGTCAGCAAAGGCCTGCGCGCCTCGACCGGCCTGGTGGTGGAAACCGGCTCGGCCCGCGAGACCCACCACTTCGCCCTGCTGGCCGGCTACGGCGCGGAAGCCATCCACCCGTACCTGGCGATGGAAACCCTGGCCGAACTGGCGCACGGCATGCCGGGCGATATGTCGGCTGAGAAGGCCATCTACAACTTCACCAAGGCGGTCGGCAAAGGCCTGATGAAGGTCATGTCGAAGATGGGCATCTCGACCTATATGTCCTACTGCGGCGCGCAGATCTTCGAGGCGATCGGCCTGAACAAGTCGCTGGTCGACAAATACTTCAAGGGCACCTCGTCCAACGTGGAAGGCATCGGCGTGTTCGAAGTGGCGGAAGAAGCGCTGCGCCTGCACAACCTGGCCTTCGGCGACGATCCGGTGCTGGCCAACCACCTGGATGCCGGCGGCGAATACGCCTTCCGCGTGCGCGGCGAAGACCACCTGTGGACGCCGGACGCGATCGCCAAGCTGCAACACTCGACCCGCGCCAACAATTTCTCCAGCTATAAAGAGTACGCGCAGATCATCAACGACCAGAGCAAGCGCCACCTGACGCTGCGCGGCCTGTTCGAGTTCAAGATCGATCCGACCAAGGCGATTCCGCTGGACGAAGTCGAGCCGGCCAAGGAAATCGTCAAGCGTTTCGCCACCGGCGCGATGTCGATGGGTTCGATCTCGACCGAAGCCCACGCCACGCTGGCCGTCGCCATGAACCGCATCGGCGGCAAGTCCAACACCGGTGAAGGCGGCGAAGATCCATCGCGCTACACCATGGAGCTGAAAGGCATCAAGATCAAGCAGGGCGAGACCATGGCCTCGGTCATGGGCAAGGAACAGATGGTGGTCGATATTCCTCTGCAAGAGGGCGACTCGCTGCGTTCGCGCATCAAGCAGGTGGCGTCGGGCCGTTTCGGCGTGACCGCTGCCTACCTGAACTCGGCCGACCAGATCCAGATCAAGATGGCGCAGGGCGCTAAACCGGGCGAAGGCGGCCAGCTGCCGGGCCACAAGGTGTCCGAATACATCGCCACGCTGCGCTTCTCGGTGCCGGGCGTGGGCCTGATTTCGCCGCCGCCGCACCACGACATCTACTCGATTGAAGATCTGGCGCAGCTGATTCACGATCTGAAAAACGCCAATCCGCGCGCTTCGATCTCGGTCAAGCTGGTGTCGGAAGTGGGTATCGGCACGGTGGCCGCCGGCGTCACCAAGGCCAAGGCCGACCACGTGGTGGTGGCCGGCCATGACGGCGGCACCGGCGCGTCGCCGCTGTCGTCGGTCAAGCACGCCGGCACGCCGTGGGAGCTGGGCCTGGCGGAAACGCAGCAGACTCTGGTGCTGAACGGCCTGCGCAGCCGTATCCGCGTCCAGGCCGACGGCCAGATGCGTACCGGCCGCGACGTCGTCATCGCCGCCATGCTGGGCGCCGACGAAATTGGCTTCGCCACGGCACCGCTGGTGGTCGAGGGCTGCATCATGATGCGCAAATGCCACCTGAACACCTGCCCGGTCGGCGTCGCCACGCAAGATCCGGTGCTGCGCGCCAAGTTCTCGGGCAAGCCTGAGTACGTGGTGAACTACTTCTTCTTCGTTGCCGAAGAGGCGCGCCAGCTGATGGCGCAGCTGGGCATCCGCACCTATGACGAACTGATCGGCCGCGTCGACCTGCTGGACAAATCCAAGGCGATCTCGCACTGGAAAGCCAAGGGCCTGGACTTCAGCAACATCTTCTACCAGCCGGAAGTGCAGGAAGGTCATTCGATCTACCACACCATGGACCAGGATCACGGCCTCGACAAGGCGCTCGATCACAAGCTGATCGCGCAAGCCAAGGCGGCGCTGGAAAAAGGCGAGCGCGTATCCTTCATCTCGCCGGTGAAAAACCTGAACCGCACTGTCGGCACCATGCTGTCGGGCGAAGTGGCCAAGCGCTACGGTCACGCCGGCCTGCCGGACGACACCATCCACATCCAGCTGCAAGGCACGGCCGGCCAGTCGGCATGCGCCTTCCTGGCGCACGGCATCACCATCGACCTGGTCGGTGAGGGTAACGATTACGTCGGCAAGGGCTTGTCGGGCGGCCGCATCATCGTGCGTCCGAACACCGAGTTCCGTGGCTGGGCGGTGAACAACATCATCATCGGCAATACCGTGCTGTACGGCGCGATTTCCGGCGAAGCCTTCTTCAACGGCGTGGCCGGCGAGCGTTTTGCGGTGCGTAACTCGGGCGCCACCACCATCGTCGAAGGCACCGGCGACCACGGTTGCGAGTACATGACCGGCGGCACCGTGGTCGTGCTGGGCAACACCGGCCGCAACTTCGCGGCGGGCATGTCGGGCGGTATCGCCTACGTGTACGACCCGGACGGCGATTTCGAATCGCGCTGCAACACCGCTATGGTGTCGCTGGAACGCGTGCTGAGCGCCAAGGAGCAGTCGGTCGACAGCGCCACCTTCCACGTGCAGCACAAGGACCACGGCCGCGAAGCCGATGAAGTGATCCTGAAACGTCTGATCGAGCGTCACTTCAAGCATACCGGCAGCACGCGCGCGCGCCTGTTGCTGGATAACTGGGCCGACAGCCGCGGCAAGTTCGTCAAGGTATTCCCAAGCGAATACAAACGCGCCCTGGCCGAAATGGCCGAGGACGTGGCGAACGAAGCCGCCGCCGCTCAACCAGTTGCTGCTTAAGTCAGCGTCACCGTCAGCGTTACAAGATTACGAAGGAAAAATATCGTGGGTAAAATCACCGGCTTCATGGAATTCCAGCGTCAGGAAGAAAGCTATCTGCCGCCAGCAACGCGTTTGAAAAACTATGCGGAGTTCGTCATTCCGCTGACCAACGAGCAGGCCAAGGTCCAGGGCGCGCGCTGCATGGACTGCGGCATCCCGTTCTGCAACAACGGCTGCCCGGTCAACAACATCATCCCGGACTGGAACGACCTGGTGTATCGCGGCAACTACCGCGAAGCGCTGGATACGCTGCATTCGACCAACAACTTCCCGGAATTCACCGGCCGCATCTGCCCGGCGCCCTGCGAGGCCGCCTGTACGCTGGGCATCAGCGAAGATCCGGTCGGCATCAAGTCGATCGAACACAAGATCATCGACGAAGGCTGGGAACACGGCTGGGTCATTCCCCAGCCGGCCGCCAGGCAGACCGGCAAGAAAGTCGCCGTGGTCGGTTCCGGTCCTGCCGGCCTGGCGGCGGCGCAGCAGCTGGCGCGCGCCGGCCACGCCGTCACGGTGTTTGAGAAATCCGACCGCATCGGCGGCCTGCTGCGCTACGGCATTCCAGACTTCAAGATGGAAAAATCGCACATCGACCGCCGCGTCCAGCAGATGGAAGCCGAAGGCGTGGTGTTCCGCACCAGCGTGTTGATCGGCAAGGACTTCCCGGCCAACGTCAACAACATGGCCAAGGAAACCATCTTCCCTGAAGATCTGCAGAAAGACTTCGACGCCGTGGTGCTGGCCGGCGGTTCCGAGTCGCCGCGCGACCTGCCGGTGCCGGGCCGCGAGCTGAAAGGCGTGCACTTCGCCATGGACTTCCTGCCGCAGCAAAACCGCGTCAACGCCGGCGACAAGCTGAAAGACCAGATCAAGGCCACCGGCAAGCACGTGGTGGTGATCGGCGGCGGCGACACCGGTTCCGACTGCGTCGGCACCTCGAACCGCCACGGCGCCGCCTCGGTGACCCAGTTCGAACTGATGCCGATGCCGCCGGAGCAGGAAAACAAGCCGCTGGTGTGGCCGTACTGGCCGACCAAGCTGCGTACTTCCTCGTCGCACGAGGAAGGCTGCGAGCGCGACTGGGCAGTGGCCACCAAGCGCCTGGAAGGCAAGGGCGGCAAGGTCGAGAAGCTGATCGCCTGCCGCGTCGAGTGGAAGGACGGCAAGATGAGCGAAGTGCCGAACTCGGAATTCGAGATGAAAGCCGACCTGGTGTTCCTGGCCATGGGCTTCGTGTCGCCGGTCGCCACCATCCTCGACGCTTTCGCTGTTGACAAAGATGCACGCGGTAACGCCAAGGCCACCACGGATGGCGAGGGCTGCTACAAAACTTCCGCAGCCAAGGTATTTGCCGCCGGCGACATGCGCCGCGGCCAATCCCTGGTGGTATGGGCCATCCGCGAAGGGCGCCAGTGCGCGCGCGCGGTGGATGAGTTCCTGATGGGCAGTTCCGAGTTGCCGCGTTAAGTATTCGCACGGTAAGCAGGCGCTGCCTGGCTTTCTGCCGGACACGGACGGGTGATCCCCGACCGTCTCCGGTTTTTTTGCGCCAGCACATGCTGCGCTGCACCAATGTAACATTTGGTGCCCGGTGTAAATTGCTGACTTTGGGTTCAGTAGTGTTGTATTATCTGTATTCTTGTCAGCTTCGCGCCCCTGCCCGGAGCCACCTTCAGCAGAGATTGACGTTTCTGCACTACAATACGGCATTCAAAAAAATGAGTTCAGTCGTGCCAAATTTAGTCGAAATCCGTGATTTACACTTCTCCTATGGAAAGCGGGCCATCCTGTCCGGTCTCCAGATGGACTTCCCGCGCGGGAAGGTGGTTGCAATCATGGGCGGCTCCGGTAGCGGCAAGACCACGGTATTGCGCCTGATCGGCGGCCAGCTGCGTCCGCAGCGCGGCCAGGTCAAGGTGCAGGGCCAGGTGGTCCACAAGCTGAATACCGCCGGCTTATATCTGTTGCGTCGCAAGATGGGCATGCTGTTCCAGCATGGCGCGCTGTTTACCGACCTGTCGGTATTCGAGAACGTCGCCTTCCCGCTGCGCGAGCACACCGATCTGCCGGAAGAGCTGATCCGCAACCTCGTCTTGATGAAACTGCAGGCCGTGGGCCTGCGCAACGCCGCCAAGCTGAAGCCGGGCGAAATCTCCGGCGGCATGGCGCGCCGCGTGGCGCTGGCGCGTTCGATCGCGCTGGACCCGGAACTGATCATGTATGACGAGCCGTTCGCCGGCCTGGACCCGATCTCGATGGGCGTCACCGCCAACCTGATCCGCAACCTGAACACGGCGCTCGGCTCGACCACGATCCTGGTGTCGCACGACGTCAAGGAAAGCTTCGCCATCGCCGATTATGTTTATTTCCTGTCGCAGGGCAAAATCGTCGCCAGCGGCACGCCGGCCGAGATGCTGGTGTCGACCGATCCGTATGTGAAGCAGTTTGTGAACGCGGAAGCGGACGGTCCGGTGCCGTTCCACTATCCAGGCAAGTCCCTGGCCGACGATCTGGGCCTGGGAGTGCATGTATGAGTGTGAAGAACTGGTTGTCCCGCCTGGGCGCGCCGCTGCGCGACTACGTGGAAAGCATCGGCTATGGTTTCCGGACCTTCGCCAACATGCTGGGCGTGTCGCCCGGCCTGCTGCGCCGTCCCGGCCTGGTGATCGAGCAGCTGCATTTCATCGGCAATTACTCGATGCTGATCATCACCCTGTCCGGCCTGTTCGTCGGCATGGTGCTGGGTTTGCAGGGCTATTACACGCTGAACAAGTATGGCGCCGAGCAGTCGCTGGGCCTGCTGGTGGCCCTGGGCCTGACCCGCGAACTGGGGCCGGTGATCACCGCCCTGCTGTTCGCCGGCCGCGCCGGCACCTCGCTGACCGCCGAAATCGGCCTGATGAAGGCGGGCGAGCAGCTGTCCGCCATGGAAATGATGGCCGTCAACCCGATCCAGCGCGTGCTGGCGCCGCGCTTCTGGGCCGGCGTGATCTCGGTGCCGCTGCTGGCGTCGGTGTTCAGCGCCGTGGGCGTGCTGGGCGGCTGGCTGGTCGGCGTGCAGCTGATCGGCGTCGACGATGGCGCGTTCTGGTCGCAGATGCAGGGCGGCGTGGATATCTACAAGGATATCTTCAACGGCTTCGCCAAGAGCGTGGTGTTCGGCATCGCGATTACCTTCATCTCCCTGTACCAGGGCTACGAAGCGCAACCGACGCCGGAAGATGTGGCGCGCGCCACCACCCGCACGGTCGTGATTTCATCGCTGATGATCTGGTGGCTGGACTTCATGATGACGGCGCTGATGTTCAGCAAATAAAAGATTAAGAACTGAGGAATAATTATGCAACGCAAATCTCTGGATGTCTGGGTTGGTCTGTTCATCGTTGTCGGCGTGGCCGCCCTGATGTTCCTGGCCCTCAAGGCCGGCAACATGGGTTCCATGTCCTTTGCCAAGACCTATGCGATCACCGCGAAATTCGACAACATCGGCAGCCTGCGTCCGCAGGCGGCGGTCAAGGCGGCCGGCGTGGTCATCGGCCGTGTGGGAGAGATCAAGTTTGATGACAAGAGCTATCAGGCGCTGGTAACCTTGAATATGGAAGAGAATTACAAATTCCCGAAAGACAGCTCGGCCAAGATTCTGACCGCCGGCCTGCTGGGAGAACAATACGTCGGCATCGAAGCCGGTGGCGATACCAACAATCTGGCGGCCGGCGACAAGATCGCCCGCACCCAATCGGCAGCCGTGCTGGAAGACCTGATCAATCAGTTCATCTACAGCAAGGCCGCAGAAGGAAAGGACGACAAATAAATGAGCCGTACCGTACAACACATCCGTCAGGCAGCGCTGGCGCTGGGCGTCACCGCGATGCTGGCCGGCTGCGCCGGCCCGAACCCGCGCGACCCGTATGAAGGCTTCAACCGCGCCATGTTCGACTTCAACGATACGGTCGACACCTATGCGCTGAAACCGGTGGCCAAGGGCTACAAGACGGTCACGCCGCAGTTCGTCCAGACCGGCGTCGGCAACTTCTTCGGCAATCTGGGCGACGCCTGGACCGCCGTCAACAACCTGTTGCAGGGCAACGGCGCCGACGGCATGTCGGACGTCACCCGCTTCGCGCTGAACTCGACGCTGGGTATCCTCGGCCTGTTCGACATCGCCACCGAAGCCGGCCTGCCGAAGCACAAGGAAGATTTCGGCCAGACGCTGGGCGTGTGGGGCGTGAGTTCCGGTCCGTACCTGGTGCTGCCGCTGCTGGGCCCATCGACCGTGCGCGACACCGTCGCCCTGCCGGTCGACATTTCCGGCGACATCTGGCGCTACAAGGACCCGACCAATGTGCGTAACATGGGCACCGTGCTGCGCGTGGTCGACACCCGCGCCGGCCTGCTGGACGCCTCGACGCTGTTCGAGGACGCCGCGCTGGACCGCTACGAGTTCCTGCGCGACGGCTACCTGCAGCGCCGCGAGAGCCAGATCCACCCGGACGGCGACGGTGCGCCACGTAAAGTACAAAAAGATGATACTGCTGAAACTTCTGCACCCGTGTCATCCGAACCGGCCGCAAAAGAGTTAAACTCCGGCACACCGGCTGCAAAACCTGACAGCCAGTGACCTGAAGAACCACTCATAAGGCATAGAACAATGAAATTCATCAAACAATTTATCGCTTTGGCCACTGTGGCACTGGCATTCAACGCGGCCCACGCGGCCGACGAAGCGCCGGACGCGCTGGTCAAGCGCATCAGCTCGGACGTGCTGAACACCGCCAAGACCGACAAGGCCATCCAGGCCGGCGACACCAAAAAAGTCATCGACCTGGTGGAAACCAAGATCCTGCCGTACGTCGACTTCCAGCGCATGACCGCGCTGGCGGCCGGCCGCTTCTGGCGCGACGCCACCCCGGAACAGCAAAAAGCGCTGACCGAGCAGTTCCGCACGCTGCTGGTGTTCACCTACTCGGGCGCCCTGTCCCAGGTGAAAGACCAGACCGTCGAGTTCAAGCCGCTGCGCGCCGATCCGACCGATACCGAAGTGGAAGTGCGCTCGCAGGTCAACCAGGCCCGCGGCGAGCCGATTCCGCTGAACTACCGCGTCGCCAAGGGCCCGCAAGGCTGGAAGATCTACGACATCAACGTGCTGGGCGCGTGGCTGGTCGAGACCTACAAAGGCACGTTCGCTTCCGAAATCAGCAAGGGCGGCATGGACGGCCTGATCAAGGCGCTGACCGAGAAAAACAAAAAACTCGCCAGCAAACCGCTGAACACCAACGCACCGAAGTAATCTGACGCCATGAACGCCGTTACCGAACCGCTCGACAATCTGCAATCGCTCACGTCCCTGACCGTGCTCAACGCCTCCGCGGCGCTGGAGCGCGGCCACGCCGCCATCAAGGCCGGCCAGACCGCGTTCGACCTGCGCCACGTGTTGACGGTGGATTCGGTGGCGGTGTCGGTGATGCTGGCGTGGCAGCGCGCCGCGCACGACGCCGGCGTCAAGCTGGAACTGCGCAACCTGCCGCCGGCCCTGCAAAGCCTGACCAAGCTGTACGGCGTGTGCTCGCTGCTGTTCCCGAGCGACGTCCAGCTGGAACAGGATTGCCGCGCGCCGCGCAACCCGGCGCAGGACGAATTTGCGCCGGTCAAGGCGCCTGACACGGTCTTCGCCAAGAAGACCGCGGTGGCCGGCGACTCCGCCGCCCACCATCACCATTGACCTCCGCCCCACCCCGCCGCCAGCAGTAAATCCCCGGTCCGGCTCGGACCGCCTGAATTTCCAATATAATTGAACGTTGCCGCAGCCGCAGTGCTGTGGCGTTCCGCAGCATCTTCCCGCGCGCCGGCTTTGCCGCCGCAACCTTATTGATAAGTCAAGAATGACAGCGATCCAAATTAGCAATGTCGAGAAGCGCTACAAGTCGCTCCAGGCACTGGGCGGCGTGTCCCTCAGTATCGAGGAGGGCGAGTTTTTCGGCCTGCTGGGCCCCAACGGCGCCGGCAAAACCACCCTCATTTCCATCATCGCCGGCTTGATCCGGCCGGACTCCGGCTCGGTCAAGATCCACGGCCACGACGTGGTCAGCGATTTCCGCGAAGCGCGCAAGAAGCTCGGCGTGGTGCCGCAGGAACTGGTGTTCGACCCGTTCTTCACGGTGCGCGAGACGCTGCGCCTGCAGTCGGGCTACTTCGGCCTGAAGAACAACGACGCCTGGATCGACGAGGTGATGCACAACCTCAACCTGACCAACAAGGCCGACACCAATATGCGCGCGCTGTCCGGCGGCATGAAGCGCCGCGTGCTGGTGGCGCAGGCGCTGGTGCACAAGCCGCCGGTGATCGTGCTCGATGAGCCGACCGCCGGCGTCGACGTCGAGCTGCGCCAGACGCTGTGGCAATTCATCTCGCGCCTGAACCGCGAAGGCCACACCGTAGTGCTGACCACCCACTACCTGGAAGAAGCGCAGGCCATGTGCAAGCGCGTCGCCATGCTCAAGCTGGGCCAGGTGGTGACGCTGGACACCATGGCGTCGCTGGTGCGCCGCATCTCCGGCTCGCAGCTGATCGTCAACCTCACCCACGGCGACCTGCCGGACGATCTGCAGACGCTGGTCACGCACCCGGAAAGCTCGGAAAGCGGCAAGAAGTACAGCCTGCGCATCAACGAATACGCTGAAGTCGAACAGATCCTGCGCCGCCTGCGCGAGTCGGGCGCCATCGTCGACGAAATGCAATTGCAACAAGCGGATCTGGAAGACATCTTCATCCAGATCATGGAAAAAGGTACCGTATGAACTTCCTCTCCGCCGGCTTCCGCACCCTGGTCTACAAGGAGACCCTGCGCTTCTGGAAAGTCGCCACCCAGACCATCGCCGCGCCTATCCTGACCGCCATGCTGTACCTGATGATCTTCGGCCACGTGCTCGAAGGCCGGGTCACCGTGTACCAGGACGTCAACTACACCTCGTTCCTGATTCCCGGCCTGGTGATGATGAGCGTGTTGCAGAACGCCTTCGCCAATTCGTCGTCGTCGCTGATCCAATCGAAGATCACCGGCAACCTGGTGTTCGTGCTGCTGACGCCTTTGTCGCACTGGGAGATTTTCTCGGCCTACGTGATCGCCGCCATGGTGCGCGGCATCATGGTGGGACTGGGCGTGTTCATGGTCACCGCCTGGTTCGCCCACCTGTCGTTCGCGGCGCCGCTGTGGATCATCGTGTTCGCGCTGCTGGGCGCCGCCATCCTCGGCACCATGGGCCTGATCGCCGGCGTGTGGGCGGAGAAGTTCGACCAGCTGGCCGCCTTCCAGAACTTCCTGATCGTGCCGCTGACCTTCCTGGCCGGCGTGTTCTACTCGATCCACTCGCTGCCGCCGGTATGGCAGGCGGTGTCGCATTTGAATCCGTTCTTCTACATGATCGACGGCTTCCGTTACGGCTTCTTCGGCCAGTCCGACGTCAACCCGCTGGTGAGCCTGGCCATTGTTGCGGCCTTCCTGGTGGTGCTGGCGTTCCTGGCGATTCGTCTGCTGCGCAGCGGTTACCGCCTGCGTCACTAAAATTCAAGGACCCATCATGCCTACTACTCCAGAACTCATCCACGGCTACATCTCGGCCGGTCTCGAATGCACCCACCTCGAAGTGGACGGCGACGGCCAGCACTTCCAGGCGGTGATCGTCTCGCCGGCGTTCGCCGGCAAGCGCCCGATCCAGCGCCACCAGCTGGTGTACGCCGCGCTGGGCGACCGCATGCGCGAAGAAATCCACGCGCTGTCGATGAAAACCCTCACCCCTGAAGAATATCAAGGATAAGCATGGACAAGCTTCTGATCCAAGGCGGTAACCGCCTGCAAGGCGACATCATCATCTCCGGCGCCAAGAACGCCGCCCTGCCTATCCTGTGCGCGGGCCTGCTGACCTCCGGCGACGTCGAGCTGTCCAACGTGCCGCACCTGCACGATGTGGCCACCATCCTCAAGCTGCTGGGCGAAACCGGCCTGAAAGTCACGCAGGACAACGACAAGGTCACCTTGAACGGCAGCGCCATCACCAAGCTGGAAGCGCCGTACGACCTGGTGAAAACCATGCGCGCCTCGATCCTGGTGCTGGGCCCATTGCTGGCGCGCTTCGGCGAAGCCAAGGTGTCGCTGCCGGGCGGCTGCGCCATCGGTTCGCGTCCGGTGGACCAGCACATCAAGGGCCTGCAGGCGCTGGGCGCCGACATCACCGTCGAAGGCGGCTACATCTACGCCAAGTGCGCCAAGCTGAAAGGCGCGCGCATCGTCACCGACATGATCACCGTCACCGGCACCGAGAACCTGCTGATGGCCGCCACGCTGGCCGAAGGCGAGACCGTGCTGGAAAACGCCGCCTGCGAACCGGAAGTGACCGACCTGGCGCACCTGCTGGTGGCCATGGGCGCCAAGATCGAAGGCATCGGCACCAACCGCCTGGTGATCCAGGGCGTCAGCGAACTGCATGGCGCCAAACACGCGGTGATTTCGGACCGCATCGAAGCGGCGACCTTCCTGTGCGCGGTGGCCGCCACCGGTGGCGACATCACCATCCGCAACACCCGCGTCGACATCATGGACGCGGCGCTGGACAAGCTGCGCGAGATCGGCCTGCAGCTGACCATCGGCGACAACTGGATCCGCGCGCAGATGGACAGGCGTCCGACCGCCGTCACCTTCCGCACCACCGAATATCCCGGCTTCCCGACCGACATGCAGGCGCAGTTCATGGCGGTGAACACCATCGCCGACGGCGCCAGCCGCGTGACGGAAACCATTTTTGAAAACCGCTTCATGCACGTCCAGGAGATGAACCGCCTGGGCGCGCAGATTGAAACCGATGGCAACACCGCCTTTATCAAAGGCGTGGAACAGCTGGTTGGCGCGCCCGTGATGGCGACCGACCTGCGTGCATCCGCTTCGCTGGTGATCGCCGGCCTGGCTGCGCGCGGTGAAACGCTGGTCGACCGCATCTATCACCTGGACCGCGGCTACGACCAGATGGAACTCAAACTCTCCGCCGTAGGCGCCAACATCAAGCGAATCAAATAAACACCATGAGTACCTTCCAAGCCGACTCGCAGCAGCTGATTCTTGCGCTGTCGAAGGGCCGCATTTTCGAAGACACGCTGCCGCTGCTGGCGGCGGCGGGCATCACCGTCACCGAGAATCCGGAAACTTCGCGCAAGCTGATCCTGCCGACCAACGATCCCAATGTGCGCGTGCTGATCGTGCGCGCCACCGACGTGCCGACCTATGTGCAGCATGGCGCGGCGGACTTCGGCGTGGCCGGCAAGGATGTGCTGCTGGAGCACGGCGGCGAAGGCCTGTACCAGCCGATCGACCTGCGCATCGCCGAATGCCGCATGTCGGTCGCGGTGCGCAACGGCTTCGATTACGAGACCGCGGTGCGCCAGGGCGCGCGCCTGCGCGTGGCCACCAAGTTCGTCGAGACGGCGCGCGCGCACTTCGCCAAGAAGGGCGTGCACGTCGACCTGATCAAGCTGTATGGCTCGATGGAGCTGGCGCCGCTGGTCGGCCTGTCGGACGCCATCGTCGACGTGGTCAGTACCGGCAACACGCTGCGCGCCAACGACCTGAAAGAGGTCGAGGCCATCATGGATATTTCGTCGCGCCTGATCGTCAACCAGGCCGCGCTGAAGATGAAACGCGAGCGCCTGCAACCCATCATCGAAGCGTTTGAACGCGCTTCCAACAAGTGAACGCCATGATCACCAAGCTCGATTCCAGCCAGGCTGATTTCAAACAGCGCCTGGACACGCTGCTGGCCTTCGAAGCCAGCACCGACGACGCCATCGAGAGCGCCGTCGGCGGCATTCTCGCCGACGTGAAACGGCGCGGCGACGCCGCCGTGCTCGAATACACCAACCGCTTCGACCGCATTCCCAACGGCGGCGCCACCAGCATGGCCGCGCTGGAAATCTCGCAGGAAGAAATGCAGGCCGCATTGGCCGCGATTCCCGAGGCGCAGCGCAAGGCGCTGGAAGTCGCCGCGCACCGCGTGCGCGTGTTCCACGAACGCCAGAAGCAGGAGCTGAACGGCTTCACCTACACCGAGCCGGATGGCACGGTGCTGGGCCAGCGCGTGACGCCGCTGGACCGCGTGGGCATCTACGTCCCGGGCGGCAAGGCCGCTTACCCCTCGTCGGTGCTGATGAACGCAATTCCGGCGCACGTTGCCGGCGTCGAGGAAATCATCATGGTGGTGCCGACGCCGGACGGCGTGAAGAACCAGATGGTGCTGGCCGCCGCCGCGATTGCCGGCGTCACCCGCGTCATCACCATCGGCGGCGCGCAGGCTGTCGCCGCGCTGGCGCACGGCACCGAAACCATCCAGGCGGTCGACAAGATCGTCGGTCCGGGCAACGCCTACGTGGCCTCGGCCAAGCGCCGCGTGTTCGGCATCGTCGGCATCGACATGATCGCCGGCCCGTCGGAAATCCTGATCGTCTGCGACGGCACCACCGATCCGGACTGGGTCGCCATGGACCTGTTCTCGCAGGCGGAGCACGACGAGCTGGCGCAAGCCATCCTGCTGTGCCCAGACGCCGACTACATCGCCAAGGTGGAAGCCAGCATAGAAAAGCTGCTGCCCCAGATGCCGCGCCAGGAAGTGATCCGCACCTCGCTGGGCGACCGCGGCGCGCTGATCAAGGTGCGCGACATGGATGAAGCTTGCGCCATCGCCAACAGCATCGCCGCCGAGCACCTGGAAATCTCCGCCGTCGCGCCGCAGCAATGGGCCGACAAGATCCGCCACGCCGGCGCCATGTTCCTCGGCCGCTTCTCGTCCGAGTCGCTGGGCGACTACTGCTGCGGCCCGAACCACGTGCTGCCGACGTCGCGCACCGCGCGCTTTTCGTCGCCGCTGGGCGTGTACGATTTCCAGAAACGCTCGTCGATCATTCACGTGAGCGAAGCCGGCGCGCAAACGCTGGGCAGGGTCGCGGCCGAACTGGCGTATGGCGAAGGCCTGCAGGCGCACGCCCGCAGCGCGGAGCTGCGCCTGAAATGACCGGGACGTGGCTCAATCAGGTCTTCTGTGAGGATGCGCTGGCCGGACTGGCGCGCATCCCGGATGGTTCCATCGATCTGATTCTGACCGATCCGCCGTATAACCTCGGCAAGGACTACGGCAACGCCTCGGACCATCAGACGGTGGACGAATACCTGCGCTGGACCGAGCAGTGGGTGGACGCCGCGCTGCCCAAGCTGAAGCCCAACGGCAGCCTGTATATCTTTTTGACCTGGCGCTTTTCGCCGGAGATCTTCGTCATGCTGAAAAAGCGCATGATGATGATGAACGAAATTATCTGGGACCGCCGCGTGCCGTCGATGGGCGGCAGCGTGCGCAGCTTCTCGTCGGTGCACGACACCATCGGCTTCTTCGTGCGCCGCAAGGATTACTACTTCGACCTCGACGCCGTGCGCATTCCCTACGACGCCGAGACCAAGAAGGCGCGCACGCGCTCGATCTTCGTCGGCGCCAAGTGGCTGGAAGTGGGCTACAACCCGAAGGATTTGTGGAGCGTGTCGCGCCTGCACCGCGAGCACCCGGAGCGCGCCGACCATCCGACGCAGAAGCCGCTGGAGATCATCGAGCGCATGGTCAAGGCCTCGTGCCCGCCGGACGGCGTGGTGCTGGACCTGTTCATGGGCAGCGGTACGACGGCGATCGCGGCCAAGCGCACCGGCCGCAATTACGTCGGCTTCGAGCTGAATCCGGAATACTGCGCCATCATCGCCGAGCGGCTGGCGCTGCCGGAAGTGCCGGCGCCGCCGCCGAAGAAACTCAAGAAATCCCGAAGTACCGTCAACTCATAGGAGCCCAAGTAAGATGTCCCCCATCGACACCCTGGTCAACAGCACCATCCGCCCAGACGTGCGCGCCGTAGCCGGCTACCACGTGGCTGACGCGAGTGGCTTTATCAAGCTGGATGCGATGGAGAACCCTTACCACCTGCCGCACCATCTGCGCGAGGAACTGGGCCGGCGCCTGGCCGACGTCGCGCTGAACCGCTATCCGGTGGCGTCCTACGCCGGCATCAAGCAGCGCATCCGGGACAAGCTGGGCGTGCCGGCCGGCCATGACGTCATCCTCGGCAACGGCTCGGATGAACTGATCTCGATCCTGTGCATGGCCTGCGCCATGCAGGACCGCCGCGCCACCGTGGTGGCGCCGACGCCGTCGTTCGTGATGTACCAGCGCTCGGCGCAATTCGCCGGCATGGACTACGTCGGCGTGCCGCTGAAAGCCGACCTGACGCTGGACCTGCCGGCCATGCTGGCCGCCATCGCGCAGCACAAGCCGGCGCTGGTGTTCCTGTCCTACCCGAACAACCCGACCGGCAACCTGTTCGCCGCAGACGACATCGTCGCCATCATCCGCGCGCTGGACGGTTTCGGCCTGGCCGTGGTGGACGAAGCCTACGAGCCGTTCGCCCAGCAGACCTTCATGCATCGCCTGCCCGAATTTAACAACCTGGTGGTGATGCGCACGGTATCGAAGCTGGGCCTGGCCGGCATCCGCCTCGGCTATATGTCGGCGGCGCCGCAATTGCTGGCGGAATTCGACAAAGTGCGGCCTCCTTACAACATCAACGTGCTGACCCAGGTTGCGGCCGAATTCGCGCTCGACCACGTGGAGGTGCTGAACCGCCAAGCCGCCAATTTGCGCGCCGCACGCGCCGATCTGACGGCTGCATTGGCCCGTCTGCCCGGCGTCGAGGTTTTTCCGTCGGCGGCGAATTTTATCTTGATTCGCGTCCCCGATTCCGACGATGCCTACGCGAAACTGCTGTCTCACAAGGTTTTAGTCAAAAATGTGAGTAAAATGCACAGTGTGCTGACCAATTGTTTACGCATCACCGTAAGCACCCCGGAAGAAAATTCCACCTTCCTCGATGCCTTCGCCGCATCGCAGGCAGCCTGACACCATCGCGAGCTTTTCATGAACCGCACCGCAGAAATCATCCGCAACACCAACGAAACGCAAGTCCGCGTTTCCATCAACCTGGACGGCACCGGCAAGCAGAAGCTGAACACCGGCGTGCCCTTCCTCGACCATATGCTGGACCAGATCGCCCGCCACGGCCTGTTCGACCTGGAAGTGGAAGCCACCGGCGACATCCATATCGACAACCACCACACGGTGGAAGACGTCGGCATCACGCTGGGCATGGCGGTGGCCAAGGCCATCGGCGACCGCAAGGGCATCGTCCGCTACGGCCATTCGTATGTGCCGCTGGACGAGGCGCTGTCGCGCGTCGTGCTGGATTATTCCGGCCGGCCGGGCATCGAATACCACATCCCGTTCACGCGCGCGATGATCGGCACCTTCGACGTCGACCTGACGCTGGAATTCTTCCGCGGCTTCGTCAACCATGCGCTGGTCACGCTGCACATCGACAACCTGCGCGGTACCAATGCGCACCACCAGTGCGAGACGGTCTTCAAGGCCTTTGGCCGCGCGCTGCGCATGGCGTCCGAGCTGGACCCGCGCGCCGCCGGCACCATCCCGTCGACCAAAGGCACTCTGTAAACACACACCATGAAAAAAATCGTAGTAGTTGATTACGGCATGGGTAATCTGCGCTCGGTCGCGCAAGCGCTGCGCGCCGTCGCGCCCGAAGCCAACGTGCTGATTTCCGGCGACGTGGCCGATATCCAGAGCGCCGACCGCATCGTGCTGCCCGGCCAGGGCGCCATGCCGGACTGCATGCGCAGCCTGCGCGAATCCGGCGTCCAGGAAGCGCTGCTGGCGGCGTCGAAGACCATCCCCCTGATGGGAGTATGCATCGGCGAGCAAATGCTGTTTGATGGCAGCGAGGAAGGCAATGCCGCCGGCCTCGGCCTGTTGCCGGGCAAGGTGGTGCGCTTCCAGCTCGACGGCCAGATCCAGGAAGACGGCTCGCGTTTCAAGGTGCCGCAAATGGGCTGGAACCAAGTGCGGCAAACGGCGTCTCATCCGATGTGGCAGGATATTCCGGACCACGCGTACTTCTACTTCGTGCACAGCTATTTTGCCCAGCCGGAGCAGGCCGCGCACACGGTCGGACAAACTGTCTACGGTGCGGCGTTCAGTTGCGCGGTCGCCCGTGATAATATTTTTGCGACCCAGTTCCATCCGGAGAAAAGCGCCGCGACCGGTCTGCAGTTGTACAAAAATTTCGTTCACTGGAACCCTTGATTCCCTTTTTTAATTTAACTTAAACCATCATGCTGCTCATTCCTGCCATCGACCTCAAAGACGGTCACTGCGTTCGCTTGAAACAAGGCGATATGGAACTCGCCACCGTATTCTCCGAAGATCCGGCCGAGATGGCCCTGCATTGGCTCAAGCAAGGCGCGCGCCGCCTGCACCTGGTCGACCTGAACGGCGCCTTCGCCGGCAAGCCGAAGAACGAGGCGGCCATCAAGGCGATTCTGCAAGCGGTGCAGGACTACGCGGAAGAAAACGACCTGGACGAAATTCCGGTGCAGCTGGGCGGCGGCATCCGCGACCTCGACACCATCGAGCGCTACCTGGACGCCGGCATCACCTACGTCATCATCGGCACCGCCGCAGTGAAGGAGCCGGGCTTCCTGCACGACGCCTGCGGCGCCTTCCCCGGCCACATCATCGTCGGCCTGGACGCCAAGGACGGCAAGGTCGCCACCGACGGCTGGAGCAAGATGTCCGGCCACGAAGTGATCGACCTGGCCAAGAAGTTCGAAGCCTATGGCGTGGAATCGATCATCTACACCGACATCGGCCGCGACGGCATGATGGGCGGCGTGAATATCGAGGCCACCGTCAAGCTGGCGCAGGCGGTGAAGATTCCGGTGATCGCCTCCGGCGGCCTGCACAACCTGGCCGACGTCGAAGCGCTGTGCGCGGTGCAGGACGAAGGCATCGAAGGCGTGATCTGCGGCCGTTCGATTTACGAAGGCACCATCGACCTTGCCTCGGCCCAGCTGCGCGCCGACGAACTCAGTGGCGATTTGATCGAAGAAGAAGACGAATAATGCTGGCTAAACGCATCATCCCCTGCCTCGACGTGACCGACGGCCGCGTCGTCAAAGGCGTCAATTTCACCGAGCTGCGCGATGCCGGCGACCCGGTGGAAATCGCGCGCCGCTACGACGAGCAGGGCGCCGATGAACTGACCTTCCTCGACATCACCGCTACCAGCGACAACCGCGGCCTGATCCTGGACATCATCGAGGCGGTCGCTTCGCAGGTGTTCATTCCGCTGACGGTGGGCGGCGGCGTGCGCGAGGTGGCCGATGTGCGCCGCCTGCTCAACGCCGGCGCCGACAAGGTCAGCATGAACTCGTCGGCGGTGTCGAATCCGCAGCTGGTGTACGACGCCTCGCAGAAGCACGGTTCGCAGTGCATCGTGGTGGCGATCGACGCCAAGCAGACCTCGCCCGGCAAGTGGGAAGTGTTCACCCACGGCGGCCGCAAGGCCACCGGCATCGACGCCATCGACTGGGCGAAGAAAATGGAACAGCTGGGCGCCGGTGAAATCCTGCTGACCAGCATGGACAAGGACGGCACCAAGTCCGGCTTCGACCTGGGCCTGACGCGCGGCGTGTCCGACGCGGTCGGCATCCCGGTGATCGCTTCCGGCGGCGTCGGCGGCCTGCAGGACCTGGCCGACGGCATCAAGCTGGGCAAGGCCGACGCGGTGCTGGCCGCCAGCATCTTCCACTTTGGCCAATATTCGGTGCAGGAAGCCAAGCGCTTCATGGCGCAACAGGGCATTCCGATGCGCCTGGACGGAGCAGCATGATGAATACCCCCAACGTCCAGCCGAAAGCGGCCTGGCTGAAAAAAGTAAAGTGGGACGAACACGGCCTGGTGCCGGTGATCGCCCAGGAAGCGGGCAGCAACGATGTGCTGATGTTCGCCTGGATGAACCGCGAGGCGCTGGCCAAGACGGTGGAGCTGGGCGAGGCGGTGTACTGGAGCCGTTCGCGCAAGAAGCTGTGGCACAAGGGCGAAGAGTCCGGCCACGTGCAGAAGGTGCTGGAAGTGCGCCTGGACTGCGACGAGGACGTGCTGCTGCTGAAGATCGAACAGGCCGGCGGCATCGCCTGCCATACCGGCCGCCACTCGTGCTTCTTCCAGAAGTTCGAGGGCGACGCGCAGGAAGGCGACTGGCAGAATACCGAGCCGGTGCTGAAAGATCCATCCGATATTTACAAGGCAGGCAAATGAGCACCATTCTTGACCGCCTGGCCGACGTGATCGAATCGCGCAAGCCGGCCAACGGCGGCGATCCCGCCACCTCCTACACCTCCAAGCTGTTCGCCAAGGGCGACGACGCCATCCTGAAGAAGATCGGCGAGGAAGCCACTGAAACCGTGATGGCCGCCAAGGATGCGCGCGCCGGCGCCGACAGCGGCAAGGTGCTGTACGAAGTGGCCGACTTGTGGTTCCATACGCTGGTGCTGCTGGCGCAGTTCGACCTCAAGCCGCAGCAGGTGCTCGATGAACTGGCGCGCCGCGAGGGCGTGTCCGGCATCGAGGAAAAAGCATCCCGTAAAGAATCATTGGAATAATCGGAGCCTCCGCGTGGAAAACTGCATCTTTTGCAAAATAGCCGAAAAGAAAATTCCTTCTACCACCGTCTATGAGGACGAGGACTTGCTGGCGTTCAAGGACATCAATCCGGCCGCCCCGGTGCACTTGCTGGTGATTCCAAAGAAACATTTCGCCACGCTGCAGGACGCGGCCGGCGAACCGGCGCTGCTGGGCAAAATGCTGGCGCTGGCCCCTCGCCTGGCAGAGGAATTTGGCTGCGCGGTCAGCTATGATGCGGACGGCGCGCCGGCCGCCGGATTCAAGACCGTGATCAACAGTGGACCAGACGGCGGCCAAGAGGTGTACCATTTACACTTGCACGTGGTTGGCGGCGCGCATCCGTGGCGCGGCGAGCGTTGATTTAACGGCGATCGACCACACTTACGCCAGAGACTGCGCATCGCTTATACTGTCGCAGCAGTTCTGGGAATCAACGAATAAATCTGGAGCGCATGCGCTCCCAAGGGGAATATGATGGGTTCATTTAGCATTTGGCACTGGCTGATCGTTCTGGTTATCGTGATGCTGGTGTTCGGCACCAAGAAACTGGGCAACATGGGTTCGGATATCGGCAAGGCCGTCAAGGGCTTCAAAGATGGCGTAAAAGGTAACGACGAAGAGAAGCCGGCTCCGCCTGCCGCGCCTGGCACCATCGACGTCGATGCGAAAGAGAAGAAGTAAGTAGCGCCTTCTTATGATCGATCTCGGTCTTACCAAACTTGCTGTCATCGGCGTGATTGCGCTGGTCGTCATCGGTCCTGAAAAGCTGCCCAAGGTGGCGCGCATGGCCGGGACGCTGTACGGCCGCGCCCAGCGTTATCTGAACGACGTGAAATCCGAAGTCACGCGCGAGATCGAGCTGGAAGAGTTGAAAAACCTGCAAAAGGAAGTGCAGGACGCGGCCATGGCAGTCAAGACGGACGTGGAAAACTCGATTTCGCAGAATATGGCGGAAGTGGAAAACGCCTTCACCGAGATCGGCAACGATACGTCCTCGTCCGCGTATTCGCATAGTTCGTTCAACAGCGTGACCCCGGACGACCTGTCGCGCAAGGCGCGCGAGTTCCGCCGCAAGAAGCTGGTGCGCAATTCGGCCATTCCCAACTGGTACAAGCAGCGCACTGGCGGCAAGATGCACGTGACGTCCGGGGCGGCGCGGGTGGCCCGCTTCCGTCCGCGTGGTCCTACCAACAGCTCTTTCTATTAAATGACTACACCTAACCAGGGCGAAGAGACCTTTATCTCTCACCTGATCGAACTGCGGGATCGTTTGGTCAAGGCGTCGATCGGCATTGCGCTGGTCTGCATCGGCCTGATGATCTGGCCGGGGCCTTCGCACATCTACGACATCATCGCCGAGCCGATGATCCGTTCGCTGCCGGTCGGCTCGAAGATGATCGCCACCGGCGTGATCTCGCCGTTCCTGGTGCCGATGAAGGTGACCCTGGTGATTTCCATCATCCTGTCGCTGCCGTGGGTGCTGTACCAGCTGTGGGCGTTTGTGGCGCCCGGCCTGTATGCGCATGAGAAGCGGCTGATCGCGCCGCTGGTGATTTCGTCGTCGGTGCTGTTCATGTCGGGCGTGGCGTTCTGCTACTTCCTGGTGTTCGGCCGGGTGTTCCAGTTCATTGCCGAGTTTTCGCCGCAGTCGATCGCGGTGACGCCGGACATCGAGAACTACCTGGATTTCGTGATGTCGATGTGCCTGGCGTTTGGCGCGACGTTCGAGGTGCCGGTGGTGGTGGTGATCCTGGTGCGCATGGGTCTGGTCACGGTGGCCAAGCTGAAGGAGATTCGTCCTTATGCGATCGTCGGCGCCTTTGTGGTGGCCGCGATTGTGACGCCGCCGGATGCGGTCAGCATGTTCTCGCTGGCGATTCCGATGTGCCTGCTGTTCGAGCTGGGCCTGCTGGTGGCGCCGATGTTCGTACGCATGTCCACGGCCCCGGAAGAAAAAGCCTGAGCTAGGGCAAGCGGTCGATGACCCGCACCAGCATGCCGATCGTAACGGCATGCAATGCCAGTGAAATTCCCACCATCCAATAGACGGTAACCAGCTTGCGGTCGATATATGCCCGCAAGCGCTGCTCCAGCGCTTCCAGCTTGGCATTGAATCGCCCTTCGAGTGCTTCCAGCTTGGCATTGAATCGCTCTTCCAGCGCCTCCAGTTTGGAATTGAATTGCTCTTCCAGCGCCTCCAGTTTGGCATTCATTTCGGCACGAAGCGCATCGAATTTCTCGTTCATTTCGATACGCAACATTTCGATGCGCGCGGTCATGTCGGTTCTGAGCAGCACCAGCTCGCTTGGCGCGACAGTGGCTTCGGCCATTGCCTGACTCAGCGCTGCGGCTTGCGCCTCGGCCTGAGGCGCCGGGATGCCGGCTTCAATCAGACTTCTGGTGTATTCAAGGGTGTCGAATTTGATGGGCATATTCATGTTACCTCCCCGATTTGATCGTAGCAGAAAACGGCTGATTCACAGCCGTTCTCCATCGTATCGAATCACATGCCCATCTGTTTGAGCGAACGCAGGACTACTGCGTCATCAAGCCCTTGATCACGCGCACCGGCGCGCTGCCGTAGCTGAGGAATTGCTCGTGGAACTGCTTCAGGTTGAAGCTGGCGCCCAGCTGCTGCTTGCGCTGCTCGCGCAATTCCATGATCTCGCTGTAGCCGCTGAAGTAGCTGGTCAGCTGCACCGACGACACCTGCACGCGATGCCATTTCTCCACCGCCTCACTATGCGTCTGGAACGCCTGGCGCTGCAGCAGATCCACCGCCTGCTCTTCCGTCATGCCCAGCACGTGCACGCTGTAGTCGAGTATCGTGTTGGTCACGCTGCGCAGATTCCACTTCGACCACATCAGCCACATCTCCGGCGCGTTGTCGCCGTAGCCGGACTCCAGCATCATGCGCTCGCCATACACCGCCCAGCCTTCCACCATCGCGCCATTGCCGAAGATCGATTTGACGATCGACGGCGAGCGGTTGGCGTAGACCAGCTGCGCATAGTGGCCCGGAATCGCCTCGTGGATATTCAGGATCTGCAGGATCCAGTAGTTGTACTCGCGCAGGCTGCTCTCGGCTGCTTCCGGCGTCGCGCCGTCCAGCGGCGTCACGTTGTAGTACGTGCGGTCCTGCGGACGATACGGCCCCGGCGCATCGATGCTGGCGCCCGCCACACCGGCCTGGTAGGCCGGCGTCGCGCGCACTTCCAGCTGCTTGTTCGGATCCAGCGTCAGCAGGTTGTGGCTGATCACCCAATCCTGCAACACCGGAATCTGGCGCTTGATCTCGCTGACGAAATCCTCGCGCGCCACGTGACGCGCCGACAGCTTGTCGATCACCATGCCGATCTTGGCAAAGCGGTCGGCCGGCCTGGCGGCGCCGCCCATGGTCTTGTCCCACAGCTCGTCGGACAGCTTGTCCATATTCGCCAGCAGCTCTTCGCGCGCCGCCAGGGCTTTCTGATAGGTCTGCTCGGCGGTGCTGCCGGACTGGATATCGTAGGCAAACTTCTGCTCATACAGCTCCTTGCCCAGGCGGAAAGTGCGACGGCCCCTGCTGTCCATCTGCTTGTCCATCTCGGTCAGGAAAGCCACGTAGCCGTCCACCGCCATCAAGGCCGCGTTGACGCGCTGCGTGTACTGCTGCTTCTCCACCGGCGTCAGGATCGAGGCCTGCGCCACCTTGTCGACCTCGGCCAGCAGCGCCTGCACGCCGGGCGCCTGCGCAATCGCCAGGCGGGTGTGCTCGCGCGTCGGATTGACGATGTTGGCGCGCGCCGCCTCGTAGTAGGCCGGAATGCTGGCGATGCGCTTGAGCAGCGTGCGCAGGCGCTGCGGCTGGGCCGCGTATTCGGTGTTGAGGATCAGGTCGATCGGACCGGCGACGTTGTAGCTGGCCGGATTCCATTCCCACTCGCGCAAGGTGGTCAGGCGGAAGCGGTCGCCATCGAGCTTGTTGAGCAGCAGCGCCAGGTCGGTGCGCTGCTTGGGCGCCAGCTTGCCGGCGTTGACGGCGGTCAGGCGCTGCTTCCAGTCGTCGATGAAGGCCAGTTCCTTGTCCTGCTCCGCCTTGTCGAACACGGTCAGCGTGGCGGCGGTGTCGTACTTGCCGGCGTAGATCGCGCTTTCCGAATCGATGCGCCACAGGGCGTTGAGGAACTGGTTGCTCAGGTTGTCGAACTGCCGGTCCTGCCAGCGCTCGGCCGCGACCTTCAGCGCCGGCACGGCGGCAACCGCGGCGACAGCCTTGGTCTTGCCGGGCGACTTGGCCGTTGACTTGCCTTTGCTCTTGGTGGATTTGGTGCTCTTGGCCTTGCTGGTGCTGGCCTTGGCGCTGCTTTTCTTGGTGGGAGCAGCCTTGTGGTGGTGTGTGGCGGCGCCGGCTGGCGCGGCGGCAAGAGCCGCCATCAGCGCAGCCAATGCAAATCTTGTCTTAATCATCATTATGCAGCCTTGTATCTGAAGCGGAGGAGATTATCACTAATCCGACCGCTTGAGAGCGCTCGATACAAGCCGAATTACTTTTTCAAGCCCTCTTGCAGCATCGCTAACATTTCGCCGGCCGACATGCGGCCGCTGACATCGCTGCCCTCCAGCAGGCTGTCGGCCAGGTCGCGCTTGTGCTGGTGCAGGTCGACGATGCCTTCCTCGATGGTGTGGCGCGCCACCAGGCGGTAGATGGTCACCGGCCGCAACTGGCCCATGCGGTGCGCGCGGTCGGAGGCCTGGTCTTCCACCGCCGGATTCCACCATGGGTCCATGTGGATCACGTAATCGGCCGCCGTCAGGTTGATGCCGACGCCGCCCGCCTTCAGCGAAATCAGGAACACGTCGCCGACGCCGGCCTGGAAGGCGTCCACGCGCTTCTTGCGGTCGGCCATGGAGGTCGAGCCGTCCAGGTACTGGTAGCTGACGCCCTGCGCGTCCAGATGGTCGCGAATCAGCGCCAGGTGGTCGACGAACTGGCTGAATACCAGCACCTTGTGCTTGTTCTCCAGCAGGCCTTCCAGCAGGTGCGCGAAGGCCGCCAGCTTGCTGCTGGCCAGGTTCAGTTCCGGTGCGATCAGGTTCGGATTGCAGCAGGCGCGGCGCAGCTTCATGATCTCGGCCAGGATCTGGATCGATTTCTTCTCGGCCGGTCCTTCGACTGCTTCCAGATTTTCCAGCGCGGCGCGGCGCAGCGATTCGTACAGCGCCGTTTCGTCGGCCGACAGGTCGACTTCCAGCGTGATCTCGGTACGCGACGGCAGCTCGGTCAGCACCTGCGCCTTGGTGCGGCGCAGGATGAACGGCTGGATCAAACGGCGCAGGCGCTTGCGCGCGCCCAGTTCGGCGCGGTGATCCTGCGGCTTTTCAATCGGCGCGGCGAAGCGCAGGTTGAATTGCTCGATGCTGCCCAGCAGGCCGGGATTGATGAAGCGGAACAGGTTCCACAATTCGCCGAGGTGGTTTTCCAGCGGCGTGCCGGTGACGGCGATGCGGAAGTCGCCCTTCAGCGCCATCACGGCGGCCGAGCGCTTGGTGGCGGCGTTCTTGATGGCCTGCGCTTCATCGAGCACGATGGTGTTCCACTGCACGCCCGCAAACAGCGGCGATTCCAGCTGCAGCAGGCCGTAGCTGGTCACCACCACGTCGTAGGCGTGCAGATTGTTCAGCACTTCGGCGCGGTCGCCGGCGCCGAACAGCTGCACGTTCAGCGTCGGCGCGAAGCGCGCGGCTTCGCTCATCCAGTTCATGCAGACCGAGGTCGGCGCGATCACCAGCGTCGGGCCTTGCGGTGCGCGCGATAGCATCAGCGCCAGCGCCTGCAGGGTTTTGCCGAGGCCCATGTCGTCGGCCAGGCAGGCGCCCACGCCCCAATGCGCGAGGCGCGACAGCCAGTTGTAGCCCTCGACCTGGTAGTCGCGTAGCTCCGCCTGCAGGGTGCTTGGCAGCTGCGGCTCAAAGACAGTCTGCTCCTGCATGCGCGCCAGGTGCTCTTTCCACAGCTTGTCGGATTTCAGGCCGCCGACGTCGTCGGCCAGTTCTTCCAGCGCGAAGGAGGCCAGCGGATGCACGCGCACGCCGTCGGCGGTGATCTCGCCGTAGGCCGAGACTTCCTGCAGGCGGCGGTACAACTCTTCGGTGAGCGCCATGTAGCGGTTCTCGCCCAGTTCGACGAAGCGGCCCTGGCTTTTCTGCATCATCTCCAGCAGCGTGCGCAGGTCGATCACCTTGTCTTCATCGACCTTCAGTTCACCGCTGGCCGCGAACCAGTCCTTGTTGCTCTTGATGGCGAGGCGCAGATGCTTGGTCTCGACCTTGGCAGTGACGCGGAAGCTTTCGCCTTCCGGCCAGGCGATGACGATGCTGGCCGGGTCCAGCTCCTGCAACTCCACCAGCAATTGCAGGCACAGCGCCGGCTGGCCGAGCAGCCATTCGCCGTGGTCCTGTTCCGCCGATTCCAGCACCGGGCATTTGGCGATCAGGTCGCGCTCCGCATCGCGTTCGTCGATCAGTTTGCGACGCGCCTGCACCGGCTTGCCGCCGATGTCGGCGATCACGCTGTCGGCGCCGTCGCCCGGCTTGTAGTAGGCGCCGTTGACCAGCGGCCGCACCAGGATCTGCATCTTCAGACCGTGCTGATACGGCAGCAGGTGCAGGTGCAGGCGCATGTCGGCCTCCATCTGCTCCATGTCCGGCGCGGCGCCGCCGATTTCCGATTGCACCGTCACCAGCGACGAGATGGCGCTGATAGCGGACAGCACCTGCTGCTCCGCGTGCGCCGGCACATTCAGCGCATCGCCGACGATGGCGGCGATGCGGCGGTGTTCGTCGAGGATGGTGACCACGCGCAGGCGGGTTGGGGTTTCCTTGGTGATCACCACCGAGGAGCTGTCGTCGGGGATCGGCGGCTGCAAGCGCAGTTCCAGGTTGCCCGGACTTTTCTTGATCAGCAGTTCAGGCTCGCCGGACAGCATCTCGACGCGCATGTCCGGCAGGTCGGACCAGAACAGCAGCGGGTGATTCACCAGCGTCGGCGCGGCGCGCTGCGGGTCGATCTCGTAGGTCAGGCCGGTGGACTGGTAGCCGCGATGGGCGACGGTGATCGCTTCCGCCGCGCGGATGTCCTGCGGCGTCAGGAAATCGAACTGCTCGGATTCGAAGCGCAGGCGCTTCAGGCCCACGGCGCGGCCCTTGCTCCACAGGCCGCGCGCATCGCGCTTCTGCTCCAGCGGCACGATGTCGGTCAGGCCGTGGCGGTTATCGTAGGTCAGCAGCCACACCAGGCGCGAGCTGCCCGCCGCATCGGGCGCGGACGGCTGGTGCAGGTTGATCAGCGCGGTGAGCTGGCGCTGCCAGCCTTCCTGCCGTTCGAACCAGGTGCTCAGGTCGGGGAAACCGAAGCGCGAGCGCAGCGCCTGCGCGTGCGTCTGCATCTCGGCGTCGCCCATCTGGCCCAGCAGCGCCGCGGCCTGGCCGGCGATGAACATATAGCCGGCGCGCTCGGCGTTCTTCACCAGCTCCTGCAACTGCTCCTTGCGCTCCTGCAGTTGCGGCAGCGAGAGCCAGAAGTACAGCAGGAACTGAAACACCTGCGTTTGCAGGCCCGGTTCCCACGCCAGGTTGGCGATGGCGTCGGTCTGCATGACGCCGGCGCGGACCTGGCGCAGCATGTCGATCTGCTGGTGCACCGAGCTGTCGTGGTTCTTCGGCAGCTTGACGGCGATTTCCAGGTAGGCTTCCACCGCCTTCAAGTGCTTGGCGTCGCCGCTGCGCAGCATCGACAGCAGGTACAGGTAGCTGCCCATGCCGGCAAACAGGTGCTTGCGCTTGCCGGTGTCGCGGCGCAGGGTTTTCAGCGCGGCGTCGAAGCCGATGATGGCGGCGCTGGCGGCGCCGCGCAGCAGCACGATGACGCTGGCGAGGTATTGGCTTTGCGGGCCGGCGGTGCGTTCCAGATAGCGCTTGGCGTCATCCAGGCGGCCGCACAGCAGCGCGTCTTCCGCCATGGCCATGCGCAGTTCGGCGTTGATGTCGCCGTGGCGACGCTGCATGTGCATCTCGCAGAATTCGCGGATGGCCGGCGCGGTGGCCGGTTCATGCTGGGCGTTGTGCATCAGGACCGCCAGCACGTCGTCCTGCAGCAGCGGGTTGACCAGCGCGATCATGCCCGGCTCGAACGGCCGGCCGAAGATGTCGACGATAGGATGCAGCTGCGCCGCTTCGTAGCTGCCCAGGCAGAAGGCCAGCACCTGCTGGATCTGCTGCGGGCCGTGGCCGCGCAAGAGGCCCATGCGCAGGCGCGCCATGCCGGCGCGGTAGCTGCGCGGTTCCATGCTGTTCCAGGTCTGGCGCATCGGCACCAGTTCGGCGTAGGCGGCGCACAGGTCTTCCAGCGCATGGGTGCCGATGGCGGCGCGCAGCGCGGGCCAGCGCAGCTTGGGATTGCAGACAAAGCCGCGTCCCGTCACCACGCTGATGAAGGCCAGGCGCTCCAGTTTTTGCAGGGCTTCGTCCAGCGTGCCCACCGTGTACAGGTTGCCGTCGTCATCGAATTCAATGCGCGCGTGGATCAGGTGATCGAGCACCAGCGTGCGTCCGGCCGGCTCGCCGATCAGGGCGAGCAGGGCGAGGATCATTTTTTCGTTGAAGGGCAGCGCGTCGAATTCGGCGAGCAGCTTGGGATCGGTCATGCGTTATTCAAGCCAAAGATGTTTTGATAGAAGTTCAGTTCCGCTTCCAGCGTGCGGATGATGTTTTCGGCTTTGCGGAAGCCGTGGCCTTCGCCTTCGAGCGGCACGTATTCTACCGGGATGCCGCGTTTCTTCAGCGCGTCCACCATCATTTCCGATTGCTGCGGCGGCACCACCTTGTCGTCCAGGCCCTGGAAGAAGATCATCGGGCGCGAAAGCTTGTCGGTGTGGTTGATCGGCGAGCGTTGCTGGTAGATGGCGTCGGCCTGCGCTTTCGGCGCGATCAGGTATTCATTGTAGTGCGATTCGAACTTGTGCGAGTCCTGGTCCAGGCCCTTGAGGTCGGAGACGCCGTAGTAGCTGGCGCCGGCCTTGAAGACGTCGTGGAAGGTCAGCGCGCACAGCGTGGTCAGGCCGCCGGCGCTGCCGCCACGGATGATCAGACGGTCGCCGTCGGCCAGGCCGCGCTCCACCAGCGCCTGGGCGCCGGCCACGCAGTCTTCGACGTCGACGATGCCCCACTGACCCTTGAGCAGGTCGCGGTAGGCGCGGCCGAAGCCGGTGCTGCCGCCGTAGTTCACGTCCAGCACGCCGAAGCCGCGGCTGGTCCAGTACTGCGTCTTGAGGTTCAGCGTGTTGACGGTCATGCCGGTCGGGCCGCCGTGGCTGATGACGATCACCGGCGGCTTGCTGCCTGCCGGCGCCCGCACGTCGCGGTTGCGCGGCGGGTAGTAGAAGGCGTGCGAGGTGCGGCCACCGGCGCTTGGGTAGCTGATGCTGGCCGGGATGGAGAGGTTGGCCTCGTCCGGCAGCTCTTCAATCGACTGCGCCAGGATTTCCACGCCTTCTTCGGTGAAGTCGATGCGCGCCAGTTCCATCGGGATGGTAGGGCCGCCGGCCAGCATGGCGATGTAGCCGGGACCGACGCGCAGTTCGCGGATTTCCTCGTAGGGATTGGCGATGGCTTCCAGCTTGCCGCTGCCCGGCAGCAGGCGCGCCAGGCGGCTCACGCCCTTGTCGATATAGGTGCAGATGATTTCGCTGGCCGAGCGGAAGCCGTACATGCTGTTGCCGAAGGTCCAGTGCGGGGAGGCGAATTCGGCTTCCATCGGGCACAGGCCTTCGATGCGCTGGCGGTCGGCGCACAGGCGGTACAGGTTCCACCAGCCGCTGCGGTCGGAGACGAAGTGCAGCAGGTTGTCCGGCGACCACTCGGGCTGGCAGATGGACTCTTCTTCGCCGCCGGCGATGCGCACCGGCGCGGCCAGCGTGCCGTCGGCGTTGACGCCGGCCAGCCACAGGGTGGTGCCCTGCCACGGCATGCGCGGATGATCCCAGCTCAACCAGGCCAGCGCGCGGCCGTCCGGCGACAGCCGCGGCGACGAATAGAAGTCGGCGCCTTCAGCCAGCACCGTTTCGGCGCCGGTGGCGATGTCGATCGCGCAGAGGGTGTTGGTGGGCTGCGCGTGCCCGTCGTCGCCATGCAGCTCGCGCACACCGATCAGGCGGTTGCGCGCGCGGTCCACGACGAAATCGGCGAAGCGCTGCTTGCCGGCCTGTGTGACCGCGATTGGCGCCTCACCGGCGGCCATGCGGTAGACGCAGTTATCCTTGAAATGCGAGAAGTACACCATCTCGCCATCCACCGCATAGGCGCCGCCGCCGTATTCATGCACCCGCGAGCGCACATTGAACGGCGCCGGCGTCAGTTCCTCGGTGGTGGCGCCGTGGTAGCGCAGCAGCGTGTTGCGTCCCGCTTCCGCCGCGCGGCCGGCCAGCCAGAAGATATCGCTGCCGTCGGACCCGCCCAGCATCAGCGAGGACAGCGGTGTCGCCCCGGCCGCCACGCGCGCGGCGCTGATGGTCGAAGGCCAGGCGCCATAGGCGGCGATGGTAGGCGATACGGTCGATGTCATGGCTACTCCAGAAAGGGTCAACGCAGGGTGCTACGCATGATAGAGAAAGCGTCGCGAAAAAAAAAGCGGCGCGGGATGCGATAATAGCCGCTTTGAATGTCTTTGATTGCCTTCCATGCCACAATTTGCTCCGCTCAAGAATGACACCTTCCTGCGCGCGTTGCTGCGCCAGCCCACCGACTACACCCCTGTGTGGCTGATGCGCCAGGCGGGAAGGTATCTGCCTGAATACCGCGCCACCCGCGCCAAGGCCGGCTCCTTCATGGGCCTGGCCACCAATCCGGACTACGCCACCGAGGTGACCATCCAGCCGCTGGACCGCTTCCCGCTGGACGCCGCCATCCTGTTTTCCGACATCCTGACGGTGCCGGACGCGATGGGCCTGGGCCTGCACTTCGTCGAAGGCGAAGGACCGAAATTCGAGCGTCCGCTGAAGACCGAAGCCGACGTGCTGGCCCTGCGCCAGCCGGAACCGGGTTCGCTGGACTACGTGTTCAAGGCCGTGACCCAGATCCGCACCGAGCTGAATGGCCGCGTGCCGCTGATCGGCTTCTCCGGCAGCCCGTGGACGCTGGCCTGCTACATGGTCGAAGGCGAAGGCTCGCGCGAGTTCCACAACATCAAGAAGATGCTGTACAACCGCCCTGACCTGATGCGCTTCATCCTCGACACCAATGCCAAGGCGGTGGCCGAGTACCTGAACGCCCAGATCGACGCCGGCGCGCAAGCCGTGATGATCTTCGACTCGTGGGGCGGTGCGCTGGCCGACGGCGCCTACCAGGAGTTCTCGCTGAAATACATGCGCCAGGTGGTGGCGCTGCTGAAACGCGAAAAGGACGGCGTCAAGATCCCGGCCATCGTGTTCACCAAGGGCGGCGGCCACTGGATCGAGGAAATCGCCGACATCGGCGCCGACGCGCTGGGCCTGGACTGGACCGCCAACCTGACCCAAGCGCGTCACAAGGTCGGCCACAAGGTCGCCCTGCAGGGCAACCTGGATCCGGCCATCCTGTTCGCCAGCCCGGACCAGATCACCGCCGAAGTCCACAAGGTGCTGGATGCCTTCGGCAAGCCGGGCATCAGCGGCAGCGGCCACGTCTTCAACCTGGGCCACGGCATTTCGCAGTTCACCCCGCCGGAAAACGTGGCGGCCATGGTGGAAGCCGTGCATACCTACAGCAAGGCGCAGCGCGCAGGCTGATTGGCGTCCGTCTCGGGGCACGTTTCGGAAGAAACGTGCCCTTTTTCATTGGTGCGAGCAGTCTGTGCAGACTGACTTATGCACAATTTTTTTTGCTGCGGAAATAACAGGCAGTGCATTTCGCCTAGCCCCGGAGCATGTTTCAAGTTGTTGATTTTTAACGATAAATTTCGTGGTTCATAGAGCAATGTTTAGCAAGCCGTAAACACTCTGGGAAAGGCGGATCCAGTTTATTTCTTCATTTTCCACAAAGTTATCCACAAAAACTGTGGACAAGAAATAAAATGACTTAGTAAACCGTGACTTAGCCATAATATTGCTGTTTGACCTGAGATTCATGTTGCGCTGCACGATTTTTAGGCAAAAATAGCAGGCTTGCCAAGCTAGTTATCAGGACGCAAAGCTTGGTGTGAGCATAAGGATAAAATTTGGAACGATGGTGCACCGCAAAGCAGTGGATAAGCGCAAAAAAGTGCTTGATTTCGGTGCAAAAAGTATCCTAAATACTTCACTTATGCACAGCTGAGCAGAAACGGCGGCGATTTTTCTTCCCCTAGGAAGCATTTTCCAAGTAACTGATTTTAAAGAGAAAAAATTTTGAATTTTTGCCCGGTTTACGACGATACCAACTTGGATGTCATGGCTTTCCGGGGATTAAGATTCCATTGTCCACAAAGTTATCCACAGAAACTGTGGATACATACAGCACCCGGTTTTTCGCAAGGTGCAGCATGAATAATCCACGCCTCTGTTACCTGCAAATCGCGATTGATACGCCGCTCAACGCGGTGTTCGATTACCGCTGGGAGTGCGATCCCGCCGAGCGGCCGCAAATCGGCCAGCTGGCGCTGGTGTCGTTCGCGCGGCGCGAGGTGGTGGGACTGATCGTCGGCGTGGCCGACCAGACCGATGTGCCGGCCGACAAGCTGAAGGACGCGCTGGCCGTGCGCAGCCAGCTGTCGCCGCTGTCGGCGCAGTGGCTGGCGCTGGCCGGCTTTGCCGCCGATTACTATCAGCGTCCGCTGGGCGAGGTGGCGCTGCCCGGCCTGCCGAAGAATCTGCGCGTGCTGACCACGGTGGCGCTGGACCGGGCGCTGAAAAAGCTGGCCAAGGTGGCGCCGGCGCACGATCCGGCGCCGGTCGACATGCCGGTGCTGAACGCCTCGCAGCAGGCGGCGGCGGACGCCATCGGCGGCCAGCAGGGCTTCAAGCCGACCTTGCTGTACGGCGTCACCGGCAGCGGCAAGACCGAGGTCTATCTGCAAGCCTGCGCCCAGGTGCTGGCGCGCGAGCCCGAGGGCCAGATCCTGATCCTGGTGCCGGAGATCAACCTGACGCCCCAGCTGGAAGGCAATATCCGCGCGCGCTTCCCCGGCGTGATGCTGGCCACTTTGCACAGCAGCCTGTCCGAGGGCGAGCGCATGCTGCACTGGCTGGCCGCGCACCATGGCAAGGCGCGCATCGTGCTGGGCACGCGGCTGGCGATACTGTCGTCGCTGCCGCATCTGAAGCTGATCATCATCGACGAGGAGCACGATCCCTCGTACAAGCAGCAGGAAGGCCTGCGCTATTCGGCGCGCGACCTGGCCGTGTGGCGCGCCTGGCAGTTGCAGATTCCGATCGTGCTGGGTTCGGCCACGCCGTCGCTGGAAAGCTGGCACCATGCCCAGTCCGGCCGCTACCGCAAGCTGGAGCTGCGCGAGCGCGCGGTGCAGAACGCCGTGCTGCCGACCGTCAAGCTGGTCGACATGGAGCGCGACAAGCCGTCCGACGGTCTGACGTCGCGGCTGGTGGCGGCCATCAAGCAGCGCCTGGAGCGCGGCGAACAGTCGCTGCTGTTCCTGAACCGGCGCGGCTATGCGCCGGTGATCTGCTGCGAATCGTGCGGCTGGGTCAGCGAATGCACGCGCTGCACCTCGTTCATGGTGCTGCACCGTCCGGAGCACCGGCTGCGCTGCCACCATTGCAGCCTGGAGATGCGCATTCCGCGCCATTGCCCGACCTGCGGCAACGTCGACCTGCAACCGCTGGGACGCGGCACGCAGCGCGTCGAGGAAGGCTTGCAGGCCATGTTCCCGGAGGCGCGCATCCTGCGCATCGACGCCGACTCCACCCGCAAGAAGGGCAGCGCGCAGGAGGCCTTCGACACGGTGCACCGGGGCGAGGTGGATATCCTGATCGGCACGCAGATGGTCGCCAAGGGGCATGACTTCAAGAAGCTGACGCTGGTGGGCATCATGAATCCGGACACGGCGCTGTTTTCGCAGGACTACCGCGCCAGCGAGCGGCTGTTCGCACAGCTGATGCAGGTGGCCGGCCGCGCCGGACGGGCCGGCATTCCGAGCGAGGTGCTGATCCAGACGCGCTATCCGCAGCACCCGCTGTACGGCGCGGTGGTGCACCACGATTACGACCACTTCGCCACGGCGCTGCTGGAGGAGCGCGAGCAGGCCGCGCTGCCGCCCTATCTGTTCCAGGCGCTGCTGCGGGCCGAGGCGCGCGAGCTGGCCACGGCGATCGAATTCCTGACCATGGCCCGCGATTGCATGGAGCATCCGGGCATCACCATCAACGATCCGATCCCGATGACCATGACGCGGGTGTACAACGTCGACCGTGCGCAGCTGCTGGTCGAGTCGCCGTCAAGGCCGGCGCTGCAAGCGTTTCTGAAGGAGTGGATGCTCACTCTCAAGGAAATGAAGAGCCGCGTGAAATGGTCGCTGGAAGTCGATCCGCTGGATATTTAAGCCGGCAACAGGTAGCGCCGGGCGGTCGTCACGATCTGCTCGGACAGCGCGCGGGTGAACGGCGTGTCGAGGTTCCAGGCGTACCAGTTGAGCGGCACGTCGACATGCTGGCCGGGCGCCAGATCCACCAGCCGCTCGTCGGCCAGCGCCGCCGCCACTTCGGGCTGCGGCATCAGGCCATACGCCAGGCCGCCGAACACGCACTCGCTGGTGGCCGCCGACAGCGGCAGCGTGTGATGCGGATAGGCGCCGCGCAGCGCCAGCGCCTGGTGCAGGAAAGCATCCATCATGTCGCGGTCGCTGACCACGGCCGGCGCCAGCTGCGCCGCCTCGATCAGGAAGCCGTCGCCGAACCAGTGGTTGGCAAATGCCTTGGTGGCCACGCAGACGTAGCGCATGTGGCCCAGCGGCGTCACCTGCGGGCCGTTGGCCTGCGGCTCGGCCGCACCGGCCGCCACGCAGCCGAACACGCTGCCTTCGCGCACCAGATGCAGCGCCAGCTCCGTGCTTGCCAGCTGCACGTTCAACTGGCAGCGCGGCGGCGACAGCAGCGGCTGCAAACTCAGCGGGAACCACGTCGCCAGGCTGGCGGCGTCCACCGCCAGCGCAATCTCCGGCATGCTGACCTGGTTGCCGAGGTCGATGTCCAGCGCTGCTTCCATCAGCTTGACGTTGCGGTGGTGGGACACCAGCCGCTGGCCCAGCCCGGTCGGCACGGCCGGCTGGCCGCGCACGATCAGCAGGCGCCCGGCCGCATCCTCCAGCGCCTTGATGCGCTGGGACACGGCCGACTGGCTGATGCCGAGCGCCAAAGCCGCCTTCTCAAAGCTGCCCTGGCTGACCACCGCATCCAGCACGGCCAACGCCCGATAATCCAGATTGTCCATAAGGCAAGCTTATAAAATTTGAAAACGATAAGCCATACTAATACCGTTTTGCCACAAAGTAAAACACGATTGAAACTTCAGAGTAGACTTATCCCCATGAAAACCGTACGCACTGAAGTCGCCATCATCGGCGCAGGCACCGCCGGCATGACCGGCTATCGCGCCGCCAAGGCCGGCGGCAAACAGGCATTGCTGATCGAAAGCAATGTCTATGGCACCACCTGCGCGCGTGTCGGCTGCATGCCCAGCAAGCTGCTGATTTCGGCGGCCGACGCGGCCCACACGCTGCACACCGCCGCCGACTTCGGCGTGCATGCGGGCGACGTGCGCATCGATGGCAAGGCGGTGATGGCGCGCGTGCGCAGCGAACGCGACCGCTTTGTCGGCTTCGTGGTCGACAGCGTGGAGGCCTACCCGGCCGAGGACAAGCTGCGCGGCCACGCCCGCTTCCTCAGCCCGACCCGGCTGCAAATCGACGACCACACGGTGGTGGAGGCCGAGCGCTTCGTCATCGCCACCGGTTCGACGCCGA
This sequence comes from Duganella aquatilis, assembly GCF_009674565.1. Taxonomy (GTDB): domain Bacteria; phylum Pseudomonadota; class Gammaproteobacteria; order Burkholderiales; family Burkholderiaceae_D; genus Rugamonas; species Rugamonas aquatilis. The sequence goes on from NZ_WKJL01000005.1 coordinate 140,188, forward strand.
TCGTGCCGGACGAATGGCGCGCGGCCGGCCCGCGCGTGATCGACAGCGACGCCGTGTTCGACTGGGACGACCTGCCGGAATCGGTGGCGGTGGCCGGCACCGGCGTGATCGGGCTGGAACTGGGGCAGTCGCTGCATCGGCTGGGCGTGCGCGTGACCATCTTTGGCCGGGGCGGCAGCGTCGCCCAGCTGAGCGATCCGGAAGTGCTGGATGTCGCCCGCAGCGCCTTGCTGGACGAGCTGGATGTGCGCTTTAAAACCAAAGTGGTCAAGGTGGAGCAGCAAGGCGACGGCCTGGCCGTCACCAGCGAGGACACCAACGGCGACCAGCAGACCGAGCATTTCAGCTATCTGCTGGCGGCCATCGGCCGGCGGCCGAATGTGCATCATCTGCGGATGGAAAACACCGGCCTGCAGCGCGACCATCACGGCATCCCGCTGTTCAATCCGCAGACGATGCAGTGTGGCGCCAGCGCCATCTTCATCGCCGGCGACGCCAACAACGACCGCCCGCAGCTGCCGGAGGCCGCCGACCATGGCCGCATCGCCGGCGAGAACGCGGCGCGCTTCCCGGATGTCCATCCCGGCCTGCGCCGCACGCCGCTGGCGATCTCGTTCACCGAGCCGCAGATCGCCACCATGGGCGCCAGCTACAGCGAGCTTTGTATTACACACGCGGGCCGCTTCGCGGTCGGCAAGGTGTCGTTCGTGAACCAGGGCCGCAGCCGCGTGATGTTGCAAAACAAGGGCATGCTGCGCGTGTATGCGGAATACCAGAGCGGCCGTTTCCTCGGCGCAGAAATGATCGGTCCGCGCGCGGAAAACATCGGCCATCTTTTGTCCTGGGCAGTACAGGCCGGGCTGACGGTGGACGCCATGCTGGACATGCCGTTCTACCATCCGGTGGTGGAAGAAGGCGTGCGCAGCGCACTGCGCGATCTGGCGCATCATCTGCAACATGAACCGGCGCATGACTGTCCTTGCGTCGATTGCACACCCGCGCCTTGATTGTTATTGTTAAATCAAAGATACAAAAATTTTACACACATGACCCTGAAAAGCCGTATGCTGCCGCATCGATAGCATCTTTATCAGGGAATGAACATACGCAAAGTCACAGCGGCCGACTTGAAACTGGGCATGCTGCTACCGTGGGATGTCTACGGTGAAAATGGCGCTTTGCTGGTTCGCAAGGGACATATGATCGCCAGCGCCAACCAGATCGCGTATCTGGTCGAGCGCGGCGTGTTTGAAGACGGTGTGCCGCCCGAGGCGCCGCCGGAACCGCCGTCCGTGCTGCGCAAGCTGAACGCAGCCTATCTCGAATTGCACACCCTGCTGCAAGCGGTGTCGCAGGGCGTCGCGCCGGCCGATTTCTGCCGCAAGCTGGACGATATCGCGCTGCTGGTCCACGCCGCCGTGGACCTGAACGCCGACATCGCCACCGCCAGCGTGCTGCACAACCAGCAGGAGGCGCCATATGCGGCGCGCCACAGCGTCAACACGGCGGTGATTGCCGTGCTGCTGGCGCGCGCGCGCCAACGCTCGCGCAACGACGTCATGACCGTCACGCTGGCCGCGCTGACCATGAATACCGGCATGCTGGCGCATCACCAGCGCTGGCATGACAGCGGCGCGCCGCTGGACGCGGACGACCGCGCCCGCATGCTGGCCCATCCCGAACTCAGCGTGCAGCTGCTGCGCGCCGCCGGCGTCAACGACGAGGCGTGGCTGAGCTGCGTGCTGCACCACCACGAAAACGAGGACGGCACCGGCTACCCGCACGGCAAGGTCGGCGCGCAGATTCCGTTGCTGTCCAAGCTGGTGGCGCTGGCCGACCGCTATTGCGCCCGCGTGTCCGAACGCCGCTACCGGCCGGTGATGACGCCGAACGGCGCGCTGCGCGACATGCTGCTGGAAGCACGCACCACGCTGGACACCAACCTGGTGTCGCTGGTAATCCGCGAACTGGGCATCTATCCGATCGGCACCTGGGTGCGGCTGATCAATGGCGAGGTGGGCGTGGTGGCGCGGCGCGGCTTGCAGTCGACCACGCCGCATGTGGAATCGGTGCTGGGACCGCGCGGCGCGCCGCTGGACGTGTTCCTGCAGCGCGACACGCGCAGCGAACTGCATACCATCCGCGAAGTATTGACCAACGCGCAGGTGGCCGCGCTGCACGTCCCGCCGCTGCGCATGGCGCAGGTGTGGGGACGGGCGGCGCTCGCCGACTAGTTCAGCAGCGCGTCCAGGCGGCCTTCCTGCGCCAGGTTGCGCAGCATGCCGATGGTGTCGATGTCCGACTCGACGTAGGCCGAACGGCGGAACTCGTCGTACATGGCGTTGGCCGCATCGGTGGCGGCGTCGTGGCTGTCCTCGTACTGGAAGCGCACGAACAGCGCGTTTTCGCTTGGCGTCTCGATGGTCATGGTCAGGCTGGACTCGGCGATGTCCTGCTGCGCCGCCACGCGGTAGCGCACCTGGCGCATCGGTTCCAGCTCGACGCGGTCTTCCACCACCAGCTCGCCGTAGCGCAGGCGGCGGCGGAAACTGTTTTCGGTGCGCTCGTCGATGATGGATTCGTCCAGGTGCGGCACGAACAGTTTCGGCGATTCGGCGCGCAGCACCAGGCCGCGCCAGACTTGCTGGACGGTCAGGGCGTCGATCAGCGGGTTGAGCGGGTCGTTTACTTCGATTAAATGTTCAAATTTCATGATTGCAACCAGAATAAGGTTAGGCGGTGGCCCGATGTCCGCATGTTAGCGCATTGTCAGCAACGCCACATGCGGCATATCAGTGGCGGCCGCAGCGACTGATACAATGTGGGGCTGTTCTCCCGTTTTCCTAGTCCTCACGCCATGTCCACCAAAGTTCCCGTATTCGGCCTTAACTTGCCGCAGAGCCAGGCTGTTACCTACCTGGATGGTCCATGCCTGGTGCTGGCGGGCGCCGGCTCGGGCAAGACCCGCGTGATCACGCAGAAAATCGCCCATCTGATCGAGGACCGCGGCTACGATCCGCGCACCATCGCCGCGCTGACCTTCACCAACAAGGCGGCGCTGGAGATGCAGGAGCGGATCGCCAAGCTGCTCAAGCAGCCCAAGCAGGCCAAGCAGCTGACGGTGTCGACCTTCCACTCGCTGGGCGTGAAGATCCTGCGCCAGGAAGCCAACGGCGTCGGTCTGAAGGACCGCTTCTCCATCATGGACAGCGACGATTGCGGCTCGCTGATCCAGGATCTGGCGATCACCACCGACAAGCAGGTGGTGCGCCGCATCCAGACCGACATCTCGCTGTGGAAGAACGGCCTGGTCGATCCGCTGATCGCGCTGAACCAGGCCAAGGACGAGGACGAGGCGCAATCGGCGCGCATCTACGCCAGCTACGTGGCCACGCTGTCGGCCTACCAGGCGGTGGATTTCGACGATTTGATCCGCCTGCCGGTGGAACTGTTCCGCAACAACGACCCGGTGCGCGACAAGTGGCAGCGCCGCCTGCGCTACCTGCTGATGGACGAGTACCAGGACACCAACACCTGCCAGTACGAGCTGGTCAAGCTGATGGTGACCGGCGTCGGCAAGAAGCCGATGTTCACCGCCGTGGGCGACGACGACCAGGCCATCTACGCCTGGCGCGGCGCCTCGGTGGAAAACCTGAAAACGCTGCAGACCGATTTCCCCAACCTGGAAGTGATCAAGCTGGAGCAGAACTACCGTTCCACCACGCGCATCCTGCAGGCCGCCAACGCGGTGATCGGCAACAATCCCAAGCTGTTCGAGAAGTCGTTGTGGTCGGAGCACGGCCTGGGCGAGCCGATCAACGTGCTGGCGATGGCCAACGACGACCAGGAAGCCGAGCAGGTGGCGATCATGATTTCGGCCGACCATTTCCAGCGCAAGAACAAGTGGTCGGATTACGCGATCCTGTATCGCGGCAACCACCAGGCGCGCATCATCGAGCAGGCGCTGCGCAAGGAGCGCATCCCGTACACCATTTCCGGCGGCCAGTCGTTCTTCGACAAGGCCGAGATCAAGGACATCATCAGCTATCTGCGGCTGCTGGCGAATACCGACGACGATCCGGCCTTCATCCGCGCCGTGACCACGCCGCGCCGCGGCGTCGGCCAGTCGACCATGGAAACGCTGGGCACCTTCTCGGGACAGTGGCAGTGTTCGCTGTTCGAAGCGGTGTTCAAGGGCGGCATCGAGGGCCTGCTGCCGGATCGCCAGCTGAATCCCCTGCGCGACTTCTGCAACTTCATCAACAACCTGGAAGCGCGCGCCAGCCGGCCGGGACCGAGCGGCAGCGGCGACAACGCGGCGCAGGTGCTGGATGACCTGCTGGAGGCGATCAGCTACGAAAACTATTTATACGATATGTTCGACGAGCGCGCGGCGCAGAGCAAGTGGCAGAACGTGCTGGAGTTCGTCAACTGGCTGAAGGATCGCGGCCGGGGCGGCAAGGACCGCGACGGCGAAGAGAAGAACGTGCTGGAGCTGACGCAGATGGTGGCGCTGATGTCGATGCTGGAAGGCCAGGACGAGGATCCGGACGCGGTGCGCATGTCGACCCTGCATGCGTCGAAGGGACTGGAGTATCCGCACGTGTTCCTGGTCGGCGTCGAGGAAGGCATTCTGCCGCACAAGGGCGACGCCGATGCGCCGGCCGAGTCGATCGCGGCGCGGGTGCAGGAAGAGCGGCGCCTGATGTACGTCGGCATCACGCGCGCGCAGCGCACCTTGCAGATCACCTGGTGCAAGAAGCGCAAGCGCGCAGGCGAGCAGGTGCACTGCGATCCGTCGCGCTTTATCAAGGAAATGAAACTGGACGAGGGGACCGCCGTGCCGCTGGAAACCGAAGTGATCACGCCAAAGGAACGCCTGGCGCGCATGAAGGAACTGCTGGCCACCCCGAAACCGGACAAGGAACAACCATGAACACCGAAGAACGCTTCATCGAAATAGAAATCAAGCTGGCGCACCAGGAACACGTGGTGGAAACGCTGAACCAGCGCGTCTACGAGCAACAGCAGCAGATCGACAAGCTGGAACAGCTATGCGGTTTGCTGGTCCAGCGCGTGCGCGAAAGCGCGCAAGGCGGCAACGGCGGCCAACTCCCCCACGAGCGGCCGCCGCACTACTGATCAGGCCAGCACGGCGCGCAGGGCTTCGACGACCAGTGCGTGATCTTCGGCCTGGCGCAGGCCGGAAACGGTGACGGTGCCGATCATGCCGGTGCCCTTGATGGTGATCGGGAAGGCGCCGCCGTTGGCCGCGTAGTCCTGCGGATCGAGGTACTTGATCTCGTCAAACGCCACGCCGCGATGCTTGTGGTCGATGCCGATGTAGAACGAGCAGCGGCCGAAGCGCGCGACGACGTTGTTCTTGCGCCGTATCCAGTCGGCCTGGTCGGCCGCCGCCCCCTGCATCGCATGGTGGAACAGCACCTTGTCGTTGACGGTGATGTTGACCGTGATGATCTTCTGCTTGGCCTTCGCCAGCTCGACGATTTTCAGTCCCAGCGTCAGCGCGGTATCGCTGCTGAAGGCGGTAAATTGCAATTCTTCTTCCTGCTGCGTCAGTGTTTGCAGCAGTTCCGCGTAGTTTTCCATGCTTCCTTCCCAATCTTGAGGTGATGTCAGACCAGAGTGTAGCCCACGCGGGCTTGCTATACTCTTTCCCTACGCACACAAATTTTCCTCCGCCATGCATATCGACGTCGCTTCCCTGCTCATCGCCATGACGCTCAGCCTGCTGACCATGGCCGTGGCGTTGCTGGCGGTAATGGGCAAGGTCAACCTGGCCGCGCGCCGGGCGCAGCTCGGCATCAGCCTGCAGGCGCTGGGCTGGGTGTTGCTGCTGTCGTCCGGCCTGGTGACGGCGGGCGGCTGGGAGGATCGCCTGCTGTCGACGCTGTCGATGGCCGGCATTGCCGTCGGCCTGGGCTGCAACGCCATCGCCTTCGACCTGTGGTGCGGCCGCGTGGCGGTGGCGCGCGCGCCGATGGCGATCGCGGTGGTGATGACGGCCGGCTACTGCGCCGGCTTCGACAGCTATCCGTTCCGCGTCGGCTGGGCCAACGGCCTGCTGACCTTGCAGCTGGCGATGGTGGTGGTGGCGCTGTGCCGCACGCCACGGGTGCCGGTCGGCCGCTGGCGCTGGCTGCTGGTGACGTCGCTGCTGGTGCAGATGGCGGTGACCGCCGCGCGCGGCGTGCTGGGCGCGTTTTATACCGAACTGTTTCCGAATTTCTTTGCGCCGCATCCGGCCAACCTGCTGTTTGCGCTGGCCGCCAATGTGACGGTGGTGATGTCGATCGTGGCCATCCTGCTGGCGCACCGCGACGAGGCGGCGCGCGAGCTGGAACGGCTGGCCAGCACCGACGGCGTCACCGGCGCTCTGAACCGCCGCGCCTGGCTGCTGCAGGGCAGCGAGATGCTGGCGCACAGCCAGCGCCTGCAGGAACCGCTGTGCCTGATGCTGCTGGACCTCGACCTGTTCAAGGAAATCAACGATACCTATGGCCATGAAGCGGGCGACCGCGCGCTGAAGCTGTTTGTGCAAGGCATGGATGCGGTGGGCGGCGAGCGCAACCTGATCTGCCGCTACGGCGGCGAAGAGTTCAGCATGCTCAAACGCGGCGACCTGACCGCCATCCGCGCCTACGACGGACGGCTGCGCGCCTGGCTGACCGAGGCCGGTCCGCGCGAACTGGGCATGCAGCTGAGCTACAGCGCCGGCATCGCCGCGGTGCTGAATGAACGCGATACGGTGGAAGCCATGCTGCGCCGCGCCGATTCGCTGCTGTACAGCGCCAAGCTGCTGGGCCGGAATCGCACGCTGGACGAGCAGGCGCTGGAACTGGGCATGGAGTAGCGCCGCGTGTCGATTTCCGTTACCCTCGTTCGTCATGGAGATGAACAAACTTTTGAGGGGGAATCGATCATGACCACCAACACCGTACAACTGCAACGCGTGCTCAAGGCGACGCCGGACCGCGTCTACCGCGCCTTCCTCGACCCGGATGCGCTGGCCAAATGGCTGCCGCCGCACGGCTTCATCGGCAAGGTGCATCAGCTGGATGCGCGCGTCGGCGGCGCCTACCGCATGTCGTTCACCAACTTCACCACAGGCGGCAGCCACGCGTTTGGCGGCGAATACCTGGAACTGGTGCCGGGCCAAAAGCTGCGCTACACCGCCACCTTTGATGATCCCAACCTGCCCGGCCAGATGCAAACCACCGTCACGCTGCGCGCCGTGTTCTGCGGCGTGGAGATGAAGGTGGTACAGGAAGGCATTCCCGCCGTGATTCCGGTGGAGGCGTGCTACCTGGGCTGGCAGGAATCGCTGGTGCTGCTGGCGCAGCTGACGGAACCGGAAATCCGCGAGTAACAGGATCACAGTGGCCGAACTGGAGAAAATAGCGCTGGATAGCGCTGCATTTGCCAGGGCGTTGCGCGAAGGGCGTGGCGCTGCGCTGATGCACGTCCGCGCACACGGGCTGGCGGACGTGGTGCAGGCGGTGTTAAGCGCCTGCCTTGAAGAGCAGGCCTATGACGCGCAATGCGAAGGGCACCGAGCCGCGTGGCTCTATCTGATGTTCAAGGATGCGCCTGAGTATGATCTGTTCCACCGCCGTTTCATCGCTGAATTTGCCGATATGTCCGAGGACACCAGTGTGGAGCAGCTATGTGAACTGGCCAGCCTGATGGCGCTCGACGGCGATACCGAGATGGCGCGGGTTTTGCGCGCGTTCGTGTGGCAGCAGGATTTCGCTGGCAGCGAGACAGATACGTTCCAGGCGGCCGGCTGCCATGCCATTGCGATGCTGGATGGACTGAGTGCGATCGCCGAAATTGCGCGTCGATACGGTCGAATGTTACTGGCCGACCCGAAAGCCTTCGTCGATTCACTCGATGCGCTGACTGATGAAAATCAGGAAGCCTACGCAGCAGCTTTTGCCGGCTTGAGTACGCTCGCTGCAACAGATCCCGCCGTTGCAGCCTATATGGTGGCCGAACAGGATAGGATCGATGATCGCCTCAGGGAGGGGCAGCGTGGCGAAGCAGAAAAGGCCGCGCGCAAGGAATGGCGACGCACGCAAGTTCTTGGCGAATTTCCAGTTGATAAAATCCTTGCCGCCGCCAAGGAGCGTGACAACGCGAGAGGAAAGTTTCTGCGGTTCGGTAAATGGAGCGACGAAGCAGGATTGACTGCGGTGCTGCGGCAACTGGAGGTAGAAGAAGATCCAGAGGTTTGCCTGCGCTTGCTGTGGGTGTTTTGTCGTACAACGCCGCCGTTCATGGCTGAACGTCTCCGCAGTCTGGCGATGCATCCTGACGCAAGGTTGCGCCATGCGGCATGGGACGCATGGCGGCACGTCGATGATCCCCAGGTAGCGGAATTTGGCCGACAGTATTTGCGCAACAGTATCGCTGGCGCAGAAGACGCGGTAGTGATTGAGCTCCTCAGCAAGCATCCCCAAGCTGGTGATGAGGCGCTGATCCTGAACACACTGGAACGACTGCATCCCGGCGCGACGCAAGCGCATGATATAGGAATGAGTATTCTTCGTTACTGCGAAGAGCGGCGTGCGCCGTCAACGGTCGATATCTTGCATTGGCTATATCGGACGAACCCCTGTACGATTTGCCGTTGCGATGCGGTGAAATTAATGGTCGAAACCAATTGCCTTTCTGCGCGCATCGCATTGGAGTGTCAATATGATGCCAGAGGCGCAACGCGTGATTTAATGTGTCGTCATAACGGATAGAGAAAAAATGGGCAAAGGCCGGTTGGAAGCATTCAGCGATGGCGTCATCGCGATCATCATCACGATTATGGTGCTGGAGCTGAAGGTGCCGCATGGGGCGGACTGGGCGGCGCTGGCCGAGATCCTGCCGGTGTTTTGCAGCTATGTGCTGAGCTTTATCTACGTGGGCATCTTCTGGAACAACCATCATCACTTGCTCCATGCGTCGACGGTGGTGGATGGCCGCGTGCTGTGGGCGAACCTGCACTTGCTGTTCTGGCTGTCGCTGGTGCCGTTCACCACCGGCTGGATGGGCGAGAACCAGTTCGCGCCGCTGCCGGTGGCGCTGTATGGCGCCATGCTGTTCATGTCGGCCATCGCCTATACGATGCTGGAGAAGGCGCTGATCGTCTGCAACCCGAGCGACGCGGTCGTCACCATGGCACTGACCAAGGAGCGCAAGGGGATCGCTTCGGCGGTGATGTATTTGCTGGCGGTTCCGGCCGCCTTCCTGCACGTGTGGCTGTCGTTCATCCTCTACATCCTGGTCGCCATCCTGTGGTTCCTGCCGGACCGCCGCATCGAGGCGCGCTTCAAGTCTTAAGTGACGCCAGCAGCGGGATTTCCAGCGCTTCGGACAGTTCAAGCAGTTCGTTGCGGTAGATGCTGCGCACCAGCACGGCGTGCCAGGCATCGTCCTGCAGGTCGATCTGGACCACGCTGTAGCCGCGTGCGGGGCTTTCTTCCTCCCAGGTGTGCAGCATGGCCTCGCAACGCGCTGCCCCTTGGGGCGGCGCGAGCGGTCCTTCAAATGGCGGCAGGCCGCGCGCTTCGTTCAGGCTGCTGATCTGGGATTCCAGCGAGTCGTCGTCCTTGATATCGGCGTGCACGGCGATGTCGTTGTCGAACAGGGCGGACAACAGTTCTTCCGGATCCCGCACCTTGCGCAGTTTGCCGGTGATTTCCAGCACGCTGTCGGTGGCGCCGATGTCGCCATCGGCCGCCAGTTCCACCCAGCGCGCCAGGTTTTTGCGCTTGCTGTTGGCCAGGTCGGCCTTGACCGGCGGCGGCGGTGCGATCACTTCGACGCCGGCGCCCACATACTCGCCGCGCCAGCCGTCGCGCGTGCTGCGGATGTGGGCGCGGTAGTAGTCCACCAGATCGCGCGGATAGTAGGGATGCGTGTTGAAGGCGCTGTCATCGATGTCGTACAGCGCACACGCGAGCGCGACTTCAAACGCAAAATGGCAGAACCAGCGGTCGCTGTCGGGCGTGTCCTTGAGGTTGGGTTTCCAGCCGAACGGGCGCATGATGCGTGTCCACTGCTGCATGTGCTTGGCCATGGCGGCCGGCCGCTGCTGCGGCGGCAAGGCCAGCACGCGTACTACCGGGTCCAGCCATATCTTCTGATATTTGTCGGACTTGTATTTCTTTTGCACCTTATGCCGCGGATTGACGGCCAGCAGCATCAGGTCGTACAGATAGCTCTGGCAATCCTTGTAGGATGAAGTCATCTGACGGATCATTTCCATCAACTCCGGCTCCGGCAGCAACAGCATGGCCAGCGTGATGTAAGCAAAGGTGCGCCGGTGCTTGCCGTCCAGCGGGCTGGCATCGGACCATTCGCCGCCCTCATAGGCGCGCACATAGGCCATGTCGGCCAGCATGCGCGGCGTGCGCAGCTGCAGGGTGGCGATGATCTCGTCCAGGCTGGCGCCGATGCCGTACATGAGGTGCACATGTTCCTGGTCGCCGACATAGCGGCTGGCCGTGCGGTAGGCCTGGTTATACGGCGGCAGCGCCGCGAGAATTTGTTCCCACTTGGTTTCGCTCTCGACGTCGCGGCCGAGATGGAATTCGTAGCGATGGGGATGGCCGGCGGGATCGCGCATCTTCATGGGGATTGCTTTCTATCGGGGTTGGCATTGATCGGCAATGCGGGTCCAGCGCTGGACGCTGGTATCGCGCATGGCGACTTGATTGGTATAGCCTGGCTTCATGCCGATGCTGGCCAGCTGGGCTTCCAGCGCCGCCTGCCGCTGCGGCAGCTCGGCCAGCATCTGTTTCGCCTGCTGGCGCTGCTGTTCGCTGGCGCCGTGCCGCGCCATTTGCTCCAGCATGGGTTTGAGCGCAGTAACGTTGGGCACGCCGCCCATGATCTCGGCCGCGTGGCTGACTTGCCAGTGCGTGCTGTCCAGCCGCTGGAACACGATCGACATGCGCCCGGTCTGGCACTGGTGCACCAGCGTCAGGCTGTCGCCGCTGACGGTTTCGGACAGGTTCTTGCACACGGCCGGCAACATGTACGAGGGCAGCGGCGCGGCTTTGGCGGGGCGCGGCGGCACGCAGGTGGTTTCCGGCTGGTCCAGCGGCAACTGGCGCGTTACCTGCTGGTCTGGCGCGATGTAGGTGGTGGTTTCGGTGGCGCCGCTGCGTTGGGTGCGTACGCCCAGTGGCTGCTGGGTGTGCATGATCTTGGCATCGGCCTCGATGCTGTACAAGCCAGGCGGCGGCATGATGCGCGCGTAGTCGGCCTGACTGACGGCGGCCACATTGGCTGCGGCCAGCAGCGCAGCGATGGCGAGATATTTATTTTGCATGCTTTTAATGTAATTTCGTGGCGCGACGAAGTCAATTGTGCGGACCGTGATTGCATTGGCGCATCTCCTATTTCACATGACATTAGACGGGAATTTACAAAGAGGCAAAGTATTCTTCGGAAAACAGCCCATGATTCCAAGAAAGTGCAGTGCAGCATTATTTGCCAGTGACCACGCCGCATCACGCTGCTATGATCTATCGCTTCCATGCTGAACTTTTGAGCACTTCAGCATTTTTCCTGCCCTTCATAAGAGAAAAGAGATCTTCATGACCCGTCCTCATATGCTTGTCGTTGCTGCCGCCCTGGGCGTAGCGTTTTCGCAAACCGTACTGGCGGTGCCGGCCGCCGCCCTGGCCGGCAATCCGCTGGCCACCGCCAGCACCTTGCCGTTCCACTACCCTGCATTCGACAAGATCAAGGACGAACATTTCATTCCGGCCTTCAACGAAGGCATGCGCATCCAGCTGAAGGAAATCGACGCCATCGCCAACAGCAAGGCGGCGCCAAGCTTCGACAACACCATCGTCGCCATGGAAAAATCCGGCGCGCTGCTGACCCGCGTGCAGACCATCTTCGGCAACCTGCAAGGCGCCAACACCAACGACAAGCTGGACGCCATCGACAGCGAGATGTCGCCGAAGCTGGCCGCGCACGCGGACGCCATCTACCTCAACGCCAAGCTGTATGCGCGCGTCAAAGCGCTGTACGACAAGCGCACCACGCTGAAGCTGGACGCCGAATCCGAACACCTGCTGGAGCGCTACCACACCGACTTCGTGCGCGCCGGCGCCAACCTGTCGGCCGCCGACAAGGAAAAGCTGAAAGCCATCAACGGCACCATCGCCAAGCTGCAAACCACCTTCACCCAGAACGTGCTGAAGGAAACCAACGCCTCCGGCCTGGTGGTCGATACGCGTGAAGAGCTGGCCGGCATGAGCCCAGCCGCCATCGACGCCGCCGCAGCCGCCGCCAAGGCCAAAGGCATGGACGGTAAATTCTTCGTTGCCGTGGTCAACACCTCGGGCCAGCCGCCGCTGGCGGAACTGACCAACCGCGCCGTGCGCGAGAAGCTGATGGCGCTTTCGCTGGCGCGCGGCAGCCATGGCGGTGAATTCGACAACCGCGAAGTGGTGCTGAAGATCGCCAAGGCGCGCGCCGAAAAAGCCACGCTGCTGGGCTATGAAAACTTCGCCGCCTATTCGCTGGAAGACCAGACCGCGCACGACACCGCGTCGGTCAACAAGCTGCTGAGCGAACTGGCCAAGCCGGCCGTCAGCAACGCCAGGAAGGAAGCGGCCGACCTGCAAGCGGTGGTCGATGCCGACAAGGGCGGCTTCAAGATCGGCGCCGCCGACTGGGCCTTCTACACCGACAAGGTGCGCGCGCAGCGCTTCGCCTTCGACGAGAACCAGCTCAAGCCTTACTTTGAACTCAACAACGTGCTGACCAACGGCGTGTTCTACGCGGCCAACAAGCTGTATGGCCTGTCGTTCAAGGAGCGCAAGGATCTGCCGGTGTACAACCCGGACGTGCGCGTGTTCGACGTATTCGACGCCGACGGCAAGCAGCTGGCCATCTTCATCGCCGACATGTACGCCCGCTCCAACAAGCAGGGCGGCGCCTGGATGAACGAGTACATCTCGCAATCGTCGCTGCTGGGCACCCACTCGGTGGTGGCCAATCACCTGAATATTCCGAAGCCGCCGGCCGGCGAACCGACGCTGCTGACCTACGATGAAGTGAAGACCGCCTTCCACGAATTCGGCCACGCGCTGCACGGCATGTTCTCCAATGTGAAGTACCCGCGCTTCTCCGGCACCAGCGTGCCGCGCGACTTCGTTGAATATCCGTCGCAGGTCAACGAGATGTGGGCGGTGTGGCCCGAGGTTCTTTCCAACTACGCCAAGCATTACAAGACCGGCGAGCCGATGCCGAAGGAACTGCTGGACAAGGTCATCGCGTCGAAGAAATTCAACCAGGGCTTCCTGACCACCGAGTACCTGTCGGCGTCGCTGCTGGACCAGCGCTGGCACCAGCTGACGCCGGCGCAGATCCCGACCGACGTGCTGGGCTTTGAAGCGCAGTCGCTGAAGGACATGGGCGTCGACTTCGCGCCGGTGCCGCCACGCTACCGCACCACCTACTTCTCGCACAGCTTCTCGGGCGGCTACTCGGCCGGCTACTACGCCTACCTGTGGTCCGAGAAACTGGATGCCGACACCGTCGAATGGTTCAAGGAAAACGGCGGCCTGCAACGCAAGAACGGCGACTGGTTCCGCGCCAAGCTGCTGTCGCGCGGCGGCACCGACGATGCGATGAACTTGTTCCGCAACTTCCGCGGCCGCGATCCTGTGATCGAGCCGCTGCTGGAACGCCGCGGCCTGACCGGCAAATAAGAAAGGGACAGGCCATGAACCGTACCAATATGATCGTTGCCGCCAGCGTGGCGGCTGTCTTCGGCGCCGCGCACGCGGAGCCGGCGTCGATGCTGCCGGCATCGAATCCGTTTGCCAAGCCCAGCACGCTGTCGTTCGGCTATCCAGCCTTCGACAAGATCAAGAACGAGGACTATGCGCCGGCGTTTGAAGAAGGCATGCGCCAGAACGCCGCCGAAATCGAGGCGATCGCCAACAACAAGAAGCCGGCAACTTTCGACAACACCATCGTGGCGAAAGTCGGGCCAGCTGCTGTCGCGCGTATCCAGCGTGTTCGGCAACCTGTCGGGCGCCAACACCAACGACACCTTCAAGGCGCTGGAACGCGAGCTGTCGCCGAAACTGGCCGCGCACAGCGACGCCATTCGCCTCAACAGCAAGCTGTATGCGCGCATCAAGTCGCTGTACGACCAGCGCGACAAGCTGCACCTGGATGCCGAATCGAAGTATCTGCTGGAACGCTATCACACCGACTTCGTGCGCGCCGGCGCGCAGCTGTCGGACGCCGACAAGGCGAAACTGAAAGCGATGAATGCCGAACTGGCCAAGCTGCAAACCACCTTCGCGCAGAACGTGCTGGAAGAAGCCAACGCCTCGGCGCTGGTGGTCGACAGCCGCGAGGAACTGGCCGGCATGTCGGACAAGGCGATCGACGCCGCCGCTGCCGCCGCCAAGGCCAAGGGCCAGGACGGCAAGTTCCTGATCCCGGTGGTGAATACCACCGGCCAGGCCAACCTGGCGGTGCTGACCAACCGCGCCGTGCGCGAGAAGCTGATGGCGCTGTCGCTGGCGCGCGGCAGCCACGGCGGCCAGTTCGACAACACGCAGGTGGTGCTGTCGCTGGCCAAGCTGCGCGCCGAGAAGGCTGCGCTGCTGGGCTATCCAAGCTACTCCGCCTACGCGCTGGAAGACCAGACCGCGCACGATCCGGAAGCGGTCAACAAGATGCTGTCCGAGTTCGCCCGCCCTGCCGTCGCCAACGCGAAGAAGGAAGGCGCCGAGATCCAGCAGGTGATCGACAAGGAAAAAGGCGGCTTCGCGCTGGCGGCGCAGGACTGGTCGTTCTACAGCGACAAGGTGCGCGCCGAGCGCTTCAACTTCGACCAGAACCAGCTGCGTCCTTACTTCGAGCTGAATAACGTCATCACCAACGGCGTGTTCTACGCCGCCAACAAGGTCTACGGCCTGACCTTCAAGGAACGCAAGGATTTGCCGGTCTACGATCCGGACGTGCGCGTGTGGGACGTGTTCGACGCCAACGGCAAGCAGCTGGCGATCTTCATCGGCGACTACTACGCCCGCTCCAACAAGCGTGGCGGCGCCTGGATGAACGCCTACGTGTCGCAATCGTCGCTGATGGGCACCCATCCGGTGGTGGCCAATCACCTGAATATTCCGAAGCCGAATCCGGGCGAGCCGACGCTGCTCACCTACGACGAGCTGCGCACCGCCTTCCACGAATTCGGCCATGCGCTGCACGGCATGTTCTCGAATGTGAAGTACCCGCGCTTCTCCGGCACCCGCGTACCACGCGACTTCGTCGAGTTCCCGTCGCAGGTCAACGAGATGTGGTCGGTGTATCCGGCGGTGCTGGCCAACTACGCCAAGCACTACCAGACCGGCGCGCCGATGCCGCAGGAACTGCTGGACAAGGTGATCGCGTCGAAGAAGTTCAACGAAGGATTCCGCACCACCGAGTACCTGGCGGCGTCGATCCTGGACCAGAAATGGCACCAGCTGGGCGTGTCGCAGATGCCGGGCGACGTGCTGACGTTTGAAGCGTCGGCGCTGAAATCGGCCGGCGTCGACTACGCGCCGGTGCCGCCGCGCTACCGCACCACCTACTTCTCGCACGTGTTCTCGGGCGGCTACTCGGCCGGCTACTACGGCTACCTGTGGTCGGAGAAGCTGGACGCCGACACCGTCGACTGGTTCAACGAAAACGGCGGCATGCTGCGCAAGAACGGCGACTACTTCCGCAAGATGCTGTTGTCGAAAGGCGGCACCATGGACGCGATGCAGATGTACCGCAACTTCCGCGGCCGCGACGCGAAGATCGAACCGCTGCTGGAACGCCGTGGATTGACTGAAAAATAAGTTTGCGTGAAGTATCACACGGGGGCCGGCCTTGATTTGTGTAGAATCAAAGCTGGCCTTTTTGATTTTTGAGTAAGATAACCATGAATAACCAACTGCACGGCGTGACGCTGGAAGCCATCGTGACCCGTCTGCAAGAATATTATGGCTGGGAACAGCTGGCGCAGCGGATCGACATCAATTGTTTCCACAGCGACCCGAGCATCAAGTCCAGCCTGAAGTTCCTGCGCAAGACGCCGTGGGCCAGGGCACAGGTGGAAGAACTCTACCTGGCCACCAAATTTTAGGGAAAACACTATGGACAGCAATCTGAAAACCTCGCTCAAGAGCCTGCACGCCAACCTGGCCGATGCCGGTCCGATCGATGAGGAACTGCAGGAACTGCTGCGACAGCTGAATGGCGATATCCAGGCGCTGCTGGAGCGCGGCGCCGAACCGGCCCCCGGCGAGTCCACTACCTATGGCCTGGCGGAGCGCTCGCAGGAGCTGTCGGCCAAGTTCGCCGCCAAGCATCCGACGCTGGAGTCGGGCCTGCGCGAACTGGGCACGATCCTGTCAAACATGGGTATTTGATATCGTTTTCGCACAAGTGTTTGAAAAGTAAAAGGAAATTCACGAGCGCGTGAGCGGAACGGGCCTAACTCCGGTACAATACGGCCCCATATGAATCCCCCTACCAATTTATTTGCGGCCGTCCCGAAGCGGTCTGCCCGCGCTCCTGTGGCGCCTTTCCTGCCGATGTCCCGTGAAGAAATGGACGTGCTCGGCTGGGATCAGTGCGACGTCATCCTGGTGACCGGCGACGCCTATATCGACCATCCGAGCTTCGGCATGGCCCTGGTCGGCCGCCTGCTGGAAGCCAACGGCTACCGCGTCGGCATCATCGCCCAGCCGGACTGGCTGTCGGCCGACGCCTTCCGCGCGCTCGGCAAGCCGCGCCTGTACTACGGCGTCACCGCCGGCAATATGGACTCGATGGTCAACCGCTACACGGCCGACCGCAAGCCGCGCTCGGACGACGCCTACACGCCAAACGGCGAGCCGAACAAGCGTCCCGACCGCGCCGTCACCGTCTACGCCCAGCGCTGCCGCGAAGCCTTCCCCGGCACGCCGGTGGTGATCGGCTCGATCGAAGCGTCGCTGCGCCGCATCGCCCACTACGATTACTGGTCGGACAAGGTGCGCCGTTCGGTGCTGTTCGAATCCAAGGCCGACATGCTGATCTTCGGTAACGCCGAGCGCGCGCTGGTCGACCTGACCCGCCGCATGGCCGAAGGCGAAAGCATCAAGAATATCCGCGACCTGCGCGGCACCTCCTTCCTGGTGCCGGCCGGCTGGATGCCGAGCGAAGAGTGGGGCGTGCACAACAGCACCCGCGTCGACACGCCGGGCAAGGTCGACAAGCACGTCGACCCGTACCTGATGGTCGAGCCGAACTCGCCGACCTGCGCCACCAGCAACGATCCGAACGCCAAGCCGGGCGAGGAAAGCAATCCGGCCATGGTCGAGCCGACCAAGGCCGCCGCCCAGGCGGCACCGCCGCCACCGCCGCCGTCCGAATACAAGCCGATCCGCATCATGAGCCGCGAAGAACGCCGCGCCATGGAGCTGGAAAAACACCACAAGACCGTGGTGCGCCTGCCGTCGTTCGAAACCGTCAGCAACGACCCGGTGATGTATGCGCACGCTTCGCGCGTGTTCCACCTGGAGTCGAATCCCGGCAACGCCCGCGCCCTGGTGCAGGGCCACGGCGACCGCGACGTCTGGATGAACCCGCCGCCGCTGCCGCTGCAGATGGACGAGATGGACAACGTCTACGACATGAACTACGCGCGCGGTCCGCACCCGAGCTACGGCAACGCCAACATCCCGGCCTGGGAAATGATCCGTTTCTCGGTCAACATCATGCGCGGCTGCTTCGGCGGCTGCACCTTCTGCTCGATCACCGAGCACGAAGGCCGCATCATCCAGAGCCGTTCCGAGCCGTCGATCCTGCGCGAAATCGAGCACATCCGCGACAAGACCAAGGGCTTCACCGGCATCATTTCCGACCTCGGCGGCCCGACCGCGAATATGTACCGCCTGTCCTGCAAGGACAAGGAAATCGAGACCACCTGCCGCCGCCTGTCGTGCGTCTACCCGTCGATCTGCGTCAACCTGGGCACCAACCACAACCCGCTGATCAAGCTGTACCGCCGCGCCCGCGCCATCCCTGGCATCAAGAAGATCCTGATCCAGTCCGGCCTGCGCTACGACCTGGCCGTGCGGTCGCCGGAATACGTCAAGGAACTGGTGACCCACCACGTCGGCGGCCTGCTGAAGATCGCGCCGGAGCACACCGAGTCCAACGTGCTCAGCAAGATGATGAAGCCGGGCATCGGCGCCTACGACGAGTTCAAGGCGCTGTTCGAGAAGTATTCGCTGGAAGCCGGCAAGAAACAGTACCTGATTCCGTACTTCATCGCCGCCCACCCGGGCGCCACCGACGAGGACATGCTGAACCTGGCGCTGTGGCTGAAGAAGAACAACTTCCGCCTGGACCAGGTGCAGACCTTCATGCCGACGCCGATGGCCATGGCCAGCGCCATGTACCACTCGCGCCGCAATCCGCTGCACAAGGTCACCGATGACTCGGAGGAAGTGTTCACGCCGCGCAGCCTCAAGCAGCGCCAGGCGCACAAGGCTTTCCTGCGCTACTACGATCCAAAGAACTGGCCGATCCTGCGCGACGCCCTGCGCAATATGGGCCGTGGCGACCTGATCGGTACCGGCGAACGCCACCTGATCCCGCCGTACGTGGTGGGCGAGGAAAACTTCAAGGCTTCGCAGGGCAAGCGCGCGATGCCGATGCTGGCGCCAGGCGAAGGCCGGCGCGAGCGTGGCCTGCCGGTGGGCAGCCGCGGCAAGCCGAACGCCCTGACCGGTTCGCTGACCGCGCGCGCCACCGTCGAGAGCAAGGCCAAGCCGTCGATCCTGGACACCATCAAGATCAAGAAGGCGCCGCCGGCGTCGGCCAAGGGCGGTAAACCGGCCCGCGCCGCCGCCGCGCCGCCGCGTGGCCGCAAGTAATCCTGAAAAAGCACCTGCGGGTGCTTTTTTTTGCACAAATTCTCAAAAGAAATGTTGTTAAATCACCTTATCGCGGCAATTACGTGGATAATTCAGTCCTGCTCGTGCGATGCGCGGCCACCGTGCCGGACTACACTATGTGCACCGCAGACCTTCTCTGTGAACTGGAAGATCATGAAAAATTTTAAATTCTCCTCCCTCTTGCTGATCCCGGTGTTTGCCGTGCTGGCCGCGTGCGGCGGCGGTGGCGGCGGCAGCAGCAATAGCGGTTCGTCGACCCCGACCCTGAAAAGCATCGCGGTCACGCTGGCCTCCACCACCATCCCGGTCACCACCTTCCAGGATGCGACCGCCACCGGCACCTATTCGGACGGCAGCACCAAGGCGCTGACCGTGGCCGGCGGCCTGGCCTGGACCACCAAGAGCGGCAACGCCGCGGTGGCCTCGATCGCCACCGCCACCGGCCGCGTGACCGGCGTCGCGGTCGGCACCGAGACCATCAACGCCACCCAGGACGGCGTGGTCGGCTCGGTCCTCATCACCGTCACCGCGCCGTGGAAGGAGGTCTCGGCCGGCGGCTTCCAGACCATCGCGCGCCGCGCCGACGGCAAGCTGTACGCCTGGGGCCAGAACAACTGGGGCCAGCTGGGCGACACCAGCACCACCGCGCGCCTGACGCCGGTGGTGGTCGCCAACGGCGCCGCCACCACCGCCTGGAGCAAAATCTCGGTCGGCGACCAGTTCGCGGTCGCCATCCGCGCCAATACCGGCGCCACCGCGACCGGCGGCACGCTGTGGTCGTGGGGCCTGAACACCTATGGCCAGCTGGGCCAGGGCGACCAGACCAACCGTTCGACCCCGACCCAGATCGGCAAGGACACCACCTGGATCGGCGTCTGGGCCGGCAAGTACCACGTCGTGGCGCTGAAGGCCGACGGCACGCTGTGGGCCTGGGGCCGTAACGCCGAAGGCCAGCTGGGCGACCTGACGGTGCTGGTGCGCACGGCACCGGTGAAGGTCGGCGGTACGGATAAAACCAACACCACCACCTATATCGCCGCCAGCGCCGGCGGCACCCACACCCTGGCGATCCAGAAAGACGGTTCGCTGGCGGCCTGGGGCGACAACACCAGCGGCCAGCTGGGCAATGCGTCAACTGGCGGCTCGAATTCGACCCCGACCAAGGTGGGCAGCCTGACCTATGTCGCCGTCTCGGCCGGCGGCAGCCACTCGATGGCGATCGATACCTCCGGCAAGCTGTGGGCCTGGGGCGCCAATGGTTCCGGCCAGCTGGGCAACAACGCCGGCAGCGGTGTGCAGAATGCACCGACCCAGATCAGCACCGACACCGACTGGACCCTGGTCTCGGCCGGCGGCCTGCACACCCTGGCGGTGCGCAGCAACGGCACGCTGTGGGCCTGGGGCGCCAACACCGACGGCCAGCTGGGCGACGGCAGCGGCGCCGACCAGTTCTCGCCGGTACAGGTGGGCCTGGACCGTACCTGGACCGGCATCAGCGCCGGCGCCAACCATAGCGCCGGCCTGAAAGCCGACAACACGCTGTGGACCTGGGGCCTCAACGCCGATGGCCAGCTGGGCAACGGCAAGACCACCACCTCGACGGTGCCGGTCAGCATCGCCAACCCGAACTAAGCGGTTTTTTCCGCCAGCAACGGACGGCAGGCGCCAGCCTGGCCGTCCGTTGCTTTTTGTGCGTCCGGGTTGGCATAAAGCAGCGTTGTGACGCATGAAACAGCTACACTGGAGCCAGTGCTTTCTGTCCCGGGATCTCCGTGCTTTTCCGCTTCAGCGTCCTTGCCAAGCTGTGTGCCGCCGCCGCCCTGCTGCTGGGTGCGGCGCCGGCCTTGGCGCTGGAAAAAGTCACGCTGCAGCTGAAGCATGCGCACCAGTTCCAGTTTGCCGGCTACTACGCCGCGCAGGAACTGGGCTATTACCGCGAGGCCGGACTGGAGGTGCGCATCCTGGAAGGACAGGACGGCAACGCGCCGGAGCGCGACGTCATCGCCGGCACCGCCGAGTACGGCACCGGCAGCAGCAGCCTGCTGCTGGCGCGCATGGCCGGCAAGCCGGTGGTGGTGCTGGGCGTGATCTTCCAGCATTCGCCGTATGCGCTGGCGATGCGGCAGAACGGCGGCGACGCCGACATCCGGCGCCTGATCGGCAAGAAGGCCATGATCGGCTCGCTCACCGACGACCTCGGCAACGCCGACGAGCTGCTGGCCTATCTGACCAAGGAAGGCGTGCCGACCAGCAGCTTCCAGCGCGTCGAGCACAGCTTCAATCCGGACGACCTGATCAACGGCAAGGTGGACGCCATGGCGATCTACACCACCAACGAGCCGGACATCTTCGACCGCGTCGGCTTTCCGTATGATATCTACAGCCCGCGCGCGGTCGGCATCGATTTCTACGGCGACAACCTGTTCACCAGCGAGCAGGAAATCGCCAGCCATCCGGCGCGGGTGGCCGCGTTCCGCGCCGCCAGCATGCGCGGCTGGCAGTGGGCCATGAGCCACCAGGAGGAAGCGGCCGACCTGATCCTCAGTAAGTATTCGCGCCGCAGCGAACGCCAGCACCTGCTGTACGAGGCGCGCCAGATGGTGCCGCTGGTGCAGCCGGTGCTGGTGGAAATCGGCTACATGAATCCGGAGCGCTGGCAGCATATCGCCGACGTCTACGCCGGCCTCGGCATGATGACGCGCGGCGCCCGCTTCGACGGCTTCATGTACCGCGTCGATCCGCCGCGCGGCAACCTGCTGTGGCTGTACCGCGCGCTGGCCGCGGCGGCGCTGGTGCTGATGCTGGGCGTGGCCATCCACTTCAGCCTGCTGGCGCGCGAGCGCAAGCGCGCGCTGGAGACCATCCGCCAGGGCGAGCAGCGCTTCCGCACCATGTTCGAAGCGTCGCCGCTGGGCATCGCGCTGATCGATTCGATCAGCTATGAATACCGCGACATCAATGCGCGTTACCAGGAAATTCTCGGCCGTACCCAGCACGAACTGCGCGCGCTGCATTGGCTGGATGTCGGCCACCCGGACGACATCGTGCAGATCAAGGCGCAGATGGCGCTGATGACCACCGGGCAGATCAGCAGCTTCAAGGCGCTCAGCCGCCTGTTCCGGCCGGACGGCAGCGTGGCCTGGATCGATGTCTCGGTGAACAGCATCGCCACCGCGGCCGGCAGCCATCCGCACCACCTGTGCATGATCGAGGATGTGACGGCCAAGAAGCAGAGCGAGGCGCTGATCTGGCAGCAGGCCAATTTCGACACGCTGACCCAGTTGCCCAACCGCCGCATGTTCCTCGACCGCCTCGGCCACGACATGCTGAAAAGCCAGCGCGACAAGTCGCGCATCGCCGTGCTGTTCATCGACCTCGACCACTTCAAGGAAGTGAACGACACGCTAGGCCACCAGCAGGGCGACGTGCTGCTGATCGACGCCGCGCGCCGCATCGGCGCCTGCGTGCGCAAGTCGGACACGGTGGCGCGGCTGGGCGGCGACGAGTTCACCGTCATCCTGACCGAGCTGGAGGCGCCGGACCACGTGGAGCGCATCGCCCAGGCCATCCTCAACAGCCTGCTGAAGCCGTTCGACCTGGGCCAGGAGCAGGCGTTCGTCTCGGCCAGCATCGGCATCACCCTGTATCCGGACGATGCGCTCGACATCGACGACCTGCTCAAGCACGCCGACCAGGCCATGTACGCCGCCAAGGGCGCCGGCCGCAACCGCTACAGCTATTTCACGCCGACCCTGCAGGTGGCGGCGCTGAACCGCATGCGTCTGACCAATGACTTGCGCGGCGCGCTCAAGGGCGAGCAGTTCGAGCTGTATTTCCAGCCCATCGTCCACCTGGCCAGCGGCGCCATCCACAAGGCCGAGGCGCTGATACGCTGGAACCATCCGTCGCGCGGCCTGGTCAGTCCGCTGGAATTCATTCCGCTGGCCGAGTCGAGCGGCCTGATCATCGACATCGGCGAATGGGTGTTCCGCGAGTCGGCGCGCTGGGTGCAGCGCTGGCGGCAGCAGCATTACGCCGAGTTCCAGGTCAGCCTGAACCAGTCGCCGCTGGAGTTCCAGCGCGAGGGCAGCTCCTACCAGGGCTGGCTGGAACACCTGCAATCGCTGGCGCTGCCCGGCCAGTCGCTGGTGGTGGAAATCACCGAGGGCCTGCTGCTGGACGCCAGCAGCGCCGTCAGCAACCGCCTGCTGCAATTGCGCGACGCCGGCATCCAGGTGGCGCTGGACGATTTCGGCACCGGCTACTCGTCGCTGTCCTACCTGAAGAAATTCGACATCGATTACCTGAAAATCGACCGCTCCTTTACCCGCAACCTGGCGCCGGACTCCAGCGACATGGCCTTGTCGGAGGCGATCATCGTCATGGCCCACAAGCTGGGCCTGAACGTGATCGCCGAAGGGGTGGAAACGCCCGAACAGCGCGACCTGCTGGCCGCCGCCGGCTGCGACTATGGCCAGGGCTATCTGTTCGCCAAGCCCATGCCCGCCCAACAATTCGACGCCTTCCTGCATGCCACCGCCGGATTGCCGGCGGCGCAAGGCTGACCAGATAATCTTCCGGCACTGATCTCGCTCAGCAAGCGCGGCGCGTAAGGAAATATACAGGGGCGGCACGCCGCCAGCAGCGGACGGACGGTGCCGCAAATGCCAGCGGCACACGATATCCGTCACATTGTCACTAAACGCTAGCAGGATAATCGCTATGCTTGATACTTTCTGTCGATGGGCACAGCGGGGCGCGATTTACTGGATAAGCACGGCAAGATCGAATTCACAGCAACTATTGACCAGTCACTAAAGCCTTTCTTGCGCGAGCTTGGGATTGATTAAGACCAGCCGCATTTGGCGCTGAAACAGTGATAATGCTATACCGTTTGCAACGTCGATAGTAAAAGCCAATTGAAACTATTGGAACAATCAATTTTGCAAATGGGTTAAAAAGCCTTAAACTGGCGTCTCAATGATTCACAACCCCAACGAGGAAACCACAATGTCCCTGATCAATACTCAAATCAAGCCATTCGCCGCCACCGCTTATGTCGACGGCAAATTCATCGACCTGACCGAAGAGTCGCTGAAAGGCAAGTGGTCCGTTCTGATGTTCTACCCAGCCGACTTCACCTTCGTGTGCCCAACCGAACTGGAAGATCTGGCCGATTTCCAACCTGAATTCGCCAAACTGGGCGTGGACGTGTACGGCGTATCGACCGACACCCACTTCGCGCACAAAGCATGGCACGACACCTCGGACGCGATCAAGAAAGTGAACTACCCGCTGATCGGCGACCCAACCGGCAAACTGTCGCGTAACTTCGAAGTGATGATCGAAGAAGAAGGCCTGGCACTGCGCGGCACCTTCGTCATCAATCCAGAAGGCTTCATCAAAGTGATGGAAGTGCACGACAACGGCATCGGCCGCGACGCGTCGGAACTGCTGCGCAAAGTTAAAGCAGCGAAATACGTTGCCGAGCACCCAGGCCAGGTTTGCCCAGCAAAATGGACCGAAGGCGCAGCAACCCTGACCCCATCGCTGGACCTGGTCGGCAAGATCTAAGTCTTGAACAAGACTGCAGCACACAAGTAGTTACCGCGATGCCGGACCGGGCGTCCGGCCCGGCATACGCCTAAATATTTGTAAAGGAAGAAAATCATGTTAGACGCAACCCTCAAAACCCAGCTGAAAGCCTACCTGGAAAAAGTGGTTTACCCACTGGAGCTGGTCGCTTCTCTCGATGACAGCGCCAAAGCCCGCGAGATGAAAGAACTGCTCCTCGAAATCACCGAGTTGAGCGACAAAATCACGCTGGTGGAGCGCAGCGAAGCTGGCGTGCGCGCCCCTTCGTTCAGCATCAACCGTGTCGGCACCGATATCGCCGTGCGTTTCGCCGCGATTCCGATGGGCCACGAATTCACCTCGCTGGTGCTGGCGCTGCTGCAAGTCGGCGGCCACACCATCAAATTTGACGAAGCCGTGATCGAGCAAATCCGCAACCTGGATGGCGATTACGAATTCGAAACCTTCATGTCGCTGACCTGCCATAACTGCCCGGACGTGGTGCAGGCGCTCAACGCCATGTCGGTGATTAACCCACGCATCAAGGTGACCACCATCGACGGCGGCCTGTTCGCCAAGGAAGTGGAAGAACGCCAGATCCTGGCCGTGCCGATGATGTTCCTGAACGGCCAGCATTTCGGCCAGGGCCGCACCAACGTCGAGGAAATCCTCGCCAAGCTGGACACCAATGCCGGCGTGCGCCAGGCAGCTGAGCTGAGCAAGAAAGAGGTGTTCGACGTGCTGGTGGTCGGTGGTGGCCCTGCCGGCGCCGCTGCGGCGATCTACGCCGCCCGCAAAGGCATCCGCACCGGCGTACTGGCCGAGCGTTTCGGCGGCCAGGTGCTGGACACCCTGGCGATCGAGAACTTCATTTCGGTGAAAGAGACCGAAGGACCGAAGTTTGCCATCGCCCTGGAACAGCACGTCAAAGAATATGACGTCGACATCATGAACACCCAGCGCGCCAGCAAGCTGGTGCAGGTGGGCAAGGTCACCGAAGTGCACACCGCTTCCGGCGCCGTGCTGAAAGCCAAGTCGGTGATCCTGGCGACCGGCGCCCGCTGGCGCGAGATCAACGTGCCGGGCGAGAAGGAATACCGCAACCACGGCGTGGCCTACTGTCCGCACTGCGACGGTCCGCTGTTCAAGGGCAAGCGCGTGTCGGTGATCGGCGGCGGCAACTCGGGCGTGGAAGCGGCGATCGACCTGGCCGGCCTGGTCAAGCACGTGACCCTGATCGAGTTCGGCGCGGAACTGCGCGCTGACGCGGTGCTGCAACGCAAGCTGCGCAGCCTGGCCAACGTTACCGTGATCACCTCGGCGCAAACCACCGAGATCCACGGCGACGGCAAGATCGTCAACGGCCTGAGCTACACCGACCGCAACACCAATGTGTCGCACAAGGTCGAGCTGGAAGGCGTGTTCGTGCAGATCGGCCTGGTGCCGAACACCGAGTGGCTGAAAGGCACGGTGGCGCTGTCGCGTCACGGCGAGATCGACGTCGATGCCCGTGGCCAGACCTCGCTGCCAGGCGTGTTTGCCGCCGGCGACGTCACCACGGTGCCGTACAAGCAGATCATCATCGCCACCGGCGAAGGCGCGAAAGCGGCACTGTCCGCCTTTGACCACCTGATCCGCTCGGACGACGAGGAAGTTGTCGAAGAGTCGGCAGACAAGCAGGCCATGACCGCCTAAGCCGCTATAGTGACCGCAAAAGCCCAAAAGTTGGAGACAACTTTTGGGCTTTTTATTTCGGAGTTTCAGAAAAATGGAGCTTATTTCTCTGCTTGCATAAGAATTTCGGAAAAACAGAAATAATCAACCTATACTGAATGTAATGCTAAAATTTCTGAAAATCCGAAATGAATGCGAAAACCCCATCTTTGCCTGCGGTGCAGCTCGTCACGCACACTGCCGATATCGGTCACCAGATCCGTGCGCACCGGAAAAAACAGGGATTGCGAATTGATGATGCCGCCGCATTGAACGGCGTTTCCGTCGATCTTCTTTCCCGGCTGGAAAATGGCGCCGGTGGTGTGCGTACCGATAAGCTGCTGGCCGTGCTCGACGGACTTGGACTGACGCTTATTGTCGCGCCCAAGGACCATGATTTCCTGCGTACCCTGCCGCAAGACACCCTGCCATGAGCGACGACCTGCAACTCTGTCTATGACTGGAAAAGCGTCTGATCGCGGAAATCGGCTATATCCCGCTTGAGCAGCAGTGGTCCCTGCGCTATACGGAGGATTGGCGAACCGATGCCGCCGCCTTTCCCCTGTCGCCAGCCCTGCGGCTGGCCTGCGCGCCATTTCGATAGCGGAGCTGGATCAGCGGATCGCCGAGCGCGACACGCGTCCGTTGATCGAATGGGACGGCAAGATACGCATGTCGGTGGCCGGCTATCAGGACAAACTGCTGGTCTATGCCGATGGCGAGCCGGAAGCTGGGGCGCCCATGTTTCTGCCGGATTTTCCGTTGGCGTCCACACATATCCTCAAACCGCAGCCGACAGATGTGCGTCTGCCGCATATGGTGGCCAACGAGCATTTCTGCATGACGCTGGCGCAATCGCTGGGCTTGCCAGCTGCGCGGGTGGCAATCCTGCGCACCCCCAGGCCGGTGCTGGTGGTGACCAGGTTTGACCGCGCCATCCTGCATCGCGAAGAAAGCAAGGTCGAACGCAAGCACATCATCGATGCGTGCCAAGCCAGCGACCTGCCAGTCAGCTATAAATATGAAGGCAATATCGGCAGCGTCGGCGATGCCGCGCACTATCGCGACGGCGTCAGCCTGCCGAAGCTGTTTGAATTACTGCGGCATGTGAATCGCAAGGCGATCGACAAGCTGAGCATGTTGCGTTGGGCCTTGTTTCAATTGGTGATCGGGAACAGCGATGCGCATGGCAAGAATTTTTCATTCTTCGTCCATCGTTCGGGATTGCAGGCAGCCCCGTGGTATGACTTGGTGAGCGTCGTGCAATATCCGCAGCTCTCGCACGAATTGGCGATGGCATTCGGCGATGTCTTCATCATGGAGCAAATCAAGGGCTTTGCACTGGCGGATTTTGCGCAACGCTGCGCGATTGATCGCCGGTTGATGCTGCGCGAAAGCCGCCGTTTTCGTGACGGCGTACGGAAACACGCCATGGCGCTCGCGCATGCCGGCCCGTATGAAGAGGCCGAGCGCGATCTGGTGCAAGGCATCGCCGCATTCGCCATCGCTCAGTCGGAGCGGCTGTGCGACAGCGCGGCGGAGGCGCTCGGCATCCCTGATGAGTTGCTGTAGACGCTTCAGGAACTCAGGTCGTAGCTGGCTTGCCTGGTGCGCAGTTCGATGGCGTTGCGGTGGCGCGCGCGCAGGCGCGGGTCGGTGATCAGGCGGCCCAGGGTTTCGCCGATCACCATCACCACGCCCAGCAGCGGCAGCACCAGCATCAGGCCCGCCACGCCGGCCACCGAGCCGCCGATGAAGATCATCAGCACCGTGATCAGCGGGTGGATGTGCAGGCTGCGGCCCAGGGTCAGCGGCATGAACACGAAGTCGTCCAGCAGCCGCACCAGGATGAACACGCCGATCGCCAGGTAGGCCACCGACGGATCGGCCGGCGCATCGGTCGACGCCACCATCACCACCAGCATGCAGCCGACGATCGAGCCGACATACGGCACCCACGCCAGCACCGCCGCAATCAGGCCCAGCACCAGCGGCGACGACACGCCGATCGCCCACAGGCCCAGCGCCAGCACCGCCGTGTCCAGGATGGTCAGCCGGATCAGGCCGCGGAAGTAGCGGTGCGCGGTCTGGTCGACTTCATGCAGCAGGCACAGCGTGCGTTCGAAGAAGGCGTTCGGCACCGCGCGCGCCAGGAATTTCTTGAAGCGCAGGCCATCGCGCAAAAAGAAGAAGGTCAGGAACGGCGCCAGCAGCAGCGACGGCAGCCACGCCGCCACCGACACCAGGATGTCGGTCAGGTGCGACTGGATGAAGTCGCCGGTGAATTCGGTCATGCGCTGGTTGACGGTGTCGGCCAGCTGCACC
Source organism: Duganella aquatilis (assembly GCF_009674565.1). Lineage (GTDB taxonomy): Bacteria > Pseudomonadota > Gammaproteobacteria > Burkholderiales > Burkholderiaceae_D > Rugamonas > Rugamonas aquatilis. The sequence goes on from NZ_WKJL01000005.1 coordinate 168,774, forward strand.
TGCTGCAGGATGGGGAACTGCTGTTCCAGCGCCGTCATCGTATGGCGCACGAACTCCAGGCCGCCGGCCAGGTAGATCCCCAGCATGGCCTGCCACGAGGTGGTCGGCGCCGACTTCCAGTACACCGCCGCCAGCACGGCCAGCGCCAGCAGCAACAGGAACAGCGCGCCGACGCTGAGCGTGGCCGCATTCTGGCTGAAGCCCATGCGCACCAGCCGCTGCGTGGGCGGCTGCAGGATGTAGTACAGCACGATGCCAAGCAGGAAGGGAATCGCCAGGAACAGCATCTGCTGCAACAGGAACAGCAGCACGCAGGTGGCGGCGATGATGCCGCTCCATACCACCGGGCCGCCGCGCTTCTGGGTTGGCAGCAGGTTCATAAGGCTTCCAGCTGCGGCTTGCCGGTCATCCAGTCGCGCAGGCGGCGGCCGATGTGGCGCGCCAGGGCCAGCGAAATCTTGTAGCCGATCACGGGATCGGTATCCATCAGTCCCATGAAGTCGGCGCGGAAGAACACCGCCAGTTCGCAGTTGTCCAGCGCCCGCGTCTGCGCGTTGCGCGGCGAGTTGTCCAGCAGCGCCAGGTCGCCGAAGAAGGAGCCTGCCGACAGCTCGGCCACCACTTCGCGTGCCGCGCCCAGCTGGCGGCTGATGATCACGCGGCCCGACATCACCAGGTACAGCGCCTGGCCTTCCTCGCCCTCGTCGAAGATGATTTCGTCGGCCAGGTAGCGGCGTTCGTGCATCAGGCCGTCGACGATTTTCAGTTCGAGCGGCGTCAGCGACGCGAACAGCGCCGATTCTTTCAGGCGCAGCAGGCGTGGCGACAGCTCGGGCGATTTCAGGAAGCCGAAAATCAAGGGGGAACTCCAAGGTAAAGGGGGATGGCGACCTGTATTGTCGCCGGTTTTGTCCGCTTCCTGTGATTTTGTTGTTAAGAAATCACAGCTGCACGGTGCTGTTCAGCGGCAATGCCGGCTCCAGGTGGCTGGTCAGCAGGATGCACTGGCGCGCCAGCCGTTCCGGCGCCGACAGCTGCTGGCGCAGGTAAGCCACCGCGTCGACATCGAGGCCGTTGAACGGTTCGTCGATCAGCAGCAGGCGCACCGGCAGCGCCAGGGCCAGCGACAGTTGCATCTTCTTGTGCTGGCCCAGCGACAGCGTGGTCACCGGCTGGTCCAGCGTCGGCAGCAGATGGAAGGCGGCCAGCTCGGCGTTGAGCAGCGCGGCGTCGGCGCCCGGATACAGCGAGACGTGCATGTCCAGCACTTCGCGCACGGTCAGCCACGGCAGTTGCGGCGTGTCGCCGCCGCAGTAGTAGCAGTGCAGGCGGTAGGCCAGCGGCTGCGCGCGCAGTTCGATGTCGTCGATCCAGACCGTGCCGGCATGCGGCGTCAGCGCGCCGCCGGCCAGTTTCAGCAGCGTGGTCTTGCCGGCGCCGTTTTCGCCGCGCAGCCAGGTGACGCCGGCGCCGAGGCGCAGGCTGAACTGGCGGAACAGCGGATGGCTGGCGTATTCAAAGGTGAGCTGCTCGATTCTTAATTCCATAATTCGCTTCCGATGGCGGTCAGGATGAGGATGGCGCCGAGGACCAGGCCGACGCGGCCGCGCACACTGAGCTGGCGCAGAACAATGAGCGCCAGCTGGGCGACGGCGGCGGCGCACAGCCAGACGATGGCGACCGTGTGGCTGTAGCCTGGCGTGCTGCGGCCCAGCGTCAGCACGGCGAAGCACGCCATCACGGCCAGCGCCGGCAGCAAGGTGAACAGCATCGCCAGCCGGTACAGGCGTTCGGTGCGCAGCGGCCAGTCGGCGGCGAGCGGACGCAGCAGCGCGATCTGTTCGGCCACCGCCTTGTCGCCACGGTCGGTGAGCAGCATCAGCAGCAGCGCGGCGCAGGCGCCCCACAGCGCCGGCGGCACCACGGGCGGATGCCACATCCAGGCGCCGACACTGAGCAGCGCGCCTGCCAGCAGCAGGGTTTGCTGAATGCCGACCACGTTCTCGGCGCGCCAGTAGGGCAGCCAGAACAGCTGGAACCAGAAGCGCGCCAGACCGCCGCGCGACGGCACGTAGCTGGTCGGCGCGGGTCGCGCGCGGCCCGGCTGGCGCGCCGCCGGCATGCGGGCGCGATGGAACAGCATCAAGGTGGACAGCAGCCATGCCAGCAGCAGCGAGGCCAGCGTCAGCAGCAGCGCCTGCGGCGCCACGGGGCGCAGCCAGTCCGGCCACTGCTGCAGCCAGATCAGGGTGGACAGGGCGTAGGCCGCCGCCAGCGGCCCGACGATCATGCCGGCCACCGCCGCTTCGGCGATCCACTTGCTGCGCGCGGCGATCGGCAGCGGCAGGCTCCACGTCACCACCGCCGCCGGATGCAGGCGCTTGCGCAGCAGCCATACCGGCGCGCTGGCCAGCACGACCTGGCCGGCGAACAGTCCCAGCGCTTGCGGCCACGGCAGGGTGGCGGCAAACAATCCGGGCAGGGCGATGCAGGCGAGCAGTCCGACCATCACCGGGCCAAACGCCAGCAGGATGTATTCGAGCGAGCTTTGCAGGCTGCGGGCAAACTGCAGCAGCGCGTGGCGGGCCAGCCTGAGGCGGAAGCGGAGGTAGGAAGTTTTCATTGCCAAGCAGCTTACACCGACAATCTGAGGCGGAAATGAAAAAAGGCCTGATGCGAACATCAGGCCTTCTTCGGAATATTGGCGGAGCGGACGGGACTCGAACCCGCGACCCCCGGCGTGACAGGCCGGTATTCTAACCAACTGAACTACCGCTCCAATTCGTTGTTTATAAGTTTAGCTGGTGGGTGCTGAGAGGCTCGAACTCCCGACCTACGCCTTGTAAGGGCGCCGCTCTACCAACTGAGCTAAGCACCCAGAAAACTTATCAGCGTTGTTTCATTTAACTGCTACAACTGCTGAACGAGGCCGTATTCTATAGGAGCCTGATTCGATTCCGCAAGGGGTTTTGTAAATTATTTAGAAAATTGTGCCGGCGGCAGCGCGTCGAGAATTTCGCGCGTGCCGTCATGGAACAGCTGGCGCGTGATGTCGGCGCCCAGATAGTGTTCGTACAGGTGCTGCATGGTGCCGTCGGCAACAATGGAGCGCAGCGCGTCGGCATAGCGTTGCAGCACTTCCGGCGGCACCTTGTTGGCGACATACAGGCCGACCATGGCGCGCGGCGATTCCGTCACCATCGACGCGCGCATCTTGCCGAGCATGCCGAACTGGCGCTGGTTCAGCAGGTGGATGGTGGCCGGCGCCAGCGTGCCCTCGGCGCGGCCGGCCAGGATCTTGCGGAACACCACGCCGTAATCGTTGACGTATTCGAGCCGCCCCAGCTTTTGCAGGCGGTCCAGCTGCACCTGCGTCTCCGGCGTGTAGAAGATGCCGCGCGTGATGTTCAGGCGCGCCGTGCTGTGTTCGACGAATTCGGCCAGGCTGCGGAATTTTCCCGCGTGCTGGTTCAGCAGCACCAGTTCAAAGCGGGTGTAGGTGTAGGGCAGCCAGGTGCCGTAGCGGTCGCGTTCGGCGGTGCGCAGCGAGGCGCCGGTCATGTCCAGCTGCTTGTTGAAGAATTCCGCGTACAGGCGGCTGCGCGGGAACCAGCGCACTGTCAGCGGGCAGCCGCTGCGTTTTTCGATCGCTTCCAGCACATCCACATTGCTGCCGCGAACGACGCCGCCGTCCAGGTAGGACGAGTAGCCGAGATCGCTGACGCCGACCGTGGCCGGCGGACAGGCAGGCGCAGCCGCCGCGTGCGCACAGGCGAGCGGCAGCCACGAAGCCAACAAAACGGTGGTCAGGCGTTTGGTCATGCGAAGAGTGTAGCACCGACAACTTGCAGAATGGCTGGTTTCGAGAGATACTGTATGTATCCACAGTAATCATCTCCGACCATGGCTGAAATGGCTGAAATGGCTGACGCCGCGCGCCGCATTGCCCACATCGACATGGATGCGTTTTTCGCATCGGTCGAGCTGTTGCGTTATCCGCAGCTGCGCGGCCAGCCGGTGGTGATCGGCGGCCGTGGCTACGATCCCGAGCAGCGCGAGGACGGTTCCTACGTCTTCAAGCGCCTGCGCGACTATGTCGGTCGGGGCGTGATCACCACCGCCACCTACGAGGCGCGCGCCTTCGGCGTCGGTTCGGCCATGGGCATGATGAAGGCGGCCAAGCTGGCGCCGGACGCCATCCTGCTGCCGGCCAACTTCGACGCCTACCGCCACTACTCGCGGCTGTTCAAGGACACCGTGGCCGCCATCGCGCCGGACATCGAGGACCGCGGCATCGATGAAATCTACGCCGACCTGACCGACGTGCCCGGCGAAACGCATGAGCTGGCCACGCGCATCAAGCAGGCCGTGCACGCGGCCACCGGGCTGACCTGTTCGGTGGGCGTCACGCCCAACAAGCTGCTGTCGAAGATCTGCTCGGACCTGGACAAGCCCAACGGCCTGACCGTGCTGGGCTTTGAAGATATCCCGGCGCGCATCTGGCCGCTGAATGTGCGCAAGGTCAACGGCATCGGCCCCAAGGCCACCGCCAAGCTGGCCTCGCTGGGCATCGAAACCGTGGGCCAGCTGGCGCTGGCCGACCAGGGCCTGCTGCAGGATTATTTCGGCGCGCATTACGCCGCGTGGCTGGCGCGCGTGGCGCACGGCATCGACGAGCGCGAGATTTCCACCAGCCGCGAAAGCAAGTCGATCTCGCGCGAGACCACCTTCGAGCGCGACCTGCATGCGCGCCAGGACCGCGCCACGCTGTCGGGCATTCTGGTCACGCTGTGCGAGCGGCTGGCGGACGACCTGAAGCGCAAGGGCTACGTCAGCCGCACCATCAGCATCAAGCTGCGCTACGACGATTTCCAGATCGTCAGCCGCAACGTGACGCTGCCGCAGTCGGTGGCCGAGCCGGCCGCCATCCTGCAGGCGGCGCGCGAATGTTTAAAACGGGTGCCGCTGCAACGCAAGCTGCGCCTGCTGGGCGTGCGCGCCAGCACGCTCGAACCTCCCGGCGCCATGGCGCGCACGCCACAGCCGGTGCAAGGCGATCTATTCGCCTGAGCCCGTGCGGTGCGTCAGCGTGTAAAATGGCGCTCCTTTTGCAAATCTCCGAAACAAGGCCTGTCAACTTTATGTGGTTCAAGAATCTACAGATTTACCGTCTGCCGGCCCCTTGGGCCTACACTCCCGAACAACTGGAAGAAGCGCTGTCCTCGAACGCCTTCACGCCGGCCAGCAGCAATGAATTGCTGCGCCAGGGCTGGGACAAGCCGCGTCCTAACGGCGGCCTGGTCCACGTGGTCAACAAGCAGATGCTGATCCTGCTGGGCACCGAGAAGAAACTGCTGCCGGCCACCGTGATCAACCAGGTGGCCAAGGCGCGCGCCGCCGAAATGGAAGAAGCCCAGGGCTTCGCACCGGGCAAGAAAGCCATGAAGGAACTGAAGGAACGCGTGGCCGACGAACTGCTGCCGCGCGCCTTCTCGATCCGCGGCAACGTCTGGACCTGGATCGATCCGGTCAACGGCTGGCTGGTGGTGGACGCCGCCAGCCCGGCCAAGGCCGACGAAGTCATCAAGCTGCTGCTGAAGGCGGTCGACCGCATGCCGCTGGAAAGCCTGCGCGTGCAGCGCTCGCCGGTGGGCGTGATGACCGAATGGCTGCAGACCGACGAAGCGCCGGCCGGCTTCACGGTCGACATGGACACCGAGCTGCGCGCCACCGGCGAGAGCAAGGCGGCGGTACGCTACGTCAAGCACTCGCTGGACCCGGAAGAAGTGCGCCGCCACATCGCGGCCGGCAAGCAGTGCACCCGCCTGGCCATGACCTGGGACAGCAAGATTTCCTTCGTGCTGACCGAATCGCTGGCGATCAAGGGCGTCAAGCCGCTGGACGTGCTGGACGAAAAAGACGCCGGCGTGCGCAACGACGACGAACGCTTCGACGGCGATTTCATGCTGATGACGGGCGAGCTGGCCAAGCTGATGGCCGACGTGGTGGAAGCCCTGGGCGGTGAAGCCAAGGCTTGAACCTGAAATTACTTGCCGTTAAAGTAAAAATGCCGTGAAGTCGTTGATTTCGCGGCATTTTTTTTGACTGTTGGTGAAAAATTTCTGCATTGCCACGAAGAAAGTAAGAGAAATTCTGCTATAGTGAAAAGTCTTATCAAAAGAGGAACTTCCTATGAGCGGGCCCATTGGACTGACTACCCAGCAGATCGCCAATCTGACCTCGCAGCAACTGGCGGCCTGGACCACTGATGATATCGCCGCGCTGACCCTGGCCCAGGTGCCGGCGCTCAAGCCCGCCGTGCTGAACGCGGCCAGCAGCGCCACCACCGCGCTGATGGCCGCGCTGTCCGCCGACCAGATCGCCGCGCTGAGCACCGCCCAGGTGGCGGCGCTGGGCACGCGCGCCTTCACCAGCCTGGCGCCGGGAGCGATTGCCTCGTTTGAAACCGCCGACATCGGTGCCCTGAGCACCGCCAACATCGCCGCGCTGGAAACCGCCGACATCGCGCTGATGCTGGACCCGCAATTCGCCGCGCTGAAAGGCGCCCAGCTGGCCGCCTTTTCCACCGCCGACATCCGCGCCATGCGCGACACCGGTTTCGCCCAGCTGACCACGCAGGCCGTGGCGGCGCTGGCCAGCCAGCAGATCGCCGTCCTGACCGCCGCCCAGACCGTGGCGCTGACCACCCGCCAGGCTGCGGTCTGGAACTCGGCGCAGCTGGCGGCGCTGTCCAGCGCCAATCTGGCGGTGCTGGAAGCGGAAGACCTGGGCGCCATGAAAACCGCCGCCATCGCCGGCCTGTCGACCCACCAGGTCGGCCTGCTGTCGCTCGACCAGCTGGGCGGCATGAGCAGCGCCCAGTTTGCCGCGCTGAGCACCAGCCAGGTGGCGGCGCTGAGCAACGCGGCGCTGGCCAGCCTGGTCACTGCCGACTTGGCCGCCTTGAGCACCGCCGCCGTGGCGCAGCTGTCCACCGCCGCGCTGGCGCAACTGAGCAGCGACCAGATCCGCGCCTTCACCACCCAGCAGATCCTGGCGCTCGGCAGCGCCCAGATCGCCGGCCTCGACAGCGACCAGCTGGCCAATCTGCGCACCGCGCAGCTGGCGGTGCTGGGTTCGCGCCAGGTGGCCGGACTGTCGCTGGACGATATCGGCGCGCTGGACGGGGGCGACCTGCCTTACCTGAGCACGGCTGCGGTCGGCGCGCTGACCTCGGCGCAGTTCAGCGTGCTGGGCGGTGCCGACTTCAGCGCCCTCGCCAGCCTGACCACGGCGCAGATGGCGGCGCTGCGCACCAGCACCCTGGCCGCGCTGAGCGCCGGCCAGGCCGCCGTGCTGGGCACGCGCCAGGTCGCCGCCCTCAGCAGCGCCCAGGTCAGCGTGCTGTCGGCCGCCGCCATGCAGGCGTTGCCGGCCGCCGATCTCGGCGCGCTGCGCACCAATGCGGTGGCCGCGCTGTCGACCCAGCAACTGGCGGCGCTGACCAGCGAGCAGCTGGGCGCCTTCACCAGCGCCCAGTTCTCGGCCCTGGGCAGCCGCCAGCTGGCGGCGATCAGCAGCGACACCTTGGCCGGCCTGAGCAGTTCGTCGCTGGCGGCGCTGAGCACCAGCGCTGTCTCGCAACTGAGTCCATCCCTGCTGGCGGCGCTGAGCGTGGCGCAGATCGCCGGCTTCAGCTCGCGCCAGCTGTCCGCGCTGAGTTCGGCGCAGATGGCGGCCTTCGACGAGAGCCAGGTGGCGTCGCTGAGCACCGCGCAGATCGTCGGCCTGGGCAGCACGCAGATCGTCGCCCTGAGCGACAGCGACGTCGCCGCGCTGAGCACGCGCGCGCTGCGGGCGCTGGGCACCGGCGCCATCGCTGCGCTGGGCTCGAACCAGCTGGCCGCCATTGGCGGCTTCGACAACGGCGCCTCGTTTGCCGCGCTCACCACGGCGCAGATCGCCGCGCTGCGCACCGGCGCGCTGAGCGCCATCACCAACGACCAGGTCATCGCGCTGACCACGGCCCAGGCCGCCGCACTGAGCAGCAGCCAGGTCGCCGCCATGCCCGGCGCGATGCTGGCGTCGCTGGACACCGCCGACCTGGCGGCCTTGAAGACCAGCGTCATCGCCAGCCTCAACACGGCGCAGCTGGCGCTGCTCGGCAGCGACCAGGTCACGGCGCTGACCACCGCCCAGGCCGGCGCGTTGACGTCGAGCCAGGTGGCCGCGCTGACGGCCGAGAGCCTGGCCGGCCTGCAAAGCGCCGACCTGGGCGCGCTGGCCACCGCCGCCATCGCCGGCTTCGACAGCGATACCCTGGCGGCCCTGAACACCGCGCAGTTGAGCGGCCTGGCCACGCGCCAGATCGCCGTGCTGAACAGCAGCCAGCTGAACGCCCTGAGCACCGAACAACTCGCCAGCCTGCGTTCGGCGCAGGTGGCCGCGCTGAACTCGCGCCAGATCACCGGGCTGAGCGTCGATGCCGTGGCCGCCCTCAGCAGCACCGGCGTGGCCGCGCTGAGCACCGCCGCGATTGCCGCACTGAGCGCGCCGCAGCTGGGCGCGCTGCAACTCGACGTCCAGGCCTTGAGCACCACCCAGATCGCCGCGCTGCGCACCAGCGCGCTGCTGGGCCTGACCGTCGACGAAGTGGTGGCGCTGAGCACGCGCCAGGTCGCGGCCCTGAGCAGCAGCCAGGTGCGGGCCCTGCAGACCGAGGTGTTGCACGCGATGGAGGCGGCCGACTTTGCCGCCCTGCGCACCGCCGCCATCGCCGCGCTGAGCAGCGACCAGATCGGCGCACTCAACAGCGACCAGCTGAGCGCCATGACGCCGGCGCAGTTCGCCGCGCTCAGCTCGGCCCAGCTCAACGCCCTGCCGACCGACTCGATCGCCGGCTTCTCCAGCGACAGCCTGGCCGCGCTGGGACCGGGCTTCCTCGCCACCATGTCGGCGGAGACCATCGCCAGCCTGAACGCGGCGCAACTGAGTTCGCTGACCTCGCAACAATTCGGCGTCTTCAGCAGCGCCCAGCTGGCGGCGCTGAGCGCGGAGCAGGTGACCTTCCTCGGCAGCAAGCAGATCGTCGGCCTCAGCACGCGCAGCCTGGCGGGCCTGAACGCCGAAGACATCGCCGCCCTCGGCAGCGACAGCCTGCGCGCGCTGAGCAGCAGCATGCTTCAGGCGCTGAACACGGCGCAGCTGGCGGCGCTGGGCGCCAATCCCGATGGCAACCTGTTCGGCACCCTGAGCACCGCACAGATCGGTTCGCTGAGCACGCGCGTCATCAGCCAGCTGACCACCGACCAGATCGTCGCGCTGAGCACCGCCCAGGCCGCCGTGCTGAGCAGCACGCAGCTGCGCGCGCTGACCACCAGCGACATCGTGGCGCTGGAGACGGCCGACCTGGCCGCGCTGCGCACCGCCGTGCTGAGCACGCTGACCACGCTGCAGGTGGCCACGCTCAGCAGCGAACAGGTGACGGCGCTGACCAGCGCCCAGATCGCCGCGCTGACCGCCGCCCAGTTCTCCGCGCTGAGTTCGGATGGCGTGCAGGGCCTGGCGCTGTCCGATATTCCCGTGCTCAACACCGGCGTCATCGCCGGCATGGGCACGCGCGCGCTGGCCGCGCTCAGCACCGAACAGGTCGCCGCGCTGGCGACGCGCCAGATCGCCGTACTGGGCACCGCGCAGCTGAACGCGCTGACCAGCGACCAGATGCTCAACCTGCAATCGGCGCAGATCGCCGCGCTCAGCTCGGCGCAGGTGGGCGGCTTGTCGCTGCGCGAAATCGCCGCCATCAATCCCGACCTGCTGGTGGCGCTGAAAACCTCCGCCATCGCCGCGCTGAATTCCGCGCAGCTCAGCGTGCTGGGCAACGATCCCTTCGGCAGCGGCGAGACCGCGATCGCGGCGCTGACCACGGCGCAGATCGCCGCGCTGCGCACGGCGGCGCTGGCCGGGCTGCGGGTGCAGCAGGCGGCGGCGCTGAGCTCCGACCAGGTGGGCGCGCTCAACAGCGCGCAGCTGGGCGCCTTGTCGAACGCCGATGTCGGCGCCTTCGACCTGGAAGACATCGTGGCGCTGAAAACCAGCACCATCCGCGGCCTGTCGTCGGGCCAGCTGTCCGGCCTCAGCGGCGATCAGTTCGGCGTGCTCAGCACCAGCCAGTTCGCCGCCCTGGGCAGCGGCGCCATGCGCGGCCTGACCGGCGCGCAGGCGGTGGCGATCACCGTCGAGCAGGCCAGCGTGATGACCAGCAGCCAGCTGTCGGCGCTGTCGCTGGGCGCCATCGGCCAGCTGGAAGGGGAAGATGTCGCGGCGCTGCGCACCAGCACCATCACCGGCCTGACCTCGGCGCAGATGACGGCGGTGACCGCCGCGCAACTGGCGGCGCTGTCGACCGCGCAGGTGGCGGTGCTCAACAGCGCGCAGGTGGGGGCGCTGTCGGCCGCCAACGTCATCAGCCTGTCGGGCGAGGACCTGGCGGCGCTGAGCACCGCCGCGATCAGCGCGCTGAATACCGCCGGCCTGTCGCAGCTGAACGGTGACCAGATTCTGAGCCTGACCACGCGCCAGATCGCCAGCCTGACTTCGCGCCAGATCAGCGCGCTGCAGGCGTCGCAAGTGACCGCGCTGAGCGCGGAACAGGTGGCGGCGCTCAACGTGCGCCAGATCGGCGGCCTGTCGCAGGCCGACATCATCGCCCTCGACAGCGACGTCGGCGCGCTGAGCACGCAGGCGGTGGCGGCGCTGACGGCGTCGCAGATCGGCGCGCTGGGCATGGCCGGCAACGGCACGGCCGGCAATTTCGGCCTGATCACCACGGCGCAGATCGCCGCCATCGCCACGCTGGCGCTGCAATTCCTCAATGCCGCGCAGTTGCAGGCCTTCAGCAGCGAGCAGGTCGGCGCGCTGAACCCGGCGCAGATCAAGGCGTTCTCGCCGACCTTCCTGTCGACCTTGAACGGCGCGCAGCTGGCCGGTCTGACCACGGCCCAGATGAGCGCCCTGAGCACGGCCCAGCTGGGCGGCATGAAACCGGCCCAGTTCGCGACCTTGAGCGCGGCCCAGGTGCATGCGCTGACGGCGGCGCAGTTCGCCAGCCTGACGGTGGACGACATCGCCGCGCTGAGCAACGAGGCGCTGGCGGCGGTCAGCGTGGCGGCGATCGCCGGCCTGACGCCGGAGCAGCTGAACGCGCTGGGCGGCAAGGGCCAGGGCATCGCGGCCCTGAGCGCGGCGCAGATCGCGGCGCTGAGCACCAAGGCCATCGCCGCCCTCAGCACGGCGCAGGCGGTGACGTTGACGGTGACCCAGGCGGCGGCGCTGAGCGCGGCCCAGGTCGGCGCCATGCCGCTGACCGTGGTGGGCGCGTTGGACGCCGACGATATCGCGGTACTGAAACCGGCGGTGGTGGGCGCGCTCAAGACCCATCAGCTGCTGGCGCTGAAGAGCGACCAGATCGCCGCGCTGAGCGCCGACCAGGTGGCGGCGCTGGGCAGCGCGCAGCTGGCGGCGATGGCGGCCACGCAGGTGGTGTACCTGGACCCGAACGACGTGGCGGTCATCAACCCGGTGCTGCTGAACGCCGCCGCGCGCGACGGCAACCTGCTGGCGGCGCTGAACACCGCGCAATTGCAGGCGATGACGGTGGCGCAGTTCGGCGCGCTGAACTCGTCGGCCATCGCGCGCCTGCTGCCGTCGTCGCTGGCGGCGCTGGAAGCGATCGACGTCGCCGCCCTGAGCACCGGCGTCATCAGCGCGCTGAGCGACGCCCAGCTGCTGGCGCTGACCGTGCGCCAGATCTCGGCGCTGACGCTGACCCAGGTGGCGGCGCTGACGCCGCGCGACAACGTCAACCAGTTCACCAGCGGCCAGATGGCGGCCTTCTCCGGCGCCCAGCTGGCGGCGATGAGTACGGCGCTGATCGCCGACCTCAGCCCCGACAACCTGCGCGCCATCGAAGTGGCGGACATCGCCAGCCTCGGCACGCGCCAGATCCGCGCGCTGACGCCGTTCCAGATGGCGGCGCTGACCAACGCCCAGCTGACGCAGCTGACCACGGCGCAGACCCATGCGATGACGGCGACGCAGTACAACACCATGTCGGCGGCGCAGCAGGCGGTCTTCACGGCCGAGCAGAAAGCGGCGATGACCTTCGTCACGCCGCTGGTGCTGGACCTGGACGGCAACGGCGTGCGCACGCTGGGGCTGGAAGCCGGCGTGCGCTTCGACCTGGCGGCCAGCGGCGAGCAGCGCGCCACCGGCTGGGTCGGTTCCGGCGACGGCCTGCTGGCGCTGGACCGCAACCATGACGGCGTCATCAACGACGGCAGCGAACTGTTCGGCTCGGCCACCAGGCTGGCGGACGGCAGCACCGCCGCCAACGGTTACGTGGCGCTGGCGGCGATGGACAGCAATGGCGATGGCGTGATCGACGCCAAGGACGCGCAATACGGCGACCTGCGCGTGTGGGTGGACGCGGATGCCGACGGCGTCAGCCAGGCAAGCGAGCTGAAGACGCTGGCCGAGCTGCACATCACCAGCCTCAAGCTGGACGCGCAGCGCGGCGGCGCCACCGACAATGGCAACCTGATCGGCATGACCTCGACCTACACCACGGACGACGGCGCGTCGCACGCGGCGGCCGACGTCTGGTTCGCGCAGGGACTGAGCGGCAAGGTCAGCGGCATGGCGCAAGCCTTGTCGGCGTTTGCCGGCGACGGCGGCAGCGGCGGCGCGGCGGCGAGCGGACAGCTGGCGTCGCACACCGCGCGCCTGGCCGAAGCGCTGCATCAATACAGCGCCGCACCGCTGAGCGCCGGCGCGGCCCATGCGGAGCACGACACGCTGCGCCTCAAAGCGCTGCAATCCGCCGCCGCCCAGGGCCTGCTGGCGGCCCGTTAAACCCGGGGTCAGGTCCTTCATTTCTACACGAGCTGTGCCGTAGCGCCTGCTACGGCACAGCTCGTGTAGAAATGAAGGACCTGACCCCGGAGCTTACAGCGGCTGGAACACGCCGGCCGCCTTGTTTTTCTGTACATTGTCCCAGGCGAAGATCTGGCCGTTCATGGCGACGTAGACGCCTGGCGGCAGGGTCTGCGCCACGCCGGCCGCAAAGCCGAGGTTGAACAGGGCGTCGGAGTTGGCGATCTCGTAAGGAATCATGGCGCCGGTCAGCACGATGGTCTTGCCCAGGTTGGCCGGACCGACCACCTGCGCCGTCTGCGGCATGGTGTCGGTGCCGTGGATGATGACGATGGCTGTTTCCGGCGCCGCCTGGCACGCCGCCAGGATGCGCGCGCGGTCGGCGTCCACCATGTCCAGCGAATCCATCAAAGGCAGCTGCTCCAGCGCCACATCTATGGTCAGACGGCAACGTTTCAGCAGGTCCGGCACGTGGCTGTCGGCAAAGCCCAGAGTGCCGTTCAGTTCGTTGTAGTGTTTGTCGAAGGTGCCGCCGGTGGCGAGTATGCGCAGGGTCATGATAAAAGCTCAAGCTGATGAAAAATGATCTGCATCATAACCCAAACGCCGGACTGGAAACTTGGGCATACTATGTCTACACTGGTTTCTTTGTTCGTCTGCAGACTATGAAAGCGCTCGCTCCCGGCACCGTTATTTTTCACCGCCACCGCGGCTATGGCGTCATCACGGCGGTCAATTTGTTGACCGGCTGGATTTCCGCCCGCTTCGGCAACGAGTCGCGCACGCTCGATTTGAACCTGTCCACCGACGAGGTGCAGTTTGCCGACGGCGAGGCCATCCTGTTCCGCCGCGCGCCGCCCGACCGCATGCCGCACGCGCGCCTGATGGCCATGGTGCGCGCGCTGCACCAGGCCGGCTATCAGAAACTCTATCTGTATGCGTGGCCCAAGCCGTCCGGCCTGCACTGGCGCTGGCACCTGTTCACCGGCCAGCGCGACTGGATGCAGCGCTCCTGGCGCGAGGGCTGGTACGGCTCGGGCGCCGACTACAACGGCAACCCGGTGATGGGCTGGGGCGACACGCCCGGCGCCACCACCGAGGAGCTGATCCATGCGCTGGCCAAGTTCGATCCGCAAGGCCTGGCGCAGGCGCTGGGCCGCGACGAGGACCACACCGCCTGGTTCGCCGGCGTCTGCGATGCCTTGCTGCCAGGCTATATGTACAGCCTCGACATGCAGCGTCCCAACGGCGGTCCGCTGACCGAGATGCCGCCGGTGCCGGTGATCCCGGTGCGCGCCACGCTGCCGCCCTACGCCGGCCCGGACATCGGCTGGCCGCCCGGCTGGGCCGGCCTGTGGAGCAAGGTCCATGTGATGCCGGCGCCGCGCATCAATCTCACCGGCCGGCCGGAAGTGCCGGAACAGACCGACTAGCCGCGCGCCTTGGCCTGGTAGTCCGGATTGTGGATGTTGCTTGGCGTGCCGTTGGCGAAGTTCACCACGTTCTGGAACGCGTGCTGGAAGTACAGCTCATAGCTGTCCTGCTCGACGTAGCCCAGGTGCGGCGTCGCCAGCACGGTCGGGATGCGCAGCAGCGGCGCATCGGCCGCCAGCGGCTCCGAGGTGAACACATCCAGCGCCGCATGGCCGGGACGGCCCCTGGTCAGCGCCTGCTCCAGCGCATCGGTCTGCACCAGCTCGGCACGGCTGGTGTTGACGAACAGCGCATCGGGCCGCATGCGCGCCAGATCCGCCGGCGTGACGATGCCGCGCGTGGCGTCGTTGAGCCGCAGGTGCACGCTCAACACATGGGCCTGCTCGAAGAACGCCTCGCGCGACGGCGCCGCCGTGTAGCCGTCGGCCACCGCCTTGTCGCGGCTGGCCTGGCTGCCCCACACCATCACCTGCATGCCGAAGGCGCGGCCATAGCCGGCCACGGTCTGGCCGATCTTGCCATAGCCCCAGATGCCCAGCGTGCGGCCCTTGAGCACAAAGCCCAGTCCGTTCAGTTCCGGGTTGATGGACGCCGTCTGCCACAGCCCGTCCTTCAGATTGTTTGCGTACGGCACGATCTTGCGCGCCGCCGCCATGATCAGCGCCCAGGTCAGCTCGGACGGCGCGGTCGGCGAGCCGATGCCTTCGGCGATGGCGATGCCCAGTTCGGTCGCGGCGGCCACATCGACGTGGCCGGCCAGCTTGCCGGTCTGCGAAATCAGTTTCAGGTTGGGTAATTTTTCCAGCAGCGCGCGGTTGAAGGCGGTGCGTTCGCGGATCAGCACCAGCGCATCGTAGGGCTGCAGGCGGATGGCCAGCTGGCCCAGTCCGCGCGTTGTACTGTTGAACACTTTTACGTCGTGGCCTGCCAACAACTCATAGCTTTTCAGGCTCTGGGTTGCATTTTGGTAATCATCAAGAATGGCGATTTTCATGGAAGATAAACGATCTTTTAATAAATTTCGTAGGGAAATAACAAGCTGCAGGCCAAGCCAAATAGCCTACTACTTTACTCAACTAATTCTCCTACATTTTTGTATGGAACGCCTGTTGACGGGTGTACAATCGGCCGAAAAACAGCGCCCGTCGACCAGATCCGGGCCGCCGCACGACCGCCGTATGACCGCCGACCCATTTCGAATGGACCTCTGAGCGCCTGGCCAAAAGCTGACGACGATCCTGCCGCTATCGAATTCTTAATTAGCATTGGAGGTACCATGAATCAGCCCGTGATGGGTGGCGTTGCACCATTGAACGCCCCAGCTTACATCAAACAGCAAAAGCTCATCAATTGGGTGGCGGAAATCGCCGCCCTGACCAAGCCTGACCGTATTTACTGGTGCGATGGCTCGCAGGAAGAGTACGACCGCCTGTGCGCCGAGATGGTTGCCGCCGGCACCATGAAGAAGCTGAGCCAGGAAAAGCGTCCGAATTCCTACCTGGCCTGCTCGGACCCGACCGACGTCGCCCGCGTCGAAGACCGCACCTTCATCTGCTCCAAAACCAAGGAAGAAGCCGGCCCGACCAACAACTGGATGGACCCGGCCGACATGCGCGCCACCCTGCATCCGCTGTTCGACGGCTGCATGACCGGCCGCACCATGTATGTGGTGCCGTTCTCGATGGGCCCGCTGGGTTCGCCGATCGCCCACATCGGCGTGGAACTGTCGGATTCGCCTTACGTGGCGGTCAATATGCGCACCATGACGCGCATGGGCAAGGCCGTCTACGACGTGCTGGGCGCCGACGGCGACTTCGTGCCGTGCGTGCACACCGTCGGCGCGCCGCTGAAAGCCGGCCAGAAGGACGTGGCCTGGCCATGCAATCCAACCAAGTACATCGTGCACTACCCTGAGACCCGCGAAATCTGGTCCTTCGGCTCCGGCTACGGCGGCAACGCGCTGCTGGGCAAGAAATGCTTCGCGCTGCGCATCGCCTCCAACATGGGCTTCCAGGAAGCGCAGCAGGGCGGCGCCGGCTGGCTGGCCGAGCACATGCTGATCCTCGGCGTGGAATCGCCGGAAGGCAAAAAGCACTACGTGGCGGCGGCCTTCCCATCGGCTTGCGGCAAGACCAACTTCGCCATGCTGATCCCGCCTGGCACCTTTAACGGCTGGAAAATCACCACCATCGGCGACGACATCGCCTGGATCAAACCGGGCGCCGACGGCAAGCTGTACGCCATCAATCCGGAAGCCGGCTACTTCGGCGTGGCCCCAGGCACCAACGAAAAAACCAACTACAACTGCATGGCCTCGCTGCGCGAGAACACCATCTTCACCAACGTCGCGCTGACCGACGACGGCGACGTCTGGTGGGAAGGCCTGACCAAGCAGGCGCCGGATCACCTGATCGACTGGCAGGGCAAGGACTGGACGCCGGCCTCCGGCACCAAGGCCGCGCACCCGAACGCCCGCTTCACCGTGCCGGCCACGCAGAATCCGGTGATCGACGCGGCATGGGACGACCCGGCCGGCGTGCCGATCTCGGCCTTCATCTTCGGCGGCCGCCGTTCGACCACCGTACCGCTGGTGACCGAGGCGCGCAACTGGGTGGAAGGCGTCTACATGGCCGCGACCATGGGTTCGGAAACCACCGCCGCCGCCGCCGGCCAGATGGGCGTGGTGCGCCGCGATCCGTTCGCCATGCTGCCGTTCATCGGCTACAACATGAGCGACTACTTCCAGCACTGGCTGAACCTGGGCGAGAAAGTGGCCAAGATCGACGGCGCCACGCTGCCGAAGATCTTCTGCGTCAACTGGTTCCGCACCGATGAGCAGGGCCACTTCGTCTGGCCTGGCTTCGGCGACAATATGCGCGTGCTGAAGTGGATGCTGGAGCGCATCGAAGGCGAAGCCGGCGGCATCGAAAACATCTTCGGCACCACCCCGCGCTTTGGTGACCTGAAGTGGGACGGCATCCCGTTCTCGCCGGAAGAGTTCGAGACCATCACCTCGATCGACAAGGACGCCTGGCGTGAAGAACTGAAGCTGCATGAAGAACTGTTCACCAAGCTGGCCTACCGCATGCCGGAGCAACTCAAGGCGGTGAAAGCCGACCTGGAGAAGCGCCTGGCACGCTAAGCCAAACTAAGCCAAAACCGGGGTCAGTTCTGCCAATCGCACACGAGCTCAACCATTGCAAGGTTGAGCTTGTGTGCGATTGGCAGAACTGACCCCGGTTTTTTTGCTTGTTATTTCGCACACCTGTGCTAAAGTTCAGTCCATGGATACGTTGACAGCAAAAAGCGAAGCCACCTACGCCGCCATCCTGGAGGCGGCGCTGGACATGGCGGCCACCGAAGGCATCGGCCGGCTGTCGCTGGGCGAGCTGGCCAAGCGCACCGGCATCAGCAAGAGCGGCGTGTTTTCGCGCGTCGGCTCGCTGGAAGCCTTGCAGGCCGCCGTGCTGGACGAGTACGACCGCCAGTTTGCCGCCGAAATCTTCCTGCCCGCGCTGCAGCAGCCCAAGGGGCTGCCGCGCCTGATCGCCCAGGTCAACGCCTGGTCGCGCCGCGCCGCCGACGAGGGCTTGCGCAATTCCTGCCTGTACAGCGCCGGCGCCTTCGAATTCGACGACCAGCAGGGTCCGTTGCGCGACCGCCTGCAACAGGGCGCCGTCGCCTGGCGCGCCTCGCTGCGCAAGACCATCCTGCAGGCGGTGGAGCTGGGCCAGCTGCGGCCCGACACCGATCCCGGCCAGCTGGTGTATGAAATCTACGCCCTGATCGTGGGCCTGATCCACGACACCCGCTTCCTGCACGACGACCAGGCCCTGCGCCACATGCAGCGCGCCTTCAGCCGCCTGATTTCGACCTACAAGAGTTTCAACGATATGGAATAACCTGGCCGCAGTCCGTCTGCGGTTTTTCGTCAATCAATTTCGCACACATGTGCGAAAAAAGGAATGCAACCATGGCCGCTTTGCTCCTGCTGATCCCCGTCGCGCTGTACCTGATTTGCAAAAGTCCGCTGGCGCGCGTGCTGCGCTCGCTTCCGGACAGTAACGACGATTTCAGCCTGTTTTGAAAGACCACGGCATAATGGGATACCTCACATTGTGCCGGGAGCCACTTGGACCGCAAGCTCATCATCTTTGATTTCGACGGCACGCTGGCCGATACCTTGCCGGTGTTTCTGCAGATCTTCGACGAGGCCGCCGACAAATACGGCTTCAGGCGCCTGGACCAGAGCCGCAAGCAATCGCTGCGCGAGCTCGACGCGCGGCAGCTGATGGCGATCCACGAAGTGCCGTTGTGGAAGGTGCCGGCCATTGCCACCTTCATGCGCGCCAGCATGGGCCGCAACATTGATGGCATCCGCCTGTTCGCCGGCATGGACCAGGCGCTGCGCGCGCTGAAAGCCCGGGGCGTGGAGCTGACCATCGTCAGCTCCAACTCGCGCAGCAATGTGCTGAAGATCCTGGGACCGGAAACCGCCGCCCTGTTCAGTCACGTCGAATGCGGCGCCTCGCTGTTCGGCAAGCTGTCGAAGATCCGCAAGGTGCTGGCCGCCACCGGCGTCGCGCGCGAACATGTGATGCTGATCGGCGACGAGATCCGCGACGCCAAGGTGTCGGCCGAAGCCGGCGTCGCCTTTGGCGCCGTGGCCTGGGGCTTCAACCACGTCGACGCGCTGATCGCCGAGCAGCCGCACCGGGTGTTTCGCGAGGTCGCCGACCTGCTGGCTTAACGGTATTGCGCCGCTTCGCCGAGGATGGCTTTCGGCTCCAGGTAGGCTTCCAGCCCGTAGGGACCGAACTCGCGGCCGATGCCGGATTGCTTGAAGCCGCCGAACGGCGCGATCAGGTCGTCGTGGATGCCGTTGATGTGCACCCGGCCGGCCACCAGCCGGTCCGCCACGCGGTTGGCGCGCGCCAGGTCGGTGGAGCTGACATAGGCTTGCAGGCCGTACGGCGTGTCGTTGGCGATGGCGATCGCCTCCTCTTCGGTTTCATAGCTCATGATCGACAGCACCGGACCGAAGATTTCGTCTTTGGCGATGGTCATCGACGGCGTCACCCCGGCAAACACGGTCGGCTTGACGAAGTAGCCCGCCTCCAGCCCGGTCGGTTTGCCCAGGCCGCCCGTGACCAGCTCCGCGCCCTCCTCGATGCCGACCGCGATGTAGTGCTGCACGCGCTCGAACTGCTTCTGCGTGACGATCGGTCCCAGCGCCACCGCCGCGTCATGCGGATCGCCGACCACAATCGCCTCCGCCGCCATTTTGGCCAGCAGCTTGACTTCCTCCAGACGATGCGCCGGCACCAGCAGGCGCGAACCGGCGATGCAGGCCTGGCCGTTGTTCATATAGCAGGCCGCCACCGCGTTCGGAATCGCCTTGGCGAAATCGGCGTCGTCCAGGATTACGTTGGCGCTCTTGCCGCCCAATTCCAGCGTCACGCGCTTCATGGTGTCGACGCCGAGGCGGGCGATCTGCTTGCCGACCGGCGTCGAGCCGGTGAAGGAGATCTTGTTGATATCCGGGTGTACGCTAAGCTCCGCGCCAACCACGTCGCCACGGCCGTTGACCACATTGACCACGCCCGGCGGCAGCTCGGCCGCATGTATCGCTTCGAGCAGCACCTGGTTCTGGCGCGCGCTCAATTCGCTCGGCTTGACCACCACCGTGCAGCCGGCCGCAATCGCCGTCGCCACTTTATTCGCGATGAACCACGCACTGGAATTCCACGGCGTGATGATGCCGACCACGCCCACCGGCTCCAGCACCACCTTGGACTTGTTCACGGTCTTCACGAATGCGTGATCGTCCATCACCTTTTTCACGTCCAAAAACATATTGGCGGTGTAGCGGGAGCGGCCCACGCTGCTGTTGCGCGGGCCGCCGTATTCTTCGATCAGCGCGTCGGCGGCGTCGTCGGCGCGCGCCAGTACCGCGTCGTGCAGGCGTTGCAGCATGGCGCCGCGCTGCGCCTTGGTGGTGCGCGAGAAGGCCGGGAAGGCTGCCCTGGCGGCGGCGATGGCGCGGCGCGTGTCTTCGACGTCGCCCAGGCGCACCTGGCCGTCCAGTTGACCGGTGGTGGGGTTGACCAGGTCGAACAGCTCGGTGCCGTGCGGCGTGACGAACTGGCCGTTGATGTAGATGTGATCGATGGTGTGCATGACAGCTCCTTGGGTAGGTGATGCAGTCATTCTAGGAATCGGCGCGCCGGCGCGTCAGTGGGGTTTCTGCCGCATGGTTGCCTGATTCTGCATTCCAGGCCCGGGTTTTGGCATTTCGTCACAATTGCCGCGCGCCTTGTCCCGCCGCCGTCTACAGTGCAAGCTCGACATCCCCTTTTCAAGATAGGCCGACATGACCACGATTCCCCGTATCGGCGCCGCCAGCGCCTTGTTGTTCTCCCTGATCCTGGGCGCTGCCCATGCCGACACCGGCGCACCCGACCTGGAAGCGCGGCGCGCGGCGCTGAATAACCTGATCAAGGAGCAGTGGCAGTACACCATGCGCACCAGCCCGGAGTGGGCCTCGATGATCGGCGACAAACGCTATAACGACAAATGGTCGGACTTCTCGCAGGCCGGCATCGACGCCGACATCCGCGCCAGCGCCGATTTCCTCAAGCGCTTCGAAGCCGTGGACACCACCGGCTTCCCGCTGCAGGAACAGCTGAACCGCGAACTGATGGTGCGCCAGCTGCGCCAGAACGTCGATGGCGCGCGCTTCAAGGACTGGGAAATGCCGCTGGCGCAGAATTCCGGCGTGCATATCGATACGCCGATGATCATCTCGGCCCTGTCGTTCGACACGGTCAAGGATTACGAGGACTACATCAAGCGCCTGCATGCGCTGCCCAAGCTGTTCGAGCAGACCCGCGTGCAGATGGAGAAAGGCGTGCACGATCACCTGATGCCGCCGCAGTTCCTGATTCCTAAAATCGTCAAGCAGTGCGAAGACGTGGCGGCCATGAAGCCGGCCGATTCGCCGTACGCCGAGCCGCTGAAGAAATTCCCGAAAGAGTTCTCGGCCGCCGACAAGGCGCGTCTGAGCAAGGAGATCCTGGCGGCGGTGAAGAACGACGTCACGCCGGCCTACAAAAATCTGGCCATCTACACCAAGACCCGATATCTGCCGAACGGCCGCAAGGATGTAGGCATGTGGTCGCTGCCGGATGGCGCGGCGCGCTACGCCTTCAAGGCCCAGTCGTCCACCACCACCGAGATGACGCCGGAGCAGATCCACCAACTGGGCCTGTCCGAAGTGGCGCGCATCGAAGCGCAGATGCTGGCGACCGCGCAGAAGCTGGGCTATAGCGACCTGAAATCCTTCAACAAGGCGGTGGCCGACAATCCGGCGCTGCATCCCAAGTCGCGCCAGGAGATCATCGACCTGTATCAGAAATACACGGACCAGATGTATACCCAGCTGCCCAACCTGTTCACCGTGCTGCCGAAGGGGAAAGTGGAAATCAAGCCGGTGGAGGAATTCCGCGAGAAGGGCGCGTCCGCCGCGGCCTACATGCCGGGTTCCCAGGACGGCAAGCGTCCCGGCCGCGTAATGGTCAACACCGGCGATTTCGCGCACCGCTCCACCATCGACATCGAAACCACCGCGCTGCATGAGGGCGTGCCCGGTCACCACATGCAGCTGACCATCGCGCAGGAGATCCAGGGATTGCCGGACTTCCGCCAGCAGGGCAACTACACCGCCTACGCCGAAGGCTGGGCGCTGTACTCGGAACGCCTGGGCGAGGAGCTGGGCTTCTACAAAGACCCTTACAGCTACTACGGCCATTTGCAGGACGAGATGCTGCGTGCGATCCGCCTGGTGGTGGACACGGGCCTGCACTACAAGAAGTGGAACCGCGAACAGGTGGTGGACTTCTTCCACGACCACTCGGGCATCGAGGAAGTGGAAGTGCAGAGCGAGACCGACCGCTACATCGTGTGGCCGGGCCAGGCGCTGGGCTACAAGATCGGCCAGCTGAAGATTCTTGAGCTGCGCGACTACGCCCGCAAGGAACTGGGCGAGCGCTTCGACCTGCGCGCCTTCCACGACCAGGTGCTGGGCGCCGGCGCGCTGCCGATGGATGTGCTGGAGACCCACATCAAAGACTGGGTGGCCAGCCAGAAGAAGGCGTGACGTCATGCTGTCGCCGCATGCCGCCGCCT
Organism: Duganella aquatilis; assembly: GCF_009674565.1. Lineage (GTDB taxonomy): Bacteria > Pseudomonadota > Gammaproteobacteria > Burkholderiales > Burkholderiaceae_D > Rugamonas > Rugamonas aquatilis. The sequence continues at coordinate 191,328 of NZ_WKJL01000005.1, forward strand.
TTGCCGCCGTGATGATGCTGAGCGCAGGGCCGTCGCAGGCCACGTTTTCCATCGTGGCCTGCGACCGGGACGGCAATTGCGGCGTCGCGGTCGCCACCAACAACCTGGCGGTCGGCGCCAGCGTGCCCTATGCGCAGGCGCGCGTGGGCGCGCTGGTGTCGCAGTTCGAAACCAATCCATCATACGGACCGGCGGGGCTGGCGCTGCTGGCCTCCGGCGCCGCGCCCCAAGCCGCGCTGAACACGCTGCTGGGCGCCGACGGTGATTTCGACGGTCAGACCATCGCTGCGCGGCAGGTCGGCATCGTTGCCGCCGACGGCCGCGCCGCCGCGTTCACCGGCGCCGAAGCGCAAGCCTCTGCATGGGCGGGCGCGGTGAGCGGCGACGGCTATTCGGTTCAGGGCAACGGTCTGGCAGGTGAGCAGGTGCTGACCGACATGCGGCACACGTTTGCATCGACCTCCGGCACGCTGGGCGAACGCCTGATGGCCGCGCTGGAAGCCGGCGAGAGCGCCGGCGGACAAAGGACCGGCAGGCTGTCCGCCGCGCTGCTGGTGCGCACCGTGGACGGCGACTGGCAGGACATCGACCTGCGCGTCGACGCGGCGGCGGAACCGGTGAAGGATTTGCGCCGCCTGATGGAGCGGCACTATGCGCTGCAATCCATGCTGCGCGCGGAACGGCAACTGCGCAAGGGACTGAAAGCGGAGGCGCGCATGTCGCTGTCCGAGGCGCTGCGCAGAAGCCAGGGGTGGGACCGCATCTGGCGCCGCGCCGCGCGGCTGGCGATAGCCATGGACGACCAGGCGGGCGCGCTGGATTATCTCGGCGTGCTGCTGTCGCTGAATCCGGCGTGGGCGCACATCGAAATGCAGGACAGCCTGTACGCGCCGTTGCGCGACCATCCCCTATTCATGGCGTGGCGCTAGCAGCGGCGGCAGACGGCGCAGATCGATCCTGCTCACCCACCATGCGCGGTTCTGGAAGGTGAAGTCCAGCGCGCTGACGGAAACCACCTTGCCGTCGCTGGCCTGCACGTCGCCCGGCTTCGGCAGGATGCTGGTATCCGGCTTGCTGTCGGCCAGCGCGTCCAGCGCCTGCAACAGGCGCGGATCGTCGCGCTTCATGGCGGCGCAGGCGCCGTACTGGTCGCACACCTTTACCGGGAAGGCGATGAAGCGCACCGCGCGGTCCAGCATTTCTTCATTGCCCAGATAGTTGAATACCCAGCCGGCCGTATCGCCCAGGTCGCGCGCGCGCGACAGGATGGCGTCGTTCTCCTGCTGGATCTCCTGGCGCATCGAGCGGCCATCGGAGAACAGCATGTCGTCCACGCGCCAGCCATCGTCCTCCTCCACCAGCACGTAGCGGATCTGGCGGTCGTAGGCCGTGCCCATGTCGGGATAGACGTTGAAGCTGGCCTCCACGATGTTTTCGCCGACGCGGCTGACCTTGAAGCTGGAGCGGTCGAAGTCCAGCGTCGGCGAGGCTTCCTGCGTTTGCAGGAACACGTCCACGTCGGCGCCGTAGCCGCAGACATCGTCGCCGCGCGACAGGCTGTAACACAGCTGGCTGTTGGCGTCGACCAGCGTTTCCAGTTGCTTGGAGTAGAACGTCCCCGGCGGCAGCTGGCTGGCCAGGCGGCTGTCCGGTCGTGCCAGATGGTCGCGGTAGAAATCCGTGATCAGGTCGAGCTGCTGCTGCTTTTCCGACCAGGCCTTGTCGGCCAGCAGACCGGCGATGGCAAGCACCAGCAATACCGCGCCAAATGGCAGCAAACGTTTCTTGTTGATCTTCATGGTGCGGCTCGTAGTTTTTTGATGTCCTGCATCGGCGGCGCGCCGAACAGGCGGCGGTATTCGCGGCTGAATTGCGAGGCGCTTTCGTAGCCGACCTTGTAGGCGGCGGTGGTGGCGTCGACATCGCCGTTCAGCAGCAGCGTGCGCGCCTGCTGCAGGCGCAGCTGCTTCTGGTACTGCATCGGTCCCATGGTGGTCACGGCCTTGAAGCGGTGGTGCAGGCTGGAGACGCTCATATTGGTGGCCTGCGCCAGCTCTTCCACCTTGATCGACTGGTCGTAATGGTCCTTGAGCCAGGCGATGGCCTTGCTGATGCCGCGGTCCTGCTGGTCCAGCACCACGTTCTGGTACAACTGGCGGCCGTAGGCGCCGGTCAGCAGCCGGTAGATGATTTCGCGCTTCAGGCCCACGGCCAGGAAGGCTGCTTCGGCCGCCGGCGCCTGCAGCAGGCGCACCAGCTGGTACAAGGACTCCTGCAAGGCGTCGTCGCTCTTGCCGACGAAGGCGCCGCGCACCGGCTGTTCGGAATCGATGGCGATCTTCGCTTCCAGCACGATGGCGGCGATTTCCTGCGGATCGAGTTCGATGTTCAGCAGCAGGTAGGGCTTGTCGGCCGTGGCGCTGACGATGTGGCCGGAGGCCGGCATGTCGATCGACACCACCAGGTATTCGCCGGGGCCGTAGTCGAGCACTTCTTCGGCGAGATGCACGCGCTTGTGACCCTGCAGGATCACGCAGCACGACGGTTTGAGCACGCCGCGTGTCACCGGCGTGGGATGGGAGGAGCGCAGCAGCGACAGGAACGGGATGGCCGTCGCCACCCGCCGCTCGTCCGGCGCATGCTGCCGGACGATGTCGATCATGTGATCGAGGCGGGTGGGGCTGAGATCCCGCTTCATGATTACTTCAGCAGCGGCACCAGGTATTTGCCGGTCACGCTGGCCGGATTGGCCGCCACGTCTTCCGGCGAACCGCTGGCGATGATCTTGCCGCCGCCCGCGCCGCCTTCCGGTCCCAGGTCGACCAGCCAGTCGGCGGTCTTGATCACGTCGAGATTGTGCTCGATGATGACCAGCGTGTTGCCCTGGTCGCGCAGGCGATGGATCACCTTCAGCAGCAGGTCGATGTCGTGGAAGTGCAGGCCGGTGGTCGGCTCGTCCAGGATGTACAGCGTGCGGCCGGTGTCGCGCTTGGACAGTTCCAGCGACAGCTTGACGCGCTGCGCCTCGCCGCCCGACAGCGTGGTCGCGCTCTGCCCCAGCTTGATGTAGCCCAGGCCGACGTCCAGCAGCGTATGCAGCTTGCGTGCAATCAGCGGCACCGGCTTGAAGAACTCGTGCGCGTCTTCGACCGTCATGTCGAGGATCTCGGTGATGTTCTTGCCCTTGTACTGGACTTCCAGCGTTTCGCGGTTATAGCGCTTGCCGTGGCAAACATCGCACGGCACGTAGACGTCCGGCAGGAAGTGCATCTCGACCTTGATCACGCCATCGCCCTGGCACGCTTCGCAGCGGCCGCCCTTGACGTTGAACGAGAAACGGCCGGCGCTGTAGCCGCGTTCCTTGGCGGTCGGCACCGTCGCGAACAGATCGCGGATCGGCGTGAACAGACCGGTGTAGGTGGCGGGATTCGAACGCGGCGTGCGGCCGATCGGCGCCTGGTCGACCGAGATCACCTTGTCGAAGTGTTCCAGGCCGCTGATGGTGTCGTGCGGCGCCGGTTCGGTCTGCGAACCGTACAGGTGGCGCGACAGCGCCGGGAACAGCGTGTCGTTGATCAGCGTCGACTTGCCGGAGCCGGACACGCCGGTCACGCAGGTCATCAGGCCGACCGGCAGCTTCAGCGTCACCTTTTTCAGGTTGTTGCCGGTGGCGCCGGTGATCACCAGCTGGCGATCCGGATCGGCCACGTGGCGCTTCTTCGGCACTTCGATCTTGCGCGTGCCGTTCAGGTACTGCGCGGTCAGCGACTTCTTGTTCTTCAGGATGTCCTTCAGCGAACCGGCGGCGATCACTTCGCCGCCATGCACGCCGGCACCGGGGCCCATGTCGACCACGTAGTCGGCGGTGCGGATCGCGTCTTCGTCGTGCTCCACCACCAGCACGCTGTTGCCGATGTCGCGCAGGTGGCGCAGCGTGTCGATCAGGCGGTCGTTGTCGCGCTGGTGCAGGCCGATCGAGGGTTCATCCAGCACGTACATCACGCCGGTCAGGCCAGAACCGATCTGCGAGGCCAGGCGGATACGCTGCGCTTCGCCGCCGGACAGCGTATCGGCGCTGCGGTCCAGCGACAGGTAGTCGAGGCCGACGTTGTTGAGGAACTGCAGGCGCGAGATGATCTCTTTCACCACGCGGTCGGCGATGTCCTTCTTCGCGCCCTTGAGCTTCAGCTGTTCGAAGAACGACAGCGTTTCGCGCAGCGGCTTCTCGGCGATCTCGTAGATCGCGCGTTCCTGCTTGCCGCTGCCGACCTTGACGTAGCGCGCCTCGATGCGCAGGCGCGCGCCTTCGCACGACGGGCATTTTTTCTCGTTGATGAACTTCGCCAGTTCCTCTTTCACCGCCATCGAATCGGTTTCGCGGTAACGGCGCGCCAGGTTGGTGACCACGCCTTCGAAGGCGTGTTCCTTGACCACGGTGCGGCCGCGCTCATTGATGTAGGTGAACGGGATCTGCTGCTTGCCCGAGCCGTGCAGGATCACTTCCTGCGACGCCTTCGGCAGCTGCTCGAACGGCAGGTCCAGGTCGAACTCGTAGTAAGCCGCCAGGTTGGACAGCATCTGGAAGTAGAACTGGTTGCGGCGGTCCCACCCTTTGACCGCGCCGGACGCCAGCGACAGGTTGGGGAAGGCGACGATGCGCTTCGGATCGAAGAACTCGATGTGACCGAGGCCGTCGCATTCCGGGCAGGCGCCCATCGGGTTATTGAACGAGAACAGGCGCGGTTCCAGCTCCTGCAGCGAGTAGCCGCAGATATTGCAGGCGAACTTGTTGGAGTAGACGTGCTCCGTGCCGCTGTCCATTTCCAGCGCCACGGCGCGGCCGTCGGCCAGGCGCAGCGCGGTCTCGAAGCTTTCGGCCAGGCGCTGCTTGATGTCGGCGCTGACCTTGACGCGGTCGATCACCACGTCGATGGTGTGCTTCTCGGTTTTCTTCAGCTTCGGCAGGTCGTCCACTTCGTAGATCTTGGCGTCATGGGTGCCGCTCTGCACGCGGAAGCGCACGAAGCCCTGCGCCTGCATCGATTCGAACAGGTCGGAATGCTCGCCCTTGCGGTTGGCCACCACCGGCGCCAGGATCATCAGCTTGGTGTCGGCCGGCAGGGCCAGCACGGCGTCGACCATCTGCGACACGGTCTGCGCGGCCAGCGCCTGGTCCGGGTGGTTGATGCAGTACGGCGTGCCGACGCGTGCGTACAGCAGACGCAGATAGTCGTGGATCTCGGTCACGGTGCCGACCGTCGAACGCGGATTGTGCGAGGTGGCTTTCTGCTCGATCGAGATGGCCGGCGACAGGCCTTCGATCAGGTCGACGTCCGGCTTTTCCATCAGTTGCAGGAACTGGCGGGCGTAGGCCGACAGCGATTCCACATAGCGGCGCTGGCCTTCGGCGTACAGCGTGTCAAACGCCAGCGAAGACTTGCCGGAACCCGACAAGCCGGTGATCACGATCAGCTTGTTGCGTGGCAGATCAAGATTGATGTTTTTCAGGTTGTGCGTGCGTGCGCCGCGAATGCGGATCTGTTCCATGGGATTTTGGGCCTTTAGAGTCAACCCGTCACTATAGCCGGGTTTGATTACTTGCGCCGGGGGCACGCAGGTTTGTGCGTGCGGAGGCTAACACTGTACATAATACCAGTATTTTCTTGCGCTTGTTCAACTTGGCTGGTGGGAACGTTGTTGCAGCGCTTCGCCGATCATCACCAGCACCGGGCCTTGCGCCGCGTCCAGGCCGCCGGCCAGTCCGGTCAGCGTCATGCGCAGGATGCGCTGGTCCGGGCGGCTGCAATTTTCCACCACCACCACCGGCAGATCGGGGCGGCGGCCCTCGGCCAGCAGGCGCGCGGCGGTGGCGGCCGCTTCCCGGCCGCCCATGTATTGCACCAAGGTATCAGTTTCCGGCAATGCAGGATGGTCCGGCTCGTTGGGCGCGGTGCTGGAAGTAAAGAACGCTACGCTGCGGGCAACGCCGCGCCGGGTCAGCGGTTGCTTGGTGGCGGCGGCGGCGGCCAGCGCGGTGGTGATGCCGGGCACCACTTCCACCTCGATACCTTCGGCTTCCAGCGCGCGCAATTCCTCGTCGGCGCGGCCGAACAGCATCGGGTCGCCGCCCTTCAGGCGCACCACCAGCTGGTAGCGCTGCGCGCAGTCGACCAGTTGCTGGTTGATCACGGTTTGCGCGGTGGAGCGCTGGCCGGAGCGCTTGCCGACCGAAATCAGCTTCGCCTGGGCACACAAGGCCAGCATTTCCGGCGTGACCAGGGCGTCGTACAGCACGACCTCGGCTTGCGCCAGCAGACGCGCACCGCGTACGGTGATCAGGTCGGCGGCGCCCGGCCCTGCTCCGATCAAATAGACTTTCCCCAGCGCTGACATTGCATTCCCTTTTTGATGTTCCAGAACGAATGATACCGGCTGCGGCGGCGTTTGGGTTTCGCTTGGCACGGTTCAAGCTGCTAGTGTAAGATGCGATCCTTGGGTGCGCCGAATTTTTAGGCGTTAAACGGGAAACCGGTGTAATTCCGGTGCAGCCCCCGCTGCTGTAAGCCAGACGACTCCGTCAACACGTCACTGCCGTAACACGCGGGAAGACACGGAGAAGGATGAAGGCGAGCCAGAATACCGGCCCAAAAAGTCCAGCACCATTCCCCGGGGTTACGGGAAGCCGCTGTCGACCGGCTTTTCGCCTGCCGCCCCCGTCGACCGTCCTTTCCTGCTCCCGCCTTGGTGTCCATATAGCCCATTCGACGGGAGGTTTCGAATGCACATCATGGAAGGCTTTTTGCCGCCAGCGCACGCGCTCGGCTGGGCAGCCGTTTCCTTACCTTTTTTAGCCTGGGGCTTGCGCTCCATCGGCCGCGATTTGCAGGCCCATCCCGAGCGGCGCATGCTGCTGGGCGTGGCGGCGGCGTTCGCGTTCCTGCTGTCGGCGCTGAAGCTGCCGTCGGTGACGGGCAGTTGTTCGCATCCCACCGGCGTTGGCCTCGGCGCGGCGCTGTTCGGGCCGGCGGCGATGGTGCCGGTCGGCTTTGTCGTGCTGCTGTTCCAGGCGCTGTTGATGGCGCATGGCGGCCTGACGACGCTGGGCGCGAACGTGTTCTCGATGGCGATCGTCGGTCCGTTCGTGTCCTATGGCGTGCTGCGCGCGGTGGCGGCGCTGGGCTTGTCGCGTTCCGTGGCGGTGTTTCTGGCCGCGTCCATCGGCGACCTGGCGACGTATGTGACCACGTCGGTGCAACTGGCGCTGGCGTTTCCTGCGGCGGTGGGCGGCTTTAGTGTTTCCTTCTTCAAGTTTGCCGGCATCTTCGCGTTGACGCAGGTGCCGATCGCCATCAGCGAAGGTCTGCTGACGGTGCTGGTGGTGAACGCCATGGTGCGCTTCAACGCCCACGAACTGCGCGCGCTGCCGGTGATGACGCTCGGCGCGCGGAAAGGCAGCGTATGAAGGCGCGCACCTGGCTGGTGTGCCTGGCCATCGTGCTGTTGACGGTGCTGCCTTTGTGGCTGATCAGCGCACCGCCGGCGGTGCCGGGTGGCGAGGTTAGCGCCATCTTCACCGGCGCGGATGACCGCGCGCAGCGCGCCATCGGCGATATCTCGCCTGGCTACAAGCCGTGGTTCTCGCCCGTATTCGAGCCGGCCAGCGACGAAATCGCATCGCTGCTGTTCGCCCTGCAAGCAGCCATCGGCGCCGGCGTCATCGGCTTCTGGCTCGGCATGTCCGTCGCCCGCGAACGCGCGCGCCGCGAAGTGGCATCCACACAGGATCACCGTGCTGATTGAGTCGTCGGCATACGCCAGCCGCTGGCGCGATGTGGCGCCGTCGGCCAAGGCGCTGTTTGCGCTGGCGGGCTTCATCGCTGCCTGGCTCGCACACAGCCCTGTCGCTTTCGCCGCGTTGACGGCGGTGCTGGTGCTGGCCGCCCTGCTCGGCGCGCGCGTGCAACTGCGCAGCTACATCGCCGTCGCGCTGCCGCCGCTTGGCTTCCTGCTGCTGTCCTGCCTGACCATGCTGGTCGGCCCGGACGCCAACGGCCATTGGAACTTCACCACCGCCATGCTGCCGACCGTCGAGCACCTCGCCCTGCGCTCGTTCGCCATGCTGGCCGCCATGCTCGGCCTCGTGCTGACTACACCGATGCCCGATCTTTTAAACCTGCTGCGTCGCCTGCGCACGCCGGAACTGCTGCTGGACCTGATGGTGCTGTGCTACCGCATGCTGTTCGTGATGCAGCAGGCGTGGGACGAAAGCATCACTGCCCAAAGCGCGCGCCTTGGCTACCGCAACCTGCGCCAGGCCTGGCGCTCCACCGGCCTGCTGGCCGGCCAGATGGCGGTGCAAGTGTGGCAACGCGCCGCCGCCCTGCAAATGGCTGCCGACGCCCGCGCCTACCAGGGTACGCTGCGTTTCCTGCCCACCGCCTACCCGCAAGCACGGCGCCAACAAGCCTGGGCCGCACTGGCCGGCGCGCTGATGCTCGCCATCGCCCTGGGAGATCGCCTGTGAGCGCACTCCTGGAACTGCAAGCCGTCGATCACATTTACCCGGACGGCAGCACCGGCCTGCGCGACTGTACGCTGACGCTGCAACGTGGCCGCCGCTATGCCCTGCTGGGACCCAACGGCGCCGGCAAGACCACCGTCCTGCAGCACCTGAACGGCCTGCTGCAACCAACCGCCGGCACGCTGTGCTACGACGGACAGCCCTTCGACTACCACCGCAAAGGCCTCACCGCGCTGCGCAGCCGCGTAGGCCTGGTATTCCAGAATCCGGACCGCCAGCTGTTCTCCGCACTGGTGGAAGAAGATGTATCCTTCGGCCCCCTCAACCTCGGCCTGCCCGCCGACGAAGTACGCGCCCGCGTCGCCGCAGCATTGGACGCCGTCGGCCTGCTCGGCCACGCCCGCCGCGCCGTGCACCAACTGAGCTTCGGCCAGAAGAAGCGCGTCTGCATCGCCGGCGTGCTGGCGATGGAGCCGGAAGTGCTGCTGCTCGACGAACCCATGGCCGGCCTCGACGCCCCCATGCAAACCGAATTGACCGCACTGCTGGACCGCCTCGCCGCGCGCGGCGTCACCATCCTGCTGTCCACCCACGACATCGACTTCGCGCTGCGCTGGGCCGACGACATTCACGTCATGGCGGCCGGCCGCTGCATCGCCTCCGGCCCCGCGCAGCAACTGGCCGCACAGACCGCAGTGCTGCAAGCCGCCGGCCAGCGTCCACCGGCCGCATTGGCGCTGCACGCCGAACTGGTGGCGCTGGGCGTGCTGCCCGAGGGCCAGGTGCCACGCAGCATCGACGCCTTGCTCGACAGCCTGCGCGCACTTAAAAATTCAAGAGAGATCACCGCATGACAAGCTTCGGAAAAATCTGGTTCGTCGGCGCCGGCCCCGGTGACCCGGAACTCATCACCGTCAAAGGCCAGAAACTGCTGTCGCAGGCTGGTGCGGTGCTGTTCGCCGGTTCGCTGGTCGACCGCGCCGTCACGCTGTACGCGCCGCCCGGCTGCGCCATCCGCGACTCCAAGGACATGACGCTGGAAGAGATGACCGCCTGGCTGATCGAACAGGCGCGCACCAACGCTACCGTGGTGCGTTTGCAAACCGGCGATCCTGGCCTGTACGGCGCGCTGATCGAACTGGCGCGTCCGCTGACGGCGGAGGGCATCGAATGGTCGGTGGTGCCGGGCGTATCTTCCGCCATGGCCTCGATGGCCGCTGCCGGTGAATCCATGACGTTGCCGGAAGTGACGCAGACCGTGATCCTCACACGCGTCGAAGGCCGCACGCCGATGCCGGACGGCGAAGATCTCGCCAGCCTGGCCGCGCACCGCACCACGATCTGCATCTTCCTGTCGATCACCCTGATGCACAAGGTGGAAACCGCATTGCGCGCCGCCGGCTGGGCCGAGGATTCGCCAATGATGGTGGTGCACAAGGCAAGCTGGCCGGGCGAACAAAAAATCGTCCGAGGCACCTTGGCAGATATTAAACAGCGATGCCGGGAGGCCGGTATCGCAAGCCAGGCGATGATCGTCGCCAGCCCCACGCTGGGCGCGCTGCACTGGGAAACCCTGGCGCGTTCCAAGCTGTATGACCCCACATTTACCCATCGTTTCAGAAAGGCGAGCGCATGAACCAACTTAATCTCGACACGATCCTGATTGTCGGCCACGGTTCCCGCGAGGACTCCGGCAACCAGGAAATTCGTGACTTCACGGAGCAGTGGCGCGCGCGCCGGCCAGACTGGCGCATCGAGTTGTGCTTCATCGAATTCGCGCCGCCGGAAATGAACGCCGCCTTGCTGAAGGCCGCGCGCAGCTCGCGCCGCGTGCTGGTGGTGCCGCTGATTTTGAATGCGGCCGGCCACGTGAAGATGGAGATTCCGGAAGCGATCGAACACGCGCGCGAAGCCTGCCCGCAGACCGAGATCCTGCTGGCGCCGCACCTGACGGCATGCGATCCGATTCTGGCGATCCTGAAGCGCCGCCTGCGCAAGGGCATGAACGCGCTGGACATGCCTGATCCAACCACCACGGGCGTAGTGGTACTGGGCCGCGGCTCGTCGGACCGTGGCGCGAACGGCGAGATGGCCAAGATGGCGCGCTGGCTGCTGGAAGAGGGCGATCATGAACTGGTGGACCTGGCATTCACCGGCATCACGTGGCCGCGACTGGAGAAGGTCGTGCAGCGCCAGGTGCTGCTGGGCATGCGCCAGGTCGTGGTGTTGCCGTATTACCTGTACACCGGCACGCTGATGCAGCGCATTCATCGCCAGGTGGAGCATCTGCGCGGCCAGTATCCGCAAGTGCGTTTCTTCTGCGGCGAGCACTTCGGCTTTGAGAACGAGATCTTTGAACTGATGGACCAACGCGTGGAAGACCTGCGCGCCGGGGTGCCGGACAGCCGCCTGCCGTGCGACGGTTGCAGCTACCGCGAAATCGCCCACGATCTGGGCCACGGCCATTCGCATGCGCACACGCACGACCATGCCGCCGCGCCAGCGCATGACCACGGCCATGAACATGGACACGATCACGGTCATGACCACGCACATGACCACGATCATGGCCACGATCATGGCCACGACCACGCCAAGCCGGAGGGCCAGCCAGCATGAGCACCGTGAACACCGTCACAGAGCAGCTCACGCGCGCCGGCCAGGTCATTGAGCACGACAGCTTCGCCATCATCGACGCCGAAGTCGGCCCGCACAATTACACCGAAGGCCAATGGCCGATCGTGCGCCGCATGATCCACGCCAACGCTGACTTCGACTTCAACGGACTGACCGACTTCCATGCAAACGCGGTGGAAGCCGGCATCAGCGCCATGCTGGCCGGCGGCACGCCCGTGGTGGCGGACGTCGAAATGATCTGCTCCGGCCTGTCGCAACCGCGACTGGGCCACTTCGGCATGAAGACCCACCAGTTCATCAGCGACGCCGACGTCATCGAAACCGCCAAGGCCGAAGACACCACGCGTGCCGTGCAGGCAATGCGCAAAGCCCACCGTCTCGGCCTGCTGGACAAAGCCATCATTGGCATCGGCAACGCGCCGACAGCGCTAATTGAGCTGGTACGCCTGATCCGCGAAGAAGGCGTGCGTCCCGCGCTGGTGGTCGGCATGCCGGTGGGCTTCGTCTCCGCCGCCGAATCCAAAGACCTGATGGCCGAACTGACCGACGTGCCGTGGATCGTCATCCGTGGCCGCAAGGGCGGCTCCACGCTGGTGGTGGCGACGTTGCATGCGCTGCTGTCGCTGGCCGAAGCCCGCCAAAAGGCCGCACCATGAAGGAAAAAACGGCTGCCGAACGTGGCACCCGTACCGGTTTCACCACCGGCGCCTGTTCCGCCGCCGCCGCCCGCGCAGCGGTGCTGGGCCTCGTCCACGGACAGGTGCCGGCAGAAATCGAAAGCCTGCTGCCCAATGGCAGCCGGGTGAACTTCCTCATTCATGACGGCAGCTGCGGCGATGGCCGCGCGCACGCCATGGTCATCAAGTTCGCCGGCGACGATCCCGATTGCACCGATGGCGCGCACATGACGGTCGACCTGCGCCTGCTGCCCGGCGAGGCCGGCGTGGTCTCCTATGTGGCAGGCGATGGTGTCGGCACCGTCACCATGAAAGGCCTGGGGCTGGAAGTGGGCGGACCGGCCATCAATCCTGTGCCGCGCAAGAACATCGCCGACAACCTGCGCGAAGCCGCGCCGCAGCTGATGGCGGAACACGGCATCGAAGTCACCATCAGCGTGCCGGACGGCCAGGTGATGGCGAAGAAGACCACCAACGCCCGACTCGGCATCCTGGGCGGCATCAGCATCCTCGGCACCACCGGCATCGTCAAACCGTATTCCACCGCCGCCTGGCGCGCCAGCGTGGTGCAGGGTGTGCAGGTCGCCGCCACCGCCGGCTACAACCTGGTGGCACTGACCACCGGCGGCCGCACCGAAACCTTCGCCATGACCACGCTGCGCGCCGAGCGCCCGGAACTGCCGTCCGCGTGCTTCGTGCAGATGGGCGACTTCCTGCGCTATGCGCTGGATGAAGTGGTGGCGCAAGGCATACAGCTGGTGGTACTGGCGGTCATGGTCGGCAAGCTGACCAAGATCGCGCAGGGCGAAACCATCACCCACGCCAACCGCAGCGAAGTCGATACCGACCTGGTGGCGGAAATCGCCCGCCGCATCGGCGCCACGCCGGAAGACTGCGCCGCCATGGCCGCCGCCGAAACCGCGCGCTTCGGCGCCGAGTTGATGGTGGAGCGCGGCCTTGGCGACGCCTTCCACCACGCGCTGGGGCAAGCCGCCATCGACACCCTGACCGCGCCGGACCGCTACGGCCGCGCGTTCCAGCTGCGCGTGCTGGTGTGCGATTTCAGCGGCGTGCAAGTGGCCGACGTCTGGTCCGCGCCAGCCGATCCGCTCCAACGTCCTGCGAGCGCCGGCCGTACCGGCATCGATCATCTACCGGAAGCATAAACATGGACATCAAAGATCCCAATCCCTGCCGCGTCATCGGTGTGCTCGATGATGGCACCGCCAGCTTGAGCCAGACCGCATTGGCCTTGCTGCGCAGCGCCGATGTCGTCATCGGCGGCGCCCGCACGCTGGCGCTTTTCGAGCGCGAATTCAAAGCCGGCGCCGTGCGCCACGACCTGACCGGCAAGCTGAAAGAAGTACCGGAATGGGTACGCGCGGCGCGCGCCGACAACCTGTCCTGCGTGGTGCTGGCGACCGGCGACCCGCTGTGCCACGGCATCGCCCCGTATCTGGCACAGCACCTGTGCGTCGAAGCGCTGGACATCCTGCCCAACCTGTCGACCTTGCAGTTGGCCTGCGCCCGCATCGGCCTCGCGTGGCAGGATGCGTGCATCGTCTCCGTACACGCCAAGGATGCCGGCGAATGGCAGCGCGGCAGCGTGCCGGGTCACGGCCTGTACGCACTGGCGCAGGCCGCGCGCCAGCACGCCCGCCTGCTGATCCTCACCAGCCCTGACAACTCGCCGGACCGCATCGCACGCCTGCTGCTGGCCGAAGGCATGGGCGATGACTTCCTGATGGCGGTGGCGGAAAACCTGCTGCAACCGGAAGAGCGCGTGCTGGCCGAACTGACGCCGCAACAGGCGGCCGAGATGAAGTTCGCCGCGCTGAATGTCGTGCTGCTGTGGCGCATAACGCCGTTTGCGCGGCCGGTGCGTTTCGGCCTGGCCGATGCGGAGTTCGCGCAGCGCCAGCCCGAGAAAGGCCTGATCACCAAGCAGGAAGTACGCGCCGTCAGCCTGGCGCGCCTGCAACTGCGGGCGGACAGCGTGGTGTGGGACATCGGCGCCGGTTCCGGCTCGGTGGGCCTGGAAGCGGCGCGCCTTTGCCCGCAAGGCCACGTCTACGCGACCGAAAAGAACGACGCCGATTACGCCATCGCCGGCCAGAATCACGCCAGCTTCGGCGTCAGCAACTACAGCCTGTACCTCGGCAAGGCGCCGGAGGGGCTGGATGCCTGGCCCGATCCGGACGCGGTATTCATCGGCGGCTCCGGCGGCGAACTGGCGACGCTCATCAGCGGCATCATGGCGCGCATGCGCCCCAACGGCACGCTGGTGATGAACTTCGTCACGCTGGAAAACCTCGCCACCGCGACCGCCACGCTGCAGGCGCTGGAAGGCGTGAGCTGGGACGTGCTGCAACTGCAAGCCGCGCGCAGCAAGCCGATTCTGCATATGCACCGCATGGCTGCCGAAAATCCGGTGTGGATCGTTTGCGCGCGCCGCGAGGCCGGCCATGACTAAGCCGGGCACCCTGTGGGGCATCTCGCTCGGCCCAGGCGACCCAGGCCTGATTACGCGCGCCGCGTGGGAAGCGCTGCAACGCCGCGACACCATCTGGGTCTACCCGGCGCGTAGCGGCAAGACGCCAAGCTACGCCTTCGACATCGTGGTGCGCGCCGGCGTCACGCCGCCGGAACAGCACACGCAACTGCTGTTCCCCATGACGCACGACGGCGAAAAGCTCGGCCGCGCATGGCTGCGCGCTGCCGACACCGTGCTGCCATGGCTGCGCGAAGGCCGCGACGTGCTGTTCCTGGTTGAAGGCGACGCCAGCACCTACGCCACCTTCGGCCACCTGGCCCGTACCTTGAACGCCATCGACGCCCAGGTGCAGGTGCAGATCATCGCCGGCGTCAACTCCTTTACCGCCGCCTGCGCCAAGGTGCCGGTGCCGTTCTCGGAGCAGGACGATACGGTCGCCATCGTGCCGGCGGCCTACGGCGTCAGCGCAGTGGACCGCCTGCTGCCGGACTTCGACACGCTGATCCTGATGAAGGTAAAACCCATCCTAGACGAATTGATCGACTGGATGCAGCAGCGCGACCTGCTGGACGGTGCGCACTTCATCGAACGCGTCGGCGCACCGGACGAACGCCGTTTCAGCGGCAACGACATCCTGACGCTGCGCGGCACCAAGGTCAGCTACCTGTCGCTGCTGATCATCAAACACTCACACCGCATACGCGGTGAACGCATCAAGGGCTGCCTGCGCAAGGACGGCCCACAACCTCACCTCCTGGAGACCGCATGAGCACCATCACCAACCAGCCGGCACCGCGCGTATGCCTGGTCGCCATCACCAAGCACGGCGCCGCACAGGCCGCGCGCCTGGCCGCCGACCTGCCGGAAGCCGACATCTGCACCTCGGCCAAATTCGCCGTCGTGTTTGCGGAAGCCAGCAACACCGTGCGCGCCTATGACGGCGCGCTACGCGACGAAATCGGCCCGCTGTTCGCCGGCTACGACCAGATCATCTTCTTCGTCTCGCTGGGCGCCGTGGTGCGTCTGATCGCGCCGCACCTGCGCAGCAAGGACGAAGATCCGGGCATCATCGTCGTGGATGACGCGGGCCAGTACGTGATTCCGGTGCTGTCCGGCCACGTCGGCGGCGCCAACGAATGGAGCGAGCGCGTGGCCGACCTGCTGGGCGCCGCGCCGGTGCTGACCACCGCTTCCGACGTTGGCCGCACGATTCCGGTCGATATCCTGGGACGCCACTTAGGCTGGAAGGTGGAGGCGCCGAAGATCAACATCACGCGCGTATCCGCGCACGTGGTCAACGGCGAGCCGATCGCCTTCGTGCAGGAAGCGGGCAGCCCGGATTGGTGGACCCGCCCGACGCCGCTGCCGGACAACATCCACCGCTTCACGCGCTTCGACGATGTGCCGCTGGACCGTTACGCGGCGCTGCTGTGGGTCACCCACGCCGACGTCACCGACGAACGCTGGACCACGCTGAACGAACGCCTGGTGGTCTACCGCCCGCCGCAGGAAGCATGAGCGAATTCACCATAGGTCTCGGCTGCGACCGCGGCGTGCTGCTGGAGACGCTGCGTGCAGCCGTGCAGGCCGCGCTGGCCGATGCCGGCGCGCAGCCGCAGCAGGTGGTTGCCGCCGCCAGCATCACGTTGAAGAAGGACGAAGTGGCGCTGCTGGCGCTGGCCGAGGAAAACGGCTGGCCGCTGCATTTCTACGAAGCGCATGAACTGGCCGAAGTCGAAGTGCCGCATCCCTCCGAAACCGTGCGCCGCTACACCGGCACGCCATCGGTGAGCGAAGCGGCCGCGCTGCTGGCCGCCGGACCGGATACGCCGATGACCGCACTGGTCGTCGAAAAACACAAACTCAAAGGCGCTGATGGCCGCAATGCCACCGTCTCCATCGCAAGGAAAACATCATGAGTGAAGCAGGAAAAATTATGCTGGTGGGGATAGGCCCCGGCAGCGTCGACCACATGACCAAGCGCGCGCGCGACGCCATCGCCGAATCCGACGTGGTGATCGGCTACGTCACCTACATCAAGCTGGTGGCCGATCTGATCGAAGGCAAGGAGATCATCCGCAAGTCGATGACCGAAGAGCTGGACCGTGCCGTCAGCGCGCTGGAAGCGGCGCGCGCCGGCAAGAAGGTGGCGCTGATTTCGTCGGGCGACGCCGGCGTCTACGGCATGGCCGGGCCGACCTTCGAAGTGCTGTTCCAGGCCGGCTGGACGCCGGACGATGCGGTGCAGGTGGAAATCATCCCCGGCGCCTCGGCGCTGAACAGCTGCGCCGCCCTGGTCGGGGCGCCGCTGACGCACGACTTCTGCGCCATCTCGCTGTCCGACCTGCTGACGCCGTGGCCGACCATCGCCCGCCGCCTGGACGCGGTGGCCATGGCCGATTTCGTCGTCGCGCTGTACAACCCGAAGAGCGGCCGCCGCACGCGCCAGATCGTTGAAGCGCAGCGCCTGTTCCTGCGCCATCGCCGTCCGGACACGCCGGTGGCGATCGTCAAAAGCGGCTACCGCCGCCGCCAGAACATCGTCTTCACCACGCTGGACTCGATGGCCGAAGCCGACATCGGCATGCTGAGTACCGTCCTGATCGGCAACAGCAACACCTTCGTGCGTCACGGCCTGATGGTCACGCCGCGCGGCTACGCCAACAAGTACGACATGGAAGAGGGCGGCGCCACGCGCGAAGGCGAGAAGGCCGGCCGTTCGCTGTCCACCGGCCTGCTGGGCTGGCTGGAAACGCTGCAAGCCGAACACGCGGCCGGCGACAGCATCGACACGCTGGCGGCGCGCCACCGCCTGCCGGCCGACTACATCCGCGACACCCTGAACGAACCAGTGGTGGCCGAAGCCGCCGCCAGCGAAGAGAGCGAAGCATGAGCGAACCCGTCGTCAAGCCAAAGATCGGCAATTACTACCGTCACCTGCTGGTGTGCACCGGCCCGCGTTGCAGCGAGGACGGCGCCTCGCAGGCGCTGTTCGACAGCCTGGGCGCCAAGTTCAAAGCCGCCGGGCTGGACGCGGGCGAGTTGCGCGTCAAGCGCAGCCGCGTCAGCTGCTTTGCCGCCTGCAAGGGCGGCCCCATCGTCTGCGTGCAGCCGGATGGCACCTGGTACTACAACGTCACGTCCGAAAACATGGACCGCATCGTCGAAGAGCACCTGTGCAACGGCAAGCGCGTGGAGGAGCTGGTGTTCCATCAGGCGGGCGCGACGGATTTTGAGGCATAACAAGATCCCGGCACGCGGATTCTAGGGTTCCAACCCAAAAGTGAGCTAAACTTCTACTTTCGCCGAACATCTTGGAGTTTTAATAAAATGGCATCAGTCAACAAAGTCATCATCGTCGGCAACCTGGGTCGTGATCCGGAAATTCGCTACATGCCTAGCGGTGATGCGATCGCCAACATCGCCGTGGCGACCTCGTACAGATCGAAAGACCGCAACACCGGTGAGCAGAAAGAGCTGACCGAATGGCACCGCATCTCGTTCTTCGGCCGCCTGGCGGAAATCGTCGGCCAGTACCTGAAAAAAGGTTCGTCGGTCTACGTCGAAGGCCGTCTGCAGACGCGCAAGTACACCGACAAGGACGGCGTGGAGAAATACGCCACCGACATCATCGCCGAGCAGATGCAAATGCTGGGTGGCCGTCAAGGCATGGGTGATGGCGGCGGCATGGACGACAGCGGCGGCTACGAAGCCCCACCACAGCGTCAGGCTCCGGCACCACGTCCACAAATGGCGCCACCGGCACCAGCCCCACGCCCGGCCCCACGCCCAGCGCCGAACTTCTCGGATATGGATGACGATATTCCATTCTGATAAGAAGTTAAGTAAAATGCAAAAAAGCCCGTAACCCTGGTGGTTACGGGCTTTTTTTACGTTTGCTGGAATGCCGAACATCTCATGAAAAAAGCTGTGCTTGTCGCGTTGCCGGTGGTGGCGTTTGTCTTATCCATTTTCCTGCTTCGCCTCGCGCATGTTGGGCACGATGCCTCGTTGTTGGTCACTTCGCTCAGCTTTCCGATTGCTGCGCTGGTTTCCTATGCCGTGCTCGGCAGGCGCGACATCACATCGGTGCTGTCTGGCCTGGTGCTGGCGATACAGGCGGCGGCGTTCTCTGCATCGCATTTTCACAAGTCGCCGCTTTTTTACGTGCAGGCGTTCGTCGCCGGGATGTTTTTCGGCTGGACGGTGCTGAAGAGCCGATACCTGTGGTTTGCCATCGGCTTTCACTTCGGCTGGGATCTGATGATTGTTTTCGCCACCGGCTATCACAGCATGAACTTCGGCCATGTGAGAGGCATGGTGGTTTTCGAACCTGATTATGCCCAGGTGGAGAATGTCATTTTTTCGCTGGCGGTCGGCGTCGCGGCACTGCTTTACTCGCGGGCGTCGCGGCTGCCGCATATTGCTTCCAGTCCGCCACCACCTGGCCATGATAGCACTGCGCATAATCCATCAGCGCGGGACGCCATTGCGCCGCGTTGAGGCCGTGCTCTATCCATGCGTCGGCGCAGGCTGAGCCTTGCCTGCCGCCCGAGCGCAGGTGGGCCCAGGCGACGATGCCGCCCATGGTGCGCATCACGCTTTCCAGTCGACGCAGCTTGCCTCCCCACAGGTTGAGCGAGAGGCGGTCCTGCTGCGGCAACAATTCCCTCAACACGTACGACTCGCTGCCGAGGCTCACCGCCGACAGGAACGCGGGCGACACCGCCTGCATCCGTTTCTGTATGGCGACCACGCGTTCAGCCTCGGTTCGCCATTCCGGTTGCGCGGTGGGCACGTATGGCGCCAGCGCGGAGGTCGGCGCGAACTTCAGGTCGAGCAGGAAGTTGCCATCCAGTCCGCCGCGGCCACGCACCAGCACCGCGTAGCGCTCCAGTCCCAGGCTGCCGGTGCCGGCGATGCGCCGGGCCACGTCCTGCACGCGGAAGAATGCCGGCGTCGGTTGGGCGTGCGCATAGGCGGCCATGATACGTTTCACCTTGTCGCACTCGCCGTCGTTGAGCGGCAGCGTCTTGATGTGGTCCAGGCGCAGCCTGCGCTTGCCTTTGACGATATCGGTGCGGCGGTCGAGGAAGGCGGGCCGTTCGCGCGAGCGCAGGTCGCGCAACAGGTCGCGTACCATGCCGTCCGCCGTGGCGCGCTCCACCCAGCGCGGTTTGCCGTCGATCAAGTTGGTGACGTAGGCGTCGAGGAAGCAATGGCACAGCGCGACGGCGTCGGCGGCACGCACTTTCAAGGTGTCGGCCGCCACCAGCACGCTGACCAGAAAGCGCGCCAGCTCCCAGCTGCCCGGCGCCAGGATGGCTTCGTCAAAATCGTTGAGATCGAAGTAGGACAGGCGGTTGTCGCCCTTGTAGGTGCCGAAATTTTCCAGGTGTAAATCGCCGCAGCTCCAGGCGGGCGGCGCCTGGTTGAAAGAGGTGTCGGCCGGAAAGTCCTGGTAAAACAAATGGCAGGTGCCGCGCAGGAAGGCGAAGGGATTGGCGGCGATCAGGCGGTATTTTTGCGCAACGCGCTCCGGATCGCGGCCCGCGTTGAATGCCGCGATCAGGCCCACCACATCACGTTTGCGTAACTTCGCCATGGCCGCTCCTGAAAATGGCATTCTGCCACGAAGACGGCGTTTCAATCGGACGCCTCGCTGATCGGTAAACTGCCAGAATCAATCCGAGGTAACACGCACGGCCTCGGCGCCCTATCGGTTTCCTCGTCTTCTCTCCACCCACACGAGGAAACCATGCGACTTCCGTTGATTCCCCCTGCCGAACTCTCGGCCGAACAAAAAACGCTGTACGACAGCATGCGCAAAGGCATCGCCAGCAACTTCAACGCGTTCAAGGTTGAACGCGAGGACGGCGCCCTGATGGGCCCATGGAATCCCTGGCTGCACGAGCCGGGCATCGGCAAGGCGATCTGGGATTTGACGCTGGCCATGACGGCCAACGCCGTGTTGCCGGACAACGTGCGCCAGATCGCGATCCTGGTGGTCGGCGCCCGCTACGACGCGGCGTATGAGTTGTACGCGCACGTTGCCGTCGCGGAAAAAGAAGGCATGTCGTCCGAACGCCTGTCGGCACTGGTGGCGGACCTGAAACCGGCCGACCTGTCGAAGGAAGAAAACGTCGCCTTCGATTTCTCCTACGCCCTCAGCCGCGGCGGCACGCTGCCCGAACCGCTGTACCGGCAGGCCATCGCCACCTTCGGCCAGCACGGCACGAACGAGCTGATCTACCTGGTCGGCCTGTACGCGCTGGTGTCGACCACGCTGAACGGCTTCAACGTCCCGGTTCCCGAACGTGAATAACCACCCAACCTATTGAAGAGACCATCATGAGCATACAAGACAAAGTCGCCATCGTCACCGGCGCGGCCAGCGGCATCGGCAAGGAAATCGCCACGGTATTTTTCCAGAACGGCGCCAAGATCGTCATCGCCGACCTGAACCTGGAGGCGGCGCAGGCCGCCGCCAGCGAACTCGATCCATCCGGCGCGCGCGCCATCGCGGTGGCGATGGACGTCACCAATGAGGAGCAGGTTGACGCCGGCATCGCCGCCGCTGCAAGCAAGCTGGGCGGCATCGACATCCTGGTTTCCAACGCCGGCATCCAGATCGTCGCGCCGGTCGATGCCTTCGACTTCGGCAACTGGAAGAAAATGCTGGCGATTCACCTCGACGGCGCCTTCCTCACCACGCGCGCCTGCCTGAAGCTGATGTATGGGCAAAAACGCGGCGGCAGCGTGATCTACATGGGCTCGGTCCACTCCAAGGAAGCCTCGGTGCTGAAGGCGCCGTACGTCACGGCCAAACACGGCCTGATCGGCCTGTGCAAGACGGTGGCCAAGGAAGGCGCGGCGCATGGCGTGCGCGCCAACGTCATCTGCCCCGGCTTCGTGCGCACGCCGCTGGTGGAAAAGCAGATTCCCGAGCAGGCCAGGGAGCTGGGCATCACGGAAGACCAAGTCATCAAGAATGTGATGCTGAAGGAGACCGTCGACGGCGAGTTCACCACCGTGGACGATGTGGCGCAAACGGCATTATTCCTGGCCTCGTTCCCGTCGAATGCGCTGACCGGCCAGTCCATCGTCGTCAGTCACGGCTGGTTCATGCAATAAATCGCTTGCGAACAAACCTACTAGTTGGTATATTGGCGGCATGAGTTCAGATACCGCCAACCGCATCCTCGATACCGCCCAGCATTTGATTGTGACGCGGGGCTATAACGCCTTCAGTTATGCCGACATCGCCGAGGTGGTCAGCATCAGCAAGCCCAGCATTCATTTCCACTTTGCCACCAAGGCGGAGCTGGTGCGGCAGCTGCTGCTGCGTTACCGGGAAACGGTGCAGGTGAATCTGGCGCAGCTGGCGGTGCAGGTGCCCGATCCGGTGGCGCAGCTGCGTGCCTACGCAGGCCACTGGGAGAAGTGCATCCGCGACGACACGGCGCCGTTCTGCCTGTGCGCGATGCTGGCGTCGGAACTGCTGTCGCTGCCGTCGGACGTGGCGGTCGAGGTCAAATTGTATTTTGGCGACCTGGCCGACTGGCTGACGCACACGCTGGAAAAGGGCGCCGCCCAGGGGCAGCTGGTATTGCCCCGTGGCGCGGCGGTCGAGGCCGAGTCGTTCATGGCCAGTGCGCATGGTGCCATGTTGTCGGCGCGGGTGTTTGGCGATGCCGATGTCTTTGTCCGTATCGTCGGCGAGGCCATCGACAGGCTGCTTGTGAAGTAATCACCGCTGTATATTTTCGGCCATGGATTGCATGGCCTTTTATTGAAACCAAGCACCTACCAACTAGTAGATCAAAGGAGTTTTATCATGGCCCATCCTATGTCCGCCTTCGGCGCTGTCCACACGATACTGAGTCTGGTCCCGCTGGTCGCCGGCCTTGTCGCCTTCAAGCGTCATGGAAAAATCGATCCAGCCACCAGCATCGGCAAGGTGTACTGGATCGGCATGGCTGCTTCGGTGGTGACGGCTTTCGGCCTGTCGAGCACTGGCGGCTTCAATCCCGGTCACGCGCTGGGCCTGCTGACGCTGGTGGTCATGGCGGTTGCCACGCTGGTGACACGCGTGGCCTTCCTCGGCCGCGCGGCCGCCTACCTGCAGGTGGTGCTGATGTCGTTCAGCTTCCTGCTGCTGATGGTGCCGGGCACCAACGAAACCCTGAGCCGCCTGCCGGCCGGCCATCCGATCGGCAACGGCCCCGACTCCGCGCCGGTGCAGATGGCGCTGGCCGGGGTGTTCGTGCTGTTCGTGATCGGCACCATCTACCAGCTGGTGCAACTGCGCCGTCACGCCGTCCGTCAAGCTTAAAAGCGTTCGCCCGTCAGCGCTTCGGCCTTGGCCCACAGCGCGTCGGCGCGCGCCGGGTCGAGGGCATATGGACGCACGCCGGCGCTGAAGGCGCTGACCGTCGCGTCGTCCGCCAGGATTTCGCCGACGTGGCAGTCTTCGCAGTATTTGCCGCCTATGGTGGCCGCATCGGCGGTAATGCCGGCCCACAGCGTGGTGGCCGCGCCCTGGGCGACGGTCTTCACCGCGAATGGCGGGAAGCCTTGCGCCAGATGCTGTTCGTTCATTGACGTGAACGCTGCCTGGAAGTTGGCAGGATCCATATTCCGCGTGAGTTCGGTGAGGATCACGCCGGGATGGATGCTGGCCGCGCGCACGCCGCGATGACGGTGGCGCGCATCGAAGGCCACCGCCAGCAGCGCGTCGCCGGTCTTGGAGCGGCCGTAGGCCAGCCACGGATCGTATGGCGTGTTTGCGAAGTTCGGATCGTCCAGATCGACGTCGGCGAAGCGGTGGCCGTTGGAGGACAGTACGATCAGCCGTGCACCGTCGCGCATCAGCGGCGCCAGGCGGTTGACCAGCACGAAGTGGCCCAGCACGTTGGTGCCGAACTGGCTTTCGAAGCCGTCCCTGGTGTGTTCGAACGGCGTGGCCATGACGCCGGCGTTGGCCACCACCAGGTCGAAGGGCTGCCCGGCGGCGCTCATCGCATCGCTGACCTTGCGCACCGACGCCAGGTCGGCCAGGTCCATGTGGATGATCTGGAAACTGCCGCCGCTGTGCGCCGCCGCGTCGCGCACCACTTTGGTGTTGACGTGTGCCTTGTCGAGATCACGCACGGTGCCGATGACGTCGGCGCCGTGCGCCACCAGGGCGCGGGCGGTTTCCACGCCCAGTCCGGCCGAAACGCCGGTGATGAAGACGCGCTTGCCGCGCAGGTTGATGCCGTCCAGTACCTCGTCGGTGGTCGATGTTGCGCCAAAAATTTTCATGGTGTAGTTCTCCGGTAGGTCAAAAGAGAGCGCGCACCCAGCGCGCCCGCCTTGCCCAAGATACGCCGCCGCCTTGCCGGCCGCTCGCCAAAATTGGTCAATTTCTTGCCTGATCCGCTCAATCCGGTACACTGGACCGATGGACGACTTAATTGACCAGATGTGCCGACGGGTGCTGCGCCACATGGATGAGCAGCACATGGAGACGGCGATTCCCCGGCTGGCGATCGGCGCGTTCCGCAATCCCGAACCGACGATGACGGCGGTGGGCGCCGGCGTCTGCCTGGTGCTGCAAGGCGCCAAGCAGATGATGGTGGGGAAGAAGATGCTGCGCTACGGCGTGGGCGGCTGCTACGCCTCGCTGATCGATTTGCCGACCACGCTGTGCGTGTTCGAAATGGACGGTGACAAGCCTTACCTGGGCACCGGGCTGACGCTGAACCACGCGCTGTTTACTTCGTTAATCGCCGACATGCCGGAGGCGCCGCCGGATAACGCGGTGCTGGGCTTTCACGTGGGCACGGTGTCGCGTGCCGTGCTGGAAGCGTGGGATCATTTGCTGGCGCTGCTCGACACGCCGGAAGATATCCCGATCCTCGCGGCGGCGCGCGAGCGCGAACTGCTGTATCGCCTGCTGCAAAGTCCGCATGGGCCGCTGTTGCGGCAAATCGGGCGCGAGGAGGGCCGGCTGGCGCAGGTGCGGCGCGCGATCGACTGGATGCGCCATCATTTCGACGAATCGTTTCCGATCGAGACGGTGGCCGAGATCGCGGGCATGAGCGTGTCATCGTTCAACCGCCACTTCCGCGAGGTCACCTCGACCAGTCCGCTGCAGTATCAGAAAACGCTGCGACTGCAGGCGGCGCGCCGCCTGCTGGCCTCCGACATGGACGCCACCCGCACCGCCTACGCCGTCGGCTACGAAAGCCCGTCGCAATTCAGCCGCGAATATGCCCGCTTGTTCGGCCGCCCGCCCAAGCAGGACGCCTCGCAACTACGCGAGCATATCAGCGAGATCTCCAGCGTTGTGATCTGATCAGCGCGTGCAGCGTGCGCGCCGCCAGTCCGAGCACGGTCACCGTCAGCGCAATCACGCCGATGGCGTGCGGCAATGGTGGCGCCTGAGGAAAGGGATTAGCAGCTTGGCCATCTTGAGTGCGAGGTCATGGCCCCAGTCCTCGGCGTGGTAATGCGGATAGTCGTGGTGGACCTTGAACTCCATGCCGCTGGAGCACATCACGCCGTCCGGCCGTTCGCCGACCAGCGTGATGTCGTAGTGATCCTTCTTCGGCAGAAAGCGGTTGGCCTCCGTGATTCCCTGTCTTTGCTGTGCGACGCATCAAAGTACCTCATGCGCGCAAGCTTGGACAGGGAAGCGGCTTAGCGTGGCCTCAGTACTTCGACCTGGCGGTCCGCCAGCAGCGCCAGGGCGCGGCCCACTACCAGCGACTGATAGTGCTCGGACTGCTTGTGCGCTTCCAGCGCTGCTTCGTCGCGGTACTGCTCCACCAGGAGCAGCGTGTGCGGCTGGTCGACGCCACGGTAGGCCTCGTAGCTCAGACAGCCTGGCTCGGCCAGCGATTTCGGGCGCATTTCCGCCACGATCGCCAGCACGTCACCGAGCTTGCCATCGACCGGCTGCCAGCGGGCAACCACGGTGAGTGCGCCGGCGCTCATTACTGCGCTCCCTGCAGGGCTTTGACGATTTCCTTCGCCAGGCCAGCGCCCGAGGCTGGATTCTGGCCGGTCATCAGACGGCCGTCCACCACCACGTGCTCTTGCCAGACGCTGGCTGCTGCGTACTGGGCGCCTTCGGCACGCAGCGCGGTTTCCAGGTTGAACGGCACGTCGGCCTGGGCGTAGCCGGCTTCCTCGTCATTGGAGAACGAGGTCAGCTTGCGGCCGTAGACCAGCGGCGTGCCGTCTTCCAGCTTCACGCCCAGCAGCGCGGCAGGGCCGTGGCAGACGGCGGCGACGATCTTGCCAGCGTTCCAGGCTTGCAGCACGGCGGCTTGCACCTGCGGGTTGTTGGCGATGTCGACCATCGGGCCCAGGCCGCCAGGGAAGAAGATGGCGTCGTAGTCGCGCACATCCACTTCCGACAGCTTGCGGCTGTGGTTCATGCGGCGGATGGCCGCGCTGTTGCGGAAGGCCAGTTGTGCCGGATCGTTGGCGTCATAGCCGTCTTCCGGGATGGCGCCGCCTTCCAGCGAAGCGTATTCCACCGCCACGCCGGCGTGGTCGAACACTTCGTAAGGGTGGGCGACTTCAGGGAAGAAATAGCCGGTGGCGCGTTTGTTAGGGCCGATTTCGGCAGCGTTTGTCAAAATAAACAGTACGTGTTTGGTAGTCATGGCGAGCTCCTGATTTAGTTGAGAATCCGCATAACGGTGCGGGTTGAGGTAACTATAGGAGCATCTGGCAGGGCCGGGTAGATACTGCTAGGATGACGCAATGTCAAACGAATTAATACAATCATGAGCGATCCTGCCCCGATACTCGATGAATTGCGCGCCATGGCGGTGTTTGCCACAGTGGTGCGCAGCGGCAGTTTTGCCGCCGCCGCCCGCGCGCTGGGGTTGACGCGCGCCGTGGTCAGCCACCACATCCGCGCGCTGGAGATCAAGCTGGGCGTGCCGCTGGCCCAGCGCAGCACCCGCAGCTTCAGCCTGACGCCAGCCGGCGAGGCCTTCCGCGTCCATTGCGAGCGCCTGCTGGACGAGGCCAACGACGGCATCCGCGGCATGGAACTGCTGCGCGCCGAGCCGCGTGGCGAGGTGCGCATCACCTGTTCGCACCACTTCGGCAGCAAGCGCATCCTGCCGGGGCTGCTGGAATTCCGGCGCCGCTATCCGGCCATCCGCCTGCACGTGTCGATGAACGACGCCAATGTCGACCTGGTGCAGCAGGGCATCGAGCTGGCGGTGCGCGCCGGGCCGCTGCCCGATTCGTCGCTGGTGGCGCGGCGGCTGGTGCGCGAGCCGACCATGTTGTGCGCGTCGCCGGCCTATCTGCGGCGCTACCGGACGCCGGCCTCGGTCGCCGAGCTGGAGCAGCATCGCTGGGTGGTGTATCCGGCCAGCCAGCGCGGCATGACGGTGCGCGTCGACGGCCAGGAAGTCCAGGTGCCGGTGCGCGGCGACGTGGTGACCGACAGCGCGGCGTCGCGGCTGGCGTTCGTGCTGGCGGGCGAGGGCATCGCGCGCCTGCCGGCCTACGATGCGGCCTCCTTGCTGGGATCGGGCGAGCTGGTGCGCGTGCTGCCGGAAGTCGAGACAGCCGCGCTGGAAATCTACCTGGTCCACTCGCAGCGCATCGGCCCCAGCGCGCGGCTGCTGCGCGACTTCCTGCTGGCTGGGCAACATGATGAGGAAGGCAACAAAAGCCCACTCTTTACGTGAATTTACGCGATTTTCGGCCGTACCTAGCCAATAAGTAAGACATTTCCATGTGGAAATTTGTTAGTATTTGCTGGCCCCCTCTTTTCCCGATCCGAGAGATTGCCATGCAAGATTTCCTCCGAAACAAGCGCCTCTGGGCGTTGCCGCTGACCTGCATCGCTGCGCTGCTGAGCGCTTGCGGCGGCGCCGATACCTCCGCCGACAGCGCGCAGGCGCAGAGCGCCGCGCCGCTGGCGACCGCTTCCACCATCCTGACGCTGGATCCAGGCAGCCTGGCGCCGGCCGATGCGCAGCAGTTCGCGCAGCCGTCGTTCCACATGGCGCCGGTGCTGCTCGATACGCCGGCCGATGCCGCGCCGGGTGACGCGGCGCCGGCCAGCGTGCACACGCAAACCGTGCCGACCGCCTTCCGCCGCCTCGACTCGCGCCGCCTGACGGTGGAGGCCTTGCGCCAGGTGCAGGCGCTGCGCAGCGCCGACAGCACGACCGACGCCGACACCTCGGCGGCCACGCCGCTGGCCACCACCACCACGGTCGCCACCTACACCCCGGCGCAGATCCGCGCCGCCTACGGCCTGCCGACGCTGCCGGCCAGCTTCACCGGCCTGACCACGGCCCAGGCGGCCCAGCTTGGCGCCGGCCAGACCATCTACATCGTCGACGCCCAGCACAACCCGAACGTGGCGGCCGAACTGTCGGCCTTCAACACCAAGTTCGGCCTGCCGGCCTGCGCCACCAAGGCCATCGCCACCAACGCCAGCCTGCCGCTGGCGACCGCGTCATCGACCGCCTGCGAACTGTCGGTGGTGTACAGCACCGCAGCCGGCGCGATGACCAGTTCGGCCCCGAGCTACGATTCGGGCTGGGCCACCGAAATCGCGCTGGACGTGCAATGGGCGCACGCCACCGCGCCGCTGGCGCGCATCGTGCTCATCGAAGCGGCCAGCTCTAGCTATGACAATCTGCTGGGCGGCGTGCGCCTGGCCAACAACCTGGGCGCCGGCATCGTGTCGATGAGCTTTGGCGGCAGCGAAAGCAGCGGCACCAGCTCGGCCGACAGCGTATTCTCGGCCGCCAACATGACCTACCTGGCCGCCACCGGCGACTCCGGCGCCGGCGTGGCGTGGCCGTCGGTTTCGCCGAAGGTGCTGGCGGTGGGCGGCACCACGCTGACCTATACTGGCGGCGCCCGCTCGGAAGTGGTGTGGTCCAGCACCGGCGGCGGCGTCAGCCAGTATGTTGCGACGCCGTCTTATCAAAGCACGGCGGTGCCGGGCATGGGCACGGCGGCGCACCGCACCGTGGCCGACGTCGCCTTCAACGCCGACCCGAACAGCGGCCAGTACGTGGCGGTGATCGCCTCCGGCAGCAGCACCGTCAAATGGACCAGCGTCGGCGGCACCAGCCTGGCGACGCCGCAGTGGGCCGGCCTGATCGCCGTCGCCAACGCGCTGCGCGCCGTCAACGGCAAGGCCGCGCTGGCGGCGCCGCATACCGCGCTGTACACCAATATCTCCACCGTGGCCGGCACTTACGCCAGCGTGTTTGCCGACATCACCAAGGGCAGCCACGGCAGCTGCAGCGCCTGCAGCGGCGAAGTCGGCTACGACCAGGCCACCGGCCTCGGCACGCCGAACGCCACCGCGCTGCTGTCGACTCTGTCCGGCCTGACCGTGCAGACGGCGCCGGTGGTCACGTCCGCCAGCATCAGCGGCAAGGCCGGCACCGCCCTGAGCTTCACCGTGTCGGTTACCGCCAGCAACGCGGTCACCTACACGCTGACGGGTGCGCCGTCCGGCATGAGCATCAGCAGCGCCGGCGTGGTCAGCTGGGCGGCGCCGGTGGCCGGCACCTATAGCGTGACGGTCACCGCCAAGGACAGCAAGACCGGCCTGAGCGGGCAGGGCGTGTACTCCGTCGTGATTACCGCCGCCAGCACCACGACCACCGGCACCACCGGCACCGGTACGACCGGCACCACCACCGGCGGCGGACCGGTGATCAAGGCGTCGGCCATCACCGGCGTCGCCGGCCGCGCGTTGAGCGGCACCATCTCCATCAGCGACACGACCAGCAAATCGGTGTCGGTCAGCATCAGCGGCGCGCCGCTGGGCATGTCGTTCCAGGTCAGCGGCATGCAGATCGTCGCCAGCTGGGCCTCGCCGGTCACCGGTAGCTACCAGCTGAAAGTGGTGGCCACCGACGGCAACGGCGCCAGCGCCCAGGTCACCGTTCCGGTCACCGTCAGCGCCCGCTAAACCGCTCCCCGCTGCACCCGCGCGCCCGGATATCCTCCTTCTTGGAGGTATCCGGGCGCTGTCATTCCCGCTACATTCCTGTTATAGTCCCGCCGAAATTGGTCTGACCAATTTGTTTCGTGGTCAGGCCATAAATTCACAAATGTATAGTTTGACTGTGTAATAAAACTGTTTTAAACTGCCTTCAGTTTTTGCGCTAGATCAAGTTTCAATCAAGTTTTTCGCCCGCCGCAGGGTCTGCCGCCGGGTGCATCCTCTTCACTCTCACTACATACGCTACCTATGTCCACAGGCAAATTCAGTCCCTCGCGACGGACTATTCTCATGGCCACCGCAGCGGCGGTTCCCCTTGCGTCGATTCCGCTGGTGCGCCAGGCGCGCGCCGACGGCCTCGAAGGCGTCGAACTCAGCCAGTACCAACCGGTGTTCTTCACGGCGCCAGAATGGCAATTCATCCTGGCGGCCTGCGACCGCCTGATCCCGGCCGAGGGCCGCGGTCCGGGCGCGCTGGAAACCAACGTGCCGGTGTTCATCGACCAGCAACTGCACAACGGCCTGGGCGACGACGTCTACATGGCCGGTCCGCATAAGGCCGATGCCGCGCCGACGCTGGGCTTCCAGGGCACCTTCACGCCGCAGCAGGCCTACCGCACCGGCATCAAGCTGGCGCAGCAGGTCGCGCAGCAGAAGCATGGCAAGCCGTTCGAACAGCTGGCGGCGGCCGACAAGGACGCCCTGCTGACCGCGCTGCAAAAGAACGAGATCGTGTTTGCCGACCTGGGCGAGCCGGGCCTGAAAGCCTCGTCGTTCTTCAACCAGATGCTGGGCGACGCCAAGAACGGCTACCTGGCCGACCCCATGTACGGCGGCAACAAGGACATGAAGGCCTGGGTGGCGATCGGCTTCCCCGGCGCCCGCGCGGCGTACACGGAATGGGTCGACCAGCACAACGTGAAATATCCCCTGGGCCCGGTCAGCGTCAGCGGCAAGCGTGCTTAAAAAGAAGAAAGTTAAAAATGCCAAACATTACTAACGACGAAGTAGACGTCGTCATCGTCGGCCTTGGTTGGGCCGGCTCCATCATGGCCATCGAACTGGCCCAGGCCGGCCTGAAAGTGCGCGCGCTGGAACGCGGCCCGGACCGTCCGCCGGAAGATTTCGCCTATCCGAAACCGGCCGACCAGTACGCCTACGCGATCAAGAACAAGGTGTTCGCCACCCCGCGCGACGCCGCGCTGACGGTGCGCTACAACGACGCCGAAACCGCGCTGCCAACGCGCAAATGGGGCGCCTTCGCGCCCGGCACCGGCGTCGGCGGCTCCGGCCTGCACTGGACCGGCGTGCTGATCCGCCCGACCACCACCGACATCAAGCTCAAGACCTACGCCGACCACGCCTACAAGCGCGGCATCCTCGATCCGGACATGCGCATCAAGGACTTCCCGTTCACCTGGGATGAGATCGAGCCGTTCTACGACAAGTTCGACAAGATCTGCGGCCTGTCCGGCACCACCGGCAACCTGAAGGGCGTGATCCAGCCGGGCGGCGATCCGTTCGAAGGTCCGCGTTCCAGCCCGTACCCGCTGCCGGCGCTGCACGACACCTACAATAGCTCGCTGTTCGCCGCCACCGCCAGGAAGATGGGCTACCACCCGTTCCCGAATCCATCGGCCAACGTGTCGCAGGCGTGGACCAACCCGTACGGCGCGCAGCTGGCGCCGTGCAACTACTGCGGCTACTGCTCCAAGTACCCGTGCCTGAACTACTCCAAGGCATCGCCGCAGACGGCGATCCTGGACGTGGTCAAGCGCATGCCGAACTTCAGCATGCGCACCAACGCCAACGTCATCCGCGTCGACCTGCACGACGACAAGAAGACCGCCAAGGGCGTCACCTACATCGACGAGAACAAGCGCGAAGTGTTCCAGCCGGCCGGCATCGTCATCCTGTCCAGCTTCCAGTTCGCCAACGTGCGCCTGATGCTGTTGTCGGGCATCGGCCAGGTGTACAACCCGCTGACCGAGACCGGCACCATCGGCCGCAACTACGCCTTCCTGAGCAACGGCGACGCCACCTTGTTCTTCAAGGACAAGCACTTCAACCCGTTCGCCACCGCCGGCGCCACCGGTGAAATGTTCAACGACATTTCGCCAGGCAATTTCGACGGCGCTTCGCTGGGCTTCATCGGCGGCGCCAAGATCCACAGCTCGCAGGCCACCGGCGCGCCGATCGGCACCTCGCTGCCGAAGGGCACGCCAGGCTGGGGCAAGGGCTGGAAGGAAGGCATGGTCGACTGGTATGGCCGCTCGATGAAAATCGGCATCACCACCACCTGCATGTCGTACCGCGGCCACCATCTGGACCTGGACCCGAACTACAAGGATCCATGGGGCCAGCCGCTGCTGCGCATGACCTTCGACTGGCGCCAGAACGAACTCAAGCTGCAACGCCACCTGCGCGACATCGTGCTCGGCATCGCCAAGGAACTGGGGCCGGATTCGATCAGCGAAAACTTCCTGGCGCTCGATTCGCACTGGGACATCACCAAGTACGTGTCGACCCACAACGTGGGCGGCGCCATCATGGGCGATTCGCCGCGCGACTCGGCGCTGAACCGCTACCTGCAATCGTGGGACGTGCACAACGTGTTCGTACCGGGCGGTAACGCCTTCCCGCAAAACTTCCAGGCCAATCCGACCGCAACCATCGGCGCCATCACGCTGTTCGCGGCCGAAGCGATCAAGAACCACTACCTGAAAAACCCTGGCCCGCTGGTGCACGTATGATGAACAAACTGACGCAATTCCTCACCACGGCCGTGCTGGCGCTGGCCGGCGCCGCCAATGTGGCGCACGCCGCAGCGGATCAAACGCTGATACAACGCGGCGAATACCTGGCGCGCGCCGGCGACTGCATCGCCTGCCACAGCGCGGCCGGCAAGCCGGCGTTTGCCGGCGGCCTGGCCATCGACAGCGGCCACGGCATCATCTATTCGAGCAACATCACGCCGGACAAGCAGCACGGCATCGGCGCCTACACCGAGCAGCAATTCGCCGACGCCGTACGCAAGGGCGTGCGCGCCGATGGCACGCACCTGTATCCGGCCATGCCGTACACCAGCTACGCCAAGGTCAGCGATGCCGACATCAAGGCCTTGTACGCGTTCTTCCAGGCGGGCGTGAAAGCGTCGAGCTTCGATCCGCCGGCCACCAAGATGAGCTTCCCGTTCAATATGCGCTGGGGCATGGGCGTGTGGAACTACTTCTTCGCCGACACCAAGCCGTTCGTGGCGCAAGCCGGCTGGAGCGACAAGGTCAAGCAGGGCGCATATCTGGTGGAAGGCCTGGGTCACTGCTCCAGCTGCCACACGCCGCGCGGCTTCGCCATGAACGAGAAAGCCAGCAACAGCGGGCAGGACAAGTTCCTGGCCGGTGGCGAGCTGAACGACTGGCCTGTGCCATCGCTGCGCGGCCTGCCGCGCTGGAGCGAAGCGCAGATCGTCGACTACCTGCAAACCGGCCGCAACCAGGGTTCGGCGGTGGCGGGCGAGATGACCGCCGTGGTCGAGCACAGCACCGCGCACTTGCAGGACGCCGATCTGCAAGCGGTGGCGGCCTACCTGAAGACGCTGACGCCGGTGCCGCCGCTCGGTCCTGCCGTCAAGCCGCAAGGCAAGGAAGAAACGGCGCGCAAGCTGACCGCCGCCGTCAACCTGAGCCTGGGCGAACGCCTGTACCTCGACAATTGCGCAGCCTGTCACTTTGTGAACGGCAAGGGCGCCAGCCGCGTGTTCCCCGAGCTGGATGGCGCGACCGTGATCAACGCCGACAATCCGACCGCGCTGGTGAACGTGATCCTGCACGGCGCGCGCACGCCATCGACCGACAAGGCGCCGTCGATCCTGGTGATGCCAGGCTTCTCGCGCCGCCTCAGCGACGCCGAAGCTGCCGCGCTGGCGACCTTCCTGCGCCAGGGCTGGACCAACAGCGCCGACAGCGTTTCCGAACGCGACGTCGCCAAGATCCGCGCCAAAGCGCATTAAGAAAACTCCGGGGTCAGGTCCTTCATTTCTACACGAGCTCAACCATGTAAGGTTGAGCTCGTGTAGAAATGAAGGACCTGACCCCGGGTTATTTAAGGCTGATGCGGGCCAGCAGCAGGAATAGCAGCGAGCCGAGCAGGTTGTAGACGTAGCCGTGCGCATACAGCAGGCCGGCCGCCGCCGAGCCGAGCGCGATGCCGGAGAAGACGAACGACGCGGTCAGCGCCAGCGCCACGCCGCGCAGTTCGCCCGACAGCTCGACGATGCGGCGCTGCTGCGATGGCCAGACGATGTCGGTGGCAAACGCCCAGAACAGCAGCGCCGTGAACAGCACCGCCATGTTGTGCGGACTGAACATCAACAGCAGCAGGTCGGCCGCCAGCAGCGCCATGCCGGCCAGCAGCATGGCGTTGGCGCTGTAGCGCCGCGCCGCCCGCACCACGAACAGGTTGCCCAGTACACCCGCCACGCCCAGCACCGCCAGCCCCGCCGACACCAGGTGCGCGCCGCCATGGAACACGTCGCGGATGATGGGGGCGATGAAGGCATACGTCGCATACACGCCGGCGGCGATGAAGAACACCACCAGGAACGCCGGCAGCAGTACGGCGTCGGTCAGCACGCGCCACAGCGTGACCAGCGTGATGGCCTGGCCGCCGGGCTGCGCCGGCACGGTGGCGCGGATCAGCAGCGCGGCGCCGGCCGCCGCCACGCCGATCAGCAGGAACAGCTGCCGCGCACCCCAGGCGGCAGCCACCCAGGCCGCCAGCGGCATGCCGACCAAGCCGGCCAGACTGAGGCCCAGCAGCACGGTGGCGATCGCGCTGCCCTGCTGCTTCTGCTCGACCAGGCCGGCCGCCAGTGCGCCCAGCACCGGGCCGATCAGCGCCGCGCCCAGTCCCATCACCACCCGCGCCGACAGCAGCGTGCCGTAACCCGGCGCCAGCGCGAACAGCAGCGCCGCCACACTGAACACCGACAGGCCGGCCAGCACCTGGCGCCGGCGCGGCAGATGCCCCAGCGCCACCTGCAACAGCGGCGCGCTGACCGCGAAGGTGACGCCGAACACGGTAATCAGCAACGCCGCCTGCGTTTCGCTCAGGCCCCATTCGCCGGCGATCGCCGCCAGGCTGCCCACCACCGACAGCGCGCCGGTGGCTTGCACGAAGTAGGCCAGGCTCAGCGAACGCAGCGCCAGCGCGGCCGGCCGTGAGATGGCGTCCATCGCTTAGTGACCGACAGGAATCGGGTTGTCGCGCATCTGCTGGTTGAAGCCGTTCACCAGCCCGTGCTCGCCCGAGCCGGGATTGTCGCGCAGCGCCTGGATGCCATCGACGTAGACTTCATCCTTGCCGGCGGCCAGGCCCTTCATGGTTTCTTCCACGAAGGCCGGCAACGGCATGGCGCGCTGGTCGCCGCTCTTGTAGATCAGGTCGGTGTCCACCCATGGCGGGGCGATTTCCACCACGCGCACGCCACTGTCGGCCAGCATGAAGCGCTGCGACAGCGCATACGAGTGGATCGCCGCCTTGGTGGCCGAGTACACCGCCGTGCTGGCCAGCGGGATGAAGGCCAGCACCGACGAATTGTGGATCACCACCGCGTCCTTTTGCTGCTTGAGGTGCGGCAGCAGCGCCGATGTCATGCGCACCGGGCCGAGGAAGTTGGTGGTGACGGTGGCCAGCGCGGTGGCGTCGTCGATGGCGCCGGCGGCGTCGTCGAACGGCATGATGCCGGCATTGTTGAACAGCACGTTCAGCGTCGGGAAGTCGCGCGTCAGCTGGGCGGCGGCCGCTTCGATCTGCGCCGGGTTCTGGATGTCGAGCTCGATGCTGCGCATGCCGGGATTGGCGGCGGTCACCTCGTCCAGCAGCGCCTTGCGGCGGCCGCTGATGATGACCTGATTGCCGAGACGGTGGAATGCTTCCGCGATGCCACGGCCGATGCCCGATGCGCCGCCGGTGATGAAGATCGTATTGCCGCTGGTTTTCATGATGTTGCCTTTCCGTTGAGTGAGTTGATGAAGACCATTCTGGACCTCATTGAAATGGCATGGGTGACGTAATTCACGCAATTCAGGACATCATTGAAACGTGGAAAATCTAAAAATATGGCTTAAAATGAGGTTTATCTTTATTTTTGGATGTCATCATGAGCAAGCGCATCGGGCTGGTGATCTACCCCGGTTTCCAGGCCCTGGACATGGCGGTGCTGACCGTCTTCGAGTTCGCCAACACGCTGCTGCCGGCGCCGCTGTACGAACTGGCCACGCTGTCGCTGACGGGCGGTCCGGTGAAAAGTTCCAGCGGCGTGGCGCTGGACAGCCAGCCGGTCGGCTGGGGCGGCTATGACACGCTGCTGGTGGCCGGCGCCACCCATCTGCCCGCGCCGCAGCCGGAACTGGCGGCCGCGCTGAGCGCGTCGGCCGGCGCCACGCGCCGCATCGCCAGCATCTGCACCGGCGCCTTCATCCTGGCCGGCGCTGGCCTGATGGAAGGCAAGCGCGTCACCACCCACTGGGCTTTCGGCCGCCGCCTGCAGGAGCTGCATCCCGGGCTGGCGGTGGATGAGGACAAGATTTTCGTCAAGGATGGCGCGGTGTGGTCGTCGGCCGGCGTTACCGCCTGCATCGACATGGCGCTGGCCATGGTCGAGGGCGACCTCGGCGTCGAGATCGCGCGCAAGGTGGCGCGCGCCATGGTGGTGTATCACCGCCGCACCGGCGGCCAGTCGCAGTTTTCCGCGCTGGCCGAGATCGAGCCCAGCTCGGACCGCGTGAAGGAAGCGCTGCTGTACGCGCGCGACAATCTGCGCAAGGAGCTCGGCGTCGAGGAACTGGCCGCGCAGGTGCACTGGAGTCCGCGCCATTTCAGCCGCATGTTCCAGGCCCAGACCGGCATGGCGCCGGCCAAGGCGATCGAGAAACTACGGGTGGAGGCGGCGCAGGAATTGATCGACCAGGGCCACTCCTCGGTGGCGCGCATCGCCGAGCTGACCGGCTTCGGCGACGAGGAGCGTTTGCGGCGCGCCTTCCTGCGCGCCTTCGGCCAGTCGCCCAAGATGCTGGTGCAGCAGGCGCGGCTGCGCAACGAGCACGTTTATTTGTCCTGAGCTGCCGGCTTGGCTTTGACCGGCGTCCGGCTGCGGATGGCGTTGAGCTGCTTGAGTTCCTTGTCACTGGCATTGGCCAGCAGCGCTTCGTGCGCCCTGCCCAGTTCGATGTAATGGGCCTGCTCCGGCGTCAGCGCCTGGCCGCGCAGCGCCCAACTGGTGAGCCAGCCGGTAGCCAGACAGCACAGCAGCACCAGCACCGTGTAGATGGCGATCCAGCTGCCGGTCTTGAATTGCAGCAGGTTCAGCGACAGGCTGGTCTTGCGCGCGGCGTCGGTGGCGTCGCCGATGCTGGCCACCATCTGCGCCACGGCCGCCTGCGTGGCGGTGGTGGCGGCCGCGCTGGCTTCGGCGGCGGCGCTGGTGGCGGCCTGTTGGGCTTCGGCGTTCAGCTGCACGGCATCGGCGATGCGACCGTCGATCTGGCTCAGGCCGGCGTTGGCCAGCCGCACCAGCTTGTCGCAGTTGGCGATCTGCCGCGTGACATTGGCCACTTCGCCATGAAAGCGTTCCACCTCGCGCGCGTGGGCGTCGAGCTTGTCGTTGAAGAGATCGAGTTCGGCTTGGTTCATGGCGTGGTCGGCAGGTGAACGAATGTGCCCATCATACCGGTTGCGACGAATAAGCAAAATCCTGCGCCTTGCGAGCATGTTCCGCCGTGTCCTCCTGGCGCATACTGCACACATCAATCAGGAGGACATCATGACCCAAGTGACCATTTATACCACCCCCGTCTGCGGCTACTGCACCATGGCCAAGCGGCTGCTGGCCGGCAAGGGCGTGGCCGTGACCGAAATCGACGCCGGCAGCGATCCGCAAGCCTTGCAGGAGATGATGGCGCGCAGCGGCCGCCGCACCGTGCCGCAGATTTTCTTCGGCACGCGCCACATCGGAGGCTATGACGATCTGGTCAAGCTGGACCGCTCAGGCGGCTTCGACGCCGCCCTGGCTGGCTAGCATCTGTGCCAGCGCCAGCGCCGCGCGGCTGGGCAAACGCTGGCGATGTTGCAGCAGTGAGAACGGACGCGGCGGCAGGTCGAGGTTGACCCGGCACAGCAGCCCGGCCTGGAGGTGCGGCGCCACCACCAGTTCCGACACCACCGTGGCGTAGGGGCCGGCCATGGCGGCGCTGCGCACCGCCTCGTTGGACGGCAGCGCCAGCGCCACCCGCAGCTGCGCCGGCGCGATGCCAAGCGCGGCCAGCCGCGTTTCAAACGCCGAGCGCGTGCCGGAGCCCGGTTCGCGCAAGATCCAGTCTGCCGCGCGCAACGCCTCCGCATCGACCGCGCGGCCGTCGGCCCACGGATGCGACGGCGCCACCACCGCCACCAGCCGGTCCTGCGCCACCACGGTAGCCGCCAGTTCCGGCGCCTCGACGCCATCTTCCACCAGTCCCAGATCGGCCAGGCCGTCGCGCACCGCCTGCGCCACGCTGCTGGTGTTGCCGATGGTGAGGCTGAGCGTGATCAGCGGATGGCGGCGGTGGAAGGCCAGCAGCAATGGCGGCAGCCAGTAGCTGGCGATGGTCTGGCTGGCGTGCACCGCCAGCGTGCCGCGTTGCAGGCCGGCCAGCTCGGCCAGCGCCAGTTCGGCGTTGCGCGCCGCTGCCAGCGTGGCGCGCGCCTCGGCCAGGAACAGGTGGCCGGCGTCGTTGAGCTGGATGCCGCGTCCGATGCGGTGGAACAGCGGCGTGTCGTAGCGTTCCTCCAGCGCACGCAGCGAGGCGCTGACCGCCGACGGCGTCAGCGCCAGGGCGTCGGCCGCGCGCGTCAGGTGTTCGCGTTCGGCGACGGCGATAAAGATGCGCAGCTGTTCCAGCGTCATGCGGTTTCCTTCAGGTGATGTGCAGAAAATGGATCAGGCCCAGGCTGATCGCCGACAGCACCAGCAGGGACATCACCACCACCATGGTAACCCGGCCGCCGGCGCGCAGCACGGAGCGGGCATCCACGCCCAGGCCCAGCGCCGCCATCGACATCACGGTCAGCGCGCTGGAGGCCGCATGTGCCGGCGCCAGCAGCGCTTGCGGCAGCAGGTCGAACGAGCGCAGCGCCATCAACGTCAGGAAGCCGACGATGAACCACGGCAGCAGATGCGACAGCTGCGGCCGGCGGCGCTGCACGGCCTCCTCGCGCGGGCCGAACAGCGACAGCAGCAGCACCACCGGTCCCAGCATCAGCACCCGCACCAGCTTGACCAGGGTGCCGACGTGGGCGCTGGTCAGCGACACCGCGCTGGTGGCGGCCAGCACCTGCGGCACGGCGTACACGGTCAGGCCGGCAAACACGCCGTATTGCGTGGCCGACAGCGACAGCAGGGGCATCGCCAGCGGCAGCGTCAGCACCACCAGCACGCCGAGCACGGCGGTGAAGGAAATCGAGGCGGCCACGTCCTGGCCGTCGGCGTCGATGACGGGCGCGACGGCGGCAATCGCCGAGTTGCCGCAGATGGAATTGCCGCAGGCGATCAGGATCGCCAGCTTGGCCGGCAACCCGCTCAGGCGGCCGATGGCGTAGCTGGCGCCGATCGCCAGCAGCACCACGCCGGCGATGCCGGCCAGCAGCAGCCAGCCGTTGGCCAGCAGTGCGCCGGCGCTGACCGAGGTGCCCAGCAGCAGCACCGCCAGTTCCAGCAGGGTCTTGGCGCTGAAGTGGATGCCGGCGTCCCAGCGCGGGTGCAGGCGCAGCAGCGTGCGCAGGGTGGTGCCAAGCAGGATTGCCAGCACCAGGCTTTCCAGCCAGGCGCGGCCAAACAGTGCGGCCTCGGCGCGTTCAAGGCCGGCGGCGACGACGGTCACCGCCGCGCACAGCAGCAGACCAGGCAGGATGTTGCGGACCATTTCATACTCCTTATTACATTTTCGAATAAGGAAAGTATGAAACCGTCTATGCTGTGCAGTCCATTGATATGTTCTGCACAGTTCGTTCGATGAAATCGAATGTTTAGCGCAAGGCCAGCTGGCGCTTGCCGGCCACGCGCACCTGGTCGTTGGTGCGGAACACGCTGATGGCCTGGTTCAGGCGCGTCGCTTCGTCCTGCATGCTCATCGCGGCAGCCGAGGCTTCCTCCACCATGGCCGCGTTCATGCGGGTGGCGTTGTCCATTTCGGCGATGGCCTGGTTGATGTTGTGCAGGCCGGCGCTCTGCTCGCGGGTGGCGGCGGTGATCTCGGTCATGATCTGCGCCACTTCCTTGATGGCGCCGACGATGTCGGTCATGGTGGCGCCGGCGTCGTCGACCAGCTTGCTGCCGGCGTTGACCTGGTCCACCGATGCGCCGATCAGCACGCTGATTTCCTTGGCCGCCGCCGCCGAGCGCTGGGCCAGGTTGCGCACTTCCGAGGCCACCACGGCGAAGCCGCGGCCCTGTTCGCCGGCGCGCGCCGCTTCCACCGCCGCGTTCAGCGCCAGGATGTTGGTCTGGAAGGCGATGCCGTCGATGATGGCGGTGATTTCCGAAATGCGCTGCGAACCCTGCTTGATCTCGGCCATGGTGGCCACCGCCTGGCCGACCACCGTGCCGCCCTTGCTGGCCAGCGTGCTGGCGCCCAGGGCCAGCTTGTTGGCCTGGCCGGCGTTGTCGGCGTTGTGTTCCACCGTCGAGGTCAGCTCTTCCATGGCGCTGGCGGTTTCCTCGATGCTGGCGGCCTGCGATTCGGTACGGCCCGACAGGTCGGCGTTGCCCTGGGCGATTTCGCCGGCGGCGCTGGTGATGGTGCCGGCGCTCTGCATGACGTCGCTGATCAGGCTGCGCAGCGCGGTGTTCATCTCGCCCAGCGCTTCCAGCAGCTGGCCGGCCTCGTCGTGCGAATCGCTGTGGACGTCGGCGGTCAGGTCGCCCTGGGCCACGCGGCGGGCGACGCCGATGGCGTAGTGCAGCGGGCCGACGATGCTGCTTTTCAGCGCCATGCCGCACACCACCACCACCAGGGCCAGCAGCACGGTCAGCGTCAGTTGCAGGCGCAGGCTCGTGGTGGCGGCCTGTTCGATCTCGGCGGCGCTCTGGTCGATCTGTTCGCGTTCGAACGCCACCAGCTCGCGCAGGCGCTGCTGGTAGATGTCGGCCGAGCCGATGAATTTATCGTTGAGCACGGCGCTGGCGGTGTCGTTGTCGCCGGCCGCCTTGGCCTTGGTGATGGCGGCCTTGTGCACGTTGTAGATGTCGCGCGCATCGCTGATGCCCTTGAGCAGCGCGGTTTCCTTGTCCGAGGTCAGCAGCACGCCGACTTTTTTCAGGATCTCGCCGGCCTCGGTGGTGCCCTTGTTGGAGTCGGCCGCGAAGAATTCGACCAGGCCGTTGTCGCTGCTGCGGGCGATGGCCAGCGTGCGGCGGGCGCCGGCGAAGATGATGCGGTACCAGTCGCTGACCAGGCGTTCCTTGGTCAGCGACATGTCCAGCAGTTCCTTGGTGGAGGCCCGCATCTTGCCGAGCTGCCACAGGCTGACGCCGGTAGTCAGGCTGGAGACCACCAGCACGATGCCGAAGACGAGGGTGATTTTTTTGCCGATGTTGGCGTTTTTCATGAAGTTCATGGGGTTCCTGGTGCGCGCGCGCGAATGTCCACAATCCTAACAAGGTTATCATTGTTTTTCCGTGTGGAAACACTACTAGTGGTAAAAGTTTTGTATCGGCATTGATACAATTTGTAATCTTCTTGATGGTTTCCTTGTGGAAATAATGTCGTAGCATCGACTGTTTTCCCTGTGATCATCCGGAGCCCTGCCATGAGTGATACCCGCGATCAGCATCCCCGGCGCGACTTCCTGTTGCGCTCCCTGGCCGCCGGCGCCAGCGCCGCCAGCCTTCCCCTTGCCAGCGCCACGGCCGCACCGTCGCCGACGCCCGTCGCCGCGCCGGCCGGCTATCTATGGCTGCGGCCCGACGAACAGGTGTTTGTCGAGGCGCTGGTCAACCACATGTGTCCGGCCGACGGCCTGACGCCGGACGGCGTCACGCTGGGGCTGGCCGTGTTCTACGACCGCGCGCTCGGCGGCAACTGGGGCCAGGGCGACCGGCTCTACCTGCAGGGACCGTTCAAGCAGGGCAGCGCCAACCAGGGCTACCAGCTCGGCATGACGCCGGCCCAACTGTTCCGCGCCGGCACCGAGGGCGTGGCCGACTATTGCCGCGCCACCCACGGCAAGCCGTTCGACCGCCTGCCGGCCGATGTGCGCGAAGCGCTGCTCAAGGATCTGCAGTCCGGCAAGGTGGCGCTGCCCAACGGCGTGCCGTCGGCCACGTATTTCGCCCAGCTGCTGCAGATGTTCTATGAAGCGATGTTTGCCGATCCGATTTACGGCGGCAACCAGGACAAGCAGGGCTGGAAGCTGGTCGGCTATCCCGGCGTGAACACGGCCAACAAGGTCAACATCGTCAAGTACGCCAACAAGCCCTACCGTCCCGAACCGGCAGGCATTGCCGACCTCAGCTAAGGAGCACGCATGAAGACTTACAAGGAAGTGGATGTGGTGCTGGTCGGCGGCGGCTGGACCGGCGGCATCCTGGGCAAGGAGTTTTCCGAAGCCGGCATGACGGTGGTGTGCCTGGAACGCGGTGGCCCGCACACGGCCGACGATTTCAGCGTGCCGCGCATGCGCGATGAGCTGGCCGTGGGCCAGCGCATGTCGATGATGGTCAACACCACCGACAACACCGAAACCGTGCGCAACAAGAGCGCCGAGACCGCGCTGCCGTACCGTCGCCTCGGCTCCTACCTGATGGGCACCGGCGTCGGCGGCGCCAGCACGCACTGGAACGGCCACACCTGGCGCTGGAACGACAACGATTTCCAGATCCGCAGCAAGTACGAGGCCAAGTACGGCAAGCAGTACATCCCGGCCGACATGACCATCCAGGA
Source organism: Duganella aquatilis (assembly GCF_009674565.1). GTDB lineage: Bacteria > Pseudomonadota > Gammaproteobacteria > Burkholderiales > Burkholderiaceae_D > Rugamonas > Rugamonas aquatilis. The sequence continues at coordinate 233,632 of NZ_WKJL01000005.1, forward strand.
CTGGGGCATCACCTACGCCGAGCTGGAGCCGTACTACGACAAGTTCGAGAAGGTGGCCGGCATCTCGGCCAAGGCCGGCAACGTGCAGGGCCGCAAGATCGTTGGCGGCAATGTGTTCGAGGCGCCGCGCCGCAACGAGTATCCGATGCCGCCGCTGGTGTACGGCTATGCCGGCGACCTGTTCGCCGAGGCGGCCGGCAAGATGGGCTACCACCCGTTCCCGCGTCCCACCGCCAACGCCTCGGTGCCGTACACCAATCCGGACGGCGTCAAGTTCGGCGAGTGCCAGTACTGCGGCCACTGCGAGCGCTTCGGCTGCGAAGCCAACGCCAAGGGCGGCGCGCAGATGACGGTGATTCCGGCGGCGCTGCGTCAGAGCACCTTCGAGCTGCGCACCTATGCGTGGGTGACCAGGGTCGAGCGCGACGCCTCCGGCAAGAAGGCCACCGGCGTCACCTATACCAACACCGTCACCGGCGAGGAATGCTTCCAGCCGGCCAAGCTGGTGGTGCTGTGCGCCTTCGGTCTGAACAATGTGCACCTGATGATGTTGTCGGGCATCGGCGAAATCTACGATCCGGTGTCGGGCAAGGGCCTGCTGGGCAAGAACTACTGTTACCAGACCGGCAGCGCGGCCATGCTGTTCTTCGAGGACAAGCACTTCCATCCGTACATGGCGACCGCCGGCATCGGCGCCATCATGGACGACTTCCACGGCAACTGGGATTTCGACCGCGCGCCGTTCGGCTTTGTCGGCGGCTCGACGGTGGGCACCGCCATGTACGGCGGCCGGCCGATCCAGTGGCATCCGACGCCGGCCGGCACGCCGGCCTGGGGCAGCGCCTGGAAGCAGGAAACCGCCAAGTGGTACGACCGCAGCATGAACATCACCGCCACCGGCACCGTAATGCCGTTCCGCGGCAATTACCTCGATCTGGATCCGACCTACCGCAACCGCTTCGGTTCGCCGCTGATGCGCATGACCTTTGACTACCAGGACAACGAGCGCAAGATTTCGGCGCACTCGGCCGACGTTATCAACCGCATCGCCGCCGCGCTCAATCCGACCCACCTGAGCAAGGCCAGCGCGCGCCAGTCGTGGAGCAGCGTGCCCTACCAGAGCACCCACAACACGGGCGGCACCATCATGGGCACCCATCCGGGCAATTCGGTGACCAACAAGTATGGGCAGGTGTGGCAGGTCGACAACCTGTTCATCATGGGCGCGTCGCTGTTCCCGCACAATTCGGCTTACAACCCCACCGGTCCGGTGGCGGCGATCGCCTACATGGCGGCCGACATCATCAAGAACGTCTACGTCAAGCAACCGGGGAAACTGATCCATGCGTAATCTACTGACCACCGGGCTGCTGTGTCTGGCTGCTGCCGGCGCCGGCGCCCAGGACCTGGGCAAGAAGACTTTCGAGCAGTGCGTGGCCTGCCACTCGCTGCAGGCCGGTGAGAACGGCGTCGGGCCGGCGCTGCACGGCCTGCTGGGCAGCACCGCCGGCACGGTCGAGGGCTTCCGTTTTTCCGGGCCGATGAAGCGCAGCGGCATCGTCTGGGATGAAAAGAACCTGGCCGAGTTCCTGCGCAATCCGCAGGCGCTGGTGCCCAACACCCGCATGCCGTTTTCCGGCCTCACCGACGAGGCCGCGCTGAAGGCGCTGGTGGGCTACCTGGTCACGGCGACCAAGTAGCCCTTGCGCCCGCTGGGGGCTTAGCCCAGCGTCAGGGTCAGCGTGGTGGCGCCGTAGTTTGGCGTCACGGTGCTGAAGCCGTCCACCGTGATGGTGGTGAACTTGCCCTGCAGGTTGCCGGCCGTGATCACGGTCAGCACGTCGCCCGCCTTCGGCTTGTAGCCGTTGGCGAATTTCACGTGCAGCGTACCGCCGGCCAGGGTGGCGGTGCCGGTCACGGTCACGCTGCCCTGGCTGCCGGCGGCAGCGCCGCCCAGGTCCAGTTCCAGCGTGGTGCTGCCGGACAGCTGGGTGTACTTGGCCAGTTGCAGCGCAGCCGGCGCGTTGGCCACCAGCGTGCCGCCGCTCACGTACACATCCCCCTTGCCGAACGCGGCCACCGAGTCGCCCTGCAGCGCGCCGGCGGTCAGCTCGGTGCCGCCGGTCCAGCTATTGGCGCCGGCCAGCTTCAGCGTGCCCGTGCCTTGCTTGACCAGCTTGCCCGCGCCGCTGATGTCGTTGCGCCAGCGATCCACGGCATTGAAGCCGCCCTTGCTGGCGTCCATGACGATGGTGACGTTGCCGCTGAACGAGGCATAGCCGTCGGCCGCCGCGAACAGGTTCAGGCGGCCCCAGCCTTCAGCATCGTCCATCACCGGGTAGCCGGAGGCCAGCGCGGTGGTTTTCAGCACCACGCGGCGCTGGGCGTCGCTGAGGTAGGGCTGGCGCGTTTCCAGCAGCACTTCGGCGCCTTTCGGCACGGTGGCGGCGGCGTTGGTGGCGGCGATCTGCGCGAAGCCGAAGGTGCTGCGGCGCAGGTAGTTGGCCTTGTTGGTGGCGTAGTCGGCGAAGCGATCGTTGGCCGCCGTGCCCGATTGCGCGTAGGCGGCGAAGGTGTCGGCGGTGGTGCTGGTGGCGGCCATCAGCGCGCTGTGCGCCTGGGTCACGGCGGCGGCTTTCTTGGCGGCGTTGGCCGGATCGGCCAGGTTGGCGGCGGCGCTGGCGATGCCCAGCATGCGGCCGCTGACCACGTCCAGCGGCGAGTGCATGCCGGCCAGGATGCGCATCTCGCCCAGTTCCAGGCCGCGGCTCAACATTTCCTGATAGCGTTCCGGCACGGCGTAGGCCATGGCGACGGCGTCGCGCACGGCTTCGGCCGTGTGGCCGCTGGTGTAGCCGCCGTCGGTGGCCGGCGTGGTGCTCTTGGCCGGGACCAGCGCCGGCAGCAGCTGCACGCTGCTGCTCCAGCGGAACGGGCGGGCATATTTGTAGAAGCGCTTGGCCGGCTCGGTCGAAGCGTTGTTGCCGACCAGATTGACCAGGTCGACTACACTGCCGAAGCTGGCGTTGGCCGTGCCGCCGACCCCGGTGTTGTTGCCGCCGTCGTTGTACAGCACGGTGGTGGCGTCGGCCGCCACGCTGGTGATGGTGGTGGTCTGCTGGGCGGCGGCGCGCCAGGCGCTGGCCAATGGGCCCATGCCGTCGGTGATGCTGTAGCCCTTGCCGCGGCGGTCGTCGAGGTAGGCTTGCACGGCCTGGTCGGCGGTGCGGCTGGCGGTGGCTTTCACCACGTAGTCGATATTGGCCTGGTGGACGGCGGCGTTCAGCACGGTGCCGTCCGGCGTGCCGTCGCCCGGCACGCCGGTCCAGGTCGAGGTGACGACGGCCGGGAAGCTGTCCACCGCCGGTGCGGTGACGCCGGCGTCGACGATCTGCGTCAGCGGTTTCCAGATCGACAGGAAGCCGCCCAGGATGCGCACGCCGGCGTTGGTGTCGAGCGTGGCGTAGCGGGCGTCGCCGCGCTGGTTGGTGGCGACGGTGTCGACAAACGCGGTGGCCGACGGCACGGCCACGGTTTCAGCCGCGCCCTGGTCGGCCGGCGCTGCCGGGATCACCAATGGTTGGTCTTGGTCGGAACCGCCGCAGGCGCTCAGGGCGGCGGCGATGCTCAGGGCCAGAATCAGGGGGCGGGCGGGAAGCATGTACATGGCAAGGGTCCGTAGTTGGAAAAAGGCCACAGGGTAATGAGCGGATATGACGTGCCTGTTACGTGCCGCGCATGGGATCGCTTCCAGCGAAAAATATTATCCCCGCAGTGCAAAAAGTTATAGCGGCGGTCGATTTACAACTTTTGGTTGTTTCTGTATCTCCAAAGTCTAATGTCACCTGGCGTACATACGTGGCTATAGTGGGGTTTTGACCAGGGAGCCTTCGATGATCAAGCTGACAATTAACGGCAAGCCGCGCGCGTTCGACGTGCCTGGCGACATGCCGCTGCTGTGGGTGCTGCGCGATGAGGCGCACATGACCGGCACCAAGTTCGGATGCGGCATGGCGCTATGCGGCGCCTGCACCGTGCACATCGACGGCGAGGCCACGCGCTCCTGCGTGCTGCCGGTATCGGCGGTGGCCGGCAAGCATGTCACCACCATCGAGGGCATCGGCGCCACGCCGGCCGGCAAGGCGACGCAGGCCGCGTGGCTGAAGGTGGAGGTGGTGCAGTGCGGCTACTGTCAGTCCGGGCAGATCATGTCGGCCTGCGCGCTGCTGGCCAAGAACCACCAGCCCACTGACGCCGAGATCGACGACGCCATGTCCGGCAATATCTGCCGCTGTGGCACCTACAGCCGCATCCGCGCGGCGATCAAGGATGCCGCCGCCTCGCCGCTGCTGAAGGGAGCCTGAGCATGAACACTCCCTACGCACCAGGCGCGGTGTCGCGCCGCAGTTTCCTCAAGGTGGCCGCCGCTGCGGGCGGCGGTTTGATGGTCGGCTTTTGGCCCGGCCAGGGCATGGCGGCGGCAGCGGCCAGCGCGCCGGCTGAACTGAACGCCTTCATCGCCATCAGTCCCGACGACCGCATCGTGCTGACCATGCCGAAAGTGGAAATGGGCCAGGGCACCTACACCTCGGTGCCGATGCTGATCGCCGAGGAACTGGAAGTCGATATGAACCAGATCGAGGTGCGCCACGCGCCGCCCGACGCCAAGCTGTATGGCGCACCGTTCGGCGACCAGTTCACCGGCGGCTCGCTGACCATCCGCCTGCTGTACGAACCGATGCGCCAGACCGGCGCCGCCGCGCGCATGGTGCTGGTGCAGGCCGCGGCATACGCCTGGAAGGTAGCGCCGGACAGCTGCCGCGCCGAGCGCGGTGAAGTGGTGCACGCGGCCAGCGGCCGCCGCGTCAAGTACGGCCAGCTGGTGGCGGCTGCAGCCAAGCTGCCGGCGCCGGAAAAGATCGCGCTCAAGCAGCCCAAGGATTTCAAGCTGGTCGGCCAGCCGGCCAAGCGCCTGGACGCCAAGGGCAAGACCGACGGCAGCGCGATGTTCGGCATCGACGCGCAGGTGAAGGGCATGAAGGTGGCGGTGGTGGCGGCCAGCCCGGTCATCGGCGGCAAGCTCAAATCGGTCAACGACGCCAAGGCGCGCAAGCTGCGCGGCGTGCGCCAGATCGTCAAGCTGGATAACGCGGTGGCGGTGGTGGCGGACAACTACTGGTACGCCAAGCAGGGCCTGGCCGCGCTGGACATCAAGTGGGACGAGGGCCAGTACGCCAAGCTGGGCACCGACGACGTGCGCAAGCTGATGGTGGCGGCGCTGCAAAAGCCCGGCCACATCGCCCGCAACGACGGCGACGCCCTGAAGGCGCTAGCGGCCGACAGCCAGCGCGTCGAGGCGCTGTACGTCAATCCGATGCTGGCGCATGCCACCATGGAGCCGATGAACTGCACCGTGCACGTCAAGGGCGACGGCACGGCCGAGATCTGGACCGGTTCGCAGGTGCCGGCCCGCGCGCGCGACGACGCCGCCAAGGTGCTGGGCCTGGCGCCGGAGAAGGTCACGCTGCACAACCACTACATCGGCGGCGGTTTCGGCCGGCGCCTGTACACCGACTACGTGGTGCAGGCGGCAGCGGTGGCCAAGCAGATCAAGTCGCCGGTCAAGCTGGTGTGGAGCCGCGAGGAAGACATCCAGCATTGCCTGCTGCGCGGGATGTATGCGCATTCGGTATCGGCGTCGCTGGGCAAGGATGGCAAGCCGCTGGCGTTCTCGCACAAGATCGCCGGGCCGTCGAACCTGGCGGCGTTCGCGCCGGGCTGGCTGAAGGACGGCCTGGATATCGACAACGTCGAAGGCTCGGACGTGTTCTCCTACGATATCCCGAACATGCGCAGCGAGTACACGCAGGAGGACGGCCCGGTGCCGACCGCGTTCTGGCGCGGCGTCGGCCCGACCCGCAACATGACGGTGCTGGAAAGCTTCATGGACGAACTGGCGCTGAAGGTGGGGCAGGATCCGCTGGCCTATCGCCTGTCGCTGCTGGACAAGCAGCCGCGCGCGGCGCAGGTGCTGAAGGTGGCGGCCGAGCGGGCCGGCTGGGGCACGCCGCTGCCGCCTCGTTCCGGACGCGGCATCGCCCTGATGCGATCGTGGGGAACCTATCTGGCGCAGGTGGTCGACGTGGCGGTCAGCGATGACGGCGAAGTGACCGTCAAGCGCGTGGTGTGCGCGGTCGATTGCGGCCAGGTGGTCAATCCGGACACGGTGGCGGCGCAGATCCAGAGCGGCATCAACTTCGGCCTGACGGCGGGACTGTTCGGCGTCATCACGCTGAAGGATGGCCGCGTTGAGCAGAGCAACTTCCACGACTACCCGATCCTGCGCCTGAACCAGGCGCCGCAGATCGACGTGGTGCTGGTGCCGAGCAGCGAAGCGCCGGGCGGCATCGGCGAGCCGGGGACGGCCGGTGTTGGCGCGGCGCTGACCAACGCGGTGTTTGCCGCCACCGGCGTGCGCGTGCGCGAACTGCCGCTGCGCGCGGAGCTGTTGAAGAAGGCGTAAAAGCATGGCTGGCGGCGGGCTGCTACAATAGTCTGGTGAAAAAGCTATTGCTCATCCTGCTGCTGACCATTCTGCCGATCCAGTATTCCTGGTCGGTGGCGGCCGTCTATTGCCAGCACGAGTCCAGCAAGACCACGCACTTCGGCCACCATGGCCATCAACACCAGGCGCAGGCCGGTGATGACGATGCCGGCAAGAGCAAGCCGGGCAAGCTGCATGGCGATTGCGAGGTCTGTCATCACGCGGTGCAGGCTTCGCTGCCGGGCGCCGATGCGGTGCTGACGGCGGCGCCGGTCGCCATCTATGCGCCGCCGGGCGCGCTGCACTACCACTCCTATATCGCTGACGGGCCGCCACGGCCCAACTGGTCCTTCGTCGCCTGACGCGGCGAGGCCTGAGCTTTTTCCCTTCACGTCTCGTCGAATTCCTGTCCTGTTAATCGGAGAATTCGATGTTCAAATTTGTTTTGCCGCTATGGTTAGCGGCATGGCCTGCCTATGCGCAGGCCGTTGAGGAGCCGTCGGCGCCGCTGACGTTGTTGGCGGCGCTGGCGCTGGCCGATGATGGCAACGCCGACCTGGCGGCGGCCCGTCATGCGTTGCTGGCGGAGGACGGCGCGGTGCAGCAGGCCGGCCTGTTGCCCAATCCTTCCCTGTCCCTGGAGCGCGTCGATACGCGGCGCGATACGCGTGAAACCACTTTGCAGTTAAGCCAGCCGCTGGAGCTGGGCGGCAAGCGTGCAGCGCGCGTGCAGGCCGCGCAGCGTGGTCGTGAAGGTACGGCCGCGTGGCTGCTGCAACGCCGCGCCGAGGTGCGCGCGGAGACGGCGGCGGCGTGGTTCGTTGTGCTGGCGGCGCAGGAGCAGTTACGTCTGGCGCAACAGGCAGCCGAACTGGCGCAGCGTGCGGCGGCGGCGACTGGCCGGCGCGTGGTGGCCGGCAAGGTGTCGCCGGTGGAGCAGACGCGCGCGCAGGTGGCCGCATCCACGGTCGGGCTGGAGCTGATACGTGCGCGCAGTGCGTTGGCGACGGCGCGCGTGCGCTTGGCAGGCTTGTGGGGTAATCCGTCGCCACGGTTCGAGCAGGTCGCGGGCGAGATCGCCGCGCTGCCCGAGCTGCCGTCGCTGGCGGCGCAGCGCGGCTTGCTGGCGCAGGCGCCGGCCATGCAGGTGGCGCGCGCCGAACTGGCGCGGCGGCAGGCGTTGACGCAGGTGGAGTTGTCGCGTCGCGTGCCGGATGTGGCGCTGACGGTGGGCAGCAAGCGTTCGGAGGAGCTGGGACGCACGCAGGCGGTGATCGGCGTGTCGCTGCCGTTGCCGCTGTTCGACCGCAATCAGGGCGCAGTGCTGGCGGCTGTCCGCGGCGTCGACCAGGCGCGCGATGGCGTGGCGGCGACGGCGGCGCGGCTGGAGGCCGAGCTGGTGGCCGTGCGCGAGGAGTATGGGGCGGCGCGCGCGCAGGCGCTGGCGCTGAGGGAAGAAATTCTGCCCGGTGCGCAAAGCGCCTACGAGGCGGCCAACACCGGTTTCGACTACGGCAAGTTCGGCTTCCTCGACGTGCTGGATGCGCAGCGCACGCTGTTGCAGGCGCAGTCCCACTACCTCACCACCTTGGCCGACGCGCATCGCGCGCAGGCGGCCATCACGCGCCTTCTCGGAGCAGAGCATGAATAAGAAGCAGACCATCACCATCACCGCCATGGCCGCCGTCGCGCTGCTGCTGGCGGCCCTCATCCTAAAACCGCGCGCCGACGACGCGCACAACGACGACGTATCAGCCGCTGCAGCGCCCGCCGCCGGCGCGCCGGAGGCCATCAGGCTGAACGCCGCGCAGATCCAGTCTGCCGGCATCGTGCTGGCGACCGCCGCGCCGGCGCAGATCAGCACCATCCTGACGCTGCCCGGCGAAATCCGCTTCAACGACGACCGCACCGCCCACGTGGTGCCCAAGCTGGCCGGCGTGGTGGTCGCCGTGCACGCGGAACTGGGCCAGACCGTCCAGCGCGGCCAACTGCTGGCGGTACTGGCCAGCAGCGCTTTGTCCGAACAGCGCAGCGAACTGCTGTCCGCGCAGCGCCGGCTGACGCTGGCCCGCACCACGCTGGAACGCGAGCATAAACTGTGGCAGGACAAAATCTCCGCCGAACAGGACTACCTGCAAGCCAAGCAGGCAATGAGCGAAGCCGACATCGCCGTGCACAACGCCCAGCAAAAACTCAGCGTGCTGGGCGCCGGCGCGGCAGCCGGCAAGCAGCTCAACCAGCTGGAACTGCGCGCGCCGTTCGCCGGCGTGGTGATGGAAAAACACCTGGCATTGGGCGAGGCAATCAAGGAAGACGCCAACGTCTTCACCATCTCCGACCTGTCCACCGTGTGGGCCGACTTCGCCGTGCCGCCGCAAGACCTGAACCGTGTGCGTGTCGGCGAAACCGTCATCGTCCGCGCCGCCGCCTTCGCGGCGCAGGCCAGCGGGAAAATCACTTACGTCGGCGCGCTGCTCGGCGAGCAAACCCGCACCGCCACCGCCCGCGTGGCGCTGGCCAACCCGGAACGCGCCTGGCGTCCCGGCCTGTTCGTCAACGTCGACGTGCAGTCCGGCCTGAGCACCGCCGCCGTCACGGTGCAAGCCGACGCGCTGCAAACGGTAGACGGCAAGCCCGCCATCTTCGTGCGCACCGCAGCCGGCTTCGAGGTACGGCCGGTAACGCCGGGCCGCAGCGATGTTAAGCTGACCGAGATCCTGCACGGCCTGTCCGCCGGCACATCCTACGCCGCCGCCAACAGCTACGTGCTGAAGGCGGAACTGGGCAAGGACAGCGCCGAGCATGAACACTGATACGGGAGACCACCATGTTTGAACGTATCATCCGCTACGCCATCGCGCAGCGCTGGCTGGTCATGCTGCTGGTGGCCGCCATGGCCGCGCTGGGCGTCTACAGTTACCAGAAGCTGCCGATCGACGCTGTGCCCGACATCACCAACGTCCAGGTGCAGATCAACACGGCGGCGCCGGGCTACTCACCGCTGGAGACCGAGCAGCGCATCACCTATCCGCTGGAGACGGCGCTGGCCGGTCTGCCGTGCCTGGAGCAAACGCGTTCGCTGTCGCGCTACGGCCTGTCGCAGGTGACCGTGGTGTTCAAGGACGGCACCGACATCTACTTCGCGCGCCAGCTGGTCAGCGAACGGCTGCAACAGGCGCGCGCGCAACTGCCGGACGGGATCACGCCGGCCATGGGGCCAGTGTCCAGCGGCCTCGGTGAAATCTACCTGTGGACAGTGGAAGCACGGCCCGACGCGAAGAAGGCCGACGGCACCGCCTACACGCCGACCGATCTGCGCGAGATTCAGGACTGGATCGTCAAGCCGCAACTGCGCAACGTGGCCGGCGTCACCGAGATCAACGCCATCGGCGGCTACGCCAAGGAATACCACGTGGCGCCGCAGCCGCAGCGGCTGGCGACCTACCGTCTGACCTTGCAGGACGTGGCGCTGGCGCTGGGACGCAATAACGGCAATGCCGGCGCCGGCTACATCGAAAAGCGCGGCGAACAGCTGCTGGTGCGCGCGCCGGGCCAGGTCCGTTCGCTGGACGACATCCGCAACATCGTGCTGCGCAGCGTGGACGGCGTGCCGGTGCGCGTGCGCGACGTCGCCGAAGTGGACATCGGCCGCGAGCTGCGTACCGGCGCCGCCACAGAGAATGGCCGCGAGGTGGTGCTGGGCACCGTCTTCATGCTGATTGGCCAGAACAGCCGCGCCGTGGCGCAGGCAGTGGACAAGCAGATGGCCGTCATCAACCGCAGCCTGCCGCCGGGCGTGGTGGCGGTCACTGTCTACGACCGCACGGCGCTGGTGGATAAGGCCATCGGCACCGTCAAGCGCAACCTGCTGGAAGGCGCGGTGCTGGTCATCGCCGTGCTGTTCGTCTTCCTTGGAAACCTGCGCGCGGCGCTGATCACCGCCATGGTGATCCCGCTGGCCATGCTGTTCACCTTCAGCGGCATGGTGGCGTACCAGGTCAGTGCCAATCTGCTCAGTCTTGGCGCGCTGGACTTCGGCATCATCGTCGACGGTGCGGTGGTCATTGTCGAAAGCTGCGTACGGCGGCTGGCGCATACACAGGCGCTGCAAGGCCGCGTGCTGACGCGTGCCGAAAGATTCGAGACCGTATTCGCGGCGGCGCAGGAATCGCGCCGGCCGCTGTTGTTCGGGCAGTTGATCATCATGGTGGTCTACCTGCCGATCTTCGCGCTGACCGGCGTCGAAGGGCGCATGTTCCACCCAATGGCGTTGACGGTGGTGATGGCGCTGGCCGGCGCCATGATCCTGTCGATCACCTTCATCCCCGCCGCCGTGGCGCTCTTCATCGGCGACAAGGTGGTGGAGAAGCCGGCGCATCGCATGCAGCGCTGGTATGGCTGGCTGCTGGAACGCGCGCTGGGCAACGCACCGGTGGTATTGAGCTTTGCCGGCATCGCGGTGGCGCTGTCGTTGCTGCTGGCGACGCGCATGGGCAGCGAATTCGTACCATCGCTGAACGAAGGCGACATCGCCATGCAGGCCTTGCGCATCCCCGGCACCAGTCTGACGCAGTCGGTGGCGATGCAGCAGCAGATCGAGCTGACGTTGATGCGCAAGTTCCCCGAGATCGAACGCGTGTTCGCGCGCACCGGCACGGCGGAAATCGCCTCCGACCCGATGCCGCCGAATATCTCGGACGGCTATATCATGCTCAAGCCGGAAGCGCAGTGGCCCAAGCCGAAAAAGACGCGCTCGCAGCTGCTGGCGGCGATTCAGTCCACCGTGGCGCAACTGCCCGGCAATGCGTATGAGTTCTCACAGCCGATCCAGCTGCGCTTCAACGAGCTGATATCGGGCGTGCGCAGCGATGTGGCGGTGAAGCTGTTCGGCGACGATGCGGAGGTGCTGGACGCCACCGCCGCACGTATCGCCGCCATGCTGGGCAAGGTCGATGGCGCGCAGGAGGTGAAGGTGGAGCAGACCAGCGGCCTGCCGGTGCTGACGGTGGACATTGACCGCGCGCAGACGGCGCGCTATGGCCTGAACGTCAGCGACGTGCAGCAGGTGGTGGCGACGGCCATCGGCGGCCAGCAGGCCGGCACCATGTTCGAGGGCGACCGTCGTTTCGACATTGTGGTGCGTTTGCCGGATGCGCTGCGTGGTGATCTGGCGGCGTTGCGGCGCCTGCCGCTGCCGCTGCCTGGCGGTGCGCATTTCATTCCGCTGGGCGAGGTGGCGACGTTTAACGTTGCGCCGGGACCGAATCAGGTCAGTCGCGAGAACGGCAAGCGGCGAGTGGTCATCAGCGCCAATGTGCGCGGGCGGGATATCGGATCGTTTGTCGCCGAGGCGGAACGGCGCTTGCAGGAGGTGCGGATTCCGGCTGGGTACTGGACCAGCTGGGGAGGGCAGTTCGAGCAGCTGCAATCGGCGTCGCAGAGGTTGCGGATTGTGGTGCCGGCGGCGCTGGCGTTAGTAATGCTGCTGCTGTTTGCGATGTTCGGCAATTTGAAAGATGGATTGCTGGTGTTCAGCGGGATACCGTTTGCGTTGACTGGCGGCCTGGGAGCGCTGGCGATGCGCGACATACCGTTGTCGATATCGGCGGCGGTGGGATTTATCGCCTTGTCTGGCGTGGCGGTGTTGAATGGGCTGGTGCTGATTGCTGCCATTCGCAAGTTGCGGGAGGAGGGGCGTAGCGTGGAGCAGGCGATCCGGGAAGGCGCGTTGGAGCGCTTGCGGCCGGTGATGATGACGGCGCTGGTGGCGTCGCTGGGTTTTATCCCCATGGCGATTGCCACCGGAACCGGCGCCGAAGTACAGCGTCCCCTGGCCACGGTGGTGATTGGGGGAATACTGTCGTCTACTGCGTTGACGTTGTTGGTGTTGCCGCTGCTCTACCGTCGCATACATCTACCCCGCAAGCTTTAGCTTCGACATCAGCGTTACCACTTAGGGGTCTGACCCCGTACGGGGTCAGACCCCACCTGGCCGTGCGGGTTTACTGCGGCGTAAAGCGGATCGCCTGGCCGCCGCCAGGCGCGAGTTTGAGTTGCAGGATCGTCTTGTCGGTGACGGTCTGCTTCTCAATCACGATATCGAAACGGTGACTGTTGCGATAATCCGCCTGATCCCCATCGCGATAAATCTCCGCCACATAGCGCTTGCCCGGATCGAGGAACGTCAACGCCAACGGCAGCGTACGCGCCGTGCCATCGGTAATCGATCCAACATACCAGTTATCCGAATGCCGATCCTTGCGTGCGATGGTCGCATATTCGCCCATCGCCCCATGCAGCACACGCGTATCCGCCCAATCGGTCGGCACATCCTTGATGAATTTGAACGGCCCCGGATACTTCTCGTAGTTCTCGATCAGATCCGCAGCCATCACAATCGGCGAATAAATCACCACAAAACTCGCCAACTGCTTCGCCTGCGTCGAATGAATCGGCCGTCCCTTCACGCCTTCCAGGCTCAGAATACCCGGCGTGTAATCCATCGGCCCACTCAGCATGCGCGTGAAGACCAGATTCACTTCATGGTCAACGCTGTTGATCGGGTTACCCCAAGCGTTATATTCCATTCCCCGCGCACCCTCGCGTGAAATCCAGTTCGGATAAGTACGACGCAAGCCGGTATCCTTCACCGGCTCATGCGTATCGATCGCCAGCTTGTAACGCGCCGCCTCGGTTACCGCCTTCAGATAATGACGCACGCCTTCCTGAGAATCAGTATAACCAAAATGCGTGCCGCCGCCAGCGTTGGCGAAGATCGCCTCGCCGCCATCGGTCACATAGCCGGACTTGATGCTGTCCACACCCAGTTTCGCATACAACTGGTAGCCTGCATCCATCTGCTGCTCATAGCGCGCCACATTACCGCCGGTCTCGTGGTGGCCGATCAGGCGCACGCCTTTTTGCTGCGCATAGACGCTTAGCGCCGGCAGGTCGAAGTCCGGATACGATTGCGTAAAGCTGAACGACGAACCGCTGCCCGACCAGTTGCCATCCCATCCCAGGTTCCAGCCTTCCACCAGCACGCCACGGAAACCATTGCGAGCGGCGAAGTCGATATAGCGCCTGGTGTTGGCCGTGGTGGCGCCATGTTTGGCGCCCGATCCCCAGGTGCTCTTCTCCAGATGCATCTCCCACCACACACCGACAAACTTCGACGGATGCACCCACGACACGTCGCCCAGCTTATTCGGCTCGTTCAGATTCAGCACCAGATCCGACATGTACAAGCCTGCCGCGTCGTCGGCAATCTGCATGGTGCGCCAAGGCGTGGTGAACGCGCCATGCCGTTCGACCGGCGCGCCGTAGGCGGACGGCGTCAGATGCGCGCGCAGCTTCTGGCCATCGACCTTGCGCAGCCACATCGACGCGTAATCCACCAGTGCCGCCTCGTGGAAAGCGATGTGCGTGCCATCATCGGTGCGAATGGTCAGTGGCGTATTCGCCATGCCCACCTCGGCCAGCGGTGTCTTGCGGATCGAATATTCCAGCGCTGCCTTCTCGCCTGCTTCCTGCCACCACGCGGTGGCTTTCGGCGCGACGACAAACTCGGTCAGCTCGTCGCTGATGCGCGTGTCGGGTAACTGCGGCTGGTCCGGGAATTCGTAGCGGAAGCCGACGCCGTCGTCGAACACGCGGAACACCAGGGCCAGGCGGCGGTTATCCAATTCCTTCTGTATCAGCTCCAGCCGCAGCTCCTGATAGTGGTTGCGCACGTAGCGGCGTTCGCCCCATGGCTGTTCCCACGTATCATCATGTTCGGATGTGGTCTTTTTAGCCAGCGTGAAACCGTTGTCCAATTGCGGTGCATTGGCCAGCAAAAAGCCCAGCTTCGACGACGCGATCAGCGGCTTGCCGTTGCGCTGCACGGCGTAGGCGATGTGGCCGCCGTCGTCGCGCTCCACCGCCACGCTGATCGCATGGTTGGGCGACGATACGGTGCCCAGCACTTCGTCGGCATGCGCGGCCTCGCCCAGCAGCATGCAGGCGGCGGCGATCAGGCGGACCTGTAGGGAATTGATATGCACAGACACTCCTTATTTGGCCGCGCAGCGCGCCTTGATGTAGGCGGCGTGCGACGGCATTTGATTGACACACTGGCCGATCACCGAGGCGATATCGCCCAGGTAGTCGGCGACTTCTTTTTCTTCCATCAGGCCCGCCAGCGGATGATGGCCTTCGACCGGCACGCGCTGCCCCTGCAGCACCTGCAGCCAGCCCACTTCCGCAAACAGCTCGTTGTCGTTGCGGACGATGCGTCCGCGCGAGCGCCACAAGTCCATTTTGGCGCGCAGCGTGTCGGGGATGTCCATGGTGCGCACGTAGTTCCAGAACGGCGCGTCATCGCGCTCGGTGGCGTGGTAGTGCAGGATGATGAAGTCGCGGATGCGCTCCACTTCGAAATCGCACTGGCGGTTGAACTCCGCCACGTCCGCCGCGCTGAAGCCGCGATCCGGGAAGAAGGTGATCAGGCGCGCGATGGTCGACTGGATCAGGTGGATGCTGGTCGATTCCAGCGGCTCCAGGAAGCCGGACGACAGGCCGACCGCCACCACGTTCCTGTTCCACACCTGCTTGCGCTTGCCGGCGGTGAAGCGCAACAGCTTGGGTTCGGCCAGCGGCCTGCCATCGAGATTGGCCATCAGCAGCGCGCGTGCCGCTTCGTCGTCCATGAACTTCGACGAATACACATGGCCGTTGCCGGTGCGGTGTTGCAGGCCGATGCGCCACTGCCAGCCAGCCGGCCGCGCGGTGGCCCGCGTGTACGGCAGCAGTTCGCCGGACAGCTCGCACGGCACCGCCCACGCGCGGTCGCACGGCAGCCAGTGCGACCAATCCTCGAAGCCAGTGTGCAGCGCCTGTTCGATCAGCAGGCCACGGAAGCCGGAGCAGTCGATGAACAATTCGCCGCCAATCAGATCGCCATTTTCCATGCGCACCGCGTCGACATGGCCGTCCGACGCACGCGTCAGCGCATCGACCACCTTGCCCTCGATGCGGCGCACCCCCTTGGCCTCGCTGTACTGGCGCAGGTAGCGCGCATACAGGCCGGCGTCCAGGTGGAAGGCGTGGACGATATCGCCCAGCGGCGAATTGCCGTGCGAGCGGTCGGCGCGCATGAATTTGCCTGCCTTGGCGGCCATGCGGTTGATCGAATAGTTTTCGATATCCGGCGCCTTGCCCGCCTGTTGCAGGCGCAGCCAGTACTGGTAAAACGGCAGCGTCGCCAGATCCTGGCCGAAGATGCCGAAGCCGTGCATATAGCTGTCGCCGACGCGGCCCCAGTCGTTGAATTCGATGCCCAGCTTGAAGGTGGCCTGCGTGGCGCGCATGAACTCATCTTCGTCGATGCCCAGCACCGTGTTGAACAACTTGATCATCGGGATGGTCGATTCGCCGACGCCGACGGTGCCGATATCGTCCGATTCGATCAGGGTCAGCTTCACCTTGTCGCCAAGGACGCGCGACAACGCCGCCGCCGTCATCCAGCCGGCCGTGCCGCCGCCGACGATTACTACCTGCTTGATGGTCTCCATCTAGTCTGCCTTTATCATTATTTTGTAGCTCCACGGCGCCATGTCGAACCGCGTATCGCCGTCCACTGTCAGCGCCGCGCCGGTGCTGAAGTCGCGGTAGCGGCCGAGGTGCAGGTCGTCGCGGAAGCTGGCCTGCACCGACTGCGCGCTCAGGTTGAACACCGCGAATACCTTGTCCCTGGCATTCTGCCGCACAAAGCTGAATACCTGCTTCGGCGCGTTGTTCGGCACCTGCTCCATGGTGGCGCCCCATTCGCCATTCCACAGCGCGGTATTCTGCTTTTTGAGAGCCAGCAGCCTGGTGTACAGCGCGGTGTAGGGCGACGCCTGCCACTGTAGCGCATCGCGCTCGAAGAAGGCCAGCCGCTTGCGGTTGCCGGCTTCCTGGCCGTTGTAAATCAGCGGCATGCCTTCGCTGACGAAGGAGAACACGATGGCCGCATCCACCGCCGGGCCGAAGATCTCGAATTCCGTGCCTTCCCACGCATTCTTGTCATGGTTGGTGGTGTACAGCATGCGGTAGGCCTGCTTGGGATAGAACTTCTGGTTCCAGGCGTAGTAGGTGTAGAGCGAGGTGGCGTCGGCCTTGCCGTCGGCCACCGCATGCAGCGCGTCCCACCAGGTCCAGGCGTAGGTGGCGTCGAAGGCCTTGGCGTGCATGTCGCGGCTTTCCCATTCGGCCAGCAGGAACACCGGCTTGATGGCGCGCAGTTCGGCCGCCGCGTTGTCCCAGAAGTCCTGCGGCACCAGGCCGGCCGCGTCGACGCGGTAGCCGTCGATGCCGACATCGCGCACCCAGTAGCGCAGCGCCTCGGTCATGTAGCGGCGCAGCGCCGGCTGGCTGTAATCGAGGTCGATAATATCGTCCCAGTCGTACCACGGCGTCGGATGCGGCCTGCCGTGGCGATCCTTCTCGTACCATTCCGGATGGCTGGCGTACATCACGCTGTCCCACGAGGTATGGTTGCCGACCCAGTCGAGGATTACGTGCAGGCCCAGGCCATGGGCCGCGTCGACAAAGTGGCGGAAGTCAGCCAGCGTGCCGAATTCCGGATTGACGGCCAGGTAGTCGCGCACCGCGTACGGGCTGCCCAGCGAGCCTTTGCGTTTCGCCTCGCCGATGGGATGGATGGGCATCAGCCACAGGATGTCGACGCCCAGCGCCTTCAGGCGCGGCAGCTCGCGCTCGGCGGCGCGGAAGGTGCCCTCGGGCGTGAACTGGCGGGTGTTGATCTGGTAGATGCTGGCGTTTTTGGTCCACTCGGCGTGCTGGAACTGGACGTAGGGCGCGGGCTGGTAGGGATCGGCCGCGTGGGCGGCGCCGCAGAACGCCAGCGCCATCAGAAGAAATTTGATCATGACATCTCAATAAAAAAAACCGGATGGCCCGTGAGGGGACGGGACATCCGGGCAAAGCACCGCTTAAAACTTGTAGTTGAGGCCAAATGTGTAGGTACGGCCGTACACCACCTTGTTGGTGATCTGGTTAGGATCGGAGGTGTACTCCTGGAACGGCGTGTTGGTCCAGTTATGCCCTTGCAGGAACACCGACGCGCCTTTCAGCCAGCCCTGCTGGAACTCGTAGGACGCCTGCAAATCCACGATGGTCTCGCCCTTGATGAAGGTGAACTGCGAATCGCTGCGGTAGTCCAGGATCTGGCCGACGAAGCTGGAACGGCGGTGCGCGGCCCACGCCAGTTGCAGGCCGTGGTTTTCATAGTAGACGCGCACGCTGCTGACGTTCTTCGACAAGCCCGGCAAACCGATCTCCGACACCGCGCCGTTGAACACCGGCGCGTTCGACGGCGACACGAAGCCGCTGGTCGGCAGCCTCACCGAACTGTCGGTGAACGAGTAGTTGGCGGCGATGCCGAAACCGTCCAGCCATTGCGTGGCCAGCGCGAACGGCAGGTTCAGCGCCAGTTCGTAGCCGTGCATATTGCCGCCGTTGCCGTTTTGCGGCATGGTCAGGAAGCCGATGGTGGAACCGGCGTATGGCCCGGTGGTCGGCAGCGGCGTGGTGGCGCTGGTGTAGGGCTTGAAGTCGAACTGCATCGGCGCGTTGATGATGTAGTTATCCAGCTTCTTGTAGAACGCCGCCGCGCTGATGTAGCCCTTCTTGCCGAAGTATTTTTCATACGACAGGTCGAGCGAGCGCGCCTGGTACGGCTTCAGTTGCGGGTTACCCGCGAAGCCGGTCAGCGCCGGCGCCAGCGAGGTCGAATTCTGCACCGAGAAGTCCATGCCGGCTTTCATGTTGTCCAGATTCGCGCGCGAGATCTGCTTGCCGGCGCCGAGGCGCAGCTTCTGCTCGTAGCCCAGGTCGAAGGCGATGTTCAGGCTTGGCAGCACGTTGGTGTAGCTGGTGCCATCGCTGCGCACCTTGTACGGGCAGGTTTCGACCGTGATGCCGGTGCAGTTGGCCAGGTCGACCTGGTTGCCGGTGGCTTCCTGCCTGGTGTGCACCACCTGCAGGCCGAAGTTGCCGCTGTACGGCAGCGATCCCACGTTGCCGTCGAGGTCCGCCATCGCATACACGGTGGCGACCTTTTCACCGACGGTCCAGTCGCGCGCCAGCACGGTCGAATCGACCCAGCGGTTGATGTCGTAGATGGTGCCCAGCGTGCCGGTCGGATCGAAGGACGCGACCATGATGCCGGAGGCGCCGGCCATCTCGCTGCCGGTGCCCGGCATGGCGGCGCTGGCATAGCCGTCGCCGCCCTTGACCGACAGCCGGCCCTCCTGACCGGTGCGCGACTTGTCGCGCTTGGTGAAGTTGGCGCCGAAGTGGGCGTTGGCGATCGGTCCCCAATCCAGCTCGCGGTGCGCGGTAATGCGCACGGCGTTGACGGTGTCGTCGATGGTCGGCAGCGCCACGTAGCCGGCCTGCGGCGAGTTCGGTCCGCCGCCCCAGCCGTCAACGTCGGTCAGCACCGCCACCTTGCGGTCGGCGTAGTTCAGGCTCGGCGTGTATTTGACGTCCGAGAAGTTGGTGCCGTTGAAGCCCGTGTAGCTCACCGATCCCAGTTGCGAGGCTGGCGTGTTGCCCGGCTGGCCGGCGGTGGTTTCGTAGTTGGAGATGTTCTTGACGCCGTGCGAGTGCGACAGGTCGGCCTCCAGCTTCCACTGCTCGTCGAGTTTCAGCTCGTTGTTCCAGCCGATCGACATCAGCCGGTCCTTGGCGCCGTACAGGTGGTTGCGGACGTCGGCCTTGTAGTTGCTGACGGTGCCGCTGGTGGCGATGCCGTTGGCCACCACCGCGTTCGACAGCACGCCGTTCGGATCGTACAGGCCGGTGCTGCCGGCCACCGCGCCTTCGATGCCGGTCTTCTTGGTAGTTTCGTCGCCGCGCGAGTAGAACACGTCCAGCGTCGAACGGAATTTCTGGTTGGGCTTGTACTGCAGGGTCAGCGCCGCGCCGTCGCGGTCGCTCTTGCGGCGCGAGGTCTCGGCCAGAAAGCCGGATGGCACCTTGGCGGTGCCGCCGTTGTAGGCCATGTCGGTGGTGCCGCCGCCCCAGCTGTCGAATTTCAGTTCGCCGCCGTTGTCTTCCTTGAACTTGGTGAGGCCCAGCGACAGGCCGATGGTGCGGTTGGCGAACTGGTCGACGTAGCTGAAGGTGGTGCGGTGGCCGGAGCCGAGGTCGGAACCGGAATCGAAGCCGATGCGCTCCTTGCGCACCGACGCCGCCAGCACGCGCTGGCCGAAGTCCAGCGGACGCAGGGTGCGCAGGTCGATGGTCGAGGCCAGGCCCTGGCCCATCAGGCTGGCGTCCGGCGTCTTGTACACCAGTACCGAGCCGGTCAGCTCGGACGGGAACAGGTCGAACTCGGGGCTGCGGGCGTCGCTGGTGGAGGCCTGCTCGCGGCCGTTCAGCAGCGCGCCGTTAAAGCTCGGCGACAGGCCGCGCACCGAGACGTCGGTGGCTTTGCCGTTGGTCTTGTTGCGCTGCGTGGTCACGCCGGACAGGCGCGAGATCGACTCGGCCACGGTGTTGTCGGGCAGCTTGCCGATGTCTTCGGCGGAAATCGCCTCGACGATGGAGGACGAATTCTTCTTCATCGAGATCGCCTCCTCGATGCCGCGGCGGATGCCGGCCACGGTGACGGTGGCCAGTTCGCCCTCGGCCGGCTTGACGGCGGCTGGCGTGGTGGTGTCGTCGGTTTGCTGTGCGTGGCTGGCGCCGGCGGCGCCGAGCAGCAGCGCGCACGCCGCCGCCACCGGCCGGAGCCGGAACAGATTGCTGGTGGTCATATGTCTCCCTTAATTATTGTGCTTGCAGGGCGGATGTTGTAACAGCACTAAAAACGGGTCAACGACGGCGCGTCGGAGGTCTGAAGAAAGCCTGAAGGTTGGCGTGCAAGTGACTGATTTGCCTGCATTTGGCAAGTTGTGGCGTTTTGCCGACGTGGGCGTACTTTAACTACAAAGCGCGCTACACTTCCGGCATGAAAATTCTGATGATCGAAGACGACCTGGCCATCGGCCGCGCGCTGCTGGCTGTGTTCCAGGATGAGGGCCACCTGGTAGTGTGGCTGCGCCTGGCCGATGGCGTCCTGGCCCGCCTGCAGGCCGAGACGTTCGACGCCGTGCTGCTGGATCTGGGCCTGCCGGATGGCGACGGTGCGGAGCTGCTGCGCCAGCTGCGCGCGTCCGGCCAGAGTCTGCCGGTGCTGATCATGACGGCGCGCGACAGTCTGGAGGACCGCCTCAACGGCTTCAACACCGGCGCCGACGATTACCTGATCAAGCCATTCGAGATTCCCGAGTTGCTGGCGCGGCTGCGGGCCATCGTGCGGCGCGCCAACGGCAATGCGGATGGCGGCTGGAGCTTCGGCGAGCTGGTGCTGGATGAAAGCCGCATGCTGGTCACGCGCGCCGGCGCGCCGGTGGCGTTGTCGCGCACCGAGTTTGCGCTGCTGCTGGCCTTGGTCAAGGAATCCGGCCGTGTGCTCACGCGCGCCGAGCTGGAGCAGGGCGTTTTGCCGCACAGCGAAGGGCAGACGCTGGATGTGCATATCTCCAACCTGCGCAAGAAAATCGGCGAACGGCTGATCCGCACCGTGCGCGGCGTGGGCTACATGGTGCAGAAGCCGCATGAATAAGCCCTCCTCACTGTTCCGCCGGCTGATGCTGGGCTTTACCGGCGTGATTGCCCTGGTGGCGCTGGCCGGTTTCACCTACGTCGCCATTGAGGCGAAGATCACGCAGGCGGCGCGCACCGCCAGCGAGAACGCGGCCCATACGCGCGAGGTGCTGCTGCATTTGAGCGAGATTGCCGATGACCGCGTTCGCATCGCGCAGGCGGCGGCTTCGCTGGAGGATGTGCGGCGGGCGATGTTCCACGATCTGGATTATCACTCACGCGTGCGGCTGCGCGTCTGGCAGCACGGCGCGCTGGTGTACAACTCGTTGCCGGCCTTGCCCGAAGTGCTGCCGGCGCCGGGCAGCGCGGCGGCGCGCCAGGCCAATGCCTGGGCGGTGACGGTGGCGCGCGATGATGCGAATGGCCTGGTGGTCGAGCGCAGTCACGAGATTGATGATGAGTGGATGCTGAGTTTTTCCGGTGTCAGCTTCCTGCTGTCGTCGACCATTTTCAGTTTGCCCTTGCTGCTGCTGCCGGCGTGGCTGATTGTCGGCATCGGCTTGAAGCCGCTACGGTCGATTGCCGAGCAGATCGAGGCGCGCGCGGTGTCGGACCTGACGGCGCTGCCGGATTCCAAGTATCGCGAACTGTCGCCGCTGATCGATGCGATCAACCGGCTGATGGCGCGGTTGAGCCAGCGCATCGAGCGCGAGCATGAGTTTTTGACCGATGCGGCGCATGAGTTGAAGACGCCGCTGGCGGCGATTCAGATCAATGCGCACTTGTTGTTGAGCCGCAGCGTGGCGGATAACCCCGAGCGCAGTGCCGAAGCAGGGCAGGGCTTGCGCGATGGCGTGGCGCGGGCGACGCATATGGTGCATCAGTTGCTGGCGTTCGAACGGGCGCGCGCGGAACCGAGCGCGGAGCCGTTGCCGCAGACGGACTTGTGCGGTTTTGTGCGCAGCCGGCTGGCGTCGGCGGCGCCGCTGGCGCTGGCGCGTGGGATAGAGCTGGAATTCCAGTCGGCGGCGGCGTGCAGCATGGCGGTGCATGTGGAAAGCATGGCGGCGCTGCTGGATAACCTGATCAGCAATGCGATCAAGTATTCGCCGGAGGGTGGGCGGATTGCGGTGGGGCTGGAGGAGGATGGTGACGGGTATCGGCTGACGATTGCCGATCAGGGGCCGGGCATCGCGCCGGCGTTGCAGCAGAAAGTGTTCGAGCGGTTTTACCGGGTGCCGGGGCAGGAGCAGAGTGGCAGCGGCTTGGGCTTGGCGATTGCCGAGCGGGCGGCGGAGCGGAATGGTGGGACGATAACCCTGTCCCAGGGGAACGACGGTGAAGGATTGATTGTCACCGTCGTTCTACCCCGCACGCTTTAGCCACGGCCTCAGCGTTACCACTTGGGGGCCGGTCTGCAGGACCGGCGGGCGAAGCCCTATCCGGCCCCTGGGTCAGACCCCACCTGGCCGTGCGGGTTTGTTACTCTTGAGGCGTGAGAGCCAACGCACCACTGAAGTCCCCCATAGGCTTGGCGCCATTCGCCGCCAAGGCCTTGTCACGCACCGTCAAACCATCCAGCACCGGCAGGTTGAAGCGGTGGGTAATCGCGCGCAGGATCGACGCCGAGTCATACTGGGTATGGTCAACCGAACCCTTCTTCACGAACGGCGACACAATGATCGCCGGCACGCGGGTGCCTGGACCCCAACGGTCGCCCTTCGGTGGCGCAGCGTGGTCGTAGAAGCCGCCGTTTTCATCGTAGGTCACGATGACCAGCATGTTCTTCCACTGCGGGCTCTTCTTCAGCTTGGCGATCACATCAGCGATGTGGGCATCGCCATCCGCCACCGACGCATAACCGGCGTGCTGATTCAGGTTACCTTGCGGCTTGTAGAAGGCCACTGGCGGCAGCGTGCCGGCGGCGACGTCAGCCACGAACTGGGTGTCGTAGTCCTTCAGGTGGGCTGCACGGTAGGCCGCGTTCTTCACCGGGTCCATATTGGCGAAGAAGTTGAACGGCTGGTGGTGGAACTGGAAGTTAGGCGGATTGGCAAACGCGCCGCGGTTGGCCGAGGTGGCGTTGGCGGTGGTGCTGTTCCAGGCGCCGGCGTACCAGGCCCAATCGATGTTTTTGCTGGTCAGCATGTCACCGATGTTTTTCTGCGTCTGCGGCGGCAAGGTGGTGGCCTTGGTCGTGTCGGCATACAGGTGGGTGCTGTCGTCGGCGGCTGGCGCGTTGCTGCTTGGCTGGAAGGCCGGCTGCATGGTGTTGACCGCGTAGAACATGCCGGTCGAGTCCGCTGGCGTCAGGGTGCTGTCGTTGGCGTAGGTCTGTGCGCCGTTCAGCACGCTGGTCGGCGAGGTGGCCGCTGGCGTCAGACGCACGAAGTTACCCTTGCTGTCCAGATCGATCTTCGAGATCGAACCGGCGGCCACCGATTTGTCGGCGTTCGGGTATTGCGGCGCGCAGGCGCAGATCAGGTACTGGTGGGTCAGGAAGGAACCGCCGAAGGCGCCGATGAACAGGTTGTCGGCCAGCGCGTATTGCTTGGCGATGTCCCACATCTTCATCTTGCTGCCGTCGTAGTAGCCCATGCTCAGGCCGCCGGCGTCCGAGTACAGGGCGAACTTGTCGTTGGCGCCGCCGTTGATCTGCATCTGGTTGTTGTAGAAGCGGTGCACCAGGTCGCGCGTGATGACCGATTGCGGCATGGCGATCGGGCTGTTCGCGTCGTCGATCTGGAATGGTTTGTTCGGCAGGTTGGCCGATTGCGCCTGGGTGATCACCAGGCTTTGGCCGGCGGCGGTCATGCCGCCCCAGGTCGGCGGCAGCACCGGCAGGGTGCTGTTGTCGACATCCTTCTGCGCCACGTAGCCGCCGGTCGAAGTCGGGTTCACGCCCGGCACGCCGTTGGCGCCTGGGAACAGGCCGTACAGATTGTCGAAGCCGCGGTTTTCCGCGTAGATCACAACGATGTTCTTGATGTTGCCCAGCGCGGCGCCGGCGCTGATGGCGTTGGCCACGTCGGCGTTGGCGCTTTGCGTGCCGGCAGCGGCGATGACGGAGGTGAAGGTATCGTTCTCCGATTTCAGCTTGGCCTGGTCGTCGCCCGAGACTTTGTTGACGTCGGCCAGCAGGTTGCTTTCCGAAACGCCGATACGTGCTGCCAGTTGCGCGCTGGCCTTGGCGAAGTCGCCGCCGTTGGCGTCCATGATGGCGGTCAGCTCGGTGCTGATGGCGTCGATGATGCCGGTGTGGCCGTTCGGTGCGCGGAACACCAGTTTCTGCGTGACCTTGGTGCCGGCGTCGCCCAGCGCGTCGTGGCGGATGGCGTCGGTGCCGACGGTGACCAGCAGCGCGCCGCTGCTGGCGCCGGTCACTTTGAAGGTGCCGTCGGCGGCGGTGCGTACGCTGCCCGAGTTGCTGTCGCAGGTCAGCTTGGCGCTGGTGCTTTCCAGGCAGACCACGGCGTTTTCATAATAGCTGCCGACCACCTGGCCGGACAGGGTAGGCACATCGCCATCGGACGAGCTGCCGCAGGCGACCAGGCCGGCACCGACGCCGGCTGCCAGCAACAGCAGCGGCAACGGGCGCAGCGCCATATTGAGTGTAGTTTTCATCTTCTTGCCTTGAGGGTGGTGGGTGAAAGCCGCTCATGCTATTTAGTAAATATGTCAGGACGATGAAATGTTTGAAGCGCAAAAGTATCGTTTTGTATCTGTCATGTAGCTGTCATGCCGCTTTGCTACGCTGCGCGCATGAAAATTATTTATACAGTTGCCGTGGTGGCCGCTGCCTTGCTCAGCGCCTGCCAGCCGACATCGCCGCCCGCCGCTTCCGCCCCTTCTGCTGCTGCCGTCGCCGCATCTGCCGACGCCCCGCGCGCCGCCTATGCGCCGATGGCCGGCCGCCGGCCGACGGTGCCCGAGCTGACCGCGCTGGGTCGCGCCATGTTCAACGAGCCGGCGCTGTCGGCCTCGGGCAAGCTGGCCTGCGCCAGCTGCCACAGTCCCGACAACGCCTACAGCCCCAACAACAATCTCGCCGCGCAGCTGGGCGGCGCCGACGGCAAGACCGAAGGCACGCGCGCGGCGCCGTCGTTGCGCTACATCCAGAACGCGCCTGCTTTCAGCGAGCACTATCACGACGATGACGGCGACGACAGCGTCGATGCCGGCCCGACAGGCGGCCACAACTGGGACGGCCGCGCGCAGTCGGCCCACGAGCAGGCGCTGGGTCCGCTGCTGTCGGCGCACGAGATGGGCAACAAGGATGAGGCGGCGGTGCTGGCCAAGTTGCGCGCCAGTCCGCTGGCGGCGCAGTTCCGCCAGGTGTATGGCGAGGATATTTTCGAACGGCCGAACGCGGCCATGCAGGGCGCGCTGATGGCGCTGGAAGTGTTCCAGGAAAGTCCGACCGACTTCTACCCGTACAACAGCAAGTACGACGCCTTCCTGCGCAAGCAGACCACGCTGAGCGCGCAGGAGCTGCGCGGGCTGCGGCTGTTCAACGATGAAACCAAGGGTAATTGTGCGTCCTGCCACATCAGCCAGATTTCGCCGGGCGGCGTGTTCCCGCAGTTCACCGACTACGGCCTGATCAACATCGGCGTGCCGCGCAACCGCAAGCTGCTGGCCAACGCCGATCCGCAGTATTACGACCTCGGCCTGTGCGGCCCCGACCGCACCGATCTGAAGGAGCACAAGGAATACTGCGGCGCCTTCAAGACGCCGTCGCTGCGCAACGTCGCGCTGCGCAAGGCCTACTTCCACAACGGCAGCTTCACCAGCCTGACCGAGGTGGTGCGCTTCTACGCCACGCGCGACACCACGCCAATGAAGTGGTACAAGCAGCGCAAGTTCGACGACCAGCCAGCCGGGTTGGACGCCAACGTCAACATGGAAGCGCCGTTCGGCGGCAAGCCCGGCGACAAGCCGCTGCTCAACGAAGCCGAAATCGCCGACATCGTCGCCTTCCTCAAAACCTTGACCGACGGCTACTCCGGGGTCAGGTCCCCCAATTCAACACGGGCACAGCCGTAATACTGACTACGGCCGGGCTCGTGTAGAAATGAGGGACCTGACCCCGGAGTTTTGCCAGTCGTAGTCCATCTGGCGGGCGGTGCGTTCGGCCAGCGCCTGGCCGGCGAGGCGGGCGACCAGGTGCAGCGACATGTCGATGCCGGCGGAGATGCCGGCCGAGGTGACGATGCGGCCGGTGTCGATCCAGCGCCGGCCGCCTTCGACCTGCACCTGCGGCCAGCCGGCACGCAGTTCGTCCAGGTCTTCCCAGTGGGTGGTGGCGGGCAGGCCGTCGAGCAGGCCGGCTTCGGCCAGCAGCAGGGCGCCGGTGCAGACCGAGGCGGTCAGTTCGGCGCGGCCGGCCGTGGCGGCGATCCAGCCGATGACTTCCGGCCGCGTCAGTTCGGCGGTCACCACGCCGCCCGGCACAATCAGTATGTCGATGGGGCCGGCGTTGGCGAACGTGGTTTCCGGATGCAGGACCAGTCCGGCGCGGGCGCGTATGGCGGCATCGCTGGCGCCGATGGTGCGCACGGCAAATGGCGGCGGCGCTGCTTCCTGCGCCAGCTTGCCGGCCACGCGCGTGGCGCAGGTGAAAACTTCGTAGGGGCCGGCAAAGTCCAATACTTCAACGTTGTCGAATATGTAAATGCCGATGGTGCGCGTCATGAGGTCCTCCTGATTGGGATGCCGCATCGTCGCATGACGGCGGTTGACATAAATGACGCTCATGGTTGAATATCTGCCACATGACGCCCATCCCAATCTGGCTGCTGGTGTATCCCGACTTTCTGCTGCTGGACGCCACCGGTCCCGCCCAGGTCTTTTCCACCGCGAATGACGAGGCGCGCGACGCCGGCTTGCCGCTGCCTTATCAAATCAATATGGTCGCTGCCGAGGCCGGCTTGGTGATGTCGACCGCCGGCGTTGCGCTGCAGGCGGCGTCGCTGCCCGATCCGGCCGCGCTGGCTGGCGCCACCCTGATCGTCGCCGGCGGCCGCGGCGTGGAAAACGGCGTGGATGGCAGCCCGGTCCTGGCACCGGCCGTCACCGGCTGGGTGGCGCGCGCGGCCGCGCAGGCGGCGCGCTGCTGCTCGGTGTGCTCGGGCGCTTTCGTGCTGGCCCACGCCGGACTGCTGGACGGCCGCCGCGCCGTCACCCACTGGCAGGACGCCGCCGCGCTGCAGGCGCAATTCCCCGCCATCGCGGTGCAGGACGACGCCCTCTATATAAGAGACGGCGCGCTCTACACTTCGGCCGGGATCGCGGCCGGCATCGACCTGGCGCTGGCGCTGGTCGAGGAAGACCTGGGCCGCGGCGCCGGTCTGGCGGCGGCCAAGCGGCTGGTGGTGTTCTACAAGCGGCCCGGCGGCCAGCGCCAGTTCAGCGCCGAGCTGCTGGCGCAGGCCGATCCGCAGGGCGTGCACGGCCTGCTGACCGCCTGGCTGCGGCCGCGCCTGCAACAGCAGCTGGATGTCGAACAGATGGCGGCGGCGCTGGCCATGTCGGTGCGCACGCTGCACCGGCGCCTGCGGCAGCAGTCCGGCCTGACGCCGGCGCAATTGCTGCTGCGGCTGCGCATGGAGGCGGCCTGCGCGCTGCTGGAACAGGCCGGCATGACGGTGAAGCAGGCCGCCCGCCAGAGCGGCTTCGGCAGCGAGTACAATCTGCGGCGCGCGTTCGCCGCGCAGCTGGGCGTCGCGCCCAGCGACTATCAATCGCGTTTTGGATAATCGGATGATGCAGGCAGTGGAAAAATGGCTGGCGCGGGTGCTGTTGCTGAACAGCGGGCTGGCGCTGGCGGTCAGCTTTGGCCTGCTCGGCACGGCGCAGCAGGAGGGTTCCGCCTTGCTGTATGGCGCGGCGCTGCTGGGTTTCCTGTCCGGGCTGCTGTCGCTGCGGCGCGCCCGCGCCGGCCTGTGGGGCGGCATCCTCTATTATATGGTGCAGCTGTTGAGCTATGTTCCGCACGACGGCGGCGCCGCCTTCGGCATCAAGGCCGGCATCAGCCTCGGCATGGTGATGCAATTCAAGACCGCCACCGTGGTCGTCAATATGTTTGCGCTGGCGCTGCTGGCCGCCACCGTGGCGGTGTTGTGGCGGCGCCGCCGCCAGCCATCCTCCGCGCCCTAAAAATTTCCACCCGTCATCATCTTGTCATATCGCTGAGGCAAAGTCTGGTCTGACACGCTGCCTCGCTGACGCTGTTTCAAAATTCCCCTAAAGAAATACATGTTTACATTTTGAAATATAGATAAGGAAACAGGCTTAATGATTGTTGAACATTGCAATCCGAGCGTGGCGGCAGGGCGACAAGCTTGCAAATAAGTTCCGTCTGGAAATTTTTTAAGCTATACTAGCCCTCCAAGTCCGATTTTTCAGCCCGTTTTGCGGCTTGGTCGCTAAAAAAGTATGAATGATTTCAAAGGTTTGCGCGGAGCGCGGTAGGCCGCTGTAAAAATGCGTAAATTTTTTTCCTCAAGGGAACAAGTTTACTTAGTGGAAGATCGGCGGCGGTCGCCTTGTAATCAGGCAGGCTGATTTCCCCTGCTACCGCAGACGGCCTGACTGGCGGCGGAATGGCTGAAACAGCAGCAATGTTGAGTTGGAATTAAGCAATAAATCTTCTTGAGTTTACTCAAGTTGATAAAGTTGTTGTCGTTAAGAATTGTACGAGCGCAGTTTTGTGCGTGCGGTATGCAGCAACCCAATACGTAGTCAAACGGCAAATATGCCACTGGCGGAAGACGCGGATGCAACGGTAGGGCCGTGCACCAGATGTTTTCGGACAGCAAAATCGAATCAGCGCCCTTCTAGGAGAAATGCAATGAGCGTCATTACCAATATGTCCACCAATCAGATCGCGGGTCTGAGCACGAGCCAGGTCGTGACCATCTCGACCGCTGATATCGCGGCGCTCAGCTCCGATCAGATGACGGCGTTGACCAGCAACCAGTTCCAGGTACTGACCTCGGCGCAAGTTGGGGCTATTTCGAGCGGCAATGTGCCGTTGTTGAGCGCGGCTAACTTCGGCGCCCTGAGCTCCAATGGCTTTGTTGGCCTGACCACCGGCCAGGTCAAGATTCTGACTACCGAACAAGTCGCCGCGCTGACCACCAACCAGGTCGGCGTGCTGACCAGCCGCCAGCTGGCCGCGCTGACCACCGAGTCGATCGCCGCCCTGCAGACCGAAGACTTTGCCGCGCTGAAGACCGCCGCCCTGTCCGGCCTGAGCAGCACCCAGGTCAAAGCCCTGACCACCGAGCAAATCGTTGCCCTGACCACCAACCAGGCCAATTCCCTGACCAGCGCGCAAGTCGTGGCCCTGACCACCGAGTCGGTTGCCGCCATGCAAACCGAAGACCTGGCCTCGCTGAAAACCGCCTCGTTCGCGGCCCTGACCAGCAACCAGGTGGCCGTCCTGACCACCAACCAGATCGCCGGCCTGAGCACCTCCCAGTTCGCCGCGATGAGCACCGCCGACGTCGCCCTGGGCCTGACCACCGAGCAGCTGAAGGCCATGACCTCGAACCAGTTCGCCGGCCTGACCACCGCGCAGATCAGCGCGCTGTCGACCGAGAACCTGGCCGCGATTGACGCCGTCGACATGGTCGGCATCACCACCGCCGGCATCGCCGCACTGAAATCGAACCAGATCGCCGGTCTGACCACCGAGCAGATCAGCAGCCTGTCGACCAGCCAGATTGGCGCCGTCAGCACCGCCGCCGTCAAGGCCCTGAGCAGCGAGCAAGTCGTGGCGCTGACCACCAACCAGGCTGGCGTACTGAGCAGCGCGCAAGTCAATGCGCTGACCACCGAATCGATCGCCGCCCTGCAAACCGAAGACTTTGCCGCGCTGAAGACCGCGACCATCGCCGGCATCAGCAGCGCCCAGATCCAGGCCCTGACCACCGAGCAGATCGTTGCCCTGACCGTCGGCCAGGCCGGCGCGCTGAGCAGCGCCCAGGTCCGCGCGCTGGGTACCGAGGCGATCGCCGCCCTGCAGACCGAAGACTTGGCCGCCCTGAAAACCGCCTCGTTCCAGGCCCTGACCACCAACCAGGTGGCGGCCCTGACCACCAACCAGATCACCGGCCTGACCAGCGCCCAGTTCGCTGCGATGAGCACCACCGACGTTGCCCAAGGCCTGACCACCGAGCAGCTGAAGGCCATGACCTCGAACCAGTTCACCGGCCTGACCACTGCGCAAATCGGCGCGCTGTCGACCGAAAACCTGGCCGCGATCGACGCCGTCGACATGGTGGGCATCACCACCGCCGGCATCGCCGCACTGAAATCGTCGCAGGTCGCCGGTCTGACCACCGAGCAGATCAGCAAACTGTCGGCTGGCCAGGTTGCCGCCGTCAGCACTGCCGCTGTCAAGGCGCTGAACACCGAGCAGGTCGTGGCCCTGACCACCGACCAGGCTGGCGCACTGAGCAGCGCGCAAGTCAATGCGCTGACCACCGAAACGATCGCCGCCCTGCAAACCGAAGACTTCGCCGCGTTGAAGACCGCGGCCATCGCCGGCATCACCAGCGTCCAGATCCAGGCCCTGACCACCGAGCAGATCGTTGCCCTGAACAGCAACCAGGCTGGCGTGCTGAGCAGCGCCCAAGTGCGCGCCCTGACCAGCGAGCAAGTCGCCGCCCTGCAGACCGAAGACCTGGCCGCCCTGAAAACCGCCTCGTTCGCGGCCCTGACCACCAACCAGGTGGCGGCCCTGACCACCAACCAGATCACCGGTCTGACCAGCGCCCAGTTCGCCGCGATGAGCACCACCGACGTCGCCCAGGGCCTGACCACCGAGCAGCTGAAGGCCATGACCTCGAACCAGTTCACCGGCCTGACCACCGCGCAGATCAGCGCGCTGTCGACCGAGAACCTGGCCGCGATCGACGCCGTCGACATGGTCGGTATCACCACCGCCGGCATCGCCGCCCTGAAATCGAACCAGATCGCCGGTCTGACCACCGAGCAGATCAGCAGCCTGTCGACCAGCCAGATTGGCGCCGTCAGCACCGCTGCCGTCAAGGCCCTGAGCAGCGAGCAAGTCGTGGCGCTGACCACCAACCAGGCTGGCGCACTGAGCAGCGCGCAAGTCAACGCGCTGACCACCGAGTCGATCGCCGCGCTGCAAACCGAAGACTTCGCCGCCCTGAAGACCTCGACCATCGCCGGCCTCAGCAGCGCCCAGATCCAGGCCCTGACCACCGAGCAGATCGTTGCCCTGACCGTCGGCCAGGCCGGCGCGCTGAGCAGCGCCCAGGTGCGTGGGCTGGGTACCGAGGCCATCGCCGCCCTGCAGACCGAAGACCTGGCTGCCCTGAAAACCGCTTCGTTCGCGGCCCTGACCACCAACCAGGTGGCAGCCCTGACCACCAACCAGGTCACCGGCCTGACCAGCGCCCAGTTCGCCGCGATGAGCACCACCGACATCGCCCAGGGCCTGACCACCGAGCAGCTGAAGGCCATGACCTCGAACCAGTTCACCGGCCTGACCACCGCGCAGATCAGCGCGCTGTCGACCGAGAACCTGGCCGCGATTGACGCCGTCGACATGGTCGGCATCACCACCGCCGGCATCGCCGCGCTGAAATCGAACCAGATCGCCGGTCTGACCACCGAGCAGATCAGCAAACTGTCGGCCGGCCAGGTTGTAGCCGTCAGCACCGCCGCCATCAAGGCCCTGAGCACCGAGCAGGTCGTGGCGCTGACCACCGAACAGGCTGGCGCACTGAGCAGCGCGCAAGTCAATGCGCTGACCACCGAATCGATCGCCGCCCTGCAAACGGAAGACTTCGCTGCCCTGAAGACCGCGACCATCGCCGGCATCAGCACCGCTCAGATCCAGTCGCTGACCACCGAGCAGATCGTTGCCCTGACCGTCGGCCAGGCCGGCGCGCTGAGCAGCGCCCAGGTGCGTGCCCTGACCAGCGATGCGATCGCCGCCCTGCAGACCGAAGACCTGGCCTCGCTGAAAACCGCCTCGTTCGCGGCCCTGACCACCAACCAGGTGGCGGCCCTGACCACCAACCAGGTCACCGGTCTGACCAGCGCCCAGTTCGCCGCGATGAGCACCACCGACATCGCCCAGGGCCTGACCACCGAGCAACTGAAGGCCATGACCTCGAACCAGTTCACCGGCCTGACCACCGCGCAGATCAGCGCGCTGTCGACCGAGAACCTGGCCGCGATCGACGCCGTCGACATGGTCGGCATCACCACCGCCGGCATCGCCGCACTGAAATCGAACCAGATCGCCGGCCTGACCACCGAGCAGATCAGCAGCCTGTCGACCAGCCAGATTGGCGCCGTCAGCACCGCTGCGGTCAAGGCCCTGAGCAGCGAGCAGGTGGTGGCGCTGACCACCAACCAGGCTGGCGCACTGAGCAGCGCGCAAGTCAACGCGCTGACCACCGAGTCGATCGCCGCCCTGCAAACCGAAGACTTCGCCGCGCTGAAAACATCGACCATCGCCGGCCTCAGCAGCGTCCAGATCCAGGCCCTGACCACCGAGCAGATCGTTGCCCTGACCGTCGGCCAGGCCGGCGCGCTGAGCAGCGCCCAGGTGCGTGGACTGGGTACCGAGGCCATCGCCGCCCTGCAGACCGAAGACCTGGCCGCCCTGAAAACCGCCTCGTTCGCGGCCCTGACCACCAACCAGGTGGCGGCCCTGACCACCAACCAGGTCACCGGCCTGAGCAGCGCCCAGTTCGCCGCGATGAGCACCACCGACGTCGCCCAGGGCCTGACCACCGAGCAGCTGAAGGCCATGACCTCGAACCAGTTCACCGGCCTGACCACCGCGCAGATCAGCGCGCTGTCGACCGAGAACCTGGCCGCGATCGACGCCGTCGACATGGTCGGCATCACCACCGCCGGCATCGCTTCGCTGAAATCGACGCAGGTCGCCGGTCTGACCACCGAGCAGATCAGCAAACTGTCGGCCGGCCAGGTTGCCGCTGTCAGCACCGCCGCTGTCAAGGCGCTGAACACCGAGCAGGTCGTGGCCCTGACCACCGAACAGGCTGGCGCACTGAGCAGCGCACAAGTCAATGCGCTGACCACCGACGCGATCGCCGCCCTGCAAACGGAAGACTTCGCGGCCCTGAAGACCGCGACCATCGCCGGCATCAGCACCGCCCAGATCAAGTCGCTGACCAGCGAGCAGATCGTTGCCCTGAACACCAATCAGGCTGGCGCGTTGAGCAGCGCCCAGGTTCGTGCGCTGGGTACCGAGGCCATCGCCGCCCTGCAGACCGAAGACCTGGCCGCCCTGAAAACCGCCTCGTTCTCGGCCCTGAGCACCAACCAGGTCGCGGCCCTGACCACCAACCAGGTTGTTGGTCTGACCAGCGCCCAGTTCGCCGCGATGAGCACCACCGACGTCGCCCAGGGTCTGACCACCGAACAGATCAAGGCCATGACCTCGAACCAGTTCACCGGCCTGACCACCGCGCAGATCAGCGCGCTGTCGACCGAGAACCTGGCCGCGATCGACGCCGTCGACATGGTGGGCATCACCACCGCCGGTATCGCTTCGCTGAAATCGACGCAGATCAGCGGTCTGACCACCGAGCAGATCAGCAAACTGTCGGCCGGCCAGGTTGCCGCCGTCAGCACCGCCGCCGTCAAGGCCCTGAGCACCGAGCAGGTGGTGGCGCTGACCACCGAACAGGCTGGCGCACTGAACAGCCGTCAAGTGGCCGCGCTGACCACCGACGCGATCGCTGCCCTGCAGACCGAAGACCTGAACGCGCTGACCACCGCCTCGGTCGTGGCCCTGAGCACGGTCCAGGTGCGCGCCCTGACCACCGAGCAGGTGCATGTACTGGCGACCAACAGCGTCGCGGTCCTGACCACGGCACAAGTGGGCAGCCTGACCACCGAGCAGACTGTTGCGCTGAGCACCAACCAGGCAGCCGTGCTGAGCTCGGCCCAGGTGGCTGCGCTGAGCACCAGCAACATGGTGGCGCTGGAAACGGAAGACCTGTTCGCACTGAAGACTTCCTCGATCGCCGCCCTGCGTACCGCCCAGGTCGCCGTACTGAGCACCGAGCAGGTCAAGGCGCTCGCCTCCAGCCAACTGGCGGCGCTGAGCACCGCGGTGATTGCGGCCGGCCTGACCACCGAGCAAGTGTCGGTGCTGACCACCGAGCAGCTGAATGCGCTGAGCACCGCGCAAGTCCGCGCCCTGTCGACCAACAATGTTCAGGCGATCTCGACGGAAGACCTGGCTGCGCTGACGACCACCTCGATGGCCGCGCTGAGCACTGCCCAGTTCTCGCGTCTGACCACCGACCAGATCCACGCGCTGACCACCAACCAGGTGCACTCGTTCACCACGGCACAGATCCACTCGCTGACCCAGGCCCAGGTTCAGGCCCTGAGCAGCGACCAGATCGCCGCGCTGTCGACCTTCACCCCGCTGGTGCTGGACCTGAACGGCGACGGCATCCAGACGCTGAGCTCGCAAGCTGGCGTGCAGTTCGACATGCTGGCCAACGGCACCAAAGTGAACACCGGCTGGGTTGCCGGCGGTGACGGCCTGCTGGTCCTGGACCGCAACGGCGATGGCACCATCAACGACGGTAGCGAACTGTTCGGCTCGGGCACCACGCTGGCCAACGGCAGCAAGGCCAGCAACGGTTACGCCGCGCTGTCCGAACTCGACACCAACGGCGACGGCGTGGTCGATGCCAAGGATGCCCAGTTCTCGAAACTGCAAGTGTGGGTCGATGCCAACGGCGACGGTGTCAGCCAGGCGGATGAGCTCAAATCGCTGGCCGATCTGAACATCACCAAGCTGAACCTGGATGCCAAGCACAACCCGTCGCTGAACAACGGCAACATCGTCGGTCTGACCTCGACCTACGAGACGGCCGACGGCGCCAGCCACGCGGCAGCCGACGTCTGGTTCAGCGCCGGCACCACCGGCGCCAGCCTGAGCGGTTCGGTTGCGAGCCTGAGCTCGGCTCTGTCGAGCTACACGGCACCGGCGGCGCCAGCTGCCACCGGCAAGCTGGAAGTACCGTCCAGCGTCAACGCCGCGGTAGCGTCGCTGGCCAGCGCCATCGGCAGCTACGAGAACAAGCTCACCGCCAGCACCCACGCTGCGGCGACCGAAGACTCGCTGCGCCTGAAAGCGCTGCAAGGCGGCCAGCAACACGGCCTGCTGGCAGCCAAGTAAGCATCCGGTAGCATCCGCCAAGACGGCAGGCCTGCGGGCCTGCCGTTTTTTTTGGCCGCCATCGGTGGAACAGGCGGGTAAACCGGCTTGTGCTTCCAAACAACAAAAAGGCCCGTGGCACGCCCTTGCTGGGGTAGAATCCGAGGGCTGGAAAGTTCCCGCGTCAGTGCCAGCGCGGTCCCGGCGTTTACCCTATCCGAGCCTATGCAAGATAAATTTCCTCATACCGCGATCCAGTGCCTGACTGCCATCGCCCAGCACCATGGTTTGCAGATTAATCCGGAGCGCCTGATCGACGATTACGCGCTGCGCGCGCAGGAGCCGGGCGTCGGGGAACTGTTGCGCATAGCGGCCGATATCGGCTTGAAAGCCAAGTCCGACCAGCTGACCTGGAGCCGCCTGATGGCGCAGGGCGGCGTGTTCCCGCTGATGGCGCGCCTGGTCGACGGCAACTCGGTGATCGTGGTCGGCGTCAAGCCGGGCGAACTGGGCGGCCAGGACCATGTGGCCGTGCTGAACCCGGCCAGCGCCAACGCGGCGGTGGTGCTGGTGGCGCGCAGCGAGTTCGAACAGCGCTGGCGCGGCGAGGTGCTGTTCGTCAAACGCCAGCACAAGCTCAGCGATCCCAACCAGCCGTTCGGCCTGCGCTGGTTCATCCCCGAAATCCTGAAACAGAAAGCGGCGTTCCGCGACATCTTCATCGCCGCCATCGCCATGCAGCTGCTGGCGCTGGCCTCGCCGATCTTCTTCCAGCTGGTGATCGACAAGGTGCTGACCCACCGCAGCGTGACCACGCTGCAGGTGCTGGCGGTCGGCATCATCATGGCGCTGGCGTTCGACGCCACCTTCGGCTTCCTGCGCCAGACCCTGACCCTGGCGGCCAGCAACAAGATCGACATGCGGCTGACGCGGCGCGTGTTCAGCCACCTGCTGTCGCTGCCGATCGACTTCTTCGAGACCACCAGCGCCGGCGTGGTCACGCGCCACATGCAGCAGCTGGAAAAGATCCGCAACTTCCTTACCGGGCGGCTGTTCTTCACCGCGCTCGACGTGATCGCGCTGCTGGTGTTCATTCCGGTGCTGTTCAGCTACTCGGTCAAGCTGGCCGCGCTGGTGCTGTTCTTCGCCGCGCTGATCGCCGGCGTGGTGCTGACCATGGTGCCGACCTTCAACCGCCGCCTGCAGGCGCTGTACGCCGCCGAGGGCCAGCGCCAGGGCATGCTGGTGGAAACCATCCACGGCATGCGCACCGTCAAGGCGCTGGCGATCGAGCCGTCGCAGCGCCGCGTCTGGGACCAGCGCTCGGCCGAGGCGATCACCATGCACTTCCGCGTCGGCCAGATTTCCATCGCCGGCAACGCCGTCACCGACTTCCTCGGCAAGCTGCTGCCGGTGGTCATCATCGTGGTCGGCGCCGCCGACGTGTTCGACAACACGCTGTCGGTCGGCGCGCTGATCGCCTTCCAGATGCTGTCGGGCCGCGTCACCCAGCCGCTGATCTCGCTGGTCGGGCTGGTCAACGAATACCAGGAAACCGCGCTGTCGGTGCGCATGCTGGGCGAGGTCATGAACCGCGCGCCGGAAGGCCGCGCCGGCGCCAACGGCCTGCGTCCCGTGCTCGAAGGCGAGATCAAGTTCGACGCCGTCACCTTCCGCTATCCGGGCGCGCAGGCGCTGGCGCTGAACAAGGCCAGCTTCACCATCGAGCAGGGCACGGTGGTCGGCATCGTCGGCCGCAGCGGCTCCGGCAAGACCACTTTGACCAAGCTGATC
This sequence comes from Duganella aquatilis, assembly GCF_009674565.1. Classification (GTDB taxonomy): domain Bacteria; phylum Pseudomonadota; class Gammaproteobacteria; order Burkholderiales; family Burkholderiaceae_D; genus Rugamonas; species Rugamonas aquatilis. The sequence goes on from NZ_WKJL01000005.1 coordinate 270,807, forward strand.
CAGGGTCTGTACCCGGTGCAGGAAGGCATCGTCCGCTTTGACGGCATCGATGCCCGCGAGATCGAGCTGTCGCACCTGCGGCGCCAGATCGGCGTGGTGCTGCAGGAAAACTTCCTGTTCCGCGGCACGGTGCGCGAAAACCTCTCGGTCACCAAGCCCGACGCCACCTTCGAGGAACTGGTGGCGGCCGCGCAGGCGGCCGGCGCCGACGAGTTCATCGAGCGCCTGCCGCAGGGCTACGACACCGTGCTCGAAGAGAACGCCGCCAACCTGTCGGGCGGCCAGAAGCAGCGCCTGTCGATCGCCCGCACCCTGGTGGCGCGCCCGCGCATCCTGATCCTCGACGAGGCGGCCTCGGCGCTGGACCCGGAATCGGAAGCCATCTTCATCAGCAACCTGTCGAAAATCGCGGTCGGCCGCACGGTGGTGATGATTTCGCACCGCCTGTCGACCCTGGTCGACGCCGACAAGATCATGGTGATGCAGCAAGGCAGTCTGGTCGATGCCGGCCGCCATGAAGAATTGCTTACCCGCAGCGAAACCTACCAGCACTTATGGAACCAGCAAACAAGTCACCTGTAACTGGCCGCGGCCAGGACCACACCGAAGTCGAGTTCCTGCCGGACGCCGACGCCATCGAGCGCGGCCCGCTGCCGCGCTCGGTCCGCATCACGCTGCACGTGATGCTGCTGGCCTTCGTCTCCTTCATCGTCTGGGCCAGCCTGTCGTCGATCGACCAGGTGGTCATCGCCCATGGCAAGCTGGTCAATCCGCTGCCGAACATCGTGGTGCAGCCGCTCGACACCTCGATCATCCAGAGCATCGAGGTGCGGGTCGGCCAGGTGGTCAAGAAGGGCCAGGTGCTGGCCCTGCTGGACCCGACCTTCAGCGCCGCCGACCAGGGCCAGCTGCGCAGCCGGCTGGAAAGCCTGGACAACCAGACCGCCAGCCTGCGCGCCGAACTGAGCAGCGGCACGCCCAATCTGGTCGACCGCGGCAGCGCCGACGCCAAGCTGCAGACGCAGCTGTCGAACGAGCGCCAGGCCAACTTCGCCGCGCAAAAGACCAAGATGGACCAGAACATCGCGCGCCTGAAGGCCAGCCTGCTGACCAACAAGCATGACCAGGTGATCCTGGCCGAGCGCGTCAAGTCGCTGCGCGAAGTGGAAGCCATGCAGGAGCAGCTGATGGCCGAGCAGTTCGGCGCCAAGATGCACCTGCTGGAAGCGCGCGACCGCCGCCTCGAAGTCGAGCGCGACATGGACCTGCAGCGCAACAAGGCGGTCGAGCTGGCCAGCGAGCTGGCCTCGGCCGAGGCCGAGCGCTCGGCGTTCGACAAGAACTGGCGCCAGAAGACCATGGAAGACCTGCTGAGCGCGACGCGCGACCGCGACGGCATCAACGAGCAGCTGACCAAGGCCGACAAGCGTCTCAAGCTGATCCAGATGGTGGCGCCGGCCGACGGCGTGGTGCTGGAGATCGGCAAGCTGTCGGTGGGGTCCGTGGTGCGCGAGGCCGAGCCGCTGTTCACCCTGGTGCCGCTGGGCGCCCAGCTGGAGGCCGAGGTGCAGATCGACTCGGTCGACATCGGCTACATCAAGCAGGACGCGCCGGTGCACCTGAAGGTCGACGCCTTCTCGTTCATGAAGCACGGCATGCTCGACGGCCGGGTGCGCACCATCAGCCAGGATTCGTTCAAGCGCGAGACCACCGACAAGAGCGGCGGCGGGCTCGACGCCTACTACCTGAGCCGGATTCCGTACAGCGGCCGGCTGGGCAAGCTGCCGCCCGGCGCGCGCCTGATGCCGGGCATGACGGTGTCGGCCGAGATCGTGGTGGGCAAGCGCACCGTGATGTCCTACCTGCTGTACCCGCTGACGCGCGCGATGGATGAAGCGATCCGCGAACCCTGACTTGTTTAACCCTATTGCCGGAGCCTGGACACGTGTTTACCATCATCATCCCCACCCATGACCGCCCGCAGCTGCTGCAGCGTACGCTGGAGTCGCTGATCGCCCAGACCTGCCAGGATTTCAAGCTGGTGATCGTGTCCGACACGGCCACCTACCTGCCGCCGTACAACCACCTGGTGCACTTCCCCAACCGCTTCGACTATGTGCTGCGCTGCAGCGGCCGGCCGGGTCCGGCGCCGAGCCGCGACATGGGCCAGGCCATCGCCGACGGCGAGTACATCATCTTCCTCGACGATGACGACACCTTCGATCCCGACCACCTGGCCAAGCTCAAGGCGCGGCTGGAGATCGACCGCCCCGAACTGCTGTTCTGCGACCTGCAGGTGCAGTTCGAGAACCGCGCGGTGTCGCCGCCCGAGCTGCTGGGGGCGACCCACAAGGTGTCGATCGCCGACGTCACCGACGACAGCGTCTACGTCCGCAACCGCATTCCCAACAGCTGCATCGCCTACCGCCGCGACGTGCTGCAAGGCATCAGCAACAACCCGGACATGATCATCTACGAAGACTGGGATTTCCTGCTCAGCGTGCTGAAGGGGCGCACCCTGACCTACCTGGCCACCGACGGCGTGGTGATCCACAAGACCGAGCCGGATGCGCCGGAGAATATGCGTCGCGGCAATTCCAACGAGAACCTGGTGGTGCAGGTGATGCTGGAGCTGTACCAGCGCCACCCGGCGCGCAACATGGAAACGCGGCTGGCGCGCCAGGCGCTGCTGGCCAGCGCCAATCTGCACTACGACCTGGCCTACTTCTAGGGCGCGGGCGGGACGCTCCAGCCGGCCACGACTTCGGGCGGGTAGCCGCGCTGGAAGTGGCTGGTCCACGGATAGGCCGGCCGCTCGGTGCCGTCCTTGAGCTTGATCTTGCTGGTGTCGCAGATGTATTTGGCGGGGCTGCCGCCGGCCACGGTGTCGGGCGCGACGTCGCGCCCCACCATGCTGTGCGCCGCCACCAGCGCGCCGCGGCCGACCTTGACGCCGGGCAGCACCACACTCATGGTGGCCACCGCCGCATAGTCGCCGATCTCGCATCCCATCAGCACCGCGCTGGGCGGATGCGGGTCGTTGGTCAGCACCACGTAGGGGAAGATCCAGACGAAGTTGCCGACCTTGGACATCTTGCCGATGTGCACATTCGAATGGCAGCGCACGTAATCGCCGATCTGGCAGTCGCCCTGGATGTCGCTCAGCGTGCCGAGCTGGAAATTGACGCCGGCCGTGGTTTTCTCGCGCACGGTGACGCGGTGGCCGGTGATGAACTTGTCGCCGAAGGTCGAGCCGGCATACAGGATGGAGTGCGAGCGGATCGTCGAGTGGGCGCCGATCACCAGCGGCAGGCCCTGCGCCAGCGGGCTCGGATAGCCGATCTCGCAGAAGCCGTCGATGCTGGTGTGGTCGCCGATCTGCACGTCGTCATGCACGATGGTGAACGGGCCGATGCTGACGTTGGCGCCCAGCCGCGCCTTGGGTGATACCGATGCGCTTGGATGTATCATGGTCTCCTCCGGAAGGTTGCTTATTATTGTGGTGGTTCAGGCCAGGCTGGCCACTGCCTGGCGCACGGCCGCGCACACGGCCAGCGCCTGTTCGTCGCTCATGGTCGGGCCGATCGGCAGACTCAGCACCTCGCGGTGGATCGCCTCGGCCAGCGGGAAATCGCCCTCGCGGTAGCCCTGGTCGGCATACGCCGGCTGCAGGTGGGGCGGCACCGGATAATGGACGATGGTGCCGATGCCCTGCTCGGCCAGGGCCTTGGCCAGCGCGTCGCGCTGGCGGTGGCGCACCACGTACAGATGCCACACCGGCTCGGCCCAGGCCGGAACCTGCGGCAGCACCAGGCCGTCGATGCCGGCCAGCTGCTGCTGGTAGAGCGCGGCGATGGCGCGGCGGCGCTGGTTGTCGCCGTCCAGCGCCGGCAGCTTGACCGCCAGCAGCGCGGCCTGCAGCTCGTCGAGGCGCGAGTTATAGCCCGGCACCTCGTTGTAATACTTGACCTTGGAACCGTAGTTGCGGTACGTGCGCAGGCGCGTGGCCAGCGCCTCGTCGTTGGTGGTGACGGCGCCGCCGTCGCCCAGCGCGCCCAGGTTCTTGCCCGGATAGAAGCTGAAGGCGGCGGCGTCGCCCAGCTGGCCGGCCACGGCGCCATGGTAGCGCGCGCCGTGCGCCTGCGCCGCGTCCTCGATCAGCTTGAGGCCGTGACGTTCGGCGATCGCCTTCAGCGGCTGCATGTCGGCCGGCTGGCCGTACAGGTGGACCGCGATGATGGCCTTGGTGCGCGCGGTGATGGCCGCCTCGACCCGCGCCGGATCGATGTTATAGGTGCTCTCCACCGGCTCCACCGGCACCGGCTGGGCGCCGCAATGGCTGACCGCCAGCCAGGTGGCGATGAAGGTGTTGCTGGGGACGATGACCTGGTCGCCGGGACCGACGCCGTAGGCCTTCAAGGCCAGCATGATCGCGTCCAGGCCGTTGGCCACGCCGATCGCGTGCTGGCAGCCGCTGTAGGCGGCAAAGGCGGTTTCGAATTGCGCCACCTCGCTGCCCAGCACGTACCAGCCGGAGTTCAGCACGCGCTGGAACGCCTGTTGCATCGCGTCTTCGTGGCGCAGGTTGATGGCTTTCAGGTCGAGAAAGGGAACGTTCATGATGGGGTGTGCGGCAGGCCGTTGGCGGTGAATGGAAATGGCATGATGACCCATTTTCCCTATGGACACAATAGCGCGCCCCTAGTCCGGACGCGGCGTCGCTCCCAGCGCGGCCAGGTAGTCGCAATAGCGCTGGTAGGCGGCGCTGACCTGCGGATACTCGCCGTGGCGCTGGAAGTTGGCCAGCCCGCTTTCGCGCGTGGCCAGCAGTTCGTCGGTGCTGATCACGCCCTCCATGTGGGCGCCGCGCCACATCTCGTAGCCCTCGGCCAGCACCCAGCCGAAGTTGAGGTTGGTCGAGGGATTGGAGTTCGATTCCAGCCGCATGTCGTGGCGGAAGTAGCTGAGTTCCTCGTTCAGGTAGTAGGCATTGCGGCCGTCCGCCACGCGGCAGTAGAACACGGCGTCGGCCAGGCCGTTGCGGAAGTCGTAGTCGCCCATGGTGAACAGGCGCTGCGGGCCGAGTTCCCACAGGCGCTGGCGGCGCACCATCAGGCTGCTGAACTCGCCCACCACATTGGCCATCAGGGTGATGGTGCGGTACAGCTCCCTGCCGGGGATCAGGCCATTTTGCGGATAGGGCACGCGCCGCCGCACCATCGCATTGTCCTTGTCGATCACGCCGGAGGCGGCGAACACCAGGTCGATGTCGGGCACGATACTGGCGGCCGCCACCATGCGCTCGACGCAGAACGGGTGCAGGATGTCGTCGTCGAACAGCGGCTTGACGTACTCGCCCTTGGCGCCGTACAGCGCGGCCAGCACGTTGTCGGCGCGGGTGACGCTGCAGCGCTGGTAGATCACGCCCGGAAAGCGGGCGCAGATGTCGCGGATCGCCTCGGTCGGGCAGTTGTCGCTGATCAGGATCTCCAGATTCGGATAGGTCTGGCCGATGGCCGAGCGCAGACACTGTTCGAAGTAAGCCGGCTTGTAGGTCGGGATGACGATGCTGACGAGAGGGAGGGACATGGTGAGCTTGTGCACAAAGGTAAAAGGGAGCGCCGGCTTACTTGCGGTGCTGCTGGGTCGCCGCCACGAAGTCCTGGTAGTCGTGGAAGTAGTCGGCCGCGTCGTACAGGGTCGAGGCCAGCACCAGGCAGACGCCGCCGGAAGAGAAGTTCTCCACCTCGCGCCACATCATGCCCGGCACGTACAGGCCGTAGTAGGAGCGGTTCAGCTGGAATTTCTTGCGCTGCTGGCCGTCGTCGACGACGACGTCGAAGCTGCCCGACATGGCGATGAACAGCTGCTGCAGCTCGATGTGGCCGTGGCCGGCGCGGGTGGCGCCGCCCGGCACGTCGTACAGGTAGTACACGCGGCGGATGTCGAACGGCACGTCGATGCCGCCCTCGACCACCGACAGGTTGCCGCGCTGGTCATGGCGCGGCGGCAGGTCGATCAGTCGGCATTGGTCGATCATGGGGCTACTCCTATCTGTTGGGTTGCCAGCATCGCGTGGTAGCGCTGCTGCGAACGGATGAACATGGGAAACACGTTGCTGAAGCGCGCCGCGGCGCCGTCGACGCGCGGCTGCATGGCGGCCAGCTCCTGCGGCGTGACGATGCCAAGGTCGGCGCATTCGACCAGCAGGTCGACGTAGTCGGAGAAGCAGTAGCCGAGATTCGGGTTGCTGGCGGGATTGCTGTTCGATTCCAGCCGCATGTCATGGCGGAAGTAGGACAGCTCCTCGTCGACGTAGAACACCTTGCGCTCGCCGGCCAGGTTGAAGTAGGCGGCCATGTCGGCCAGGCCCAGCGAACAGTCGTGGCGGTGGTAGTGGAACAGGCGGTTGCCGATTTCCCACAGGCGCTGGCGGCGGAACATGATGGTGCTGAACTCGCCGATGAAGTTGCTCATGCTCAGCACCATGCTGCGCATCATGCCGCGTCCCTCCAGGCTGCCGGAGGCCTCGAACGGCCGCCGCGTCTCGGTCGGCTGGTTCTGGATGCTGATCACCTGCGAGGCCGAGAACACCAGCTCGACTTCGGGCTCGTGCTGGATCGCCGCCACCATGCGCTCGATGCAGAACGGATGCAGCACGTCGTCGTCGAACAGCGGCTTGATGAATTCGCCCTTGGCGGCGAACAGCGCCGTCAGCACGTTCTGTTCGCGGATCACGCTGTTGCGCTGGTAGATCACGTGCGGCGCGTATTTCTTGCAGATGTCGTGGATGGCCTCGGTGGGGCAGTTGTCGCTGACCAGGATCTCCAGGTTGGGATAGCTCTGACCCAGCGCCGAGCGCAAGCAGGTTTCAAAATGGCCGGCCTTGTAGGACGGGATGACGATGCTGACTAAGGGAAGACTCATATTGCCGGGCTCCTGACGGTATTAGGCGGCCACCGCGATGACCAGGTACTGCCACGGCAGCGCGTCCTCGACCGCGACCACCGGGTCGATGCCGCTGGCGCCGGCCATCAGGCGGATCGCCGGCAGGTATTTCTCGCGCGCCGGTTCGTCGTTGATGCGGGCGCTGCCGCCGCTGATCTGGAAGCCGGCGCTCTGCAGCATCTCCAGCGTGGCGCCGCGCGTGAACAGGCGCTTGCGCGACAGTTCCAGGCCCTGGGTGCCGTAGCGCAGGTCGCCGGCGTTCAGGCGCGCCTGCAGGCTCCAGTGCTGGAAGTTGCGGATGCTGAGCACCAGCTTGCCGCCGGGGGCGATGTTGGCGCGGATCTTCTGCAGCATGCGCCACGGATCGTCCATCTGCTCCAGGGTTTCATCCAGCACCCAGGTGTCGGCGTGGCGCACGTGGTCCCAGAAATCGGGGCCGGCGTGTTCCAGGTCGGTGTTGAACACGAAGTCGCAGTGCGGGCGCGCCGCCTGCGCGCGCGCCGGGTCGGTCTCGACGCCGGTGTAGTTGCAGATCGGGTTGCGCTGCTTGTAGGCCTTGGCGAAGGCGCCGTCGCCGCAGCCGATCTCGACAATCTTGCGCGCCGCCGGCGGCATGAAGTGCAGCAGGTCGGTGTTGACCGTGGTGGTGGCGCTCGGCAGGTCGTAGTGGTAGCCGCCGGTGCGGATCACCGTGCCCTGCCAGTCGTGCTTCAGATAGTGGCGTTGCGGCTGCTTGGCGAAGTCGCCCTCGACCCAGTCGACGTGGCCCAGCAGGTGGCCGGCGTCGGCCGCGTGCAGCGCCAGCATGGTCGGGATCATCGGCGCGCCGTGCTTGATCGGCAGCGGCCACTGGCGCACCACCTCGATATTGGTCAGCATGCAGGCCGGGTACAGATACGGCACGGCGCCGTCCTGCGGCCGGTCGTTGCCCAGCTGGTCGACGCGCAGCACGCAGCCGACGCCGTACATGCCGGGACGCAGCGCGGCGTGCAGCGATTCCAGGAAGCCGGCCTTCAGCACCTCGACGTCGGAATCGAGGAACAGCACCTCGCCCGACAGGCCCAGGTGGTTGATGGCCCAGGCCATGCCGGGGCCGTGGTGGATATTGTAGCCGAACGGGATGAACTCGACGTTGTCGTAGCCGGCGGCGACGGCGCGGATGGTTTCCGCCACGTCCGGGTTGGAGCCGTCGATGATGTACACGCGGTTGCTGTAGAACTGGCGCAGGGTGCGCAGCAGGCCGTCGATCAGGTCGGGCGTGTTGTAGGACACGATGACGACCGGGATCTGGTCGATGCGCGCCGGCTCGGCCGGCTGCGACGGTTCCTGCGGTCGCACCGCGTGTTCCGGCGCGGCCAGGCGCGGCGCCGCCGGCTTGGCCACCTTCTGCAGCGCGGCCTCCATGTTGCGCACGAAGCGCGGGCTGTCGAACAGCGCGCAGGTCAGGCGGTTGGCGGTCAGCTGGCGCTTCATGGCGGCGATGCGCTGCGGATTGTTGGCCAGCTCGACCGCCTTCTCCTCGTAGTCGGCGAAGTTATAGGTGATCAGCTGCGGCAGGTCGACCGCGCGCAGCAGGCTGCCGGCCATGCGCGACGAGAAGGTCTGGCCGGCGCAGGTCAGCAGCGGCAGGCCGGCCCACAGGGCGTCGCTGGCGGTGGTGCCGGCGTTGAACGGGAAGGTGTCGAGGAACAGGTCGGCCAGCTGGTAGCGCGCCAGGTACTCGGCCGGCACGGCGCGGCCGTTGAAGATGATGCGCTGGCGGTCGATGCCGGCCTGTTCGGCGTAGCGGTACAGGTTCTCGCGCACCTCCGGATAGTCGGCCACCAGCCACAGCACCGACTGCGGCACGCGGCGCAGGATGTTCATCCAGGTGCTGAACAGGTCGGGCGTGAACTTGAAGTTGTTGTTGAACGAGCAGAACACGAAGGCGTCGTCCGGCAGGTTGACCGAGGCCCGGGTCGGCGTCGGCGCGATGGCGCGCTGGCGGTCGTTGATCTGGAAGGTGTCCGGCAGGTACAGCGGCTTTTCGGTGAAGTGCGCGGTCATCTCCGGCGTGATCAGGAATTCGTCGGCGATCACGTAGTCGACGCCGGGCAGGCCGGTGCTGCCGGGGAAGCCGAGGTAGGTCAGCTGCACCGGCGCCGGGCGGTAGGCCAGGATCTGCGGGCGCGCGCCCAGGGTCAGGCCGTGCAGGTCGACCAGGATGTCGATCTCGTGGGCGCGGATGGCGCGCGCGGCCTGCTCGTCGGTCAGCTGGTCGATGCGGATGTAGTGGTCCATGGCCTTGACCACGCGGGCGCGGATCGGCGAGCCGTCCTCGCGGCTCCAGCTGAAGGCGTAGACCTCGAACTTGCTGCGGTCGTGCAGCTCGTACAGCTCGGCGGTCAGGATCGACACTGCGTGCGAGCAGAAGTCGGACGACAGGTAGCCGATGCGCAGGCGCTGGTGGCCGTAGCCGTGCTGGCCGGTGAGCGGCGCCACGGCGGCGTTGATCTTCTCGCTGACGAAGCGCTTGGCGGCGGCCAGCTGCTGGGCCGGATCGGCCGAGGCGCTGAGCATGGCCAGCGCCGAGGTGCCTTCCATCATGGTGGCGACCGAGACGTTTTCCAGGCCGTGGTAGACCGGCCATTCGCACTGCTTCTGGCGCAGGTGGACCCAGTGGGTCATCACATTGGCCTGCTGCGGATCGACGCGCAGGCTGGTGGCCAGCATGGCTTCGGCTTCCGGATAGCGCTTCTGGATTTCCAGCAGGCGGCCGAGGTTGTTCAGGGTCTGCAGGTACAGCGTGCGGTTGCTCTTGACGTCCGGCTCGATCGCATCGGTCAGGATCGAGCGCCACATGGCCAGCGCCTGGTCCGGGCGGCCGGTGCGTTCCAGCAGCGTGCCGAGGTTGAGGCGGGCTTCGACGAAATTCGGATTCTGGGCGATGGCCTTGTGCAGCACGGCCTCGGCGCCGACGTCGTCGCCTGTGTTCGACAGCACCACGGCCAGGTTGAAGCAGGCCGCGTAGCTCAGCGGCGATGGCGTGTGGTCGATCCAGGCGCGGTACAGGCCGATGGCGGCGGGCAACTGGCCGCTTTCCTGCAGCACGGCGGCGGCGCCGAACAGGTCGGCGATGGACAACTGGCCCCTGACGGCCATGGCCATGACGGAACCCAGCGGGCTGTTATCGGTGGAGGCGGGTGCTACTGGTGCTTGAGAGGTCATAACAGAGCATAAAGTTGTATCAATCCGAGCCCTATCATACCTTTTTGCAGCACGCTAAGGGGCAACTTTTGGCTCTGGAGCAAGACCCCAAACCGGGGTCAGTTCTGCCAATCGCACACGAGCTCATGTACCAATGGCAGAACTGACCCCGGATTGGGCGGTTAGCGTTTCGGGACGGCAAACCATTGGCTGCCGTGGTCGTCGAACGGTTGCTTGCCGGTCAGCGCGGCGGCCGCGCCTTGCAGGCCCTGCGCCTGGCGGTAGTGCTGCAGCGCTTCGGCCATCGCCAGCGCTGGCGCCGTCGCGGCCGATGGCTGGGCCGTGGCCGTCAGCGTCAGCTGTTGCGCCGGCGCCGGGGCGCTGGCGTAGCCGGCGATGGCGTTGCTCAGGCTGCTTACTTGCTGTTGCAGCGAGGCAGTGGACGTTGCCTTGTCCGCCAGGAACCAGGCGTCGGCGCTCTGGTGCACGCTGCCGTCGGTGCTGGTGTAGCTCGACGTCAGGCCGATCAGGTTGCCGTTCTGCTCGGTCAGCGTGCTGCGGGCGCCGGTGCCGATGGCGGCGATGCCCAGCTGCGCCAGCGTCTTCAGTTCGTCGGCCTGGCTGATGCCGTCGGCGTTGGCGTCCACCCACACGCGCAGCGCGCCAAAGGCGGCGTCGGCGCTGGTGATCTGGCCGTCGCCGTTGGTGTCGAGCTCGGCCAGCGCGGCGTAGCCGTCCTTGGCCTTGCTGCCGTCGGCCAGGGTGGTGGCGCTGCCGAACAGTTCGCTGCCGTCGTTGATCACGCCGTCGCCGTTGCGGTCCAGGGCCAGCAGGCCGTCGTGGGTGTCGACCCAGCCGGTGCTGACTTTCTGGCCGTCGCCGCGGATGTCGAACTGGACGCCGGCCGCGATGCCTTGCGTGCGCACGCCGTTGCCGTCGAGATCGAGGATCAGCGGCGTGGCGTAGTTGACCGACGACGAGTTCAGCGCCATGCGCTGGGCAATCGACATCGAGGCGATCTGGGTCGCGGTCAGGGCGTCGGCCTGCGACACGCTCAGCGCGCTCAGCACCGTGGTGCCCAGCGCCGGCATCTGCGCCGCCGTCAGCGCCTTGATCTGGTTGTTGCTGAAGGCCTGCAACTGGCTGGTCTTCAGGCCGGCCACCTGGGTGTTGCTCAGGCCGCCGATCTGGTCGGTCGACAGGTAGCCGATCTGGGTGGCCGTCAGCGCGCCCAGCTGGCTGGTGCTCCATGCGCCGAGCTGGTCGGTGCTGAAGCCGTACAGCTGGGTGGCGTCCAGCGTGGCGATCTGGGCGTTCTTGAGCGCCGCCATCTGGGTGGTGGTCAGCGCGCCGGCCTGCTGGCTGGTCAGCGCCACCAGCTGGCTGCTGGTCAGCACGCCGACCTGCGCCGTGGTCAGCGCGCGCAGCTGGTCGGAACCCAGCACGGCGATCTGGTCGATGGTCAGCGCCGGCACCTGGCTCAGCTTGATTGCGGCGACCTGGTCGCTGCCCAGCGCCTGCACTTGCGGCGTGGTCAGCGCGGCCAGCTGCGCCGTACCCAGGTAGCCGATCTGCGTGGTGCGCAGCGCGGCGATCTGGCCGGTGCCGAGGGCGTACAACTGGTCGGCCGTGATGGCGCCCAGCTGGGCGCTGGTCAGCGCCTGGATCTGGTCGGTGTTCAGGCCGGTCAGCTGGCTGACTTGCAGGCTGGCGATCTGCAATGTGCCCAGCGCGGCGATGTCGGCGGTGCTGAGCACGCCGAGCTGGGCGGTCGACAGCGCCGTCACGGCAGCGATGCTGAGCGCGGCGGCCTGCTGGGTGCTGAGCGCCTGCAACTGGTCGCTGCCGAAGACGCCGATCTGGCCGCCGTCGATGGCGGCGATCTGGGCCGTCTTGAGGCCGCGCACCTGGCTGGTGGTCAGCGCCATGGTCTGCTCGCTGGACAGGCCGGTGAACTGCGGCGCGCTGAGCGCGGCCAGGTCCTGGGTGTCGAGCGCGGCGATTTGCGCGGTGCTGAAGGCGGCCAGCTGGGCCGCGCTCAGGATCGGCATCTGCGCGGTGGCGAAGCCGGTGATCTGCTCGCTCGCCAGGGCGGCGATCTGGTCGGTGCTGAGCACGCTGACCTGCAGCGTGGTCAGCGCGGCGATCTGCGCCGTGCGCAGCGCCTGCATCTGCTCGCTGGTCAGCGCCGCCAGGTTGTCCAGGTTCAGGCCGTAGGCCAGCTGGGCGGTGGTGAAGGCGCCGATGTGGCTGCCGTCGAGCGCGGCCAGCTGGGCGGTGGTCAGGCCGTTGGCCAGCTGGCTGGTGCCCAGCGAAGCGAACTGGGCGACGGTCAGCGCGTTCAGCTGCGGCGCGCCCAGCGCCGCCAGTTGCGCGGCGCTCAGCGCGTTCAGCTGGCGGGTGCTGAGGGCGGCGAGGTCGACCGTCTCCAGCGCGGCCAGCTGATCGCTGGTGAGCGCCGCCACCTGCTGGGTGGTCAGGGTGGCGGCCTGGTCGCTGGTCAGCGCCACGATCTGGTCGGTGCCCAGAGCGGCGATCTGCTGCGTGCCCAGGCTGGCCGTCTGCGCGGTGCGCAGCCCGCCGAGCTGGTCGGTGGTGAGGGCGGCGATGGCGTCGGTGCCGAGGCCGTAGGCCAGCTGGACGGTGGTGAGCGCGTCGAGGTGGGCGCTGTCGAGCGCCGCCAGCTGGGCGGTGGTGAGGCCGGCCAGCAGCTGGGCCGTGCCCAGCGCGGCCAGCTCGGCCATGGTCAGGCTGTTCAGCTGGTCGGTGCCCAGCGCGCCGACCTGGGCGCCGGTGAGGGCGGCGATCTGGCGCGTGCTGAACACGGCCAGGTCGGCGGTTTCCAGCGCGGCGATCTGGTCGGTGGTCAGGGCCGCCACCTGGCGGGTGGCCAGCGCCTGCACCTGCGCGGTGGTCAGGGCGACGATCTGGTCGGTGCCGAGGCCGGCGCTGAGCTGGTCGGTGGTCAGGGTGGCGATCTGCGCGGTCGACAGCGAGGCCAGCTGGTCGGTGCCCAGCGCGTGCAGCTGGTCGGTGTTCAGCAGGTTGAACTGGGCGGTGGTCAGCGCCGCCAGGTCGACCGTTTCCAGCGCGGCGATCTGGCTGGTCAGCAGGGCGCTCAGCTGGGCGCTGCCGAGGGCGCGCACCTGCTGGGTGCTGAGGGCAACGATCTGGTCGCTGCCCAGCGCGCCGATCTGGTCGGACTGCAGGCTGCGGATGGCGGCGGTGTTGATCACGCTGAACTGGTCGGTGCCCAGGGCGGCCAGCTGGGCGGTGCTGAGCACCAGCGCCTGGGTGGCCGTCAGCGCGCCCACCTGGGCCAGGCTGAGTTGCGCGAACTGGGCGCTGGTCAGCGCCGTGATCATGGTCGTGGTGAGGCCGGTGAAGGCCGCGCTCGACAGGGCGTTGAGCTGGTCGCTGGTCAGCGCGGCAAACTGCGCCGTGGTGAGCGCGGTCAGCTGGTTGCTGCGCAGCGCGACGAAATCATCGGTGCTCAGCGCGCTGACCTGGTCGGTGCGCAGGGCGCCGATCTGGGTCGCGCTCAGTGTGACGATCTGGGCGCTGCTGAGCGCCGCAATCTGTTCGGTCTGCAAGGCGCCGATCTGGTCGGTGCCGAGGCTGGCCAGCTGCGTGCTGGTCAGCGCGCCCACCAGGCCGAGCGTCAGCGCGGCGATGTTGCGGGTGGTGATGGCGGCGATCTGCGCCGAGGTCAGCGCGATGAAGTCGGCGCTTTCCAGCGCGTCCAGCTGTTCGCTCGACAACGCGGCGATCTGCGCGGTCGCCAGGCCCATGGCCTGGGCGCTGGTCAGGGCCGCCATCTGGGCGGCCGTGATGGCGCCGAACTGGGCGGCGTTGAGCGCGCCGATCTGGCTGCTCGACAGCGTGGCGAAGTTGTCGGTGCTGATGGCGGCGATCTGGCTGCTGGTCAGGGCGTTCAGGGCGCGCGTGCTCAGGTGGTCGACCTGTTGCGAGGTCAGCAGGCCGATCTGGTCGCTGGTCAGGGCTTGCGCCTGGGACGAGCTCAGCGCTTCGATCTGGTCGCTGGTCAGGTGCTGCAGCTGGTCTTCGGTCAGCGTCACCAGCTGGCCGGTGCCCAGCGTGGCGACCTGCGCGGTGGTCAGCGCCTGCAGCGCGTCGGTGCCGAGCGCCTGCAGCTGGTCGCTGCCGAGTGCGGCCAACTGGCGGCTGGCCAGGGCCTGCACCTGCTGCGTGGTCAGGGCGGCGATGCGGTCCAGCGTCAGCGCCTGGATCTGGGCGCTGCCGAGGGCCAGGATCTGGGCGCTGTTCAGGGCGGCCAGGTCTTCGTACTCGATGGCGCCCAGCTGGGCGGTGGTCAGCAGGGCGATCTGCGCCGTGCCCAGCAGGCCGAATTGCTGCGTGGTCAGCTGGATGATCTGGTCGCTGCCCAGGGCTTGCAGCTGTGTGCTGCTGAGCGCGCCAAGCTGCGCGGAGCCGAAGCTTTGCAGCTGGAAGTCCTGCAGCGCGTTCAGCTGGCTGGTGTTCAGCGCGGCGATCTGGACGGTGCGCAGCGCCACCAGGTCGGCCGTGGTCAGCGCCTGCAGCTGGTCCGAGGTCAGCGCCTGCAGCTGGTCGCTGCCGAGCGCCTGCGCCTGGGCGCTGGTCAGCGCGGCGATGCGGTCGGCCGTCAGCGCGCGGATCTGGCCGGTGCCGAGCACGGCGATCTGCGCCGAGCGCAGCGTGGCCAGGTCGACCAGTTCGATCGCGCCCAGCTGGTCGCTGCTCAAGGCCGCCACCTGGCGCGTGCCAAGCACTGCGAATTGTGCCGTGGTCAGGGCGATGATCTGGTCCGAGGTCATGGCTTGCAGCTGGTCGGTGCTCAGCGCGTTCATCTGGATCACGGTCAGCGCCTGCACCTGGTCGGCGCCCAGCGCCTGCAGCTGGGCGTTGCTGAGGATGCTGATCTGCACCGTGCGCAAGGCGGCGACGTCATCGCTGCTGAGCGCCTGCACCTGGGCGATGCTGAAGGCCGCGGTCTGCTGGGTCGACAGGCTGCTGACCTGCAACGCGGTCAGCGCATGGATCTGGTCGGTGCTCAGCAGGGCCACCTGGCTGGTGCCCAGCGCGGCGATCTGCGCGGTTTTCATGGCGGCCAGGTCGACCAGTTCCAGCGCCTGCAACTGGTCGGTGGTCAGCGCGGCCACGCCGGCGGTGCTGACGGCGCCGATCTGGCGGGTGCTCAGGGCGACGATCTGGTCGGTGGTGAGGGCGGCGATCTGGGCCGCGCTCAGGCCGGCGATCTGGGCCGTGGTGAGGGCCTGGATCTGGTCGGTGCCGAGGTTGTTCAGCGAACCGAGCGCGGCCAACTGGGCCACGCTCAGCGCGGCGAAGTCGGCGGTGCTCAGCGCACCCACCTGGTCCGAACTCAGCGCCGACAACTGGGCGGTCGACAGCGCCGCCACCTGGGTGCTGCCCAGGGCGACGATCTGGGCGGTGCTCAGCTGCGTTACCTGCTCGGTGCTCAGCGCGGCCAGCTGGGCGGTCCGCAGGGCCGCCATGTCGTCCGAGTTGAGCGCGGCCAGCTGGCCGTTGCCGAGGCTGGCGATCTGCGCCGTGGCCAGGCCGTTCACCTGTTTGGTGGTCAGCGCGGCGATCTGTTCGGTCAGCAGCGCCTGGAATTTGGCCGTGCTCAGCGAGGCCAGCTGGGCCGCGCTCATGGCTTGCAGCTGGTCGGTGGCGATGGCGTCCAGCTGGTCGCTGCCCAGCGCCTGCAGCTGCGCGGTCTTCAGCGCGGCCAGGTCCTGGGTTTGCAGCGCGCGGATCTGGTCGGTGCTCAGCGCGCCCACTTGCAGCGTGTTCAGGTTGGCCACTTGCAGCGTGCTCAGCGCGGCGATCTGGGCGTTGCTCAACAGTGCGATCTGGCTGGTCTGCAGGGCGTTGATCTGCGCGGTCTTCATCGCCGCCAGGTCTTCGGTTTCCAGCGCGGCCAGCTGGCCGGCGCTGAGCGCCTGCACTTGCGCGGTGCCCAGGTTGGCGGCCTGCAAGGTGGTGAGGGCGATGATCTGCTCGCTGCCGAGCGCCTGGAACTGGCTGGTCGAGAGCGCGCCCAGCTGCGCCGTGGTCAGCGCGCGGAACTGGTCGCTCAACAGCGCGCCCAGCAGGCTGGCGCCCAGCGACGCCACTTGCGCGGTTTTCAGCGCGGCGATGTCGGCGCTGGAGAAGGTCTGCAGCTGGGCGGCGCTGAACGCCGCCAGTTGCGCGCTGCTCAGGCTGGCGGCCTGGAGCGTGGTCAGGGCTTCGGCCTGGGCGTTGCTCAGGCTGGCGATCTGGGCCGTGCCGAGGGCGGCGATCTGCTGCGTCTTCAGCGCCGCAAGGTCGCGGCTTTCCAGCGCGTTCAGGAAGTCGCTGCCGAGGCTGGCGACCTGCTGCGTGCTGAGGTTGCTGACCTGCAGCGTCGACAAGGCGGCGATCTGCGCCGCGTCGAGCGCGGCCAGCTGGTTGCTGCGCAGCGCGGCGATCTGCTGGGTCTTGAGCTGGCCCAGCAGGGTGGCGCCCAGCGCGGCCAACTGGTCGCTGGCGAGCAGCGGAATCTGCGCGGTGCCCAGGCTCAGCACCTGTGCGCTGCCGAGCGCGGCGATCTGGCCCAGCGCCAGGTGTTGCAGCTGGCTGCTGGTCAGGGCTTGCAGCTGGGCGGTGGTCAGCGCCTGCACTTGCGCGCTGCTGAGCGCGTTGAGGCTGTCGCTGCCCAGGCTGGCGATCTGTGCCGTGCGCAGGGCCGCCAGGTCGCGGGTTTCGATGGCCAGGATCTGGTCGCTGCCCAGGGCCTCCAGCTGGCGGGTGCTCAGGCTGCTGAACTGCAGCGTGCTGAGGGCAACGATCTGGTCGCTGCCGAGCAGGGCGAACTGTTCGGTGGAAAGGGCGGCCAGCTGCTGGGTTTTCAGCGCGGCCAGGTCGGCGGTCTGCAGGGCTTGCAGCTGCTCGCTGGTCAGCGCCGCCACCTGGGCGGTGCCGAGGTTGCTTGCCTGCAGCGTGCTGAGGGCGGCGATCTTGTCGGCGCCCAGCGCCTGCACCTGCGCCGTGTTGAGCGCGGCCAGCAGGCGCGTGCTGAGGGCGCTGATATGGGCCAGGTCGAGCGCGGCCACGGTAGCGCTGGCCAGCGAGCCGAGCTGGACAGTGGTGAGGGCGTTCAGGTCCTGCGTTTCCAGCGCGTTCAGCTGCTCGGTCGACAGCCCGGCCAGTTGCGCGGTGGCCAGCTGGCTTACCTGCAGCGTGGTCAAGGCGGCAATCTGGGCGGTGGAGATGGCGGCCAGTTGTTCGCTGTTGAGCGCGTTGAGCTGGCTGCTCTTCAGCGCGGCCCAGTCGGCGTTGGTCAGCATGCCGAACTGGCTGGCCAGCAGGAAGCCGATCTGGGTGGTGCTGAAGGCGCCCACTTGCAGCGTGGTCAGGGCGCCGATCTGGGCGCTGTTGAGCACCTGGATCTGGGCCGAGGTCAGCTGGGCGATCTGGTCGACCTTCAGCGCCGCCACCTGCGCCGGCGTCAGCGTGGCGATGCTCTTGGTGCCCAGGCCCAGCAGCTGGCTGGTGCGCAGCGCGGCGAAGTCCTGGGTTTCCATCACCAGCAGCTGGTCGGTGGTGAGGGCGTTGAGCTGCACGCCGGTCAGCGCGTTGGCCTGGGCGGTGGTCAGCGCGATGATCTGGTCGGTGGTCAGGGCGCTGACCTGGCCGGCGCTGAGGGCGACGATCTGCTGGGTTTTCAGCACGGCGAAGTCGCGCGTTTCCAGCGCGGCGATCTGCTCGGTGGAGAGGGCGCCGATGTCGCGCGTGCCCAGCGTGCTGGCCTGCAGCGTGCTCAGGGCAACGATCTGGTCGGTGGTCAGCGCGGCCAGCTGCGTATTGCTCAGGGCGTTCAGCAGGCTGGTGGTCAGCATGGCGAATTGCGCGGTCGGCAGTGCGGCCAGGGCGTCGGTGGCCAGCGCCGGCACCTGGCTGGTTTTCAGCGCAGCCAGGCTGGCGCTCGACAGCGCGGCCAGCTGGGCGGCGCTGAGGGTGGCGATTTGCAGCGTGCTCAGGTTGGCGATCTGCAGCGTGCTCAGTGCGGCGAACTGTTCCGTGCCCAGCTGGCTGATCTGGGTGGTGGTCAGCGCGGCGACCTGTTGCGTGCGCAGGGCAGCCAGGTCGCGCGTTTCCAGCGCGGCCAGCTGGTCGCTGGACAGGGCGGCGATCTGGCGCGTGGCCAGCTGCGCGCTTTGCGCGGTGGTCAGTGCGGCGATCTGGTCGGTGGTCAGCGCGCCCAGCTGGGCCGTGGTGAGGTTGCTCAGCACGGTGCTGGTCAGCGAGGCAAACTGGCTGGTGGTCAGGGCCGCCAGCGCGTTGTTGCTGAGGGCCACGGCTTGCTGCGAGCTCAACGCTGCGAGGTCGCGGGTTTCCAGCACGGCGATCTGGTCGGTCTGCAGCGCCGCCACTTGCGCGGTGCCGAGGGCCGCCACCTGTTGCGAGCCGAGGCCGATCAGTTGCGCGCTGTTCAGCAGGACGAGCTGGGCGGTGCGCAGCGCGGCGATCTGCTGGGTCTTGAAGGCGGCCAGGTCCTGGGTTTGCAGCGCGCCGAGCTGGTCGGCGGTCAGCGCGGCGATCTGGCGGGTGGCCAGCGCGCTGCTTTGCGCGGTGGTCAGCGCCGTGATCTGGTCGGTCGACAGGGCGACGAACTGGCTGGTGCTCAGGCTGCTGAGCACGGCCGTGCTCAGCGCGCCGATCTGGATGGCGCTGAAGGCGCTGATGTTGTCGCTGGCCAGCGCGGCGGCCTGCTGCGACTGCAGCCCGGCCAGCGCGGCCGATTGCAGCGCCAGCACCTGGGTGCTGTTCAGGGCGGCGATCTGGCGCGTGGTCAGGGCCGCCACCTGTTGCGAACTCAGGCTGCCGAACTGTTCGGTGCCCAGCGCGCTCAGCTGGGTGGTGGTGAGGGCGGCGATCTGCGCGCTTTTCAGCACGGCCAGGTCGCGGGTTTCCAATGCCAGCAGCTGGGCGGCGCTGAGCGCGGCGATCTGCTGGGTGGTCAGCGTTGCGGCCTGGGCCGTGGTCAGGCTGACGATCTGGGCGTTGTCGAGGGCGGCCAGCTGGCGGGTGCTGAATGCGGCCAGCTGGGCGGTGCCCAGCGCGGCGATCTGGTCGGTGCCGAAGGCGGCGATGGCGTCGGTGCTCAAGCCGCCGAGCTGGCTGGTTTTCAGCGCGGCCAGGTCGGCCGTTTCCAGCGCCGCCAGCTGGTCGGCGGACAGCGCCGCCAGTTGCTGCGAGCTCAGCGCGCCGGCCTGCGCGGTGCGCAGCGCCACGATCTGGCTGGTGGTCAGCGCACTCAGCTGGGCGGTGGCGAAGGCGTTGATTTGCGCGGTGCTCATGGCGGCCAGGTCGGCGGTCTCGATCGCGGCCAGCTGGGCGTTGCTCAGGGCCTGCACCTGCAGGGTCGTCAGCGCGGCGACCTGGGCGGTTTTCAGCGCGGCGATCTGCTCGGTCGACAGGGCGCGCACTTGCGCGGTCGGCAGCGAGGCGATTTGTGCCGGACTCAGCAAGATAATCTGGTTGGTGCCCAGCACGGCGGTGGTGGCGGTGCCGAGGGCAGCCAGCTGCTGGCTTTTCAGCGCGGCGAAGTCCTGGCTTTCCATCGCGCCCAGCTGGTCGCTGGACATCAGGCTCAGTTGCAGCGAGGTCAGCGCCTGCACCTGGGCGGTGGTCAGGGCGACGATCTGGTTGCTGTCGAGGGCGGTGAACTGCTTGGTGGTCAGCGCGGCGATCTGCTGCGTTTTCAGCGCGGCCAGGCCGCTGGTGCCGAGGGCGGCCAGCTGCTCGGTGCCGAGGCGGCCGATCTGGGTGGTCGACAGGGCGCTGGCCTGGAGCGTGCTCAGCGCGGCCAACTGGCTGTCGCTCAGCGCGCCCAGCTGGCTGGCGTCCAGCGCGTTCAATTGCAGCGAGGTCAAGGCGCCGATGTCGTTGGTGGCGAAGCTGGCGATCTGGCTGCTGCTGAGGGCGATGATCTGCTGGGTTTTCAGGGAGCTCACCTGGGCCGTGGTGAGGGCCAGGATCTGGTTGCTGCCGAGGGCGCGCAACTGGTCCGCGCTCAGCGTCGCCAGCTGCGCGGTCTTGATCGCGGCCAGGTCTTCGGTGTCGAGCGCGGCGATTTTGGCCGGGGTCAGCGCGGCAAGCTGAGCAGAGGTCAGCACGCTGAACTGGCTGGAGGTCAGGCCGGCGCTGAGCTGCTCGGTGCTCAGGCTGGCGAACTGCGCCGTGGTCAGGGCCGCCACCTGCCTGGTCGACAAGCCTGCACTCAGCTGCAGCGTGTTCATGGCCTGCAGCGCCGACGTGGTCAAGGCGCGCACCTGGGCGGTGCCGATCCAGCTGAGCTGGTCGGTACTGAGCACAGTCATCTGCAAGGTGCTGAGCGCCGCGGCGTCCGCAGCCGTCAGCGCGGCGATTTGCGCCGATTGCAGTGCCTTGATTTGGTCGGTCGTAAGTTCAGAAATGTTGAATGCCATGTTTATATTCTCCCTGCCGGAAATATATATTACCGTCAAACGCGCTCAAGACGAAGTCAAAGCCTGAAATAGCCGCCAATTCTTCGCCTGAAAACAATGACTTAGCGCTCACGTTGTCATCGCCCGGTCATAAATAGCCGGGTGCAAAATAAGTAATCAGGAAACAATGTAAGATGCGGTTTCGCGTTACTCCCTTATTTCCCGGCCATGCTGCAAACTCCCGCCACATTTCAGCCCGTGATACGTCCGCAGGACCATGACGAACCACTAACATTTGTCTTCCATCGCGGAGAGTTGCTATTGCGCAACAGTATTCTGGGTTTGCCGGCGGCGGCCGACCTGGCGGCGCTGCACCTGGCGCCGGAACGCCTCCACGCGCTGGGGCTGTGGGAAGGCCGCTATTACCAGGCCACCTGGCTGGACCAGGCGACCTTGCCGGGGCCGGAATTCGGTTACCACGGCCTGCGCGCGCTGTTCGGCGTGGTCGACGACGGCTTCCTCGGCGTGGCCGGGCGCGCGGCGCAACTGGTCGAGTGGGCGCGCACCCATCGCTACTGCGGCGTCTGCGCGACGGCCATGCAGCTGCTCGACGGCGAGCGCTGTTTCAAGTGCCCGCATTGCGGTCACAGCGCCTACCCGCGCATCTCGCCGGCCATGATGGTGCTGATCCGCAAGGGCGACCAGGTGCTGCTGGCCATGCACACCAATTCGCCGTACAAGCGCTACACGGCGCTGGCCGGTTTCCTGGAGGCCGGCGAGTCGGTCGAGGAAGCCATCCACCGCGAAGTGTTCGAGGAGGTCGGCCTGAAGGTGCATAACCTCAAATACTTCGGCAGCCAGCCGTGGCCGTTCCCGCACTCGCTGATGATCGCCTACACGGCCGAGTATCTGGACGGCGAGATCTGCGTCGACCAGAGCGAAATCGCCGATGCGCGCTGGTTCGGGCCGGACGATGAATGGCCGGATCTGCCGGTCAAGGTGTCGATCGCGGCGCGCCTGATCGACGCCCACCGGCCGGGCTGAGGCCCGGTGCGGTCCCGGCATTTTCTATATACTGTCGGGCAATTTCAAAAAAAGGTGTTTCATCATGTCTCAAGAATTTACGGAAAACGACTGGCGCCGCCTGATTGCCAGCATCGGCGAAGACCCGGACCGTCCAGGTCTGCTGGAAACGCCGGCCCGCGTTGCCAAGGCGTGGAAGCACTGGACCTCCGGCTACGAGCAGAATCCGGTCGAGCTGCTGAAGGCGTTTGAAGACGGCGCCGAGCAGTACAACGAATTCATCATCGTGCGCAACATCCCGGTGTACAGCCATTGCGAGCACCACCTGGCGCCGTTCTTCGGCAAGGCCACCATCGGCTACATCCCGAACGGCAAGATCGTCGGCCTGTCCAAGCTGACCCGCCTGGTCGACTGCTTCGCCAAGCGCCTGCAGGTGCAGGAACGCATGACCATGCAGATCGCCAACGCGCTGATGGAAGTGCTGGAGCCGAAAGCGGTGGGCGTGATCGTCAAGTGCCGCCACCTGTGCATGGAAAGCCGCGGCATCCGCACGCCGGGCGAAGAAACGGTGACCTCCGCCATGCTGGGCGAATTGCAGCCCAACCTGGCGATGCGCACCGAGTTCCTGGCGCTGGCCAAGGACTGAGCGCGATGGCGGCAATAGAGTGGCTGAATGGCGGACTCGATGCCGCCTTTGCGCTGGCCCGCGCGCAGCAGCGTCCGCTGTTCCTGTACTGGGGCGCCGTGTGGTGTCCGCCGTGCAACCGGGTCAAATCCGAGATTTTCGGGCGCGATGAATTCATCCAGCGCGCCGCGGGCGTACTGAGCTATCACCTCGACGGCGACAGCGCCGGCGCCCAGGCGCTGGCCGCGCACTACCGGCTGCGCAGCTATCCGACGCTGGTGCTGTTCGCGC
Source organism: Duganella aquatilis (assembly GCF_009674565.1). Taxonomy (GTDB): domain Bacteria; phylum Pseudomonadota; class Gammaproteobacteria; order Burkholderiales; family Burkholderiaceae_D; genus Rugamonas; species Rugamonas aquatilis. Next base: position 293,337 of record NZ_WKJL01000005.1, read on the forward strand.
CGGACGGCAGCGAAATCACGCGCCTGCCGTGCGAGCTGGATGGCGAACTGTTCGTCGCGGCCTTCGACGCCGCGCTGGCGGTGCATGCGGCCGGCTCCTCGGCTGCGGCGGCGCTGGACGCCGCCCTGTCCGGTTCGCGCGCATTGAGCGCCGACGAATGGTCGCTGCTGAGCCACTACTCCTGGGACACCGACGAAGGCAAGCTGCTGGGCACGCGCGCGCTGGCGCCGACCCTGTCGGCCCTGGCCGCCGCCAGCACCAATCCCGACGCCGCCGTGCGGCTGCGCCTGCACGCTGAACTGGCCGCCGGCAGCGCCGACGCCGCCGGCCTGCTGGCGGTGCTGGCCGACGCGCGGCTGGCGCGCTCCAACATGGACATCTTCAGCAACAGCGGCATCAACCTGATCAAGATCGCCAGCCGGCGCGAGGAACTGGTGGCGGCGATGGGCAGCGTGGCCGCGCAGTGGGCCGACGACTTCTGGCTGAGTGCGCCGGACCGCCTGATGGCGGTGCGCCTGCAGATGCGCCTGGCGCGCCTGCTGTCGCCGACGCAGGGCTTGCAGGAGCAGGTGCGCGAGCGTGTCGAAGAAGCGCTGGCCGAATCCACCGATCCGTATGAGCGCCACACGCTGGTCAACACGGCAGTCAGCGCGCTGAACGACGCCGGCCTGCCGGTGCAGGCGGAGCAGGTGCTGCTGGCTGAATTGCCGCGTTCGCATTCACCGTACTACTTCATGCTGAGCCTGGCGACCAGCGCCAAGCGCCGCAGCGATGTGGCGGGCGTGCTGGACTGGTATGGCAAGGCGTGGCAAGCGTCAGTGGGACTGGCGACGCGGCTGCAGTGGGGTGTGACGTATCTGGTCAGCGTGATCGATCTGGCGCCGCACGACACAGCGCGCATCGAGCAGGCGGCGCAAGGCCTGCTGGCCGACGTCAGGGCCGCCGGCGCCGACGCCCACCAGCAGCGCAACCTGGGCCAGCTGCAAAAGCTCGCGCCCAAGCTGGCCAGCATCCCGCCCGGCCCGCACACCAGCGCCCTCGCCGCCGCCATCTAAAACCGGGGTCAGTTCTGCCAATCGCACACGAGCTCTGCCGTAGCGGCTGCTACGGCAGAGCTCGTGTGCGATTGGCAGAACTGACCCCGGATTAGCGGCGCTGGAATTCGGCGCCGTCTTTCCACTTCGGCGCGTCCTTGGCTTGCGCGGCCTGGTAGCCGGCCTGGAACAGCAGGGCGATGTCGTCCGCCGCGCCGCTGGTGTTCCAGTTCGGCTGCACGACGTCGTTGACGGTGTGGTACTGGTGGGCCGTGTAGTTCAACAGCTTGCTGGCGCTGCTGCGCAGGTAAATCGTCGGCACGCCGGCGCGCGCGAATTCCAGCTGGTCGCCGCGATAATAGCTGCCGTAACTGATGTTGCTGTCCGGCTTGACCACGCGTCCCTGCTTGGCCGCCACCGCCGCCACCAGTTCATCCGCCGTCGACTTGCCCATGCCGCTCAGCTCGACATCGCGCGTGCGGCCCCACATGTTGAGGCCGTCGATATTGATGTTGAGGACCGTCTTGCCCAGCGGGTACAGCGGATGCCGCACGTAGTAATGCGCGCCCAGCAGCCCGCGCTCCTGCGCCGTGGTCGCCACGAACAGGATGGTGCGCTTGGGCGCCGCCGGCAGCGCCTTGTAGGCACGGGCGATCTGCAGCAGCGCCGCCACGCCGCTGGCGTTGTCCACCGCGCCGTGGAATATCTGCTGCGTGCGCGGACCAGGCAGCGATTCGTCGATGCCGAAATGGTCCCAGTGCGCGGTGTAGACCACGACCTCGTTCTTCAACTGCGGATCGGTGCCGGCAATGCGCGCCACCACGTTGTGCGACAGCACCTCGCGCGTCGCGTTCAGCGTCGCCAGGTTGACCTTGATCCCCAGCGGCAGCGGCTTGAAGCCGCGCGACAGCGCCTCCTGCTTGAGCGCCTTGAAATCCAGGCCGGCCGCCTTGAACAGCTCGCACGCGCGCTCCTGCTGCAGCCAGCCGGCCATGGCCGGCAGATCGGCCTCCGGCGTCCTGCCCTTGAGCGCGAAGTTTTCCCGGCCCCAGCTGTTGACCACCACTTCATACGGATAGCCGGCCGCCTTGTTCTCGTGCACGATCAGCGCCGCCGCCGCGCCCATCTTCGCCGCCATCTCGAATTTGTAGTTCCAGCGCCCGTACCAGGTGACGGCGTTGCCGCCGAACACCGCCGGATCGAGCAGCTTGGGATGCTTGGGATCGGGCACCGGCGGGTCGTTGATCAGCATCACCAGCGTCTTGCCCTTCAGGTCCGCGCCCTTGTAGTCGTCCCACTTGAACTCCGGCGCCTGCACGCCGTAGCCGACGAACACCAGTTCGGAATCGGCCACCTCCAGCTGCTTGTCGGCGCGCGCGGTCCAGGCGATGTAGTCGTCGCCGAAGCGCAGCTGCGTCGGCTTGCCATCCTTGCCGGCGTAGTTCAGCGTCGGATGGCTGGAGATGCCGACCAGCGGCACCGCCTGCACGTAGGTGCCGTCCGGATTGCCCGGCTCCAGCCCCAGCTTTTTGAACTGCTGCTGCAAATACTCGATGGTCATCGCTTCACCCTGGGTGCCGGGCGCGCGGCCTTCGAACTCGTCCGAAGCCAGCGTGGTGATCTGTTCCAGCAGCGCCGCGCCGTCGATTTTGGGCAACGCCGCAGCATGGGCGGTGCCCGCGCTGAGTGCCAGAAGCGTTGTCGACAGGAGCAATTTCATATGGGTGAAGGATTGTTAATAATAAGCCACCATTTTGACACATTTTGTTGCTTAAGGACACATTTCTATTGCGAAGGATCGATCGGATAAGCTGATCATTTTCTGCGGATAATCGCGCTTTTTTATCCGAATTTTTAATACTAAGATGACTCCATCGAACTTCCCTACCAGGAGCATCACCATGAACACCAAAGCCATCCTCGCCTCCCTCGTCCTGCTGGCCGCCGCCGGCAGCAGCTTCGCCGCCGACACCAGCGAAGCCAGCTTCGACCAGACCTTCCGCGACAGCGGCAAAAGCACCGTCACCCGCGCCCAGGTGAAAGCCGAAACCATCGCCGCCCGCAAGGCCGGCCTGCTGGACACCAACGAAGCGTATCAGGACATCGCCTACATGGCGCCACGTGCGAAGAGCGCTGACGTGAAAGCGCAACTGGCCGCCAAGCCTGCGCAAGGCAACACTGCCCACTAAGCAACACCGCTTCGGCACGACGGGCGCAGCACTGCATGCTGCGCCCGTTTTCGTATTTGCGGATAAACCACAGGCATGAAATTTGTTTCACGCTGCAAGGAACTTTGAGGGTATTCTGGTTTCCATAAGACAATAGGAGACCGTCCATGCATAAATTGTCCTTCCAGCAGAAATTGTGGGTGCCGCTGATTTGCAGTCTGTTGTGCATCACGGCGATCTTCCTGTTCGAAACCATCCAGACCCGCAGCGTGCGCATCGAAGAGCGCAGCAACGACTTGCGCAATGTCGACGACATGGCGCTCAACCTCGTCAAGCAGTTCGGCGACAAGGCCGCGGCCGGTACGCTGAGCAAGGAAGACGCGCAGAAGCAGGCGATGGAAGTCATCAAGAACCTGCGCTACGCCAAGGACGGCTACTTCACCATCAGCAGCGGCACCATGTCGCTGATGCATCCGATCAAACCCGAGAACAACAACAAGGACCTGGCCGACCTCAAGGATCCGAAGGGCACCTACGTCTACCGCGCCATCGCCGCAGCCGGCGGCCAGCCGGAAGGCGGCGGCTTCGTCAACTATTACTGGTCGCGTCCGGGCGCAACCGAGCCGGTGCCGAAAATGAGCCGCGTGGTGCACTATGCGCCGTGGAACTGGGACATCACCACCGGCGTCTACATCGATGATATCGACGCCGCCTTCCAGGCCTCGCTGTTCAAGTCCGCCGGCTGGCTGGCGGCGGTGTGCGTGCTGCTGTGGGTGATCGTCAGCATGGTCAACAAGAGCTTGCGCCACACCATCGGCGGCGCGCCGGAATATGTCGGTGAAATCACGCAGAAGATCGCCGACGGCGACCTCAGCATCGAGATCAGGACGCATGCGTCGGACCAGGCCAGCATCCTGCATTCGGTGAAGGTGATGCAGCAGCGGCTGGCCGAGACCATCGGTGAAATCCGCCGCAGCGCCGACACCATCGCCACCGCGTCCGGCGAGATCGCCTCCGGCAATATGGACCTGTCGGCGCGCACCGAATCGCAGGCCAGCTCGCTGGAAGAGACCGCTGCCTCGATGGAGGAACTGACCTCGACCGTGACGCAGAACGCCGACAACGCGGTACATGCCAACAAGCTGGTGCAGACGGCCTCCGAAGTGGCGGCACGCGGCGGCAAGGTGGTGTCGCAGGTGGTGCAGACGATGGACACCATCAATGCCTCGGCGACGCGGATTGTGGACATCATCAGCGTGATCGACGGCATCGCCTTCCAGACCAACATCCTGGCCTTGAACGCGGCGGTGGAAGCGGCGCGCGCCGGCGAACAGGGACGCGGCTTCGCGGTGGTGGCGTCGGAAGTGCGCAACCTGGCGCAGCGTTCGGCGGCGGCGGCCAAGGAAATCAAGGAACTGATCAACGCATCGGTGGACAGCATCGGCGCCGGCAGCGCGCTGGTGGCGGAGGCGGGCACGACGATGAACCAGGTGGTGGACAGCGTATCGCGCGTGACGCAGATCATGTCGGCGATCACCGACGCATCGAGCGAGCAGAGCACGGGAATCGGCCACGTCAACACGGCGATCACGGAGATGGATTCGGTGACGCAGCAGAACGCCGCGCTGGTGGAGCAGGCCGCCGCAGCGGCCGGCAGCATGCAGGAGCAGGCGGCGATGCTTGCCACGCTGGTCGCGCGCTTCAAGCTGAGCGGCGAACCGCAGCAGCAGGCGGTCGCCATCGCGCCGGCGCCGCGCGCCGCACCGCGCCCGGTCAAACGCCAGATGGCGCTGGTGCGCTAAAAAAAACCGGGGTCAGTTCTGCCAATCAGACACGAGCCCTGCCGTAGCGGCTGCTACGGCAGGGCTCGTGTCTGATTGGCAGAACTGACCCCGGATTATTTGGTATCGGCAGGAACGGTTTCGATGACGGCGGCTTCGTAGACGAACTTGCCGCCGTCGTCGCGGAACACGCCCATCAGTTCGCCGCCGTCGCCTTTGACGTCGGGATACAGCGTGCAGGTTTGCGTTTCGACCTGCCACATCTCGTTGCCGGCGCGCAGCGTCCAGACGTTGTCGCCGCCGGACAGCAATTCGATTTCCACTTCATCGGCCGGCATCTCGGTCAGGTCGATGCGGCGCATGCAGTCCGGCAGGCGCTGCATGATCAACTCCACCCGGCTCTCCTTGCTCCAGAAATGCTTCTGCGCCCGATGGATGGTCAGCGCATGGTTGCCGACCGGACCGTCCGCATAATACGAGGCGCTGTCGTCGACGCACGCGGCCAACAGCAAAGGCATCAGGACGATCAGGATTTTGCGCATGGAGTTCCCATAGGGTAGCTATCTGTTTTGTAACATTATAGCTGCCCTGCGGGAATCTTCACTGCATCAGAAACGGTAGCCGATACCGACGCCGACCAGCACCGGATCGACTTTCACGCGGCTGGCCTTGGCGCCGCCGATGAACACGTCGCTGCGCAGCTGCACTTTCTTCACGTCGAAGTTGATCGACCAGTTCTTGTCGATCGCCACATCGGCGCCCGCTTGCAGCGCCAGGCCGAAGCTGTCGTGTTCCAGGCTGGCGCCGCCGTTCAGCAGGTTCACGCCGGAGAAGGTGGTGTAGTTCACGCCCGCGCCCACGTATGGACGGAAAGTGGCGTCCGGCGCGAAGTGGTACTGCACCGTCAGCGTTGGCGGCAGGTGCTTGATGGTGCCGATCTTGGCGCCGTCCAGCGACACGTCATGCTTTTGCGGATAGGTCAGGATCAGTTCGGTCGCGATGTTCTTGGTGAAGAAATAGGAGACGTCGAATTCCGGAATGGTTTTGCTGCTGACGGTCAGGCGATCGGAGGCGCCGGTGCCGCCCACCGGGTCGGACTTGTCGGCGGGATCGATATGCACAGCACGCACACGCACCAGCCATGGGCTTTCTTCGGCCATGGCGTTACCGGTGATCAGGGTCAAGGCTGCCAGTACTGCTGCTGTTACGGTCTTACTCATTTTACTTCCCTCTTTGTCGTCGTTTAGTAACGTAGGAAAGTCTATTGATGCACCGCACTAAAAACATTGATCCAAGTCAAAATTTTCCGAGAGTGAAATAGTGGTAGTATGACCAGCGCTCGATTTTGGCAACCTACAAACAGGAGATCTGGATGGCTAAGCTCAACATCAACGGCGAGGTAAGAGAGTACGAGGCGGAGGAGGACACGCCGCTGCTGTGGGTGATCCGCGAACAGCTGGAACTCACCGGCACCAAGTACGGCTGCGGCATGGCGCAATGCGGCGCCTGCACCGTGCATATCGACGGACAACCAATCCGCAGCTGCGTCTATCCGGCGTCCGCCGTCACCGCCACGCAGAAGATCACCACCATCGAGGGCCTGTCCAGGGACGGCTCGCATCCCATTCAAAAAGCATGGGCGGCGCTGGATGTGCCGCAGTGCGGCTTCTGCCAGTCCGGCATGATCATGGCTGCCGCCGCGCTGATACGCGACAAGCCCAAATGCACCGACGCCGACATCGACGCGGCGATGACCAATATCTGTCGATGTGGCACCTACAACCGCGTGCGCAAGGCGATCCATGTCGCGGTGCGCGGCGGCGATCCGGCCAGCGCCGGCCTGGCGATTCAACGCATCGAAGGGAGCAAGGCATGAACGCGCCGCTCTCCCGCCGCAGTTTCCTGAAGATGAGCGGTGGCCTGGTCGTCGCTTTCCATATTCCGTTCGAGGCCATGGCTGCGGAGCAGAAGCCGATCGCCAAGGGCGCGGCCGAGTCCACGCCGGAAGTCAATGCCTGGGTAGTCGTCAAGCCCGATGACAGCATCGTGATCCGCATCGCCCGTTCCGAGATGGGGCAGGGCACGCTGACCGGCCTGGCGCAACTGGTGGCGGAAGAACTGGACGCCGACTGGAGCAAGGTCACCACCGAATATCCATCGCCGGGACAGAACCTGGCGCGCAAGCGCGTGTGGGGCAGTTTCTCCACCGGCGGCAGCCGTGGCGTGCGCGAGTCGCACGACTATGTGCGCAAGGGCGGCGCCATTGCGCGCACCATGCTGGTCCAGGCCGCGGCCGATGCGTGGAAGGTGCCGGCGTCCGAATGCGTGGCCGCCGCCAGCGTGATCACGCATACGCCGTCCGGCCGCACCGTCAGCTACGGCAAGGTGGCTGATGCCGCCGCCAAGCTGACCGCGCCGGCCGAGGTGGCGCTGAAAGATCCGAAGGACTGGAAGCTGGCCGGCAAGCGCCTGGCGCGACTCGACACGGTCGACAAGACCACCGGCGCGCAGATCTACGGCATGGACATCAGGATGCCCGGCATGCTGAACGCGGCCATCAAGGATTGCCCGGTGTTCGGCGGTACGGTGAAGAGCTTCGACGCTTCCACCATCGAAAAGCGCCCCGGCGTGAAGAAGGTGTTCAAGCTGGGCGACAGCGCCGTGGTGGTGGTGGCCGATACCTGGTGGCGCGCCAAGTCCGCACTCGACGCGCTGAACATCGAATGGGACAAAGGCCCGAACGCCAAGCTGTCCAGCAAGGACATCGCCGCCACGCTGAAGGCCGCGCTGGATGCACCGGAAGCGGTGGTGGGCAACTCGAACGGCGACGCCAAGGCGGCCATCGCCAGCGCCCCGCGCAAGATCGAAGCGGTGTACTCGTTCCCGTGGCTGAATCACGCCACCATGGAAACCATGAACGCCACCGCGATCTGGACGCCGGAGCGCTGTGAAGTGTGGACGCCGACGCAGAACGGCGAAGCCGCGCTGGCCGCGACGGCGGAAGCAGCCGGTCTGCCGGCCGCCAAGTGCGACGTCTACAAGATGCACCTGGGCGGCGGCTTTGGCCGTCGCGGCGCCACGCATGACTGGGTGACGCAGACGGTGAAGATCGCCAAGGAATTCCCCGGCACGCCGATCAAGTTGATCTGGACGCGCGAGGAAGACATGCTGCACGGCCGCTACCATCCGATCACGCAGTGCAAGCTGACGGCTGGCCTGGACGCCAAGGGCAATGTGACGGCGCTGCACATGCGCATCGCCGGCCAGTCGATCCTGGCGTCGCTCGGCTCCACGCTCAAGGATGGCAAGGACCCGGTGGTGTTCCAGGGCCTGAACGCGCCGGGGCCGGAGGCGTCGATCGGCTACAGCTTCCCGAACCTGCTGGTGGACCATGCGATGCGCAATCCGCCGGTGCCGGCGGGCTTCTGGCGCGGCGTGAACCTGAACCAGAATACGATTTACCTCGAATGCTTCATGGACGAACTGGCGCATGCGACCAAGCAGGATCCGCTGGCCTTCCGCCGCAAGATGATGGCCGATCATCCCAAGCACCTGGCCGTGCTGAACGCGGTGGCCGAGAAGATCGGCTGGAACAAGCCGGCGCCGAAGGGCGTGTATCGCGGTCTGGCGCAGACCATGGGCTTCGGCAGCTACGTGGCCGCGTGCGCCGAGGTGTCGGTGGATCGCAAGACCGGCAAGGTGAAGATCCACCGCATCGTCGCCGCCACCGATCCGGGCTACGCTGTGAATCCGCAGCAGATCGAGGCGCAGGTGGAAGGTTCCTTCGTCTACGGCCTGTCCGCATCGCTGTACGGCGAGTGCACGCTGAAGGATGGCCAGATGGAACAGCAGAACTTCGACACCTACCAGGTGATGAAGCTGGACGAGATGCCGAAGGTGGAATCGATCATCATGCCGTCCGGCGGCTTCTGGGGCGGCGTGGGCGAGCCGACGATTGCGGTGGCCGCACCGGCGGTGCTGAACGCGATCTTCGCCGCCACCGGCAAGCGCGTGCGCGATCTGCCGCTGAAGAACCACAACCTGGTGAAGAAGGCCTAGCATGACGGCGCGCAGGCGCAGCGGCGCAGCGAGGGCATTGGCCCTGGCCGCGCTGCTACACGGCGCGTTCGCTTCGTCTGCCGCTGAACCGTTCGTCGTGGCCGGCGACGGCATCGCGTCACCGCTGCCCGGCGCAACGGCCGGCGATGCGGTGCGCGGCCGTGCCATCGTCGCCAATCGCCAGGTCGGCCTTTGCCTGCTGTGCCACACTGGCCCCGTCGCGGAAGAGCGCTTTCAAGGCAACCTCGCACCGGATCTGCAAGGCGCCGGCCGGCGCTGGACCGCCGCCCAGCTGCGCCTGCGCATCGTGGACGCCAGCCACTTCAATCCATCGACCATCATGCCCTCCTACTACAAGACCGAAGGCCTGAACCGCGTAGCCGTCGGCTACCAGAACAAAACCATCCTCACCGCGCAGCAGATCGAAGACGTCATCGCCTGGCTGCAAACGCTGAAGGACACCGCACCATGAAACGCCGCGACCTGCTCGGCCTGACGTTGCTGGCGCTGGTGCGTCCGGCCTCCGCCACGCCGACGGAAATGGCGGCCGCCATCAACACCTTCACCGGCGGCGCCAAACCGCAGGAAGGCAAAGTCACTTTCGACGTCGCGCAGCTGATCGACAACGGCAACGCTGTTCCCGTCACCATCACCGTCGACAGCCCGATGAGTGCTGCAGACCATGTCCGCGCCATCGCCATCTTCACCGAGCGCAATCCGCAAACCGATGTGGCGATCTTCACGCTGGGACCGCGCGCCGGCAAGGCGGAAGTCTCCACCCGCATCCGCCTCGCCACCTCGCAGCGGTTGATGGCCGTGGCGCGCATGAGCGACGGCAGCTACTGGTCGCACGGCGTGGATGTCATCGTCGCACTGGCGGCGTGCGTGGAAGGCGAGGCGCCCTGATGGCCCGCGCACTGATCCACATGCCGGCCACGGCGAAAAGCGGTGAGATCATCGAGATCCGCGCGCTGATCGGCCACCCGATGGAAACCGGCTATCGCGTCGGCGCCGATGGCAAGCTGCTGGCGCGCGAGATCATCCGTAAGTTCGTTTGCCGCTACAACGGTGAGCAGGTCTTCGGCGCCGAGCTGCATCAGGCCATATCGGCCAATCCCTACATCGCCTTCTTCACGGTCGCCACGGAGAGCGGCACGCTGGAATTCACCTGGGAGGGCGACAACGGCTTTGCGCACAGCGAGAAGATGAATCTCACGGTGAGCGCGTAATGAAGCTGGCGCTGACTTTCGTCATGGTTGCCGCCTCCGCGCTGGCCGCCGACGACCGCCGCTCCGGTGCGGAATTCATGAGCGCTGCCACGCAAGCCATGCAGCGCGACGATGCGCAGAATCCGGCCATGCTGTGGATCGCGGGTGGTGAGGCGCAGTGGAATAAGTCCTGCGTGGCATGCCATGGTGACGCGCGCAGCAGCATGCGCGGCGTGGCTGCGCGCTTTCCAGCGTTCGATGCAGGCAGCGGCAAGGTGGTGAATCTGAGCCAGCGTATCAACCTCTGCGTCGAGCGGAAGCTGCACGCTACGCCGTTGCGTTTGGAAAGCGAAGAGCTGCTTGGGCTGGAGGCTTATGTGGCGATGCAGTCGCGCGGCATGCCGGTGACGCCGCCGCAGGATGCGGAAACCCGTGCTGCGGCCGCACGCGGGCAACAGCTGTACAAGCAGCGCATCGGCCAGCTGAACCTGTCCTGCGCGCAGTGTCACGACCAGCAATGGGGCAAGCGCCTGGCCGGTAGCACGATTCCGCAGGCGCATGCGAGTGCTTACCCGATCTACCGACTGGAATGGCAGGCGATGGGATCGTTGCAGCGCCGCCTGCGCAATTGCATGAGCGGCGTTCGCACCGAAGTACCCCGCTTCGGCGCGCAGGAGCTGACGGAACTGGAAGCATGGCTCGCGGTACGCGACAAAGGAATGCAAATAGAATCGCCAGGGGTGAGGCCCTAGCAGGCCGCCAACCCGCACTGCGGCAAAAAAGGGGCTGACCCCGTACGGGGTCAGACCCTGGTATCCGGGCTGCGGGTCCACGTCTCAATCATAGTTAGGAGGTGAACATGTTCAGGCTGATGCTAATAGTTACCCTAATCGCCGCGCCGGGTTTGGCGCGGGCCGAACCAACCATCGGCGCGCGCCTGGCCGCCACCTGCGCCGCCTGCCACGGCACCGCCGGCAACACCCAAGGCAGCACGCTGCCTCGCCTGGCCGGCCAGTCGCAGCAAGCGCTATCAGCCACCCTGCACGCCTTCAAAACCGGCCAACGCGAATCCACCATCATGACCCAGATCGCCAAAGGCTACACCGACGAACAGATCGAACTGCTGGCCGCCTACTTCGCCGCACAAAAATCCGGAGGCCGTCCATGAAGCGCCGCCAATTCATCCAGGCCGCCGGCGCCAGTGCGCTGCTCGCCGGCTGCGCCACCATCACCGGCCAGGCCAAACCGCAAGTGGTGGTCATCGGCGGCGGCTACGGCGGCGCCACTGCCGCCCGCTACATCCGCATGTGGAGTGACAACAGCATCGCCGTCACGCTGATCGAACCCAACGCCAGCTTCATCTCCTGCCCACTCTCCAACCTGGTGCTGGGCGGTTCGCGCCAGATCGGCGACCTGACCATGTCCATCAACGCGCTCGCCGACAAGCACGGCGTGCGCATCGTGCGCGACACCGTCACCAGCATCAACGCCGACAAACGCACGCTGGCGCTGGCCGGCGGCCAGACACTGAGCTACGACCGCCTGATCGTCTCGCCCGGCGTCGACTTCATGTGGGACCAACTGCCCGGCATGCTCAAACCAGGCGCGCAGGACGCCATCCTCCACGCCTGGAAAGCCGGCGCCCAAACCGTCGCCCTGCGCGCGCAGCTGGAAGCGATGCCGGATGGCGGCGTCTACGCCATGACCATCCCGGCCGCACCGTACCGCTGCCCGCCCGGTCCCTACGAACGCGCATCGCAGGTGGCTTTCTACTTCAGCCGCCACAAGCCCAAGTCCAAGGTGCTGATCCTGGACGCCAATGACGACGTGGTCTCCAAAGGTCCGCTGTTCAAGAAGGTATGGCGCGAGCGCTACGCCGGCATCATCGACTACCGTCCCTCATTCCGCACCGCCGACGTGGACGCCGCCGCCCGCACCGCCATCTCCGAACTGGGCGACAAGGTGCAGGCCGATGTGCTGAACGTGATCCCGCCGCAGCGCGCCGGCAGCATCGCCGTGCAGAGCGGCCTGGCCAACGCCAACGCGCGCTGGTGCGGCGTCGACTTCCTCACCTTCGAGTCGACGCAGGAGAAGAACATTCACGTGCTGGGCGACGCCATCGCCGTGGCGCCGCTGATGCCCAAGTCCGCGCACATGGCCAACCAGCACGCCAAGGTGTGCGCGGCAGCCGTGGTGGACCTGCTCAGCGGCCGTGCGCCGGACGCGCATCCCATGCTGACCAACACCTGCTACAGCTTTGTCTCCGACCATGACGTGATCCACGTCGCCTCGGTCCACGCGTATGACGCGGCGAAGAAGACGCTGCTGGTGGTGTCCGGTTCCGGCGGCGTATCGTCCGGCCCCAGCGCGCTGGAAGGCGAGTACGCGATGAACTGGGCCCACAACATCTGGGCCGATACGCTGGGCGCCTGACCTACCAGCCGCCGCCCGCCGCGCGGAAGGTGGCGACGGCGGCGCGGGCGTTGTCCGCATTTACGCGGGCCATCTGGTCGCGCGAGGCGAGCAGCTGGCGTTGCTCCTCCAGCACTTCGTACAGGCTGACCGCGCCGCCCTTGTAGGCCAGTTCGGAGGCGTCGCGGGCGCGGATGTGGGCGTCGACTTCGTTGGACAGTTCGGCATGCTGCGCTTCCAGTTGCGTGAGGGTGATGACGGCGTTTTCTACATCTTCCGCCGCGCGCAGCACGGCTTTGCGGTAGGCGGCCAGCGCTTCGGCGTTGGCGCCCCTGGCGCGGGCGACGTCGGCATCGATGCGGCCGAAGTCGAACAGCCGCCAGCGCAGACCGGCCGCCACCTGCGGCTGCAGCGAGGCGGCGCTCAGCAGACCGTTGGCGCCCAGGCTGCTGAGGCCCAGCAGGGCGGATAGCGTCACCTTCGGATAGTACTCGGCCATGGCCGCGCTGATCTGCGCGTTGGAGGCGGCCAGGCGGCGCTCGGCCGCAATCACGTCCGGCCGCCGGCGCAGCAGGTCCGCCGGCCCTTGCGACAGCTCGATGGCCGGTACGCGCGTCTCCGGTGCCACCGTGGCGCCCGGCCGCCCCTCGATCGGCGTCGCCGCATCGGCAGCCACCGACGCGCCAGCGGCCGTCGTCGCCAGCTCCGCCGCATAGGTGCCTGGCGCCGCGCCCATCAGCACATCCAGCCGATTCAGCTGCACTTCCAGCTCGATGCGCAGCGGCGGCACGGTGGCGCGGGCCTGCGCCACCAGCGCCTCGGCCTGCGCCGATTCGCGGCTGGACGCCAGACCATCGGCCAGGCGCAAACGCACCAGCTCCAGCAAGCGCCCGTTGTTGGCAATCTGCTCCTGCGCCAGGGCGATGCGCCGCTGCGCGCCGCGCACACGGAAGTAGGCGTCGGCCGCTTCCGCCGTCACCGATACCCGCACGCCCAGCCGATCCGCCTCGGCGGCCTGCGCCTCGGCGCTGGCCGCCTGCGCGCCATTCCGCAGACCGCCCGCCACATCCAGCTCCCAACTGGCGCCCAGGCCCGCATCGTAAATCGACTGCTCGCGGTTATAGCCAGGGAAGCTGCTGGCGATCTTGCCGATCGGGCTGTTCACCGACTGCCGCTGGTGCGCCACGCTGGCCGATGCGCCGCCTTCCGGCAGCAACCGCGCATCCGCCATGCGCGCCGCCGCCCGCGCCTGATCCACGCGCGCCATTGCCGCCGCCAGGTCCAGGTTCTGCGCCAGCACCCGCGTCACGATGCGCTGCAGGGCGGGATCGTCAAAGCCGTCCCACCACGCATCCAGTGCCGGCGCCGGCAGCGTCGCCTGGCGTTCGGCCAGCGTGCCCGCCGAGTGATAGGCCGCCGCCAGCGGCGCATCCGGCCGCTGATACGCCGGCCCGGTCGCGCATCCCGCCAGCGCGGTCAGGGCCAGCAGGCCGGCGCTTGCCAGCCGAATTGTCTTGTCCATTTTGCACTCCCTAAAAAAGTCTGTTGCAAGTTGATACTAACAAGTATATGCTTGTTTTCATGATGACTGCAATCAATAAATTTCGGAAGGACGAAAACCATGCTTAAGACGAATCTGAGCGCCATGCCATGCCCGATCGCGCGCAGTCTGGACCGGGTGGGCGAGTGGTGGAGCATCATGATCCTGCGCGAATGCTTCTACGGCGAGACGCGCTTCGACGGCTTCAAGAAAAGCCTGGGCATCGCGCCCAATATGCTGACCCGCCGCCTGAACGACATGGTGGAATCCGGCCTGCTGGAACGCCGCCAGTATTCCGACAAGCCGCCGCGCGACGAATACGTGCTGACCGAGGTCGGCCGCGATTTCCGTCCGGTGATGCTGGCCATGCTCGCCTGGGGCAACAAGCACTTCGCGCCGGAGGGCAAGGCCATCATCCTGCGCGACAGCGTGACCGGTGAGGAAGCCGATCCGGTGCTGACGGACGCCAATACCGGCCTGCCCATCGACCTCGCGCGCCACTTCACCGCCGCCGGCCCTGCCGCCACCGAATCCACCCACCTGCGCATGCAGCGCGCAGCAGAACGGCGCGCCGCCGCCAAGGGAGAATGAACATGACCACGACTCCCAACCGCAAGCGCCTGATCACGCGCGCAGTCATCGCCGCTGTCGCCGTCGGCGCCGTGGGCTTCGGCTACCACTGGTGGAGCACCGGCCGCTTCATTGAAGACACCGACGACGCCTACATCGGCGGCAACGTGACGGTGATCGCGCCCAAGGTGGCCGGCTACATCGCCAAGCTGGAAGTGAGCGACAACCAGCTGGTGCACGCCGGCGACGTGATCGCCCGTCTGGACGACCGCGACTACCGCGCCGCGCTGGCCAAGGCGGAAGGCGCGGTGGCCGCCGCCCAGGCCACGCTGGCCAACCTGGACGCCACGCGCCAGCTGCAGGACGCGGTGATCGGCCAGGCCCGCGCCGGCGTCAACGCCAGCAGCGCCGAGACGGCACGCGCCCGCGACGACCAGACGCGCTACCAGAACCTGTCCGCCAAGGCGGCCGTGTCGCTGCAAAGCTCGCAGAAGGCGGACGCGGAATACAAGCAGGCCCTGGCCGGCGACCAGAAAGCGCAGGCGCAACTGACCGCCGCCCAGCGCGAGCTGGACGTGATCGGCACCCGCAAGCAGCAGGCGCAGGCTGCGCTGGAGCAGGCGATGGCGGAACGCGACCTGGCGCGCCTGAATGTGGACTACACGGTGCTGCGCGCGCCGATCGACGGCGTGATCGGCAACCGCCGCGCGCGCGTAGGCGCTTATGCGACGGTCGGCAACCAGCTGCTGTCCATCGTGCCGGCGCGCGGCCTGTGGGTGGACGCCAACTTCAAGGAAGGCCAGCTGGCGCGCTTCCAGCCCGGCCAGCGCGCCACCATCGTGGCCGATGTAATGCCGGGTCATGTCTTCCACGGCACGGTGGCCAGCCTGGCGCCGGCCACCGGCGCGCAATTCAGCGTGCTGCCGCCGGAGAACGCCACCGGCAACTTCACCAAGATCGTCCAGCGCGTGCCGGTGCGGATCGTGCTCGATGAACGCGACGGCGCGCTGGGCACGCTGCGTCCCGGCCTGTCGGTCAACGCCGAGATCGACGTGCGCAGCGCGGGCGGACAGCCATGAGCAGCGGTGCGCCCGCCGCCAGCGGCGCGGCGCCGGTGTCCGCAGCGCCGGCTGCGGCCGCGCCCTGGACACCGCCGCAGCTTACCATGCAGCAGAAGGTGCTGGCCTTCGCCACCATGTGCGTCGGCATGTTCATCGCACTGCTGGACATCCAGATCGTTTCCGCCTCGCTGCGCGACATCGGCGGCGGCCTGTCAGCCGGCGCCGATGAAACGGTGTGGATACAGACCAGCTACCTGATTGCCGAGATCATCGTCATTCCGATGTCCGGCTGGCTGTCGCGCGTATTTTCCACGCGCTGGCTGTTTGCCGGCTCGGCGGCCGGCTTCACCATCGCCAGCATGTTGTGCGGCATGGCGTGGGACATCAACAGCATGATCGCCTTCCGCGCGCTGCAGGGTTTCATCGGCGGCTCGATGATCCCCATGGTGTTCACCACCGCGTTCTACTTCTTCGCAGGGAAGCAGCGCGTGATCGCCGCCGCCACCGTCGGCGCGCTGGCCTCGCTGGCGCCGACGCTCGGCCCCACGGTGGGCGGCTGGATCACCGACCATTTCAGCTGGCACTGGCTGTTTTTCATCAACCTGGTGCCGGGCGTGTTTGTCGCCGTGGTGGTGCCGATACTGGTGAAGATCGACCGGCCCAACCTGAACCTGATCCGCGACGCCGACTACTTCGGCATCGTGCTGATGTCGCTGTTCCTCGGCTGCCTGGAATACACGCTGGAAGAAGGCCCGCGCCTGGACTGGTTCGGCGACCACGTGATTCTGACCACGGCCTGGATCTCCGGCCTGGCCGGCATTGGATTCATCTGGCGCAGCCTGACGTATGCGCACCCGATCGTCGACCTGCGCGCGCTGAAGGACCGCAACTTCGCGCTGGGCTGCTTCTTCTCCTTCGTCACCGGCATCGGCATCTTCGCCACCATTTACCTGACGCCGCTGTTCCTGGGCCGCGTGCGCGGCTTCAGCGCGCTGGAGATCGGCCTGGCGGTGTTTTCCACCGGCGTGTTCCAGATCATGTCGATCCCGCTGTATTCGTGGCTGGCCAACCGCGTCGACCTGCGCTGGCTGATGATGGTGGGACTGGCGATGTTCGCCGTCTCGATGTGGAACTTCGCGCCGATCACGCACGACTGGGGCGCGGACCAGCTGATGCTGCCGCAAGCCCTGCGCGGCATGGGCCAGCAGTTCGCCGTGGCGCCCACCGTCACGCTGACCTTGGGTGGGCTGGCGCCGGAGCGCTTGAAGCTGGCCTCCGGCCTGTTCAACCTGATGCGCAACCTGGGCGGCGCCATCGGCATCGCCGCCTGCGCCACGCTGATCAACGACCGCACCAACCTGCACTTCCAGCGGCTGGCCGAGCACCTCAACGCCGGTAACGAGGCGATGGGGCAGATGCTGTCCGGCGCCGGCAGCAGCCTGCTGGCGTGGGGCGTGGACGCCGGCAGCGCGCAGGCCGGCGCGCTGCGCCAGCTATGGACGCTGGCCATGCGCGAAGCGCAGACGCAAACCTTCGGCGACGTGTTCCTGTGTGTGATGGCGTGCTTCGTGATCGCCTTCGCGATGGTGCCGCTGATGCGCAAGGTGGCGCCGCCGAAAGCGCCGTCCGCCGACGCCCACTAAGCGTTAGCGGTAGCGCGCCAGGATCTGATCGATACTGCCATCCTTGATGAGCGTATCGATCGCCCGGCTGACTTCATCGAACGGGATGGCGGATTTCTGCGAGAACGCGCACTGCGCCTTGTAGGCCGAGAACACCAGGTCGCCGCGTACTTTCATGCCGGGATGGAGGCGGTGCTGGTAGTTCAGCGTGGCCTCGCTGATCATCGTGTATGGCACCTTGCCCGCCACCATCTGCTGGATATTGGCGTCCATGCTGGGCGCGTCCGCGCGCTTGAAGCGCATGCCCAGCACCAGCTCGACGCGCTGGTAGCGGTAGCCCAGCACCGTGCCGACCTGCTTGTCGCGCAAGTCCTTGAGGGAGCGCAGGTGCGGCGCATCGCTGCGGGCGGCGATCATCTCGGCATCCGGGAACAGCGGCGGGCTCCAGTTGTAGTCGCCGTCGATCCAGAACGGCAGCACATAGCACATGGCGTCCGCGCGTCCGCTGGTCAGCTCCGGCGTGACTTCCGGGACGTCCGCGCTCAGGTAGACCGGCCGGCGGCCCAGCCGCTGCGCCAGCACGTCGCCGAAATCCTTGACGATGCCACCGGCGATGGCGCCGTTCTGGAAGCGCGCGATCGGCATGGCCTGGTCCACGGGCGCCAGCATCACCAGCTCGCCGGGGCCGGCCAGCGCGGCGGCGCACAGCAGCCAGAGAGGCAAAACAAGAAGGCGGGATCGTGAGGGCATGGCTTTATTATAGCCGCTGTATGTTGGACCCCGCACATGCAGGCCCGTGCGCCTGTGGCACGCTATAACTCCTCGATCACAAGCAAGGAGTATCGTCATGACCAGGGAATTGCAAGACAAACGCATTGCAGTGCTGATGACCGACGGCGTGGAACAGGTGGAGTACACCGGCCCGCGCGCGTTCCTGGAACAGCAGGGCGCCAAGGTAACGTTGATTTCGACCAAGCAAAAGGGCGAGCAGGTGCAGGGCTTCAACCACGCCGATCCGGCCGACAAATTCACCGTCGAGCTGAACGTGCGCGACGCCCGTCCGGGCGAATTCGACGCGCTGGTGCTGCCGGGCGGGGTGTCCAATCCCGACGCGCTGCGCCTGCATACCGAAGCGATCACCTTCATCCGCGAATTCGGCCGCGAGAACAAGCCGATTGCCGCCATCTGCCACGGCCCGTGGACGCTGATCGACGCCGACCTGGTCAAGGGCAAGCAGATGACCAGCTGGCCGTCTCTGCAGCTGGACCTGCAAAACGCCGGCGCCCAGTGGCGCGACGCCGAAGTGGTGGCCGACGGCAAACTCATCACCAGCCGCAAGCCGGCCGACATTCCGGCCTTCAACCAGGCGCTGAAGCAGGCACTGGCAGCGTAACTATTTCTGCGCGGCAAACGGGCGCTCGGCCGCGCAGGACCATCGTAGACTAGGATGAACATCGAGCTCATGCGTCTACAACACAGGAGATCATCATGAAGCATACCCTCGCAGCCGTATTTGAAACCCGCGCCGAAGCCAACCTGGCCCGGGACGAACTGGTGCACAACGGCTTTGACCGCGACAGCATCCAGATCCACGACTCCGGCAGCGTGGCCGGCACCGCGCGCATCGACGACGACGAGTCCATCCTCGGCAGCGTCAAGAAAATGTTCAGCGACATGCTGGGCCGCGACCACGCCGACCAGCACGTGTACGCCGAAGCGCTGAACCGCGGCCATACCGTGCTGGCGCTGGACACCGCGACGCTGGAAGAATCCGAACGCGCCGCCGACATCATCGAAGACTTCGACCCGATCGACATCGACGAGAGCGAAACCATGTGGCGCGCCAGCGGCTGGGGCGCGGACGTGCTGCGCAGCGGCGTCGGCATACAGCAGACCAGCATCGGCTCGCAGCAGGCAGCGCCCGAGCAGCACGGCATCCGCCCGCGCGAGGACGCGGTGGTGTTTGCGCGCTCCGAACAGGTGGTGCTGGCGCCGGGCTCGATGCAGCGCGGCTCCGTGGCCAGCGGCACGGTGACGCCGGCCGCCGAAGCGGTGGCCGACATCCAGAATACCGTGCAGCGCAGCGGCATGCGCATCTACCCGCGCGAGGCCGGCATCAACCAGGACAGCATGAACATCCTGACCGGTAACGACGACGCCGAAGACGACCATTTCCGCTCGCACTGGGAAAAGACCTACACCGGCGGCACCTACCAGGAATTCGATCCGGCCTACCGCTACGGCGAATCGATGGCCGGCAATCCCGGCTACAAGGACAAGCCGTGGGACGAAGCGGAACCGCACCTGCGCTCGCAATGGGAAACGGAGCATCCGCAGTCGGCCTGGGACAAGTTCAAGTTGGCGGTGAAAGAGGGATGGGACCGCGTGACGAAGTAAGATTGTTCAAGGTCAAAAACTGAAGTATTCATCGTGACATCATCGGGGACTTGCGCAGCCTGTTTGGCTGTACGCTTCCCGATGGATGCCGACGATGGAAAAACTGCTGCCCTACTATGAACGCGAGTTAAGCATGCTGCGGCGCGCTGGCGCCGAGTTTGCGGGACGCTATCCCAAGCTGGCGGGCAGTCTTCAAATTCGCGGCGAAACCTGCGCCGATCCCCACGTCGAACGATTGATCCAGGCCTCCGCGTTCCTCAATGCGCGCGTGGCCAAGCTGCTCGACGACGGCTACTCCCACTTTACCGAAGCGCTGCTTGGCATGTTGTACCCGCACTATCTGCGGCCGATTCCTGCGTGCTCGATCGCGCGCATCGACTACAGCGGTGCCAGGGTTAATGAAATCAACAGCGTGAGCGTGCTGCCGCGTGGCGCGGCCATGAAGGCGCTGGGGCAGGGCGCGGTGGCTTGTCGTTTTCGTACCGTCTATGATGCTACCGTGGCGCCGGTGCTGATCAGCGCCGCGTGGTTCGAGCCGTACATCCAGACGCCGACGTCGCTATCGCTGCCGCCGGACGCCGGCTCCGCCATCTGCTTCACGATCGAAAGCACCGCCGCCGGCCGTTCGCTGGCCGCGCTGGGACTCTCCACGCTGCGCGTTTTCATCGACGGCGAAACATCGCTGCGCGCCACGCTGCGGGACGCGCTGTTCATGCGCACCGCCTGCGCATGCATCGAAGCGGACGAGCAGTGGCAGATGCTGGACCGCATACCGCTCGCGCCGGTGGGCTTCGCGGACGACGAGGCATTGCTGCCCGCCGCGCTCTCCGAACACGCCGCATACCGCCTGCTCAGTGAATACTTCGCCTTCCCGGAAAAATTCGACTTCTTCGATATCGACATGACCGTGCTCGGTGTATCGGAAAGCTGCAGCCGCCTGACCCTGCGCCTGGCGCTCTCCGACGTGCGACCCGACACGCCCACCGCTCGCATCCTGCGTGCGCTGACGGCCGAGAATACGCTGCTGGGCTGCACGCCCATCGTCAACCTGTTCCCACATCCCGCCACACCGATTCGCATCACCCACACGCACAGCAGCTACCCGCTGATGCCGGACGAGATAGCAGGCAGCGCCTGCGAAATCTACAGCATCGACAGTGTGCAGCTGTCGCGCAAATCACCGGAAGGCAGCGAGGTGACCGAATTCTTCCCCTACTACTCGCTGCGCCACAGCGACGCCAGCGACAGGAAAGGCCGCTACTGGCTGGCGCAGCGCGATGAACTGATGACAGCCGGCCTTGAATACTCGCTGTCGCTGGTGGACCGCGACTTCTCGCCACTGCGCATGAACAGCGGCACCGCATCGATACGCCTGACCTGCACCAACCGTAACCTGCCGCACGGCTTGCAGTACGGCCGTGCGACGGGCGACCTGAGTACCGAAAGCGCCATCGGCAGCTTCCCGATCCGCATGCTGCGTCGTCCGACGCTATCGCACCGCCTGTCGTCGGATGGCGGGCGGCAGTGGGGACTGATTGCACACCTGGCGCTGAACCACCGCTCGCTGACACAGGAGGGCTTGCCTGCGCTGACCGCCATGCTGTGCCTCTACGCCCAGCAGGATAGCACCGTATCGCAGCGCATGATCGACGGCGTCACCGCACTGTCGCATCGCCCCGCAACGGCGTGGCTGCGGCAGGCGCAAGGCAACGCCTACCTGCGCGGCATCGAAGTACAGGTGTCGCTCGACGAGGAAGCCTACGCCGGCACCGGAGTCCACGCGTTTGCCCAGATCCTCGATCACCTGTTTGGCCTGCACGTGCACCTGAACAGCTTCACACGACTGATCGTGCTGTCCCACGTCACCGGAAAGGAGTTGCTGCGATGCGCACCTCGCAACGGCGCTTTGACGCTGGCGTAATCAGCCACCTGCTGACAGAACCGCAGCGCTTTGAATTCTTTCAGGCGGTGCGGCTGATCGAGCGCTGGCGGCCGGGCAGCATCCGCTTCCGCAACCGGCTGGCGATGGGATTCCCGCCGAATCAGCTGGAGAACATCAGCAGCGACGACACGAGTGTACGCGTGACGCCGGCGTTCATGGGCATGCTGGGCAGCCAGGGCGTGCTGCCGCTGCATTATTCGGAACGCATCAACCGGCATGAGCGTGAGCGCAACGATGGCGGCCCGCGCGCCTTCCTGGATGTAGTGTCACATCGGCCGCTGGCCTTGTTCCATCAAGCCTGGGCCCATTACCGGCCAGACGAAAATGAAGCGTTTTTAAACGCACTGACTGCGCTCGCCGGCGTGCATCCCGAACACGACACCATCGAACGCGAAACGCTGGGCTTCTACGCCATGCAGATCCGCAGCCTCGCAGTACCGGCGCCAATGATGGCCGGCGTCTACACCGAATACTTCGGCGTACCGTTCGCGGTGGAGCAACTGGTCGGCGAATGGCAACCGCTTCCCGCCGAAGACCAGGCCAGCCTGGGACAAGCCAACGTCTCGCTCGACGGCTGCGTCATGCTGGGAGCACGCACCTACCGCTGCGACGCCCGCGCACGACTACGCATCGGTCCCATGGACAAGGACGCATACGAATGCTTCCTGCCAGACCGCAGCGGCGCGCGCAGTCTGGCATCCATGCTCGGCCTGCACTGCGGCGTTGGCATGACCTACGAAGTGCACCTGATCCTGCACGCAGCCGACACGCGCGGCGCCAGCCTCGATGCCGGCAGCCGCTTGGGCGTGAACACAAGGCTGCTGACCGCACCGACCACGCAGGACAGCGACGAGTTGATGTATCTGCTGCATAGCTAACGGGAGAGATTGTGGAAAGCGACAACGACTTCTTCAGCTTCATGGGCCTGGCCAAGGAACTGGTCACCAGCAACCGCCCCTTGCGGCTGCGCCTCGACCTGCCGGGCGGGATCAACGACGACATGCTGCTGCCGCAGCGCGTGTTCGGCGCCGAGACGCTGTGCGGCGGTATCGAATACCGCGTGCTGTGCGTCTCCTCCAACGTGCATCTGCCGCTGAAGGAAATGATCGCCGTGCCGGCGGCGCTGCAATTCGTCACCGACCGTGGCGGCTTGCGCAGCGTGTGCGGCATTGTCACCGAGGCCGCCTCCGGCGACAGCGACGGCGGCCTGGCCAGCTACCAGCTGGTGCTGCGCGACGCACTGGCGATCCTGGAAAAACGCACCAACACCCGCGTTTTCCGCAACATGAACGAAGTGGAAATCGTCCAGTGTTGATTTGCACCGAAAACTGACCCACTTAGCCGCATAATTTGCATCGAAAATTGACCCACGTTTAGCACACAATCCTACTTATCTGAATGAGTAGGGGATCGGAGTGATTGACGTGGCATTACTA
>NZ_WKJL01000060.1 GCF_009674565.1 Duganella aquatilis
AAAGCTTGATGACCATAGTAAGTCGGTCCCACCCCTTCCCATCCCGAACAGGACCGTGAAACGACTCTACGCCGATGATAGTGCTGCAACCAGTGTGAAAGTAGGTTATCGTCAAGCTAGTTATTAGGAAAAGCCCGCTCAGTGATCTGAGCGGGCTTTTTTGTTTTCTTTACTCGACTTCTGGAACCAGAAATTCAGCGAACAGAATCTGCCGCTCACCGCGCCACAGCTGCTCGCCGCGTACTCCGGCAATGCGCAGCTGCGCGCCACCCTGGATGCCTTTGCCGCCAGCACTGAATTTAGCGAACTCTATGCGGGCAACCAGGCGTCGTTCGTCAACGCCCTCTATCTGAATGCCTTTAACCGGAACGTTGAAGCGGGTGGCCTGCTCTTATGGGCCGGCCTGTTAAACAGTGGGCAAATTACCCCTGCGCAGGCGGTCCTGCACATTGTGACATGGCGGCGTTCCGCCTGGAGATTGAGGGATTCGTCCTCGCCATGGCCGATTCCTCTTCACCCTATTTTGTGGAGTCGTACTATGCGGGTTATAACTACTTGCAAGATGTCACCAGTAATGCGCCGCTTTACGCTGCCAGCTACCGCTATGCTCCGGGCGGAGTGGGGCAGCCCGTGGCGTCTGGTAGTCTGATTTTTGGCTTCCCCGGCAAGGCCATCGCGTTTTCCCGAGACAACGGCGACTTCAAATATGATGCCCCGGTGATCGCAACAGCCAGCATAGGTGCCGAGCTGTTGCCGGCGATTGCGATGCTGTGCCAGAATGTTTCGACGGCTGATAGCGGCAGGATCACGTCGACTGATGTGCTGGTTTCACGCACCTCCACCCAGTTGCTGGATGCGGCTGCGTTGGCGAATCAGACCTTCAATTTTTATCGGGAAGATTGCGCCATGGGTGGCGGCAACCTGCAAGCGATGTGGTTTGATGCCCAGGGTAACGGCACATTCCCGTCTGGTTCAGGGAGCCAGACGCTGAATGCCGCCACTGTCACGCGGCTGCTGAACGGCCAGGTGCTGAAAGATCCATCGACCGGCAAGCTGCTGGCATTCTCGGCCTATCTCTATGTGCACCACGACAGCGTCAAGTACGTTATCGTGCAGCGGCAGGGTAATCGCACGACTGGCGTCACCGAAGGCAGCCTGGCGACCTGGACGCAAGAGTAAGCGCTACCTGAGCGGCGCCGACATCGGCAAGGTCAGCGTGAAGCGGGTGCCGCCGCCTACTTCGCTGCTGACGTCGATGCGGCCGCCGAGTATCTCGGTGACGATGTTGTGTACGATGTTCAGCCCCAATCCGGAGCCGCCCACGCCCATCTTGGTCGTGAAGAAGGGATCGAAAATGCGCGGCACATCTTCGCGCGCGATGCCGACACCGTGGTCTTCCACGCTCAGCGTCACCCAGCCTTGCGCCGACAGCTGCGCGCTTACCGCGATCAGGCCCTCGCTGCGCCCTTCGTAGCCGTGCAGGATGGCGTTGTTGATCAGGTTGGTCACCACCTGGCCCAGCGGGCCGGGATAACTCTCCATCATCAGATCCGCCGGTACATGCTGCTCGACCATGAACGGCGTGCGCTTGATGGTCGGCTGCAGCGTCAGCAGGTTGCCGGCGATGACTTCCGCCAGCAGGAAGCTGCGCCGTTGCGAACTGGTCTGGTCGACCGCCACCTGCTTGAAATTGGTGACGATGTCGGCCGCGCGATGCAGGTTGCGGCTGAGGATGTCGACCGACAGCCGCGCGTTCTCGATATAGTGCTCGAACTCCTTGCGCGTGATGCCGCCTTCGCTGGTCATGTGGCGGTGGATCTCGTCGGTCTGCATCTCGAAGGTGGTGGAGGCCATCAGGCTGTTGCCGATCGGCGTGTTCAGTTCGTGCGCGATGCCGGCCACCAGCGCGCCCAGGCCGGCCAGCTTCTCGTTGCGCACCAGCTCTTCACGCGCCTTGGCCAGCGTGGCGACCATGTCCTGCAGTTCGCGGTTGGCGCGGCGCAGCGCCAGGTGGGTGTTGATGCGCGCCAGCACTTCCTCGATCTGGAACGGCTTGGTGATGTAGTCGACGCCGCCGGCGTCGAAGCCGGTGACCTTCTGCTTGGGATCGGTGAGGCCGGTCATGAAGATGACGGGTATGTCCTTGGTCTTCTTGCCGGCCTTGAGGCGGCGGCAGGCTTCGAAGCCGTCGATGTCGGGCATGACGACGTCAAGCAGGATCAGGTCGGGATCGGCGAACTCGGCGCGTATCAGGCCTTCGGCCGCCGTTTGCGCCAGCACGATCAGGAAGCCGTGCCGCTCCAGCCGGTCCAGCAGCGCTGCCAGGTAGGATGGCGAATCGTCGACGATGAGTATCGTCGGCATCGGCACAACGGGGACCTCGCTCTGGTTCATCGCGCACCCTGAATCGTTCACGGTGCGGTCAGTATATCGCAGCGTTCAGAACAGGCCGAGGCCTTTCAGCATCACCACCAGGATCAGCAGCGGCGACACGTAGCGCAGCAGGAAAAACACCACGCCCGTCACTGTGGCGTTGTGCAGCGTGCCCTGGTTGGACAGCGCGCGCTGGAAGTTGTCGCGGCCCCACACCCAGCCGACAAACAACGCTAGCAAAATGCCACCCAGCGGCAGCAGCACGTTGGACGAGGCGAAGTCGAACAGGTCGAACATATTCTTGCCGAACAGTTTGAAGTCGGCCAGTGTGCTGTTGGTCAGTGCGCAGCTGGAACCCAGCACCACCAGGATGGCGATGGTCAGCACGGTGGCCTTGGTGCGGCTCATGCCGAAGCGTTCGTGCAGCGTCACCACCGGCACTTCCATCATCGACAGCATGGCGCCGGTGGCGGCCACCGAGGCCAGCACGAAGAAGGCGATCATCAGCAGGTGGCCGCCGGGAATTTGCGCGAACACGGCCGGAATCGTGATGAACACCAGCGACGGGCCGGCCGACGGCGCGAAGCCGAAGCTGAACACTGCGGGGAAGATGGCGATACCGGCCAGCATGGAGACAAACAGGTCGGCCAGCATCACCCGCACCGTGGTGGCGGGAATGTTCTGGTCGTCGCGGAAGTAGGAGCCGTAAGTCATCATGGTGCCCATGCCCAGCGACAGCTTGAAGAAGGCCAGGCCCATCGCGGTCAGGATGACGCCCGCAGTGATCTTGCTGAAGTCGGGCTTGAACAAAAAGGCCAGGCCTTCCGCCACCCTGGGCAGCGTCAGGCTGACTGCGCACAGCAGCAGCAGCAGCAGGAACAGCACCGGCATCAGCTTCTTGGTGATGCCTTCAATCCCTTTGGTCACGCCCATCAGCAGAATGCCGCCGATGAACACCAGCACCGCCCACTGCCACAGCAGCGATTGCAGCGGGTCGCTGATCAGCGCACCGAAGGCGCTCTCGGTGACATGAGGATCGCTGCTGAGGATGCTGCCGCCGATGGCCTTGAACACATAGGCAAACACCCAGGCGACCACTTCCGAATAGAAGGACAGGATCAGGAACGCCGCCAGCATGCCGGACGCGCCGATCAGCCACCACGGCAGGCTGTTCTTTGGCGCCAGGCGCTGCAGCGTGGTGATGGGATTGGCCTTGGCGGCGCGACCCATGGTGATCTCCGCAATCATGACAGGCAAGCCGATCAATAAAGTGGCGAGCAGATAAATCAGCAGGAAGCCGGCGCCGCCATTGGCGCCGGTGAGGGAAGGAAACTTCCAGATATTGCCCAGACCTACCGCAGAGCCTAGCGTTGCGGCCAATACGCCGAAGCTGGAACTGAAGCCACCGCGTTTCATCATCTTGTTGTTCATAGCATTTTGCCGAGGTTTTTTGAGGACGCGATTGTAGCAGTTGAAAAAAGAGGGTTGACGGAATGAATGCCGTACAGCATAATCTCATCTCTTCGCTGACGGACACAACGATTCGCAGCAAGCAGTAACACAGAATCTGATCTTTAAAAATTTACAGTCGATAAATGTGGGCGTTTGATGCAAGTGCACGCTGAACTTAGGTTCAGCGAAACTAAAAGCATTAAATGCTCAACAAGAAATACTGTCAGTATTTTGAGTGAGCGAA
>NZ_WKJL01000061.1 GCF_009674565.1 Duganella aquatilis
GCCGACGCCGCGCAGGGCGCCAAGGCCGACGCCCCGGCTGCCGACACCGTGGCCGATGCCGCCGCCGCGCCAAAAGCCGGCGCCGACGCCATCAACCACATCGCCACCAAGGCCGCGCCGGCCGCCGACGCGCAGCCGCAGGTCTCGCAGACCCAGCAGCAACAGCAGGCCGCCGCCGATCCGGCCCAGCTGGCCGCCGCGCCGAAAACCACCACGGTCAACGCCGAAGCCGCCGCCGCGCTGAAGGAACAGGCCGCCATCACCATCGCGCCGACCGCCAGCCACGCGGCGCAGGAACTGGCCAAGGCCGCCAGCGCCGTGCCGGCCGACAAGCTCAGCAGCCGCGTCGGCACCCAGGCCTGGGACCAGCAACTGGGCCAGAAAATCATCTTCATGGCGGCCGGCGGCGAGCAAAGCGCCACCATGGAACTGAATCCGCCGGACCTCGGCCCGCTGCAGGTGGTGCTGAGCGTGAACAAGGACCAGGCCACCGCCGCCTTCAGCTCGGCCGCGCCGGAAGTGCGCCAGGCGCTGGAAAACGCCTTGCCGAAACTGAAAGAAATGATGAGCGACGCCGGCATCCAGCTGGGCAGCGCCACCGTCTCGGCCGGCATGTCGGACCAGAACAACAGTTCCTTCAGCCAGCAGGCCAGCTCGGCGCAGAGCGGCAGCGGCAACAGCGGCGGCCGTTCGGGCGGCAGCTACGGCCGTGACAGCGGCAGCGACGCCGATGTGGCCCGCCCCGCCCCGCCGGTGCGGCGCCTGCCGGCCGGCGCGGTCGACACCTTCGCCTGAGCCGTCAGCGGCGTCAGGGCAAACCGGGACCGGCGTGACCGCCCTCCCGGTTTTGTTGTCTGTTACACTAGGGAAATGTCAAGCAGCAGCGGGAACGCCCCTCTTTTCAACGGTTCCGTATGCCTTGGCCTGACCGATAATGACATAATGGCGGCGTGAACCACACCGCAACCTGAAGGGCTACTTTGAAAGCGAACCCAAAAATGAAAGCCGATCAGAAAGTTGAAGCGCCCGCAGGGGGCGGCAGCAAAAAACTGATCATCATCATCCTGGCCGTGGTGCTGGTGCTTGGCGCGGCCGGCGGCGGCGCGGCCTGGTTCTTCCTGCACGGCAAAGCCGATGCCGAAGAGCACGACGAGGCGCCCGCCAAGAAGAAAAAATCCAAGAAGGCGGCCGGCCCGGCGATCTATGAACCGGTCGAACCCTTCACCGTCAACCTGCAGCCGGGCGAGAGCGGCGCCGACCAGTACCTGCAAGTGGCGTTCTCGATCCAGCTGCCGGATGCGGAGACGCAGGAAGAAATCAAGAAAAACATGGCCAAGGTGCGCAGCCGCGTGCTGCTGCTGCTGTCGAGCAAGCACGCCAGCGACATCAACACGCCGGAAGGCAAGGTCCAGCTGGCCAAGGACATCATCGCGGCCCTCAAGGATCCGTTTGAAGACCGCGGCTCCCCGCAAGAAGTCGAAGACGTGCTGTTCACGTCCTTCATCATTCAGTAAGCAGAGCACAAGCCATGGCTGATAATTTTCTCTCCCAGGAAGAAGTCGATGCCCTTCTGAAGGGCGTCAACGGCGACCAGGACGACGTTGCGGCGCAGGAAGACGTCGCGGGCGTCCGCACGTACAACCTGGCGACCCAGGAACGTATCGTCCGTGGCCGCATGCCGACGCTGGAAATTATCAACGAGCGCTTTGCCCGCCTGCTGCGCGTCGGCCTGTTTAACTTCCTGCGCCGCAGCGCCGAGGTGTCGGTCGGCTCGGTGCGCGTTTCCAAGTATTCCGAGTTCATCCGTAACCTGGTGGTGCCGACCAACCTCAACCTGGTGCACATGAAGCCGCTGCGCGGCACGGCGCTGATGGTGTTTGATCCGGGCCTGGTGTTCCTGCTGGTGGACAACCTGTTCGGCGGCGACGGCCGCTTCCACACCCGCGTCGAAGGCCGCGACTTTACCCAGACCGAGCAGCGCATCATCCTGCGCATCCTGGACATCGTGTTCGAGGCCTACACCAAGTCGTGGGAACCGGTGTATCCGGTCGAGTTCGAATACATCCGCTCGGAAATGAATACCCAGTTCGCCAACATCGCCACGCCGAACGAGGTGGTGGTGGCGTCCACCTTCACGGTGGAGCTCGGCTCGGTGTCGGGCCAGATCCACTTCTGCATGCCGTACTCGATGATCGAGCCGATCCGCGATTCGCTGACCTCCAGCCTGCAGGGCGAGGCGCTGGAAGTGGACAAGCGCTGGATCCGCCTGATGACGCAGCAGATCCAGATCGCCGAAGTGGAAGTGGTGGCGTCGCTGGGCACGGCCAAGGTCAATTTCGACGAGATCCTGAACATGCGGGTGGGCGACATCATCCCGCTGTCGATCCCGGAATTCATCTCGGCCACGGTGGACGGCGTGCCGGTCATGGATTGCAGCTACGGCGTCATGAACGGGCAATACGCGCTCAAGGTCGAGAAACTGCTGGCCAATGCCGATAACCTTAAATAAGTCAATAAACCCGGAGAGAATCATGTCGGATAACCAAGACGATCAACCGCTGGACGAAGACGATCCATGGGGTGCGGCGATCGCCGAACAGGCGCAGGCGGAAGCCGCCGCGCTGGAAAAGCAGCAAGCCGCCTCGCAGGCGGCCAGCGCCGCCGTGTTCAAGGATTTTTCCAGCACCCCCAGCAAGACGGAAACGCACAACGATATCGACTTCATCCTCGATATTCCGGTCCAGCTGACGGTGGAACTGGGCCGTACCAAGATCGCCATCAAGAACCTGCTGCAACTGGCGCAGGGCTCGGTGGTGGAGCTGGACGGCCTGGCCGGCGAGCCGATGGACGTGCTGGTCAATGGTTGCCTGATCGCCCAAGGCGAGGTGGTGGTGGTGAATGACAAGTTCGGTATCCGCCTGACTGACATCATCACGCCGTCCGAACGTATCCGAAAATTGAATAAATGAAGCACGGACTGATTTCCACTCTGATGATCGCGGCGGCCTTGGCCGCCGCGCCTGCAATGGCCCAGCGCACGGTGTCGGGCACCATCGGCGGCGCCCACGCGGCCACGCCGCCGGCCGCCGAGCCGG
>NZ_WKJL01000062.1 GCF_009674565.1 Duganella aquatilis
GGGGTGACTGCGTACCTTTTGTATAATGGGTCAGCGACTTACATTCAGTGGCAAGGTTAACCGAATAGGGAAGCCGTAGAGAAATCGAGTCCGAACAGGGCGATAGTCGCTGGGTGTAGACCCGAAACCAAGTGATCTACTCATGGCCAGGATGAAGGTGCGGTAACACGCACTGGAGGTCCGAACCCACTAATGTTGAAAAATTAGGGGATGAGCTGTGGGTAGGGGTGAAAGGCTAAACAAACTTGGAAATAGCTGGTTCTCTCCGAAAACTATTTAGGTAGTGCCTCAAGTATCACCATCGGGGGTAGAGCACTGTTATGGCTAGGGGGTCATCGCGACTTACCAAACCATTGCAAACTCCGAATACCGATGAGTGCGAGCTTGGGAGACAGACGTCGGGTGCTAACGTCCGGCGTCAAGAGGGAAACAACCCAGACCGCCAGCTAAGGTCCCAAAGATTGGCTAAGTGGAAAACGAAGTGGGAAGGCTAAAACAGTCAGGATGTTGGCTTAGAAGCAGCCATCATTTAAAGAAAGCGTAATAGCTCACTGATCGAGTCGTCCTGCGCGGAAGATGTAACGGGGCTAAGCCAGTCACCGAAGCTGCGGATATCCGTAAGGATATGGTAGGAGAGCGTTCTGTAAGCCTGCGAAGGTGTCTTGTAAAGGATGCTGGAGGTATCAGAAGTGCGAATGCTGACATGAGTAGCGATAATGGGGGTGAAAAGCCCCCACGCCGTAAGCCCAAGGTTTCCTGTTCAACGTTCATCGGAGCAGGGTGAGTCGGCCCCTAAGGCGAGGCAGAGATGCGTAGCTGATGGGAAGCAGGTTAATATTCCTGCACCGTCGTATGATGCGATGGGGGGACGGATCGCGGAAGGTTGTCTGACTGTTGGAATAGTCAGTTTCTGGTTCATAGGAGGTACTTAGGCAAATCCGGGTACGTAATCCAAGGGGCTGGGACGAGTGAGCTTGCTCACGTAGCAATCGGAAGTGGTTCCAAGAAAAGCCTCTAAGCTTCAGTCATACGAGACCGTACCGCAAACCGACACAGGTGGGCGAGATGAGTATTCTAAGGCGCTTGAGAGAACTCGGGAGAAGGAACTCGGCAAATTGGTACCGTAACTTCGGGAAAAGGTACGCCCTTGTAGCTTGGCTGATTTACTTCAGTAGGGCGAACGGGTTGCAATAAACTGGTGGCTGCGACTGTTTAATAAAAACACAGCACTCTGCAAACACGAAAGTGGACGTATAGGGTGTGACGCCTGCCCGGTGCTGGAAGATTAAATGATGGGGTGCAAGCTCTTGATTGAAGTCCCAGTAAACGGCGGCCGTAACTATAACGGTCCTAAGGTAGCGAAATTCCTTGTCGGGTAAGTTCCGACCTGCACGAATGGCGTAACGATGGCCACACTGTCTCCTCCCGAGACTCAGCGAAGTTGAAATGTTTGTGATGATGCAATCTACCCGCGGCTAGACGGAAAGACCCCATGAACCTTTACTGTAGCTTTGCATTGGACTTTGAACCAATCTGTGTAGGATAGGTGGGAGGCTTTGAAGCGGGGACGCCAGTTCTCGTGGAGCCAACCTTGAAATACCACCCTGGTTTGTTTGAGGTTCTAACCTTGGTCCGTTATCCGGATCGGGGACAGTGCATGGTAGGCAGTTTGACTGGGGCGGTCTCCTCCTAAAGTGTAACGGAGGAGTTCGAAGGTACGCTAATTACGGTCGGACATCGTGATGATAGTGCAATGGCATAAGCGTGCTTAACTGCGAGACTGACAAGTCGAGCAGGTACGAAAGTAGGACATAGTGATCCGGTGGTTCTGTATGGAAGGGCCATCGCTCAACGGATAAAAGGTACTCTGGGGATAACAGGCTGA
This sequence comes from Duganella aquatilis, assembly GCF_009674565.1. Taxonomy (GTDB): domain Bacteria; phylum Pseudomonadota; class Gammaproteobacteria; order Burkholderiales; family Burkholderiaceae_D; genus Rugamonas; species Rugamonas aquatilis. Next base: position 1,886 of record NZ_WKJL01000062.1, read on the forward strand.
TTCCTCCCAAGAGTTCATATCGACGGGGGAGTTTGGCACCTCGATGTCGGCTCATCACATCCTGGGGCTGTAGCCGGTCCCAAGGGTATGGCTGTTCGCCATTTAAAGTGGTACGTGAGCTGGGTTTAAAACGTCGTGAGACAGTTTGGTCCCTATCTGCCGTGGGCGTTGGAAATTTGAAGGGGGCTGCTCCTAGTACGAGAGGACCGGAGTGGACAGACCTCTGGTGTACCGGTTGTCACGCCAGTGGCATTGCCGGGTAGCTAAGTCTGGAAGAGATAACCGCTGAAAGCATCTAAGCGGGAAACTTGCCTTAAGATGAGATTTCCCAGAGCCTTGAGCTCTTTGAAGGGTCGTTCGAGACCAGGACGTTGATAGGTCAGGTGTGGAAGTGCAGTAATGCATTAAGCTAACTGATACTAATTGCCCGTACGGCTTGTCCCTATAACCTT
>NZ_WKJL01000063.1 GCF_009674565.1 Duganella aquatilis
GCCTGGCGCAGCCAGTGGTCGCCGTCGGCGCTGCGGCCGCGGTCGTTGCTGGCCCAGGCCATCACCCAGCAGGCGTCGGCGCGGCAGGCGGCGGCAGCGACTGGCTGCGTGGCGGCGACCTGCTGGCACAGGTGCAGCGCTTGCTCGGCGTGGTGTTGGGCGGTGTCCAGCTCGCCGCGCAGCCAGGCTGGCTCGGCGGTGATCAGTTGCAGGCGCGCGCGGTACAGGGCGGCGTCCTGCGGCGACAACACAGCCAGCAGCGGGAGCATGTCGGCCGACAGTTGCCGCGCGCGCGCGGGATCGCGCTGGCGCAAATGCCAGGCCAGCGCCATCAGCAGCTGCAACCGTTCCGAGCCTTGCACTTCAGGCAATGCCGCATCCCACTGCGCCAGCTCGTCGTCGAGCGCAAACATGTCCACCAAATTAACTTTCCTCTACTGTGTCGCCGCCGCGCGCCGATGCGCCGCTACCGCATTATTCCACAGTTTGCAGGGGCGTCTGCATCCCCCATTTAAGTGACTGATATCAAAGACTTTTTAATACCGATAGGCAACTAGTTTAGTGCAAGCAACATTATTTGAACTTTATTTTGCTGGCGGCGGAATAAACGCGGCGCGCCGGCGTTTACCCATTTACCATCCACCACAACAGGAGACTTGCCATGAAATCCACCCTCGCCCTCGCCACCCTGAGCGCCCTGCTGCTGTCCGGCGCCGCCCTGGCCGACGACGTCATGAAAAAGGACGGCGTACTGGTCAATGCCGCCGGCATGACCGTCTACACCTTCGACAAGGACAGCGCCGGCAAGAGCGCCTGCAGCGGCGCCTGCCTCGACAACTGGCCGGCGGTGACGCCGTCCGCCAACGTCATGGCGCCGTACTCGGTCATCACCCGCGACGACGGCGCCAAGCAGCTGGCCTACCAGGGCAAGCCGCTGTACCTGTTCAAGAAGGACGTCAAGCCGGGCGACCGCAACGGCGACAACTTCAAGGACGTCTGGCACGTGGTCAAAGAGTAAGCATTGCATGAATGACAGCCAGCGCCTGGTCGACTGCATCCCGCGCCTGCGCCGCTACGCCCGCGCGCTGCTGGGCACGCGCGCCGATGCCGACGACCTGGTGCAGGACACCGTCGCCCGCGGCTGGGACAAGCTGGCCTCGTGGCGCCAGGGCAGCGACATGCGCGCCTGGCTGTTCGGCATCATGCACAACCTGCACGTCGACCGCCTGCGCAGCCAGCCGCCGGCCAGCGAGCCGCTGGACCTGGCGCTGCCGCTGGCCGCGCCCGGTGGCGACGCCGCCGCCGCCCGCCTGACGCTGCGCGACCTCGACACGGCGCTCCGCCTGCTGCCGGCCGAGCAGCGCGAGGTGCTGCTGCTGGTGGCGCTGGAAGAACTGAGCTATGAAGAAGTGGCGGCCGTGCTCGGCATTCCGGCCGGCACCGTGATGTCGCGCCTGGCGCGCGGCCGCGAGCGGCTGCGCCTGCTGATGGAGGGCCAGCCGCTGCCCTCGCCGCTGAAGGTGATCAAATGAACGCCCCCGTAACCGAAGCCGAGCTGCACGCCTGGGTCGACGGCCAGCTGCCGCCGGCGCGCCATGCGGCCGTCGACGCCTACCTGGCCGACCATCCCGGGCAGGCCGCGCGCCTGCACGCCTACCGCGCGCAGAACGCCGCCCTGCGCGCCCGCTTCAACCCGGTGCTGGACGAGGCCGTGCCGCCGGACCTGGGCCGTCC
>NZ_WKJL01000064.1 GCF_009674565.1 Duganella aquatilis
TTTCGGGTCTACACCCAGCGACTATCGCCCTGTTCGGACTCGATTTCTCTACGGCTTCCCTATTCGGTTAACCTTGCCACTGAATGTAAGTCGCTGACCCATTATACAAAAGGTACGCAGTCACCCCACAAGGAGGCTCCTACTGTTTGTATGCACACGGTTTCAGGATCTATTTCACTCCCCTCCCGGGGTTCTTTTCGCCTTTCCCTCACGGTACTGGTTCACTATCGGTCGATTACGAGTATTTAGCCTTGGAGGATGGTCCCCCCATATTCAGACAGGATTTCTCGTGTCCCGCCCTACTTGTCGTACGCTTAGTACCACCGGTCTGATTTCGTGTACGGGGCTATCACCCGCTATGGCTGCCATTTCCAGAGCATTCCACTATCAGTCCGACTATCACGTACAGGCTCTTCCCATTTCGCTCGCCACTACTTTGGGAATCTCGGTTGATTTATTTTCCTGCAGCTACTTAGATGTTTCAGTTCGCCGCGTTCGCTTCACACACCTATGTATTCAGTGAGTGATACCCTAAAAGGGTGGGTTTCCCCATTCGGAAATCTGCGGATCAAAGCTTGTTTGCTAGCTCCCCGCAGCTTATCGCAAGCTACTACGTCCTTCATCGCCTGTAATCGCCAAGGCATCCGCCATGTGCACTTATTCACTTGTCCCTATAACCTTGACGGCTATTAGGCAAGCATTTACTACTTTGTGATGATGAGTTTTACTACCCTAAGTGTGTATTTCTACACGCTTAAATAAAACTTTACTTCTTCCAGATTGTTAAAGAACGATACTGCTTTTACCTAAACCTCAAGGCTTACGTAAAAACAGGTGGTGGAGGATGACGGGATCGAACCGACGACCCCCTGCTTGCAAAGCAGGTGCTCTCCCAGCTGAGCTAATCCCCCATTGGTGCAACTGGTAGGGCTGGTTGGACTCGAACCAACGACCCCCGCGTTATCAACACGGTGCTCTAACCAGCTGAGCTACAGCCCCAAATTTGCTGTTCTTTGATTTCTACAGTCGATAAGTGTGAACGCTTGATGTGGTTACAAGAACCAGTGCTACTCTAGAAAGGAGGTGATCCAGCCGCACCTTCCGATACGGCTACCTTGTTACGACTTCACCCCAGTCACGAATCCTACCGTGGTAAGCGCCCTCCTTGCGGTTAAGCTACCTACTTCTGG
>NZ_WKJL01000065.1 GCF_009674565.1 Duganella aquatilis
GGCGTCGGCGCGGCCGGCACCGGCCGGGCAACCGGCTGCGACTGCACGGCGACCGGCTGCGGTTGTTGCGGCTGCGGTTGCGGCGCAGGCGTCGTTGCCGTGGCCGCAGGCGCGAACGGCCGCCATACCAGCACCAGCAGCACGCCGATCACCACCGCCATGCCCAGCACCGCCAGCAGCATCGGCTTGCTGAAGCGCGCCGCCGACGATGCCGGCTCCGCCGCCTGCAAGGTCGGCGCATGAATGGTGGGCGAGCTGCCCAGCTGACGTTCCGCTTGCGCCTTTTTCAAGGCTTCCAAAATATAAGACATAAGTGAGATCGGTGTAAGTTAGCGCAGACGCGGTTCCTGCACGCCGCCCAACTGATACAGGCGGATAAAAGTCTTGGGCCCGGCCACGCCGTCGGCCTTCAGGTTCTGCGCCGTCTGGAACTCGGTCAGGCGCTTGCGCAGCGCCGCGTCCAGCGGCTGGTTCTCCTGCGGCTTCGGCAAATCGTAAATCTGCGACAGGCGCTTGGCCAGCCAGTCCACGTCCGGCCCCTGGTCGCCGCCCCGGACCTCGTCGCGCCACGCACGCGGCGCGCGCCAGAAGGTGGCGAACTCGCCGTCATAGCGCGCCGCCAGCGCCGCCAGGCTCACGGTCTGCGGCTTGCCGCCAGCCATCACGATGGTGGCCTGATCGTCTTCCAGCGCCGTCAGCAGCACATAGTTGGGCGCGACCGGATCGTCGTGCAGTTTCAGCATCGCGGGACGGTCCAGCAGGCGCACATCCTCGATGCCGCCCTTGGCCTGCAGGCAGCGCAGGTTGGCGCGCGCCGCCGCCGGACATGGATCGCCATCGGTCAGGGCCAGGCCCCACAGGCCGGCCAGCTGGCGCAAGGCCGCGGCGCTGTCGCTGCCCGGCTGCGGCGTCACCGCCACGCCGGCCGCGCC
>NZ_WKJL01000066.1 GCF_009674565.1 Duganella aquatilis
CATGTCAAGGGTAGGTAAGGTTTTTCGCGTTGCATCGAATTAATCCACATCATCCACCGCTTGTGCGGGTCCCCGTCAATTCCTTTGAGTTTTAATCTTGCGACCGTACTCCCCAGGCGGTCTACTTCACGCGTTAGCTGCGTTACCAAGTCAATTAAGACCCGACAACTAGTAGACATCGTTTAGGGCGTGGACTACCAGGGTATCTAATCCTGTTTGCTCCCCACGCTTTCGTGCATGAGCGTCAGTTTTGACCCAGGGGGCTGCCTTCGCCATCGGTGTTCCTCCACATATCTACGCATTTCACTGCTACACGTGGAATTCTACCCCCCTCTGCCAAACTCTAGCCTTGCAGTCTCCATTGCCATTCCCAGGTTGAGCCCGGGGATTTCACAACAGACTTACAAAACCGCCTGCGCACGCTTTACGCCCAGTAATTCCGATTAACGCTTGCACCCTACGTATTACCGCGGCTGCTGGCACGTAGTTAGCCGGTGCTTATTCTTCAGGTACCGTCATGAGCCG
>NZ_WKJL01000067.1 GCF_009674565.1 Duganella aquatilis
AGTGCTACTCTAGAAAGGAGGTGATCCAGCCGCACCTTCCGATACGGCTACCTTGTTACGACTTCACCCCAGTCACGAATCCTACCGTGGTAAGCGCCCTCCTTGCGGTTAAGCTACCTACTTCTGGTAAAACCCGCTCCCATGGTGTGACGGGCGGTGTGTACAAGACCCGGGAACGTATTCACCGCGACATGCTGATCCGCGATTACTAGCGATTCCAACTTCATGCAGTCGAGTTGCAGACTACAATCCGGACTACGATACACTTTCTGGGATTAGCTCCCCCTCGCGGGTTGGCGGCCCTCTGTATGTACCATTGTATGACGTGTGAAGCCCTACCCATAAGGGCCATGAGGACTTGACGTCATCCCCACCTTCCTCCGGTTTGTCACCGGCAGTCTCATTAGAGTGCTCTTTCGTAGCAACTAATGACAAGGGTTGCGCTCGTTGCGGGACTTAACCCAACATCTCACGACACGAGCTGACGACAGCCATGCAGCACCTGTGT
>NZ_WKJL01000068.1 GCF_009674565.1 Duganella aquatilis
TGTTGATTTGCACCGAAAACTGACCCACTTAGCCGCATAATTTGCATCGAAAATTGACCCACGTTTAGCACACAATCCTACTTATCTGAATGAGTAGGGGATCGGAGTGATTGACGTGGCATTACTAGGAATTATTAGGCGCTGGCATCTTCGCGACCAAGTCCCTTTGCGGGAGATTGCCAAGCGGCTAGGTATCTCTCGAAACACCGTCCGGCGCTATCTGCGCTCGGAAGCGACTGAGCCGGCCTACGCGGAGCGCCAATCGGCCAGCGCCATCGACCCATACGCCTTCCAGCTCTCAGGCTGGCTCAAGACCGAGGCGGCTAAATCACGCAAACAGCGACGCAGCTTAAAACAGCTTCACGAGGACCTATCCGAATTGGGATTTAAGGGATCTTACGATCGCGTGGCGGCATTCGCCAGGCAATGGAGGGAGGGTCAAACGGAGTGGGGCAATTCGGCGCGCAAACGAACA
>NZ_WKJL01000069.1 GCF_009674565.1 Duganella aquatilis
GCGCAGATGGACGGCGCGATCCTGGTTTGCTCCGCAGCTGACGGCCCAATGCCACAGACCCGCGAGCACATCCTGCTGGCCCGCCAAGTTGGCGTTCCATACATCGTCGTGTTCCTGAACAAGTGCGACCTGGTCGACGACGAAGAGCTGCTGGAACTGGTGGAAATGGAAGTTCGCGAGCTGTTGTCGAAATACGAGTTCCCAGGCGACGACCTGCCAATCATCAAAGGTTCGGCACGTAAAGCACTGGACGGCGACACCGGTCCTCTGGGCGAGCAAGCCATCATGGCCCTGGCCGACGCACTGGATTCGTACATCCCTACGCCAGAGCGCGCAGTGGACGGCGCCTTCCTGATGCCAGTGGAAGACGTGTTCTCGATCTCGGGTCGCGGCACCGTGGTGACCGGTCGTGTTGAGCGCGGCATCATCAA
>NZ_WKJL01000006.1 GCF_009674565.1 Duganella aquatilis
GCCCAGCCGCGCGCCGGCCGCCTTGCTGCCGATCAGCGCCAGCGCGGCGCCGTCGGCGGCGGGGGCGGAGTTGCCCGCCGTATGCAGGTGCCGCAGGCCGTCCAACTGCTGGTATTTGCGCAGGGCCAGGCTGGCGAAGCCGGTTTCCGCCATCGCGGCGAAGGCAGGCTTCAGGCCTTCCAGCGTCTGCATGCTGGTGGACGGTTTGACGAGTTCGTCCTCTTCGAGGATCAGCACGCCGTTCTGGTCGCGTACCGGCACGACGGAGCGGAAGCGGCCGTCGGCGCGCGCGGCGGCGGCCCGCAGCTGGGAACGCAGCGCGTAGGCGTCCAGTTGCTCGCGCTGGCTGTCATCCAGCGTGGCGACCAGGTCGGCGGCCACGCCTTGCGGCATGAAGCCGGTGCGCAGGCTGGTGTCGGGATCGAGCGACCAGGCGCCGCCGTCGGCGCCTTCCGGCACGCGCGACATCGATTCGACGCCGCCGGCGACGATCAGGTCTTCCCAGCCGGAACGCACCTTCTGCGCCGCCAGGTTGACCGCTTCCAGGCCGGAGGCGCAAAAGCGGTTCAGCTGCACGCCGGCCACTTTCCAGTCCCAGCCGGCGGCCAGCGCGGCGATGCGCGCCAGGTCCGCACCCTGGTCGCCGACCGGCGTGACGCAGCCCAGCACCAGGTCGTCGATCAGCGCGGTGTCGATCTGGTGGCGCTCGCGCAGTTCATGCAGCAGCCCGGTGACCAGCGAAACCGGTTTGACGCTGTGCAGGCTGCCGTCATGCGTGCCGCGTCCGCGCGGCGTCCGGATGGCTTCATAAATATAGGCGTCGCTCATGGGATCTCCTTTTTTTGTATGCTAGTCTGCTCATTGTTCAAGAAAATTGACGACAGCGATTTGAACGGAGACAAAATGCAGCCTTTCGATACCCACGAAGTGCGCAATACTGTTGCGCCGTTTGAGAACATCAACCTGTTTGCGGCCGATCCGGCCTTGCAGGAAGCCTTGGCGCGCGAAGGCGCGGCCGACGCGGCGGCGTCGCTGCACGCGCTGGGCGCCGAACTGGGCCGGGCGGAAACGCTGGACCTGGCGCGCCTGGCCAACCTCTACTCTCCCACCTTGCACAATTTCGACCGCGAAGGCCATCGCATTGACGAGGTGGAATTCCATCCAGCCTGGCACCAGCTGATGGCGCTGCTGATCGGCCATGGCGCGCATTCGTCGCCGTGGATGGACGGCAACGGCGCCCAGGTGGCGCGCGCCGCCCGCTATCTGCTGTTCGGCCAGGTGGAGAATGGCTCGCAGTGCCCGGTGACCATGACCTACGCCTCGGTGCCGGCGCTGCGGCAGGCGCCGCGCATTGCCGCCAGGTGGCTGCCCAAGATCCTGTCCAACGCATACGATCCGCGCTCGCTGCCGGTGGAGCAAAAGACCGGCGCCCTGATCGGCATGGGCATGACCGAGAAGCAGGGCGGTTCCGACGTGCGCGCCAACACCACCCGCGCCGAGCCGGTGGCGCCTTCCGAAGCGCGCGCCTTGTTCGGCGAGGAGGGCGAGGACGTGTTTCGCATCGTCGGCCACAAGTGGTTTTTCTCGGCGCCGCAGAGCGACGCCCACCTGATCCTGGCGCAGACCGATGACGGCGGCAGCGCCGGCCTGTCGTGCTTCTTCCTGCCGCGCTACCTGCCGAACGGCGAGCGCAACGCCATCCGCGTGCAGCGGCTCAAGGACAAGGTGGGCAACCGCTCGAACGCCTCGTCCGAAGTGGAATTCACCGGCGCCTACGGCTGGCTGATCGGCAAGCTGGGACGCGGCATCCCGACCATCCTGGAAATGGGCGGCCACACCCGGCTCGATTGCGTGCTTGGCAGCGCCGGGGCGATGCGCGCGGCGCTGACGCATGCGCTGCACCACGCGCGGCGCCGGGTGGCTTTCGGCCGGCCGCTGGCCGAGCAGCCGCTGATGCAGAACGTGCTGGCCGACCTGGCGCTGGAATCGGAAGCCGCCACCGCGCTGGCGATGCGGCTGGCGCGCTGCTTCGACGAATCGCGCGACCCGGCGCAGGCGATGCTGGCGCGTATTTTGACGCCGGCCGGCAAGTACTGGGTCTGCAAGCGCGGACCGGGCTTCGGCGCCGAGGCGATGGAAGTCATCGGCGGCAGCGGCTACGTCGAGGACAGCCCTTTGGCGCGCCTGTACCGCGAACTGCCGGTCAATTCGATCTGGGAAGGTTCGGGCAACGTGATGTGCCTGGACCTGCTGCGCGCCTTCGGCAAATCGCCCGACGCGCGCGAGGCGCTGGCGACGGAACTGGCGCAGGCCGGCAATGGCGACATTTTCTTCGTCGCCTACCGCAGCACGCTGCTGGCCGATCTGGCGCAGCAGCAGGCCGACGAATTCAGCGCCCGCGTGCTGGCCGAGCGGGTGGTGCTGGCGGTGCAGGCGGCGCTGCTGCTGCGCCATGCGCCAGCCTATGTGTCGTCGGCCTTCGTCGCCTCGCGCCTCAAGCGCGAACCGGGCGGCGCTTACGGACGGCTGCCGCCGGGCGTCGATTGCGCGGCCATTCTGGCTAGGGCATTGGTGGAATAGACTAGTATAATGACGGCATACACCCATCTGAACAAGAGCCTGCCTAATGAAACAAGACCCGCGTTTTCCTAACCTGTTCATTACCGATCACCCGCTGATCCAGCACAAACTGAGTCATATGCGTTCCAAGGATACGTCGACCCGTACCTTCCGCGACCTGCTCAAGGAAATCACACTGCTGATGGGTTACGAGATTACCCGCGACTTGCCGCTGACCACCCGCACCATTGAAACGCCGCTGATGACCATCGACGCGCCGGTCATCGCCGGCCGCAAGCTGGCCATCGTGCCGATCCTGCGCGCCGGCATCGGCATGAGCGACGGCCTGCTGGACCTGGTGCCGTCGGCCCGCGTCGGCCACATCGGCGTGTTCCGCGACCCGGAAACCCACCAGCCGGTGGAATACCTGGTGCGCCTGCCGGACACGATCGAACGCACCTTCATCCTGTGCGACCCGATGGTGGCGACCGGCAATTCGGCCGTGCATGCGGTCGACGTCCTGAAAAAACGCGGCGTGACCGACGACCAGATCATCTTCCTGGCGCTGGTGGCAGCGCCGGAAGGCATTGAAGTCTTCCAGAAAGCCCATCCCGGCGTGAAGATCTACTGCGCCTCGCTGGATTCGCATTTGAACGACCACGCTTACATCGTGCCTGGACTGGGCGACGCCGGCGACCGCATTTTCGGGACCAAATAATATGGCTACGCCCGTCGATCCCGATTTCCGCGCCAGGCTGGCCGCGCTGAACGACAAGTTCGCCGCCACCGTGCCAGGCACCCTGGACAAGATCCGCGCCGCGCTGGCCGCCTGTGTGGCGGAAAACGTCGCCGCCGGCGCCGCGCCGTCGCAAGCCGCGCTGCACCAGCTGCACGAAGTGCTGCACGGCGTGGCCGGTTCGGCCGGCACCTTCGGCTTTGCCGTGTTCGGCCAGGAATCGCGCCGCATCGAACAGATGGTGCGCGCGGTGCTGGGCAGCGGGGAAGGCTGGGCGCCGGTGGTGCCGGAAGTCGAGAAGCTGCTGGTGTGGGCCGCCCGTGACGCCAAGGCAAGCCAGTACGACTAATCGTGCGCTTGATCTGCCTCAAACCCTATAGGATTTAATTGTCTATAGTGACATTCACGGCCCCACGTGAGAGTTTTCTAGCAAAAAAAGCGACGCTTTGCATTTATTTTCGTGAAAACGTGCTTTTCTCTCGTAAATGGGTATAATGCGGCATCGTTTAGATTCAAGAGTAGTACAGTTTGTCTTTCTTGCCTCAAAAACGATATCACGGGCGCAAGCCCAAATTAACTGAAATAGGAATTGTAATGGCAACTGGTATCGTAAAATGGTTCAATGACTCGAAGGGTTTCGGCTTTATCACCCCTGACGAAGGCGGCGAAGATCTGTTCGCTCACTTCTCGGCGATTCAGTCGGCTGGCTTCAAGTCGCTGCAAGAGAACCAACGCGTTTCTTTCGAAGTAACCGCTGGCCCTAAAGGCAAGCAAGCTTCGAACATTCAGCCTCTGTAATACGCTGGATCTAACGATCAAGAAATCCTCGGTATCCGAGGATTTTTTTTCGCCTGAATGTTTTAGATTGTTTTATTTTCCGGACTTGCGCCAGTAATCCGGTTGCGCATAGGTGTGGCGCAGGAAGTCCACGAAGGCCCGTATCCGCAACGGCAAATGCCGGCGCTGCGCGAACACCGCATAAATATCATTGCCCGGCGCCGAATAGCCATCCAGCACCGTCTGCAGCTTGCCCGCCTCGATGGCGCTGCCCACTTCCCACATCGACCGCCACGCCAGGCCCTTGCCGGCCAGCGCCCATTCGTGCAGCACCTGGCCGTCGTTGCAGGCCATATTGCCGTTCACCTTCAGCACCACGTTCTTGCCGTCCTCGCGGAAGGTCCAGCCGCGCTGGCTGCCTTCGCTGCTGATCGCCAGGCAATTGTGCTTGCTCAGGTCGGCCAAGGTCTTCGGTTCGCCGTGGCGCTTGAGGTAGGCCGGCGCGCCGACCACCACGCGCTCGTTGTCGGCCAGCTTGATGCTGACCAGGTTGGAGTCCGACATGCTGGCGATACGGATCGCCACGTCGATGCCTTCGCCGACGATGTCGACCACGCGGTCGCTCATGTTCAGCGTGGCGCTGACGTCGCGGTGTTCGGACAGGAAGGAGGGCAGCAGCGGCGCCACGTGCTGGCGGCCGAAGCCGGCCGGCGCCGAGATCATCAGATGCCCGGTGGCGTGCGAGCTGCGTTCGGCCACCGCCGATTCCGCTTCCTCCAGTTCGGCCAGGATGCGCTGGCAGTCCTCCAGGAAGGCGGCGCCTTCGTCGGTCAGCGCCAGCTTGCGCGTGGTGCGTTGCAGCAGCTTGACGCCCAGGCGCGCCTCCAGCGCATCCAGCCGGCGGCCGATCATTGCCGGGGCGATGCCCTCGGCGCGCGCGGCAGCCGACAGGCTCCCTCTGGCGACCACCTCGACAAAGGTGGATATCTGTCTGAACTGCCCCATGCCTGCTTGTCTCCGTCAGTTTTTACAAAAACGCATAGATGAAATGATTTTTAGTCTAGTTTGTATAACTAAAGAGTGAATATACTGTAAAACAATGCGGTGTGTAACCGAGCCAACACACTAAAAACATCGCACTGCAACAAGCCTATAATGAGACCGATTCGTTAATATTTTTCTACGGAGACACGACATGACGCAGTCCACCATCACTCTGCCAGCAGGCATGGAAATCACCGGCGAGATCAAGCCGGGCTACGCAGCAATCCTGACGCCGGAAGCGCTCGGGATGGTAGCCAAGCTGAGCCGCGAATTCGAAGCGCGCCGCCAGCAATTGCTGGCCGTGCGTGTGGAACGCGCCAAGCGCCTGGACGCCGGCGAGCGTCCTGACTTCCTGGCCGAAACCGCGCACATCCGCAGCGGCGACTGGACCATCGCGCCGATTCCAAAAGCGCTGGAATGTCGCCGCGTGGAAATCACCGGCCCGGTCGAGCGCAAGATGGTCATCAACGCGCTGAACTCCGGCGCCGACAGCTACATGACCGACTTCGAGGATTCGAATACGCCGAACTGGGACAATCAGCTGACCGGCCAGATCAATATGAAGGACGCGGTGCGCGGCACCATTGCGCTGGAGCAGAACGGCAAGTCCTACAAGCTGAACGACAAGGTCGCCACGCTGGTGGTGCGTCCGCGCGGCTGGCACCTGGATGAAAAACACGTGCTGGTCGACGGCAAGCGCGTTTCCGGCGGCATCTTCGACTTCGCACTGTTCATGGTGCACAACGCCAAGGAGCAGCTGGCACGCGGCGCCGGCCCGTACTTCTACCTGCCGAAGATGGAGTCGCACCTGGAGGCGCGCCTGTGGAACGACATCTTCGTGCTGACGCAAAACGAACTGGGCCTGCCGCAAGGCACCATCAAGGCCACCGTGCTGATCGAAACCATCCTGGCCGCGTTCGAGATGGACGAGATCCTGTACGAACTGCGCGAACACAGCTCCGGCCTGAACGCCGGCCGCTGGGACTACATCTTCTCGTGCATCAAGAAGTTCAAGCTGGACAAGGATTTCTGCCTGGCCGACCGCGCCAAGGTGACGATGACCGCGCCATTCATGCGCGCCTACGCCTTGCTGCTGCTGAAGACCTGCCACAAGCGCAACGCGCCGGCGATCGGCGGCATGGCCGCGCTGATCCCAATCAAGAACGATCCTGAAAAGAACGACATCGCCATGGGCGGCGTGCGCAACGACAAGGCGCGCGACGCCACCGACGGCTACGACGGCGGCTGGGTCGCGCACCCGGGCCTGGTCGACCTGGCGATGGCCGAATTCAAGAAAGTGCTGGGCGATAAGCCGAACCAGATCGACAAGCAGCGTCCAGACATCGATGTGGCCGCGGCGCAGCTGCTGGACTTCAAGCCGGAAGCGCCGATCACCGAGGCCGGCCTGCGCTACAACATCAACGTCGGCATCCACTACCTGGGCAGTTGGCTGGCTGGCAACGGCTGCGTGCCGATCCACAACTTGATGGAAGATGCAGCGACGGCGGAAATCAGCCGCTCGCAAGTGTGGCAGTGGATTCGTTCCACCAAGGGCGTGCTGGAAGACGGCCGCAAGGTCACCGCCGACATGGTGCGCGCGATGATTCCGGAAGAACTGGCCAAGGTGCAGGCCGCCGCGCCGGGCGGCGACGGCCCGACCTATCCGCGCGCCGCGCAGATCTTCGAGCAGATGTCGACTTCGGAAGCGTTCGAGGAATTCCTGACGCTGCCGCTGTACGAAGAAATCTAAACACCACGGCCCGCAAGGGCCGTTTTCTTTAGAAGTCGTTTTTCCACAAACGCAGCGCGGTGAAGGTGGCCAGCGGCGTATCGACGCGATCGAGACGCCCGGCCTTCACCAGCTGCTCCGCAATCGCCGGCTCGCGGTAGCGCAGGAAGGGGTTGGTCGCCTTTTCCAGGCCGATGGTGCTGGGCACGGTCGGCACATCGTGCTCGCGCTTGTCGGTTTCCACCTTTACCCGTTCCTGCAGCGCCACATTGTCCGGGTCCACCACGCGCGCGAAGCGCAGGTTGGACAGCGTGTACTCGTGCGCGCAATACACCTTGGCATCGTCCGGCAACGCGGCCAGCTTGCCGAGGGAGCTGATCATCTGCGCCGGCGTGCCTTCAAACAGCCGGCCGCAGCCGCCCGCAAACAAGGTGTCTCCGCAGAACAGCCAGGCCGGCTCGTCGCCATGCGCCTCGCGCACGTAGGCGATGTGGCCCATGGTGTGGCCCGGCACGTCCAGCACCGACAGTTTCAGCGCCAGACCCGGCACGTCGACGATCTTGCCTTCGCCCACGGGCAAAGTGACCGCGGCTATCGTCTCGTTGCGCGGGCCGAAAACGGGAACCTGATAATGCTGTAATAATTCAGGAACGCCGCCGATATGGTCAGCGTGGTGATGGGTGAGTAGAATGGCGGTGAGCTTGAGTCCGTTTTCTTTCAGCGCCGCCAGCACAGGTTTGGCGTCGCCCGGGTCGACCACCGCGGCATGTGTGCCATCATGTATCAACCACAGATAATTATCGCGGAATGCAGGAACCGTTAGAACACTGAGAGCTTGAGTAGAAGATATGGTCATTGGATTGCAAAAGGCTAAGCATGGATAAGGCGGGGTCGGAGAAATCCATTATAGCGCTGGAAGGCTGGCTGCAAACGCCCGCAGGTGTGTACATGCGTGCGTGGGAACAAAGCTGTCTCGATAATTTAACAGCGGATATCTTCGGCTATAACGCGGTGCAGATCGGTATGCCTCAAATTGATGCACTGGCGGCCAGCCGCATGCCCTACAAATTGCTGGCTGACCGCAAGCCGCGCGCCGCGCAGGAGGAGCAGCGCACGGTGGCCGTCACGCTGGATTACACCGAGCTGCCGTTCGCCTCGCAAAGCATCGACCTGATCGTGCTGCCGCACGTGCTGGAATTCTCCACCGACCCGCACCAGGTGCTGCGCGAAGTCGAGCGGGTGCTGATTCCGGAAGGGCAGGTCATCATCTGCGGCTTCAACCCGGCCAGCCTGTGGGGCGCGCGGCACGTGCTGCGGCGCGTCGGCGGCACCTCGTTCCTGCCCAGGACCGAAGAGCTGATCTCTATGCCGCGCATGAAAGACTGGTTAAAATTATTGAATATGAGCGCCAGCCAGAGCCACTTCGGCTGCTACGCGCCGGCCTGCCGCACAGATAAATGGCTCAACCGCTACGCCTTCATGGATAATGCCGGGTCGCGCTGGTGGCCATACTTCGGCAGCGTCTACATCGTACAAGCGATCAAGCGCATGAAAGGCATGCGTCTGATCGGTCCGGCATGGACCAGAAAAACGGCAAGCGCCCCGGCGGGTGTGCCGGTCACAAACAAACAACGGGAACAGCAGGATGGATGACAAGGTTGAAATTTTTACCGACGGCGCGTGCAAGGGCAACCCTGGCCTGGGCGGCTGGGGCGCGCTGCTGGTGTCCGGCGGCGCCGAGAAGGAAATCTGCGGCGGCGCGCGCGACACCACCAACAACCGCATGGAGTTGCAGGCGGTGATCGAAGCGCTGAGCGCGCTCAAGCGTCCGTGCAACGTGGTGCTGCACACCGACAGCCAGTACGTGCAAAAAGGCATCAGCGAGTGGATCCACGGCTGGAAGGCGCGCGGCTGGAAAACCGCCAGCAAGGAACCGGTCAAGAACGAAGACCTGTGGAAGGCGCTGGATGCGGCGCAGCAGATGCACACCGTGGAATGGCGCTGGGTGCGCGGCCACAACGGCCATCCCGGCAACGAACGCGCCGACATGCTGGCCAATCGCGGCGTGGAAGTGGCGCGCGGGCGCTGATATACTGCTTGCTGGAACTTATTACGGAACACTATGCGCCAAATCGTCCTCGATACTGAAACCACCGGTATCAACCCCAAGCTGGGCAACCGCATCCTGGAAATCGGCTGCGTCGAGCTGAACAACCGCATGCTGACGGGGAATAATCTCCACTTCTACATCAATCCGGAACGCGAATCGGAAGAGGGCGCGCTGAATGTCCACGGCCTGACCACCGAATTTCTGCGCGATAAGCCAAAATTCCACGAGATTGTTGAGCAGCTGCGCGAATACATCCAGGGCGCCGAAGTCATCATCCACAACGCGCCGTTCGACCTGGGCTTTTTGAACCACGAATTCCGGCTGCTGAACCTGCCGGATTTCAACTCGCACATCGGCGGCGTGATCGACACGCTGGTGCAGGCGAAAGAACTGCATCCGGGCAAGCGCAACTCGCTGGATGCGCTGTGCGACCGTTACGGCATCTCCAACTCGCACCGCAAACTGCACGGCGCGCTGCTGGATGCGGAATTGCTGGCGGACGTCTACCTGGCCATGACGCGTGGGCAGAACAGCCTGGGCATGGATGTGGAAGAGGAAGTAGTCAACATCGGCGACATGCTGGAGCCGGTAGCGATGGCCGACATCATCTTCGTGCCGGCGTCGGACGATGAGTTGGCGGCGCACGCGGAAACGCTGGCGGGCCTGGACAAGGCGGTGAAAGGGCAGTGCATCTGGACCGCATCGCTGGCCGCACCGGCTGCCGCTTAAACAGGACTTGCAACAAGCGGGTGCAAGCTCTATAATGCTCGCACTCAACGGGAGGTTAGCTCAGGGGTAGAGCACTGCATTCACACTGCAGGGGTCGCAAGTTCGAAACTTGCACTTCCCACCAAGAATTCTTAGTGATTTCAATCACTTATCAAAAAAGCCGATCCGTCAAAAGATCGGCTTTTTTGTTGGGTGTAATTTTTGGGTGTAATTTACTTCGTCGCTAAGCTAGATAGCTTGTCCAATGCCTCGTCCGCTTTGTTCAAGCCGGCGGATCGTAGATTCGCTGCCGCAGAGAGCTGCTGCCGGTTCAATCCGCCGGTGGTCTTGCTGGCGACGAGTTCAGCGATTCGTTCCAGTTTCCGTTCGTTCATCATCATGGCGGAGTCTCCTTTGCCAGCGCCGCGCATGCTTGCCATAGGCCCCAGCTGTAGTGGGTGTACCGGATGAGGTAGTCGCCGGCGCCGTCAATCTCGAACGCGCGAACCGGCCAACCGATGCCGCGAGCGGCCGACTCGAACAGCTCGCGTTCGCGCGCCGGCGTGCGCCTGGATGGCCGGTACCTTCAGCCAGAAGACTTCCTCCTCCAGCTGTAGCACGCGGCGGCGCAGCGCGGCGTTTGCCTCGGCTTAGCGCTTCAATTCTTTGACCAGGCGCTCGTGCGGCCAGGCCATCAGCATCTCGTGGAGGCTCATGCGGCGCCGCCTTCCGCCGCGCGCCTGGCGCGCTCAGCCCACGCGCGCCGGCCGAACTCGCACGGCCAGCACTGCGTCCGCCAGCCGGTCGATCTCGCGACTATCGCACCAGTCTGGCTGCTCGGCGCCAGCGGCGATCTCGTCGCTGATGGCCTGGCCGATCAGGTCGCGCAAGTCGTCGTGCGGCGGTGCTGTTGCAGTTTTATCGTTCACGTTGCTTCCTCAATAATCGTTATGTCACACGGCCGGACCGGCCTGGTGATGCCCTCCAGGTAGACGACCATCTCGTCGTCGGCCTTGTGCCAGCAGAAGCCGGTGATGAACTGCTTGACGCTCAGGTGCAGGATCGGGCGGCAGCGCTGCTTTGCGCGGCGAATGCGCATGTCATGCTGTCCGCCAGATCGCGCGCCGTGGGCGGCGGCAGTGTGTCCCGCACGCTCATGACAGCGCCTACCAGATGTTAGCCAGCACCGCCGCGCCGTAGAGCAGGGCGATTAGTTGCCATGCGCGGCGCCGGCAGTGCGGGTCGCTGGGCATCGGGGCTTGCAAAGATTGGTATAGATCACTTTTGAGTTTGCGTTTCATTTTTGCAATTTCTTATGTCTAGCCAGCCACAAAATTCGGATAGTTACTTTGCTTCACGTAGAGTTACTTGCATGTTCGATGCAAGAAAGTGTGACATTTGAGTGCTAGAGGAATGCTGTGACAATGTGCGTATTTTTACGCGTCAATTTTGGCTCCTCTTCTGAGCGCGATTTTCACTATTTCTCCTATGAAAACAGCTTAATCTGCGCGTCTTTTTTCCTTCATAAATAGAGTAAAAAATCTCTCGCAAAACTCACCAAAAATCACGACATTTCCACAGGCCAATTTTGTGTGTGAATTGTGAATATTCGATAGATTGTTTTCGTGCGATAAAATTCTTCCCGTAGATCAACACTTCATAGCTTCTTGATCACCTGACTAACGCAGCCATCCAAGCGATGCTCACCTCAACGAATTGTGTAAAAATGAAAACTTTTGCTAAAGTATTTGCCATCGTTCTGTTTAGCCTGCCACTGCTGGCCAGCGCCGCCGGGAAAATCTCCACCGCCTCCATGCAAGTCAGCTTTGAAGTGAAAGAGTCCTGCAACGTGCAGAGCTCGGCCGCTGCCACCGCTGCCGCCGCCAAAGCCACGCCGGCCGTCGCCTGCCAGCTGAAAAGCCCTTATGCCATGACCCCCACCCAGGCTGTTGCTGCCAACAGCACCACCACCCAAACCACCGCCATCCGTCAGGAAACTGCTGCCGGCGAATGGACCATCACTTTCTAAGCCCCCTCTAGACGCGGTCGCCACGCCTTCATGCTGCCGCCCGCGCAAACTCAGTCACCCAGGCCCAAGGATTAGCTTCCCAACTGTCGGCGCCATTGATCGATTCCCACAGCGCGGCATAGGCCGCAGCCGGTCGGAGTAGGGGGCTGGACTGCCTTTGAACGGCTCGTAAGCCACATCCGCTAACGGCTATTCGGAATCGCGCCAGAAATGCTCGTAGCGGGTCCCCCCCGGCGCGTGCGTCGGCCGCGCTGCAATCATTCAGCCGCTCAACGCGCACGCCTGTGATAAGCACGGCCTTGACGAGCGAACAAGCTATAAGCGAGCACTACTAGGTGGGGTAGGTAGGGTCTGACTCGCGACGTCGTGAGGGTGAGGAGAGAACACGCAGCGCGATCGGAGTTGGTACTCCGTGGTTGACTAGATAATTCCAAGCAGCAACCGATCCCTGTACGTCGTCAACAACGAGCGCGTTCGCGATTGCCTGAGACATATCCACATCAATGCGCATCTTCATTTGGGTCGCAGAGGGCTCGTTATTTCGATATTCAAGTTAGCATATCGACATCAATATCGCTAGCATATTTGAGTATTCAATAAAATTCGTTGTACATGCGTTTGTCCGGAGCCACGGTAGGCGACGAGACTGCGGAGCGGCACCGTAGTATGCGTTTGTAGCTCAATGGTAGAGCTGAAGGCTGCCAAGCTTCAGACGAAGGTTAGTTATGCAGGCGGGCTTCGTTCGCCAAAAGAAAAGCCCGCCACTTCTAAGTCGCAATTTTTTTCATTTGGCGCCACATCGCGAGGCCGCAATGACGCGCCAGCGTAGACTGTCGATCCCAGCAGCGAGCCCAGGTTCGAGTCAGCCGTGCCGGCAGAAACGATGGTAGAGCGTGAAAGCCGCAGCACCCGAGTAAAGTGACCTCTACCCCTACCAGACATCGACATTTTCCGCGGAGCGCCTGATTGACTGCTGGCGCAATGGCGGACGATCCCACGCGCTGTTGATTCGAGCCTCGGCAGGGTGTCGTATGAAGGTGACAATTGTGCAACTTGTCGCATGGATTCAAGCGGAAAGACCTCATTGATGTCAAAATGATAAAAGAAGTGTCCATTTGGACGATCGGTCAACGGAAGGGCTGAAATGGGTGTGGACAGTCGCATGGGGCGCACATGACGGTCAAGGACAGCGCCGGGTGGGTGCCCAGCTCGCTCGTCTTCGCTATCGAATTCGAGGCCAGGTGGACTGCCGAGTCCCGATTCGCCAGCTCGGTTCTCAGCGCGATCGCCGGACAGCTTCCATTCCACAGATACTTCGGCGCCGGACGGCGGGCGCGCACCTTGGGTGTCGGCGCTGACGCGGTGGAGCGCGCGGCCCACGAGGCGACGAGCCTGACCTTTCACCCCGTGGACGGATTCCTGTTGGGCTTGGAGGATCCGCGCGCCGTGGTCGAGCGCATGAACGCCAGCAACGCGCGTGACCTGGGGCGCGAGTGGGACCGGCAGCGCGACCGCCTCTTCGCCGAATACGTCGATGGCGGAGAGGCTTCGCCATTAGCCGACAGGCCGCCCTTTTGGTCGATCTCCAGCGGCGGCGGCCCAGACGGATTCCGGCTCCACGCCTGCCGCGTCTCCCCTGATGGATTCGACGACCCCAAGATTTGCCAGATCGCCTCGCTGGCGACCATCCACTACGCCGTGGAGTATGCCCAGCGGCGCGCGTGCGGCCAGGTTCGGGGAGACAGGACGCTTTCGGGCATCGCGTGCGCCTTGGGCGTCGAGCGGTCCGCTGCGGCGGAGGCTGCGTGGGTCCTGGAGCGGGAGCGCCGCATCCCAGTCGACGTCCTGGCCGCGCGTCTTGGATGCCGCAAGCGGACGCTGGAGCGCGAGCTTCAGGCAGTGGGCCTCACCGCCGGCAAGCTGCGCCTGGCGCAAATGGTGGTCGGCGCGACCAACCAGCTTCACTCCGGCGCGAGCCTCACGCAGATCGCGGCCGACCAGGAGTTCGCCGACCTGGCGCACATGACGCGGGTGTTCAAATCCTCTTGCGGCATGTCGCCAAGCGCCTTGCGCGGGAGCCGCCCATCCTTGGTCGAACGCGCCCCAAGGCGGGGCTTCGGCCTGGCACTGCCCGCCGCGCGATGAACCAATCCCTCGCATACCATGTCGTGGTCCATGCCCTGGAAGGACGTGCGGGCTGGACGCCGATGTCGCGCTTCGCCTCGGTGGTGGCGCACACCATCGATGGCCATCTTACCTACGAGCGCTACAACGCAGCGGGGTGCTCCCGTGCCGCCCAAGGCGCCAAAGAGACGCAGATCGAGCAGGCGGTCCGCGAGTTCTTCGCTTTGGATCTTGCACCGGGCGTGAGGCTGATCGGCGGCTTGTCGTCGCCGGCCGGCATCGTCGAGGGCTTCAATGAATACAACGCCTCGGCCGGCGTGGCCGTGCGCACCAGCGTGTCGATGCCGGCAGCCGGAGGGCGCGCGCCCGTGGTCGTGGCGCGCCGCGAGATGCGGGTCGAGGCCGCCGACCCGGCTCCGTGCAGGATAGGCACGTTGGCCCTGTTCGAGGCGCTGATCTCCAACGCCGAGCGCAACGCCAGGAACAGCCAGCCTCCGACGCTCCAAACCTTGTCGGGCCTGGCCCGAGAGCTTGGCGTCGAGGGATCGGCCGCTGGCGAGGTCGCGCTGGTGTTCGAGTCCGAGGGTGCGATGCCGATCGCGGAGCTGGCGCGCAAGCTGGGCTGCCATCCGCGATCGCTGGCGCGCAAGCTCCAGAGCGAGGGGCTTACCGCCGAAGCCATTCGGTCCGCCGCCCGCATCGTGCGGGCGAGCGACAGGCTGGTCTCCGAGGACAGCTTGACGACCATCGCGATGGAGGAGGGGTTCGCGGACCTCGCGCACATGACGCGGTCATTCAAGCTTTCCGCCGGAATGCAGCCCAGCTTGTTGCGGAGGCTGGTGAGGGCCGACGAGTCGGCGCGATCCGCCAACACTGCCGGTTTCAAACCAAACCCGTTTTCAGTTGTAAAAAATTAAAGCGGCGTCTCATGGATTCAAGCCATGGCGACTGCGAACCTGTAATTTCCCGGTTATTGAGCGCCGCTATCGCAACGCCGTCTGCGTGTCGATGGGCCTCTGGGGCGCTACGCCCGTCTGCCAACGTGAGGAGAAAGACATGGGATTTTTCGCGACGATTTTCGCTTTGTGGGGGCTGTTCTTTTCGATATTCATCCCCGCCGCTCCGGGCGGGCTGGCCGCCCTGGGGCTGTGCGCTTTCGCATGGGGGCCGATGGGCCTGCTCGTTTGGTTCGCGCTGTATCGCGCCGGCCAGCGCGAAAAGCTGCATCGGGAAATGCTCGGCGCCGTCGGGGTTCCCCAGGGGACGGGCTTCGATCACGCGGAGGAGGGGACCGGCATCGCCTTGAGCCGCGCGAAGCGGCAGATCGGGGTGCTGGTCGATGGGGTGTGGAAGATCTATCCCTACGATGACATTCGCAAGTGGGCCATCCAAGAGCAGACGGCGGGGCGTGTCGTTGGCGGCCTTGGCGTCGCCAACAATGTCGCGGCGACCGGCGCGAACGCCCGGATGGCGCGAGAGGCCAGCGCCAACACCGGCCTGTTCCTGACGGTGAAGGATTTGCAAGCGCCGCAGTGGCGCGTCGCGATGAAAGAGCCGATGGTCCGGGCGCGCTGGATGGAGCTGTTGCAGCAGGAAATCAATGAAGGCGGCGTCGTAAATGGAGAACAGTATGGCAATGCTCAATAAAATAAAACCTGTGATGGCCGCGACCGCTTCGACGCTGGCGGCCTTGGCCCTCGCGGGGTGTGGCCAGTCCGGCCCGAGCGAATCGGACGTCCAGGCCGCGATGCTGCGGCAGCTCGAAGCCATCGTCGGCAAAGCCGACGCGGCAAAACAAAAGGACCAATTCGCGGCGGTGAAGGTCGTCAAATGCGAGAAGGCGCAGCTGGACGCCTTCTTGTGTGAAATCGACGGCCCGATGGGCCACGCGGTTGGACGCTTCAAGAAAGAGAGCGACGGCTGGGTCTTCCTGGGCGCGGGAGGCTGACCTGGATAGATGATCAGGTGGTCAGGACGATTTTCCCTGCGTTCAGGCCATCTTCCATGCGTTTCTGCGCTGCGCCGGCCTCGGCGAGCGGATAGACACTGTCGATCACCGGCGCCAGCGCGCCGGTGGCGAAGTGCGACAGCCAGCGTTCCTTGAAGCGGCGCGACATCGCATGTTTGGTTTCCTGCGTGCGCGACTTCATCACGGTGCCGATGATCTGCAAATGGCGGTACAGCAGGCGGTCGAGCGGAATGCGCGCATCCTCGATGCCGCCTATGATGCCGATCTGTACCAGCCGGCCGCCGAAGTTCAGCGAGTTGACGTTGCGCTCGAAGTAGGGCGCGCCGATGAAATCGAGAATCACGTCGACGCCGCGCTTGTCGGTCAATTTGGCGACCACGTCGGCGAAATCCTCATCGACGTAATCGATCGCGTGATGCGCGCCGAGGCGGTGCACCAGGTCGTGGGCGGCGGACTGCGCCGTGACGATGACGGTGGCGCCGCTGGCGCGCGCCAGCTGTACGGCCGCACCGCCCACGCCGCCGGCGCCGGCGTGGATCAGCACCGTCTCGCCGCTTTGCAGCTTGCCCAGGTGGAGCAGCGCTTCGTGCGCGGTGACGAAGACCTCGGTGATGGCGGCGCCCTGGATGTAGTCCAGGTTGTCCGGGATCGGCATCGCCATGCGATAGTCGATGCGCGACACCTCGGCATACGCGCCGCCGCCGACGATGCCCATCACGCGGTCGCCGACCGCGTAACCTTCCACGTTCTCACCGACAGCGATCACGTCGCCGGCGATTTCCAGGCCCATGATGGTGGAGTCGCCAAAGTCCGGCCAGCCGTAGCCGCCGCGACGGTGGGTCAGGTCGGCGCGGTTGACGCCGGTGGCACGGGTGCGCACCAGCAGGTCGTTGGGGCGCAATACCGGCTCGGGGACTTCGCCGATCTTCAATACGTCGGCAGCGCCGAACTGGTCAAACGTGATCGCTTTCATGAATACTCCTTTCGGGCGTGCCCCTCACTGAAGGATCACGTAATTGGCTGATAGCGGCGTATCCGGGCACGAAAGCGATGACCAGGCACGTGCTTACAGCGCGATATCAGGCACTTTTTTCACTTGCCCAGGTTGCTCGACAGCAGCGCTGCCTGGGACGAAGGTTTCCAGGCTGGGCGAAGCGATCGTCAGTTGCAGCGTTTCCGCAGTGGCGGCCCAGGTGGTCGCCAGCAACTGCGGATTCTCGTTCAGCTTTTTGCCATACGATGGAACGATTTCGTGGATTTTTGCCTGCCAGGCGTCCGACTTCACCCGATCAGGGAAAACTTTTTCCAGCAGCGACAGCATGATCGCCGGCGACGTGGAGCCGCCTGGCGACGCACCCAGCAATGCCGACACCGAGCGGTCTTCGGACACCACAACTTCCGTGCCCAGCTTCAGGACACCGCCTTGATCGGGGATGTTCTTGATGATCTGCACGCGCTGGCCGGCCTGCCACAGGCGCCAATCTTCATCCTTGGCCTCTGGCATGTAGTGACGCAGCGCGGCCATTTTCTCCTCCTTTGACAGCTCCAGCTGCTGCGCGAGGTATTTCACGAGTGCGAACTCATGCGCGCCAACCTGCAGCTGCGGAATGATATTGGACGGCGTGGTGGCCTTGGCGATATCGAAATACGAGCCGTTCTTCAGGAACTTGGTTGACCAGGTGGCGAACGGTCCGAACAGCAGCACGGTTTTTCCGTCCAGCACGCGGGTATCCAGGTGCGGCACCGACATCGGCGGTGAACCGGTGTCGGCCAAACCGTAGACCTTGGCCAGGTGACGCGAGGTGATGGCCGGATTGTCCGTCACCAGGAACTCGCCGCCGACCGGGAAGCCGCCGTATTGCTTCGCTTCATGAATGCCCGATAGCTGCAGCAGCGGCAGGGCGGCGCCGCCGGCGCCGATGAAGATGTGGCCGGCATCAATGGTCTGGACCTTGGATTTGTCCTTGATGTCGAAAGCCGACACGCGCCAGCTGCCATCGTCGTTGCGCGTGATCGAACGGACCTCATGACCGGTCGAGATCTTGCTCTTCTGGCTCAGGTGCTGGTAGAACTGGCGGGTGATCGCACCCAGGTTGACGTCGGTGCCCAGCGGCGAGCGGGTGGCGGTGACCATTTCGTCCGGTTTGCGGCCTTCCATCATGATCGGAATCCATTCCTTGATCTTGGCCGGATCGGTGGTCATTTCCATGCCGGCGAACAGTGGCGACGCCTTCAGGGCGGCGACGCGCTTGCGGATGAACTCGCGGTTTTCCGGACCGAACACCAGGTTCATGTGTGGCGTCGAATTGATGAACTCGCGCGGATTGCCCAGCACGCCCTTGCGCACCTGGTGCGACCAGAACTGGCGCGAGATCTGGAAGTTCTCGTTGATGCCGATGGCCTGGTTGATGTGCACGACACCCTTGTCGTCCATCGGCGTGTAGTTCAGTTCGCAGAGCGCCGAGTGGCCGGTGCCGGCGTTGTTCCAGCCGTTCGAACTTTCTTCCGCCACCTTGTCCAGGCGCTCGAACACTTCGAAGGTCCAGCTTGGTTCAAGCTCGGTCAGATAGACGCCGAGGGTGGCGCTCATGATGCCGCCGCCGATCAGCAGCACGTCGACCTTGCGGTCCGCCTTGTCGGCGCGGAACTGGCCGCCGAAGAACACCGAGTAACCGCCCCAGACGGCGGCGGCGCCGACCACGGCCCCAATGAATTTGCGACGGGAGACGCCTTTGGAACCGGCGGGCGCTGCTGCGTTGTTATTAGCTGCTTGACTCATGGGGGAGACCTTTCTGAGGGCGTGGGACTATCATCGATAGCGCCTGCTTCGGCTACAAATTTGATCATAGCGAATTCGCCACCCGTCTGGTATGTGGCTAAGGGAAGATCCGAGGGACGCCTGATTAAAAAAAAAGCCGATCTTTCAAAAGATCGGCTTTTTTATTGGCGGCAGTTTCGTCAATGTTTTGGCGCCGGCTCGGAGATGGTGACCACACCCAATAGCGACTCGCCAGCCACGTACTGCGAGTGGAGTTCTTCGAAGGTATAGGCTTCTTCGTACTTGTACCGGATGCATGCGGCGTTCAGCAGGCGCCAGGCCCCGCGCGCCGCATTTGCCTTGGCTCCCATATTGAAGGTGCCTATCCACGCCAGTGACGCGGTGCCGATAAATGCCACCACCCGGATCGAGCCGACTGGCACCGCTTCCGATCCCGTAAAGGTCGCAACGAACAGGGAGCAGACCACGCTGAGCGCTCCCAGGAGTGCGTAGAGACGCGTGAGTCTTGTCGCCATGCGGTCCCAGTCGCCGAGCGCAACCTTCATTTCTTCGGGAATCGATCGATTTTGCAACGCAGTCATCGGTACTTCTCCAGTGGTCAACGGTGCGGATGATGATAGAACGAAATGAGCGAATTTTGCAATGAAAGCCTCAACTTCCCGGCTTATTGGCCGGACTGCCTGGTCCAGGCTTCGACATAGGGCTTGGTCAGCGCATTGGCGGTATTCCATTTCGGCGCCACGGGATCGTTCGCGATCATCAGCACGCCCAGCGCCACCATGCGGTCCACCTTGGCCATGTTGGCATAGTCGACCTTTTCCCAGTGATCGCCCGGGCCGTGGTAATCGGGATATTCGTAAGCCACGCACAGCGTGTGCGCGGGCACGCCCTGATCGGCCAGCGCCTGGTTGTCGCTTTTCCCGAAATAGAAATCGCTGTTGGCTTCGTTCTTGTAGACGTTGATGCCGGTGAGTTTGCCGGCTTTCTGGAACACGGCGCCGACGTCGGAGAAATCGAAACCCGTCATCGACGCATTGTTCAGTTGCGGGCCTTCCGAGCTGTCGGTGCGTCCCACCTGTTCCAGGTTGACGTCGGCCACGGTCTGCTTGATCGGCAGGATGGGATGGCGACCGTAGTAGCGCGAGCCGAACAGGCCCAGCTCCTCGCCGAACACCGTCATGAAGACGATGCTGCGGGCGGGGCGCTGCTTCATGCCGGCCAGTGCGCCGGCGATTTCCATCACCGACACCGTGCCGCTGCCGTCGTCATTGGCGCCGTTGTAGATCTTGCCGCCCTTGATGCCGAGGTGGTCGTAATGCGCCGTCACCATCACGTAGGTGTCTTTCAGCACCGGGTCCGAACCGCGCAGCACGCCGATCACATTGCGCAGTTTGACGGCGCGTTCGACCGGCGCCGCCACATGGACGCTGACGCGCGCGCCGCCGTCCGCGCCCAGCGCGTCCAGCGCCTGTATGGCCTGCGTCGAATGGATGGTCATGCGCGGCACGGTGGACACGGTCTCGCCGCCGCTCTCGGGATCGATCAGGCGCCCGCTGCCGCCAGCGTCGCCGGCTGGATGTACGCGGTCGACGATCAGCAGCAGCGCCGGATGCAGCTTTGCCAGCTTCGCGCCATAGGCCTGCCAGCCTTTGTAGGCGGTCATCGCCTGCTCGTGCGGCATGGCGTTGAAGTCGGGCAGGTTGGTGACGACGACCTTGCCGGCCAGCGTCGCGGCGCTTTGTGCGTCGAGCGCGGCGGCGTCACTGGCTTCGATTTTGACGATGGCGGAAGGCGCCAGCGTCAGTGACTGCGCGAGGCTGAAGCTGAGGAGGTTGGCGGGGATGCTCAGCTTCTCCTTGCCGGCGTCGAGTTGGAACGAAAAATCCTTCAGATTGGTCTCGGCGAATTTCCAGTGCGCGGTCTGGAAATAACCGTCGTCGCCGACCGCTTCGAGTCCCGCGCGGCGGAATTGGGCGGCGATGTATTCGGCCGCCAGGTCCTGGCCGCGCGATGGCGTGCCGCGGCCCTCCAGCAGGTCGGAGGCAATGAACGACAGGTGGCCGCGCAGGGAATCCGCTGAAATCCGATCGAGGGCGGCGCTGGTGTCGGGTGTCAGATGCGGATCGGCGGCGGCCGCATCTGCTTGGATGCCGGCGATGCCGATGGCGGCCGTGAGGGCGTAGGCGAATAATCTCTGCATGAGCAATCCTGAGTGGTGATGGGTGAATAAATGTGTAATTTCCAATTCAACAAGCTAATATACCGACAATGGGATCACCCGGCCAGTCCGCCGTGACGGCCACTTCAAACTTCCAATCGTATGATCAGAACATTATCCGTCGGCGATCCATCCGCAGGATGGCCGTGCTGTCGTCATTTACGGCGTGAAGGTCGAGGGGCTTTGGAAATACGCCAGGTTTTCGGATCTGAGTCCGCTGTCAGGGGACTTTCTTGCGTTTGAAGTCCCTTCAGGTCGCAGCGTCTACATTGGTGATTTTGTGCTCGAAAAGAATCAGTCGGTCAGTCTGCATCGGGAGCAGGGCGTCAGGATGGATTTGCCAAGCCAAATTTCACTTGCAAACGCCGTGGCCGTACGACGTCCTTTCGTCTTCATGTGCACACCATAGCCTTCTCAGCGTTCAATAGATATCGCGGACAGCCTGATAGTCCTGGTCCGAGATCGGCACGAATCGCACGCCATCGATATTTTCCAGCACGGCCGCCTGGCGCGCGCCGTCGCCTTTCAGGAAGACGCCACGTATCTTTTTCTTCAGTCCTTCGCACAACTGGCCGCGGTACACGAATGGGTCGAGGGGAAAGGCTTGCGAGCGCCATATCACGCGGACTTTTTGCATGGCGGCCGGATCAGTGATGGCCGCCGCCAGGTTGACGCTGCCGACAAACGCGGCGTCGGCCCGGCCGTCGAGCACGCGGCTGACCGACTGCACATGGCTTCCCGTATAGCCGATCTGCCCGAAGTAGGATTCCAGCGGCCGGCCGACCTGTCTGGCGAAGACATGCCTGGGAATCAGCGCGCCCGAGGTGCTTTGCGGATCGACCAGCGCCAGGCGCTTGCCGCGCACCGCGGCGATATCGCCGATGCCGCTGTCGGCCCGCACGATCAGCAGCGAATGATAGAAGGCGCCCGCTTGCTGGTAGGCGTTCGCCTTGTGCTCGAAGCTGGCGAAGGCTGTGAGCTGCGGATCGGCCTTCTTGGCCGCGACGTAGCTGGCGGGACCGAGGCGGGCCAGCTGGATGGCGCCGGACACCAGGCCTTCCACCACCGCGCCATAGGACGGCGGGACGTAAATCTCGACCGGAATGCCGAGTGCCGCGCGCAGCTCTTGCAGCAGCGGCTGATGCGCCAGCATGTCCTTCTTGAGGTCTCCCGAAGGAATGATCGAAATGCGCAGCATGGCGGGATTTTCGCATTCGGCGCCGGCGGCGGGGGCGTGCAGCCACAGCCAGGCAAGCAGGAGCAGGGGCGCGAACGCGCGGCAGAAGCGGACGATGTTCATGGCGAAGGGAAGGTGTAATGGCGTTTGCGCAGCAGCGGCGCGATGTCCTGCGCCGGCACGGGACGCTGCAGGAAGAAGCCCTGCACCTGGTCGCAGCCGGCCGCCTTCAGGTGCAGCAACTGGTCCTTGCTCTCGACGCCTTCGGCCACCACGATCAGGCCGAGATTGTGGGCGAGGGAGATGGTCGAGGCCACGATGACCGCGTCGTCGGTGTCGTTGCGGATGTCGCGGATGAAGGAACGGTCTACCTTGACGGCGTTGATCGGCAGTTGTTTCAGCATGCTCAGGCCGGAAAAGCCGGTGCCATAGTCATCCAGGGCGATCTTGATGCCGATGGCGGCCAGCGATTCGAGATTGCGCCGCGCCAGCACGGTGTCTTCGATCAGGCTGCTCTCGGTGACTTCGATCTCGATCCATTGCGGATTGACGTCATGGCGGACCAGCGATGCGATCACATCCTCGGGCAGGAGGTTGTCGCGCAACTGGTGCGCGGAGACATTGATCGCCACCGGCACCAGCGGCACGCCGTGCGCCTGCCATTGCGCGATCTGGCGGCAGACGGCGTCGATGACCCAGCGTCCGAGCGGGATGATGTAGTTCTGCTCTTCGGCCAGCGGAATAAAGTCGCCGGGGAAGATCAGGCCATGCTCCGGGTGGTCCCAGCGTATCAGCGCTTCGAGGCCGGCGACGGCGAAGTCGTCGAGCGCCACTTTGGGCTGGAAGTGCAGGCAGAATTCATTGT
Organism: Duganella aquatilis; assembly: GCF_009674565.1. Classification (GTDB taxonomy): domain Bacteria; phylum Pseudomonadota; class Gammaproteobacteria; order Burkholderiales; family Burkholderiaceae_D; genus Rugamonas; species Rugamonas aquatilis. The sequence goes on from NZ_WKJL01000006.1 coordinate 22,825, forward strand.
CGTGCATGGCGGACTTGAAGCGCGAGGCCAGTTCCGAGCGCCGCGCACTCGATGCATTCAGCGAGGCGTCGTAGAAGCGGAACACGCCGCGTCCCTTGGCCTTGGCGCTGTACATGGCATGGTCGGCGTGCAGCAACAGTTCGTCCACGCTTTGGCCGTCGCGCGGATACAGCGCAATGCCGACGCTGGGGCTTGTCTCGACGTTGTGGCCATTGAGGTCCAGATAGGTTTTCGACAGTTCATGCACGAGATTGGCAGCCAGCTGGCTGACGAAATCCTCGGACGGGATTTCAGACAGCAGGACCACAAATTCGTCGCCGCCCAGGCGGGCGACCAGGTCGTAATTGCGGACCGCCGCCTGAAGCCGGCCCGCAACCGCCTTCAGCAGCAGATCGCCGACCGCGTGGCCGAGATTGTCATTGACCAGCTTGAAGCGGTCGAGATCGAAGAACAGCAGCGCGTACAAATTCCTGCTGCGTCGGGCGCGCTTAAGCTCGGATGAGGCCAGTTGCTGGAATTGCCGGCGGTTGGGGATGCCGGTCAGGTAATCGTGCGAGGCCAGGGCCAGGGCGCGGATCTTCTCCTGCTCCAGCAGATCGATCAGCTTCTTCTTCTCCTGTTCGGAATCTGCAACGACCTGGTGCAGGCGGTGCTGGTGCCGCAGGCTGAACACGACAATGACGATGACCAGGATGACGACGGCCGAGAAGATCATGGAGCGCACCAGGTAGGCCTGGTGCTGGGCCGACAGTCTGCCCAACACCACGGCGGAATTTTGCGTCACCGCGACCTGAATCGGATAGTGGGCGAGCGGATGTACCGAGGACAGATAGCCAAGGTCGGTCGGGCCGCTGGAAAAAGTGGCCCCGTCCATTTCGCTGGGCAGCGTGGAGTGGGAGCCGGGCAAGCGCGTGTCGACCGACAAGGCGCCTTCCCGTAGCACCGCCAGCGGCAGCCCATCGGAATGAATCAGCTCGATGCTGCCGCCCTGGCCAAGCTCGACCTCGCGGTAGCGGGAGAGGATGTAGCCGAGGTCGAGGATGGCGCCGTAGTAGCCTCCGCTGCGCTCGCCGCCGAGCGGCACCAGGATGGGCAGCCGCCAGGCGCCATTGCCGTCGACAGGGGGATGGCCGATCAGGATTTGCGACGGCTCGGTGTGTTGGCCGTCGCGCAGTGCTTGATCGAGCAGCGGCTGTAATTCCGCTTCGGTCCGCTGGTGAGCGGACGAGTAAATCAGTTTGCCGTCCTGGTCATACAGCGCCGCCCGCAGGTAGGCGGAATCGCCGACCTGCTGCGGATTGAAGTGCCGGCTTTTTACGCCGGAAGACTGGCCGTCGCTGCTGGTGATGCGCGCGTACAGCGACGACCTGCCCAATACCTCTTCCAGATTGGTGGCGACGATGGTGGCGATATTCTGGCTGCTTTCCGTGGTCGCCTGCAGCGCCAGCTTCTTTTCGTTCTGAATGCGCGTGAAGTGCAATGCCCATAGATAGACCAGCAGGGCTAGTCCGAGAACGAAGGCGCCAGGAATTAACGTATGCTGGCTGGTAAGAAGCGAAGCGCAACGACGTTTGAATACTGCAAAAAATGAAAGCATGGGCTTGAAGAGCCAAATTATTACAAGGCGAAAAATTTCCCCATGGTATCAAAATAAGATGTCATTTTCGTGACATGACCCGAATGCCCGTGTCAGGCGTCCGCCGGCGGCACCCGATAGCGGAAATCCCTGAAGCGTGCCTCGCCTTTTCCGGACACAAACAAGCTCGGCTTCAACGCCAGGAATCCGCCGCGAACATTGTGGTGGTATCCCGAGACTTCGAAGGTGCGCTCGAAGCGCTTCCAGTTCTTTCCGTCGGTGGAAATATGAACCCGCACAATGTGGCGCATGTTACGCATGCGGATGAACAAGCGGTTTCCGTGCGGGTTAGGATAGCGGGTGTGTTCGATGCCGTATTTATGGCCGATAAAGGTGGAGGCATCGAAGCTCACGCCGCAATATAACTGGCTGTCATAAAACAGCAGCAAGCCGGCCCGGGCGCCGGGATCGACGTCGATCTCGCACTCAAACTCGTAGTCCTGATCGCCTGCGACGATCTGCAACGGCGACGAGTCGGACGGAGCGGTGCCGCGCGCCGCCATGTGCAGCACGCCATTGTCGCGTCGCAGCCGCCTGGATTCGTCACGCGAGGGATTAAAAAACGCCCACTGGATGCCATATTTGTCCGTGCTGAAGTCGTCCGACAAAAGCAGGCCGTGCGGGCCCGGCTCGCCGCCTTTGGGTTTGGCTATCGGGCGTGACAGATCGCCACCGCCGAAATCGAGCCAGCCGTCGTCCGACCAGCGCACAGGGGCAAGCAGCGTCTGGCGTCCCAGCGTCCAGAAGCCATTTTCATAGCCGTGGTAGACCGACCACCAGTCGCCCGCGGGGCCCTCGACCAGGGTGGCGTGTCCACGGGACCACCACTTTTCGCTGGCGGATTCGGTATGCACGAGGGGATTGCGCGGATGGTGTTCCCATGGTCCTTGGATGGACCTGGATCGTGCGGCGGTCACCATGTGGCCGGTCTGTGGCCCCGCCGTGCCGCCGACGGCCAATATCATGTAGAACCAGTCTCCGTGCCGGGTGATCTTCGGCCTCTCCGGCGCAAACCCCTCGCTGTCCGACTCCGCCGGAAAGCGCCACGGGTCGTAAATGTGCTCGGGCTTGCCGATGGTGCTGAAACCGTCGTCGGCAAGGCGGACGCGGTCGCCGGCATTCAGGAACAGCCAGCGCGTACCGTCCTCGCCGACCGCGTGGCCGGGATCGATGTGGTCGGGCAGGTGCAGGTCAATCGGGTCGGACCATGGCCCCTCGATCTTGTCGGCCCAGATGACCCATGACGTATTGCGCGACTGTGGGGTGGAATTTTTGCGGGTAGGGATGTAGATGTAAAAGCGGCCCTTATACTTGCACAGTTCCGGCGCCCAGACGGAGCCGATATTACGGGTCAGCGCGGGCGCCAGCGGCTGCCAGTTGACGAGATCCCGGCTGTGCCAGATCAGCAGGCCGGGATAGGCGTTAAACGTGGAATAGGCCAGGTAGTAGTCTTTGCCGTCCTTCAGGATCGATGGATCGGGGCGGTCGCCGGCCATGATGGGATTCAGGAAGGTGCCGTTGCCCAGGTCGGGCCGCCGCTGGCCGTCCGGCCCGGCGGCGGTAGCGGGGATGGAGTCGGCTGTGACGGCATCTGCCGTTGCCGGCTTGGTCAGCGCAAGCGCCGCCAGGCCAAATGATTTCAGGCTGTCCCGCCGATTTGCCATCTTGTCTCCATGTCTAGTCAGATCGATTGGAGTAATGATAGCGCAACCATGCGAAAAATTGGCGCTGGCTGACTGCGCTGCGGGTAAACTGTCGCGCATCAGCCGGACATCCCCGGCCAAGGACCATCCATGAATAAAGCAGTGGGCCAGCGTGCCCTTATCGCCAGCATTGCGTTGATGCTGGCCGCACCGGTGTTCGCCCAGCAGGGCGAGGGCACGGCGCCGGACGCCGGCTGGCGCCTGGTGGGCGACATCGGCGCCGGCGTCAATGTCGCGCCGGTGCCGGCGAGCGCGCAGTCCCGGCAGACCAGCGCGATTCCCTACCTGAACGCCGACTACGGCCCGGTATTCGCCCGCATCGACACCTTCGGCGTCAAGTTGCTGCCTGTCGGCGCTGGCAGCGTGGAGCTGCTGACCCGCGTGCTGTCGGACGGTTACACGCCACGCGGGAATGCGCCTGGCGTGCAACGCCGGCAGGACTCGCTGCCGGTGGGGCTCGGCACCTTGCAGGTGACGGCGGCGGGTGCGTTCATGTTGAATGTCTATCACGACGCCGGCAAATCCGGCGGCAATCTGGCCGACGCCATGTACGCGGCCGAATTCGACACCGGGCCGCTGGCTCTGTACCCGCAGGCAGGGGTGGAATACCGCTCGTCGGCCTATGTGCGCTATTTCGACGGTACGCCATCGTCCCGCCCCGGCGCGGCCAGCAGTCCGTTTGCCGCGCTGTTCGCCGAAATGCATCTCGGCGGACGCTGGTATGTCAATGCCAACGTCCGACGGAGCTGGCTGGGCAAGGCGATCCGCAACAGTCCGCTGGTACGGCGATCCACGCTCGACAGCGGCTTGCTGGCCTTGAGCTACCGCTTCGACTGAGCGGAATTTGAACTGGAGCAGGGGCCCATGCGGCCGGAGGTTCAGGTCAACTGGTATGAACGGCCAGGTTCCAGTTCAGGCGGAATAGGCTGGTCGCAGAGTTCCAGCACCGAGCGCTCGATGGTGACGGTGATGGCGTCCAGCGCAAGGGCATTGGGCGCCAGGCCGAAAGGATCGGCAACTTCGTTGGCGATGGCTTCCAGCGCGATCATCGTATAAGAAATAAAGATGCACAGCAGCGGCGTCAGATAGTTCGATGAATCGACCAGGCCGAACGGCAGGAACAGGCAATAGGCATACACCGACCGGTGCAGCAGAACGCTGTAGGCAAAAGGGATGGGCGTCGACTTGATACGCTCGCAGGCGCCGACGCACTTTTCCAGCTCGTTGAGTTGCGCATCCAGTAGCCAGCGCGTCGATCCCTGTTCCGCAGCGGGACCGAGCTGGGCGAGCCGGTCGCGGATGTTCTTCAACAGGTACACCGGCGCGTAAGCCTTGCCCGTCACCAACGCCGCGCGCTGCGCGCCGAGCAGGCGGGTCAGATCGGGCAGGGCATCGCTGCCGCGCAACTGATGCTTGAGCGCGTAGGCGAAGGCGATGATCTCGCTGCGCATGACGCTGTCATTGCGCTCCGGCGCATAGCTCAGGATCTGCGACATCAGGGAGCGCGATGCAATCAGCAGGCTGCCCCACGACGTCCTGGCTTCAATGAAGCGGGCATAGCTGGCGTTGTTGCGAAAGACCAGAAACACCGCCAGCGTCAGACCAAACAAGGTGAACGATCCCGGGCTGAGCGGGATTTTTTCGCCAAACACTCTGCCATGGGTAAAGGCGGCGATGGTGCTGAACACTCCCAGCAGTATCAGCTGGGGAATGATGCTCTGTAAGACAGAACCGTTCCAGATGAATAGCATCCGGAACCAGCTTTGCATGGGTCTGACGATCATGGTGTATTTTCAGGAAGCGGCATAAACGTGCTCATAAACAATTGTACAGCCGATTAGGATGAGCACCACACCTCCCAGAAGTTCGGCCCGCTTGCCGATGATGGTACCCAGGGCGCGGCCGACCATCACGCCGATGGTGACCATCAGGAAGGTGCTGAAGCCGATCGCGGCCGCCGTCACATAGATATTGGCGTTGATGAAGGCCAGGCTGGCGCCGACCGCCATGGCGTCGATGCTGGTGGCAAGCCCGGTCACCGCCAGCAGCGCGAAGGATTGTTCGGTCGGCTCCGGCTGTTCTTCCTCGGACTTGGCGAAGCTTTCACGGATCATCAGGCCGCCGAGGATGGTCAGCATGGCAAAGGCGATCCAATGGTCCCAGGCTTCGACGTAGCGCGATGCCGCCTGGCCGATGGCCCAGCCGATGAGCGGGGTGGTGGCTTCAATCACGCCAAAAATCAGGCCGATGCGCAGCGCCTGACGCAAATTTGGCTTCTGGATGGCGGCACCCTTGCCGATGGCGACTGCAAAGGCGTCGGTGGACATGGCAAGGGCAAGGGCGGCGGTAGCTAGGAAATTCATATGGCTTCCAGGTCGGGCATGACAAAGGCATGCCATGCGGCCCGACAGAGCGCATACCATGCCGATGGTCTTGCCAAGCCGGAAACGGCTGTCCGTACCACGACATGAAGGTCGAGTATGTTGACACGGACGCTTCCAGGGCGGAAGCAGGCTACTCCCCAAGGGTTGACGGATTATAACTGAGCAATGGAGGCCAGGCCAAGGGCCGCATGCTTATGTGCCGTTATGTGCCAATATAACGCAGGGTCGAGACGGCGGTCAGCGTGATGCCTTCGGAAAAAAACAGGCTGCTCAACGGGATGAGCGAACTGGGCACGACACGCATCTCGATGGTGACAGAGACCGTGCTGGGCACCGAATAGCCGCTGCATGTCGCCATATTGCACGATACGGTAATGGACGGCGGATAGGGGCCCAAGCTCAGCAACTGCAATTCCTCCGCAACGATCGCGCGCGCGACTGCCACGTGCCCGCCGACAGCGGCGGAGTTCTTCATGTCGCGCTGCTCTGCGCTGGCTAGGTAGGACGCCGCGTCGTGCGCCGCCTTGAGGCCCATTTCGTAGTTGAAGAGGACCACGCCGACAAAGATCAGATTCAGCATGATCAGACACAGTGCCGGCAGCGCGAGCGACAACTCAATCAGGACACTGCCGCGCCGGGCTGCGCGCCGATGTGGTTTCATATGCGACTCCGGTGGCGGTCGAATATGCGTAGTGTAGGGATGGCGGCGGTGCGGGTGTTGCGCCTCAGCAAATATGGCGGTGCTTTTGCATTTATTCCTCGGTAGGCGTTTCTTCGATGGCGATGCGGACCTGATCGGCCGGGCCCAGATAGGCGTCGCCGCCGACCGGACCGTCCTGGTAGGTGAAGTGGGCGCCGTCGCTGTCTTCCACCACCCAGATGTCGGAAATCAGCCGATCCGTGGGATCGAGCGGGTTGACCAGGTCGATCTTGCGGCGTTCGCCGGGGATCAGATCCTTGACGGCATCCTTGGTGCGTTCGGTGGCAAGCGGTATGTAGCGGGCGGTTAAATGTTCGTTCATGGTTTCCTCCTGTGAGGCCCATTGTAGACGGGGCCGTCTTTCGGCGACGCGCGAAAGGCGTGCAGGCGGCATTGTTTTTCCCTTCACTCAACAGGAATGACAATATAATCAGAGCCTTGCGAAAAACCGCAAGCTTTTTAATTTATTGGAATCTATGCCCACTCGGCCCCGGTTTATGTTTTCTCTGCGGTACCTGCTGATCATGCTCACCGCGATCGGACTGTTGCCGCTGGCGCTGCTTGGCGCCTGGAGCATCCACACCGTCAGCGACTACCAGCAGCGCGACCAGGAACGCCTGATGCTGGACCTGGCGCGCGCGGTCGCCAGCGCGGCCGATGCCGAACTGGATGGCGTCGTCTCCACCCTGACCAGCCTCGGCCACGCTCCGGCCCTGGATGACGGCGACCTGCGCGGCTTTTACGACGCCGCCCGGGCGCTGGCCAAGGCCCAGCCGGACTGGCTGGGCGTGATCCTGACCGACCACGCCGGCAAGATCCTGCTGCGCACGATGGATGAATACGGCGCGCCGTCCGCGCCGGTTGCCGATCCCGTCAGCCTGCAGGAAGTGTTGACCACGCGCCGTCCCATCGCCGGTCGCATCGCCCGCGGCGCTGGCGGACGGGCAGCCTTTCCGGTACGCGTGCCGGTGACGGCGGCGGACGGCAAGCTGTACACGCTGACAGCGGTGATCCGCCCGGACCGCATGCTGCGGCTGATCGAGCGCCAGCAGGTGCCGGGCGGCTCGGTGACCACCATCCGCGACACCGCGCTGGCCGTGGTGGCGCGCTCGCAGAACCAGGACAGCACCGTTGGTATGCCGCCCAGCCCGTCGCTGGTGGAACTGATACGCGCCACCGGCGCGGAAGGCGTCGGCCTGGCGCGCACGCGCGAAGGGCAGGACATGGCCACCGCCTACACCACCCTGTCGCACTACGGCTGGGCGGCGGTGGTTGGACGGCCGGCGGAACAGCATCACGCCGTGTTCCAGGGCCTGGGCATGTACGGCGCCGGCATCCTGGTGTCGCTGCTGCTGTGTATCGGCCTGGCGTCGCTGCTGTCGCGGCGTCTGGTGGTGGCCATCAAGGCCTTGCAGCAGGGCGCCGCCGCGCTCGGCACCGGCGCGCCGCTGGTGCTGGCGCCATCGTCGATCCGCGAAATCGCCGACATCGGCAAAGGCCTGGAACAGGCCGACCGCCAGCGCGCCGCGCAGGAGCGCGAGCGCAAGCTGCTGCTCGATTCGCTCAACCAGGCGCTGGACGAAGCGAATCAGGCCGGCCGCGCCAAGGATGAGTTCCTGGCCGTGCTGGGCCACGAGCTGCGCAACCCGCTCAGTCCCATCGTCACCTCGCTGGACCTGCTGGACCGCCGCGACGAGCAGGCCAGCCGCAAGGAGCGCACCATGATGCGGCGCCAGGTCAACCATCTGCGCCGGCTGGTGGATGACTTGCTGGATGTCTCGCGCATCACTTCGGGCAAATTCCGCATCGACGCGCAAGCGATCAACCTGGCCGAGGTGGTGCGGCACGCCGTGGCCGCCGCACCCGACCAGTCGCTGACCTTGTCGGCGCCGGAGGCGGTATGGGTGGACGGAGACGACAGCCGCCTGACGCAGGTGTTGAACAACCTGCTGTCCAACGCCGCGCGCTTCGGCAGCAACGCCACCGAGGTCCGGCTGTCCAAGGACGCCACCCACGCGCGGCTGGAAGTCATCGACAACGGCATCGGCATGAGCGAAGAACTGCTGGCGCGCGTGTTCGAACCGTTCCAGCAGGCGCCGCAATCGCTGGCGCGGCGCACCGGCGGCCTGGGTCTCGGCCTGGCGATCGTGCGCAAGATCGTTGAACTGCACGGCGGCCAGGTGACGGCCGCCAGCGCCGGCGCGGGGCAGGGCAGTCGCTTCACGGTGACGCTGCCGCTGGTAACGCCGCCCGCCGTTGCGCCGTCGCTGCCAGGGCAAGCCGGTGCGGGCGGCCTGCGCGTGCTGCTGGTGGACGACAATATCGACGCCGCCGCCACCGGCTCGGCGCTGCTGGAACTGATGGGCCACGAGGTTCGCGTCGCCCATACCGGCGCCGCCGCGCTGGAGGCCTTGCGCCAGCAGACGCCGGACGTCGCCATTCTCGACATCGGCCTGCCGGACATGGACGGCTACACGCTGGCGGGCGCCATGCGCCGTCAGCTGGCCGGCACGCCGCTGCGGCTGGTGGCGCTGACCGGCTACGGCCAGAAGGAAGACGTGGAGCGCGCCTATGCGGCCGACTTCAACCTGCACCTGACCAAGCCGGCCACGCTGGCCGATCTGCAGCTTGCCACCGCGCCGCTGGAGCAGGCCGCTATTTAACCTGTGTCCAGTTGAAGCGCACGCCGTCCTTGCCGTCCGGCGCCGGGCCGGGGCTGTCGGCCTTGACGGCGCCGTTTTGCGGATCGATGCGCAGGAAGCGGTTGGTCGCCAGTGACATCAGCAGCAGTTCGCCGGTTGGCGTCTCCATCCACTGGAAGCTTTGGGCGACGCCGGGCCGCACCTGCTGGAACGAGACGCTGCCGTCCGGCGCCACCGTCACGTAGCTCGGGCCGGCCTGCAGGGCGATGCGGCCGTAGCCCATATCGAGTACCGTGGTCGGCGTCTGCAGGCCGGCGCTGGCGCCGAGGCGGATCTGCTGGCCGTAAGGGATGGGCCGCATCAGGCCGCGCGGATTGGGCTGGACGATGTCGATGCTGGCGAAATCCGCCATGCCGCCATTCTGGTTGCCGGTGTTGTAGGCGAACAGCGCGTAGCGCACGCCCTGAAAGGTGGTCAGCTGGAAGATCATGGTGAATTCATCGCCGATGCCCTGGAATCGCTGGCCGTCGAGCGAATAGCTGAAGCGCGCTTTCTCGGTCAGGAAATCGCAATCGGCGCGCAGCCACACCTTGCCGGCGTCGATGGCGACGCGCGTGGCCTGATTGCGCGCCTGATCGAACAGCACCAGCGACAGCTTGCCGCCTTTCTTCTCGACGCCCAGCGTGGCGTAGGGCAGGTTGAGCAGCCCGAGGCCGGCGACGTCGTTCTCCAGCAGGCGCGAAGCATCGAGCGCCACGGTCGGCGTCGACGCCGGGCCGATGGCGCGCTGGGTCAGCGTGTTGCGCGCCTCCCAGAACGAGGCGGCCGACAAGGCGTGGAGGCGCAGGAAGCCAGGGCGCTCCGTCAAGGACCACTTGTCGTCCACCGGCGCATGGTTCCACTGCCAGATCGGCTTCAGCGTGGGTTCGGCAAAATCGTCGCTGCGCACGAACGGCGTCCTGACCTGCTGCGCTTCGGCGACGCGCGGCTTGACCCAGGTGCGTGGATTGCGTCCCAGGTTGCCGGGCAGGCCGAAATACGGCCAGCCATCCTGCCACGTCACCGGCGCAAGGCTGAGCAGGCGGCCGACCGAGTTATAGTCCATCATCGAGAGGCCCCACCATTCGCCGGCCTCGGTCAGCACGATGCCGCCCTGGTGCATGGCGGTGGCGTCGGGCGAGGCGGGATTCGGCGGCGTCACCTCGAACGGATACTGCCTGTTCTTCAGCCGGTAGCCGCCCACCATGCCGAAGCCTTCGTCCTTGCTGATCGCCTGGTTGACTTCATACGGCCCGAAAATGGCACTGGCGCGCGCCGCCGGCATGCGGAAGCCGCCTGCATAATTCGCGCTCAGGATGTAGTAACGGCCGCCGATCTTGTACAGGTGCGCACCTTCGCCCATGCCGTCGGTTTTCGAGAACAGCACATGTTCGGTGTCCGGCACGATGTCCAGCAGGTCGTCGGTGAGCTGGGCGATGTGCAGGTCCTGATGGCCCCACACCGCGTAAGCCTTGCCGTCGTCATCGAACAGCACCGACAGGTCGTGCAGGCTGCGCTTCATTTCCCAATGCGTCCAGGGGCCGCGCGGATTGATGGCGGAGTAGATCTGCGTGCTGCGTCCATTCACATTGCTGAAGATGTAGAACACGCCGTTGCGGAAGCGCAAGCTAGGCGCCCAGATGCCCTGGCCGTAGATATTCTTGCCGTCCTCCAGCCGGTAGGCCGGGCCGAAATCCAGTCGCTCGGCGGCGTAGCCGAGGAACTCCCAGTTGATCAGATCCTTGGAGCGCAGCATCGGCAGGCCGGGCATCGCGTGCATGGTGGTGCCGGTGAGGTAGAACCAGTCGTTCACCCGGATGATGTCGGGATCGGAGAATTCGTCGTAGAACAGGGGATTGGTGAAGGTGCCGTTGCCGTTGTCCGGCGTCCAGGTCCGGCGCGACAGCTCGGTGCGTGACTCCGGTTGCGCGCCGGCCGGCGGTGTCGGCGCGGCCAGGATGGTCAGCATGGTCAGCGTCGCTGCGGAAAACACGGCATTCTTCATCGATTCCCCTGTTTTTTATTTGCTGCGCAATTGTACCTCCGTGCCGCGCAGACCCTCCGCACTGGCGCGCACCGTGATGGCGCCGCGTTGCCCCGGCCTGGCGCGGACGATGGCCAGCACCAGGCCATTGAACGCCGCGCGCTCCGGGGATTGGAAGGATTCGAGATTGGTCGGATCGCCGTTGTCGGTCGCCACCAGCTCGCCCGGACCTTCGACCGTGAAGCGGATGCGCTGGTCGGCGCGCGGCGCGGTGGTGCCGCCGGCGTCGGTCACGCGCACGGTGATGAAGGACAGATCCTGGCCGTCGGCGGCGATGGTGCTGCGGTCAGCCTTCGCTTCCAGCATGGCCGCGGCCTGCGCGGTCTTTACCGAGGAGCGCGCCCATTCCTTGCCATCCTTGTAGGCGACGACGCTGATTTCGCCCGGCTCGTAGACCACGTAGTCCCAGCGCAGCCTGTACTCGTAGGGCGCCTTCTTGCGGCGGCCCTGCGATTTGCCGTTGACGAACAGCTCGGCTTCGTCGCCCGAGGTGAACAGGTGCACCGGCGTGACTTCGCCGACGCGCTCCGGCCAGGTCCAATGCGGCAGCAGGTGCGCGATCGGCAGGTCCGGACGCCAGCGCGACTGGTACAGGTAGTAGCGGTCTTTCGGGAAGCCGGCCAGGTCGACGATGCCGGAGTAGGAACTGCGCGCGCCGTAGTAGGGCGTCGGCTCGCCGAGGTAGTCGAAGCCGGTCCATACAAATTCACCGGCCACGTAAGGATTCTGGTCCTGCGCCGCCCATGAACGGTCGGCCGAACTGCCGAAATCGGCGGCGAACAATTCATAGGCGCTCACTTGCTGGCGTTTCGGATCGCCGCCCGCGCCAGGCCGCACCGGCGCGCTGATCACGCCCGGCACCGGGAACTGGTACTCGCCACGGCTGCTCAGCGCCGATGCGCTCTCGGTGGAGAGGATCATCTTGTCCGGGAACTTCTGGTGGAAGTTGGGGAACTGGCCGGGCAGGCTGCGGATGCCTGCGCCTTGGTAATTCAGGCTGATGACATCGACCGTGCCAGGCAAGGGCATGTCGGACTTGGCGTAGTTCATGGCGCCGGTGGCCGGCCGCGTGGGATCTTCTTCGTGGGCGATGCTCACCAGCTTGCGGCCGATGGCCGCGCCGGCGTCGCCGGTGTACTGCTCGCCGACCTCGTTCCCCACGCTCCACATGATGATCGACGGGTGGTTGCGGTCGCGCCGCAGCATGGCGCGCAAGTCCTGTTCGTGCCAGTCGGGGAAGATCAGGTGGAAGTCCAGCGGCGTCTTCTTGCGCTCCCACGAATCGAACACCTCGTCCATCACCAGGATGCCCATGCGGTCGGTCAGCTCCAGCAGCTCCGGCGAGGGCGGATTGTGGCTCATGCGTACGGCGTTGGCGCCCATCTCCTGCAGGATCTGCAGCTGACGTTCGGCGGCGCGCACGTTGAAGGCCGCGCCCAGCGCGCCCAGGTCGTGGTGGTTGTTGACGCCATTGATCATGATCTTTTCGCCATTGACGAACAGGCCTTCGTTCGCATCGAAGCGCAGCGAGCGGATGCCGAAGGGCGTCTCCTGGCTGTCCACCACCTTGCCGTTGCGGCTGACGGTGGTGACGGCGAGGTAGCGGTTCGGCCGCTGTTGCGGCAGCGGTCCCCACAGGCGCGGTTGTGCGACGCGCGCGGATGCGTTGACAGTGGCGCTGCCGCGCGCATTCACGCTCACGCGTTGCGCCGGCAGCGTGGCGACTGCGGCGCCGGTGCGCTTGCCGTTGTCGTCCAATGCGTACAGCTGCGTGCTGACGTCCAGCGCGGCCGCGTCCTTGCCGTCGTTGTCGACGGTGACCGCCAGTTCCACCTGCGCCGCCTCGCGCGACACCTGCGGCGTGCGCACCACCGTGCCCCAATGCGCCACGTGTACAGGATCGGCGACCGTCAGCCACACATTGCGGTACAGGCCAGCGCCCGGATACCAGCGCGCCGATTCGGCCGGATTATCCAGCCGGATCGCCAACTGGTTCACGCCGCCCGGCGTGGCGTATGGCGTCAGGTCGAGGCGGAAGGAGTTGTAGCCGTAAGGCCATCCGCCTACCAGCCGGCCGTTGAGCCACACGCTGGCGTGCGACATGGCGCCGTCGATATCGAGGAAGATGGACTTGCCCTTGTCGCGCGCCGGAATGTCCAGCTTCTTGCGATACCAGGCCGGCCCCCAGGTTTGCAGCCGGCCCATGCCGCCGTATGGGCCGGTGGCGAGGAACGGTCCCTCGATGGCCCAGTCGTGCGGCAGCGTCACGGCGCGCCAGTCGTGTTCGTCGAAGTCGGCGCGCAGCAACGGCGGGGAGACGGCGGGATCGGCGGCAGGGCGTTGCGCGCGCCGGGCCGGATCCGCCACCAAGGCGTTACCGCTCGGGAGTATCCATGGTTTGAGCAGTCCCTCCGCCGAGCGCTGGACTTTTTCCGCCTCGTCGGGACGGGCATCGGCCACCTTGCCGTCGGCGCTTTGCTTGATCTCGGGCCGCACATCGTATTGCAACTGGGCCGCGTAGCCCTGCGGATCGCCGCGCTGGAAACGCCAGCCGTCGTTGATTGACTGGCGTTCGGCGGCAAGCGCGAAGAGCGGCAGCAGGGCGGCGAGGGTCAAACCGGCGCTGCGGTAACGATGCGTATTCAAGGTGTCTCCTTCGTTTTTATGGCTTATGATTGCGCAATCATTTTGAAGTGTAGGTAGTTGTGAGCGGGATGTCAATTGGATAGAATGATTACGCTATCAACATTACGAAAGAAACGATGCCTGCCACCCCCGTCACATTGATCGATGTCGCCAAGGCGGCGGGCGTCTCACCGATCACGGTATCGCGCGCATTGAACGAGCCGCACCTGGTAAAGCCGGCGACCCTGGCCAAGGTGCAGGAAGCCGTCAAGCGCACCGGCTATGTGAAGAACATGCTGGCCGGCGGCCTGGCTTCCAGCCGCAGCAAGCTGGTGGCGCTGGTGCTGCCGACCATTTCAACGCAAACGTTCGCCGACATGGTGCAGGGTGCAACCGACCGGCTGACGGCGGCCGGTTACCAGCTGTTGCTGGGTATCGTCGGCTACGAAACCTGGCGCGAAGAGATCCTGGTCGAGACGATTCTGAGCCGCCGTCCGGACGGCGTGATCCTGACCGGCGCGCTGCACACCGACAGCACGCGCCAGCGCCTGCAGCAAATCGGCACGCCGGTGGTGGAGGCGTGGGATCTGACGCCGCATCCGATCGACATGGCGATCGGCTTTTCGCACGAAGAAGTGGGCCATACCTGCGCCCAGCATCTGCTGAAGCAGGGCTATCGCCGCTTCGCCATGCTGACCGCGAACGACCCGCGCGCGGGCCAGCGTACGCAAGGCTTCCAGGTGGCGCTGGCCAAGCACGGCGTGAGCGTGATCGCGTCGCATCTGGTGCAGGCGCCGGGCGCCTTGCCGCAAGGCCGCCTGGGCGCGGTCAAGCTGCTGGACGAGCATCCCGAACTGGATGCGATTTTCTGCAGCTCGGACACGCTGGCCCACGGTGTGCTGATCGAAGCGCAAAGCCGTGGCCTGCGCGTGCCGCAGGATCTGGCGATCATGGGCTTCGGCGACTTGAATTTTTCCGAGTACACCAATCCGCCGCTGTCCACCGTCAAAGTGGACGGCGCCCGCATCGGCGCCTTGTCGGCGCAGGCCTTGCTGGACCGGTTATCGGCCGGTGCGACGTCGGCGCCAGCGGAGCGCGTCGTCAACACCGGCTTCGAACTGATTCAGCGCGGCAGCACCTAAAGCTCCGCCACCCTGGCGCGCAGGTCGGCCGCGCGTTCGCGCAGCGCGGCCAGCGCGCCGTCATCCATGCGGCGCAGCTGCTGGTAGACCATGCCGAGGCGCTGGTTGCCCGCCAGCTTTTCCCGATTGCGGTCGAAAAAATCCCAGTACAAGGCGTTGTACGGACAGGCGCGCTCGCCGAGCCGCGCTTTTTTATCATAGTGACAGCCCTTGCAGTAATCGCTCATGCGGTCGATGTAGGCGGCGCTGGAGACGTAAGGCTTGGTGGCGAGCAGGCCGCCGTCCGCGAACTGGCTCATGCCCAGCGTGTTGGGCAGCTCCACCCATTCGAAGGCGTCGATGTAAATCCCCAGATACCAGCGGTGCAGTTCTTCCGGCGACAGCCCGGCCAGCAAGGCGAAGTTCCCGATCACCATCAGGCGGTTGATGTGGTGCGAATGCGCGTGCTCCAGCGACTGGCCGATGGCCGCAGCCACGCAGCGCATGCGCGTCTTGCCGTCCCAGAACCACCACGGCAGCGGCGTGTCGTGGCCGAAGGCGTTCAGCTTGTCGTAGCCCGGCATGCGGCGCCAGTAGACGCCGCGCACATACTCGCGCCAGCCCAGAATCTGGCGGATGTAGCCTTCGGCCGACGCCACCGGCACGGCGCCGTCGCGCCACGCGGCTTGCACGCGGTCGATCACGGTGCGTGGCGACAGCAGCTTGACGTTCATCGCGAACGACAGCAGCGAGTGGAACAGCCGCCAGGCCTTGACGCTCATCGCATCCTGGAAGCGGCCGAAGTGGGGCAACGCCAGTTCAACGAAGCGTTCCAGCTGTGCCAGCGCTTCTTCGTGATTCAGCGGCCAGGCGAAGTTGCCGGCATTCGGCTCGCCAAAGCTCTTTGCGCCGGAGGCCTGGATGGTCTGCCACAGCGCGCTGTGGTCGTGACGCCCGCGCAGGTCGGCCGGTTCCCACGGTATGCCTTGCCAGGCCTCGCGGTTGTCGTGATCGAAGTTCCACTGTCCGCCGGCCGGCTTGCCGGTGTCCGATACCAGCACGCCATGCTTGCTGCGCATGCGGCGGTAGAAGTGCTCCATCAGCCAGTGGTCGCGGCCTTCGAAGATGCGGGCCGCTTCGTCGCGCGCGGTGTAGAAATGCTCGGTGTCGTCCATCGCGGCGGTGATCGGCAGGGCGGCGGCGTAATCGGCCAGTTGACGGTCCAGCCGCCATTCGTCCGGCGCCTGCCAGCGGAATTCCGTGGCGGCGTGGTGCGCCAGCAGGTAGTCCAGGTTGGCGGGCACGGACTGGCGGTTGTCGGCATCGTCGATGGCGAGGTAGTGCACACGGTGGCCTTCGGCGCGCAGGCGGCGGGCGAAGTCGCGCATGGCGGCGAAGATGGCGATGATCTTCTGCGCGTGGTGCAGCACGTAGTCGGTTTCCTGCCGCACTTCCATCATGACGAACAGTTCGTCGGCGTTCGGGCGGGCAAACCAGCTGTGTTCATGATTCAGCTGGTCGCCCAGTATCAGTTTAAGTCTCATTGCTTCCCAGGTCATCTGGCCGGCATGGGCAATCCCTCCGCGTAGGCCAGTCGTTCAAGTGCATCTTCCATCAGAATGCGGGCGTGGCCTGCGCTGCGGGCCAGGTCTTCGTGCATGGCGGCGTCGGTCGCGTTGCGGTTGGCGCATTGGGCGCTGTAGCGCTCAAAGCTCGACAGCATCATCAGGATGTCCGCCAGATGGCGCGGGCATTCGCAGTTGATGCTGGTCGAGGCGGCGGCCAGCGTCGCCAGTTCTTCGTCGCTCAGGCGGCGCGGCGTTGCGGGCTTGGACGGCGGCGCTGGCGGCAGCGCGGCGCCGGTCAGCGCGGTATTGCACAGCACCGCTACTTCCGCAGCATCCGACGGCGCACGCGCCACCAGGCAGCCGTGCTCGCGCAGGCGCCGCACGGTGGCGCTGTCGCAAAAGCGGTACAGCACCACTGCCGCCTTGGCCGTCACCGTGCGCCGCAGGGCCTGTATCCGCGGCAGGGCGTCGGCGGTCATCTCGGGCGCTTCGATCAGCAGCACGTCGGCGTGGACGCCGTTGAGCGCCGTGGCCGCGTCGCTCAGTTGCGGGCTGACGCGCATGATGTCGAGCAGCGGCGCGGTGCGCGCGGCGCTCAGCCGTTGCGCCAGCGCCGAACCGACCACCGCCAGCTTCAGCGGCTGCATGCCTGCGGATGGCAGTACACCGGCCAGCGCCGCCAGTTCCTCGATGTCCATGGTCGCAAC
This sequence comes from Duganella aquatilis, assembly GCF_009674565.1. GTDB lineage: Bacteria > Pseudomonadota > Gammaproteobacteria > Burkholderiales > Burkholderiaceae_D > Rugamonas > Rugamonas aquatilis. The sequence goes on from NZ_WKJL01000006.1 coordinate 39,994, forward strand.
TGTGCCGATGGCGTGCCCCTGGTCGACCACGCGCTTCAGCAATCCCAGTCGATGCACCTGTTCGGCCGAATACAGCCGTTGGCCTTGCGGCGAGCGGCCGGTATCGGACACGCCGTAACGCCGTTCCCACACGCGCAGCGTTTCCACCGGCAGTCCTGCAAGGCGCGCGGCGACACCGCTGCGATACCCCTTGGCGAGCTTCTGATCCATTTTAACGATCCTCCATTCGGGCATGCTAGCATGAACCGGTATTGAACCGGACTTGACAGGCAAAAGCGTCATAGCCGCCGATATACTCCGCACATGACTGTTACCCAACTCAATGTAGCGGTGCTCGGCGCCGGCCCGGCCGGATTGTCTTGCGCCCGCCATCTGCAAAGCGACGTTTGCAGCGTCACTGTATTTGATCCGGCGCGCGCGCAGATCGAAAGTCGTGGCGTGTCGATCCGACAAGGCGCCACCGTTTGCGATATCTGGCACGAAGAAGGCTGGCGATTGGCGTCGATGGAAGAGGGCGCGTACGACGTGGACTACGACGTGCTGGTGCTGGCGCTGCCCGCGCCGCAATCGGCGGCATTGCTGGAGTCCCTGCTGCCGGCAACGGCGCAGCAGGTGGCGAGCATGGCGCCGGCAAAAGAACAGTGCATCTGGGTGCCGGCCGTGCGCGTGGGCCTGTGCGGCGATTGGCTGTCCGGCGGCGCGGCGGGCGACGCGTGGCTGAGTGGCCGGGCATTGGCGGGACATTTGCTCGCAACCTTGACAACTTCGCTATCCAATAACTAGAATGAGAATAGTTATCAATTACATTTAAGCTTACCTTTCCCCGCCGGCAATCAGGTAGCGCTCGTTATGATGCAAATCCTGATGCACTACCGCCTCGCCGTGACGTCACGCGCGCTGGCGGCAATCGGCGGCGGCTACGTTGTCACCTCCCTTGCGGTTACCGCCCTCGCACTGAACTTGCCCGGTCACGCCGTCGACCGTGTGGTCGCCGCCACGCTGATCGGCCTGGTCGTCATGCCCTGCGCCGTGATGTGGTGCTTCGCTACCCGCACTGTTTTGAAAGCCTGGCTCGGCCTGCTCGTTAGCGGCCTCTTGCTGGGCGCAATCATCTGGCTCGGAGGCGGCGTATGAAAGAGGGCTTCCGTCAATCGATGGCATGGCTGCACACCTGGTCCGGTCTGCTGGTGGGCTGGATGCTGTTCATGGTGTTCTGCTGCGGCACCATCAGCTACTTCCGCGACGAGGTCACGCTGTGGATGAAGCCCGAGCTGCACCAGGCCCCGCACACCGTGGTGGAGCAGGGCGTGGCGGCGGCGCAGATCCAGAACCTGCTGGAACAGCGCGCATCGGCCAGCCCGCGCTGGTTCATCACCATGCCGACCGGGCGCGAACCGACGGTGCGCGCCAGCTGGGCGCCGTCCAAAGAGGACGGCTGGCAGCGCGGACGTCGCCGCTTCGAAAGCGCCAGCATCGATCCCGTCACCGGCCAGGAACTGAATGCGGCGCGCGCCACGCGCGGCGGCGATTTCTTCTACCGCATGCACTTCGACCTGCACTACATGCCGGTGATGTGGGCACGCTGGATCGTCGGCATCTGCGCCATGTTCATGCTGGTGGCGATCATTTCCGGCATCGTCACGCACAAGCGCATCTTCAAGGACTTCTTCACTTTCCGTCCCGGCAAAGGGCAGCGTTCATGGCTCGATGCGCACAACGCCACCGCCGTGCTGGCGCTGCCGTATCACCTGATGATCACCTACACCGGCCTGGTGACGCTGATGTTCATGTACCTGCCGCAGGGCCTGAGCGCGGTCTATTCGGAGCGCGATAACTTCTACGCCGATCTGAATGGCGGGCCGCGAGCCGAGGCCCAGGCTTCGGGCATTCACGCGCCGCTGACGCCACTGGCGCCGCTGGTGGCGCAAGCCAGCAGGCTGTGGGACGGCGCGCAGGTCGGCCGCATCACCGTCAACCTGGCCGGCGACAGCGCATCGACCGTCACGCTGACGCAGCAGGATGCGCACGGCATCAGCAATCATCTGCCGACGTTGACCTTCGATGGCGTCAGCGGCGGCCTGCTGACCGAAGCGAATCAGACCAGCGGCGCGGCGGTCGAAACGCGCGGCGTCATGTACGGCCTGCATATAGGCCGCTTTGCCAGCCCGCTGCTGCGTGGCCTGTTCTTCCTCTCCGGCCTGGCCGGCTGCGCGATGGTGGCGACCGGCGTGCTGCTGTGGGCCGTCAAGGAAAGGCCCAAGCATTTGAAGGCGCGCGCCAACGGCGGCATCGGTTTTGGTCTGCGCCTGGTGGATGGCCTGAACCTCGGCGGCATCGCCGGCCTGATGATCGCCATCAGCGTATTCTTCTGGGCGAACCGCCTGCTGCCGGTTGGCCTGGAAGGGCGGCCGGAGCTGGAGATCCAGTGCTTCTTCACCGCCTGGGGCATCGCCGCCGTGCCGGCGTTGGCCTTTCCGCTGCGCTGGATGTGGCGCATCCAGCTGGCGGCAGCCGGCGTGCTGTTCGCGCTGTTGCCGGCGCTGAATCCCCTGACTGGCGGCGCCGGTCTGTTCTCCAGCATGGCGCACGGACTATGGCCAGTGGCCGGCTTCGACCTGGTGTCGCTGCTGTTCGGTTGCATGTTGCTGTGGGCCTGCAAACGTTTGGGCGCCGACGGTGCAGCGGCCAGGGTCAGGATGGCGAAGGTGGCGGCATGATGAATATCCTAGGGATGGTCGCGGCGCTTGCCAGCGCTGTCGGCGGCTTTACCGCATTGAGCCTGGCGATGGACCGCCACTGGGAAGCCCTGCATGGCCGTGGCAATCTGCCCACCGGCCGGACGCGCCGCACGCTGCGCCGGTCCGGCGCCGCAGGCTTGCTGGTGTCGCTGCTGGTCTGTCTGGATGTGTGGGGAGGCTCCCAGGGCTGGGTCGCCTGGGCCGGCATGCTGACCGCTGCGGCGATCGGCATGGTGCTGGTGCTGACCTACGCCGCGCGCGCGATGGTGCGCGTCGGCTGGATTGCAGGCGGCCTGGGCGCCGCCGCCGTGGTGCTGGCGCAGATCGCCAGGGGCTTGGCTTAATCCGCTTATTTGGCCAGCGGGGCGGCCACGCCCTGCACGCCGGCCAGTCCGAGAATGGTCAGCATCACATTCTGCGGACCGGTGTGCGCATTGCGCGCAGACCACCATTCCAGCTTCTCCGAGTGGTAGCCGCCCGAGTCGCCGCCGCCGGACATGGTGATGGCGGGGATGCCGAGGCTCATCGGCAGGTTGGCGTCGGTCGAATGCGGGCCGTCCAGCAGCGCCGGGCGGCCTTGCACCCTGGCCGCCGCCAGCGCGGTCCTGACGATGGTGGCGTCCTTCTGCATCTGGCCCGCCGGACGGTCGCCGATCAGCGTCACATCCGCCGTAATGGCCTTGCTGTTCCAGCGCTGGTTGGTTTCCGCCACACCTTGCTGGATGGCGTCCTTGATCTGCTGCTCGACCTTGGCCAGCAGCGCAGCATCGGCCGAGCGGATATCGATCAGCATCGAGGTTTCGGCGGAGATGCTGTTCACCGATTGTCCGCCCTGGATCACGCCGACGTTGAAGGTCACCTTGGGCTGCGACGGCACGCGCACATCGTCGATATGCGCGATCACTCGGCCGGCGGCATGCACCGCCGAGGGCAGGCCGAAACCTTCGTAGCTATGGCCGCCGGGACCATGGATGGTGACCTTGAAGCGGCGGCTGCCCGCGCCCATGTAGGTCACCGGATCGCCATCGGTGCCCAGCGCCGGCTCCAGGCCGACAAAGGCCTTGATGTCCTTGCGCTGGCTGAACAGATACTTCACGCCTTTCAGGTCGCCCAGGCCTTCCTCCGCCGACGTTGGCGACGAACAGGATGTCGCCTTCGGTTTGCACCCTGGCCTCGCGCATGGCGTGGGCGATGGTCAGCATGGCGGCCAGCGAACGGCCGTTGTCGGCAATGCCGGGCGCGTACAGGCGGCCGTCTTTCTCGTGCACGGTGAGATCGGTGGCGGCGGGGTAGACGGTATCCAGGTGCGCGGCCAGCACGATCAACGGGCCTTTGCCGCTGCCGCGATGGAGGCCGAGCACATTGCCCGCTTCATCGATGTGGACATCGGCCAGGCCGGCGGCCTTCAGGCGTTCCGCGTAGTCGCGGGCGCGCGCCGCTTCGGCAAACGTCGGCGCCGGAATGGCGTTGATGGCCAACATGGTCTTCTGCGTGCCCGGCTCGTTCTTTTCGATATAGGCCAGCGCCTGTTTGACGGCGGGCTGCGCGGCGATGCGCGCCAGTTCCTGCTCCTGCGCATGGACGGGCAGGGCGGCGGCGATGGCGAGGCTGAGTAGCAGGTGTTTCATGAAGCTCCATTAGGGTAGGCGGGCGATCAGCGCCAGCAGCGCGTCCACATCCACCGGTTTGACGAAGTAGTGATCGAATCCTGCGGTATCGGCCTGCTCGCGGTCTTCGCGGCGGCCGTAGCCGGTCACCGCTACCAGCGTGGCCTGGGCGGTCGCCGGCAGCGAGCGCAGGCCGCGCGCCAGGTCGTAGCCGCTGATGTCCGGCAGGCCGATGTCGAGCAGGCACAGTTCCGGCGAGGTGGCCTGCGCCATTTCCAGCGCGTCGATGGCGGTGTGGGCGACGCTGACCTGATGGCCGCCGGCTTCCAGCAGCAGTTGCAGCGTTTGCGCGGCGTCGACGTTGTCGTCCACCACCAGCACGCGCAGCTTGCGGCCCGTCGTGGCGTTATGGGCCGGCGCTTGCGCCACCGGCTGCTGTTGCTGGTTGCGCGGCAGGATGATGGTGAAGGTGCTGCCTTGCTGCTCTCCGGCGCTGTGTACTTCCACCGCGCCGCCATGCAGCTCGACCAGCGACTTGACCAGCGCCAGCCCCAGTCCCAGGCCGCCCTGCGAGCGGTCCGAGTTGCGGTCGGCCTGGGCGAACAGTTCGAACACGCGGCTGCGCAGTTCCGGCGACATGCCGATGCCGTTGTCGCTGACGATCAGCTTGACGTTGCTGCCTTCGCTGCGCGCGGTCAGCTTGACGGCGCCGCCGGCCGGCGTGTACTTGGCGGCGTTGTTGAGCACATTCACCAGCACCTGCACCAGCCGCTTATGATCGCCCGTCACCACCAGCGGCGCCGATGGCAGCACCACCTCAAAGCGGTGCTGCCGTGATTTGATCAGCGGTTCCGCCTGTTCCACCGCGTCGGCCACGATGCGGGCTACATCCAGCGGCGCGCGGGTCAGCGTCACCAGCCCGCGCGTGACGCGCGAAACGTCCAACAGGTCGTCCACCAGCCGCGTCATGTGGTGCACCTGGCGCACGATGATGCCGGCGGTGCGCTTGACCGCTGTTTCGTTGGCGTGGCCGCTTTGCAGCAGCTGCGCGCCGGCGCTGATCGGCGCCAGCGGGTTGCGCAGTTCGTGGGCCAGCATGGCGAGGAATTCGTCCTTGCGGCGGTCCGCCTCGCGTAGCTGGCTTTCGGCCTTCAGGTGCTGCAGCTCTTTTTCCTGCAGCGATTCGGCCATGGCGTCCAGCGCGCGCGCCAGTTCGCTGATTTCCTCCTTGCCGTAGCTGATGCCGCTGCGCGCCTCCAGCGTGCCGGAAGCGATGCTGTTGGCGGTGGTGGCCAGCCGCTTCACGCGACGCAGTACCAGCACGTCGCCGACGAACCAGGCCGCCAGCAGCGCCAGGCCGATGGTGGCGGATAACGCCAGGAAGTCCAGCATCTGGTCATGGCGTGCGCTGGCGGTGATGGCGTCGGCCGGAATGCCGATGGTGACGGTGTAGTCGGACAGGCCGTTGTTGCCGACGCGCGCGAAGCGGTGCAGGCGCTCGACGCCATCGGGGCCGGTCAGCAGCACCGGCTTGCCAGGTTCGCCCGCCATGGCGCTGCGCATCTCCGGCGACACCGGCTTGCCGAACCATGATTCAGGATTCGGCTTGCGCGAGATGATCAACCCTTCGGAATCGGCCGTCAGCAGCAGCGAGCCTGGCGGCAGCTGGATGTCGGCCACGAAGCGGTCCAGGTTGACCAGGTCGAGCGCGGCGAACACCACGGCCTTGACCTTGCCGTCGTCGTCCAGCACCGGATAGGTGAGGTTGACGGTGTGCCTCTGGATCACGCGGCCGAAAACGTAGCCGCCGGCGACAAAGCGCTTCAGGTGTACGGCGCGACGAAAGTGGGAGCGGTCCGCCAGGTTGACGATGTTCTTTGCCTTGACGGCATTGCAGGTGACGTCGCCGTTCAGCTGGATCACGCCCAGGTTGACGTAATCCGGATTCTGGCGGCGGACGTTGGCCAGCAGGCGGGTGCAGTCCTCCTCATCGCCCATCAGGTCCGGCACGCTGGCGAGGTCGCGCAGCAGCTGGCGCGCGCCGGCGATGGACTGCGCTTCGTTGGCGGCGGCCAGGTTGGTCAGGCGTTGCAGGTTGTCTTCGGCCACCTCCACCGCGTGGGCGCGTTCGCGCACGCCGTTAATGACGGTCATGATGGCGCTGGGCGCGATCGACAACATCACCAGCAGTATCAATCGGCTGCGCAGACTATTCAGCTGGAAGAGCAGGAAAGCCATGCGGCGCTCAGGCGGCGCTGCGGTTGGCGCGGTAAAGCGCGTTGCCGTAGCCGATGATGGCTTGCACGCCGCGGCGCAAGGTCGCCACGTCGTCCGAGATGTAGCCGATGCGGATGTGGCCCGGCACGCCCAGCGCGTCGCCCGGCATCACGGCCACCGCGCAGTCGGCCAGCAGCTGTTCGCTGAAGTTCACGGCGTCCATGGTCAGGCGCGAGATGTCGGCCCACAGGTAGGGGCCGGAGGCGGGCCTTTGCATGGTCAGCCACGGCAGGCCGTGCACCAGGTCCAGCACCAGGTCGCGGCGCTGGCGGTAGTCGGCCAGCATGAGGTGCGCATCGCCGCTTTCGAAGGCGGCGGCCATGGCCAGCTGCATCAGCATCGGCGCGGCGGCGGTGATCGGACCTTGCAGGGTTTCCATGGCCGCGACCACGTGCGCTGGCGCCACGGCGAAACCCGCGCGCCAGCCCATCATGGCGTAGCTTTGCGACGCCGAGAACAGGGTGACGATGCCGATGTCCCGCCAGTCCGGCCGCGCCGCCAGGCTGGCATGCACGCCGTCGAAGATCAGCTTCTCGTAGCTTTCGTCGACGATCGCCAGGGTGCCCGTGCGTTTCAGCCAGGCGGCGATGCGGTCGAGTTCCATATCGCTCAGCACCGCGCCGGTGGGATTGTGCGGATTGTTGATGATCAGGATGCGCGCCGGCGGCAGGCTGTCCAGCACCGCGTCGGTGATGTCGGCCGGCAGATCGACCAGCACCGGTTCCAGCTCCAGCAGCTTGCAGGTGGCCACATAGGCCGGCCAGTGCGGCTTGAAGATGATGACGGCGTCGCCCGGATCGGCCAATACATACAGCGCCTGGTACAGGGCCTGCTTGCAGCCGTTGGTGATCAGGATCTCGGCCGGCGTGGCCGGAATGCGGTTCTCGTTCACCACCTTGGCGGCGAGGCGGGCGCGGATGCCGGCGTCGCCGCCGACGGCGGTGTAGGACAGCGATGGCCGCTCAAGGCCCGCGCGCACCGCGTCCAGAACCGCAGGCGGCGCCTGGAAGTGCGAGATGGCGATGGAAAAATCGATCACGTCCTCGCCGCGCGCTTTCATGCCATCGACCCGGCCATGCATGGCGGTGGTGGCCAAGGGGCGGGAACGTGCGATGCGGCGGGAAATGTCCATAATTGATTATCTTTAGGAAAGATTTATTCTTACGTTAATCAGCCCTTTGCGCAAGGGGGTATTGCCAATCGTGCGCACGGGTCTGGTATCCTAATGCTGTTAATCAACGAGGATTTTTATGCAGTTCACAACAAAAAAGGTTTGCCAGGCGCTTGCGCTGGCCTTTGTCGGCGCTGTGGGCGCCGCCTCCGCGCAGGCGGAAGACATCATCAAGATCGGCCACGTGGCCGCCACCTCCGGCCCGATCGCCCATCTGGGCAAGGACAATGAAAACGGCGCGCGCATGGCGGTCGATGAACTGAACGCCAAGGGCGTCGTCATCGGTGGTAAAAAATACAAGATCGTGCTGCAGGCGGAAGACGACGCCGGCGATCCGAAGCAGGCCACCACCGTGGCGCAAAAGCTGGTGGACGCCAAGGTGCAGGGCGTGATCGGCCACGAGACCTCGGGCACGGCGATTCCGGCCTCGCGCATGTACTACGACGCCGGCATTCCGCAGATTACGCCGTCGGCCAGCTCGCCGCAGTACACGCGCCAGCGCTACAACACCACCTTCCGCAACATCGCCAACGACGAGCAACTGGGGCCGGCCCTGGCGCGTTACGCGATGCAGAACATGCAGGTCAAGCGCATCGCCGTGGTGGACGACCGCACGTCCTACGGCAAGGGACTGGCCGATGAATTCAGCAAGACCGTCAAGCGCACGGGCGGCGCTACCGGCACCACCATCGTCGCCACGCAGTACACCAACGACAAGGCCACCGACATGATGGCGATCCTGACCGCCATCAAGGCCAGCAAGCCGGACATGATCTTCTTCGGCGGCATGGACGCGGTGGCCGCGCCGATGCTGCGCCAGATGAAGCAGCTGGGCTTTCCGGTCAAGTTCATGGGCGGCGACGGCATGTGCTCGGACTCGGTGCCGCGTCTGGCCGGTGACGGCATGAGCGACGGCCAGGTGATCTGCGCCGAAGCGGGCGGCGTCGAGCCGGCGCAGGAAAAAGGCATGGAAGACTTCCGCGCCGCCTACAAGAAGCGCTACGGCATCGAGGTGCAAACCTACGCGCCGTACGCCTACGACGCGCTGATGACGATGGTGGACGCGATGCAGAAGGCCGGCTCGCCGGACCCTGCGAAGTACCTGCCGGTGCTGGCCAAGATCAAGCACAAGGGCGTAACCGGCAATATCTCCTTCGACGCCCGCGGCGACGTCCAGGATGGCGTGCTGACCATCTACACCTTCAAGGGCGCCAAGCGCCAGAAGCTGGCCGTGATGAAGTAAAAACTCAGGACTGCGGCTCCAGCACTTTCAGGTGCTCGACCGCGTTCTGGTTGCCGGCGTTGAGTTCCAGCGAGCGCCGGTAGTTCTTGACGGCGAGCGCTTTGTCGCCCGCCGCCTCGTACATCTCCGCCAGGCTGTCGTACAGATTCCAGCTGTCGGGATAAATGCTGACCGCCAGCTTCATCACCTCGACCGCGTCGCCGGCGCGGCCGCTGCGCTGCAATCCATATCCCCACATATTCAACTGGCTCTCGCCGGGATGGAAGCCCGGATCCAGCTGCCGCATGCGCTGGTACGCGGCCTGCGCCTGCGCATAACCCTTGGTATTCAGTTCCAGCGCCAGATTGTCGAAGCCGGGCGGGGTTTCCTTGCCGTGCCGCTGCTCGATGGTCATCATGTGGTGCGGCGAGCCGTTGCCGGTGGCCGGCTTTTGCAGGAAGGCCAGCGCTTGCGCGTCGTCCTTCAGATAGGCGTTGAGGAACTGCTGCACATAGCGCATGGCCCAGCTGTGGGCCACCAGCACTTCGTCGCGGCTGTAGGCGGCGTCGGGATCGCCGCTGCTGCGGCGCAGGCCGTCGGCGGAAAAATCGGCGTGGTGCATCGGCAGCATGGAGGCCAGGTAGACGTCGGCGTATTTCATGTTGTTGATAAAGCTGTAGCCGGTGGAGGTTTTTTCGTTATTCAGCACTTCCATGGATTTCGGCTGCGCCGCGATGAACAGGTAGGGCACGGCCACCCGCGCCGGCGTCACGTACGACGCCGCCTTGGCGCCGCCGTCGACAAACTCGGGGTAATAGCGGATCGAACCATCGAGGCTGACCAGGGCGCGGATGCGGTCATCCTTGGCCGCCGCGAATACGTTGGAAATGCCGCCCCAGCTGAAGCCCACCACGGCGATACGCGCCGTATCGGCTTGCGGCAGCGCGTGCGCGGAGGAGATCAAAAAGCTGATGTCGGCCGCCTGCGCTTCGATGCCTTCGATATCCTCGGTCATCGAGCGGCCGCGCGCGCCCATGTCGGGACTGGACAGGACCACATAGCCATGGCTGGCGAGGTATTCGCACAGGTCGGCGTTTTCATGCGCGGAGGCGTTGAAGCTCGGCGCGTAAACCACTACCGGGAATTTTCCGGCCTCCGGCCTGGCGTCGCGCACCGCCCACATTTTGGCGTCCATGCCCTTTTTGGCGCCGGGATGCTGCGCCAGAAAGGCGGACCAGCGTTGTTCGATCTCCGCCGGTGCAAGGTTGTAAGTCTCTTCGGTGAGCGAGGTGCGCAGATAGTCGGCGTGCGTCACCGGCGTGCCGCCTCGCTGCGCCGGATACCAGATGATGGTTTGCACCGGCCGTGCGCGTTCGCCCTTGGTGGCCGCGCCGGTGAACAGGTCGTTGCGCGGCTTGTAGACGCGCGAATAGTCGTATTGCTGCAGCACTTTCATGCCGACGGCGTGTGGACCGCGTTTCAGCTTCAAGTCGAAATCGGCCGCCGCAAAGGCGGGCAGGGACAGCATGAACACGGCGATGCCGAACGCTAGACGCATGTGATATCCGATTTAAAAGGTTGTCAAAACGTGAACCTTAGCATAAGCCGGCGATTGGCAGGCAGCTTTAATTATGCAATAATGGGAATCATTCTCATTTCTTGTCCACCGATTGTGCCCACCGTGTCCACACTTGCGTCCTCTACCGATGATGTTGGCTCGCTGTACAGCAGCCACCACGGCTGGCTGCACAATTGGCTGTGGCGCAAGCTGGGCTGCCGCGACGGCGCCGCCGACATCGCGCACGACACCTTCGTGCGCCTGCTGGACGCCGGCACCGTCGAAACCCTGCGCGAACCGCGCGCCTATCTGAGCACCATCGCCAACGGCCTGCTGGTCAACCATTGGCGCCGCCTGACGCTGGAACGCGCCTACCTGGAAGCGCTGGCTTTGCAGGATGCGGCGCTGGAGCCGTCGCCGGAAGAGCGCGCGCTGACCCTGGAAGCGTTGATGCAGGTGGACGCCATGTTGGCCAAACTGTCGTCCAAGGCGCGCGAAGCCTTCCTGCTGTCGCAGATCGACGGCCTGACTTACGCCGCCATCGCCGAGCACTTGCAGGTGTCCGAGCGCATGGTGAAAAAATACATGGCGCAGGCGATGCTGCAATGCCTGTTGATCAGTAATCAGTAATGGGTATGCCTGAATCAAACGCACTTGCTTTCGACGTGCTGGAACAGGCTGCGGAGTGGTTTGCCACCCTCAGCGCGCCGGACGTCAAACTCGCCGAGCGCCAGGCCTGGCAGCGCTGGCTGGACGCCGCGCCCGAACACCGCGAAGCCTGGCGCCGCGTTGAACACATCCACACCCAGCTCCATGCCTTGCCCGGCGGTCCGCTGCGCGCCGCGCTATCCGCCGCTCCGCGCAACCGCCGCCGCGCGCTGAAAACCTTGTTGCTGCTGTGCGCAGTCGGCGGCATGGGCGCACTGGTGGTTCGTCGCGAGGAGCAGGGCGGCTATCTGGCCGCACTGGGCGCGCAGCATCGCACCGCCGTCGGCGCCGTGGCGCTGCTGCCGCTGCCCGACCGCACCCAGGCCTGGCTGAACACCGACAGCGCCGCCGACCTGGCCTACGACGACAGCCAGCGCCTGATCGTGCTGCGGCGGGGCGAGATCCTGCTGCACAGCGGCGCCGACAGCCATGCGCCGGCGCGTCCGCTGGTAGTGGAGGCGCGCGGTGCGCGTCTGCGGGCGCTGGGCACGCGCTTCTCGGTACGCATGATGGAGCAGGGCACGCGCCTGGCCGTGTACGACGGCGCGGTGGAAGTCGGCGCCGGCGCCGTGGTGCCGGCCGGCGCGCAGGTCGACATCGTGGACGGCAAGGCCGGCGCCATGACGCCGGCCTCCGAGGACAGCACCGCGTGGTCGCACAAGCTGCTGATCGCCACCCAGATGCGGCTGGACGACTTCCTTGGCGAGCTGTCGCGCTATCGCCATGGTCACTTGTCCTGCGATCCGTCGCTGGCCGACCTGCGGCTGGTGGGCAGCTACCCGCTCGGCGACACCGACCAGGCGCTGGACATGCTGCAGGCCGCGCTGCCGGTGCGCATCAAGCGCACGCTGTCGTGGTGGGTGACCGTCACGCCGCGCTGACCATGAAGAAGCTGTTCTTGCTGGCGTTGTTGCCATCGCTGGCGCTGGCCGCGCCGACCATCCCCGCAGGCTCGCTGGACCAGGTGCTGCGGGCTTGGACGCTGGCCAGCGGCGCGCTGCTGACCGCCGACGGCCGCCTGACCCATGGCGTCGACAGTCCCGGCCTGGCCGAACTGTCGGCGCCGGAGCGCGACCTGGCGCGCATCCTGGCCGGCACCGGCCTGGAAGCGGTGCGCCAGCCGGACGGCAGCTACCTGTTGCGCGCCGCCGTACCAGTTGCACCCGTTGCGCCGGCGCCGCCGATGAGCGAGGCCGAAGTACAGGCGCTGGACCGCCTGCCCGAAATCGTCGCCCGCGCGGAACCAGTGGCCCCTTACGACGCCGTCAGCCGCTTTGCCGTCAAGGGCGGCGCCGCGCTGCGCGACACGCCGCAGGCGCTGACCATCATCGAGGCCAGCCAGATCCGCGACCGCAACCTGCTCAGCATGGACGACCTGCTGGTCTACGTGCCCGGCGTACGTCCCAGCCTGGGCGAGGGCAACCGCGACAACGCGGTCTTCCGTGGTTATAACTCCAGCGCCGACTTCTACCTGAACGGCATGCGCGACGACGTCCAGTACTTCCGCGACTTCTACAACATCGAAACAGTCGAAGTGCTGAAAGGCCCGAACGCCATGGCGTTGGGACGCGGCGGCTCCGGCGGCGCCGTCAACCGTGTCAGCAAGCAGGCGCAGTGGCGCGATATCGGCGATGCCGACGTATTGCTGGGATCATGGCGGCAGCGGCGCGCCAGCGTGGACGTGGGCGCGGCGCTGAATCCGCAGCTGGCGTGGCGGCTCAACGCTGTCGACGAGGATTCCGGCTCCTTTCGCAATGACGCCTGGTTGAAACGCTACGGCGTCAGTCCGGCGCTGGCGTGGCGCGACGGCGCGAGCACCCTGGTGCAGGCCAGCTACGAGCATTTCCGCGACCGCCGCAGCACCGACCGTGGCGTACCCTCGTTCGGCGGCCGGCCGGTGGCCAGCGATCCGTCGATCTTTTTCGGCGATCCGGCGGACAGCCACAATGGCGTCGACATCGACAGCCTGACGCTGCGGCTGGAACATCAACTGGCGCCGACGCTGCAATTCAGCAGCCAGCTGCATTACGCCGTCTACGACAAGTACTACCAGAACGTTTTCCCCGGCGGCATGGACGACAGCGCGACCGTGCGCATGCTGGGCTACGGCACCGCCACCCACCGTAGCAACCTGTTTTACCAGGCCAGCCTGGATGCCACGGTCAGTACCGGCAGCGTGCAGCACCGCCTGAGCGCCGGACTGGAACTTGGCCGCCAGCGCGCCGACAGCGCCCGCACCACCGGCTACTTCGACACGCTGGGCACGGACGTGCGCTTCGTTTCGGTGCCGGTGTCGCAGCCGACCTTCAACCTGCCGGTCAGCTTCAGGCCATCGGCTACCGACATGGCCGCCGCCAGCACGGCGGAAAACGCCGGGCTGTATTTGCAGGATCAATTGACGCTGTCGCCGCAATGGCAGGTGGTGGCCGGCCTGCGCGCGGAAAGGCTGGATGTCGCCTTCCGCGACCTGCGCAACAATCTGCAACTGGCCAGCCATGACCGTCCGCTGTCGCCGCGCTTGGGCGTGATCTACCGTCCGCTGGTGCGGCTGTCGCTGTACGCCAGCTACAGCAAGGCCTATTCGCTGCGTGTGGGCGAGCAGATGGCGTCGCTGACGGTGGCCAACCAGGATCTGGCGCCGGAGGTGGTGCGCAACCAGGAGATTGGCGCGCGCTGGGATGATGGCGAGCGGCTGTCGGCCAGTCTCGCGGTCTACCAGCTGCGGCGCGCCAATGTGCTGGTGGCCGATGCGGTCAACGCCGGCGAGAATCAGCTGGTCGAAGGCCAGCGCGGGCAGGGCGCGGAACTGGAACTGGCCAGCCGCATCACGCGCGACTGGAAACTCAACGCCGGCTATGCGTGGCAGCGTTCGCGCCTGACGGCTACCCAGTCGGCGACCTCGCAGGCGGGCGCGCAGATGCCGTATGTGCCGCGCCAGTCGCTGTCTCTGTGGAGCACACACACGCTGGCGCCGGGCCTGGACGGTGCGCTCGGCGTCATCACGCGCAGCAGCATGTTCAGCTCCACCAGCAATCTGGTGCAGCTGCCCGGCTATGCGCGGCTGGACGCCAGCCTGTATTACCAGTTCAATCCGCGCAACCGCCTGCAGATCAGCGTCGAAAACCTGTTCGACCGGGGCTACTACGCCTCGTCTTATAACGATAACAATATCTCTCCTGGCACGCCGCGCGCGCTGCGCATCGGCCTGCACAGCCGATTCTAAGAAGAATAATAAAAATAATTCTCATTCGTGGTTCCCTTTTTGGAAACTCGCTTGGCATGGTAGGTACAGGACCATTGCACAGCGATAGAGGGAGATCCCATGCAGCCGTCACACCACACAGCCACGCAGCAGCAGCGCGTCCAGGAATGGATGCGCAAGTCGCCATTGCGGATCACGCGCGCCCGCTCCAGCGTGGCGGCGGTGTTGTTGCGCCAGGCCGAACCAATCACCGCTGAGCTGCTGTTCCGCCGACTGCTGGATATCGGCGAGGACGTCAGCCTGGGATCGGTGTACCGCATTCTCAAGCAGATGGAGGAAGACGGCCTGGTGCTGCGCGACCGCCATGTCAGCTCGGGGGGCATCAAGGCGGTTTACGCCATCGCCAGCGTCACGGCGCCCAGCCGCGCCTACGTGTTCCGCTGCGACGTTTGTCACCGTCAGCAGCGCATCGCGGACGCGGTGCTGGCAGTGCAACTGGCGAATGTGGCGACGCTGGAAGGCTACGCGCTGGGGACGGAAATCGTCATTCCCGCGCGCTGCCGCGACTGCGTGCCGGCCGCCGGGCAATCCTGAATCTTTACCTATACAGCCAGCCGGGAGCCGCGCTCCCACGCCAGCCAACAACCAAAACTGACCTACGGAAGATTATGAAATCGACAGAAAAAAGCGCCGGCATCAAAAGCCGCAAGCACGAGACTCCGAAACTGAGCCGCCTCCACGTCGCCGCGATGGCCACGCTGGCCGTGCCGCTGGCGCTGCATGCTGAAACCCTGCCGGAGCCGCAAAAGCTGCCGGAAGTGGTGGTGGACGCCACCCGCACCAGCGACTTCCAGACCACCAAATCGGCCAGCGACAAGTTCACCGCGCCGCTGCTGGATACGCCGAAATCGGTCACCGTCATCACCTCGGAAGTGATCTCGCAAACCGGCGCCGTGTCGCTGACCGACGCGCTGCGCACCGTGCCTGGCATCACCATCGGCGCGGGCGAGGGCGGCAATCCTGTCGGCGACAATCTGTTCATCCGTGGTTATAACGCGCAGACCGACACCTATATCGACGGCATCCGCGACACCGGTTCGCAGTCGCGCGAAATCTTCGACCTGGAGCAGATCGAAGTGGTCAAAGGCCCGAATTCGGCCTACGGCGGCCGTTCGTCGGCCGGCGGCGGCATCAACCTGGTGAGCAAATCGCCGAAAGCCGAAAACTTCAGCAACGCCAGCGTGGGCCTGGGTTCGGCCGAATACCGCCGCGCCACCGCCGACATCAACCGCGTGATCAACGACGACGTGGCGGTGCGCCTGAACCTGATGGGCCATGACGCCCACGTGGCCGGCCGCAATGAAGTCAACGGCAACCGCTGGGGCATCGCGCCGAGCGTCACCTTCGGCATGCACTCCAATACCAAGGCCACGCTGAGCTACTACCACATGCAGTCGGACGAACTGCCGGATACCGGCATCCCGTTCAACAACCCGTTCACCAGCGGCGCCAACGTCGCCAAGAACGGCAACGGCACGCCGATCAGCGTGCCGCGCGAGACCTTCTACGGCCTGGTCGACCGCGACTTCCGCAAGACCCAGAGCGACATCGGCACCATCGACCTGCGCCATGAATTCGCCGACGGCATGGTGCTGCGTAACGTGAGCCGCTACGGCAAGAGCGACAACGACTACATCTGGACCCAGCCGGACGACTCGAAAGGCAACACCATGTTGTACGGCACCGTATGGCGCCGCGCCAATACCCGCGTCACCAGCACCGAGTCGCTGGCCAACGCCACCAGCCTGACCGGCAGCTTCACCGCCGCCGGCATCAAGCATAGCTACACCGGCGGCGTGGAGATCAGCCGCGAAGACACGGACCGCAGCAGCTATCTGTTCGCACCGGGCACCAACAATCCGCTGACCGGCACCACCACCTGCCCTACCTCTGGCGCGGCCACGCTGTACAACTGCACCACCACCATCAACCCGAATCCGAACGATCCGTGGGTCTACACCCGCAGCGTCTCGCCGGCGCGCACCAACGTGGTGACCAACACCCGTTCGGCCTATCTGTTCGACACCGTCGAGTTCACGCCGCAATGGCTGCTGAACGTGGGCCTGCGCTGGGACGACTATCGCAGCGTGCTGGATGTGCCTATGTACACGCTGAGCGGCGTCACCACCGCCGCCTCGCACGCCGAAGTGAAGTCCAACTTCACCAACTATCAGGCGGGCCTGGTGTATAAGCCATCGACCAACAGCAGCATCTACGTGTCCTACGGTACGTCTTCTACCCCGCCGGGCAATGACGGCGGCGACGGCCTGGATGCGCTGAGCACCACCATCCAGAACCTGAAGCCACAGGACAGCAAGAACTATGAGCTGGGCACCAAGTGGGAAGTGCTGCCGGGCGGCCGCCTGTCGGTCAGCGGCGCCGTGTTCCAGAGCGAGATGAACAACGCCCGCGTCACCGCACCGGACGGTACCACGCAAAACGTCGGCAAGAAGACCATGAAGGGCGTGGAGCTGGGCGTCAGCGGCAACCTGACCAGGGAGTGGCAGGTCTTCGGCGGCTACACCTACCTGGATGGCAAGGTGGATGACAATGGTTCGGTCAACGTCGGCACCACCGCGGCGCCGAACTGGCAGCCGTCGCCGTACAACGGCAACGTGTTCCCGACCACGCCGAAGAACAGCGCTTCGCTGTGGACCTCGTACGCGGTACTGCCGGGTGTCGTGATCGGCGGCGGCGTCAACTACGTATCCAAGGTGTACGCCAACATCAACAACACCAAGTACGCGCCGGGCTACAGCCGTTTCGATGCGATGGCCAGCTACGACGTCAACAAGCACATCTCGCTGCAGTTGAATATCCAGAATCTGAACGACAAGTTCTATTTCGATAAAGTCTCGTCGCCGCACTACGCCGGTGTTGGCCCCGGCCGCAGCGCTACGCTGACCGCCAACTTCAAGTACTAATCGTTGTATCCCTCAAAAGCCCGCGTCAAGCGGGCTTTTTTTTGCGTGTGCGGCGTACTTTTAACACGCGGTTAATTGTTTATCGAATAAACTGCGAACAATTAACCTACTTTCACGCTGCTCAATGCCTGCTTTTCTCCGTTCCAGGAACGCGCTGTACCTGCTTGCCGCCTTCTTCATTCTCTTTTCCCTGCTGGTGCTGGATGTGCGTACCCTGATTCCGCCGGACGAAGGCCGTTATGCGGAAATGGCGCGCGAGATGCTGCTCAGCGGCGACTGGGTCACCACGCGCCTGAACGGCATCAAGTACTTCGAGAAGCCGCCGCTGCACACCTGGATGAGCGCCGTCGCTTTCGGGCTGTTCGGCATCGGCGAATGGCAGGCGCGCCTGTGGAACGGCGTATGCGGGATCGGCGGCGTGCTGATGGTCGCCTACACCGGCCAGCGCGTGTTCGGCGGCCGCGCCGGCCTGTATGGCGCCATGGTGCTGGCTTCCATGCTGTTCTGGGCGGCGGCGTCGCAATTCAATTCGCTGGACCTGCCGGTGGCCGCCACCATGACGCTGGCCCTGTGCGCGCTGCTGATCGCACAGCAGGACGGCGCCGATGTGGCGCAGCGCCGCCGCTGGATGCTGCTGTGCTGGGCCGCCATGGCGCTGTCGCTGCTGGCCAAGGGCCTGATCGGCATCGTGCTGCCGGGCGGCGTGCTGCTGGTGTACGCGCTGGTGAGCGGCGACCGTGGCATCTGGCGTCGCCTGCATCCCGTGACCGGACTGGCGCTGTTCCTGCTGTTGTCGCTGCCGTGGTTCCTGCTGGTGGCGGCGCGCAATCCCGAGCAGCCGCAGTTCTTCTTCATCCACGAGCACTGGGACCGGTTCTTCCTGAAGACGCACCACCGCGAAGGGCCGTGGTACTACTTCCTGGTGCTGCTGGTGCCGGCCACCATGCCGTGGTTGCTCACGCTGCCGGCCAGCCTGGCCGCCGCGCGCATGCGCGTGGCCGGACGCTTCCAGGCGCCGTTGCTGCTGCTGGTGTGGACCGCTTTCATCCTGCTGTTCTTCAGCTATTCCAGCTCCAAGCTGCCGGGCTATATGCTGCCGGTGTTCCCGGCGATGGCGCTGTTGGCGGGCGTCTACCTGGAACGGGCTTCGCGCAAGGCCGCGCTGGCGCCGGCGGGGCTGCTGATCGTCGTCGGCGTCGTCGGGCTGGCGTGCATGCCGTTGATCACGGTGGTCGACAGGCTGTTGCTGGGCGCCGGCTTTGCCGCCGCCATCATCTGCGGTGCGGCGGCGTGGCTGGCCGAATGGCGCGGACAGCGCGCCGGCATGGTGCTGCTGGCGGCGCTGGGCGGCTGGATGCTGACGCAACTGAGCATGGCTTCCTACGAGCCGGCAGGCCGCCATCAGGCTGGGCGCGACGCGGCGCTGAGCATCCGCGCCGAACTGAAACCGGATACGCCGGTTTACTCGGTCGGCACGTATGAGCAGTCGATGACGTTCTACATGCATCACATCGTGATCCCGGTGCATTACACCGGCGAGCTGGATTTCGGCCTGCAGCAGGAATCCTGGCGCGGCGTCGCGTCGATGGATGAATTCTATGGTCGCTGGCTGCTGAGCGCCGGCCGTGGCGTGCCGCAATACGCCATCGTCCGCGAAGACCTGTATGGCGTCATGCGTCTGCGCGGCTTGCCGATGATCGAACGTGCACGTGGTGACGGCGTGGTTGTGGTGACATCGCCGTTGAAATAGTTCCCCTTTTCGCGTCTCGCTTGGCAAAGGAGGGAAAGGATGCAACCGATGCTCTTACCATGTGCAATACCACCCGAATGGGACAACGATCCAGTCGGCCGGCGCGTGCAGGAGTGGATGCGTAAAACGCCGCTGCGCCTGACGATAGGCCGCATGGCGGTGGTCAAGGTGCTGGCGCAGGCCCAAACACCGGTGGACGCCGAAGCGGTGCTGCGCGGGCTGGTGGAGCAGGGCAACCCGACCAGTCTGGCCACCGTCTACCGCATTCTCAAGGAACTGGAACAGCACGCGCTGGTGGAACGCGAATGGCACCACAATTCGCTGGGCACCCGTTCGTGCTACGCAGTCAAGCTTGGACCGCAGCACAAGCGCGCCTGCTGTTTTCAGTGCGATGTCTGCGGCCGGCGGCGCAAGGTGGCCGAACCGGCGCTGGCGACGCAGCTGGCTGCCGCCGCCGAACATGAAGGCTACAACACGCAGCAGGAACTGGTGGTCGTGTCGCGCTGCGCGGCATGCAGCAAGAACTGAGGATCTAGACTTCGCTCCACTGGCGCAGCAGGTTGTGATAGTGGCCGGTCAGGCCGACCATCTCGTCGCAGTCGCCCAGGCGCGTGCGCAGCGCCTGGATATTGCGGTCCAGCTCCAGCAGCAGCGCGCGGCGGCCATCGTCGCGCACCATGCTCTGGGTCCAGAAGAAGGAGCAGACGCGCGCACCGCGCGTGACCGGCTCGACGCGGTGCACGCTGGTAGACGGGTACAGTATCAAGTCGCCCGCCGGCAGCTTCACCTCATGCACGCCATAGGCGTCTTCGACGATCAGCTCACCGCCGTCATATTCTTCCGGATCGCACAGGAACAGCGTGGTGGAGACATCGGTGCGCAGCCACTGGTTGGTGTCGGGGATGCGGCGCATGGAGCCGTCGATGTGATTGCCGTAATGCTCGCCGCCGGCATAGCTGTTGAACAGCGGCGGGCAGGTGCGCAGCGGCAGCGCGGCCGAGAAGAACAGCGGGCTGTTGGCCAGCGCGTCCAGCACGATCTGGCCCAGTTCGCGCGCCACCGGCGAGGTTTCCGGCAACTGGCGGTTTTGCTTGACCTTGGCGCCTTGCGTGCCGACGGTGGCGCGGCCATCGACCCAATCGGCTTCGTCGAGGCGGCGGCGGATGAAGGCAACCTGTTCGCGGGTGAGGACTTCGGGGATATGCAGCATCATGGTGAATCTACTCCGGTTGATAGGCACTGATACGCCTAGCATAATCGAAGACGGCCTGGTTAGCCATGGACCTTTAATGTTCCGTTCATGATGGCTCATGCAAAATGGCGAGTTCTCAAGATTAACCCTGATGGTGCAGCAGTGAAAAAAGTTCTTATCCTCGGCGTCAACGGCTTTATCGGCCACCACCTGTCGAAACGCATTCTGGAAACCACCGACTGGGAGGTGTACGGCATGGACATGAACACCGACCGTATTCCCGATCTGCTGGCGCATCCGCGCATGCACTTCTTTGAAGGCGACATCACCATCAACAAGGAGTGGGTGGACTATCACGTCAAGAAGTGCGACGTGATTCTGCCGCTGGTTGCCATCGCCACGCCATCGACTTATGTGAAAGCGCCGCTGCGCGTGTTCGAACTGGACTTCGAGGCCAACCTGCCGATCGTGCGCGCCGCCGCGAGGTACGGCAAGCATCTGGTGTTCCCATCGACGTCGGAAGTGTATGGCATGTGCCATGACGAGGAATTCGATCCGGAGAACTCGGAGCTGATCTGCGGCCCGATCAACAAGCCACGCTGGATCTATTCCAACGCCAAGCAGCTGATGGACCGTGTGATCTGGGGCTACGGCATGGAAGGCCTGAATTTCACGCTGTTCCGCCCATTTAACTGGATCGGCGCCGGCCTGGATTCGATCCACACGCCGAAGGAAGGCTCGTCGCGCGTGGTGACCCAGTTCTTCGGCCACATCGTCCGTGGCGAGAACATCTCGCTGGTCGACGGCGGTCACCAGAAGCGCGCCTTCACCGACATCGACGACGGCATCGACGCGCTGATGAAGATCATCGAGAACAAGAACGGCGCCGCCACCGGCAAGATCTACAACATCGGCAACCCGGTCAACAACTACTCGATCCGTGAACTGGCGCGCATGATGCTGGAGCTGGCCGACAAGTACCCGGAGTACGCCGCCGGCGCCAGCCAGGTCGGCATCGTCGAGACGACGTCCGGCGCCTACTACGGCGCCGGCTACCAGGACGTGCAGAACCGCGTGCCGAAGATCACCAACACCTTCGAAGAGCTGGATTGGCAGCCCACCACCAGCATGGCCGACGCGCTGAAGAAAATCTTCGATGCTTACCGTGGCCAGGTCGCCGATGCCAGGGCGCTGATGAACTAGGGAGTAAAATACCGTTTGTTCAATGGCATGGGGGTAGCGGCGTGCGCCTGCTTCTGGTGGAAGACGATCCGATGATCGGCGAGAGTATCGTGGATGGCTTGCGCGGCGAGAACTACGCCGTGGACTGGGTACGCGACGGCCGCGATGCGGAACTGGCGCTGGGCGGTGTCGCCTACGACCTGATGCTGCTGGATCTGGGCCTGCCGGTCAAGCAGGGCATGGAGGTGCTGCGCTCGGCGCGCACCCGCGGCGACGATCTGCCGGTGCTGATCATCACGGCGCGCGACGGCACGCCGGCCCGCGTTGAAGGACTGGATGCCGGCGCCGATGACTATCTGGTCAAACCGTTCGACCTGGACGAACTGCTGGCGCGCATCCGCGCGCTGCTGCGGCGCCGGGTCAATCGCACCCGTTCCGTGGTCGAACATGGCGGCCTGACGCTGGATCTGGCCAGTCACGAGGTGAGCTTCGGCGGCGAACAGGTCAAGCTGTCGGCGCGCGAGTTTTCCGTGCTGCGCGCCTTGCTGGACAATCCCGGCAGCGTGGTGTCCAAGAGTCAGCTGGAAGAAAAGCTGTACGGCTGGAATACCGAAGTCGAAAGCAATACCGTCGACGTCTACGTCCACCGCCTGCGCAAGAAATTCGGCGCCGACTTTATCAAGAACGTGCGCGGCGTCGGCTACAAGATTCCGGCGGCGCCATGAGCACCATCCGCCGCCAACTGCTGCTTGGCCTGCTGGGTGCGACGCTGTTCTGCACCCTGGGCGCCGGCGCGTCGCTTTATCGCTCGCTGCTCAACGAGACCAATGAGCTGGCCGATTTGCAGCTGCGCCAACTGGCCGCCACGCTGCCGCATGAATTTGCGCCGGCCGCCGAAGACCCTGAAGAAGAATTTGTGCTGCAAGCCTGGGACGAAGCCGGCAAGCCGCTGCCGCAGCTGTCGGCGGCCACGCAGCTGCCGCGTTATGCGGTGCAGGGCTATTCGCGGGTGTCGGCCTACGGCCAGCATTGGCGCCTGTACGGCGAAACGCGGCATGGGCGTTATGTGCAGGTGGCGCAGCCGACGTCGGCGCGCTATCACCTGGCGGCGCAAATGGCCTTGCGTGCGGGAGCGCCGCTGCTGGTGTTTGCGCTGCTGTTGGCGGTGCTGATGGTGGCGGTGGTGGGACGTGCGCTGCGGCCGTTGAATCGTCTGGCGCAGGCGGTGGCGGGGCGGTCGGCTGATACGCTGACGCCATTGGCTGCGGAGCAGGTGCCGCCGGAAATGCGGCCGGTGGTGGAGGCGCTGAATAGCCTGATGCAGAAATTTGAGGAGGCGCTGACGGCGCAGCGTACATTTGTGGCGGATGCCGCGCATGAACTGCGTTCGCCGTTGACGGCGTTGAAGCTGCAATTGCAGCTGGTGGAGCGGGCCGGCAGCGACGAGGCGCGGCGCGCGGCGCTGGGCAAGCTGCACGAACGGCTGGATCGCGGGACGCATCTGGTGCAGCAGTTGTTGAGTCTTGCACGGCATGAGAATGCGCAGGTGGCGGCGCTGCGGCCGGTGGACCTGGGGCTGTTGCTGGAATCGGCGGTGGCGGATCATTCCGCGCTGGCGGATAGTCGGGCGATTGATCTTGGCGTGGAGACGCCGGCGCAGGTGGTGGTGGCGGCGGACCCGGATGGTTTGCGCGTGCTGCTGAATAACCTGGTGGACAATGCGCTGCGGTACACGCAGCAGGGCGGCAGGGTGGATTTGCAGTCGGCTTATGAGAATGGCAGGCCGCTGCTGCGGGTGCGGGACAATGGGCCGGGAGTGCCGGAGCAGTATCGGGCGCGGTTGTTCGATCGATTCTTCCGGCCGGATGGTAATGATGCCTGGGGGTGTGGTTTGGGCTTGTCGATAGTTCGTAATATCGCCGATCACCATCGGGCAGAGATTCGGCTCAGCGATGCGGAGGCGGGGCGAGGGTTATGCGTTACGGTGGTGTTTCCGGCAGCCTGAGTATGATGCAGTAACGGCATGCGGCACCCCTGAAACCCGCACTTCGCTGCTGCCAGGGTCTGACCCCGTACGGGGTCAGACCCTTTTGGTAGGGGGGCTGCAAACTGTTATTACGCGCCTGGCGGTGGTCCGCCAGCACCTGGGCCGCCAGGACCGCCCGGGCCACCCGGACGTGGCCCCCAGCCTTCTTCACGTTTCTCGGCATTCGACGCCGTGCCGCCGAAGCGGTACGACAAGCCCACATAAAACACGCGGCCATCGAAGCGACGGGTACTGGTCTCACGCAAGGTATCGCTGTCGATGATGGTCTGCATCTTGTTGGTATTGAACAGATCCGTCACATTGGCCACCAGCGTCAGTTGCGGCGTCACCGTGTGGCGCCAGCTCATGTTGAAGGTGTGGTTGGCCGAACGGTAGCCCTGGCCCGACAAGGTCTTGCCCATCATTTGCAGCGCCATCTGGATCTGGTTGGCGGCATCATACGAATAGTTTAATCGCGCGCGGCCGCTCAGCGAGTTGGCGGTGCGGGTAATCAGATTGCCGCTGTCGTCGTAGAAGCTCTGCTGCGAGCGCGCCAGGTTGCCGCTGGTGTTCAGCGTCAGCGACGGCGTCAGCTTGCCGCTGACCGTGAATTCCAGGCCGCTCGAATGACTGCCTTCGCCGTTGGCGCGGGTGGTCAGCAGCACGTTGGGCGCGACGAAGTAGCGGTAGTCGACGATGGAATCTGTGTCCTTGCGGTAGTAGCCGCGCAGATTGGTTTCCAGGCCGCCGATCTTGGTCTCGTAGCCCACCTCGAAGGAGTCGGTCTTGGTCGGCTTCAGGTTGGGGTTACCCGAGAACACGTTGAACTCGTCGCGGTAGGTCACGTACGGATTCAGGTCGTTGGCGTTCGGACGGCGGATCCGGCGCGCGTAGGCGAAGCGCACGTTGGCGTTGTCGCTCACCTTGTACGTAGCGTAGGCGCTCGGAATGTAATTGATGTAGTGGTTCTTCGCCTCGACACTGCCGGTGATCTGATTGATGTCCATGTCGGTGTACTCGGCGCGCAGGCCGGCCAGCGCGCCCCAGCGGTCGTTCAGGCGCATCTGGTAGGTGCCATACAGCGCGTACACGGTTTCATCCAGCTCGTAGGCGTTGGTGCGGCCGTTGTTGACGGTGGCCACGCCGGTGATCGGATCGATGTCGGTGTACAGCGTGTCGACGCTGTTGTCGTTGGTCGCCACCTTGTAGCCCGCTTTCGCCGTGCCGCCCCACAGCGGACGCTCGTAGTCGCCGGTGAAGTCGACGATGCGGGTGTCGTTGTGGTTGTGCTGGTGCGCCATGGTGTCGATCCAGCCCGGCGTGGCGTAATCGTTGGTGTAGCGGTTGGTGTTGTCGTTTTCCGAGGCCGAGACGCGCAGGTCGATCTTCAGCGTTTCGCCCGGCAGCTCGCCCTTGTGGTCGTAGCGTGCGCCCCAGCCGAAGTTGTTGCTGTCGCCGTTGCGGGCGGTGGTGCGCACATAGTCGGCCGCCGGGATCAGGCTGGTGGCGCCGTTGACGTAGTGGTCGCTGGAGCGCTGGTCGTTGGTGCGGCTGTTGTACGAAAGGCTGCCGGTCAGGGTGTCGTTCTGGTTCAGGTTGTAGCTGACCGTGCCGTTCAGGCCGGCCATGTCGTTCAGACCGCGGCCGACCGAATCCTGGGTGTTGTGCACGAACTGGCCGGTGCGGGTGTCGAGCGTGTCGCGCACCGTTTCGCCGGTCGAGTTGCGGCCGTCGTGGCGCACGTTGGCGCTGCCCTGGAAGCCCCAGGCGCCTTCGTTGTAGCTGCCGTTGACGGCGCTGTTGTAGCGGCCGGCGGTGCCGGCGTTGCCGTTGACGGTGGCCGTGCCGCCCGGCTTGCGGTTGCGGCGCATCACCAGGTTCAGGATCGGGCCGCCGCCGGCTTCGTTGCCGAATTGCGCGCCGGGGTTGTTGATGACCTCGACCGATTCGATGTCGTCGGCCGCCATCGCCTGCAGGGCCGGGCCGCGGTTGTCGCCTTGCAGCATGGCCGACGGCTTGCCGTCCACCATGATCTGGACGTTGGTGCTGCCGCGCAGCGTGACCGTGCCGTCCGGGTCCACGTTGACCGACGGCACGTTGTTGAGGGCATCGGCAGCGGTGCCGTTGGTGCTGGAGATGTCGGACTTGACGTCATACACCTGGCGGTCGATGCGGTTGGTTGGGCGTTCTGCGGATACGGTTACTTCCGGCACAACCGGTGCGGCTTCCTTGGCGTCTTTGGCCTTGATGGTCGCGGTGGCTGGCTTGGCGGCTGGCTTTTCGGGGACGGTGGTTTGAGCGTAAGCTGGCAGAATTGCGCTGCCCGTAAGGCAGCAAGTAAGCAGTATCTTTTGCATGATTCGGACGGGACACCGTCTCTGTACGGTAGAGTTGCCATTATACCAGTTGAATATTCGTGAATTGACGGCATTTACGCTTCTTTACCCGGGCTTTACATTACAAGGACATAGGCTATGGCACGCGGAACGGCTTCTATCGGCAAGGACAGTTACACCACCAAAATCGAGGTCGGCGGCCACGCGCTGACGGCCGACGAATCGGTTCGCAACGGCGGCCACGACGCCGGGCCGGCGCCGTATGACTTCCTGTTGGCGGGGCTGGGCGCCTGCACCGCCATCACGCTGCGCATGTATGCCGACCGCAAGCAATGGCCGGTGACATCGGTCGATGTCCAGCTGCACCTGACCCACGCGGAAGACGGCGCCATGCTGGTCCGCCGCGCGCTGACCATCCAGGGCGAAGTGGACGCCGAACAAAAGGCCCGCATGGCCGAAATCGCCGAGAAGACGCCTGTCACGCTGACTCTCAAAGCCGGCCTGCGCATCGATACCACGCTCGGCTGAGCGCACCGATCGTGATTTGCCGCACCAGACCAATTCAGACACGGAGGCCCTATGAGCAAGAACGCGTTGCTATTTTGTATGTGCGTAGTTGTCACGGCACTCTGTTCTGCTGCACCAACTGCTTCTGATCGGATCAGATTCGATGGAATCGGTGACATTAAAATTGGACAGACGTTTGATGAAGTGTCCAAACTTTGGCCCAGTGAAATTAAACCGATACCCCCTGGCCTTAAAGCATCGCCAGACTGCTATCACGTATCGCCAACGAATCATCCTGGCGTGACACTGATGTTCAGACACGACCATCTTGTCCGAATTGATCTGACCAAAAAAACCGGACAAACTAAAAGTGGCGTCCGAATTGGCGACGATTTTGCTGTGTTGAAGCGCCACTATCAGGACGCAGTGTTTACAAATCAAAATAGTTCAGTGGAGGATAGGCAAGTCACAATCAGCTCTCCTGATAAGAAGTATGCCTTCAGGTTCTATTTTGAACATTCCAAAATTGCGAGTATCTCCTCTGGGCAAGTCGATGCTGTAGCTTTAGACGAAGGGTGTTACTGACACCCTTTACGCCTGATCATTTTTATCATTTCCGGGAACTGGTACAGCTGGCGCTTGGTCTAACCAAAGCAAGTTGAGCCGTATAACCACTTCCGGGAGATGATATGGACCTGACTAAACATCTGGCGGGGCTGCTCGTGGCCGCCGCCAGTTGCTCCGCCGTAGGCGCGCCTCTGTTGACGGAGGGCTTTAATGATGTGGCGACACTGTCTGCACGCGGCTGGGTGTTCCTCAACAATAGCTCACCGCCCGGCAGCACGGGCTGGTTCCAGGGACAGCCGGCATTCTTCCCGGCAGCGGCCGGACCGGCTGATTCCTACATCGCGGCCAACTTCAACAACGCCGCGTTCGGCGGTGAGGTCAGCAACTGGCTGCTGACGCCGCAGGTGGTGCTGGTCAATGGCGAATCGCTGAACTTCTCGTTGCGTCTGCTCGGCGAAGGGCTGCTGGACCGCGTTGAAGTCTACTTCAGCGACAGCGACGCCAGCACCGACGTTGGCGGCGATTTCTCGTTCCTGGCGGCTTTCGAATCGGATAGCGATACGGGCTGGCAAGATCAAACCGTACTGATCAACGGCCTGACCGCGCCGGCCAGCGGCCGCTTCGGCTTCCGTTACGTGGTCGATGACACCAGCCTCAACGGAAACTACGTCGGCATCGACAGCGTCAGCATCAATGCGCTGCCGGAACCCGCCACGATAGCGTTGGTGTGCCTGGGCGCATTGGCGCTGCGTCAACGCAAGCGCATCCGCCGCGGCTGGCTGGCCGCCGGCCTGGGCGGCATGGCGCTGGCCGCGCAGGCGGCATCGCCACAGAACGACGGCGTCATGAGTTTTCCGCACGTGCAGATCGTACAGCAGCCGGCGCCGGCCGCCGCGCCGCAGCAGGGCGGCTTCATGGCCTATAAAGACCCGGTCACCGGTCAACTGACCGGCCCCAACGCCGAACAGGCCGCCTTGCTGACGGCATCCGCCCGCGCGGTCGCGCCCATCGCCAGGCAGGCGCCGCCGCAAGTGGCGCGCGCGCAGCATGGCGGCGTCAGCCTGAAGCTGGACGACCGCCAGGCCCGCTACGCCGTGGCGCGCAAGGCCGCCGATGGCAGCATCACCGAAACCTGCGAACCCAAGCCGGGAGAACAGCAATGAACAAGCTGCTGACCTTCCTGATTGCATTGCTGCTGGGCTCCACCAGCTGGGCCGCAGCCACCATCACCATCGTCAACGGCGACCCGCCGGGTGTCGGCTTCAACGATCCCACGCTGGTCACGCCGGTGGGCGGCAACAGCGGCATCACGCTTGGCGCGCAGCGTCTGAACGCGTTCCAGGCCGCCGCCAGCAAGTGGGGCGAAACCTTGACCAGCACCGTGCCCATCCGCGTGCTGGCGACATGGGACGCCTTGCCGTGCACCGACACCGCCGCCGTGCTGGGCAGCGCCGGCGCGCTCGAAGTGTTTTCCGACTTCCCCGGCGCGCCGCAGCCCAACGCCTGGTACGGCAAGGCCGAAACCAACAAGCTGATCGGTTTCGACGCCGACCCGGACACGCCGGACATCCGTGCGCGCTTCAACGTCAATCTCGGCCAGCCCGGCTGCTTCACCGGCTCGCCGTTCTACTTGGGGCTGGACAACCAGCACGGCCCGTACACCGACCTGGTGACCGTGCTGCTGCATGAGTTTGCGCACGGCCTCGGCTTCCAGACCTACACCGACGACCAGAGCGGCGAACTGCTGGCCGGCATCCCCAGCATCTGGGACTACTTCCTGCTCGACACCAGCACCGGCAAGGTGTGGAAGGACATGACCGACGCCGAGCGGGCGGCGTCAGCCATCAAATCCGGCAAGCTGGTGTGGAATGGCGTACTGGTCACGGCCGCCGCGCAGAGCGTGCTCCAGCGCGGCACGCCGATCCTGACGGTGCTGACGCCGCCGGAAGTGGCGGGCGTCTACCAGGTCGGCACCGCCGGCTTCGGCCCGCCGCTGTCCAGTCCGGGCCTGACCGGCGAGGTGATGCCGGTGGTCGATACGCCGCCGGACCTGGGCCTGGCCTGCGCACCGCTGTCGCCGCTCAACCTGCTGGCGGTCAAGGGCAAGATCGCGCTGGTCGACCGCGGCGTGTGCACCTTCGTGGTCAAGATCCGCAATGTGCAGGATGCCGGCGCCATCGGCGCGATTGTGGTCGACAATGTGGCCGGCGCGCCGCCGCCCGGCCTGGGCGGCAGCGATCCGTCGATTGTCATTCCGGCGGTGCGCATCACGCAGGAGGACGGCCAGGTGCTGAAGCAGGCGCTGGCGAAGCGCACGCGCACGCATTCGGGCATGTTCGCCAATCTCGGCGTGAATCTCGGCGTGCGGGCCGGCGCCGATCCGCTGGGACGGATGCTGATGTATGCGCCGCGGCCCAATCAGCCTGGATCATCGGTCTCGCATTACGACACCAGCGCCACGCCCAACCTGCTGATGGAACCGGCGATCAACGCCGATCTGACGCACGAAGTGAAGCCGCCATTCGACTTGACCTATCCGCTGCTCAGGGATATCGGGTGGTAGGGCGTCAGGCCGGCGCGGTGGTGACGTAGTCGACGATGCGGTCGGCGCAGGCCTCGGAGATGGCGATGAAGCGGGCGCCGTTGCGGAAGCGCCCGTGCGTGCCTACGGTGCTGCTATGGACCACGGTCAGCGTGATCTCGTTGCGGATCGAACTGCCGGGGAAGCAGAAATTCAATAGCAGTTGTTCATCGGTAGGCATCGCATGGTCGCTGACGAAGGCGACGCCCATGCGCGAGATATCGATAATCTGCGTGGGCGTTGTGTTCTTGCCATGGGTGTCAGTGATGTAGGCGTCCACCTGAAGCAGGCGCCTTACATGCTCTCGTCTCGGGTCCATCGTTTTTTGGGATAGCCGCTAAAAGCAGTAGTATGACAGATCCGCATCCCCCTCGGCCAGCGCCGTGTGCTGCCGCACATACGGGCACTGTGTTTCTTGCTACGTTGGCAGCATGACTACACAACTCGACAAACAGGTGGACCGGCTGCTGCGCAAGGTCTTCGGCATCGAAGCGCTGCGCGATGGCCAGCGCCGCGTCATCGACAGCGTGCTGGCCGGCCGCGACACGCTGGCCGTCATGCCGACCGGAAGCGGCAAATCGCTGTGCTACCAGTTGCCCGCGCGGCTGATGAAGGGGATGACGCTGGTCGTCTCGCCATTGATCTCGCTGATGAAGGACCAGGCGGAGCGGCTGGAAGAGGGCGGCATCGCCAGCGCCACGCAGGTCAACAGCAGCCTGTCGCGCGCCGACGAGCTGGAAGCGCTGGAGGCGATTGAAAACGCCGGCAAGGATGTGGTGTTCTGCACGCCCGAACGGTTGGCGACAGCCGAATTCCAGGCGCTGCTGCAACAGCAGGAGATTGCGCTGGTGGTCATCGACGAGGCCCACTGCATTTCGCAGTGGGGCCACGACTTCCGGCCCGCCTTCCTGGAAATCGGCGCCGCGCTGGACGCGCTGGGCAAGCCGCAGGTGCTGGCGTTGACCGCCACCGCCACCGACGACGTGATCGCCGACATCCGCGCGCAGCTGGCGCGGCCGCGCATGCGCGTGGTGAACACGGGGATCTACCGGCCCAACCTGCAATACCGCGTGCGCCAGGTGACCAATCCTGATGAAAAGAACGATGTGCTGCTGGAGCTGGTGCGTAACACGCCCGGCGTCGGCATCATCTACGCCGCCACCGTCAAGGCGGTGAAGGAGACCTACGCCTTGCTGGCGGAGGCTGGCGAAAGCGTCACGCTATACCATGGCCGCCTGAAGGCGGCGGAGCGCAGCGAGAACCAGAACCTGTTCATGAACGGCGAACGCCGCGTGATGGTGGCGACCAATGCCTTCGGCATGGGCATCGACAAGACCGATACGCGCTTCGTCATTCACCTGCAGGTGCCGGGCAATCTGGAAGCCTATTATCAGGAATCGGGCCGCGCCGGCCGCGATGGTGAGGATGCCGAGTGCACGCTGCTGTACTACCACGACGACACCCGCCTGCAGAAGTTCTTCCTGATGAAGAGCAAGGCGCCCGACGAGAAGCATGAACTCGACCGCGAAAAGCTGGAACGCATGATCAACTATGCGCAAAGCGGCTTTTGCCGCTGGAAGCTGCTGCTGGATTACTTCGGCGACCCGGTTCCCGGTTTCGAGAAGTGCTGCCGCTGCGACAACTGCCAGTCGCCACCGGTCATCTCAGGGGATCACCTCGAACAGCAGGAACTGGGTCACCTGGGACTTGCTGAAGTTGTCGTCCGAGATCAGCATCAGGCTGGCGTGGCCGTTGGCTAGGCGCGGGCCAAAGGCGATGCCTTCCAGGTTGTCGATGATCGGCAGGCCGACGCTGGCCAGATCGAGCACCAGGCGTTTTTTCATCTGCGTGAACTGTGCGCCTTGCAGCGTCGGCAGGTTCTGGATGTCGCTGGCGCCGGTGGCGTCGATTTCGTAGATGCGCACATAGGTCTTGTAGCTGTCGTCATCGGCCTGCACGCCGGAGCGTTCCAGCGTCAGCAGGCGCGTATCGCTGAGCGACAGCATCTCCGAGATGCCGTTGTCGGCCGCCTTGCCTTTGCCCGGTGTGGCCGGAATCGCATCCAGCGGATACGCGTACTGGCCCAGCACCTTGCCGTCGCGCGTGAAGTGGGTGATGCGGTTGATCGCGCCATGCGTCGGATCTGGCTCCGGGCCGTCCTGGTACATCGGACCTTCCAGCGATACCCACAGCGTGCGACCGTCCGGCGCAAAGCTCAAACCTTCGAATGCCTGGTTGTCGCGCGGCCCGAACTTGCGTTCCTTCGACACCGTGAACA
Organism: Duganella aquatilis; assembly: GCF_009674565.1. Lineage (GTDB taxonomy): Bacteria > Pseudomonadota > Gammaproteobacteria > Burkholderiales > Burkholderiaceae_D > Rugamonas > Rugamonas aquatilis. Next base: position 71,880 of record NZ_WKJL01000006.1, read on the forward strand.
GCGGCGGCAGCGGCAGCTCGGAAATGAAACGGCCATCGCGCGTGGCGTGGCGCACAAACGGATCGAGGCCCAGCTTGACGTCGCCTTCGCTGGCGTACCAGATGCTGGCGTCCCGCGGATCGACGCGCATGGTTTCCAGGTCCGGCACCACGCCATGGCCGGCCTTGTAGCCTTCCTTCGGTGGATAAACGCTGCCATCCGGTTGCAGCAGCATGGTCACGCCGGTCAGCTGCACCGGCTGGAACGCATGTTCGTCGAACGCCAGCCTGGCGCGGTAGTAGCGCGCCGGATTGTGCTGCGAGCGGTCGTCGCTGATCATCACCCATTCATCGTTGGCGGCGTCGTAGTCGATGCCGGACAGGCCGCCGACCATGGTGCCCTGGAACTGCATGCGGTAGGGCAGGCGCTGCTCACCGATGAAGCGCAGGCTGGAAACCGTGTTCGGCTGCTGGACGGGAAGCTGTGCGCAGGCGCCCAGGGCGAGCGCACTGATAAGAGTGATGATGGTCTTTTTCATGGACGCGCATCATATCATCACTCAACGACCCATTCAGGGAAAGGATCGGCGTAGCGCTTCCAGGCTGCTTCGCCGGCCGCTTGCTCGGCATCGGTCAGCACGCAGTAAGAGAACGCTTCCTCGATCGCGGCGCGGTCCAGGTTCTGGCCGATGAACACCACCTCGTTGAAGCGCTCGTCGTAAGGCTCGGCCCAGCGGCCGACCGGCTCCACCGATGCGATACGGCCGGCGCGCGAATACGCCACCGCCCATTCCGGCCGAGTGGCCAGCCACAAGTAGCCCTTGGCGCGCAGCAGGCCGGGGAAGGCTTGATCGAGAAAGTGGTTGAAGCGCTGCGGATGAATGGCGCGCTCCTCGCGCAGCACAAAGCTGGAGATACCGTATTCCTGGGTTTCCGGCGTATGCTCGCCGGCCAGCTCGCGCGCCCAGCCGGCCATTTCACTGGCTTTCTCCAGATCGAACTTGCCGGTGCCGAGGATTTTATGCATCGGCACCTGGCCGCGCTCGGCGTAGGTGATGGCCGCGCCGGGATTGAGCGCCTTGATCACCGCGCGCACTTCGCCCAGGTGCTCCATCGACACCAGGTCGGTTTTGCTGACCACCACCACGTCGGCAAACTCGATCTGCTCGCACAGCAGGCTGGCTAGCGTGCGATCATCGCCTTCGCCGGCGGTTTCGCCGCGCTGTGCCAGGAAGTCGGTGCTGTTGTAGTCGGCCAGCAGGTTGAGGGCGTCGACCACCGTCACCATGGTGTCGATGCGCGCCACCTGGTTCAGCGAGCGGCCGTGTTCATCCTCGAAGTCGAAGGTGGCGGCAACCGGCATCGGCTCGCCGACGCCGGTCGACTCGATCAGCAGATAATCGAAGCGGCCCTCTGCGGCCAGCTTGCGCACTTCCAGCAGCAGGTCTTCGCGCAGCGTGCAGCAGATGCAGCCGTTGCTCATTTCGACCATGCGTTCTTCGGTGCGCGACAGGGCGGCGCCGGCGCTTGCGCTGCCGTCGCGCAGCAGGCTGGCGTCGATATTCACTTCGCTCATGTCGTTGACGATGACGGCCACGCGCAGGCCGTCGCGGTTGGCCAGGATGTGGTTGAGCAGGGTGGTTTTGCCGGCGCCCAGGAAGCCGGAAAGGACGGTGACGGGCAGGCGTGGGTCTGGATTGGACATGCTGAATCTCGCTTAATAAATGCAATCGAGTTGCATATTAAGCGGATTCGAATGTTAACGCAACTAACTTGCGTTAATTAATTTTTCAGTTTTTACGCGAGCAGCTCGGGCAGGTGCCCTTGATGAGGAAGTCGATTTCCTGCGTCTGGAAGCCGTCCGGCAGCTTGATCTTGCGCGGCAGCGCCACTTCGGTGAAGCAGGTCACCTGTTCGCACTTGGTGCACTGGAAGTGCGCATGCTCGTGCGCGTGGTGGCCGGCGCCGGCGCTGAAGCGCCACACCTGGTCGGCGCCGGCGATGCGGTGGATCAGTTCATTGTCGGTCAGCCATTCCAGCACGCGGTAGAGCGTGACGGAGTCCAGCTCTTCGTGCGCGGTCTTGGCGAGATGCGCCTGGATTTCGTGATGAGTCAGCGATTTATTCTGGCCCAGTAAAAAGTCGAGAACCAGCACGCGCTGGCGGGTGACGCGGGCGCCGGTGGCTCGGATCTGGGATTCGGCGATATCTGTGTGCATCCCGCTATGGTAACACGCCCCGTATTGCGGTTAGAATACCGGCCATGATTCGCCGCTCCCTCACACATGTGTTCCTCGCGCTCCTGCTGCTCCTGACGCAACAGGTCGGGGTAACGCACGTTTATTCGCACTGGAGCGGCATCGAGCAGCCGCAAAACATCCAGCTGACCGAAGAGGACCACGCCGAGCATCGCAAGCGCGTGGCCGTTCACAAGGTCTGCGCGGAATGCGTGTCGGTGGCGCAGATGGCCGCGGCCATCACCAGCTCGCCGCTGACGCTGGCCATTTCCACCCTCAGCACCGGCCCGGTCACCGTGCCGTCCACGCTGCCGGCCTGCGAACGCACCACCTGCGTTTTCCAGCCGCGCGCACCCCCTCTGGCCTGACACCCGAAATCCGTTCTGAATATTGAGATTTTTTGCCGCTGCGGGCCGCAAGGCTTTGCCACGCATTGTCATGCGCGTTCGCGCGGCTGTCACTTACATCGCTAGAGGTTTTACATGAAGATTCAACGCACGCTGCTGGCCAGCGCGATCCTGTCCGCCTATTCCACACTGGCTTTCGGCCAGGCCGCCGAACCTGTTGTGCCGCAGGTGGTAGTCACCGCCAATCCATTCGGCAAAACCGCCAATGACCAGATCCTGGCCCCGGCCAAGGTGCTGGCCGGCGACGAACTGCGCGACAAGACCGGCAGCTCGCTGGGCGAAACGCTGTCGCAGGAACTGGGCGTGTCGGCATCGGCGTTTGGCGCCGGTGCTTCGCGTCCCATCATTCGCGGCCTGGAAGGCGCGCGCGTCAAGATGCTGGAAAACGGCATGGCCGTCTCCGATGTCTCCGGCCTGTCCAACGACCACGCGGTAGCGGCGGAAGGCGCGGTGGCGCAGCAGATCGAAATCCTGCGCGGCCCGGCGGCGCTGCTGTACGGTTCGGGCGCCATCGGTGGCTTGGTCAACGTAGTCAACGAACGCATTCCCACCGCGCTGGAACCGAAACTGACCGGCCAGATGGAAGCGCGCGCCAGCACGGTCGACAGCGGCCGCAATCTGTCCGGCACCATCGACGGCTCGGTTGACAAGCTGGCCTGGCACATCGACGGTAATTTCCGCAATGCGGATGACTACAAGATTCCGGGCAATCGCGTGCTGGGCGATCCGGATTCGGCGTCCGGCCGCCTGCCGCACTCCGACACGCGCGAGCGCACCGGCGGCATCGGCGGTTCGTGGGTGGACAGCTGGGGCTTCATCGGCGCTTCGGTTTCGCGCCTGTCCAATGTCTACGGCATTCCTAGCGACGAAGGTTCGAAAATCGACCAGAAGCAGACCCGCTACGATATCGACAGCATGGTGAAGGCGCCGTTTGAAGGCTTTGAGACATTCAAGTTCAAGGCCGGCTATACCGACTACAAGCACGCCGAAATCGGCGAAGACGGCGCGCCGGAAGTCCTGTTCAAGAACCACTCGACCGAAACCCGCTTCGAACTGACGCACAAGCCGGTGGCCGGCTGGCACGGCACCTTTGGCGTGCAGACCGAGAACACCAACTTCTCCGCACTGAGCGCGGAGGGCGGCCCGGATACCGTGCCGGTCACGCATTCGACCTCCAACGCCGCCTTCCTGGTGGAGGAAACCGACCTCGGTCCGATCAAGTTCAATGCCGGCGGCCGCGTGGAGCGCGTCAAGCGCGAGCCGGTGACGGGCGTGAACCGTTCGTTCAACCTGCAATCGGGATCGGTGGGCGCCATGTGGCCGTTCGTTCCTGGTTACGCGGTGGGCGCAACGCTGTCCTACGCGCAGCGCGCGCCGTCGACCGAAGAGTTGTATTCGGCCGGTCCGCACGATGCCACCGTCACCTTCGATATCGGCGACGCCGATTTCAAGAAGGAGACCTCGCGCAATATCGAGTTGAATGTGCAGAAGACCACAGGCCTGGTGCGCTGGAAGGCCAACGTCTTCCGCAACAAGGTCAGTGATTTCATCTACGGCCACGTCACCGGCAACCAGGTGGACGCGGAAGGCAATCCGGGCGGCGAACTGCGCGAGCGCATCTTCGAGCAGGCCGACGCCACCATCCAGGGCGTGGAAGCGGAGCTGGAATACAACCCGACCGGCGCCGGCTGGTCCGGCCGCCTGTTCGGCGACACCTCGCATGGCAAGCTGGATCGCGGCGGCAGCCTGCCGCTGCAACCGGCCAACCGCATCGGCGTCAGCACCGCGTACAAGATGGGTGCATGGCGCGCCGGTCTGTCGCTGGTGCACGCGCAGTCGCAGGATCGCCTGGCGTCGTTTGAAACCAGCGATACGCCAAGCTACAACCAGGTAAACGCCAACCTGTCGTACACGCAGAAAGTAGACGGCTACGACCTGACCTGGTTCCTGCTCGCGAAGAATCTGACCAACGATGAGATCCGCGTATCGACCTCGGTATTGAAGGACATCTCGCCGCTGCCGGGCCGTAACGTGGTGTTTGGCGTGCGCGCCAAGTTCTGATGGCTCAGACGTGAAGGCTGTCGAGGATGGCGGCCTTCAGTCTGGCGGCGCCGATGTCGCCGCGTTTGCGAGGCGCGGGGCCGGGATGGAACTCGGTCAGGCCGCCGTCCAGCAGGACGATGCGGTCGCTCAGGTAGAGCGCTTCGTCGATGTCGTGCGTGACCAGCAGCACGGTGAGCTTGTGCTGGTAGGCGACCTTCAGCAGCAGGTCTTGCAGTTTCATGCGGGTGAAGGCGTCGACGGCGGAAAACGGTTCATCGAGCAGCAGCACACGCGGTTGCGTGAACAGGCCGCGTGCAATGGCGGCGCGTTGCGCCTGGCCGCCGGATAACTGTTTCGGCAGCGCTTGGGCATGGTCTTGCAGGCCGACTTCAGTCAGCAGGCGTGTGACCAGCCGTTGCGACGACGGCGCGTTGTTGCTGTCGAAGGCGATATTCTCGGACACGGTCAGCCACGGGAACAATCTTGGTTCCTGGAAGATGAAGCCGATGTCGCGGCTGACGCCGTGCAGCGGCTTGCGGTCCAGTTTAATCTCGCCGTCGAAATCGCGGTCCAGGCCCGAGGCTATGGACAGCAGGCTGCTTTTGCCGCAACCGCTGGCGCCGATCAGGCTGACCACTTCGCCTTCCTGCAATTGCAGGCTGACGTCGCGCAGCACGGTGCGTGCGCCGTAACGTTTTTCGTTGATGTGGATGTCGAGGGCGATGGTCATGCGTAGCTGTCGCGCCATGCGAGGCTGCGTTTTTCAATGGCGGCCATCAGGCTGTCGCTGATTTTGCCGAGGATGGCCAGCAGGGCGATGGCTGCGAGGACGATGTCGGCGCGGCTGGTTTCGCGGCCGTCCGATAGCAGGTAGCCAAGGCCTTTGCTGGCGGCGATCAGTTCGGCGGCCACCATGAACATCCAGGCCAGACTGAGACCGTTGCGCAAACCGGTGAGGATGGCCGGCAGGGCGGCTGGCAGCAGCACGCGGCGGGTGAGGGCGATGTTCGAGAGCTGGTATAGCCGGGCGACTTCGATCAGCTTGCGGTCCGCGCCGCGTATGCCGGAAGCCACGCCCATATAGACCGGGAAGAAGGCGCCGATGGCGATCAAGACGATCTTCGGCGCTTCGTCAATACCTAGCCATAGCAGTAACAGCGGCACCCACGCCAGCGACGGAATCGCGCGCAGGGCCTGGAAGGTCGGATCGAGAATCGCTTCCGCGTGGCGGCTCAGTCCAACAGCGGCGCCCAGCAGGACCGCCAGCAGCGCACCGGCCACGAAGCCGGCGAACACGCGCAGCGTGCTGGCGACGATATGGCCGAGCAGTCCCTGCGCACCGAGATCGCGCAGCGTCTCCAGAATCTGCGACGGCGCCGGCAGCATATTGGCTGGAATCAGCCCACCGCGAACAGAAAGTTCGATAGCGACCAGCCCAGTCACCGGCAACAGCAAGCCAAGCAAGATCCTCCGCACGCGCTGTCCCGAAGCGGCGGCCAGCACCCAAGAAGCGCGCCTTGCGTCCGCCGCTGCTACAGGCGACACTGCGTCCGCTGCAGCGTTGGCGGCAGCAGTTTGCGCGGGCGTGTCCTGTGGCGCCGGGCGCTGTGCTGCGGGCCGGATGCCTGGCGATTGCGCGGCTGCCTGGCTGCTCATGTTTTACGCTCCTACGCCCGCGTGATATAAGGCTGCGCGAAGCGGGTATCGACCAGCTCCGCGATGGCGCGGTTCAAATCCGTATCCGCCTTGACCAGCGCCTCTTCCTTCAAAATCGGCGCCGCGACCTGCAAAGCCTTCACATGTTCGCTGCCCGGCTGCGGATTGCTGAAATCACTGCGCAGCTTCACCTGCAACAGCGCCACCGGCAGTGATACCTTCGCCTCTTCAGACAAAATCTTGGCCGCCTCCGTCGGATTCGCCCGCACCCAGGTCCGAGCGCGCTCATAGGCCTTGATCACCCGCGCCACCTCCGCCGGCCGCGTCGCCAGAAAATCCTCGCGCACGTTCAGGAATCCATAGGTGTTGAACGCCACATTCCGATAAATCAGCTTCGAGCCGCTTTCCAGCTCACTGGCCGCCATATGCGGATCGAGGCCGGCCCACGCATCGACCTTGCCTTGCTCCAGCGCCGCGCGGCCATCCGCATGCTGCAAGCCCACATGCTCGATATCGCTGCGCTTCAAGCCCGCTGTCTGCAAAGACCGCAGCAGGAAAAGATAAGGATCGGTACCCTTGGTAGCCGCCACCTTCTTGCCCTTCAAATCCGCCACGGTGCGGATAGGCGAATCCTTGCGCACCACCAGCGCCGTCCACTCCGGACGCGAAAAAATATACGGCGTCTTGATCGGATTGCCATTCGCCTTGGCCAGCAACGCAGCCAGGCCCGCCGAGGAGCCGATATCGATACTGTTCGCATTCAGATATTCAAGCGCGCGATTGCTGCCGGCGCTCAGCACCCAGCGCACCTGCACGCCGTCCGCCTTGAACTCCTCCTCCAGCCAGCCAAAGCGCCGCAGCACCAGGCTGACAGGCGAATAATAGGCATAGTCCAGCCGCAGCTCCTTCAGCGGCGCGGCAACGACCAGCGATACAGGAGACAAACCGGACAAGGCGGCACTACCGGCCGCCAGCTTCAACAGGGTTCTGCGCTTCATGTGTTCCCAATATGAGGAGTGGATGCATAAAGTATTACATCCACTCTCTTTCTGGTACACGAAGAAAACCAGCTTTACATAGTTGAAAATCGCATCAAGCCAGCGCCTGTGCAGGGCCGAAGAACTCGTAATAAGTCTGCGCCGGCGGCACGCCCAATTCCGCCAAGTGCGCCTTGATCGCCTTCATGAACGGCGTGGGGCCGAGGAAGTAAGCGTCCAGATCGCGCGTCGCCGGCAGCCACTCGGCCAGCTGCTGGGGATTCAGATACCCGGTGGCGTGCGGCTGCGGCGTGTGCGCATCCACGGACTCATAGCAATAGAAGCGTTGCAGTTGCGGATGCCGGGCCGCCAGCGCATCGATATGATCGCGGAACGCATGCACGCCGGCGTGACGCGCCGCGTGGATGAAGTGGATAGAGCGGTTGCTGGTCAGGGCTGCCGTCAGCATCGCCAGCGTCGGCGTGATGCCGACGCCGCCGCTGATCAGCACCAGCGGCTTGTCGCTATCGGCCAGCACGAAGTCGCCCGATGGCGGGAACAGATTGATGCTATCGCCGACCTGCACATGGTCGTGCAGAAAGTTGGACACCAAGCCGCCCGGCTCGCGTTTGACGCTGATACGATAGTTCGTACCATTGGCCGCGGCGGACAGGGAATACTGGCGCCGCTGCTCATCGCCATTCACGTTCACCAGTACGCCGACGTACTGGCCCGGCTTGTGCAGCAGCACCTTGCCACCATCGACGGGCGCCAGCACAAAGGATGTGATCTCGTCGCTTTCCATCGTCTTGGAAATCACACTAAAGGCGCGCGCACCGCGCCAGCCGCCTTCGGCCTGCTCGTTCTCCGTATAGGCCTTTTCCTCGGCGCCGATCAGGATATCCGCCAGCTGGCCATAAGCCGCGCCCCACGCTTCAATCACCGCATCGGTGGCTACCTGCTCGCCGAGGACTTCGCGGATCGCCTTCAGCAGCGCGGCGCCGACGATAGGGTAGTGCTCCGGCTGAATCTGCAGCGACACGTGCTTGTTGACGATGTTGCCGACCAGCGGACCAAGCTTCTCCAGCTTTTCGATGTTCTTCGCATACATCAGAACCGCATTGGCCAGTGCGCGTTGCTGGTGGCCCTCGTGCTGGTTGGCCTGATTGAACAGCGGCTTGACGTGCGGATAGTCGCGGAACAGCGATTTATAAAAATGGCGGGTCAGGGCTTCGCCACCTTCTTCCAGGATTGGAACGGTGGCGGTGATGATGGCTTTGTGTTCGGTGCTAAGCATGGTGTTTTCATCTTTATGAGATTACGTTGAAAACAAGTATAACATATGAATGTTTAAGTGTGCACGAGGCGCCGCCGAAATTCCGGCAGCGCCCGTGGACTTAGATATCGAACTTCAGCTCAGCGACGTAGGTACGTTGCGGATAAGGATGGAAGTTCCAATACTGGTAGTTATTGAGATTGTCGATGCCCACCGCCATGCTCCATTGCGCGTTGAAGCGATAGCGCACGCGCGCATCGGCGGTGAAGTATTTGCTGGCGCCTTGATAGGCAAAGCCGTTGATATCCGAATTGTCCAGCGTCGAATACTGCTTGCCGCTGTAGCGTGCCGCCAGCGTCGCCGACAGCTTGTCGTTGACGGTGTAGGTCGCCACGCCGGTGGCGCGCCATTCCGGAATGCGCGGCTGCCATTTGCCCACACTGCTCGGCGCCTTGTCGTTGCGGATGATCTTCGAGTCGGTCCACGTCAGGCTGGAGCTCAGATCCAGTCCGCGCAGGCCCACATCATTGGCGCCGTACGAAACTTCCAGGCCCTTGGTGCGGATCAGGTCCACGTTCTGGATGTTGGTGACGTTGGGCGTGACCAGCACATTGGTCTGCGAATACAGCGCGTCCGTGGTGCGTTCGCCGAATGCCGTCAGACGCAGGTAGCCAGTGGCCAGCTTGCGTTCTCCACTCAGCTCCGTGGTCCAGGACTTTTCCGGCTTCAGGTTCGGATCGTTGTTGGTCAGCTGGCCGGCCGCGTTGACGCCGCCCTGGTACAGCTCCGATACGGTTGGCATGCGCACCGCGCGGCCCAGCGAGGCTTTCAGCACCCAGTCCTCGCTGGCCTGGTAGGCCAGCGCCGCCTTGGGTGACACATAGTTCTCGGTACGCTCGACATGCGATACGGCCTTGAGCGCATTGGCCGTCACACCGTCATGCGCGTGCCATTGCTCGAAGCGCGCGCCCAGTACTGTCTTCCACTGCGGGGCGAACTTCCAGGTGTCCTGTGCGTACAGGCTGTTGATTTCGGTCCTGCCGGCGAAGCGGGAGGTCGCGGCGCCACCTGGCGCGCCATTGATCCAGTCGGTGGTGGGTGACTCGGTGCTGCTCAATTTGTAGGCTTCGCGCTGATAGCCGAATTCCGCCACGTGCCCCACGTCCGGACGCCATACGCCCTTGGCGGCGAAGGTGTTCCAGCCGGTGCCGCTCTGATTCACCAGTCGCCCGGCGCCACCGGACAACGCGGCCGGCATGGCGACAGTGGCGGCGCGCAGCTGGTCCTTGTTGTAGTCATACAGGCTGGCCGCGACTTCCCAGTCGAATACGCCCTTGGTGTTGGTCTTGACGGTCAGGCCGTGCATATAGTGCTGCAGGTCTTCGTTGGACAGGTTGAAATCGGTCGGCGCCAGCGTGTAGCTGCGTCCATTGACGTTGACGACGCCACTGTAGACCGGCTGGCCCGCCGCATCGCGCAGATAAGTGGAAGGGCGGCCTTCCGAATCGTTGCGCCACAGCCCGAAGGTATAGGTGGCGCGCATGGTCGGCGAAAAGTCATAGGCCAGCTTGGCCTTCAACTGATCCTGCGTCGTGTGGTACTGCGTGGCGGCGCCGAACAGATACCACGGCGTGTTGGTGCGATCCAGGCCGGCGACGGCGCCTGTGACCGGCGTGCCGGCGTTGCCGACCGCGCCGGCGGACACCGCGCGCGTCGGGAAGGTCAGCGGCTGGCCTTCGCTGTCGGTGCGGCTCAGGGCCAGCCACCAGGACCACGCGCCCTGGCGGTCGCCAAGCGAGAAACTGCCTTGCTTGCCGTCGTAATTGTCGTTGGTGCCGTAGAGTTTAAACGGCTGATGCGTCAGCGTCAGCTTGGCGTGCGCCTCGAATCTGGTCGGCATGCGCGTGACGTAATCGACTACCGCGCCGACTGAGTTGCCGCCGTAGGCTGCGGAGAACGGGCCATACAGCACATCGACACGCTCGATTTCCTCCGGGCTGACCATGCCCCAGCGCGGCGCGAAGGTGGCGCCGTTGCCGAGGTAGTTGGACAGCAGGATGCCGTCCGCATAGACCATCGAGCGCGCGCTGTTGCCGGTGCCGGAAGCGCGCGTGGACAGCACGGCGTGATTGTAGTCGCCGATGTAGCGCTTGCGAACCAGAAGGCTGGGCAGGTATTTCAGCGCGTCTTCGGCATCGGTGGCGTTGATATCGCGCTCGATTTCTTCACGCGTGATGCCTTCGATGGTGGTCGGGATCTGCGTCGGCAGCGAAGTAGGGCGGTTGCCGGTAATGGTGACGGTGCCCAGCTGATGCTGCGGCACGTCTTCATCGGCGTGGACCTGGGTGGCAAAGGCGGCAAGCAGCGCCAATGCCAAGGGAGACATGGTGGTTTTCATGGTATTCCTGATGATACGGATAGATAGCCGCCGTCGTCGCAACGATGGCGGAGCACGAACTAACGATCAGGAAAAGGCGGGAGGTCCGCGAGGGTTGGCGGCGCGCCACGTGTGCAGCGGCTGCGGCGCGGTGTAGAACAGCGGTGGATAAAAGTCATGGCCGTCGATGACGGCGAAACCGCCCAGGGCCGACGGCGGCAAGGCCGGCGCGCCGCCATGCATCACGCAATAAGCGCAATGCTCCATGCCGTGCATGATATTGGTGGGCGCCTTCTTGGCGCCGCTGTCCACCGTACACATTTCCGCCAGGGCGGCGGTGGTGGTGGAAGCCAGGGCATGCGATACCGTCGGCGCCAGCGCGGCAAACAGAACGCCAAGCATGGCGATCCAGATGTGCAGCGTTTGGCGTTTGACGAAATAGAGCATCCGCAAATTATAACTGACAGCTTGCGAGTCTGGTAATTGTTAATGAGAACTGTTATCATTCAAATTATTATCACACAACAACTATTCTTCACATGTCTGAACTGCAACTGAATGTCGCGCCTTTCAAACTGACCGCCCTGGCCGCCGCGGTGTCCCTGCTGATGGCGCCGTTCGCGCTGCACGCCCAACAGACGGAAGACGCGCCGATGGAATCGATCCAGGTGTCGGGCAGCTGGCTCGGCTCCGGCCTGCAAAACAGCGTGAAGAACTTCGCCGGCGCACGTACCGTGGTCAACAAGGAAGAAATCGACGAGACCGGCGCGGCCAACATCGGTGACGTGCTGCGCCGCATTCCCGGCGTGCAGTCGACCGACAACTCGGGCACGGCCGGCAGCGCCATCTCGCTGAACATCGGCATTCGCGGTCTGACCGGCCGCTACTCGCCGCGTTCGACCGTGCTGCTGGACGGTATCCCGCTGGCGGTGGCGCCGTACGGTCAGCCGCAGCTGTCGTTCGCGCCGGTCAGCCTGAACAATATTGAATCGATCGACGTGGTGCGCGGCGGCGGCGCGGTGCGTTACGGCCCGCAGAACGTCGGCGGCATCATCAACTTCCGCAGCCGCGGGATTCCGGAAGGCGAGGGCATCAGCGGGGACGCCAGCGTGCGCTACAACCACTTCAGCGAAGGCGATGGCAACCGCCAGTACAGCGCCTTCGTCGGCGGCACCGCCAGCAACGGCCTGGGCGTGGCGCTGATGTATTCGGGCATGGAAGGTTCGGAATGGCGCAAGGGCAGCGACGAGCGCGTCAACGACGTGGCGCTAAAGTTCCGCTACCCGCTGAACAATCATAGCGAGGTGTACGGCAAGGTGTCCTACTACGACGTGCTGTCGCGCACGCCGGGTGGCCTGACGGTGGCGCAGTACAACGCCGACCCGTTCCAGAACACCCGTCCGACCGACTTCTGGAGCGGCGACCGCCATGGCGTGGACGTGGGCTACCTGAACACCATCTCGGCTGCGCAGGAATTCGAGATCAAGGCGTATTACAACGAAAGCTTCCGCCAGAGCGCGCTGATCAACGCCGCCAAGACGCAGATTACCTGGCAGCCGCGTAACTACGAAGTGCTGGGCATTGAACCGCGCTACACGCAACGCTTCAACGGCGGCGGCATGCTGCATGACGTGACCGTCGGCTACCGCTACCTGCGCGAGCGCGGCGACGACAACAACTACATCCAGACCGTATCGACCGGCGTAAATGGCGCCATCACCCGCTTCATCAACAGCACCGACGCGCACGCGGCCTACATCGACGACCGCATCGCGCTGGGTGCGTGGCGCATCACGCCGGGCGTGCGTTACGAGCAGATCTCGTCGACGCGCAACGACGTCGCCGCCAAATCCACCTTTGAAACCGACAACACCAAGGCACTGCCGTCGCTGAATGTCGCCTACCTGCTGAATCCGGCGCTGACCGTGTTCGTCAACTACACCACCTCGTTCGGTCCGGTGCAGAACACGCAGTTGAATTCGCAGACGCCGGCCAATCCGCTGAAGCCGGAACTGGCCAAGACGGCCGAACTGGGTGCGCGCTGGAAGAGCGGTTCGGTGAGTGCCGAAGTGACCGCCTTCAAGCTCAAGTTCGACAACCAGATCGTGCAAGTGCCGGGCATCACGCCGGCGACGTTCCAGAACATCGGCGCGACCAAGCACGACGGCATCGAGACGGCGGCCGACTACACGTTTGACGAAGCCAGCGCGCTGGCGGGCCTGAACGTGTACGCCAACTACACCTACACCAAGGCGATCCAGGAATCGGGCGCGACCGCGGGGCTGGACGTGCCGTTCTACTCGCGGACCACCGACACCATCGGTGCGCGCTACCGCGTCGGCGCCTGGACCGCGAACCTGTCGACCACGCACCAGACCAAGCAATACTCCGACACCGCCAACACGGTGACGGAGACGGCCAACGGCGCCGCCGGCCTGATTCCCGGCTTCCGCCTGCTGAACGCCAACGTCTCGTGGAAACAGCGCGGCTACGAAGTGGCGGCCGGCGTCAACAACATCGCCGACAAGCGCTACTACACCCGCAACGTCGACGGCAACGCCGGTCGCATGGCCGGCGCGCCCCGCACCGGCTACGTTCAACTCCGCGTCACCTACTAAAACTCCGGGGTCAGGTCCCTCATTTCTACACGAGCTCAACGGTTAGCCACGCTTTTTCGCGGCGCGGCTTGCCGTTGCGTGCGATACGCCGAAGTGGTGGGCGATTTCCGTCAGCGTGTAGGCACGGGTGCTGTATGCGAAGGCCATCGCGTCATCTCGATTGGGATACATCAACTGGCATTCGTTGAGCGTGGGCGCCAGTGCACTGCGTTGTGCGCGGGAGATGCCGGCTAGCGCGATCGCGCTGGTTGCCGATTGGAGTTGCGCGATGAACTGTTCGCTGCCCAGCACTGTTTGCTGGAATGTTTTGGTCAAAGGACTTGCGACACCGACGCCATCGAGTACAAATTGACGATAGGCGTCTTTGGCGTTCTGCTTCCGATCGCCGAATCGCGACAGCAACCAATTCGTGTGCAGCCAGGCGGGCGGCGGCGCCTCCGCCAAAGTCAGGTTATAGCTGCTCCACAGCCAATCCCCAGGCTCCGCAACCAGCTTTGCGCGTACCGGGTTGAGGACGATGTAACGGGCCAGTTCAAGCAGGTAGCTTTCCCTATCGACAAGAATCGCCTTGTAGCGTCCCTGGAAGACATGGCCGGCCAGATTATGCCGACGATTGAAATACTGCGAATAAACGCCGTTAAGTTGCCTCATCCCGAGCGCCAGCCTGCCATCCAAGGTTTCCACCAACAGGTGATAGTGATTACCCATCTGGCAGAAAGAATGTATGGCGAAGCGGAACTGCGCACAGACATCCCCCAAAGTCTGCAGCCATACTGAGCGATCGATGTCATCCATATAGATGAGCGCCTTGCGGTCGCCACGGCTGGTGACGTGGTACAGCGCACCGGGGAATTCCAATCGAAGAGGTCTGGTCATCGCCCAACAATAGCCTGTCTGCCGCGGAAAGCCTTGGCATGGATCAGCCCGTGTAGAAATGAGGGACCTGACCCCGGAGTGTGCGTAGGACTAAGATGACATTCTGCAATGTTCGCAGCCTACATAGGACGACAAGTTGCTCCTATACCGGCGGGGTGGGCCGATCGATATAGTGTCTACATCAACCAGACAGACACTTACGAGGCTTACCATGAACGCACTTCACACCACTCCAGCTGCAGCGCCACAAATCAGCCTGATCGGCGCTCAACAGAACGACCTGCTGCGCGCGCTGTCACGCGACGATCTGCTGGCCCTGTTCGCCAGCCTGGAATTGGTCACGTTGCCGGAAGGTAAGCATCTGTTCGATTATGGCGATGCCGTCGAGTACACCTACTTCCCGACCAACGCCATTATTTCTCTGCAGTACGTGATGGAAGACGGCGCCACCACCGAAATCGCCGTCGTCGGCCGTGAAGGCGTCGTCGGCGTCGCATTGCATCCCACTGAACGCGCCAGCTACGCCGCCGTGGTGCAGACCGCCGGCTACGGCTACCGCCTGAAAACCGCCATGCTGCGCGAAGTCTTCTACACCGGCGGCCCTCTGGCCCAGCAACTGATGCGCTACACCAGCATGATGTTCGCCCAACTGGCGCAAAGCGTCGCCGGCAGCCGTCACACCAGCATTGAGCAGAAGCTGTGCCGCTGGCTGCTGGAACGCCTGGACCGTTCCCTGTCCAACGAGCTGAAGGTGACCCAGGAAATGATCGCCAACATGCTGGGCGTGCGTCGCGAAAGCATCACGGGCGCGGCAGGCAAGCTGGCACAGGAAGGACTGATTATCTACCGTCGCGGCCTGGTTACCGTACTGGACCGTGAAGCGATGGAACGCCGCGCAGGCAGCTGCTACCAGGGCCGCATCATCAATGCGACTCCGGCACAGCCACGTTACGCAGCGTAAGAGAGGAATTTAGTGCAGGACGCGGGACGGCGGAGCGATCAGGAAACCGCCGAAATCCATCCGCGCAGGCATGCGGGCCGCCAGATCCTGATCCAGCTTGCGCTGCACCAGCTTGTGCCAGGCGCTGGCCCAGCGGGCCGCCAGCTGGGATTCTTCGGCCGAACGCGCATACAGCGTTCTTTCCACGGCGATTTTCTGGCGTTGCAGGGCGTAGCTGGCAGATATCAAGGTAGTCATGGCGTAGTTGACCGGGCTGGGTTATTCGGAGATGCGTTGCCATTGTGCCCGTCTTGCCCCGATTCTGAATGTGCGCCACTTCACCCAAGACGATGAGTAAACAGCCCAGCACGTGTAAAATACACCCGCTGTTGCTATTTAGCATCGATTCTTTGCGGCTTATTCCCCCATGTGGTCTTCCAATTTTTCTAAAAACGCCTTGGCGGGTCTGACCACGTCCTTCGCGTTAGTTCCCGAATGCATCGCTTTTGCGCTGGTGGCGCATCTGAATCCGCTTACCGGTTTGTATGGTGCGTTCTTCATTTGCACGATCACGGCCATTTTTGGTGGTCGTCCTGGCATGATTTCCGGCGCCGCCGGGTCGATGGCGGTGGTGATTGTTGCGCTGGTAGCCCAGCACGGACTGCAATATTTTCTGGCGACGGTGGTGTTGAGCGGCCTGATCATGCTGTTGTTTGGCGTGCTGCGGCTCGGCAAACTGGTGACGATGGTGCCGCATCCGGTAATGCTGGGATTCGTCAATGGCTTGGCGATTGTCATCGCCTGGTCGCAATTGCAACACTTCAAGGCGGATGGCGCCTGGTTGCAGGGGGCTTCGCTGGTGTGGATGTGCGGCCTGGTGCTGCTGACCATGCTGATCGTCTATCTGCTGCCGCGCCTGACCAAGGCGCTGCCGCCGGCGCTGGTGGCGATTGTCGGCGTGGGCGTGTTGTCGGCGACGCTGGCGCTGCCGGTGCGCACGCTGGGCGACATGGCGCATATCGCCGGCGGCCTGCCGGTGTTCGCGCTGCCGGATGTGCCGATGAACCTGGAGACCTTGCACATCGTCTTTCCTTATGCGCTGCTGATGGCGGTGGTCGGCCTGCTGGAAACGCTGCTGACCTTTAACCTGACCGATGAAATCACCGAGACGCGCGGCCTGCCGAATCGCGAGTGCGTGGCGCTGGGCGCGGCCAATGTGGCGTCCGGCCTGTTCGGCGGCATGGGCGGCTGCGCGATGATCGGCCAGACCATGATCAACCTGAGTTCCGGCGGCCGCACGCGGGTGTCGGGTGCGGTCAGCGGTATCATGATTTTATTGTTTATACTGTTTTTATCGCCGCTGATCGAGCGCATTCCGCTGGCCGCGCTTGTGGGGGTGATGTTCGTGGTGGCGCAGCAGACTTTTGCCTGGAGTTCCTTGCAGGTGCTGGGCAAGGTGCCGCGTCATGATGCGCTGCTGATTGTGGCGGTGACGGCGATTACCGTGGCGACCGATCTGGCCACGGCGGTATTGTGCGGGATTGTGATTGCGGCGTTGAGTTTCGCTTGGCGTCATGCGCGCGATATCCGTGCCGACGTGGAGCAGGGCGCCGGCGTCAAAACCTATACGCCGCATGGCACGCTGTTCTTCGCATCGGTGGCACATTTCAATGAATTGTTCGACTTGCAGGACGATCCGCAGCAGGTGGTGCTGGATTGCCGTTACCTGCGCCTGGTCGATCACTCGGCGGTGGTGGCGGTGGCTGCGCTGAGCGAGCGCTATGCCAAGGCGGGCAAAACGCTGCGGGTGCTGCACCTGTCCAAGCGCTGTGAAGCGCTGCTGCAACGCTCGGGCGTCGCGGTCACGGTGTGAAGTCGTGGTCGAGGGTAGTTTGATTGCGCGAACTCTTCCAGCCTGCGGCGCAGACTGGGGCTGCTGTCGAGCAGAGCGTGAATGCGCAAGCGCTGTTCGATCAGCGTGGAGTGCCATTTATTCTGCGGATAGGACTTCTGAAATTGGCACTTCAACAGGTGCATGATGAGAACTCTCAGCCTGTTTTTCAGTGTGCGTAGTTCTTGTTTTTTCATGCCGTCGAGCTCCTCGACCAGGTTCTCGATGTCCAGGTCCGAGAGCCTTCTTTCCGACAGTAAGCGGACCTGCGCGTCTATCCACAGTACCCAATCGTTGTCGTAGCATGAAATAGCGCGGGGCTGGGCCAGTGTTTGCATGATGCGCCTCCAAAAATCTTAGCTTAGGCCGGCGCCATGCCCCGCGTTTGAGACGGATCAATAGTAGTAAGGCGTCTTGCGGCTCCACTCGGTGTTGCCGTAGCGTTTGCCCAGCACGGTGAAGGCGTTCTTCGACAACGCCTTGGCATCCGCATCGAGACAGCCGCCGCGCGTGGATTGCACCACCACGTACAGCAGCCATGGCAGATCGGGATCCCTCGGCGCCGCCGTCACGCGCCGCAGCACGTGGTCGCCGACGAAGCCGGTGGCGGTTTTTAAGGCGCCCAGCTGCGCCAGTTCCTTGTCGCGGACCACGGCGTTGCCGGTCTCCGGCGCTGGCGGGGCGAGCTCGATGCTGGTGTCTTCGTCCACCGTGACGCCTGGCTTGGCCGGCAGCTTGCACCACATGCTGGCCGTGACATCGTCCGGATTCGCTTGCGCGAATTCGTCGCGCGTGGCGTTGTACCAGGTGAGCGTTGGCGCCAGTTGCCATTTCATGGCGCTGAGCAGCATCAGATGGCGGCGTTCCTGCGTGTTGGATGTCTGATATTTGCGCATGTCGGCAGCCAGCGCCGGCACGCTTTGTTCGATGCGCTGCGCGGCGGCGATGGCTTGCGGCTCCTGTCCCAGCAAGTCGAAGCGCATCCATGCGGCGATGGCGATACGCGCGCGCAGCGCGGCCGGCAGACGCTTGTCGGCGCTCAGCGCGTACAGGTCGGCGGTCGCCAGGCCGCTGTTCAGCCAGCGCTGACCGTCGGAAGCCAGTTCTTCTCCGGTTGGCTTGGCGGAGGCTTTTTCGCCGCTGTCGGCATCGCGCGATTCGGTCGGTGTGCGCAGCAGGTATGGCACGGCTTCCGCAGGCGTGACAACGATGGCAAGGCGCTCCTGGCGGAACAGATTGCGCGCGCTGGACGATGCGGTAGCGGCCAGTTGCGGACTTGCCATTACCGCGTCTTCCAGCGCGCGCGCCTTGTCGGCCTGCTTGCTGGTGCGATAGTGACGCGCCAGCGCATAGCGCACGGTGAGGTATTCCGGCGCGTCGGCAGCGACCTGCAGGCTGGCTTGCTCCAGGTCCGCTGGCATCGTGTCGCCGCCCATGGCGGCGGCCATCAGCCACACGCGCGCTTGCGGCTTGTTGCTGTCCTTGGCGTAGCGCCGCCATTGTTCCAGCGCGTGTTCGTGCTCTTGCGCGCAGGTGTATTCCGGTTTGTAGCCGTAGCACTGCTGAATGGTTTGTATCCAGTCGATGAAGCCTGCCGATTTGCGCAGCGCGGGCACGGGCAGCAGCTGGTTTGCCAGCAGGCGCCAGTCACCCAGCTGGTCGTCGATGTATGGATCGGCGCGCGGGTCGTCCAGCGCCTTGCTCAGTTCAGCGAAGCGCGTATTGGGCGTCAGTTCAGCGCGCATGCTGCGGCCGATGGCGCGGGCGTCTTCATGCAGATCCTTCAGCGATGCATCCGCCAGAATGCCATTGATGGTTTCCTGGATGGCGTCCACTTTCTTCTGTTGCGCTGCCTGGCGCGCGGCGGCGGCCTGCGGGCCTTCCTGCGCGATCGCCTGCCGCTGTTTCCAGCGCTCCTCCTGGGACACCGATGGCGGAACATAGCTCGCCGCACGCGCCTGCGAGCGCAGGCTCAGATATGCGCCCCAATGGCGCAGCGGATGCTTGTCGGTCGCGCCGATGCGGGCAAACAGCTTGCCGCTGGCAGCGTAATCTTCGGCATAAAAAGCGGCCGACGCCAGCTGATACTCCTGCATCTGGCGCCAGTACAGCGCTTCGGATGCCGGCAGCGCCACCGGCTGCGCCGCCGCCAGCTTGGGTTGGCCGTAGCCGGGACGGCGCACTTCGGGATCGTCGCCGCAAATGCGGAACACCTGCCGCTGGGTGGCGATCCACGCTTCCAGCCGTGCCGGCGTGGCGTCGCTGCGCCTGGCGAGATCGGTCAGCGTCTGCGCCGCGAAGGCGTAGCTGCTGTCCGGGCAGGCGCGATAGGTGGTGGCGACATTGTCCTTGTCCGCCGGCGGCAGCAGCTCGCGTTTCGCTGCGGCGCTCACCGCCTTGCGCCAGCCGGCGTAGACATCATCCGGCGCGTTCTGGCGCCAGTCGCCATAGCCGCCGGGCCGGCCGTGCACCGATACGGTCAGGCCGCTTTCAATGCCGGGCGAGGCTTTCAGGTCGCGCGCGCCCAGCATCACGTCGCGCCATGCGGTGTAGAGATACATGCGTGCATATGTCGGCAGCACGACACCCAGCTGGCCTGCCTGATAGCGCTCCAGCGCGATGTCCGGCGCGTAGCGGCCGGCGTAACGGTCGTACGGCACATCGCCGCTGGCGCCCGCGTTGGCGATGGCAAGCAGCGCGGCAGCCAACGCGCCGATTCGAAGGGAACGTGTCATGGAGTGCTCTCAATGTCCGTGCCACGCTTCCACGCGTAGCGGTCGAACCAGTAGGTTTTAGGATAGCGCGCCGTCACCTCGGACGGAAACGCTTCTTGCGGCGAAAAGCCTGCCACGTTGCGACAACTGGCGTGCAGCGTGGACGGCGAATGCTGGATGATGTCACGCAGGCGCGCGCTGTCTTTCCCCATGCGGAAGAACATTGGCACCACTTCGTCGGCGCCAAGATCGTCCAGCCAGGCGGGCGAACGGCACCACCAGGCCAGCGCGGTCACACTTAGCTTGATCTGCGGCGGCAGCTCGTCGCGCAGCTGGCGCACCAGCGAGCGATAGAACACGCGCTGCGACGGTTTCGCTTCCATGTCCAGCTGCACCCAGCCGGAGGTGCTGGCGTCGGCCGCTTCGTGCATCGCGCGCACGATCATGGCCCGCCGGCTTTCGATATCGACAGGCGGATTGACGCTGCTGACTTCCACGTGGACGACGGGCGTGCTGCGCGACGCGTTCGGCCAGCGTGCACGCGGGCGGGTGAGGGCGGTGTCGCCGCTCAGGAGAATATGACGCTGGAGGACTGCGGCTTCCGGTTGCGACCACGCCGGCAACGCGGCGCCGTCCCACAACCATGCGATGCGCTGCGCATCAGCCGCATTGCCGGCAGCGGAAACGAACAGCGCAAGAATCAGGAAGATTACAGGCATCGGCAAATGAGGCGGTTGAGGGCCGCCTCATTGTACCGGCTTTATTTGCCTTCGAGTGCCGCGATGGCGGCGGCCACGCCCGCGCCGTAGGCCGGATCGGCCTGGGTGCAGTTGTAGATGTGACGTTCCTGCACCGGCTTGGATACGCCATGAATCGCGCGCGCCGTGTTCTCGAACAGCAGCTGCTTCTTCTCGGCGGTCAGCAGGCGGAACAGGTTGCCCGGCTGCGAGTAGTAGTCGGTGTCGACGCGATGATTCCAGTGATCGGCCGCGCCTTCCAGCGACAGCGGCGGTTCCTTGAACTGCGGGCTTTCCTGCCACTCGCCGCGGCTGTTCGGCTCATATGGCGTGTGCTCGCCGCCGTTCGGCGTAATGCGCATGGCGCCGTCGCGGTGGTAGCTGTGGAACGGGCATTTCGGCGCATTCACCGGAATCTGATGATGGTTCACGCCCAGGCGGTAGCGCGCCGCGTCGCCATATGAGAACAGGCGCGATTGCAGCATCTTGTCGGGCGAGAAGCTCACGCCCGGCACCACGTTGGCCGGCGAGAAGGCCGACTGCTCCACGTCCGCGAAGTAGTTTTCGGCATTGCGGTTCAGTTCCAGCACGCCGACGTCGATCAGCGGGTAGTCGCCTTTCGGCCAGACCTTGGTCAGGTCGAACGGGTGATACGGCACTTTCGACGCATCGGCTTCCGGCATGATCTGCACCGCCAGTTTCCAGCGCGGGAAGTCCTTGTTCTCGATGGCGTCGTACAGGTCGCGCTGCGAGCTTTCGCGGTCGACGCCGACCAGCGCCGCGGCTTCCGCGTCGCTGAAGTTCTCGATGCCTTGCTGGCAGACGAAGTGGAACTTGACCCAGAAGCGTTCATTGGCCGGGCTGATAAAGCTGTAGGTGTGGCTGCCGAAACCGTGCATGTGGCGGTAGCCTTTCGGAATACCGCGATCGCTCATGACGATGGTGACCTGGTGCAGGGCTTCCGGCAGCAGGGTCCAGAAGTCCCAGTTGTTTTCGGCGCTGCGCAGATTGGTCTTCGGATCGCGCTTGACCACGTGGTTCAGGTCCGGGAATTTCAGCGGATCGCGGAAGAAGAACACCGGCGTGTTGTTGCCGACCACGTCCCAGTTGCCTTGTTCGGTGTAGAACTTGACGGCGAAGCCGCGGATATCGCGTTCCGCATCGGCGGCGCCGCGTTCGCCGGCAACGGTCGAAAAGCGCATGAAGATATCGGTTTTCTTGCCGACTTCCGAGAACAGCGCGGCGCGCGTGTACTTGGAGATGTCATGGGTGACGGTGAATGTGCCGAAGGCGCCCGAGCCTTTGGCGTGCATGCGGCGCTCAGGGATGACTTCGCGCGCGAAGTGCGCCAGCTTTTCCAGGTGCCATACGTCCTGCAGCAGGACCGGGCCGCGCGGACCGGCGGTCTGGGTGTTTTGATTGTCGACGACCGGAGCGCCGGCCGCAGTAGTGAGGTTCTTCATGAAACTTCCTTCGCCTGAATGGGATGAATGGAAACTTCCAGCATAACGACTACAACTGCTTTTCGCCGCTCTCAAAAGAGAGAGTCACAATGAAAAACGCCCGGCAGTGCCGGGCGCTTGATCAAGCTGAATTACTTGCTTGGGTAGATGATGTCGTCGCGACGGTCGTGGGCGCGTGCTGCGTCGTCGGTGCCGGTCGATTTTTCTTTACCGTAGCTGACGGCTTCCATTTGACCTTCTTTCACGCCTTGGACTTTCAGGGCGGTGATCAGGGCTTGAGCGCGCTTCTGACCCAGGGCCAGATTGTATTCTGCGCCGCCGCGGTCATCGGTGTTGCCTTCGACTTTGATCGCCACGTTCGGGTTGGCGGCCAGGAATTTGGCGTGATCAGCAACCAGTGCATCGAATTCTGGCTTGACGGTGTACTTGTCGAAGTCGAAGTAGACGCTACGGTTTTTGTAGATCGAGCTGTTTGGGTCCAGGTAGGCTGGCAGCGGTGCGGCAACTGGTGCTGGCACTGGTGCGGCCACTGGTGCTGGTGCTGGCGCAGCAACTGGTGCTGGCGCCGGTGCTGGTGCAGGGGCTGGTGCTGGGGTCGAGCAAGCGCTCAACAGAGCGATGGTGCAGGCTGCCAGCAGGATATTGGTTTTAGCTTTCATCGAAATACTCCCGAATTGATTTTGTTTGGGGGACATGGTGTGTACACGCTAGGTGTGAGGCTGTTCCGCAGCCCGCGACCGGTATTATATAAGGGTTTCCCTTGGAAATATTGGTCCCTTGCATTATTTTTTCATCCAAGTTAAAAATGGCGTGAGATCGGTCCCGCTTTCGACATACCAGGCGCGCCGCGCGATGTCGAATTTTGCGCCCAGCGCCTTGACCTCGTCCTTGTCGTGGAAACTGGCCGTCAGGTAGTGGCGCGAGGCCGGCGCAGGGGCTGGCGCCCTCTGGTTTCGCTCTAGCGCACCCTCGGCAGCTGCTGAAGATTTAGGCAGTCGCATCTGCGCGATGAAGCTGCTGCGCGCGCCGGCGTCGGCCGGCGACATCAATGTGAGGCGCGCACGGGCGCGTGTCGCCGCCACATAGAACAGGTTTTCCTCCTCCCTTCTGGGATGGGCCGGGTGGGGGAATTCGCCCTCCTCCAGAAAGGGGAGGATGACGTGGTCGAACTCCTTGCCCTTGGCATTGGCTGCACATTCAATCAGCACCGACTTGCGGTCGCGCTTGCGGCGGATGAAGGCTTCGCGTGCGTTCACCGCGCTCCAGAATTCGCGCAGGCTCTGGCCGGAGGCGGCCGCCGATTCGAGCAGGCTGGCGATCGACCGCGTGATGACGCTGGCGTCGTAGGCGCGCACGAAGATGCGGCGCGCGGTGGCGGCCAGCTTGACGCGCTCGCACAATTCGGTCAGCACGGCGGCGGCCGGCGCGTCGGCATCGACGGTCGCCAGCCACGCCAGCGCATCGATCACGGCGCGCTTGGTGGCCTGGCTGGCGACGTCGCGGTAGCCCGGCTCGACGCCGTCGCGGCGCTCGTCCTCGATCATGAACAGTTCGCCCAGCAGGTCGGGACTCTTCAGGATCTGCTGCTTGAAGTTGTCCATGCTGCGCGTGGAGAACTTCATTTCGCTGAACGCCACCAGTGCATCGACGATGGCGACGCGCACCTGCTCCGACTTGACGGCGGCGAAATCGCGCAGCGCAATGGCCAGCAGCCCGCGCAGGAACAGGATTTCATCGCGTTGCAGGTAGCCGGCCATCGGCGGCGTGCGGTAGTCGATATCGGCTTCGATCAGCGCGTTTTCAATGGCCATCGACTGGTGGCGGTCGCGGATCAGGATGGCGCAGCCGTCGTAGGCATGGCCGTCGGCCTTCCACTGGCGCACGGCGGCGACAACGCGCTGGGCGCAATCGGCGGCGCTGTCGTAGTGGGCGTGCAGGATCTCGGTGCGCAGCGGTAGGCCTGATTCCACGGGCTTGTGCTTCAACTCGGCCATGGCGTAGGCCAGGTGCGGACCGTGGCGCCAGGTCTGCGTCAGCGGATAGCGCACCAGCCGGGGAAAGCGTTCGGCGAAGCGGCGGTTCAGGTATTCCTCGCTGGCGCCCAGCTTGGCGTGGATCACCTGGTCCTTGTCGCCGGCGCCGACAAAGAAGCACTGCGGCCGGTCGATCAGCGCTTCCAGGATGCGGAAGGCCGCTTCGTTCAGGTCGTGCAGCTCGTCGCACAGCACCAGCCGGTAGTCCGGGAACTGCTCGGCCAGGCGCGCGCCGGCGTGCAGGTTGCAGGCCAGGTCGTAGGTGGCGTCGAACGGGCCGCGGAACACCGCGCCGGCGCCGCCGTCCAGCCGCATGGCCTCGTATTCCAGCGTGACCAGATAGTCGGTCAGCGTGATGCCCAGCTGCTCGGCGGCCTCGTCGTGGCCCATGAATTCGACGTCGCTGTCGAGCGCCATGGTGGCTTTCAGGCCCAGCTGGACGTCGAGGAACTGGCTCAACGCCAGGCTGTGGGTGTGCAGCTCCAGGCCGTCGACGCTGCCGGCGTAGCGCTCGCCGGTGCGGTCCGTCGCCTGCAATGCGTAGTCCTTCAGCGCGCGCACGTCGCGGCATTGGCGCACATCGTCGTTGTCGGCCAGGTCCATCATCCAGGCCGAGAAATCCTCGAAACTCAGCACCGCCACGCGTTCCACCAGCGTTGGCGGCACGCCCACTTCCACCAGCCGGCGGCGCAGCACGTCGCGCGCTTCCGGCGTGAAGGTCAGCGCCAGGATCTGTTCCGGCGCCAGTTGCCGCGCCAATGCTTCGCCGATGCGCAGCGCCAGCGTGGTGGTCTTGGCGGCGCCGGCGTTGGCGTCGACCAGCACCACCTTGTTCTGCGCCAGCTGGATGGCGTGCTGTTCAGCGGTGGGGATCAGGCCTTGCGGAGTGAAACGGGGAGAATTGGGCGGTTTGGGCTGGTTCATCCGCTACATTATAGCGACCGGCAGCCGCAGGCCGGTAGCGGTCAGCGCCGGCGGCGCGCCGGCCGGCGTCAGGCGCGCGGTGGCGCCTTCGATGAACTGGGCGTTGAAAACGCGCCGTTCGGTGTCGGTTTCGTGGTGGTCGATGCGTGCGCACAGCAGGTCGGCGGCGGCGGCGGCCATTTTCGGCATCGGCTGGCGCAGCGTGGTCAGGTTGTAGCTGATCCAGTTGGACGGCTCGACGGCGTCGAAGCCGGCCACCGACAGCTGGCCCGGCACGTCCAGTCCCAGCTCGTGGCGCGCGCAGTCCAGGCAGCCGATGGCCATGACGTCGCTGCCGCAGATGACGGCGTCCGGCACGCTGCCCAGCTGGGCGATGATGGCTTTCAGCCCCAGCGCGCCGCTGCGGTAATCGTAGGCGCCGGGCACCACCACCGGCGTTGGCAGGCCCAGTTCGGCGAGGCGTTCGCAGGCGCCGCGCTGGCGTTCGCTGGCCACACTGTAGTCCTCGCTGCCAGCGATGATGCCGAACTGGCGATGGCCGGCCGCCGCCAGCCGCGAGGCCAGCATGCGGCCCGACTCCAGGTGATCGCAGGTGACGGTGTTGACCGAGGCGTCGCGCAGGGTGCGGTTGAACAGCACCAGCGGCATGCGCCGGCGTTCGAATTCGGCGATATGTTGCGGCGTCAGGCGGGCGGCCGCGACCACGCCGTCGACCTGGAATTGCCAGACATCGGCCAGCACGCGGTCGACATCGGCCTCGCGCTGCAGCGTGAACAGCAGCACGCGCTTGCCGTGCGCGGTGAATTGCTGGCTCAGTTCGGCCAGCAGTTCCGGGTAATACAGGTTGGCCTGGTTGGTCATGATCAGCGCCACCATGTTGGAGCGGCGGGTAATCAGGCTGCGCGCGGCGGCGTTCGGGATATAGTCGAGCAGGGCGGCGGCCTTCATCACCAGCGCATAGGTGGCCTTGGACACGCTGGCGCCCGGCTTGAAGCAGCGCGACACGGCCGATTGCGATACGCCGGCCACCAGCGCCACGTCATAGGACGTAACGCGACGGTTCTCGCGGGCGATCACGGATTTCACTTCTGTTGCGCAATGCTCAACTGTCAGCTTGGTTTTGGTCATCGTCTGGTGTTTGGGACTGAAGCCGTTTTGTTTGCATTTTTGTCAGTGAAACGAGCATAATTAAAAACTTACCGGATGGCAATAAATATCGCATTTCTACAAAGAAATATCTTCTCCCATGTGGCTATGACGCAATTTATCCTGTTGAGGGGGTTTTTCTGATAGCATATCGCCCCTTTAGCTGAACTGATGTGATTAAGGAAGGGGCAAGATGGCCATAGCTTGCGGCGTCGATTTCGGCACGTCCAATTCCACCGTCGGCTGGGTGCGTCCCGGCCATCCGGTGATGCTGGGACTGGAGGATGGCAAGGTCACCCTGCCGTCCGTTGTCTTCTTTAATGCGGACGACGATGAAGTCACCTATGGGCGCGCTGCGCTGGCCGAATACCTGGCCGGCTACGAAGGGCGTTTGATGCGCTCGATGAAGAGTTTGCTCGGCACCAGCCTGATCGACGGCCAGACCGAGGTCGGCGGTCGCGCGCTGCCGTTCCGCATGCTGCTGGCGCAGTTCATCGGCGAGCTGAAGAAGCGCGCCGAGCGTTCGGCCGGCCGCCAATTCTCGTCGGCGGTGTTCGGCCGTCCGGTCCACTTCATCGACGACAGCCAGGAAAACGACCAACTGGCCGAAACCACGCTGGCCGAAGTGGCGCGCTCGGTGGGCTTCAAGGACATCGCCTTCCAGTTCGAGCCGATCGCCGCGGCGTTCGACTACGAATCGCAGATCGACCGCGAGGAGCTGGTGCTGATCGCCGACATCGGCGGCGGCACCTCGGACTTCTCGCTGGTGCGCCTGTCGCCCGAACGCGCCAAAAAGGCCGAGCGGCGCGACGACATCCTGGCCAACGGCGGCGTCCACATCGGCGGCACCGACTTCGATAAATACCTGAGCCTGTCGTCCATCATGCCGCTGCTGGGCTATGGCAGCCGCCTGCGCAACAACAGTGAAGTGCCGTCCAGCTATTTCTTCAACCTGGCCACCTGGCACACCATCAACCAGGTCTACACCAAGAAGATGTGGACCCAGCTGTCCGACCTGATCCGCGATTCGGCCGAGCAGGAAAAGCTGGGCCGCCTGCAGCGCCTGATCGACGAGCGCGCCGGCCACTGGCTGGCGATGAAGGCGGAAGAGGGCAAGATCGCCCTGTCCGACGCCGCCCAGGTGCAGCTGGAACTGGACCGCCTGGCGCCGCCGGTGACGCTGGAACTGAACCGCGACCAGTTCGACGGCGCCATCGACCACCTGGTCGGCTCGGTCGAGTCGACCGTGCTGAACCTGCTGCGCGACGCCGGCGTCAAGCCGGAAGACGTCGACACTGTGTTTTTCACCGGTGGTTCCAGCGGCGTGCGCAAGCTGCGCGAACGCATCGGTGCGCTGGTGCCGGCCGCGCGCAAGGTCGAAGGCGATCTGTTCGGCAGCATCGGCGCCGGCCTGGCGCTGGATGCCGTCAGAAAGTTCGGATAAGCCCCATGCTCGACCAGCCCATCGTCATGCTCGACTTCGAGACCACCGGCCTGTCGCCCGCGATGGGCGACCGCATCACCGAAGTGGCGGCGCTGCGCATCGTCGACGGCGAGGTGGTCGAGCGCTATGTGTCGCTGATCAATTGCGGCGTGCGCATTCCATCCTTCATCACCGGCCTGACCGGCATCACCCAGGCCATGGTGGACAAGGCGCCGCCGGTGCACGAAGTGGTGCCGCAATTGCTGGACTTCATCGGCAGCGATCCGCTGTCCGCCCACAACGCCAGCTTCGACGACAAGTTCCTGCGCGCCGAGGCCGAGCGGCTGGACCTGACGCCGCGCCATGCGTCGCTGGTGTGCTCGCTGAAACTGTCGCGCCGCGTGTTCCCGGAGCTGGGCAGTTACAAGCTGGGCCATCTGTCGGGCGCGCTTGGCATCCGCTTCAACAGCGCGGCTCACCGGGCCGAGGCCGATGCCGAGGTCGCCGCCAGGCTGCTGGTGCACATCGGCGGCCATCTTCGTTCAACGTACGGCATCCACCGCGTTGACAGTGAACTGCTGGTGTCGGTCAACAAGCTGGCGGCCGCCAAGGTGCCGCAATTCCTGCAAAAGCGCGGCCAGCCCGTTTGAGCGTTGTCAAATCCCGTCCGGGGCCGCGTTTTACACTTTGATCAACTGTGTTGTCATGTTGGTCAGAGGCATATCGTGAAAAAACAGTGTACGGCCAAAGAAGGTCATGACGTCTACCTGTGGTTCCTCGACGCCGCCGAGCGTGGCAACGCCTATGCGCAGTTCAATCTCGGCCGGATGTACAAAAAAGGCGAGGGCGTGGCGCGCGACGAAGCGCAGGCCTGCCGCTGGATGAGCAAGGCGGCGGCCCAGGGGCTGGCCTACGCCCAGAATCAGCTGGGCGCCATGTACTACTACGGCCGCGGCGTCGACAGCGACGACGACCTGGCCGCGCACTGGTTCCGCTGCGCCGCCCGCCAGGGCGAAGCGTCGGCCCAGCAGAATCTCGGTCTCATGTACAAAAAGGGACGTGGCGTGCCGCAGAGCGACGAAGTGGCGCTGGCCTGTTTTTGCCGTGCCGCAGAGCAGGGCCTGGCCAGCGCGCAAACGCTGGTCGGCGAAGCGTACTGCAACGGCTATGGCGTGACGCAAAATTATCCGCTGGCCCTGGCCTGGTTCCGCAAAGCCGCCCTGCAAAACGACGCCAACGCCCAGTTGCAGCTGGGACTGATGTACAAGCACGCGCGCGGCGTGCCGCGCAACGAGGCGCAGGCGGTGGCCTGGTTCCGGCAGGCGGCGGCGCAGGATGATGCGGTGGCCCAGCGCCTGGTCGGCGTGGCCTATGCCGAAGGGCTGGGCGTGTCGCGCGACGCCCGCCGCGGTTACGCCTGGCTGCTGCGCGCCGCCGAGCAGGAAGACGCCGACGCCCAGTTCAATCTCGGCGTGATGCTGGCCAACGGCAAGGGCGTGGAGCAGGACGACGAGCTGGCGTTCACCTGGTATCGGCGCGCGGCGCAGGCCGGCCACGCGCTGGCACAGTACAACCTCGGCGGCCTGTACGCGCGCGGGCGCGGCGTCGAGCGCGACGAGGGCATGGCGCTGGAGTGGTACCGGCGCGCGGCCGAGCAGGGCACGCCGCATGCGCAGTTCAACGTTGCCGTCATGTACGCCAATGGCAACGGCGTGACCCGCGACGAGGCGCTGGCCGCCGTCTGGTATCGCAGCGCCGCCGAGCAGGGCGACGCCAGCGCGCAGAACAACCTCGGAGTGATGTACGCCAACGGCGTCGGCGTCGAGCGCGACGATGCGCAGGCGGTCGACTGGTACGGCAAGGCTGCCGAGCAGGGCCATGCGCTGGCGCAGTTCAACCTGGGCGGAATGTATGGCTGCGGACGCGGCGTCGAGCGCGATCCGACCCGCTCCTTCATGTGGCTGACGCTGGCGGCGCAGGCAGGCGACGTGGCGGCGGTCAGCAACCGCCGCAAGATGGCGCTGGTGATGACGCCGCAGGCCATCGAAGCGGCGCAGGCGCTGGTGCACGCATGGCGCGACACCCATGCGCGCGCCTGCTACGTGCCGCACAACCGGGCGTCGGACTGACTCAGGCCCGGGCGGGCAGGCGGCGGTCGAGGAACAGGCTGTTGCCGTGGATTTTCTTGGCCTGCTTCTTTGATTCGGCGGCGGCGGTGGCGATCTGGTGGTGGGTGTGGTACTGGTGCGGTTCGACGCGGATCGCGCCGATCGACAGGCTCATCAACGAGTAAAACACTTTTTTGCCCTGGCGGTCTTCGCTGAGGTAGCCGCCGCGCTCGCGGTCGTCGGCGCTGTAGAAGTCCAGCACGTTGTGGCCGAATTCGTCCAGCACCGCCTGGCAGCGCCGTTCCCAGTCCTCGCTCTGGAACAGCACCATGAAGTCGTCGCCGCCGATGTGGCCGACAAAGTCGCGGTCGGGATCGCAATAGCCGCTGAGGATGTTGCCGGTCAGCTGGATCACGTCGTCGCCCCGGCGGTAGCCGTAGATGTCGTTGAACGGCTTGAAATGGTCGAGGTCGAAATAGCAGACCCAGAAGCGGGCGCCGCTTTCCAGCAGACGCTCGATATGTTCGGTGATCGGCACATTGCCCGGCAGCTGTGTCAGCGGGTTGGCGTAGCGCGCGGCATGGATCTGCATCTGGGTGATCTCGCGCATCAGGTCGTGGCCGGTGCCCATGCCCAGATAGCGGCCCTGGTCGGTGATGATGAAACCGTTGAACAGGTGGTGCGCCTCGGCCTTGGCCATGCGGTAGCTCAGTTCCTGCAGGCTGGTGTTGCGGTCGGCCACCAGCGGCGTGCGGTCCATGAACTGCTGGCACGACTTCTTGCCGTACAGCTCGCGCTCGTAGGGGCGGGCGAAGTGCTCGATCATGTCGAAGCGGTTGATCAGGCCCTGCGGCTGGCCGTCGTCCACCACCGGAAGTATCATCAGCTTCGGGTCGCGCTGGAAGATCGCGTACACCTCGTTGTTGTTCATGCTCGACGTCACCGCCGGCACCTCGTGCAGCAGCTTGTGGATGCTGGAAGCGTGCTGGTCGTTGAGGCGCTGCGGATATACGGCGACGCCGTTGCGCGACAGCGCCTTGACCACCTCGGGCTGCGCGCTGCGCGCGGGCAGCGGCTGCGGCCGGCCCAGATGGTAGCCCTGGCCGTAGGCGACGCCGACGTCGCGCAGCACCAGCAGCTCCGGCTGCGTCTCGATGCCCTCGGCGATCACCAGCGTGTTGGATTTCTCTGCGATTTCCTGGATCGAGCGCACGAATTGCAGCTTCACCGGATCATGATTGATGCCCTGGATGAAATGCATGTCGATCTTGACATACTCGGGCCGCAATTCCGACCACAGCCGCAGGCTGGAAAAGCCCTCGCCGAGGTCGTCGATAGCGATCTGAAAGCCCATCTGGCGGTAATGCAGCACCGCCTCGCGCATCAGGGCGTAGTCGCAGGTGGGCTGGTTTTCGGTCAGCTCGATGATCACGCGCCCGGGATGGATGCCGATCTGCTGGATGATTTCCAGCGTCTCGCCATGGCGCGCATCGCGCTGCAGCAGGCACTCCGGGCTGACGTTGAGGAACAGCTGGCCCGGCAGGGCCAGCTCGGCAAAGCGCTCCAGCACCACCTTGCGGCACAGGTTCTCGACCTGCGCCGTCAGGCCGTTGGCGCGCGCCGCCTTGAACAGATTCATCGGCGAATGCAACGGACTGCCGGACGGCCCGCGTATCAAACCTTCATAAGCGATGATTTCGCCGCTCTGCATGTGTACAATCGGTTGGAACACCGCACTGAGCTGCCTGCGCGCCAGGATCTCGTACAACTGCGAACGCAGCAGCGCTTCCTCCCCGTCCTCGTCGCGAGGCGTCAGGTAAGTGACTGTGGCGCCGGCGGACGGCTGGAGTGCGGAATTCACGATGAATCGTTTGCCAAATATCAGTTTAACTGTACGATCATAGAAGCAATTTGTTACCGGATGATGAATTTAAGAAACATATTGTCCTGGACACGCGCTACAATTGACAATCACACCGTCGTTTAAGAGAGCAGGTATTTATGCATGGTCGTTCCCTCGTTTTTTGCTTGAGCCTGTTTAGCGCGGCCAGCGCCGGCGCCAGCGGCATTGCAGTGCAGGTGCAGGACGCGACTGGCAAGGTGCTACCGGATACCGTGGTCTATGTCGAACTCGAAGGCGGCGCATCGCCGGCCGGCAAGCCGGCCACCGCGCAGATCGAGCAGAAGGGCCTGAAATTCCTGCCGCTGGTGACCGTGGTGCAGACCGGCGCCACCATCAACTTCCCCAACAACGACAAGGTGCGCCACCACATCTATTCGTTCTCGCCGGCGCACAAATTCGACCAGAAGCTGTATTCCGGCCAGGCGGCGTCGCCGCAGGTGTTCGACAAGGCTGGCACGGTTGTCCTCGGCTGCAATATTCATGACAAAATGATCGCCTACGTGAAGGTGGTCGACACGCCGTATTTCGCCAAGACCGACGGCTCCGGCGCCGTCCGCATCGAGCTGCCGGCGGCCGGCAAGTACGTGGTCAAGGCCTGGCATTACAACACCGTGGGCGGCGCCACGCCGGAGCAGACGCTGACGGTGAAGGCGGGCGACCTGACGACGGCCGTCTTCAAGCTGCCGATGAAACCCACCGCGGCCGACGACGCCGCGCTTTAAAGGACTGGCCTGAGCATGCGTCTCCGTTTTCGCAGCCTCGAAACCCGTATCGTCACGCTGTTCCTGGCGCTGATCGTGGCTGTCCAGGTGGTCGGCCTGCTGGTGATCCAGCGCGGCATCGACAACAACGCCCGCCTCGCCATCAGCAGTGAACTGGGCAACGGCTCCAAGATCTTCCGCCGCCTGCTGGACCAGAATGCGCAGAACCTGCGCTTCGGCGCGCGCCTGCTGGCGCGCGACACGGCCTTCGTCGCCGCCATCGGCAACAACGACGAAAGCGACCGCGCCACCATCGAGTCGGCGCTGGCCAACAGCGGCCGCCGCATCAAGGCGTCGCTGACCATGCTGATCGGCGACGACCGCAAGATCAGCGTCTCGACCAACCCGGCGCAGGCGGCCGGGCTGGAAAAAATGGCGCTGTCGATGCTGGACGCGGCCGAAGCGGCCGACGGCGCGATCGGCATCGCCATCGTCGACCACCGGCCGTTCCAGATCGTCGCCATGCCGGTCAAGGCGCCGATCACCATCGGCTGGATCGTGATGACCTTCCCGATCGACCGCCAACTGGCCGGCGACATGCGCGAAGTCAGTTCGCTGCACACCACGGTGCTGACCCGCGACACGCAGGGCAAGTGGCTGTCGGCCGGTTCCACCTTTGTTGGTCCGTCGGCGCAGGAAGTGGTCGACCAGCTGCAGGCGCGCGGCGCCAAGGCGCCCGACGGCCCGTTCGACATCACGGTGGAAGCCTCGCAGTACAGCGCGCGCCTGATGTCGATCGGCGAGGACAACGGCCAGACCGCCAGCGTGCTGCTGGCGCGTTCCATCGATGAAGCCACCGCCGAATACCGCCGCCTGGAGCGCTGGCTGATCGGCCTGACGCTGGGCGGCATCTTCGCCTCGGCGCTGGCCATCGTGTTTACCGCCAAGCGCATCGCCCAGCCGATCAGCGAGCTGGCGGTTACCGCCAAGCGGCTGGAGCAGGGCGACTACAAGGTGTCGATCGACAGCCGGCGCGAAGACGAAATCGGCCAGCTGGCGCATGCCTTCGACGCCATGCGCGAAGGGATCGCCAAGCGCGAACAGGAAATCCGCCGCCTGGCGTACTGGGACACGCTGACCAACCTGCCGAACCGCGCGCAGTTCGTGCTGCTGCTGAACGACGCGCTGCTCAACGCGCGCGGCCGCGAGGAAGCCTTGTTCGTGCTGATGATGGACCTGGACCGCTTCAAGCACGTCAACGACGTCATGGGGCACAGTTTCGGCGACGCGCTGCTGCGCCAGGTGGCGGGCCGCCTGCAGCTGCTGCTGGCGAACCGCCGCCAGTCGTCGGCGCAGGTGGCGCGCCTGGGCGGCGACGAATTCGCCGTGCTGCTGCCGGCCGCAGACATGGACGCCGCGCAGCAGATGGCCGCCGAAATCCTGCAGGCGCTGGAAACCCCGCTGTCGCTGGAAGACCAGATGGTCGACATCGGCGCGGGCCTCGGCATCGCCGGCTATCCGGCACACGCCGACGACGGCGAGACCTTGTTGAGCATGGCCGAGGTAGCGATGTACGCCGCCAAGCAGCGCAACGATGGCGCCGTGGTGTACGACGCGGCGATGGACAAGTCCAGCGCCAAGAGCCTGTCGCTGCTGACGGAACTGCGCAACGCCATCGAGCGCCACGAGTTCCGCCTGCACGTGCAGCCGAAGATTTCGCTCGACACCGGCAAGGTGGTGGGCATGGAGTCGCTGGTGCGCTGGGTGCATCCGGAGCGCGGCAACGTATTCCCCGACGAGTTCATTCCATTCGCCGAGCAGACCGGCTTCATCCGCATCCTGACGCGCTGGGTGATGGAAAAGTCGGCCGAGTTGTGCCGCGAGCTGGCCAGCAAGGGCCATCACCTGAAGGTGTCGGTCAACCTGTCCACGCGCGACCTGCTGGACCAGGACCTGCCGGCCAAATTCGCCGACCTGCTGGCGCGCCACAAGCTGACGCCTGGCTCGTTCTGCCTGGAGATCACCGAGAGCGCCATCATGGACGATCCGGTGCGCGCGCAGCATACGCTGGAGCGCCTGAGCGCCATGGGCCTCGACCTGTCGATCGACGATTTCGGCACCGGCTATTCGTCGCTGGCCTACCTGAAACGGCTGCCGGTGGATGAACTGAAGATCGACAAATCCTTTGTGCTGAACATGGAGAAGGACGAGGGCGACACCAAGATCGTGCGCTCCACCATCGACCTTGGCCACAACATGGGCCTGCGCGTGGTGGCCGAGGGCATCGAAAGCGAAGCGGTGTGGCGCCTGCTGGCGGAACTCGGCTGCGACCAGGGCCAGGGCTACTTCATGAGTCGTCCGATTCCGGCCGACCAGATGATCCCGTGGCTGGAGAAATGGCGGCCGCCGGTATCCGTCGCGGCGCCGGCCGACGAGGCGGATGTCAGCTACGCCAAATAAA
Organism: Duganella aquatilis; assembly: GCF_009674565.1. GTDB lineage: Bacteria > Pseudomonadota > Gammaproteobacteria > Burkholderiales > Burkholderiaceae_D > Rugamonas > Rugamonas aquatilis. The sequence goes on from NZ_WKJL01000006.1 coordinate 106,769, forward strand.
GGACTTTGCCGTTTTGCTAAGATGGCCGCTTCCAGTTATGATCTGTGTTCCTGATGAACCCTACTTGGATACGGATCACACATGCAACGAAAAGCACTTCTGGCTTCATTGATCATCTCCCAGGCCGCCATGGCGCAAACCTGCCCGGTCTCCGGCCCCGCAATCAACTATCCGGTGACGCGCACCGTGGACCAGCAGGACAACTACCACGGCACCGTCATCGCCGATCCCTATCGCTGGCTGGAAGATGCCAACAGCGCCGAGACCAAGGACTGGGTGGTGGCGCAAAACCAGCTGACCCAGAGCTATCTGGCGCAGATTCCGAACCGCGAGGCGATCAAGACGCGCCTGACCAAGCTTTGGAACTTCGAACGCTTCACCGTGCCGTTCAAGGAAGGCGGCCGTTATTTCTACAGCCGTAACGACGGCCTGCAAAACCAGTCGGTGCTGTACACCATGAAGACGCTGGCCGACGTGCCGCGTTTGCTGCTCGATCCGAACACGCTGGCCGCCGACGGCACCGTGGCGCTGGCCGGACTGGCGGTCAGCCCGAACGGCAAATACCTGGCCTACAGCACGGCCGCTTCCGGCTCCGACTGGAACGAAATCAAGGTGCGCGACATCGACAGCGGCAAGGATGTCGAGGACCACATCAAGTGGGTCAAGTTCTCGCGCACCGCGTGGCTGCATGACGGTTCCGGCTTCTTCTACAGCCGCTACGACGAACCGAAGGAAGCCACCAAGCTGGCCGACGTCAATTACTTCCAGAAGCTGTACTTCCACAAACTGGGCACGCCGCAAAGCGCGGACACGCTGGTGTACGAACGTCCGGACCACAAGGACTGGGGCTTCGGCGCCGAGGTCACCGAGGATGGCCGCTTCCTGATCATCAACGCCTCGCAAGGGACGGAGAACAAGAACCGCGTCTACTACAAGGATTTGAGCAGGAAGGATGCGCCGGTGGTCGGCCTGCTGGAGGACTTCGACGCCGCCTATGACTTCATCGGCAACGACGGCGCGGTGTTCCTGTTCCGCACCGAGCGCAATGCGCCGCGCGGCCGCATCGTCAGCATCGACACCCGCAAGCCGGGTGTGCTGAACTGGAAGCAGATCGTCCCCGAAGGCGGCAACACCATGGTGTCGGCGTCGGTGGTCAACAACCAGCTGCTGGTGGACTACCTGAGCGACGCCCACAGCCTGGTCAAGGTCTACGACCTGAAAGGCAAGGCATTGCACGACATCGAACTGCCGGGCCTCGGCACCGCCGGCGGTTTCGGCGGCAAGCGCGCGGACACCGAGACCTTCTACTCGTACACCAGCTTCACCACGCCAAGCACCATCTACCGCTACGACCTGAAGGCCAACAAGAGCAGCGTGTACCGCGAGCCGAAAGTGGACTTCGATCCAGCGGCGTTTGAAACCCGCCAGGAGTTTTTCACCTCGCGTGACGGCACCAAGGTGCCGATGTTCATCGTTTCGAAAAAAGGCCTGAAGCTGGACGGCAGCAACCCGACCTACCTGTACGGCTACGGCGGCTTCAATATCTCGCTGACGCCGAGCTTCTCGGTGGCCAACCTGGCGTGGCTGGAAATGGGCGGGGTCTACGTGATGGCCAACCTGCGCGGCGGCGGCGAATACGGCGAATCGTGGCACGCGGCCGGCACCAAGCTGCAAAAGCAGAACGTGTTCGACGACTTCATCGGCGCGGCCGAATGGCTGGTGGCGCACAAGGTGACGTCGCCGGCCAAGCTGTCGATCGGCGGCGGCAGCAACGGCGGCCTGCTGGTGGGCGCGGCGATGACGCAGCGTCCGGACCTGTTCGCGGCGGCGATTCCACAGGTGGGCGTGATGGACATGCTGCGTTTCCACAAATTCACCATCGGCTGGGCATGGACCTCGGACTACGGCTCGTCCGACAACGCGGACGAGTTCAAGGCGCTGGTCAAGTACTCGCCGCTGCATAACCTGAAGAAGGGTACCTGCTACCCGGCCACCATGATTACCACCGCCGACCACGACGACCGCGTGGTGCCGGCCCACAGCTTCAAGTTTGCCGCCACCGCGCAGGCCGACCAGGCGCCCGGCGGCGCGCCGATTCTGATCCGCATCGAGAGCAAGGCCGGTCATGGCGCCGGCAAGCCGACCACCAAGCAGATCGAGGAAGTGGCGGACCGCTGGGGCTTCCTGTCGCGCGCGCTGAAGATGGATGCCGGCGCCGACGTCGCCAAAGCTTTGGGGCAGCAGTGATGCGGGCCGCGCCAGCCGCCGCGCCGCTGCTGTTGGCGGCGCTGATGATGGGCGCCGTACCGATGGCGGTTGCGCCGGCTGCCGCCGCCTCCGCGCCCGCCGCCACGACGTCCAACGGTCCCGCCGCCAGGCCGATCGCCGAAGCCACGCGCGGCCTGCAAGCGCAGCCCGGCTTTATCGACGTCTGGCGCGATACCGACAAGGGCAGGGTGCTGCTGTCGGTCGCCGCGCTGGAACAGCCGTTTCTGTTGCTAAGTTCCTTGCCGTATGCGCTGGGTTCCAACGACGTCGGCCTCGATCGCGGCCAGCCGGGCGATATGCGCATGGTGCATTTCGAGAAGCACGGCGCCAGGCTGTTCCTCGTGCAGGAAAACACCGGCTACATCGCCGCCTCGGAGGACAAGGATGAACGCGCCGCCGTCAAGGAGTCGTTCGCCAGCGCGGTGCTGTGGTCCGGCGATATCGTCGCCAGCGACAACGACCGTTACCTGATCGACTTCTCCAGCTTCCTGCTGGCCGACCGTCACGGCGTCGGCGCACGCCTGGCCGCCGCCAGGCAGGGCGCGTATGCGGTCGATGTGGCGCGCAGCGCGGTGCTGGCGGCCGACGCCAGAGCCTTTCCCGACAATGTCGAACTCGAATCGCTGCTGACCTGCGCCGGTCCGGGGCAGGCCGACTACGTGCGGCAAGTCGCCGCCGATCCGGCCAGCCTGTCGCTGCGCCAGCGTATCAGCATGGTGCGGCTGCCGCGCCTGGACGCCAGTTCCGGCTGGCAGCCGCGCGCCTATCACCCGTTCTCCGGCGGCTTCGACGTCAACTACTTCGATTTCGCCACGCCGCTGGCCAGCAGCATCGACGTGCACTGGCAAGTGCGCCATCGGCTGGAGAAGACCGATCCGGCCGCCGCCGTCAGCACGGTCAAGAAGCCGATTGTCTTTTACGTCGATCGCGGTGCGCCCGAACCGGTGCGCTCGGCCCTGATCGAAGGCGCCTCGTGGTGGGCCAGCGCTTTCGAAAAGGCCGGCTTCAAGGACGCCTATCGCGTCGAGCTGCTGCCCGAAGGCGTCGATGCGATGGATATTCGCTACAACATCATCCACTGGGTGCACCGCGCCACGCGCGGCTGGTCCTACGGCAGCGCGCTGACCGATCCGCGCACCGGCCAGATCCTGCGCGGCGCCGTCACGCTTGGATCGCAGCGCGTGCGGCAGGACATCCTGATCGCCGAGAGCCTGCTGGCTCCCTACGGCAAGAATGCGCCGGCCGACAAGCAAAAGCTGGCCGAGGAAATGGCGCTGGCCCGCCTGCGCCAGCTGTCCGCGCACGAGGTCGGCCATGCGCTCGGCTTCGCGCACAACTTCGCCGCCAGCCGCATGGGCAATGGCTCGGTGATGGATTATCCGCATCCCATCCTCAAGCTGAACGACAAAGGCGAAGTTGACCTGGCCAACGCCTACGGCGTCGGCGTCGGCCCGTGGGACGATTACATCGTCAAGTACATCTACGGCGATTTCGGCGGCGGCGCGCAGGAACAGGCTGCGTTGGCCAGGCTGCGCGGCGACGCCCACGCGGCCGGCATGTTGTACTCCAGCGACCAGGACGACCGCTTGCCGGGCGCCAGCCATCCCGACGGCCTGCTGTGGGACTTCGGTCCGGATACGCTGAAGACCTGGGATCAGCTGGGCGCGGTGCGGCAGCGCGCGCTGCAAACCTTCTCGCCCGATGTGCTGCCGGACGCGCGCCAGATCGGCGAACTGGAAGCGCGTCTGGTGCCGGTCTACCTGCTGCAGCGCTATCAAGGCGAGGCCGTGGCGCGCCTGATCGGCGGCGGGGAATTCGACTACGCCAGTGCCGGCGACATCAAGGCGGGCATCGCCAGCGCCGGCGTCAAGGTCACGCCGGCGGCGGTGCAGCGCCAGGCGCTGAACAAGCTGACCGACACCCTGCGCGCCGAATACCTGGCGCTGCCGGCCAAGGTGCTGGACGTGCTGACGCCACCGGCGGCTGGCTACGAGCGCGGCCGCGAATACTTCGCCACCCGCATGGACTCGGTGTTCGACGCCTTCTCGATCGCCGAGGCCGGCGCCGCGCAGACCGCCGGTTTCCTGCTGGACGCCGGTCGCGTCAACCGCCTCGCATGGCAGCACGCGCGCGATGCGCAGCAGCCCGGCGTGCAGGAGGCGCTGTCGCTGCTGCTGGCCAAAACCTGGAGGCGCGAGCCGGTGCCGGCCTCCGTGGTTGGCGGCGAAGCGGTACAGCTGGCGGCCGACTGGGTGGTGGTCGATGGTTTGCTGAATCTGCTCGACGGCGCCAAGCTGCATCCGCAGGCCGCTGCGGAAGTGCGGGCGTCGGTGCGCGAGCTGGTGCGGTGGCTGAACAACAATCCGGGCAAGGGCGTGATCGCCGACAGCCGCAGGCAGGCCGCCGAGCACATGGCCGCGTACTTGAACGATCCACGTAGCGTCAAGCTGCGCTCGCTGCCGGTGGTGCCGCCAGGCGCGCCGATCTAGGCGGTTGACGGCGTGCGCACCAAAATGATGCCATATTTCGGTGCGCACGCTGTCGGTGCATAACTTTCCCAAAAATAAAAATATAGTTAAATCATAGACTTAAAATTTGCACCAAATTGGAACGGATATTGCTTTGGTCTACATCTGTTTTAATTTTTTGCATTATTTTGGGGAGTGATTTGATGGATGGACATAAAGACGGCGCCGACGCATTATTCATTTTGCTCGGCGCCATCATGATATTGGCGATGCACGCCGGCTTTGCCTTCCTGGAGCTGGGCACGGTACGCAAAAAAAACCAGGTCAATGCGCTGGTCAAGGTACTAGTGGATTTCGCGGTATCGACGATTGCGTATTTCTTTGTCGGCTACAGCATCGCCTACGGCATCAATTTCTTTTCCTCGGCCGAAGTGCTCGCCGTCAAGAACGGCTACGAGCTGGTCAAATTCTTCTTCCTGCTGACGTTTGCGGCCGCGATCCCGGCCATCATCTCGGGCGGCATCGCCGAGCGGGCGCGCTTTCACCCTCAATTGATCGCCACCGCGCTGCTGGTCGGCCTGGTCTACCCATTCTTCGAAGGCATCGCCTGGAACCAGCGCTTCGGCGTGCAGGCGTGGCTGACGCAGGCGTTTGGCGCCGGTTTTCACGACTTCGCCGGCTCGGTGGTGGTGCACGCCGTCGGCGGCTGGGTGGCGCTGCCGGCGGTGCTGCTGCTGGGCGCGCGACGCGGCCGCTACATGAAGAACGGCGCGATGGCAGCGCATCCGCCGTCGTCGATCCCGTTCCTGGCCTTGGGCGCCTGGATCCTGACGGTGGGCTGGTTCGGCTTCAACGTTATGAGCGCGCAGGCGCTGGACAAGATGAACGGGCTGGTAGCGGTCAACTCGCTGATGGCGATGGTCGGCGGCACGCTGGTGGCGCTGCTGATGGGGAAGAACGATCCGGGCTTCGCCTACAACGGCCCGCTGGCCGGGCTGGTGGCGGTGTGCGCCGGCTCCGACCTGATGCACCCGCTGGGCGCCCTGGTGGTGGGCGGCATCGCCGGCGCGATCTTCGTCTGGACCTTCACGTTGGCGCAGAACACATGGAAGATCGACGACGTGCTGGGCGTGTGGCCGCTGCACGGCCTGTGCGGCGCCTGGGGCGGCATCGCCGCCGGCATTTTCGGTCACAAGGAGCTGGGCGGAATGGGCGGCGTGTCGCTGCTGTCGCAACTGGTGGGCACCGTGATGGGCGTCTCGATCGCGCTGGCTGGCGGCTTCGCCATCTACGGCCTGTTGAAAGCGACGATGGGCCTGCGGCTCGATCCGGAGGAGGAGTTCCAGGGCGCCGACCTGTCGATCCACCGTATCAGCTCGACGCCGGAACGCGAAGCCAACTGGTGACGCGGCGTGTTCGCCAGGAGATATCAAAAAATATACTCAATTTGATACTGTTGTGCTATACGGCCGGCCTGGTGATTGTTGCCCACGCCAGTTATCAACTGCTGTCCAGTATGGCGGTGCACTTGAATAATGTCACCGCCGTGCAGGATCGCGGCTATGCCACTGTCGATTCCGGAGGGAATTTGAATATTGGCTCCTTTGCCAATGGCGTCTTTTCGTCCGCTGGCTCGGTAGGGGTGTACCAGGTGGTCACCACCTCCGATTATGCTTATGAAGACTATGCTTTTTCCTCGGGCGCGACCGCCGGCAGTGCTGCTTTGGCGGTCGACGGTTACCTGAATGCTTTAGCCGCCTCCACCGGCGGTTGGGGAGCGGTTGCCGAAGTCCAAAGCATCAGCTATGACTTCAGCGTTGCAGCGCTCCCTGCGCTTCCTGTGCCCGAACCGGAAAGCTGGGTATTGCTGTTGGCTGGCCTGAGCCTGACCGCAGTTCAGCGGTGGATCACCACCAGCAGCGCCTTCGCCTCGGTCTTGCCGGCGTTGCGGATGATGTGCTGCTGGTCGCCGGGGTAGCGCGCGGTGCTGCCCAGCTTGACCTTCTTCTTGTCATTGCCGACTTCCACTTCGACCGATCCGTGCAGCAGCGTCAGGTGCTCCTGCGCGCCCGGATCGTGGCCTTGCGAAGCCAGCTCGCCGCCCGGCGACAGCGTCAGCTCATACCATTCATACTTACTTGCCAGTTCCAGCGGCCCGAGGATGCGCAGCACGTAGCCGGCATGCAGGCCGGGCAGGGTAGGCGTCTCGTGGGCGTCGACCACGCGGATGGTTTCGGTCTCGCGCTCGGCGGTGGCCAGCAGTTCGCCGATCTGCACGCCCAGCGCATTGGCCAGGCGCCAGGTGATGGCGATGGTGGGGTTGGCCTTCTCGCGTTCTATTTGCGACAACATTGATTTGGACACGCCGGCGATGCGCGACAGGTCTTCCAGCGTCAGGCCGCGCGCCAGGCGCAGGCGCTGCAAAGCGGCGCCAACTTCCGGCGGCGCATTGGTTGATACAGTTGTTTTCATTGTTTGGGTTGCGGAGTTCACTGGTTCTCGATAAAATTCAATATATCGAATTTGAATTCGAAATAACGAATTTCGCATAAGATGGCGAAATCGTATCACAGACAAGGACCATCATGAGCAATCAAGCAAAAAACACCTTCTATAGCGGCCTCCAGCAAAACCTGGATCAACTGCGCGAACAGGGCCTGTACAAGCCGGAGCGCGTCCTGGCTTCCCGCCAGGGTTCGGAAGTGATGAGCGAAGATGGTCGAATGCTGATTAATATGTGCGCCAACAACTACCTCGGCCTGTCCGGCCAGGAGTGGGTGGCGCAAGCCTCCATCGATGCGACCGAAAAATTCGGCTACGGCCTGTCGTCGGTGCGTTTCATCTGCGGCACCCAGACCGTGCACAAGCAGCTGGAACAGGCGATTTCGACATTCCTCGGCACCGAAGACACCATCCTGTACGCGGCCGCCTTCGACGCCAACGGCGGCGTGTTCGAGCCGCTGTTCGACGAGAACGACGCCATCATCTCCGACGCGCTGAACCACGCATCGATCATTGACGGCATCCGCCTGTGCAAGGCCGCGCGTTTCCGCTACGCCCACAACGACATGGCCGACCTGGAGAAGCAACTGCAGGCGGCCGCCGACAAGCGCCATAAAGTCATCGTTACCGACGGCGTGTTCTCGATGGACGGCACCATCGCCCAGCTGGACAAGATCGTCGAGCTGGCCGACAAATACGGCGCGCTGGTGATGATCGACGAATGCCACGCCTCCGGCTTCATGGGCAAGACCGGCCGCGGCACGCACGAGCACCACAACGTGGTCGGCAAGATCGACATCATCACCGGCACCCTGGGCAAGGCCTTGGGCGGCGCCATGGGCGGCTTCACCTCGGGCCGCAAGGAGGTGATCGAGATGCTGCGCCAGAAATCGCGTCCTTACCTGTTCTCGAACACGCTGGCGCCGTCGATCGCCGGCGCTTCGCTGGCCGTGCTGGAGCGCCTGTCGCAGTCGACCGAGCTGCGCGACCGCCTGCACGAGAACACCGCCTACTTCCGCAAAGAGATCGAAGCGCTCGGTTTCACCATCAAGCCGGGCACCCATCCTGTGGTTCCTGTGATGCTGTTCGATGCGCCGGTGGCGCAGAAGTTCGCTGCACGAATGTATGAACTGGGCGTGCTGCTCAGCGGCTTCTTCTACCCGGTGGTCCCGATGGGCCAGGCGCGCGTGCGTGTCCAACTGTCTGCCGCGCATACCCGCGAACAGCTGGACACCGTGCTCAAAGCATTCGAACAGGCCGGCCGCGAACTTGGCCTGCTGAAGAACTAATATGAAAATCGTCAGGAACACAGAAATGGAACAACAAAAAATCCTCGTCATCGGCGCCAATGGCCAGATCGGCAGCGAACTGGTGGAAGCACTGGCCGCGCAGCACGGCGCGCAGAACGTCATCGCCAGCGATGTCAGCCCGACCAACCTGTACAACGCAGCGCGCTACACCACGCTGAACGTTCTGGACAAGCAGGCGCTGGCCGCGCTGGTCACCGATGAAGGCATCACCCAGGTTTACCAGCTGGCGGCGATGCTGTCGGCCACCGGCGAAGCGGCGCCGCTGAAGGCGTGGACGCTGAACATGGACGGCCTGCTGAACATCCTGGAAGTGGCGCGCGAGCGCGGCGCCATCGGCAAGCCGCTGAAGGTGTTCTGGCCATCGTCGATCGCGGCCTTCGGCCCGAACACGCCGGCCGCCGACACGCCGCAGCTGACGGTGATGGACCCGACCACCATCTACGGTATCAGCAAACTGGCCGGCGAACGTCTGTGCGAGTACTACTTCCTGAAATACGGCGTGGACGTGCGCTCGATCCGCTATCCAGGGATCATCAGCTACAAATCGCCTCCGGGCGGCGGCACCACCGATTACGCGATCGCGATCTTCCACTCGGCGCTGCGCGGCGAGCGTTATGAATGCTTCCTCGGCCCGCAAACCACGCTGCCGATGATCTACATGCCCGACGCCATCCGCGCCACCATCGAATTGATGGATGCGCCAGCGGAGCAAGTCAAGGTGCGTTCGTCGTACAACGTGGCCGGCGTGTCGTTCAATCCGGAGCAGCTGGCCGCGGCGATCACCCGCAAGCTGCCGGACTTTAAGATCGCCTACAAGCCGGACAGCCGCCAGGCCATCGCCGACAGCTGGCCGCAAAGCCTGGACGACGCCACCGCCACCGCCGACTGGGGCTGGAAAGCGCGTATCGGCGTGGATGAAATGGTAGACAGTATGCTGGCGAATATCGACGTCAGCCTGAGCAAGGCCGCCTGAGAGCGCGCCTGCAACGAGAAAGAGAGAGACACCTGATGGACATGAGCGTTTTTGATTTATTTAAGATCGGCGTCGGCCCGTCGAGTTCCCACACCGTGGGTCCGATGGTTGCCGCGCGCCGGTTCTTGCAGGATAACGCTCCGCTGGATGACGTGGCCGAAGTCAAGGCCGAGCTATACGGCTCGTTGGCCCTGACCGGCATCGGCCACGCCACCGACAAAGCCATTCTTCTGGGCCTGATGGGCGAAACGCCGCAAGACGTGGCGCCCACGCGCGTCGATGCGCAGCTGGCGGAAGCTGAAGCGGCCGGCCAACTGAACCTGCTGGGCCGCCACGCCGTGCCGTTCAAGCGCGGCACGCACCTGGTGTTCCACATGGCCGAATCGCTGCCGGAGCATCCGAACGGCATGCGCTTCACGCTGACCCGCAAGGACGGCGGCGCCGTCTCCAAAGTCTACTACTCGGTGGGCGGCGGATTTATCCGGGAAGAGGGCGAGGAAGCGGCGGCGGTAGCTTCGGTGAGCGTGCCTTACCCGTTCGCCACCATGGACGAACTGCTGGCGCACGGCGTGCGCAGCGGCCTGACCATCCCGCAAATGCTGCGCGCGAATGAGCGCGTGCGCATCAGCGACGAAGAACTGGACGCGGGCCTGGATAAGATCTGGCGCGTCATGCGCGACTGCATCGCCCATGGCCTGGAAACGCCGGGCCAACTGCCGGGCGGCTTGAACGTCAAACGCCGCGCCGCTGGCCTGTGGTCGCAAACGCGCACACCGAAGACCGACAGCCTGCCGCACGACGCCATGCACCAGGTTAGCCTGTACGCGATGGCGGTGAATGAAGAAAATGCCGCCGGCGGCCGCGTGGTGACGGCGCCCACCAACGGCGCTGCCGGCATCATCCCGGCGGTGCTGCGCTACTACGCGGAAGACTGCAAGCCGAGTGATCCTGTCAGCGGCGTGCGCGATTTCATGCTGACGGCAGCGGCCATCGGCATGCTGTGCAAGCGCAATGCGTCGATCTCCGGCGCGGAAATCGGCTGCCAGGGCGAAGTGGGCGTGGCCTGCGCCATGGCTGCAGCGGGTCTGGTCGCTGCGCTGGGCGGCAGCAACGGCCAGATCGAGAACGCCGCCGAAATCGGCATCGAGCACCATCTGGGCATGACCTGCGATCCAATCGGTGGCCTGGTGCAGATTCCGTGCATCGAGCGTAACGGCATGGGCGCGGTCAAGGCCATCACGGCCGCCTCGCTGGCGTTAAAGGGCGACGGCACCCATTTCGTCAGCCTCGACGAAGTGATCGAGACCATGCGCCAGACCGGCGCGGACATGCAGGCCAAGTACAAGGAAACCTCCCTGGGCGGCCTGGCGATTCACGTCATCACCGTCAATCACGCTGCCTGCTGACGGCGAGCTGCAGCTTGAAGTCGTCAACGGCGACAGCTGCGGTTTCGCCGATCGGCACCAGCAAGCCTGGATTGCCGACCACGCGGTCATCATGCTTGATGACCGTTTTCACGAACACCGAGTTATCGCCGGCCTTCTTCAGCACTAGCTCGGTGCGCCACACGCCATCGCTCCCTTTGCTTTCCACCGTGGCCGGAACGCCTTCCTGAACCAGCAGCGCTGGCGCGGAGGCGTCGCCGCCGGCGTTCAGCTTCATCTTCACCATGTATCGATCCGTGCTTTCGACACGGGCGTTGGCCGCCATGGCGCCATAGCCGCAAGCGGCGACGAGGGCGGTGATGGTGGCGCGGCCCAGCAGGCGGCGGAATGGTGTTGGGGCAGTTTGCTGCAATTGCATGATGCGCTCCTTTAGTGGGTGGACGGATTGCCAGTGGCAGTGAATCAGTACGGTCTGGTCGGACATCTGCGTTTTCAGCATCGCCTCGCCGTAGCTGCGTTTCAGACCGGGATGCGCATGCATGACGGCGGCGTCGCACGCCAGTTCCTGGTCCCGCCGGAAGCGGTGCGCCGCGAGGTGCACCAGCGGATGGAACCACAGCACGCATTGCAGCAGTGCGCACAGGGCGTTCATTAGCGGATCGCGGCGGCGCACGTGCACCGCTTCGTGAGCGAGGATCAGTTGCTGCTCCTGCGCCGTGTAGCGCACGACGAAATCGTCCGGCACGATGATGATGGGACGCCAAAGGCCGACCACTGCCGGGCCTTCGCTGGCGCTGTAAAAGACGCCATCCTGCAAGCGCAGCGTGCCAAGGCTGCTGCGATAGCGGACATGCGCGCGCCATAGCCATGCCAGCATCGCTGCGGCGGTGATCAGCCAGAGCGTCACCAGCCATGGCTGCCATGGCGCGGCCGCCGGCAGCACGGCGGGCGCGCTGATACCGGCGATATGGCGCAGCGGCGACACCGCCTGCTGTACCGGCGCAGGCATGCGCGCAGCCGGCAGCAGCGCCATTATCACGGCTGCCGGCACGGCGGCCCAGGCGGCATAGGCAACCTTCGCGCCGAAAGCACGGCGCAGATGAACGCGCGCGGCGCACAGCAACAGCATCACGACGCCGGCGGTCAAGCTGACTGCGAGCAGCCCGCGCAAGATGTCATTTGCCATCGCCAAGCTCTTTGACCAGTCGTTTGAGATCTTCCAGGTCGCCTGCACTGAGCTTGCCGTGCTGGCCGAAATGCGCGACCAGCGGCGCAATGCGGCCGCCGAACAGGCGTTCCACCATGCTGCCGCTTTCCGCCGCCAGCCACTGGTCCCGCGTCAAAAGAGGAGAGTAGAGGAAGCGCCGGCCTTCCTTCTCCGCCCGCACCGCTCCTTTCTTGAGCAAACGGTTCAAGAGCGTCTTGATGGTGGCTTCCTGCCATTGCTGTTGACTGCTGAGCGCCGCCACCACGTCTTCCGCCGTGTGCGGGCTGCCGCTCCACAGCACTTCCATGACTTGCGACTCGGCTTCGCTGATTTGGATAGGTTTATTCATGCGGTTAACGATTACATATGTAATCAATCATGTCAACCTGCAGAAACTTCAAAATTGACATATAGTCGCCAACTTGAATAAACAATGAGAATAAGAATCATGTTGATTGCGACAAGAATCTGGTCGATAGTGCTGCTGGCGCTCTGCCTGAGCGGAACCGTGCATGCACAGGGCGGCGATCCAAACGCCGGTGCAAAGCAGTTGTGGCAGCTGATTGACTACGTCGCAGTCGATTACGGCGGCGCGGTCGCAAACGGCGTGGCGACCAGCGAATCCGAATATGCGGAAATGCTGGACTTTACCGACAACGCCTCCAAGCAGGCCGCCAGCCTGCCGGCGCATGCCTCCAAGGCGGGCGTGCTGGCTGCGGTGGCGGACCTGCGTGCCGCCGTCATGCGCAAGGCCGATGCGGCCGAAGTGAAGCGCCTCGCGCATCACGCCAACGCATTGCTGATCGCCGCCTATCCGATCCCGGTGGCGCCGAAAGCCATGCCGAACTTGACGCGCGGCGCATCGCTGTATGCCGCGCAGTGCGCCGCCTGTCACGGCGCGGCCGGTCATGGCGATGGTCCGCTGGCAGCCTCGCTCGATCCCAAACCAATCGCATTCTCAGACGCCGAACGCGCCCAGTCGCGCAGCCTGCTAGCGCTGTACCAGGTGGTATCGCAAGGCGTGGCCGGTACGTCGATGGCCAGTTTCGCGGCGCTGCCAGAAGCGGACCGCTGGGATCTGGCCTTCTTCATCGGCGGCCTGTCCTACGACGCCGCCGCACGCAAACGCGGCGAAAAGCTGTGGAAGGATGATCCGGCGGTGCGCGCCCATTTCCCCGACCTGGCCGCCGTCACCACGCTGACGCAGGAAGCCATCGCCGCCAAAACCAGCGTGCAGACGGCGCACGACCTGACCGCCTACATCCGCAGCAAGCCGGCCGAAGCCGAAGCGCTTAAGCCATCTGGCCTGGCGCTGTCGCGTGCGCGCCTGGCCGAAAGTCTGACCGCCCTGCATGCCGGCGACCGCGCGACGGCGACAAAACTCGGACTGTCCGCCTATCTGGACGGCTTCGAGCCGATCGAGCCGATGGTCGGCGCCCGTAACAAATCGCTGCTGGCCGCCGTCGAAAGCGCGATGCTGGCATACCGCTCCGCAGTCGCCGACGGCAACGTCGCGAAGGCCGACGCGGTCGGCAAGGAGCTGATGCAGCTGTTCACGCTGGTAGAAACCGAATTGGGTGACGCCAAGACCGACCCGATGACCACCTTTGTCGGCGCGCTGACCATCCTGCTGCGCGAAGGCGTCGAGGCGCTGCTGATCGTGATCGGCATCGTCGCCTTCCTGCGCAAGGCGCAACGCAAGGACGTTCTGCCGTATGTGCACACGGGCTGGATCGGCGCGCTGGCAGCCGGCATACTGACCTGGGTAGCCGCGACCTATCTGGTGACGATCAGCGGCGCCAGCCGCGAAGTGAGCGAGGGCGTCGGCTCCGTGTTCGCGGCGCTGGTGCTGTTGAGCGTCGGCCTGTGGATGCACCAGAAGAGCAGCGCCGGACGCTGGCAGGAATATCTGAGCGAGAAGCTGTCGGCCGCCATGAGCCGCAGGACCGCGTGGAGCCTGTTCGCGCTGTCCTTCATCGCTGTCTACCGCGAAGTGTTCGAGACGGTGCTGTTCTACTCCGCATTGGCGGCGGACGGCAACGGCGGTGCACTGCTGGGAGGCTTTGTCGCGGCGGTGGTCCTTCTGGCGATCATCGCCTGGGTGCTGCTGCGCTCCAGCGCGCGCATGCCGATCGGGAAGTTCTTCTCCTTCACTTCGGGCTTTGTTGCGGTGCTGGCGGTGATCCTGATCGGCAAGGGCATGGCCGCCTTGCAGGAAGCCGGATGGATAGGCGTGACGCCGGTCAGCTTCCCGCGCGTCGACATCCTCGGCGTGCTGCCGACCGCTGAAACGCTGGGCGCGCAGGCGCTGGTGCTGGCGATCCTGGTCGCCGGCTTCGGTTTCAACCGCATCTCGGCGGCGCGGAGCGTGAAGGCTTAACGTTCCAGCAGGGCGCGGAAGGCGTCCGGCGTCAATGGCTTGCTGAAATGGTAGCCCTGCATCTCATCGCAGTCCTGCTCGCGCAGGAACTCCAGCTGTTCCATCGTCTCCACGCCTTCCGCAATGGTGGTCAGCCCCAGGCTGCGCGCCATGTTGATGATGGCGCTGACGATGGCCTTGTCTTCGCTGTCGGTGCTGATGTCGCGCACGAAGGACTGGTCGATCTTCAGCTTGTAGACCTTGAACTTCTTCAGGTGGCTGAGCGATGAGAAGCCGGTGCCGAAGTCGTCGATCGACATGCGGATGCCGCGATCGTGCAGCTGGTTCATGGTGGCGATGGCACCCTGCGGATCCTGCACTGCCACGCCTTCCGTCAACTCCAGTTCCAGGTATTCTGGCGGCAGGCCTTCTTCATACAGTACCTGCGCCACATGCGAGGGCAGATCGGCGGTGCGGAACTGGATGGCCGACAGGTTCACCGCCATCACCATCGGCGGGAAGCCGGCGTCCAGCCATGCGCGCGCCTGGCGCACGGCCTGGCGCAGCACCCAATCGCCAATCGCCACAATCAAACCGCTTTCCTCGGCGGCCGGGATGAATTCCGCCGGCGACACCACGCCCAGCTCCGGTGTGCTCCAGCGCAGCAGCGCTTCGGCGCCGACGATGCGGCCCGTCTTCAGCGACACCTGCGGCTGATACACCACGTGCATTTGCTCCCGTTCCAGTGCGTAGCGCAGCGCGTTCACCACCTGTAAATGACGGGCGGCGCGCTGCTGCATGGCGGCCGTGAAGAAGCGGAAGTCATGGCGGCCGGCGCGCTTGACCTGGTACATGGCGGCGTCCGCGCGTTGCAGCAGCGTCTCCACATCCAGCCCGTCGTCCGGATACATGGCGATGCCGATCGATGCCGTGACCTTCAGGTCGTGCACGCCGACCGTGTAGGACTGGCCGGTCATGTCCAGCAGCTTGCGCGCCACGTCGCTTGCCTCGCTGCTGCCGACATTGCGCAGCACGAAAATGAATTCGTCGCCGCCCAGGCGCGCCACCATGTCGCCTTCGCGGATGCAACTGGTCAGGCGCAGCGCCAGTTCGGACAGCAGCGAGTCGCCCACCGTATGGCCCAGCGAATCGTTGATGTCCTTGAAGTGGTCCAGGTCCAGCATCATCAGCGCCATCGAACAGCGGCTGGTGCGGGCCTGGTCCAGCAGTTGGCGTGCGCGTTCGTGCAACTGCGAGCGGTTCGGCAGGCCGGTCAGCACATCGTAGTGCGCCAGGTACTGCACGCGCTGGTCGGTCTGCTGGCGCGCCGCTTCGCGGTCGAAGTTCTTCAGCGCGAATTCGATATCGAGCGTCATTTCCAGCAGCAGTTCGCGCACATCGTGGTCGAACGCGTTCACGGCGCTGGAGTAGGGCGCGAAGAAGCCGATGATCTCGCCGTTGCGGCGCAGCGGAATCGCGGCCGATGACGCCCAGCCGTAGCGCGTGCCGTGCGCATGCCAGTAGGCCGTTTCCGGCGCGTGCTGGTAGTCCTGGCACCAGTAGGGCTGGCCGCTGTGATAGGACAGGCCGATCGGCCCGCGGCCTTCCGGCGTGTTCGGGTCCAGCGACACTTCCAGCTGGTCCAGGTATTCGACGCCGCCGCCGTAGGACGCGGCCACCACGATGCGGCCATGCTCCTTGTCGATCATGCCGATCCATGCCATCGCCATGCCACCGTAGCTGACCACGTCGCGGCAGATGCGCTCGAACAGTTCGGCCTCGCTATGGCTGCGCACAATCGCCTGGTTGCACTGGCTGAGGGCCGAATACAGGCGGCTGATGCGCTGGATGCGTTCGACCGCCTCATTGCGTTCAGCGTCCAGCCGCGCCAGGCCTTGCTGGGTGTGCGCCAGCCAGCCCCACACGCTGTCGCGTGCGTTGTCGGAGACGGTCAACGGATCGGAGAAGTCGCCGCGCCCGAGCTTTTCCATGCCGGCCTGCAGCTGGTCGACCGAGCAGCCGAGCGAGGCGTCCAGCCGGCGCTTGGCGCGCCATACCAGGATCACCAGCACCACGGCGCTGAACATGAAAGCCGCCCTGGCCATGTTGGCGTCCAGCGCGGTTTCCTCCACCAGCAGGCGGGTGCGGTGGTCGACGCTGTCGTTGACGGCGCCGATCGGGCGCATGATGTCGGCCTTGGCGCGATGATAGGCGGTGTTGTGCAGCATGGCGGTAGCCTGGGCGACGTCGCCGCCGGCCTCGCGCAGGTCCATGGCGGCGATCTCCAGGCCCACCAGCTTGTCCGATTCGTTCTTGGCGGCCGCCAGCAGCGCCAGTTCCTCCGGCGCGAAGCGCGCTTCGCGCATCATCTGCATCAGCGGCATGGCGGCGTCGCCTTCGCGCGGCCGCTGGCCGTTGGCCAGCACCAGATCCCAGTAGACGTTTTCGTAGTTGCGCGGGCGCGGCAAACGGCCGTCGCGGATGTCGACGATTTCGTTGTAGTTCCGGCGGTATTGCGCATCGCCGGTGGCCACGTAGGTGCGCGCCATGCGCGTCAGATCGTCGGAAGACTGGCGCAGCTCCTCGACCAGATTGTGCGAGGCGTAGCGCAGGTCATTGGCCTGGTCGATGCGTTTTTCGGTCCACACATAGAACATGAACGCCGCCGCCACCAGCAGCAGGGTGCCGAAGCAGGCCCACAGATAGCTGATGAACTGCGGTTGGGATGAACTGGCGTGGGACTTCATGTCGGTGACGGCGAGATGCTGGAGTGTCACAGTATAGGGCCTGGGTCGCGCCCCAGCCAGCACCGCAGAATGGCGGGATGACCATAAAACAACGTGAATTTTTACGGGAAGGCCCGAGGGGCACTATAATAACCCCTCGCCTTTGTACCGTTCTGCAGCTCAACTGGATTCTTTCTCATTTATGCAATACGTGTCTACCCGCGCCGCCGCGTCGGCCGCAGCTTCGTCCTCCCAACAATTTTCCGACATTCTGCTGGGCGGCCTTGCCACCGATGGCGGCTTGTTCCTGCCGACCGAATACCCGCAGGTGAGCGGCGCCGAGCTGGATGCATGGCGCCAGCTGTCGTACGCCGACCTGGCGTTTGAAATTCTGAAGAAGTTCGCGACCGATATTCCGGAAGCCGACCTGCGCGCGTTGACTGCCAAGACCTATACCAAGGAAGTGTACAAGAACGCCCGCCAGGGCGAGAAGGCCAGCCAGATTACGCCGCTGCGCGTGCTGGAAGAAGAGAACGGCACCAAACTGGTGCTGCAAGCGCTGTCCAACGGCCCGACGCTGGCGTTCAAGGACATGGCCATGCAGTTGTTGGGCAACCTGTTCGAATATGCGCTGGCCAAGCAGAACGCGGAGCTGAATATTTTCGGCGCCACTTCCGGCGACACCGGCAGCGCTGCCGAATACGCGATGCGCGGCAAGCAGGGCATCCGTGTCTTCATGCTGTCGCCGCACAAGAAGATGAGCGCCTTCCAGACGGCGCAGATGTTCAGCCTTCAGGACCCGAACATCTACAACATCGCCATCGAAGGCGTGTTCGATGATGCGCAGGACATGGTCAAGGCCGTGTCCAACGATCTGGAATTCAAGGCCAAGTACAAGATCGGCACCGTCAACTCGATCAACTGGGCGCGCGTGGTGGCGCAGGTGGTGTACTACTTCCGCGGCTACCTGGCCGCGACCACGTCGAACGACCAGAAGGTCTCGTTCACCGTCCCGTCGGGTAACTTCGGCAATATCTGCGCCGGCCACATCGCCCGCATGATGGGCCTGCCGATCGACAAGCTGGTGGCCGCCACCAACGAGAACGACGTGCTGGATGAATTCTTCCGCACCGGCGTGTACCGCGTGCGCAAGTCGGCCGAGACCTACCACACCAGCAGCCCATCGATGGACATCTCCAAGGCGTCCAATTTCGAGCGCTTCGTGTATGAACTGGTGGGCCGCGACGGCGACCGCACCCGCGCGCTGTTCCAGAAAGTGGAAACACGGGGCGGCTTCGACCTGTCCGGCAAACCGGGCAGCGACGGCGATGAATTCAAGCTGGTGGCGAAGTACGGCTTCAAGTCCGGCAAGTCCACCCACGACGACCGCGTCAACACCATCCGCGACGTGGCCGACGATTACGGCATCGTGATCGACACCCACACCGCCGACGGCATCAAGGTGGCCAAGGAAAACCTCGAACCCGGCGTGACCATGATCGTGCTGGAAACCGCGCTGGCCGCCAAGTTCAACGAAACCATCCTGGAAGCGCTGGGCGAAGACGCCGAGCGTCCGAAAGGCTTCGAGAACATTGAAGACCTGCCACAGAAGTTCGTGGTCATGAAACCTGATGTCGCCGCCATGAAGGCGTACATCGCTGCCAATACGGGCCTGTAATGGAACGCAAGCCGATGCTGGCCGTTCGTGAAGCGCTGGACCTGATGCTGGCCGCCGTGCGGCCGGTGCAGGAGGTCGAAGTCATCTCCACGCTGGCTGCCAATGGCCGCGTGCTGGCCAGCGCACAGGTCTCCGGCATGAACGTGCCGGGCGCTGACAACACGCAGATGGATGGCTACGCGGTACGCGCCGCCGATTGCGCCAGCGGCCAGGCGTCGCTGACGGTATCGCAGCGCATTCCGGCCGGCCATGTCGGCCAGCCTCTGCTGCCGGGGACCGCCGCGCGCATCTTCACCGGCGCGATGATTCCGGAAGGCGCGGACGCCGTCGTCATGCAGGAGCAGTGCGAACTGGCTGGCAACGTGGTCACCGTCAAGCATGCGCCGAAGTCCGGCGAATGGATACGCCGCGCCGGCGAAGACATCACCTCCGGCAGCGTGGTGCTGCCGGCCGGCGTGCGTTTGCGCAGCCAGGAGCTGGGCCTGGCCGCTTCGGTCGGCCTGGCCGAACTGCCGGTGCGGCGCAAGCTGCGCGTGGCCGTGTTCTTCACCGGCGACGAACTGACCATGCCGGGCGAGCCGCTGGCGCCAGGCGCCATCTACAACTCCAACCGCTTCACGCTGCGTGCGCTGCTGGAAAACCTGGGCTGCGAGATCACCGACTTCGGCATCGTGCCGGATTCGCTGGACGCCACGCGCTCGGTGCTGCGCGAATCCGCGCAGGGACATGACCTGATCATCACCTCCGGCGGCGTGTCGGTCGGCGAGGAAGACCACATCAAGCCGGCGGTGGAAGCCGAGGGCAAGCTGAATATGTGGCAGATCGCCGTCAAGCCGGGCAAGCCGCTGGCGTTCGGTGAAGTGCAGCAGGCGTTCTTTGTCGGCCTGCCGGGCAATCCGGTGTCCAGCTTCATCACCTTCATGCTGTTCGTGCGGCCGTTCGTGTTGCGCCTGCAGGGCGTGGAGGGCCCGATTGCGCCGCGCGCCTTCACCATGCGCGCCGATTTCGACTGGCCGAAGGCTGACAAGCGCAACGAGTTCCTGCGCGCGCGCATCAACGAGGCGGGCGGCGTGGAGCTGTTCCGCAACCAGAGTTCCGGCGTGTTGACGTCGACAGTGTGGGGCGACGGCGTGATCGACAATCCGCCGGGCCAGGCCATCGCCAGCGGCGACCTGGTTCGATTTATACCGTTTAACGAGTTATTGTACTGATTGTACCGATGGTTATTACCGTAAAATTTTTCGCCAGCGTGCGCGAGGCAGTGGGGGCGTCGTCGGAATCGATGGCGCTGCCGGCCGGCGTCGCCACGTTGGGCGCGTTGCGCGAGCATCTGGCCGCGCGCGGCGAGCAGTGGCGCGAGGCGCTGGGCCATCCGGCGCTGCGCATGGCTTGCAATCAGGTGATGTGCAGCGCCGATACGGCGATTGCCGACGGCGCCGAAGTGGCGTTCTTCCCGCCGGTGACCGGCGGCTAGGTGGTCTTTTTGCGCTTGCGGGCGGCGGCCAGGTCGTCGCACATGCCGCAGGCCTTGGCGTGCCGGTAGCGGCGCCAGCTCGCGTAGGTGAATATCGCAGCGGCGATCAGCGCCCATGCGCCGGCGCTCAGGTAGTCTTCTTTCGCGGTTGAGCCTTTGAGCCACTCCACCGCGGCCAGGATCGCGAACAGCGGCACGCCGGCCAGCAGGAAGCGCTTCATCCAGAATATCGCACCCATCGTATCTCCCTCGTTTTTTATTGGACCGAATGCATGCAGTCTAGTTTGACACCTTTTCGCGTCGCCGTCATCGGCGGCGGCCCCGCCGGGCTGATGGCAGCGCAGACGCTGGCGCAGGGCGGGGCGCAGGTGGACGTCTATGATGCCATGGCGTCGGTTGGCCGCAAGTTTTTGCTGGCCGGGCGCAGCGGCATGAATATCACGCATGCCGAGGCTTATCCTGATTTCGTCACCCGTTACGGCGCCAGCGCGCAGCCGCTCAGGCCCATGCTGGACGCCTTCGGCCCGCAGGCGGTGCGCGACTTTGTGCATGGCCTGGGACTGGAGACCTTTGTCGGCACCTCCGGCCGCGTGTTCCCGACCGATATGAAGGCGGCGCCGCTGCTGCGCGCGTGGGTGCATCGGCTGCGCGAAAGCGGCGTGCAGTTCCACATGCGCCATCGCTGGCAGGGCTGGCGCGACGATGCGCTGCTGTTCGCCACGCCGGACGGCGAACTGGCCGTGCGCGCGGACGCGGTGATCCTGGCCCTGGGCGGCGGCAGCTGGGCGCGGCTTGGTTCGGACGGCGCGTGGCTGCCGCTGCTGGCGGCGCGCGGCGTCGAGGTGGCGCCGCTGGCGCCGGCCAATTGCGGCTTCGATGTAGACTGGAGCGCGTTTTTCAGCAGCCGTTATGCCGGCGAACCGTTGATGACGGTGGCCGTGATCGCGCGCGATGCGCAGGGCGTTGAAATGCGCAAGCAGGGACAGTTCGTGGTGACGCAGGGCGGTGTGGAAGGCAGCCTGATTTACGCCTTGTCCGCCGCGCTGCGCGACCAGATCGCGGCCGAGGGCCACACCACCATCTGGCTGGATCTGATGCCTGACTGGAGCGGGCAGCGGGTGCTGGACGAGGTATCGCGGCCGCGCGGCGCGCGCTCGATGGCCAGCCACCTGCAAAGTCGCCTGGGGCTCAAAGGTGTGAAGGCCGGGCTGCTGCGCGAGTGCCTGGGCAAGGAACAGTTCAGCGACGAAGCACAACTGGCGGCGGCGATCAAGCGCTTGCCGGTACGCCTGGCGCGTCCGCGCCCGATCGACGAGGCGATCAGCAGCGCCGGCGGCGTGCGCTGGGAAGCGCTGCAGGGAACCATGCTGAAGGCGGCGCCTGGCGTATTCGTCGCCGGCGAGATGATCGACTGGGAAGCCCCGACCGGCGGCTATCTGCTCACCGGCTGCTTCGCCGGCGGCGTGGCGGCGGCGCGCGATGCGCTGGCGTGGCGCCAGCTCACTCCCAACTGACGTCGCCCGAACCGGTGCGGCTGACGTTGCGCTGGTCGGGATTGCCCAGCACGCGGATATCGCCGCTGCCGCGCAGCGTCAGGTCGGCCGACTGCTTGGCGAAGACATGGCTGGTGCCCGAGCCTTTCAGGTTCACCGTCACTTTTTCAGCCGCCAGGTGGCGCGCATCCAGGTCGCCGGAGCCGGTCAGTTCGGCGGTCAGCACCTTGCAGCTGCCGGACGCGGTGATCTGGCCCGAGCCGACCATTTCCAGTTCCACGTTTTCGGTGCTGCCGGCGTTCAGATTCAGGTTGCCGCTGCCGTGGGCGCCGGCGGTCAGCGAGCGATAGCGGCCGCTGAAGGCCACATTGCCCGAGCCATGCAGCTGCAGTTCCAGCTGTTCGCCGTTGAAGCCGGAAACCTTGGTGTCGCCGCTGCTGCTCACCACCAGTTCCTCCAGCGACGGCAGCACCAGTTCCACCTGCAAGCGATGGCGCGGGTTGAGCAGCATGCCCTTGGTGCCGATGTGAAGATCGCGCCCGTCCTGCACCGTTTCGATATTCGCCAGCGAACGCTGTTCGCCGCGCACCCGCAGCGAGGCGGTCGGACCCTGCATCAGTATCAGGTCGATCGGGCCGCTCAGTTCCACCGAGGTGGCCATGGCGTCGATCTTGCGGGTCTCGCTGCCCAGCGAGCGGCCGGCGGTGCTGGTCGGGCTGCTGCTGCCGTAGGCCTTCAGCATGCTGTAGCTGACGCCGATCAGCACAAACGCCAGCACCAGCAGGCCGGCTCCGATTTTCATTAAAGCGCGCATATTGTCCTCATCGTCCGCGCAGCAGCGAGACATTCATCGCCGCGTAGCGTTTCAGGCCTATCACGGTGTAACGGGTCAGCACCACGCTGATCAGGCACAGGCCGATGCCGCCCAGGATCAGACCGAAGCCGATCAGGGATTGGGTGGTGCGGGCGCCGCTGTCGAAATCGGTGGTGATGTGGACGTCGCCGGCGGCGACCGATTCGGCGCGGTTCAGCAGGCGGCCGCTGCGGCTCAGGCCCTCGCTGTCGGTCGGCTGGCTGTCCGGGTCTTCCTTGCCGACTTCCACGCCCATGTTGTTGATCGAGACGCGCCAGCCCTGGCTGTCTTCTTCCTCGGCCTGGGTGTCGAAGTGGGAATTGGTGAATTCCATGATCTGGCGCAGCGGGCCTTCCAGCGCCAGTTCGTTCTGGCCCGACAGGCCGCTGGCGGTCAGCGCCACGCCGCCGATGTAGAAGGCAAAGGCCGAAATGTAGATTGCGCCCAGCAGGCTGGCGTACACCATGGCCGGAATCACCATGAACAGGTTGAAGATGGCCAGACCGATGAAGGACACCATGGCCCGCGCCAGGTTGAACGGCGTTTTCTTTTGCTCGAAGGCGCTCATATGGGCGTTGGCGCGCAGCGTCATGGCGATCTTGCGCGGCTCGTCCAGCTCCTGGTACACCTCGGCCTCGCTCCGCCCGGCCACCAGGCCGTCGATGAAGCGCTGCTCGTAATAGGCCAGGGTCTTGGCCACCGTTTCCGGCGGCAGACCCTGCATGGCCTTTGTGAGCGCGTCGAGGTATTCCTGCTTGGTCATGATGTCAGCTTCCCAATGTTTCTCTAAGTTCATCGCAATATAAGGCTTTGCCGATGATGCGACTGTACGCAGCCACCCGTCCAGATGCCAGCGGCATGTGACAGGCTGCAGAAATGACCGACAGGCGACCGAAAAGGGCTACTGGGCGGTGCTCCTCTTCAACAGTGCGGCGGCCGCGACGCCGCTGCGGACCGCCGATTCGAGCGTGGCGGGGTAGTCGCCGGCCGTGTAATCGCCGGCCAGCACCAGGCCCGGCAGGCCGCTGTCGTTGGACGGCCGCTGCAGGCCGGGCGTGCTGGCGTAGGTGGCGCGTTTTTCGGTGATGACCTTGAACCATTCCGGCCGGCCCAGTTCCGGGCGCTGGAAATCCACCGCCAGCTGTACCGCCACGGCTTCGGCCAGCAGTTCCTGCGGCTGGTCGGCCGACTGCGCGGAGGCGCTGATGACCACCGCCAGCAGGCCGGGCTGGCTGGCGTCCAGCTGGCCGCGGTCGAACACGAACTGGCCGTAGTGGTGGTTGTAGGGATCGTCCAGCAGCGCGTAGAACGGCAGGTCGAGCCGTACCGAGGCGGTGTATTGCAGGTAGACGGTGGTGATGGCTTCCGGCTCGAAGGCGGTCAGCTGGCTGCACAGGGCGGCCGTGTCGCGCTCGGGAATATCGTGCAGCAGGGCGGCGGCCTGGCTGGCGCCGGTGGCCAGCACCACGCCGCTGAAATAGGTGCTCCAGGTGCCGCCGACCGCCGAACCGCTGATGTCCAGCTGCCACAGGCGGCCTTCGATCGAGTGGATGGCCTGCACTTTGGCGCCGCTGCGGACGGTGCCGCCGCGGACTGCGACATGGGCGGCGGCCGCTTCCGGAAACAGCGCGCTGAGGTCGGCGCGCGGCAGCAGCATGTCGGAGGCGCGGCGCTTGGCGCCCAGGCTGTCGCGCAGCACGTTGAGGAATACCCGGGCCGAGGCGCGTTCCGGCGGCGTGTTCAGCGCTGCCAGGCACAGCGGGCGCCACATCAGCTGGATCAGGCGCGGGGTCTGGTCGAAACGTTGCAGCAGGTCGCTGACGCTGCAGTCCTGGTGCAGTTGCCAGCCCATCCAGCGGGCGGTGGTCGAGAAACGGGCCAGGCTGAGTTTGTCTTCGCGCGTCAGGCCCTGGGCGCGGAACAGGGCGGCCGCCAGGTGCAGCGGGGCCGGCAGCGGCAGCGATGGCGCCGCGAAATCCATGCCGCCGGTGTTGGGCGGGTAGCGCATTTGCAGCGGCAGCGTCAGCAGCGCCTGCTCGCGGTCGATGCCGGTCAGCTTCATCAGGCGCAGCGATTCGCTGTAGGCGCCAAGCAGGATGTGCTGGCCGTTGTCCAGGTGGGCGCGGTCGGTTTCCACGCGGCGCGCGCGGCCGCCCAGGGTGCGCGCGGCTTCCAGCAGCGTGACCTTGTAGCCGGCCTGGGCCAGTTCGACGGCCGCCGCGCAGCCGGCCCAGCCGGCGCCGATCACCGCCACTGAACGGTAGGTCAGGCCGCGCTCCGCGTTGCCGCGCTTGTCGGCCGGCGTGCCGGCGATTTCCGGATCAGCCACGAATATAGGTCTTCCAGGCCAGCCACAGCTTGCGCAGCGGCGTCAGGGAAATGCGGTGTTGCAGCACGTGGTAGCCGTCAGCTTCCACTTCGGTCAGCAGGGTGCGGTAGATGGCCGACATCATCAGGCCGGGGCGCTGGGCGCGGCGGTCTTCCTTGGGCAGCAGCGCGAAGGCTTCGTCGTAGACGGTCTGGGCGCGGGCGATCTGGAACGCCATCAGCTTTTCGAACTTGTCGGTATGCTTGGCGTTGAGGATCTCGGCGGCGGTGACGTTGAACTGTTGCAGCTCGTTGATCGGCAGGTAGATGCGGCCCTTGCGCGCGTCCTCGCCGACGTCGCGGATGATGTTGGTCAACTGGAAGGCCAGGCCCAGCTTTTCGGCGAATTGCAAGGTCTGCGGATTGGTCACGCCGAAGATGCTGGCCGACAGGATGCCCACCACGCTGGCCACGTGCCAGCAATATTTGTTCAGCGCCGGGTAGTCGAGGTAGCGGGTCTGGTTCAGGTCCATTTCCATGCCGTCGATGATGGCCTGCAAGTGTTCTTCCTTCAGGTCGTAGACCTGCAGGTGCGGGTGCAGCGCCTGCGTGACCGGGTGGGTCTGGCTGCCGGCATACATATTGTTGATTTCCTTGCGCCACCAGGCCAACTTGATGCGGGCGATCGACTCGTCGGTGCATTCATCCACGGTGTCGTCCACTTCGCGGCAGAACGCGTACAGGGCGGTAATGGCACGGCGACGCTCCGGCGGCAGGAACAAAAAGCTGTAGTAAAAACTGGAGCCGCTTTGGGCGGTCTTTTGCTGGCAGTAGTCGTCGGGGGACATGAATAAAAAGCAATAGGCTATTCGAAGCCGCTATTCTATAGGAAGGGGGAACATAGTGGTCTGCAACTTAAGGCGTTTTGCGGATACAATATGTTACCTTTGTCGGAGTTGCTTACGTATGAATCTTCAGATTGTCACAGCCTTGTTCGTTATTCCAGTGTTTGCTGGATGCCAGGGCTCGTCTGCGGAGGATACGTCGCCGATGAAAACGGCCACGTATTACACGCAGAATTTACAGGAGGCGCGCGAGGTGGCAAGCCGCTGCAAGCTGCTGGATGAGCGCAAGCAGCACACGCTGAGTGTCGGGGAATACCAGGAGTGGCAGATTTCCAACGAAGGCGTCAATTGCCAGACGGCGCTGTCGGTGACGGAAGCGGCGATGATGCGCGAGCTGGTGCTCAAGCAGTCCAAGCCGTCGACGCCCGTCACGCTGCCCAAAGTCTCGGCGCCGCCTTCCTCCGCCGTGCCGTCCGCACGCGAACGCAACGACCAAAAACTCAGCGCCTCCCGGACTCTCGCTCCTGTTTGATGGAGTTCAGCAAGGCTTGCATCTCACCTAATTTCTTGTCCATGTCGACAGATTTCTGGTCGGAGGCCTCCGCCTGTCGCCTGAGTTCAGTCTGCCATTGACGATTTTCTTCGCTTTGTTTGCGCAGGTCGCTTTGCCATTGTCCTGTTTCTTTGCCGGATTGATAGGCGCTGGCCATGTTGTTCACCAATGCCGCATTGAAGCCCGCCGTGCCGAACAGGATGGCGAGGACCGAGCTGATGCCGGTCAGAATCACGGTTTTTTTGAGATTATTCATCGACACGATGATGTCGCGCATTTGCTGCTCCATGGCCTCCATGCGCGCTACGAGATTGTCGATTTTGGCGAGAATGGCCGCGACTTGGGCATCGCTGCGCGCCTCATTGGCGACGAGCTTTGCGTCAACTTCCTCGCTGGTCATGTCTGCCATGGTCGCTGCTCCATCCGCCGGATTCCCAGTATAGGCTTGTCGGCGGCGGCGTCAATTGAGGTGAGTCAAGCGGTGCGGAGCTCGGCTTTCAGGCGCTTTTTCATGCGGACGGCGGCCCAGAAGATGCCCATCCAGTCGCGCCGCGTCAGCTGTGGACGGTGCAGGAAGACGTCATATTCGGCCGCCTCGATGGCGTCGAGGATGCGCAGGCCGCCCTGGACCACCATGCGCAGCTCAAACCCGATCCGGCCTGGCAGGCGCAAGGCCAGCGGCGCGCCGCTCAGCATCAGCTTGCGCGCGCGGTCGACTTCAAACCGCATCAGCGAACGCCAGCGCGGACGCGCGCTCGCGTGGTCCAGCGCCGCCGGCGAGATCGCATAGCGGTTCAAATCCTCCAGCGGGATATAAATACGCTCCTTGTGCAGATCCACCGCCACATCCTGCAGGAAGTTGATCAGCTGCAGCGCCGTGCAGATCGCGTCCGAATCGCGCACATTTTCCTCGTCCGCCGCGCCATACAGGTGCAGCATCATGAAGCCGACCGGATTGGCCGAGCGGGAGCAATAATCCAGCAGCGCGTCGTAGCTGGCGTAGCGCGTCACCATCACATCCTGCTTGAAGGCCGACAACAGCTCGTACAGCGGCTTGAGCGGCAGATCGTATTCCCGCACCACCTGCGCCAGCCGCTCGAACATGGGCTGATGATCGGTCGCGCCCGCTCCGATGCGGGCCAGCGCCGCTTCGTAGGTGTTCAGCGCGGCCAGCCGTTCTTCCGGCGCAGCATCGCCTTCGTCGGCCAGATCGTCGGCGCTGCGGGCGAAGGCATAGATGGCTTCCACCGCCGGGCGCAAGCGCTTGGGCAGCAGAATCGAAGCGACAGGGAAGTTTTCGTAGTGATCGACCGGCATAGAACAGGGCAAGCGGCAGGTGCCGGGGTGAGGTTTCCAGCGCGTAATGGTAGTGCCATCATGAAATAAGAGCAAGGTCAAAATTAATGACGCGCCAGTCATTTGCAAACCGAGTTATTCGGCTTATAATTTATAAATAACCTGTCAGTCATTAAAAGGAAGCCGCTGTGTCCACTCTCAAGAATATGCTGGTCGCCGCCTCGGCGCTGGCCCTGCTTGGCGCTTGCTCCAAACCGGAAGAGAAAACCGAGGATATCCGTCCCGTGCGCGCCATTCAGCTGGTCGGCAGCGATGTCGACGTGAATGCCGAGTTTTCCGGCGAAGTGCGGGCGCGCGTCGAATCGCGCCTCGGCTTCCGTGTCGGCGGCAAGATCGTCAGTCGCAAGGTCGACGTCGGCACGTTGGTCAAGAAGGGCCAGGTGCTGATGCAGCTCGACCCGCAGGACTTGCAATTATCGCAAGCCCAGGCCCTGGCCAACTTGCGCGCCGCCGAAACCAACCGCGACCTGGCCAAGGCCGACCTCAAGCGTTACCAGGAACTGGTCAGCAAGAGCTTTGTCAGCCAGTCGGTATTGGATGCCAAGGATTCCACCTTCAAGGCCGCCCAGGCCAGCGTCGATGCTTCGCAGGCGGCGTATCGCGGCCAGGCCAACCAGGCCGGCTACGCCGCGCTGGTGGCGGACGTCGATGGCGTGGTGACCGAAGTCGATGCGGAAATTGGCCAGGTGGTGACTGCCGGCACGCCGGTGGTGCACGTCGCCAAGTCGGGCGAGAAGGAAATCGTCATCGGCCTGCCGGAAGACAAGGTCGAAACGCTGCGCCGCGTGCAGGACGTGCAGGTGCGCCTGTGGGCCGATCCGAAAAACACGGTGGCCGGCAAGATCCGCGAGATTTCGCCGGTGGCCGATCCATCCACCCGTACCTACACCGTCAAGGTATCGATTCCTGATGCCTGGGCTGAAGCCAAGCTGGGCATGACCGCGCTGGTGCAGTTCGCGTCCAAGACGCCGGCGCCGCAGATCAAGGTGCCGCTGACCGCGCTGTTCTATGAGAAATCCACCACCTCGGTGTGGGTGGTGGAGCAGGGCGCCGTCAAGCTGGTGCCGGTGACCATCGGCGGCGTGGCCGGCAACGACATCGTGCTGGCCGGCGGCGTCAAGCAGGGCCAGACCGTGGTGACGGCCGGCGTCAACCTGCTGAAGCCGGGCCAGAAGGTCAAGATCCTGGGTGACGACTTGCCGAAGGCCGCCAAATGAAGGAAGGATTCAACCTCTCGCGCTGGGCGCTGGAACACATTCCACTGACCCGCTACCTGATCGCGGTGCTGCTGATAGGCGGCGCGCTCAGCTATTCCAACCTGGGCCAGGATGAAGATCCGCCGTTCACCTTCCGCGCGATGGTGGTGCGGGCCAACTGGCCGGGCGCGACCTCGCTGCAAATGGCCGAGCAGGTCACCGACAAGCTGGAGAAAAAGCTCCAGGAAACGCCGGGCATCGACGAGATTTCCAGCTATTCCAAGCCGGGCGAAACCACCATCATCCTCAAGCTGCGCGAATCGACGCCGCCCAAGGACGTGTCGCAAGCCTGGTACCAGGTGCGCAAGAAGATCAGCGATATCCAGCTGACGCTGCCTTCCGGCGTGCAGGGGCCGTTCTTCAACGATGAATTCGGCGATACCTACGGCTCCATCTTCGCGCTGTCCGGCGACGGCTTTACCTATGCCGAGATGAAGGATTACGCCGATTTCGTGCGCCAGCAGCTGCTGGGCGTGCCGCTGGTGTCCAAGGTCGAGCTGTTCGGCGTGCAGGATGAGAAGATCAATATCGAGTTCTCGCACCAGAAATTCGCCCAGCTGGGCATTCCGTTCGAGGCCATCGTCAACCAGATCGCCACCCAGAACACGGTGGAAGCCACCGGCGTGCTGGTGACTCCGAGCGACAACCTGCAGGTGCGCGTCACCGGCGCGCTGAAGACGGTCAAGGATCTGGAAGACCTGGAACTGCGCGCCAACGGCACCACCTTCCGCCTGGGCGACTTCGCCACCATCAAGCGCCAGTATCAGGATCCTCCGGGCAACAAGATGCGCTTCAACGGCAAGGAAGTGATCGGTCTCGGCGTGTCGATGGAGAAGGGCGGCAACATCATCATGCTCGGCAAGCACATGGAGAAAACCGTGGCCGAGCTGAAGGCCAAGCTGCCGGTCGGTATCGAGCTGGAGCGCGTGTCGGACCAGCCGGAGGCGGTCAAGGAGTCTGTTGGCGAGTTCGTGCATACGCTGATCGAGGCGGTGCTGATCGTGCTGGCGGTGAGCTTTGTCGCGCTGGGCCTGCACAGCAAGCCCAAGCTGCGTCTGGACGTGCGTCCGGGCCTGGTGGTGGCGCTGAGTATTCCGCTGGTGCTGTCGGTCACCTTCCTGTTCATGCGCGTGCTGGAAATCGACCTGCACAAGATTTCGCTGGGCGCGCTGATCATCGCGCTGGGCCTGCTGGTGGATGACGCCATCATCGCCGTCGAAATGATGGTGCGCAAAATGGAGGAGGGCATGTCGCGCTTCGACGCCGCCACCTTCGCCTACAAATCCACCGCGATCCCGATGCTGACCGGCACGCTGATCACGGTGGCAGGCTTCCTGCCGATCGGCCTGGCCAAGTCGGCGGCGGGCGAGTACACCTTCTCGCTGTTCTCGGTCAACGCCCTGGCCCTGGTGATTTCGTGGGTGGTGGCGGTGACGTTCACGCCTTACCTCGGCTACGTGCTGCTGAAGGTCAAGCCGCATGCCGACGGCGGCAGCGAGCACGACCTGTTCGATACGCCGGGCTTCCGCAAGTTCCGCGCGCTGGTCAACTGGTGCGTCGAGTACCGCTGGATCACGATCGGCGCCACGCTGGCGGTGTTCGCGCTAGGCGTGTACGGCTTCAAGTTCATCGAGAAGCAGTTCTTCCCGGATTCCAGCCGCCCCGAACTGATGGTCGAGATGTGGACGCCGGAAGGCACGACCTTTGTCGCCAACGAGGCGCAGGTGAAGAAGTTTGAAGCCTTCATCCGCAAGCAGGAAGGCGTGGTCAGCGTCACCAGCTACGTCGGCACCGGTTCGCCGCGTTTCTATCTGCCGCTGGACCAGATTTTCCCGCAGACCAATGTGTCGCAGATCGTCGTGCTGCCGAAGGACCTGAAGGCGCGCGCCGCCTTGCGCGACAAGATCGTCGACGTCTTCAAGCATGATTTCCCGGAGGTGCGCGGCCGCGTCAAGCTGCTGCCGAACGGGCCGCCGGTGCCGTATCCGGTGCAGTTCCGCGTGACCGGCACCGAGGTGGACAAGGTGCGCGCCATCGCCGACCAGGTGAAGGACATCATGCGCGCCAATCCGAACACCATCGGCGTCAACGACAACTGGAATGAGTCGATCAAGGTGCTGCGCCTGGACCTGGACCAGGACAAGATGCGCGCGCTGGGCGTGACCTCGCAAACGGTGATGCGCGCCGCCAACACCATCCTGTCCGGCACCACCATCGGCCAGTTCCGCGAAGGCATCAAGCTGATCGACATCCAGATCCGCCAGCCGGTCGAGGAGCGGGCGACGATTTCGGTGCTGAACGATACCAATATCCCGACCGCCAGCGGCAAGTCGGTGCCGATCAGCCAGCTGGCCCGCGCGCACTTCGTGTGGGAACCGGGCGTGGTATGGCGCGAAGGGCGCGACTGGGCCATCACCGTGCAGTCGGATGTGGGTGACCACATCCAGGGGCCGACGGTGTCGGGCCAGATCGAGCCGAAACTGAAGGCGCTGCGCGACGCGCTGCCGGCCGGCTATGCCATCACGGTCAAGGGCGCGGCCTCGGACAGCGGCGCGGCGGAGGCGTCGATCGCGGCCAACCTGCCGCTGGCGATCTTCCTGATCTTCACGCTGCTGATGCTGCAGCTGCACAGCTTCTCCCGGGCGCTGCTGGTGTTCCTGACCGGTCCGCTGGGCGTGGCCGGGGCGGCGATGGCGCTGCTGGTGCTCGGTCGTCCGCTGGGCTTCGTGGCCAACCTGGGCATCATCGCGCTGTTCGGCATGATCATCCGCAACTCGGTGATCCTGGTCGACCAGATCGAGCAGGACATCAAGGCCGGCCACGATCCGTGGACCGCGATCGTCGAATCGGCGGTGCGCCGTTGCCGCCCGATTATCCTGACGGCGGCGGCGGCGGCGCTGGCGATGATTCCCCTTTCGCGCTCGGTATTCTGGGGCCCGATGGCGGTGGCGATTATGGGCGGGCTTATTTTGGCCACGGCGCTGACCTTATTGTTCCTGCCGGCGCTGTATGCGGCCTGGTTCAGAGTGAAAAAGCCTCTAAAACAGGCAAATAATTAGAAATTTGCGCGGAATGTTGGCGACATACTAAAAAACGCCACCATTCCGCGAAAAACCCGTTAAAATACCGCGTTGAAGTTGAAAGCTCCTGCATCAAAGAGCGGGAATAGGGCGACCGTTTTCACTTACGGGTCGCCCTTTGCTTTTGTGCACACATGCCGCGAGGATGGCGAAATTGGTAGACGCACCAGGTTTAGGTCCTGACGCCAGCAATGGTGTGGGGGTTCGAGTCCCCCTCCTCGCACCAACTGTACTTTTTATTTTTTGGACGATTTTTACATGGCAACTGCAGTCGAAACCTTGGGCAAACTCGAACGTCGTATCACGATCTCCTTCCCGCTGACCGAAGTCCGCGCTGAAGTTGAGAAGCGCCTGAAAGTGCAAGCCAAAACGGCTAAGGCACCAGGCTTCCGTCCGGGCAAAGTTCCTCTGAAAATGGTCGCAGCACAGTACGGTTATCAGATCGAAACCGAAGTGCTGAATGATAAAGTTGGCCGCGCTTTCAACGACGCCGCAAACGAAGCCCAGCTGCGCGTTGCTGGCTTCCCGAACATCGAGCCTAAGCAAGAATCGCCAGCCGGCGTCCTGAGCTTCGACGCGACCTTCGAAATCTACCCGGAAGTCGTCATCGGCGACCTGACCACCGTGGAAATCGAAACCGTCAAAGCCGACGTCAGCGATGCTGAAATCGACAAGACCATCGAAATCCTGCGCAAACAGCGCGTGCACTTCCACACCAAGGGCGAAGCCGGCGAACACGGCGACGGCGGCGAAGCTGTTGCTGCCAACGGCGACCGCGTGACCGTCGACTTCGTCGGCTCGATCGACGGCGTTGAGTTCCCAGGCGGCAAAGCTGAAGACTACCCGTTCGTGCTGGGCGAAGGCCGCATGCTGCCGGAATTCGAAGCCGCCACCGTCGGCCTGAAAGTCGGCGAAGCCAAGACCTTCCCACTGGCTTTCCCAGAGGACTACCATGGTAAAGACGTGGCCGGCAAAACCGCCTCGTTCACCATCACGCTGAAAAAACTGGAATGGGCGCACCTGCCGGAAGTCGACGCCGAATTCGCCAAGTCGCTGGGCGTGGCGGACGGCGACGTCGCCAAAATGCGCGACGACATCAAAGTCAACCTGGAACGTGAAGTGGCTGGCCGCGTGAAAGCACGCAACAAGGAAGCCGTGATGGAAGCGCTGGTGAAAACCGCGACCCTGGACGTGCCACAATCGCTGATCGCCCAGGACACCGAGCGTCTGGCCGAAATGACCCGCCAGGACATGGCGCAGCGCGGCATGAACGTCAAGGACGTGCCGTTCCCACCAGAACTGTTCGCGGAAAAAGCCGAGCGTCGCGTACGCCTGGGCCTGATCCTGTCGCAACTGGTCGGCGAAAACAACCTGCAAGCCCAGCCTGAACAGGTGAAGGCGCAGATCGAAGACTTCGCACAGAGCTACGAAGACCCACGCGAAGTGCTGAAGTACTACTACAGCGATCGTCGTCGTCTGGCTGAAGTCGAAGCCCTTGTATTGGAAGAAAACGTCGTCAACTACGTCCTGGGCCTGTCGAAGACTTCGTCCAAGGCTATCGCCTTTGACGAACTGATGGGAAGCAACGCACAAGCGTAATTCAGTTTGGGCCGGATGATGTATTATTGGATACACCCGGCCTTTATAGCTGCTTCACAAGGAAATGGAATGACTGGTATGAACCGAAATCCGGCGCTGGACACCGAAATGCTCGGCCTGGTGCCGATGGTGGTGGAACAAAGCGGTCGCGGCGAGCGCTCTTACGACATCTACTCGCGTCTGCTGAAGGAACGTATTATCTTCATGGTCGGTCCGGTCAACGACCAGATGGCCAATCTGGTGGTCGCCCAGCTGCTGTTCCTGGAAAGCGAAAATCCAGACAAGGACATCTCGCTGTACATCAACTCTCCTGGCGGTTCGGTTTCGGCCGGCCTGGCGATCTTCGACACGATGCAGTTCATCAAGCCAGACGTGTCGACGCTGTGCACCGGCATCGCCGCCTCGATGGGCGCGTTCCTGCTGGCCGCCGGCGCCAAGGGCAAGCGGTTCTCGCTGCCGAACTCGCGCATCATGATTCACCAGCCGTCGGGCGGTTCGCAGGGCATGGCGTCGGATATCGAAATCCAGGCCAAGGAAATCCTGTACCTGCGCCACCGTCTGAACTCGATCATGGCTGAACGCAGTGGCCAAACCGTCGAGCAGATCGCCAAAGACACCGATCGTGATCGCTTCATGTCGGCGGAAGAAGCGGTAGAGTACGGTCTGATCGACAAAATGTTGACCAACCGGGCTTAATGCTTCCCCCGCAGCATTGCTAAAAAGACGCCCGGACGATTAATCGTTCGGGCGTTTCGTTTTTATTTCGGGTAGCATGTGGTGTAGGCGGATTTTTTCCAGTCTTCAAACTTGCTAACCGGCAATGGCCAAGCCATTCTGTAACCAAAGAAAACTGCCCATGTCAGACAAAAAATCCTCCAGCGGCGAAAAACTTCTGTATTGCTCGTTCTGCGGCAAAAGCCAGCACGAGGTGAAGAAGCTCATCGCCGGCCCGTCGGTCTTCATCTGCGATGAATGCATCGACCTGTGCAATGACATCATCCGCGACGAGACCTCGGCCATCGAGTCGGTCTCGGGCGCCAAGTCGGACCTGCCGACCCCGCACGAAATCAAGGACCTGCTGGACCAGTACGTGATCGGCCAGCAGACCGCCAAGCGCATCCTGTCGGTGGCGGTGTACAACCACTACAAGCGCCTGAAGCACCTGGGCAAGAAAGACGACGTCGAGCTGGCCAAGTCCAACATCCTGCTGGTCGGTCCGACCGGTTCGGGCAAGACCCTGCTGGCGCAGACCCTGGCGCGCATGCTGAACGTGCCGTTCGTCATCGCCGACGCCACCACGCTGACCGAAGCCGGCTACGTGGGCGAGGACGTCGAGAATATCATCCAAAAACTGTTGCAAAGCTGCAACTACGACGTGGACAAGGCGCAACGCGGCATCGTCTACATCGATGAGATCGACAAGATCTCGCGCAAGTCGGACAACCCGTCGATCACCCGCGACGTGTCGGGCGAGGGCGTGCAGCAGGCGCTGCTGAAGCTGATCGAGGGCACCATGGCCTCGGTGCCGCCACAAGGCGGCCGCAAGCACCCGAACCAGGACTTCGTGCAGATCGACACCACCAACATCATGTTCATCTGCGGCGGCGCGTTTGACGGCCTGGCCAAGGTGATCGAGAACCGTTCGGAGAAATCCGGCATTGGTTTCGGCGCCTCGGTGAAAAGCAAGTCCGAGCGCAACGTCAGCGAAGTGCTGCTGGAAGCGGAACCGGAAGATCTGATCAAGTTCGGCCTGATCCCTGAGCTGGTGGGCCGTCTGCCGGTGGTGGCGACGCTGAACGAGCTGACCGAAGAAGCGCTGATCCAGATCCTGGTCGAGCCGAAGAATGCGCTGATCAAGCAATATTCGAAGCTGCTGGAAATGGAAGGCGCGGAACTGGAAATCCGCCCGGCCGGCCTGCACGCGATCGCCAAGAAAGCCCTGGCGCGCAAAACCGGCGCCCGCGGCCTGCGTTCGATCCTGGAACACGCGCTGCTCGATACCATGTATGAGCTGCCAAATGAAACCAATGTTACTAAAGTGGTGATCGACGAAAATACCATTACCAGTGGCGCAAAACCATTGTTGATTTATCAGGAACAGGCCAAGGCTTCTGGTGAGAATTAAATAACTTGTGCACACTTGCCCCACGCGACAGTAAAATTCATTTCGCATCCGTGGGGCAAGGCGGTACAATAAAAATCAATAAAAGAATGCAGGCTTCATTCGGAAAGCCACTCGTGACGGCCTGTCGCGCGTGGCTTTTTTATTTGGCATTCTTTTAGAGCGACTTGGCATAATTGGAAAACATTCTTTTATATGAGGAATATTTCTTGCAGGTCGGTCTTGTGATTTGGCATAACAGCGCCCACATCATAATCACGCTTTCACATAAGGTACGCCATGACAACTTCCAAATTAACTGAGCAAACTCAACTGCCGTTATTGCCACTGCGGGACGTCGTCGTATTTCCGCATATGGTGATACCGCTGTTCGTAGGGCGCCCAAAATCGATCAAGGCGCTGGAAGCCGCTATGGAGCAGGGCAAGAGCATCATGCTTGCCGCGCAAAAAGCCGCTGCCAAGGACGAACCTTCTGCCTCCGATATTTACGAAATCGGCTGCGTGGCCAATATTCTGCAAATGCTGAAACTGCCGGACGGCACCGTCAAGGTGCTGGTCGAAGGCGCTCAGCGTGCGCGCATCAACAAAATCACCGACGCGCCGACGCACTTCGTGGCCGATCTGACGCCGCTCGATTCCGAGCTGGGCGACGATTCGGAAATCGAAGCCATGCGCCGCGCCATCGTTCAGCAGTTCGACCAGTACGTCAAACTGAACAAGAAAATCCCGCCTGAGATCCTGGCATCGCTGTCGGGCATCGACGACGCCGGCCGCCTGGCCGACACCGTCGCCGCGCACCTGCCGCTGAAGCTGGAGCAGAAACAGGTGATCCTGGAGATCTTCAGCGTCGCCAAGCGCCTGGAGCATCTGCTGGGCCAGCTGGAAGGCGAACTGGACATCCTGCAGGTCGAGAAGCGCATCCGTGGCCGCGTCAAGCGCCAGATGGAGAAGTCGCAGCGCGAGTACTACCTGAACGAACAGGTCAAGGCCATCCAGAAGGAACTGGGCGAGGGCGAAGACGGCGCCGACCTGGACGAACTGGAGAAGAAGGTCGCCCTGGCCAAGATGCCGAAAGAGGCGCTGGACAAGGCTACCGCCGAGCTGAAAAAGCTGAAACTGATGTCGCCGATGTCGGCCGAAGCCACCGTGGTGCGCAACTACATCGACACCCTGGTCAGCCTGCCGTGGAAGAAGAAATCCAAGGTCAACAACGACCTCACCAACGCTGAAAAAGTGCTGGAAGGCGATCATTACGGCCTGGAAAAAGTCAAAGAACGCATCCTGGAATATCTTGCAGTCCAACAGCGCGTCGACAAGCTGAAAGCGCCGATCCTGTGCTTCGTCGGTCCTCCAGGCGTGGGTAAAACCTCGCTGGGCCAATCGATCGCCCGCGCCACCAACCGCAAGTTCGTGCGCATGGCGCTGGGCGGCGTGCGCGACGAGGCCGAGATCCGCGGTCACCGTCGTACCTACATCGGCTCGATGCCGGGCAAGGTGCTGCAATCGCTGGCGAAAGTCGGCGTGCGCAACCCGCTGTTCCTGCTGGACGAGATCGACAAGATGGGGGCGGACTTCCGCGGCGATCCGTCGTCGGCGCTGCTGGAGGTGCTGGATCCTGAACAGAACCACACCTTCTCGGACCACTACATCGAGGTCGACTTCGACCTGTCGGATGTGATGTTCGTGGCGACCTCGAACTCGTACAACATTCCGCCGGCCCTGCTGGACCGTATGGAAGTGATCCGCCTGTCGGGCTACACCGAGGACGAGAAAACCAGCATCGCCCAGCGTTATCTGCTGCCGAAACAGGTCAAGAACAACGGCCTGAAAGAGGACGAGATCTCGATCAGCGAAGCGACGGTGCGCGACATCGTGCGTTACTACACCCGTGAAGCCGGCGTGCGTTCGCTGGAACGCGAAGTGTCGAAGATCTGCCGCAAGGTGGTCAAGATGCTGCTGCTGAAGAAGTCGGACAAGAAAGTGACGATCACGCCGAAAAACCTGGACAAGTTCCTGGGCGTGCGCCGCTACGACTTCGGCGTGGCCGAGAAAGAAAACCAGATCGGCCAGGTGGTCGGCCTGGCATGGACCGAAGTGGGCGGCGATCTGCTGACCATCGAGGCCGTGCAGATGCCGGGCAAGGGCGGTGTGATCCGCACCGGCACGCTGGGCGACGTGATGAAAGAGTCGATCGAAGCAGCCCGCACCGTGGTGCGCAGCCGCGCCAATCGCCTCGGCATCAAGAACGAAGTGTTTGAGAAGTCGGACATCCACATCCACGTGCCGGAAGGCGCGACGCCGAAGGACGGTCCGTCCGCCGGCGCCGCCATGACGGTGGCGATGGTGTCGGTCTTCACCGGCATTCCGGTGCGCGCCGACGTGGCGATGACCGGCGAGATCACGCTGCGCGGCGAAGTGCTGCCGATCGGCGGCTTGAAGGAAAAACTGCTGGCGGCCCAGCGCGGTGGCATCAAAACCGTGCTGATCCCCGAGCAGAACGTCAAGGATCTGGCCGACATTCCGGACAATGTCAAAAACAAGCTGGAGATCGTGCCGGTGCGTTGGATCGACAAAGTGCTGGAAATCGCCCTAGAGCGCCAGCCGGAGCCGCTGGTGGAAACTGCGCCGGTGGAAGCCGTCGCGGCGGCCGCCGCCAAACCGGATGGCCAGACCGAGGTGGTAAAACACTAACGTTGTAGCTGTAATATCAATAAAACAGGCGCTTATATAGCGCCTGTTTTTTTATTTTTACTTATTTTTCTATTGTGCAGCCTTGACACACTGGTGGGCTGGCTTGTTTAATACGGCCTGAAATTTTCGCGTTGCCGCATTTTAAGGCGGCAACAGATATAACCTATGTGACGGGGAATTGCTTTGAATAAGACTGAATTGATCGACCATATCGCTACCACCGCTGATATTTCGAAAGCGGCTGCTGCTCGCGCACTGGACGCAGTGATTGACGGTGTTACCACCACCCTGCAAAAGAACGACAGCGTGACCCTGGTTGGCTTTGGTACCTTCTCCGTGAGCGAACGCGCTGCCCGCACCGGCCGCAATCCGCGCACCAAAGAAGAGATCACCATCGACGCAGCTAAAGTTCCTAAATTTAAAGCTGGTAAAGCTTTGAAAGATGCTGTAAACTAACGGACTTCGGTGAGCAGCACAGGCTGTAAAGCTGTTCACCACAGGCAAACGGGCGGTTAGCTCAGTTGGTAGAGCGGAGCCCTTACAAGGCTTAGGTCGGGAGTTCGAGCCTCTCACCGCCCACCAGATGTTTGAAAAAACAAGTTTGCCAAAACGTAAGTTTTAAAGTAGTATGTAGCACCTTGTAGTTTGCTGGAGCGGTAGTTCAGTTGGTTAGAATACCGGCCTGTCACGCCGGGGGTCGCGGGTTCGAGTCCCGTCCGCTCCGCCAGCAAATACAAATCGAGTAGTACCCAAAGGAGCGGTAGTTCAGTTGGTTAGAATACCGGCCTGTCACGCCGGGGGTCGCGGGTTCGAGTCCCGTCCGCTCCGCCAAGAACAAGATACCCCGCAGCTTATATGAGCTGCGGGGTTTTTCTTTTTCGGGCCTATAATTCAACATTGAATATCCGATATATTCCTTGTAAAATC
This sequence comes from Duganella aquatilis, assembly GCF_009674565.1. Taxonomy (GTDB): domain Bacteria; phylum Pseudomonadota; class Gammaproteobacteria; order Burkholderiales; family Burkholderiaceae_D; genus Rugamonas; species Rugamonas aquatilis. The sequence goes on from NZ_WKJL01000006.1 coordinate 146,201, forward strand.
CAGCAACCGGAATTGGCGAACGCGAGTTCGCCTTTTTTGTATGTGCAAGTCCCACTCAATCCGAATTGGCAGACCATGTTTGAATTTATTCGTACCCATCAACGTTTGATGCAAATCTTCCTGGCGATCATCATCGTGCCATCGTTTGCATTTGTCGGCATCGGCAGTTACAAAAGCTTTGGCGACGACGCCAGCACCATCGCCAAGATCGATGGCAAGCCTTTGAGCCAGCAGGAGTTCGACAACGCCGTGCGCAATCAGCTGGATACCTACCGCCAGCGCCTTGGCGCGCAGTTCGACCAGAAAATGTTCGACACGCCGGAGTTCAAGCAGAACATCTTCGACCAGCTGATCGCGCAACGCGCCATCGCTGCAGAAGTCATCCATAACAACCTGAGCGTGTCCGACGCGCAGCTGCAAAAAGCCATCATCGACATGTTCGGCGGCCCTGGCGCTTTCGACAAGGAGCGCTACATCGCCATCCTGACCGCGCAAGGCATCCGTCCTGAAGACAACGACGCCCGCATGCGCCGCGACATGGCGCTGCAGCAGCTGGCCACCTCCATCGAAGGCACCGGCTTCGCGCCGCGCACCGTCGCCAAGACCCTGTCCGACATCGCCTCGCAAGAGCGCGAAGTGCAGGAACTGCTGCTGCCGGTGGCCGACTTCGTGCCGCAGGTCAAAGTGACCGACGAGATGGTCAAGGCTTTCTACGACAAGAACAGCAAGTTCTTCGAAGTGCCTGAGCAGGCCAAGATCGAATACGTGGTGCTGAACAACGACGCCGTGATGAGCCAGGTCAGCGTGACCGACACCGAAGTGTCGGACTACTACGCCAAGAACTCGGCCCAGTTCACCACGCCGGAAACCCGCCGCGCCAGCCACATCCTGATCGCCGTGAAGAAGGGCGCCAGCGCCGCCGACACCGCGGCCGCCAAGGCCAAGGCCGAAGCCATCGTGGCCGAACTGCGCAAGACCCCTGGCGACTTCGCCAAGGTGGCCAAAGCCAAATCGGAAGATCCAGGTTCGGCCGAGCAGGGCGGCGATCTGGGCGTGATCGAAAAAGGCGTGATGGTAGCGCCGGTCGAAGCCGCCATCGGCAAGCTGAAGCAAGGCGAGATCAGCGATGCGGTGCAGTCGGAATTCGGCTTCCACGTGCTGACCGTGACCGAGCTGAAGCCAGCCGTGGTCAAGCCGCTGGACGTGGTGAAAGCCGACATCACCGATCTGCTGAAGAAGCAGAAGGCCGCCAAGAAGTACTCGGAAATGGCTGAAACCTTCACCAACACCGTCTACGAACAAGCGGACAGCCTGAAACCGGTTGCCGACAAGCTGGGCCTGAAGATCGAGACCGCCGCCAACGTATCGCGCACCGCATCGCCGGCCGCCGGCGCCGCAGCGTTCAACAACGCCAAGTTCCTGAGCGCGCTGTTCTCCAACGATTCGCTGAGCAGCAAGCGCAATACCGAAGCGGTTGAGACTGCACCGAGCACCCTGGTGTCGGGCCGTATCGTCGAATTCAAGCCGGCGAGCAAGCGTCCGCTGGCCGAAGTCGATGCGCAGATCCGTCAGCGCGTGACCATGGAAGAAGCCGCCAAACTGGCCGCCAAAGCTGGCGAAGAGAAACTGGCTGCCTTCAAGAAGTCTGGCGATGCGACCGGTTTCGGCGCCGCCAAGCTGGTGTCGCGCTCCAAGCCTGATGGCATCAACGGCCTGGCCATGCAGTCGATCATGAAGGCCGACGCCACCAAACTGCCAGCTTACGTTGGCGTTGACGTGCCAGGCATGGGTTACGGCGTGTACCGCATCGGCAAAGTGCAGCAGCCTGCCACCGCCGATGAGGCGCAGCGCAAATCGGAAGCCGATCAGATCGGCAACCTGTTGGCGCAGCAAGAGATGGCGCAGTACATCGAGTTCCTGAAGCAAAAGGCCAAGGTCAAAATCCTCAAGCCGGTTGCGACGACAACCACCGTGACTGAAGTGAAGTAATCCAACAAGGGCCGCAACTAGCGGCCCTTTTTACAATGACGCAAACCAGGGGAACGCTGCTCGGCCTCGCTGCCATTCTGTTGTGGAGCACGGCGCCATCGCTGCTACGCCTGTTCAGCGAAAGCGCCGGCGCGGTGGCCGGGGCGGCGATGATCTACACGCTGGCCTCGCTGATGCTGCTGGTGTTGCGCGGCTGGACGCCGCTGCGGCTGTATCCGCGTCGCTACCTGCTGATCGGCGGCGCGCTGTTCGCCGGCTACGAGGTGGCGCTGGCCCTGGCGTTGGGCTTCGCGCAGGACCGCACCCAGGCGATTGAAGTCGGCCTGCTCAACTATTTGTGGCCTTGCCTGACCGTTGCGCTGATGGTGCTGAACGGCCGCCAGCGCGCCAAGCTGTGGCTGGCGCCCGGACTCCTGTTCTCGCTGCTCGGCGTGGCGTGGATACTGGGTGGCGGCGAAGGCTGGTCGCCCGCGCACATCGCGGCCAATGCGGCGCACAATCCCCTGAGTTACGGACTGGCACTGGCCGGCGCGCTGCTGTGGGCGGTGTACTGCACGGCCGCCAAGCCGCTGGCGCAGGGCACGGATGCCATCGTGCCGTTCTTTATGCTGACCAGTGTGGTGTTGTGGCTGAAGTTCGCGGCGAGCGGCGCGGCGCTGCCTGCGGTGGGCGGTGTCGGCACGGTCGCGGCGCTACTGTGCGCGGCGGCGGTGATGGCGCTGGGATATGCCAGCTGGAATCGCGCACTGGCGCATGGCAATCTGGCGCTGCTGGCTGCGGTGTCGTATGCGGCGCCGGTGCTGTCCTCGGCATTCAGCGCCGCCATTTTGCGTACCGCGTTGCCGGCCAGTTTCTGGCAAGGCGCGGCGATGGTGACGGCGGGCTCCCTGTGCTGCTGGTGGGCTACCCGCCGGACTGCTTAGTACGTGTAGTTCAAACGCGCGTAGTAGTAGCCGCCGTTGATGCCGATCGGCGAGAACGAAGGATACTGCGTCACCGCCGCCGTGTTCAGCGCAGCGCGCGCCGCCGCGATGTACGCCTGGTTCACCTTGTCCGGATACTTGTTGAACAGGTTGTTGGCGCCGACCGATGCGGTCAGTGCCTTGGTCAGGCGGTACGATACTTCCAGGTCGGTGGTCGCCAGCGTCTTGATCTTGGTCTCGTAGTAGGTCACGTTGTCCAGCGAGTTATAGTTGGACGACGGGCCGTAGATCGATTCGCGCAGATTGACGCTCCAGTCGCCTTTCTTCCACAACGCACCCAGATTCACGCGCACCTTCGGCGACGATTTCTCCAGCGAGGCGATCGCTGCCTGGTCCAGCAGCTTCTGCGGCAGCAGTTGCGACGGCGCCTGGTTGACCTTGGTCACCTCCACCTTGTTGTAGTTGGCGGCGGCCGACCAGTCGACCTTGCCTGCATCGCCGAAGTTGCTGCCATACGAGAACACCGCTTCGACGCCCTGGTCCTTGGTGTTGGCGGCGTTGGAGAAGATGCTGATGCCGGTCTTGGTCACGGTCGGGTCCAGGATATTGCCGTTGGCCTTGATGGCAGCCACCACCGCCGGCGCGTTCACCGCATTGCCCGAGCCAAACACCGTGCCGCTGCCGATGATGCGGTCGTGGATGTTGATGCTGTAGGCATCCACCGTCAGCGTGGCTTTTGGCATCGGATGCAGCACGAAGCCGACGCTGTAGTTCTGGGACTTCTCAGGTTTCAGGCCGTTGATGCCGACCAGCGCCGCCGCCGGCGAGTTCGGCGCCAGCTGCACCGACGCCTGCGTTGGCGACACGTTGGTGGCCGAGTAGTACTGCTCGGCCATGGTCGGCGCGCGGAAGCCGTTGCTGACCGTGCCGCGCAGCGCGAACTCTGGCGTGAAGTCGTAGCGGCCGGTGATCTTGCCCACGCGTGCGCTGCCGAAGTCGCTGTAGTTCTCGTAGCGCGCCGCCACGTCCAGCTTCAGGTTGGCGATCGGCGAGCCGGCCAGGTCGATGTACACCGATTTGTTGTTGCGGTTGTGGCTGCCGGCGTCGGTCAGCGAGAAACCAGGATACGATTGCGAGCCTTCCTTGTAGCGCGAGGCGGCGTCGCCGGCGCCGATTTCATAGGTGTCGCGGCGATATTCCAGGCCCGCAGCCACCGACAGCGGCGTGGCCCAGCCAACCGCGTATTCATTGCTGATGTCCAGCGAGGTGGTCCATTGGCTGGCGGTGAAGGCGCCGGCGTGGAAATTGGTCGGCGTCGAACCGGTGTCGTTGTAGAGCGCGATGTTGGCCGAGTTGATCACGCCGATGTCGGCCTTGTCCTGGCCGTAGGTGGAGCTCAAGTCCCAGTTCCAGCCGGCCGCCGTGCCGCGCGCGCCGCCGGTGAACGCATAGTCCTTCTCGTCCATCGCTTCCAGCGGGTTGAAGCCGTTCGGATAGATCTTCGGCAGGCGGTTCGGCAGGCGGTAGTTTTCGTACGACTGCGCGGTCTTCTTGCCGTAGGTGGCAAGGCTGTACAGCTCGACGCCGCCCAGATCGACGCCGGCGTTCAGCGACAGCAGCGAGATGTGGTAGGCGGCGTCGCCGGAGATCTTGTTCGCGTACGGGTAGCCGTCGGCCTTGGTCAGGGTCGGCATGGCCGCCATGTTGGCGGCGCTGACCACGCGCGGGTCGATGTCGGAGCGGTCGCTGTGGCCGTGGTATTTGTGTTCGCCGGTGATGTTGATGTAGCTGTTGTCGCTCGGTGCGAAGCCCTGGTTGAAGGAGACGTCGCCGGTCTGGCCGCCCTGGTCGATATAGGCGCCGCCGGTGGTGGTCAGCGAGCCGCCCGAGCTGTCTTTCTTCAGGATGATGTTGATCACGCCGGCAATCGCGTCGGTGCCGTACTGGGCGGCGGCGCCGTCCTGCAGCACCTCGATGTGGTCGATGGCGGCGACCGGGATGAAGTTCAGGTCGGTCGCGGCGCCGCCCTGGAACGGCCCGGACAGCACGGCCAGGTTGGCGGTGGTGTGGCGGCGCTTGCCGTTGACCAGCACCAGCGTGTCGTTCGGGCTGAGGCCGCGCAGGCGGGCCGACAGCGTCAGGTTGGCGGTGTCGCCGCCGAAGGCCTGGGCGGTGAAGGAGGGCAGATTCTGCGCCAGCGCCTGGATCAGGTCGGGCTGGCCGGTACGCTCCAGCGAACCGGAGTCAAGCACCTGGATCGGCGAGGCGCTGTCGACGGCTTTCAGGCCACTGCGGCGGGTGCCGGTGACGATGACGGCTTCCACATTGTCGGTCACGACCGGTGCGGCAGGCGTGGCGACGGCGGTGTCATCGGCCGCAAAGGCGGCGGAGGCGGCCGCAGCTTGCATGGCCAGCAGAACGGCTTGGGTCAACAGACGGCGCTTGATGTGCTTGGGGTGCTTCATTGGTACCGCTCCTTCAAGGTTTAAGAAATGAAACTAAAGCAATTTTTCTTAACTCTTCGCAAAAGCCATGCCATGAATTTCATGGTGAAAGCCATGTAAATACTTTTTGCGGGAAGGATGGCGACCGGCGCCGTCGATTACTTGGTGCGGCTACGTAGAACCCCTAAGCAGCACTACGGACGCTGCTTTGTAACAAAGTGTTTACGGGCCTGGAGGCCCGCATGCACTATTTTGGGGGATGCACTGTTGTGGACGTTGTGGTTAACGCGTAGTGGCGATCAATTGTAGGGCAGCGGCGTTGAAAGCGGCGCTGTCGATGTCGTCCAATGCCAGCGGCACGGCCTGGCTGTAGCGGGTGAAATTGCGGTCGATGGAGCGCAGGTAGGCCGGATCGTAGTGGTCGGCCAGCAGTTCTTCCACCAGCGGCGCCATCTGGCCGGCGTCGGACATGGCGTGCCAGCGGGCGATCTTCTCGCGGCCGTGCAGCTGCGTCAGGTGCTCCAGCTGGCCGTTCAGCAGGGCCGGATCGCCGAGGAAGTGCTGGTAGTCCTGCATCAGCAGGCGCACGCGGTCGGCGCGCGACAGCGTCAGGGCGATGCAGTCGGCGGCGCGCATGGCATCCATCAGCGCGGCGGGCACGCGCAGGTTGCCGACCTTTTTGCTCTCGGCCTCGACGAACACCGGCCGCGCCGGATCAAAGCGGCGCATAACGTCCCAGATATGGCGCTCGAACGCCTTCTGGCTCGGTTGCGGCTGACTTGGCAGCTGGCCCAGCACCGAACCGCGGTGCGCGGCCAGCTGTTCCAGGTCCAGCACCTGCGCGCCTTGCGCGTGCAGCGTCTCCAGCAGGCGGCTCTTGCCGCTGCCGGTGGTGCCGCACACCACCTTGAAATGCAGCGCCGGCGGCTGTTCCAGCGCCGTGTTCACTTCCTGGCGAAACGCCTTGTAGCCGCCGTCCAGTTGCACCACCGGCCAGCCGATCTTGGCCAGGATGTGCGCCATCGCGCCGCTGCGGTTGCCGCCGCGCCAGCAATAGACCAGCGGCCGCCAGTCGCGCGGCTTGTCGATCCACAGTTCCTCGATGTGCCTGGCGATGTTCCTGGCGACCAGGGCCGCGCCGACCTTCTTGGCGTCGAACGCGCCCACCTGCTTGTACATAGTGCCGATGCGGATGCGCTCCTCGTCGTCGAGCACCGGCGCGTTGATGGCGCCGGGCAGGTGGTCCTGCGCGAATTCGACCGGGCTGCGGGCGTCGATGATGGCGTCGAAGGTGTGGAGCTGGGCCAGCACCTGGTCGATGCCCAATACTTCTGGATACTTCATTTTGCCTTGATGGTTTTTTGCAGGGTAGGCCAGATATTGGCCAGGATGATCGAATGCGCCTCGGCCAGCGGATGCAGGCGGTCGGCCTGGAACAGCTGCGGCTTGTCGGCCACGCCATCGAGCATGAACGGCACCAGCGGCGCCTTGATGTCCTTGCTCAGCGTGCCGTACATGGCGAAGAATTTGTCGGCGTAATCGCGGCCGTAGTTGGGTGGCATGCGCATGCCGATCAGCATCACCTTGGCGTCGGCCTTGGCCGCTTCGTCGTTCATGGCGCGCAGATTGGCCTGGGCGGCGGCCACCGGCAGGCCGCGCAGGCCGTCGTTGGCGCCCAGTTCGATGACCACCAGGTCGGGCTTGTACTTGGTCAGCAGCGCGGGCAGGCGCGAGCGGCCGCCGCTGGTGGTCTCGCCGCTGACGCTGGCGTTGACCACCACCGCGTCGATCTTGTTTTGCTTGAGTTTCTGCTCGGCCAGCGCGACCCAGCCGGTGCCGCGCGACAAGCCGTACTCGGCAGACAAACTATCTCCGAGCACAAGCACGGTTTTTGGTGCAGAATAGGCGCTCGCCGCTGCCGACAGCAGGAGCAGGGCGGCCAGTGATTTTCCAGATAAACGTTTAAACATATTCAGCATGCCCGATTTCCCTAATGCGTCAACTCATTTCATGCCGGATGGCCCGGCCCTGGCGGCGTCGCCTGTGAAGGCGGCGGCGGATGTGCAGCCGGCCATTGCCGTCAGCGGCCTGGCCAAGCGTGTCGCCGACGCCAGCGGCGAGCTGACGATCCTGCACGAGGTGGATTTTACCGTGCAAAAGGCTGAGACGCTGGCAATCGTCGGCGCCTCGGGTTCCGGCAAGTCGACGTTGCTAGGCCTGCTGGCCGGTCTGGACACGCCCAGCGCCGGCAAAGTGGTGCTGGACGGCGTAGACATTTATGCACTGGACGAAGACGGCCGCGCCGCGCTGCGCAAGGAAAAGCTGGGCTTTGTGTTCCAGTCCTTCCAGCTGCTGGCGCATCTGACAGCGGTGGAAAACGTCATGCTGCCGCTGGAACTGGCCGGCATTTCCGGCGCCCGCGAGCGCGCCGAAGCGATGCTGGCGCGCGTCGGCCTGGGTAGCCGACTGAAGCATTATCCGAAATACCTGTCCGGCGGCGAGCAGCAGCGCGTCGCCCTGGCGCGCGCCTTCGTCACTGAGCCGCCGCTACTGTTTGCCGACGAACCGACCGGTAGTCTCGACGCCGCCACCGGCGAAGCCGTGATCCAGCTGATGTTCGAACTGAATCGCCAGCACGGCTCGACGCTGGTACTGGTCACCCACGACCAGGCCATGGCCGCCCGCTGCGGCCGCACCATCACCATCGCCGCCGGCCGCCTGGTCTAAAACGCCAAACCGGGGTCAGTGCCGACATTCGGACATTCGGTCGCTCACGACCGAATGTCCGAATGTCGGCACTGACCCCGGTTTATCAGCGGGTGTGGTGCTGGACCATGCGGTTGAGGGCGGTGCGGATGGCGGGGATCAGTTCGGCGGCGGTCAGGCCGATCGGGCCGCAGCCTTCGGTGACCAGCGCGTCGGCGGCCATGCCGTGCAGCCACACCGCCGCCAGCGCCGCTTCCCAGTGCGGCCAGCCCTGCGCCAGCAGCGCGCCGCACAGGCCGGCCAGCACGTCGCCGGTGCCGGCGGTGGCCAGCGCCGGATTGCCGGTGGTGTTGATGACGGCCTTGCCGTCCGGCGCCGCAATCACCGTGCCCGATCCCTTCAGCACGACTATCGCTTGCAGACGCGCCGCCAAAGTGCGCGCCGCCGCCAGCCGGTCCGCTTGTACGGCGGCGATGCTGCTGCCCAGCAGCCGCGCGGCTTCCAGCGGATGCGGCGTCAGTACCACGGCGGCTTGGCGCTGCGCCAGCCTGGTTTGCAGCGCGGCGTCGCCGGCCAGCAGGTTGAGGGCGTCGGCGTCGGCCAGCAGCGCGCTGTCGCTGGCGATGGCCTGGTCCAGCACCGCATGCGCGGCGGACGAGTCGCCCAGGCCGGGACCGATCACCAGCGTGGCGGTATTTAGCTCAAAATCGCCGGCGATGCGGCACATCAGCTCCGGCTGGCCCGGATCGCAGGGCAGCGCATCCTCCACAAACAGCGCGTAGACGCGGCCGGCGCCGCTGTTGATCGCCGTGCGCGCGGCCAGAATCGGCGCGCCGCTCATGCCGCGCGCACCGCCAATCACCGCCACATTGCCGTAGCTGCCTTTGTGCGAATTGTGGCGCCGCACGTGCAGATGACGCGAGAAGAATTTGACTTCGTTCAGGTGCAGAGACGCCGGCGCGAAAAGGCCGGCGTCGATTTCCAGCCGCGCGACATCCACCAAACCGGCGTAGTCGCGCCCATCGCAGGTATGCAAGCCCGGCTTGTTGCCGATGAAGGTGATGGTGTGCGTGGCGCGAATGGCGACGCCGTCCGGCCCCACCACACAGCCAGTGTCGGCATCGAGGCCGCTGGGCGCATCCAGTGCCAGCACATTGCAGTGCAGCTGGTTCACCGTTTCCACCAGCGTGCGCAGCGCGCCGTCCAGCGGCCGCTTCAGGCCGATGCCGAACAAACCGTCGATTACAAGGTTCCACTCGGTGGCGGCAATATTGGCGTCTTCCAGCCCGCGGAAACGGGCGTCGCTGACCTTGGCGCGTTGCAGCGCGGCCTGGCGCTCGTCCGAGGACACGCGGCCATCGGCCGGCGCCAGGTGAATCAGCGTCACCTGCGCACCGGTGTAGGATAAATGCGCCGCCGCTTCCAGCGCGTCGCCGCCGTTGTCGCCGGGGCCGGCCAGCACCAGCACCTTGGCTTGCGCGGTCGACAACGGCAGCAAGTCCAGCGCGGCGTTGGCCGCCGCCTGCCCGGCGCGTTGCATCAAGGCGCCTGGCGGCAGCGTGGCGGCTGCCGCGTACTCGACGGCGCGGATTTCAGCAACGGTGTAAAGTGGATTCATGGTGCCATCTTAACATCTAAATTTCTGTCGAGCCGTCTGGCAGGCGGCGTACCGGCGGCACTACAATAGGCGCTTCACAGCATAGCGAGGCAGGCATGGATTGGCAATTCTGGATCGACCGCGGCGGCACGTTCACCGACATCGTGGCGCGTCCGCCTGATGGCCGGCTGCGGACGCTCAAGCTGCTGTCCGAAAATCCCGAGCACTACGCCGACGCCGCCATCGCCGGCATCCGCCAACTGATGGGCGTCGCCAGGGGCAAGCCGATTCCCGTGGCGCAGATCGGCGCCGTCAAGATGGGCACCACGGTGGCCACCAACGCGCTGCTGGAGCGCAAGGGGGAGCCGACCGCGCTGGCGATCACACGCGGCTTCCGCGATGCGCTGCGCATCGCGTACCAGAACCGTCCGCGCCTGTTCGATCGCCGCATCCTGCTGCCCGAGCTGCTGTACAGCCATGTGATCGAAATCGATGAGCGCATCGGCGCGCATGGCGAGACGGTCGCCAAGCTGGATCTGGAAGCGGCGCGCGCCGGCCTGGCGCAGGCCTACGATATGGGCCTGCGCTCGCTGGCGGTGGTGTTCATGCACGGCTACCGCTACCACGCGCACGAAGCCAAGGTGGCCGACATGGCGCGCGACATGGGCTTCACGCAGGTCTCGGTCTCGCACGACATCAGCCCGATGATGAAGCTGGTGGCGCGCGGCGACACCACGGTGGTCGACGCCTATCTGTCACCCATCCTGCGCCGCTACGTCGATCAGGTGGCGAACGAGCTGCCGGGCGTGAACCTGCAATTCATGCAATCCAACGGCGGCCTGACCGACGCGCGCGCCTTCCAGGGCAAGGACTCGATTCTCAGCGGCCCGGCCGGCGGCATCGTCGGCATGGTCCGCGCCAGCAAGCTGGCCGGCTTCGACAAGGTGATCGGCTTCGACATGGGCGGCACCTCGACCGATGTGTCGCACTTTTCGGGCGAGTTCGAACGGGTGTTTGAGACGCAGGTGGCCGGCGTGCGCATGCGGGCGCCGATGATGAGCATCCACACGGTGGCGGCGGGCGGCGGTTCGATCCTGCATTTCGACGGCAGCCGCTATCGCGTCGGCCCGGACAGCGCCGGCGCCAATCCCGGCCCGGCCAGCTACCAGCGCGGCGGGCCGCTGGCGGTCACCGACTGCAACGTCATGCTGGGCAAGATCCAGCCGCATCACTTCCCGCAGCTGTTCGGCGCGGACGGCAAGCAGGCGCTGGACGCCGCCACGGTGCGCCAGCGTTTCGCCGACATGGCCGCGCAGATCGCCCACGCCACCGGCACGGACACCACGCCGGAGCAGGTGGCCGAAGGCTTCCTCGATATCGCGGTAGGCAATATGGCCAACGCCATCAAGCAGATCTCCGTCCAGCGCGGGCACGACGTGACCGAGTACGCGCTGACCAGCTTCGGCGGCGCCGGCGGCCAGCACGCCTGCCTGGTGGCCGATGCGCTGGGCATGAAAACAGTGTTCGTGCATTCGCTGGCCGGCGTCATGTCGGCCTACGGCATGGGCCTGGCCGACCAGACGGCGATGCGCGAGGCGGCAGTCGAAACGCGCCTGAACGACGACGCCAGCTCGCACGAGGAGCTGGAAGCGCGCCTGCATGCACTGGGCCGGCAGGCGCGCGCCGACCTGCATCACCAGCAGGTGGACGATGACCGCATTACGCTGATCCGTCGCGTGCATCTGCGTTACGAGGGCACGGACACCGCGCTGATTGTGCTGTTCGATACGGTGGACAGCATGCGCCAGCAGTTCGAGGCCGCCTACCGCAAACGCTATTCCTTCCTGATGCAGTCGCGCGCGCTGATTGTCGAAGCGGTGTCGGTGGAAGCCATTGGCAAATCCGACGCGCCTTCTGAAGCAGTGGAGCCGGCGCCGCGCCGCGTCACCAGCCTGATGCCGCATGCGGTGGTGCCGATGTACACCGGCGGCAAATGGCGGCAAACCAGCTTGTACCAGCGTACAGCCACGCGCATCGGCGACGTCGTCAAAGGCCCGGCCATCATCGCCGAAGCCAACGCCACCACCATCGTGGAAGCGGGCTGGCAGGCGGAAGTCACGCTGAACGACCATCTGGTGCTGAAACGCGTGGCGGCGCTGCCCGAGCGCCGCGCCATCGGCACCACGGCCGATCCGGTGATGCTGGAGATATTCAACAACCTGTTCATGTCGATCGCCGAGCAGATGGGGCTGCGGCTGCAGAATACCGCCTATTCGGTCAACATCAAGGAGCGGCTGGACTTCAGCTGCGCCATCTTCGACGCCGACGGCAACCTGATCGCCAACGCGCCGCACATGCCGGTGCACCTGGGCTCCATGGGCGAGAGCATCAAGACCGTGATGCGCGAGAACGCGGGCCGGATGCGCGCGGGCGATTTCTTCATGCTCAACGATCCGTACAACGGCGGCACGCACCTGCCGGATGTGACGGTGATAACGCCGGTGTTCGACGCGGCCGGCGCGCACATCCTGTTCTACGTCGGCTCGCGCGGCCATCATGCGGATATCGGCGGCACCACGCCCGGTTCCATGCCGCCGGATTCGCGCGTGATCGAAGAGGAGGGCGTCTTAATCAATAACTTCAAGCTGGTGGACGGCGGCCAGCTGCGCGAAGCGGAAACGCGCGCCTTGCTGGCCGGCGCGCAGTACCCGGCGCGCAATCCCGATCAGAACCTGGCTGACCTGCGCGCGCAGATCGCCGCCAACCAGAAAGGCGTCGAAGAGCTGCACCGCATGGTTGCGCATTTCGGGCTGGAGGTGGTGCAGGCCTACATGGGCCACGTGCAGGACAACGCCGAGGAGGCGGTGCGCCGCGTGATCAGCGCCCTGAAGGATGGCGCGTTCACGCTGCCGCTGGATAACGGCGCGCAGATACAGGTGGCGGTGCGCGTGGATCAGGCGTCGCGCAGCGCGGAGATCGATTTCACCGGCACCTCGCCGCAGCTGGACAACAACTTCAACGCGCCGTCGGCGGTGTGCATGGCGGCGGTACTGTACGTGTTCCGCACCCTGGTGGACGACGAGATTCCGCTGAACGCCGGCTGCCTCAAGCCGCTGAAGGTGTTGATTCCGCCCGGCTCGATGCTGAATCCGCACTATCCGGCGTCGGTCGTCTCGGGCAATGTGGAGACCTCGACCTGCATCACCAACGCGCTGTACGGCGCGCTGGGCGTGATGGCGGCGGCGCAGGGCACCATGAACAACTTCACCTTCGGTAACGCGAAGTACCAGTATTACGAGACCATCAGCGGCGGCTCCGGCGCGGGCGACGGCTTCGACGGCACCTCGGTGGTGCAAACCAATATGACCAATTCGCGCCTGACCGATCCGGAAATCCTGGAATTCCGCTTCCCGGTGCGGCTGGATAGCTACGAAATCCGCGCCGGCAGCGGCGGGGCGGGGCGCTGGCACGGCGGCAACGGCGGCGTGCGCAAGGTGCGCTTCCTGGAACCGATGACGGCTGCCATCCTGTCGAACAACCGCATCCACCCGCCGTTCGGCATGGCCGGCGGCGAACCGGGCGCGCTGGGCCGCAACAGCGTGCAGCGCGCGGATGGCGGCGTGGATGTGCTGGGCCACATCGGCAAGACCGATATGCAGCCGGGCGACGTGTTCATCATCGAGACGCCTGGCGGTGGCGGTTTCGGTCCGAAACAGGGCTAGGCGCGCCAGGCGATACCCTCGGCATCACAATCCGCTACCCGTGAATCCTTGCTTGTCTATCAAATGACCGTCGGCGTACAGTCAGGTTTTAGACAGGCAAGGGGAGCACGGCATGCGCACATTACACAGGATCTTCCGGTCCACCAGTTCGCCGCGTGCCGCCATCGTTTCCGCCTTCCTGCTTTGCGGTTTGTACTTTGCTTCCTGCTTCATCATCAACCACTGCCTCAACCACGGTTTGATCGCTTTCTGACAAGGATTCCGATGCTGAAACGCCTGCTGCCCGCAGTTTGCCTGCTGTTGCCCCTGAGCGCCGCGCTGGCGCAAACCGAATCGGTGGCGACGCCGCCAGTCCAGGAAGCGGAAGCCGAAGCGCCGCCGGAAACCATTCTGCTGGTGGGCCAGCGTCCGGGGCCGGGCATGTGGAAGATCAGCAAGGACGATCATGTGCTGTGGGTGTTCGCCACCTACGCGCCGCTGCCGCAAAAAATGGAGTGGCGCTCGCAGCAGGTGGAATCGGTGCTGGCGCAATCGCAGGAATACCTGACCTTGCCCGGCGCGCATGGCCATGTCGGCTTTTTTCGCGGCCTGACGCTGCTGCCCAGCCTGATCGGCATCAAGAAGAATCCCGACGGCGCCACCTTGAAGGATGTGCTGCCGGCCGACGTCTACGCCCGCTGGCAGCCGCTGAAGGCCAAATATCTCGGCAAGGACGACAGCATCGAGCGCGAACGGCCGATCTTCGTGGCGGACGCGCTGTACGGCGCGGCGCTGAAGCAGTCCGGACTCGGCTACGGTTACGACGTCACCAATAAAATCAACGCCATCGTCAAGGAACGCAAGATCAAGAAGACCGACACCAGCATCGCGCTGGAGATGGACGATGCGTCGCAGATGGTCAAGGATTTCAAGAAATCATCGCTGGCCGACACCGCCTGTTTCGACAAGACGCTGACGCGCCTGGAAAGCGACCTCGACGCCATGCGCGTGCGCGCCAACGCCTGGGCCAAGGGCGACCTGGAAGCGATCCGCAAGCTCAGTTACGCCGACCAGGAAACCGAATGTCGCGACGCCATGCGCAACGCCGATTTCGTCAAGAACCAGAAGAGCTGGCAGAACGTGAAGGAACGCGTGCAGGAAGCCTGGATCAGCGCGGCCGAGAAGGCGCTGTCCGCCAACACCACCAGCTTTGCCATGCTGCGGCTGTCGGACATTGTCGGTCCGGAGCATTATCTGGATGCGTTGAAAGCCAAGGGCTACCAGGTGGTCAGCCCCGACTGATCTCAGGCCACGGCCGAAATACCGTACTTGCGCTGGGTGTGGTGATATTGCGCCGTCAGCGCTTCCAGTGACGGATGCGCCGGGTCCAGGCGGCGCATGCGCTCGATCAGGAACATGCACTGCTCGGCCAGTGGCGCTTCCCAGCCCAGGTCGTCCAGCTGCTTGAGGATGGCCGAAGTGGCCGCCGGCAGCAGCGACATATTGCCCGGCGCCTTGCGCAGCCCGGCGTTGAGGGTATCCACCGCCGCGCGCAGGTCGCCATGCAGGCGCTGCTCGCTGGCGTGCGCGATCAGCTCGTCCACCTGAATCTTGATCTGTTCGCCCATGCCTTGCGCCAGGTCGTGGCGGCCGGCTTTTTCAAACACCTGCACCGCGTCGTCCATGGAGACGCCGCTTTCGGTATCGTTCATCAGGTTCAGCATCAGGTCCGACGCCTGCTGGTCCAGCTTGACGCCGAGGCAGCTGTGCACCAGCCCGATCTTCAGGCTGGTCGACAGGCCGCGGCTGCCCGCCACCGCATTCACGGCGTTGGTCAGCTCGGTGGCCGCCGCCGTCATGTTGCCGCTCATTTCCTGCAGCAGGCCGGCGGCGATCGCCTTGCACACGTCCACGTTCGGCCCGGCGCGCAGCGAGCGCTCCATGTCGCGGATGACGCCGCTGACCTGGTTGGCATCGCCTTTTTTCACCAGCGTCTTGACCAGCTTGACGTGGTCCTCGGGATCGCGGAATTCCGAATACTTGGCCTTGGCCACCACCTGCTTGAAGGCTTTTTCGGCAACGCCGACGTCGCCGGTCTCGAACGCCACTTCGCCCAGGTGCCGCAGCCGGCGCACCATGTGCGGCGAGATCGCCACCGCATCTTCCAGGATGCGCTTGGCCGCTTCCTGCTGGCCCAGCGCCTCGTGGGTGCGCGCCAGCAGGTCGTAGGCGGCCATGTAGCGCGGATTCTGTTCCAGCAGCTGCGACAGGGTTTCCTGCGCCTCGATGTATTTCTGCAGGCCGAAGCGGCAGCGCGCCAGCCCCAGATGCGCCCAGGCCACCGGACGGGTCATCAGTATCCACTGGTAGACCATTTCCGCCTCGCCCAGTTCGTCGAGCGAGAACAGCAGTTCCGCGCGCAAACGGGCGAAATCGACGGCGTAGCGCGGATTTTTTTCTTCGGCGACCTTGGCGTCGGCAATCGCCTTGCGCACGTCGCCGTATTCAACCAGTTGATAAATCGGCAAAAACACGGTACGCCGGTCTACCGCGCGGCGGATGCGCTGGAGCAGGGCGTCCACGGTGAACGGCTTGAGCACGTAATCGGTCGGCGTCAGCTCGGCGGCGCCGATCACCTTGCCGTACTCGCCCTCCGAGGTCAGCATGATGAAGATGGTCCACGGCGAGATCAGTTTGTGCAGGCGCAGGTCTTCCAGCAGCTGCTGGCCGTCCTGGCCGTTCGCTTCGCCGCTGCCGTTGCCCAGGTCGTACTCGCACAAGATGATATCGAACGGTTTCTTGGTCAGCTGGCGGATCGCCGTGCCCGAACTTACCGCGTAATCGATCTTGGTGATCGACGACTGGCTCAGCATATTGTGCAGGTTGCCGCGCATCCCCGGATTGGGGTCAACGATCAGCACCGACAAGTCGCTATATTCAGCCATTGTTTCTACATCCAGGATAAGTTTCGATCAGCATACCCCAAGGCAAGTGAAAATACCTGTTTTTTGGCGTCAAATGTTGCTTCTGTGGCAGCTTTTGTCCGCGAGTGGCACTATATGGCAACGCTGATAGCGGGTATAATGCGCGCAAAGGAAAATCTCGCAAGACCAGTATCTAGTGCCCCATCTCCCTTTAAACCGCAGCCCAGCTGCATCAACTATCTTCCAACCATGCTGATTCTGCCGGGCTCCAATGCCCTGTCCGCATTCCGTAGCCAACGCCTGTTGAACCAATTGCAAGCGGTGCTGCCGTCCGTTGCCGCCGTCCAGGCGCGCTATGTCCACTTCATCGACGCCGGCGCGCCGCTGTCGGCCGACGACACCAGCCGCCTGCAGGGCCTGCTGACCTACGGCGAGCCGGCCCACGCCGACAACACCGAAGGCCACGCCGAAGAGTTCTTCGTGATCCCGCGCTTCGGCACGATTTCGCCGTGGGCCTCGAAGGCCACCGACATCGTCCACAACTGCGGCATGGTGCACATCAAGCGCGTCGAGCGCGGCGTGGCGTACCGGATCAACCTGAAGACCGGCATCCTGGGCACCGCGCTGGGCGCGACCAAAAAGCTCAGCGATGAGGAATTGCAGGTGGTGGCCGCCTTGCTGCACGACCGCATGACGGAATCGGTGCTGCGCTCGCCGGACGACGCAGCCGGCCTGTTCAGCGAACTGCAGGCGCGTCCGCTGGAATCGGTGGACGTGATCGGCAGCGGCAAGGCTGCGCTGGACAAGGCGAATACCGACCTCGGCCTGGCCATGTCGGACGATGAAGTAGAGTATCTGGACGCCGCTTTCACCAAGGCCGGCCGCAATCCCACCGACGTCGAACTGATGATGTTCGCGCAGGCGAACTCGGAGCACTGCCGTCACAAGATCTTCAACGCCGACTGGACCATCGACGGCGTCGCCCAGCCGAAGTCGCTGTTCGGCATGATCAAGAACACCCACCAGCTGCAGCCGAAAGGCACCGTGGTTGCCTACAGCGACAACTCGTCGATCATGGAAGGCGCGGAAGTGATGCGTTTCTTCCCGCAAGGCGAAGGCCAGCAGTACGCGCCGATCACCGAGCTGACCCACACGCTGATGAAAGTGGAAACGCACAACCACCCGACCGCGATTTCGCCATTCCCAGGCGCCTCGACCGGCGCCGGCGGTGAAATCCGCGACGAAGGCGCAACCGGCCGCGGCGCCAAGCCGAAGGCGGGCCTGACCGGCTTCACCGTGTCCAACCTGCTGCTGCCGGGCGCCGTGCGTCCGTGGGAAAGCGACGCCGTCGTCACGGCGCCGGTCAAGGACGGCGACTACCGCGACACCGGCAACCCTTACGGCAAGCCGGAGCGCATCGCGTCGCCGCTGCAAATCATGATCGACGGTCCGCTGGGCGGCGCCGCGTTCAGCAATGAATTCGGCCGTCCGGTGCTGGGCGGTTACTTCCGTACCTACGAACAGAACATCGGCAAGCAGTTCGCCGGCGCGCACGACACCGTGTTCGGCTATCACAAGCCGATCATGATTGCCGGCGGTATCGGCAACATCTCGTCGCAGCACACGCACAAGAACGACATCCCGGTCGGCAGCCTGCTGGTGCAGCTGGGCGGTCCCGGCATGCGCATCGGCATGGGCGGCTCGGCCGCGTCGTCGATGGCGACCGGCACCAACACCGCCGACCTGGACTTCGACTCGGTCCAGCGCGGCAATCCGGAAATGGAACGCCGCGCCCAGGAAGTGATCAACGCCTGCTGGCAGCTGGGTCCGAAAAACCCGATCATCTCGATCCACGACGTGGGCGCCGGCGGTCTGTCGAACGCCTTCCCGGAAATCACCAATGACGCCAAGCGCGGCGCGATCTTCGACCTGCGCAAGATTCCGCTGGAAGAGAGCGGCATGGCGCCGAAAGAAATCTGGTCCAACGAATCGCAGGAACGTTACGTGCTGGCGATCGCACCTGCCGACCTGCCGCTGTTCCAGTCGATCTGCGAACGCGAGCGCAGCCTGTTCGCCGTGGTCGGCACCGCCACCGAAGAACGCCAGCTGAAGCTGATCGATCCGGAACTGGGCAACGATCCGGTCGACATGCCGATGGACGTCCTGCTGGGCAAACCGCCAAAAATGCAGCGCGACGTGCACCACGTGCAAAACGATTTCCCGGCCATCGACCTGACCGGCATGGACCTGGAAGAAGCCGCCAAGCGCGTGCTGCTGCTGCCTACCGTTGGCGACAAGTCCTTCCTGATCACCATCGGCGACCGTACCGTGGGCGGCATGTCGGTGCGCGACCAGATGGTCGGCCCATGGCAGGTGCCGGTCGGCGATTGCGCCGTCACCGCGATGAGCTTCGAAGGCTACAAGGGCGAAGCGATGGCCATGGGCGAACGCACGCCGCTGGCCGTGATCGACGCCGCCGCCTCGGGCCGCATGGCCGTGGCGGAAGCGGTGCTGAACATTGCCGCCGCGCCGATCCGCTCGATCGAAGACATCAAGCTGTCGGCCAACTGGATGGCCGCCTGCGGCCAGCCTGGCCAGGACGCCGCGCTGTACGACACCGTCAAGGCGGTCGGCATGGAGCTGTGCCCGGCGCTGGGTATTTCCATCCCGGTCGGCAAGGATTCGCTGTCGATGCGCACCACCTGGAAAGACGGCGATGAAGCCAAGGCCGTGCTGTCGCCGGTGTCGCTGATCGTGTCGTCGTTCGCGCCGGTGTACGACGTGCGCAAATCGCTGACGCCGCAGATCCGCACCGATGCCGGCGATACCGCCATCATTCTGATCGACCTGGGCCGCGGCAAGAACCGCTTGGGCGCCTCGTCGCTGGCGCAAGTCATGGGCCAGCTGGGCAGCGCCGTGCCGGACGTCGACAATCCGGAAGACATCAAGGGCTTCTTCGCCGCCATCCAGCAACTGAACGCCGATGGCAAGCTGCTGGCCTACCACGACCGTTCGGACGGCGGCCTGTACGGCACGCTGACCGAGATGGCTTTCGCCGGCCGCGCCGGCCTGTCGATCAACCTCGACATCCTGACGCTGGAAGAGGGCCACGGCGCCGATCAGGGCGACGCCAAGAACTGGGCGACGCAAATCGCCGAGCGCCGCAACGAGCAGACGCTGCGCGCGCTGTTCTCGGAAGAGCTGGGCGCCGTGATCCAGGTGCGCGCCGACGAGAAGTCGCTGGTCATGGACGTGCTGCGCTCCTTCAATCTGGGCGCATGCAGCCACATCATCGGCAAGCCGAACGACCGTGGCGTGATCGAATTCACCCGCGACGCCAAGGTCATCTACAACAAGCCGCGTGCCGAACTGCACCGCCTGTGGAGCGAAACCAGCTGGCGCATCGCCCGCCTGCGCGACAATCCGGCCTGCGCCGATGCTGAGTACGACCGTCTGCTGGACGAACAAGACCCAGGCATCACGCCGAAAGTCACCTTCGACCTGAGCGACAACGTGGCCGCGCCGTTCCTGGCCACCGGCGTGCGTCCGCGTGTCGCCATCCTGCGCGAGCAGGGCGTCAACTCGCACATCGAGACCGCCTATGTGATGCACCAGGCCGGCTTTACCGCCGTCGACGTCCACATGAGCGACCTGATCGCGGGCCGCGCCAAGCTGGATGATTTCCAGGGCATCATCGCCGTCGGCGGCTTCTCGTACGGCGACGTGCTGGGCGCCGGCGAAGGCTGGGCCAAGACCATCCTGTTCAACAGCGCGCTGTCGGACCAGTTTGCCAAGTTCTTCGCCCGCAGCGACAGCTTCGGCCTGGGTGTCTGCAACGGCTGCCAGATGATGAGCAACCTGAAGCCGCTGATTCCAGGCGCGCACGCATGGCCGAAGTTCACGACCAACAAGTCGGAGAAATTCGAAGCCCGCTTCGCCATGGTGGAAGTGCTGGATTCGCCGTCGATCTTCTTCAAAGGCATGGCCGGCACGCAGACGCCGATCGCCATCGCCCACGGCGAAGGTTATGCGGACTTCTCGCAGACCGGCAGCATCAGCGAAGCCGTGGCCGCCATGCGCTTCGTCGACAACCGTGGCGTCGCCACCGAAGCCTATCCGTACAACCCGAATGGCTCGCCGCAAGGCCTGACCTCGGTGACCACGGCGGACGGCCGCTTCACGGTGATGATGCCGCACGCCGAGCGCGTATTCCGCACCGTCCAGCATTCGTGGGCGCCGGAAGCGTGGGGCGAGGAATCGCCGTGGATGCGCATGTTCCGCAACGCCCGCCAGTTCGTCGGCTAATTAAACCGGGGTCAGTGCCGACATTCGGACACGAGCACAACCTTAGCGAATGCTAGGGTTGTGCTCGTGTCCGAATGTCGGCACTGACCCCGATGTGTTTATTCGCCTCGCGGAAACTGAGCGGCGCAAGCCGCTCTTTTTCTTTGTGGGTGAATGAACGCACCGCGTCCGGTGCGTGACGGGCATAATCCCTTAATGCCCAGCCGATGGCTTTTTGAATGAAGAATTCTTTTTCATGCGCCAGCGCCAGGGAATAACTGAATAACCGCTGCACGTCGGTTTTATCGCGCCAGCCCAGTTGGTGCAGCAGGGCGATGCGCCGCACCCAGATATTCTTGTCCTGCAGCGCGGCGTCCATATAATCGTGCTGCCCGCGCAGGACGTCGCCGATAATGCCGGCCAGCGCATCGACGCTATCCCACCACGATTTATCCTGCACCAGTTCCAGCAGTGCGGGAATATCCGATACCGCCAGTTCTTTCCAGTGCAGCGCCAGTAAGTCCAGCGCCACATAGTGATATTCGCGTTGCGGCAGCCGCCACAGGGCGCGGGCGTGCGCCAGCAGCTGGTCGGCGTCGGCGCCTTTTAAAGCGCGTATCTGCGGTTTGGCGGCCGCGCGGCGCTGCGGTGTGCCGACACCCAGGAAATCGAACTGGCCGCGCATATAGGCGCGCATGGCCGGCGCACGGGCAGCGTCGGTGACGGAGGCGAGGGCGGCTTCGACGCCGTTGAGGAATTCAGTTGTCATGCGATTCTTCAGACGTAAAAAAAGCGCCTGCATGCAGGCGCTTTTTGTTCAGCGATCCAGCTTACTGGACTTTTGCTTTTTTCAGCAGCTCTTCGCGGTAAGCGACGATCTTGCGCTGTTGCAGGGCTTCAGCCACCTGCGGTTTGACTTCTTCCAGCGACGGCAGTTTGACTGGACGCGATTCTTCCAGCTTGATGACATGGTAGCCGAATTCGGTTTTTACTGGCGTCTGGGTGATTTCACCGTTTTTCAGTGCCACCATGGCGTCAGCGAATGGCTTGACCAGTTTGCCTGGAGTCATCCAGCCCAGGTCGCCGCCGTTATTGGCCGAACCGTCTTTCGATACCTTGGCCAGCTCTTCGAATTTACCACCGGCTTTCAGCTTGGCGATAATATCCTTGGCTTCCTGTTCGGTGGCGACCAGAATATGACGCGAGTGATATTCGGTGCCGCCCATGGCAGCTTTGTATTTGTCGTATTCCGCCTTGATTTCAGCGTCCGACACCGGATTTTTCTTCACATAATCAGCCAGCATCGCATTGATGATAATGCTTTGACGGGCGTTGTCGATCGCAGCGGTTACATCAGGCTTCTTGCCATAACCCTGTTTATCGGCTTCCTGCAGCAGCACCTCGCGGCCGATCAGTTCTTTCTTGACCATCTCGCGCAGCTGCGGCGAATCAGGCTGCTGGCCCTGGGCGACAACCTGCTTGACCATTTGATCAACGCGGGAGGCAGGAATAGCCTTGCCATTGACGGTCGCAGCGTTCTGCGCGAATGCTGGTGCTGCAACGACAGCGATCAGGGCTAACATCAGACGGGCTGGCTTCAACATCATTATCTAAATCCTTTAAAAATTACACTCTGAAGGTGCATCATACCTACGCAGAATTAAAAACGGCGCCCCGCAGGGCGCCGCCTTTCATTACATTACTGCACTTTTGCTTTCTTTACCAGTTCTTCTTGGTAAGCTTGCAGTTTCTTCTGGGTCAGCGCTTCAGCCACTTGCGGCTTCACTTCTTCCAGAGTCGGCAGTTTTGCGGCGCGGATGTCGTCCACTTTGATCACGTGGAAACCGTTCGGAGTCTGTACTGGCTTCTCGGTCACTTGGCCTTTGCCCAGCGCGACGAAAGCTTGCGAGAATACTGGTGGGAAGGACGAAGGCGAAGCCCAGTCCAGATCGCCGCCATTGGCTGCCGAGCCGGTGTCTTTCGACTGCTTGGCCAGGTCTTCAAACTTGGCGCCGCCCTTGATCTTGGCGATCACGTCGTTGGCTTCCGCTTCGGTGGCCAGCAGGATGTGGCGCACGTGGTACTCCTTGTCGCCGGCTTGAGCGACGAAACGATCGTACTCAGCCTTGATTTCCGCGTCCGATACCGGATTTTTCTTCAGGTAATCGGCAACCATGGCGTTGATGATGATGGCCTGGCGGGCGTTTTCGATGGCGGTCTTCACATCGGCGTTTTTACCAAAACCCTGCTTTTCAGCTTCTTGCATCATCACTTCGCGGCCGATCAGGTCTTTCTTGATCAGTTCGCGCAGTTGCGGCGAATCTGGCTGCTGGCCCTGGGCCACGACTTGCTTGACAACAGCTTCCACGCGCGAGGTCGGGATAGCTTTACCATTAACAACGGCAACGTTCTGCGCAAAAGCTGGTACGGCGACAACGAGAAGTGCAATCAGCAACTTAGCTGGCTTGAAAGTCATTATTAATTCCTGTTTTGGAAAAAGTTTTAGCGAGTTGCCTGGATGGACTTGGACTAACTATCGTTCTTTGTCTTCAATTATTTTAAAAGGCGACAGCAGCCACTTCCAGACCCAAGCACGACATCATACTTCGGACGGAGCCAATGCGGTAATGGCCAATGCATGAATTTCTTTATGCATCATATCGTGCACGGAATCATACACGAGTCGATGTCTTGTGACGAGTTTAAGGCCTTCGAATTGTAACGAAACAATTCTGACGTTGTAATGCCCGCCACCAGAGGCGGCGCCGGCATGGCCGGCGTGGGCCGCCGAGTCGTCGTCCAGCACCAGTTCGACCGGCGCCAGTTTGGCCTCGAAGGCCGCGCGCATGCGTTCCATGCGGGTATCTTGAATCTGATTCATGCCTGGTCCTTCATGTGACGCGACAGGTAAATGGTTTGCGCGACGATAAACACAAACATGATGGCGGTGGCGCCAAACGCTTTAAAACTGACCCAGGCGTCGGTATTGCCTTTGAAAAGCACAAACGCCAGATACCAGTTCAATACGCCCATCAACGCAAAGAAGGCGATCCAGGCGATATTCAGGCGGGTCCAGATCTGGTCCGGCAATTCGATCATCTCCCCCATCGATTTGCGCATCAGGTTTTTTTTAAACACCAGGTCGCTCACCAGCAGCGCGGCGGCAAACAGCCAATACACGATGCTCAGTTTCCATTTAATGAAATCCTCGTCGTGCAGGTAAATGGTGAGACCGCCGAACACGACGAACATGCCCAGCGACAGCCATAAAATCCCGTCGACCTTGCGCCCGCGCAGCTTGATCCAGCCGATCTGCGCCATCGTGGCCAGGATGCCGACCAGCGTGGCGATCACGATGGGCGACTGTTCCGCCGTCACCGAACCGCCGGAAATCATGCCGCTCAGGTGGGTGTTGATGAAGTGCTGCGCCGCTTCGGCGTTCCAGCCAGCCAGCTTGTAGGAGCCGAAGAACAGCAGTACCGGGATCAGGTCGAACAGGAATTTCATGGTGTCTTATTAGTCTTGTGGGTCAAAGCGCAGGGACGCCGAGTTGATGCAATAACGCAGCCCGGTAGGCGGCGGACCGTCCGGGAACACGTGGCCAAGGTGGGCATCGCAAACGGCGCAAATGATTTCGGTGCGCAGCATACCATGGCTACGGTCGACCTTTTCGATCACATTGGCCGGATCGAGCGGTTCGAAATAGCTCGGCCAGCCGCAGCCGGAATCAAACTTGGCGTCGGACCGGAACAGCGGCGTATTGCAGCAGACGCAGGTGTAGATGCCGTGCTCATGATGATCCCAGAATTTGCCGGTAAAAGCACGTTCGGTCGCGGCATGGCGCGTGACTTCGTATTCCATCGGGTCCAGTTCGGCGCGCCATTCGGCGTCGGATTTGACAACTTTATTGCTCATGGCTTATTTCTCGCTTAAGAAGAACAACTGACTTCAAGATGGCTGGCCCAATCAGGGGGCAGGGCGGCGTAGTGCTCGTGCTCGGGCTGTTCGTCGTAGGGGCGCTGCAACACTGCCAGCAGGCGTTCCACTTCGGAAAAGTCCTTATTTTGCGCCTTTTCAATGGCCACTTGGGCCAGATAGTTTCGCAGCACGTATTTGGGGTTGACTTGATTCATCGCAAGCGCGCGCGCGGCGTCGTCGCTCTGCTCGGCGCGCAGGCGCGCGCGGTAACGTTCGGCCCAGGCGTCGAAGGCGGCGCGGTCGATGAACAGGTCGCGCAGCGCTTCGTCGCCGCTGGCGTCGGCCGCGCGCACGCCGCTCAGGCGGCGGAAGAACAGCGTGAAATCCACGCCGGACAGCATGGCGAACATATCGTCCAGCAGCGCGCGGTCGGTGTCGAAGTGCTGGTCCAGCACTTGCAGGCCCAGCTTGGCGTGCAGCAGTTCGTCCAGCTTGGCGGCGAATTCCGGCTGGTAGACATCCAGCGCGGCTTGCGTTTCCTCGACTTCGCCGATCAGCGGCAGCAGCGCCTGCGCCAGCGCGTAGCAGTTCCAGTGGCCCACCTGCGGCTGGTTGGCGTAGGAATAGCGGCCCTGCTGGTCGGTGTGATTGCAGATGTGGTTGGCGTCGAACGCTTCCATGAAGCCATAGGGGCCGTAATCGAGCGTCAGGCCGAGGATGGACATATTGTCGGTGTTCATCACGCCGTGCATGAAGCCGACCGCCTGCCAGTGCGCGATCATGTGCGCGGTGCGGCGCGTGACTTCCTCCAGCAGCCCGCGGTAGGGATTTTCGGCCTGGCGCAGCGCCGGGTAAAAGCGGTCGATGACGTAATCGGCCAGCAGCTTCAGCTCATCGTTTTTCTGGCGGTAGTACCAGTGCTCGAAGGAGCCGAAGCGCACGAAGCTGGGCGCCATGCGTACCACGACCGCCGAGGTTTCGACCGTCTCGCGCACCACGCCCTGATCCGAACCGGCGACCGACAGCGCGCGCGAGGTCGGCACGCCCAGCGCATGCATCGCCTCCGAGCACAGGAACTCGCGGATCGACGAACGCAGCACAGCGCGGCCGTCGCCCATGCGGGAATACGGCGTCAGGCCGGCGCCTTTCCATTGCAGTTCCAGCGGACCTTGCGCGGTCGGCACGTCGCCGAACAGGATGGCGCGGCCGTCGCCCAGTTGGCCGGCCCAAACGCCGAACTGGTGGCCGGAATACACGGCTGCCAGCGGCTGCGCGCGGTCCGGCACGGCGTTGCCGATCAGGATGTCGAGGCTGGCGGCGAGGTCGGAAGGCGACAGGCCGAGCAGTTGCGCCGCCGGCGCGCTGACGCTCACCAGGTAAGGCGAGGGCAGCGGTGTCGGCATCAACCGGGTATAGAAAGCAGGCGGCAAGGACGCGAAAGAATTGTCCAGCGGCAGATTGGCGACTGTGATGATGTACTCCAGGTTGACTAAGCCTCGGATTTTACCGCAGTGCGCGAATGCGGCAGTGCAGCATCGAAAACCGTTGACGCTGTAGCGGCCAGCGCACGAAACTTTGCCTATAAAACAATCGGAGACGACCATGCCATCCCCAGCGCCACTGATGGGCCAGATGATGGATCAGCCGCTGCTGATCCCGACCATCCTCGACTTTGCCGCCCGCCACTACGGCAGCAGCGAGATCGTCTCGCAGCGCGTCGAGGGCGACCTGCACCGCTACACCTTCCGCGACTGCCACCGCCGCGCCAAGCAGCTGGCGCAGGCGCTGCGGCAGCTGGGCGTGCAAATGGGCGAGCGCGTCGCCACGCTGGCCTGGAACGGCTATCGACATTTGGAAGCTTACTATGCCGTGTCCGGCAGCGGCGCGGTGCTGCACACCATCAATCCGCGTCTGCACCCGGAGCAAATGGCCTACATCTGCAACCACGCCGAAGACCAGTATTTGCTGTTTGATGCGTGCTTCCTGCCGCTGGTTCAGGCCATCGCGCCGCACTGCCGGAGCGTCAAGGGCTGGATATTGCTGGGCGACGCCGGCGCCATGCCGGCCGACGCCGGCATTCCCAAGCTGCTGTGCTACGAAGACCTGCTGGCCGCGCAGGACGGCGACTACGCCTGGCCGGTGTTCGACGAAAACGCCGCCGCTACACTGTGTTACACATCCGGCACCACCGGCAACCCGAAAGGCGCGCTGTATTCCCACCGCTCGACGGTTTTGCACGCCTATGCGTCGGCCTTGCCGAACGTGTTGAACGTGTCCTCGCGCGACGCCGTCATGCCGGTGGTGCCGATGTTCCACGTCAACGCCTGGGGCTTGCCGTACTCGGTGCCGCTGTCCGGCGCGAAAATGGTGTTTCCCGGCCCGGCGCTGGACGGCAAATCCGTCTACGAGCTGATGGAGAAGGAAAAAGTGACGTTCTCGGCCGGCGTGCCGACAGTCTGGCTGGGCCTGATCAACTACTGCCTGCAAAACCAGCTCAGGTTCTCGACCTTCCGCCGCACGGTGGTCGGCGGCTCGGCCTGTCCGCCAGCCATGATGAATACGCTGATCGACGACTTCGGCGTCGAAGTCATCCACGGCTGGGGTATGACCGAGATGTCGCCGCTGGGCACCACCGGCGGCCTGCTGGCCAAGCATATGGACTTGCCGAAGGAAGAGCAGCGCAAGATCCTGCAGAAGCAGGGTCACGCCATCTACGGCGTCGACATGAAGATCGTTGACGAACTGGGCGAGGAATTGCCGTGGGACGGCGTCAGCGCCGGCAACCTGCTGGTCAAGGGACCGTGGATTATCGCCAGCTACTTCCGCCACGAGGGCGGCGACGTGCTGGAGAACGGCTGGTTCCCGACCGGCGACGTCGCCACCATCGACGCGGACGGCTTCATGCAGATCACCGACCGCGCCAAGGATGTCATCAAATCCGGCGGCGAGTGGATCGGCACCATCGATCTGGAGAACATCGCCATGTCCCACCCGGCCGTGATGCAGGCCGCCTGTATAGGTGTTTTCCATCCCAAATGGGATGAGCGGCCGCTGCTGGTGGTGGTTCTGCGCGCCGGACACGTACTCAGCCGCGAGGAGTTGCTGGCCCATTTCGACGGCAAGGTCGCCAGGTGGTGGCTGCCCGATGACGTGGTTTTTTCGCAGGCTTTGCCCGTGGGCGGCACGGGCAAAATCCAGAAAAACAAGCTGCGCGAGCAATACCGCGATTACCGTCTGCCGACCGCATGAACAGGCGTTTTGCGGCCTGAAATCATCCCGGCTGCGCGCCGGGATGATTGTTTCTAACTATCAATATCAGAATTATTTCAGGAACAAATGGTTTGACGTCAAACGGCTTTGCCATTACATTATTGCCCTACGGCACTTTTTTAATGGCCACCTCGGCCAATCCAGGCGCGTATCCCGGCAAGCACCAGTCCGGCGATAGTTAGCTATTCGACACGCTCCCGGCCCATCCAATAAGACGAGAAAAACTATGTTCAATAGCATAACCATCCGCACGCGCCTGATCGCCACCATGTCCGTGATCGGCATCCTGATGCTGGTCCTCGGCGGCCTCAGCATCTTCGGCATGAATACCGTTAACTTCGCACTGAAAGATGTGTACTCCAACCAGATGGCCTCGACCATCTCGCTGGGCAACGCCAAGAACTTCCTGAACCGTTCGCGCTTCGTGATCGACCGCGGCGTGTTCCATCCGGAAGCGCCGGACCTGGAAAAAACCCTGGGCCGCGCCGAAGGCTTCATCCAGGATTCCGACAAGGCCTGGAAAGAATACCTGGCGCTGCCGCTGGGAGACGATGAGAAAGTGCTGGCCAAGGATCTGGAAGGCAAGCGCGCGGTCTACGTGGGCGAACTGCGCGCCCTGATCTCGGCGCTGCGCGCGCAGGACCAGGACAAGATTGAAAACCTGTCGATGAAAACCCTGTCGGCCCAGTTCGGCATTTTCGACGCCGCCTCGGTCAAGCTGGAAGACTACCAACTGACCTCGGCCAAGGACCACTACGAGCAGAGCCAGTCGTTCTTCTCGACCTTCACCAAGAGCTACACCGTGGCGCTGGTGCTGGGCGCCGCGCTGATCATCTTCTCGGCCGTGCGTTTGCTGCGCGCCATCCTGCGTCCGCTGCAACACGCGCTGGGCCACTTCGACCAGATCGCCACCGGCAACCTGGCCAACCAGATCGACATCTCGCGCAACGATGAGATGGGCAAACTGATGCAGGGCTTGCAGAAGATGCAGGACCAGATGTCCAGCACCGTCAGCAGCATCCGCACCGGCAGCAGCGCCATCGCCACCGCCAGCGCCGAGATCGCCTCCGGCAACCTGGACCTGTCGCGCCGTACCGAGAACCAGGCCGCCGCGCTGGAAGAAACCGCCTCGTCGCTGGAAGAACTGACCTCGACCGTGCGCCAGAACGCCGACAACGCCCGCCAGGCCAACCAGCTGGCGCTGAGCGCGCAGGACGTGGCAGGCAAGGGCGGCCAACTGGTGTCGCAAGTGGTGGACACCATGGGCAACATCAACACCTCGTCGCGCAAGATCGCCGACATCATCGGCGTGATCGACGGTATCGCCTTCCAGACCAACATCCTGGCGCTGAACGCCGCCGTGGAAGCCGCCCGCGCCGGCGAGCAGGGCCGTGGCTTCGCCGTGGTCGCCACCGAAGTGCGCAACCTGGCGCAACGCTCGGCGGCCGCCGCCAAGGAAATCAAGGAACTGATCACCGAATCCGTGGAACAGGTCGACGCCGGCAACCAGCTGGTCGACAAGGCCGGCGCGACGATGAATGAAATCGTCAGCAGCGTCGAGCGCGTGACCAGCATCATGACCGAAATCATGATCGCCGGCGAAGAGCAGAGCGAAGGCATCAACCAGATCAACCAGGCCATCGTGTCGATGGACGAAGTTACCCAGCAGAACGCCGCGCTGGTGGAAGAAGCGGCGGCCGCCGCCAACTCCATGCAGGAACAGGCTGCCCAGCTGGAAGAAATGGTCAGCACCTTCAAGGTCGAGAGCGTTGCGGCCAGCCGCCACGGCGGCAACCGTCCGGCCTTGCGCCGTCCGGCGCTGGCCCTGGGCCACTAATCAAAACGGGCGCTACAGGCGCCCGTTTTGTTATTGCTTGACTGGCTGCTGCGCGGCCAGCGGCACTTCCGGCAGGAAGGCCAGCATCGCCAGTCCCAATCCCACCATCACCGTGCCGACGCCGAAGATGCTGCCGATGGCGTGGCGGTACAGCAGCGCATTCGCGGCCTGCCCGTGCAACTGCTGCGCCAGGATCGCGCCGGAGCCGGTCACGCCGACCAAGCCGCCCAGCGAACGGAAGAAGCCCAGCATGGCGGTGCCGACGCCGCGCCGCATGGCGGGCAGGGCGTTCTGCACCGCCATGGTCATGTTCGGCATCACCAGGCCGAGGCCGGCGCCCAGCACGAAGATCGCCGGCTCCAGCACCATGTAGCCGGCGTTGTCGAGGATGCCCCAGGCCAGCGCGCCGAAGGACAGCGTGGCCAGCGCCAGGCCCACCACCTGCGCCGGCTTGTAGCGGCCGGATCTGGCCAGCACGCGGCCGCCCAGCGCCGACGACAGCACCAGGCCGACCATCATCGGCATCGTCAGCAGGCCGGAACTGGCGGGCGAGGCGCCCATCACCATCTGGAACAGCAGCGGGAAGAAGACGCTGGAGCCCATCATGCCGACGAAGGTCAGCGCCAGCACCACGCTGGCGACGTTGAACACGCGGTTGTCGAACAAATCCGGCGGCAGCACCGGTTCCGGCACCCGGCGCACGTGGAACAGCAGCGCCACGGTCAGCACCACGGCCAGCACGGCGGTGTAGAGGATTTCGCGCGAATCCCAGGCCCATTCGGTGCCGCCCAGCGCCAGCACCAGCAGCGCCGCCGTCACCGCGCCAGTCAGCAGCGCCGAGCCGAGGTAGTCGATCTTGTGCGCATGGTGCGGCTTATCGTGCGGCATCGACTTGGCGATCACATACAGCGCCACCGCGCCGACCGGCAGGTTGACGTAGAAGATCCAGTGCCACGACAGCCAGTCGGTCAGCAGGCCGCCCAGCACCGGTCCCAGCACGCTGGTCAGCGCATACACGGCGGCGATGCTGCCCTGGCGCTTGCCGCGCTCGGCCGGCGGCACCAGGTCGCCGATGACGATCTGCGCCAGCGGCATGAAGCCGCCCGCGCCCAGGCCCTGGATCGCGCGGAAGGCGATCAGCTCGGCCATGTTCTGCGCCAGCCCGCACAGAGCGGAGCCGAGCAGGAAAATGATGATGGCCGCGTACAGCAGCAGCTTGCGGCCGTACTGGTCGCTGAGCTTGCCGTACAGCGGCATGGTGGCGGTGGAGGCCAGCACATAGGCGGTCACCACCCAGGACAGGTGCGACATGCCGCCGAGGTCGGAGACGATGCGCGGCAGCGCGGTGGCGACAATGCTCTGGTCGAGCGCCGCCAGGCCGATCATGATGACCAGGCCGATGTAGATGTTACGGATGGAAGTCTTCATTCGCCGATCTCATTCAGGTAAACAAGTGCATTGCGCAGTGCGGCCGCGCCTTCGGGCGGCAGCTGTGCCAGCTTGCGCGCCAGCCAGTCGCGGCGGCGCGCGCGCAGTTCCTCCAGCACCGCGGCGCCGTGCTCGGTGAGCAGCAGGCCGCTGCGCCGCCGGTCCTCGGGATCGGGGGCGTCGCGCTTGACCAGCTTGAGCGCTTCCAGCGCCTTGATGTGGCCGCTCATGGTCGGCCCGCGCAGCTTTTCCTGCCGCGCCAGGTCGGCCACGCCGATGCCGGGCTGCTGGCTGATGGTGGAGATCAGCATTTTCTGCTGCAGCGTCAGGCCGGACGGATCGTTGTCGCTTTCCTGGCGCAGGCGCCGGAATACGTGGTGCAGGGCGGTGCGAAGCTCGTCGGCCAGGGCGATCGCCTGCGGGGAAATGTCGGTGGTCATGGCTAGGATGATAGGTAGGCTACCTATCTATCTTAATCCGGCCCGGCCACAAATTCAAGGCGAAAAAAAAGCCCGGCGAACCGGGCTCAGGAGAAAACCAACCTATTTGAGCGCGCCGAAGACTTTGCCGATCAGCTTGCTGCCGGTGCCCAGCGGGTCGGCGCGGATGGCTTTTTCTTCCTCGGCGATCATGGTGTACAGGCCGTCCAGCGCGCGTTGGGTGACGTAGCCTTCCACCGTGGCCTGGTCCTTGGCCAGCACGCCCATCTTCGGCGCCAGGCTCATGGCGGTGTTGTACTTGGTGGCCAAGCCGGACTTGTCGGTGACTTTCTTCACCACCGGCAGGAACTGCACCGCCAGCTTGTCCTGGGTCTTGGAACGGAAGAAATCGGTGACCGAGGTGTCGCCGCCGGTCAGGATATTCTTGGCGTCGGTGATGCTCATCGACTTGACGGCGTCGATCAGCAGCGGCTTAGCCATCGGCACGGCGGACTCGGCGGCATGGTTCATCTGCACCACCAAGTCATCCAGCTGCTGGCCCTTGCCGGTCATTTTCAGGATCGGACGCGCCTGTTCCAGGATCTTGGGCAGCGGAATGCGCACCCTGTCGTTGTTGAGAAAGCCGCCATCGGCGCCCAGCTTGGCCACGGCGGCGTTGGAGCCGGTTTCCAGCGCCGCCTTCAGGCCGCCGGACGCGTCCTGGTTGCTGAGGTCGGACAGCGAAATCGCATAGGCGCTGGCGGCCAGCAGGCTCATCGGAATCAACAGGGCAATCGAACGGCGGGATATCGGCATCGGCATGGTGGGGAAACTCCAGGTTAGCAATACTGCTACTGTACTCCACCAGGCCTCATGCCGCCAGCGCCGGAATCTCCCTGGCCAGCCGTTCGAGCAGGCGGTCGCACTGGAACACGCTGAGCGTCTTCTGCGCCCCGTCCGTGCCGTCGATATTGATGACCTCGTCCATTTCGCTGCGCGGATCGCCCTGCGAGTTTGGATTACGCATCATCTTCGGCGCGCCGTAGCGGCGGCTGTCCTCGATGGTCATGATGTTTTCCACCGCGTCCACCATCAGCCCGAAGCATTCCTCGCCGCGCTCCACCACCAGGATCTTCGATTGCGCGGTGTCGGCCAGCGGCGCCATCTGGTACAGGCTGCGCAGGTCGATCACCGTCACCATCTGCTGGCGCAGGTTCATCATGCCGCGCATGAAGGCGGGCAGGCCGGGCGGGCGCGTGATCTCGCCGACCGACAGGTCGATGATTTCGCGCACCTGCTTGATCTCCACCGCGTAGCTGTTGTCCAGCGCGAAGGTGATGTAGACCTGGCGCTGGCTGCGCCGCGCATCGCGCCGCTCGTTGCTGGCGATGATGGCCTCGTCCTTGGGATACAGGTTGGCGTGGCCGGTGCGCATTTCCTTGATTTCGCTGCTGGAGAAGATCTGCTGGTGATCGAGGAAGAAGATGTCGCCCAGGTCCGGCTTCGACAGGCAGCCGGCAAACATGCCGGCGCGCGCCTTGCTCAACAGCGGAATCGGCATGACTTCTTCGCGGTAGAAATTGACGATGTTGTCGACCGAATCGACCAGGAAGCCGATGGTGGCGTCATCGATGCGCGCCACGATGATGCGCTGGTCCGCGCCGAAGGTCCGCTCGCCAACCGGGGCGTCGCCCGGCGCCGCGTTCAGCAGCGTGGCAAAGTCCACCACCGCCACCGGCGCGCCGCGGAAGTTGATGCGTCCCAGGCACAGCGCGCTGTTCAGCACCGAGGCCTGCAATTCCGGCACGCGGATGATCTCCTGGATCGCGCCCATCTCGAAGGCAAACGCGGAAACGCCGACGTGGAAGCTGACGCACTGGCGCCGCTCGCCCTGGTGGCGGCGGGTTTCCTTGTCGGCGGCCGACTGCAGCGCCAGCACCTGCGGCACGTTTTCGATGCGCACCAGGGCGTCGGGATCGAGGATCTGCACCAGCCGGGCGCCATGGTCGAGCATGATGGTGCCGGCCACCACGCCGCGCTTCTCGCCGTCGGTGTAGCTCAGCGTGCTGCGCTGCTCCGGCCGCACGCGCAGGATTTCGCCGGTGGCGTCGAACAGGATGCCGACCAGCACGCCCTGGTAATCGAGAATCGCAATCTTGTCGGTGGGCTGCGCCGCGCGGGCGCCGGCGTCGAACACGCGGCCCAGGTTGACCACCGGGATCACGCTGCCGCGCAGCGTGAACACGCCTTCCAGGAAGCGCGGCGACAGCGGCAGCGCCGTCACCTTGGCCGGATAGTTCACCACTTCGCGGAAGCAGCTGGCGGGCAGGGCGAATTCATCCTCGCCCAGCACGAAGGACCCGAACAGTTCGGTTCCGGACGTTGCCGAAGCATCAGGCATGCGCGGCTCCCTGGTTGGTGACGATTTCCTGCACCGAGTAGGTGCAAGTGGCGCAATCGATGGTCATGGTGCGGCCGCACTTGCCGCCGATGCGGCAATAGGTGACGTTCAGGCCGTGCTTGCGCAGGTGCTTGCGCGCGGCGTCGGCGTTTTGCTGGCCGATCTGCAGGCGGCTGGAGCAGCTGTTCAGCATGGTGGCGCCGCCGGCCACGATCACTTCGATATCCGCATAATCCGCCTCGGTCGCGCCCAGCAGGCGCAGCAGCGACGGCACGGCCTGGTTGACATAGCGCGCGCCGAATTCATCGGCCATCTGCGGGCATTCCGGCAGCAGGCAGTGGGCCAGCGCGCAGCGGCCGCGTTTCTTCCAGATCAGGCCGATGCCGACGCAGGAACCCAGCAGCGCCTGCAGCTGCTCGGTGCGGATGCCAAGCTTGAGCTGGCCCATCGCCACCTGCAGCGGTGCGCGCGGACTATCCGCGCGGTCCAGCGCCTCGACGCCGGCCCAGGGCAGGGGAGCGCCCGGCAGGGGCTGCTGTAACGGGAGATTGAAGATCGCTTGCATGGTACACCGCCTATTCCATTCTATATATCATCGGCCGGTCGAACTGGTAGGCGGTGTTTAGGCCAGTGATCGATTCGGATTCGCCCACGATCATGATCGCGTGGGATGTCATGCTCAAACGGGCTTGCTGCAGGATGGTCTGCTGCTGTTCCTGATCGAAGTAGATCAGTACGTTGCGCAGAAATACCAGGTCAAACTGTTTGCCAGGCTTTAGGGGAGTCAGCAAATTATGCTGGGCCAACTCGACGTTTTTTTTCAGGGCATCCACCACCCGCAGGCCATTGGCGCTGGGACGGAAATACTTCTTGACCCAGTCCGGATGCGTGGACTGGATGCGTTCAACCGAACGGCCGGTGTACTGGCCGTCGCGCGCCAGCGCCAGGATCTGCTGCGAAATATCGGTCGCATGGATCTGGTAGCCGAAGCCGGCGTTGGCGGCGGCGAATTCCTCGCACAGCATGGCCATCGAATACAGTTCCTCGCCGCTGGAGGAGGCCGCCGACCACACTTTCAGGCGCTGGCCCGGATGCGCGGCCCACCACTGCGGCAGGAATTCCTTCTCGACGTAATCCCACACCTGCGGCGTGCGGAAGAACAGCGTGTCGTTGGTGGTCACCAGGTCGATAAAATGCGGAATCTCGGCCCGGTCCTGCTCCACCTTGTCCAGGTATGCCTGGTAGCTGCCCAGGTTCAGCGCCTGCACGCGCGGGCGCAGGCGGCGTTCCAGCAGCACACTTTTACGTTCCGTCATGGCGATGCCGGTGTGCTTGCGCACCAGCGCGATCAGCGCGCTCAGCGTCGCCGGGCTAAAGCCGGTGGCTTCCATGATTACACCGTGAAGCCGGATACGGTTTTGTTCAGATCGCCTGCGCGCTGGTTCAAGCCTTCGGTCGAGCGGGCGATGCTGTCGCAGGCGGCGGCCGATTTCTCGGCCTCCTCGGCGATGTACTGCACCGCGGTGCTGACTTCGCGCGCCGTCAGCAGCTGCTCGTTGGTGGCCTTGGAAATGTCGGAAATCGCCTCGGTGGTCTTGACCACGCCGGCCAGGATCTTGTCGAAGGCGTCGCTGGCCTGGCGCGAAATTTCGCTGCCGGCGGAAACGCGCTTGACCGACTCGTTGATCAGCTTGGAAATCTCCTTGGTGGCCTGCGACGAGCGCTCGGCCAGCTTGCGCACCTCGTCGGCGACCACCGAGAAGCCCAGGCCGTGCTCGCCGGCGCGGGCGGCTTCGATGGCGGCGTTGAAGGCCAGCATATTGGTCTGGTTGGCGATATCGGAAATCACCTTGACGATCTCGCCGATGTCTTCCGACGAACGGTTGATCAGGTCCATCGCTTCGATCGACTTGGCCACCGCCTTGGCGCCGATTTCGGCTTCGTTCTGGGTCGACTTGGCCATGGCGTCGGCGTCCGAGGTGTTGCCGGCGATGGTGTTGATCGAGCTGGTCAGGCCGTCGATGGAGGCGTTCATCTGTTCCACCGTGGCGCCCAGCGCCTGGGTGCCGACCGCCACGCCGTTGCAGCGCTCGGAAATGGTGGTGGAGGCGTCGGCCAGGCCGCTGGCGGACATCACCACGTTGCTGATCACCTTGCGCAGGTCGTCGATCATCTTGCTGATGCCTTCGGCCAGCTGATCCAGCGGTTCGTCGCCTTCGACCAGCACTTTGCTGGTCAGGTCGCCGTTGGCGGCATGCTCGACCGAGTCCAGCAGGCGGGCGATTTTCTCGCCGTCGGACTTGGCCTTGGCGGCCACCGAGTGCTCCAGTTCGACCTGGGCGGTAATATCGGTCGCAAACTTGACGATTTTATACGGATTGCCGTTCAAATCCATGATGGGATTATAAGTCGCCTGTATCCAGACAGTTTTCTTATTATTACCTACACGTTTATAACGGCCGCTATCGAACTCGCCACGATTCAATTTTTGCCAGAAACGTTTATAGTCTGCACTGGCGGCAAAATCCGGGTCGACAAACATGCGGTGGTGTTCGCCTTTAATATCATCAAGGTAGTAACCCATGACGTCGAGGAAGTTATCGTTGGCGCTCAGGACGTTGCCGTTCATGTCGAATTCGATCACGGCCTGGGCCTTGACGATGGCGCTGACCTTGCCTTCGTACTCGGCGTTGCGCATGCGCGTATCGGTGATGTCGGTGGCGAACTTGATCACTTTGTACGGCTTGCCGTCGGCGTCCATGATGGGGTTGTACGAGGCGTTGATCCAGATTTCGCGGCCGCCCTTGGCCAGGCGCTTGTATTCGCCGTGCTCGTATTCGCCGGCGGCCAGGCGCGCCCAGAACTGCTTGTAGGCGGGGCTGGCGGCAAATTCCGGCTCGCAGAACATGGAGTGATGGCGGCCCTGGACTTCCGACAGCGAGTAACCCAGCACGCGCAGGAAGTTCTCGTTGGCGTGCAGAATTTTTCCTTCCAGGTCAAATTCAATGACCGCCTGCACGCGGTTCAATGCGGCATGGATGGCTTGCAGTTCGACGTCCTGCGTTTGAATTACCTGGCTTGGAGCATTCATTGGAGAATCCCTATCAAATATGAAGAAATGCCAAATATCGTAATCGGTTTAATAACTGTGATATTCGGTGAGAATTATTTTGATATTCGGGGGCGGGGAATATGTGCGAGTAGTATTTATTATTTCGTTTATTTAAAACCGAAGCAAGGCGAGCACAGTAATAACTTGGTGTATTGTGAGTCTAAAGCAACATCTTTTTCGCATGTTCTCCGCATTGCAAAGCGTGGTCTCCTGCGCCAAAAGTGCGAGCTGCGCGACAGTTGTCGCAATCAAATAAAAAGACGGTCGTTCTTTTATGCGGTATAGTTCACGGGTAGCCCTCCCACCAAAAAAGATAAGGAAGAGACATGACTGCTGAATACCAAGTGCACGGCGCCGTAGCCGTCATTACGCTGAATAATCCGCCGGTCAACGGCATGGGCCTGGCGACGCGTACCGCCGCCGTCAACGGCATCCAGCGCGCGCTGGCCGACGATGCCGTCAAGGCCATCGTCATCACCGGCGCCGGCAAGGCGTTCTCCGGCGGCGCCGACATCAAGGAATTCAACACGCCGAAAGCACTGGCCGAACCGAGCCTGCACACTTTCATCGCCACCGCCGAAGGCTCGACCAAGCCGGTCGTCGCGGCCATCCACACGGTCTGCATGGGCGGCGGGCTGGAACTGTCGCTGGGCTGCCACTACCGCGTGGCCATGCCGGGCGCGCAGATCGCGCTGCCGGAAGTCAAACTGGGCCTGCTGCCGGGCGCCGGCGGCACGCAGCGGCTGCCGCGCGTGCTGGGCCTGGAGCCGGCGCTGAACATGATTGTCTCCGGCAACCCGGTGCTGTCGGAAAAACTGCCGGCGCTGTTCGATGAAATCTTTGCCGCCGACGCCGACCTGCTGCAAACGGCCGTGGCCTTCGCCGAGAAAATCGCCGACGTGCGTCCGCTGCCGAAAGTGCGCGACCGCAAGGTGGACTACCCGAACCACGAAGCCTTCCTGCAATTCTCGCGCAACACCGTCAAGGCCATGTCCGGCCCGTTCCCGGCGCCGCTGGAATGCGTGGAAACCGTGGCCGCCTCGGTCACCATGAAATTTGACGACGGCATGAAGTTCGAGCGCGAGCGCTTCCTGCACCTGATCCAGACCACCGAATCGAAAGCGCTGCGCCACGCCTTCTTTGCCGAACGCGTCGCCAGCAAGGTGCCGGATGTGCCGGCCGATACGCCGGTGCGCCCGATCAAGTCGGCCGCCATCATCGGCGCCGGCACCATGGGCGGCGGCATCGCCATGAATTTCCTGAACGCCGGCATTCCGGTCAAGCTGCTGGAAACCAGGCAGGAAGCGCTGGACAAGGGCATCGCCACCATCCGCAAGAACTACGAGAACACGCTGAAGAAGGGCAAGCTGACCCAGGAAAAACTCGATCAGCGCATGGGCCTGTTGAGCAGCACGCTGTCCTATGACGAGATCGGCCAGGCCGACATCGTGGTGGAAGCCGTGTTTGAGGAAATCGGCGTCAAGGAAGCGGTGTTCCGCAAGCTGGACGAGGTGATGAAGCCGGGCGCCATCCTGGCCACCAACACCTCGACGCTGGACGTCGACAAGATCGCCAGCTTCACCCGGCGTCCGCAGGACGTGATCGGCACGCACTTCTTTTCGCCGGCCAACGTGATGAAGCTGCTGGAAATCGTGCGCGGCAAGGCAACCGCCAAGGACGTGCTGGCCACCGCGCTGGCCCTGTCCAAGAAGCTGAAGAAAACCGGCGTGGTGTCGGGCGTGTGCGACGGCTTCATCGGCAACCGCATGATCGAGCAGTACAGCCGCCAAGCCGGCTTCCTGCTGGAAGAGGGCGCGCTGCCGGAACAGATCGACAAGGCGGCTGAAAAGTTCGGCTTTGCCATGGGCCCGTTCCGCATGGGCGACCTGGCCGGCAACGACATCGGCTGGGCCATCCGCAAGCGCCGCTACGTCGAAAAGCCGGAGATCAGCTATTCCAAAACCGCCGACCTGCTGTGCGAAATGGGCCGCTATGGCCAGAAAACCGGCGCCGGCTGGTACGACTACAAGGCCGGCGACCGCAAGGCCTATCCGAACGACGACGTGAACGCCATGATCGTCAAGCACTCGGCCGACCTGGGCATCACGCGCCGCAAGATCAGCGACCAGGAAATCGTCGAGCGATTGGTGTACGCGCTGGTCAACGAAGGCGCGCTGATCCTGGAAGAGGGCATTGCCTTGCGCGCATCCGACATCGACATGGTGTATCTGACCGGCTACGGCTTCCCGCTGTACCGCGGCGGTCCGATGTTCTACGCCGACACCGTCGGCTTGCCGAATGTGCTGGCGGCGATTAACAAATATGCCCGGGGCCACGAGGGCAAAGCATGGCAGCCAGCGCCGTTGTTGCAAAAACTGGCATCGGAAGGGAAAAACTTTAACAGCTAAGTACCACGAATGAACGGCGACAATCCGGCTAGCCTGCGCGGCCGTCGCCGTTCCAAACAAAGTGTGATTAAATCGACACATGCCTTAAAGAAATATTAATGTCTCTTGAGCATTTTCACAAAACTCCTATATAATTACGTCAACAGAAGTTACCTCTTCGCAACCCCAAAAAATGGTTCGATGATGAAAAAATGGCATCCTGATTGATGCTGGCAACTTCACCAATCAATTATTAGGGGGTCTCATGAAACGTATCGTCATTACCGCCGCACTGGCAATCGCAGCAATTGGTTCCGCACACGCAGCCAGCATCGCCGGCCTGCAAAATACCGGCGTCGCTGCCAACGGCGACATTGGTGCCGCCGGTAGCGGCGACACCCATTACACCCTGAGCGCGGCCAGCAGCGACACCACGATCACCAACACCGTGCCGGTCATCACCAACGACAGCCAATGGCCGATCAACCCGTGGCTGGCCAACAGCACCACGTCGAAGTGGATCACGCCGACCAGCAGCCAGGGCCAGACCTTTGACGCCTGGAGCGCCGGCACCTATACCTACACGCTGTCGTTCGACCTGACCGGCTACAACGCCTCGACCGCCTCGTTCGTGGGCCGCCTTGCCGCCGACAACGCCGTCACGGTCAAGCTGAACAACAATGTCATCAGCACCGCCACCGGCTTTACCGACTGGGCCTCGTTCAGCGCCAACAGCGGCTTCGTTTCCGGCGTGAACACGCTGGACTTCGTGGTCACCAACTGGCAGCAGAACGGCGGCAACCCGACCGGCCTGCGCGTGGAATTTTCCTCGTCGAACATCGCCGCAGTGCCGGAACCAGAAACCTACGCCATGCTGCTGGGCGGCCTGGGCCTGCTGGGCTTCATCGCCCGCCGCCGCAAAGCCGCCTGAACCGAGTACGTTTCGGCAATTCAACCGCCCTCCGGGGCGGTTTTTTTATCCGGGGTCAGTTCTGCCAATCGCACACGAGCGCAGCGGTAGTCGCTCAAAATATGGTTTTGCTGATCCGCGTCATGTTCCATGATTGCGGACTGATGTAGGGTGCCCAAATGAGCCGCCCTCTACGATTGGAATTTGCCGGCGCCCTGTACCACGTCACCGCTCGCGGCGACCGGCAGCATGTCATCTATCGCGACGATACTGATCGGTTCGCGTGGTTGGAAATGCTCGCAAAAATATGCGTGCGCTTTAATTCCATCGTGTACAGCTTTTGTCAGATGACGAACCATTATCATCTGCTGATCGAAACTGCCGAGCCAAACCTGTCTGATGGAATGCGGCAGTTGAATGGCATGTACTCGCAATATTTTAATCGCAGGCATCATCTCGTCGGCCATGTATTCCAGGGCCGTTACAGGGCAATCCTGGTGCAAAAGGAAAGTCATCTGCGCGAGCTGGCGCGTTATGTTGTTCTGAATCCGATTCGGGCAAAGATGGTGGACACCTTGGATGAGTGGCCGTGGAGCAGCTACGCGCTCACTATCCAAGCGGAGCCATCGCCGCCATGGCTGCGAGCTGAGTTGCTGCTTGAGCAGCCCGATCAACAAGACACGTCACCAA
Organism: Duganella aquatilis; assembly: GCF_009674565.1. Lineage (GTDB taxonomy): Bacteria > Pseudomonadota > Gammaproteobacteria > Burkholderiales > Burkholderiaceae_D > Rugamonas > Rugamonas aquatilis. The sequence goes on from NZ_WKJL01000006.1 coordinate 187,141, forward strand.
CTCTTGCTTGGTGATGATGCCTTCGTCGCCGCCCACCGCTCCGCGCAATCGCTGGATTTGCTCGATGAGGTGCCGCGCGAACACCGGCGCGCGCTCGCGCTATCACTGCCTGAATATCAGGCCAGATTTGTCGATCGCGATGAAGCGATCGCCCAGGCATATTTCTCCACCGCCTACACCATGACGCAGATCGCCGCACACTTTCGCATCTCCTACCGCACCGTCAGCCGCATAGTCCGCAAAATGGAGCGCCTACCGCCGTGCTCGTGTGCGATTGGCAGAACTGACCCCGGATGAAAAAAGCCGCCCGGAGGCGGCTTTGTGTGGAGCGGCGGGGCTTAGTCGGCCGCGTAGATGTTGTTGTCCTTGGTTTCGCCGACGAACAGCGCACCGATCACGACGGTGATCAGGGCGACGATAATCGGATACCACAGGCCGTAGTAGATGTCGCCCTTGAACGCCACCAGCGCGAACGAGATGGTCGGCAGCAGGCCGCCGAACCAGCCGTTGCCGATGTGGTAGGGCAGCGACATCGAGGTGTAGCGGATGCGGGTCGGGAACATTTCCACCAGCATGGCGGCAATCGGGCCGTACACCATGGTCACGTACAGCACCAGGATGAACAGGATCAGTACCACCATCGGCTTGTTCATCTGCGCTTCATCCGCTTTCGCTGGATAGCCGGCCGCCTTGATCGCGCCGCCGACTTCTTTCTTCAGCGCCGCTTCGCTGTCTTTCGATGGTTTATCGAAGTTCAGTCCGTCAGGCGTCATGATCGCGTTGAACGAGGTGATTTCCTTCTCGCCGACCTTGATCTTGGCGACGCTGCCGGCTGGCGCATCCTGCGTGGTGTAGTTCACCGAAGCGTTGGACAGCATGCCGGTGGCGATGTCGCACGACGACGGGAATTTCTTGGTGTTGGTCGGGTTGAACTGGAAGTGGCACGAAGCCGGATCAGCATACACCACCACCGGCGAATTTTTCAGCGCTGCTTCCAGCTGCGGGTTGCCGTAGTGGGTCAGCGCGCCGAACAGCGGGAAGTAGGTGGCCGCCGCAATCAGGCAACCGCCCAGGATGATCCACTTGCGGCCGATCTTGTCCGACAGCATGCCGAAGAAGATGAAGAACGGCGTCGCCAAGGCCAGCGCCAGGGCGGTCATGATGTTGGCGCTGGCGCCATCGATCTTCAGCACCTGGGTCATGAAGAACAGCGCATAGAACTGGCCGGTGTACCACACCACCGCCTGGCCCATGGTCAGGCCGATCAGCGCCAGGATCACGACTTTCAGGTTGCGCCATTGGCCGAAGGCTTCGCTCAGCGGCGCCTTCGAGGTCTTGCCTTCGGCTTTCATCTTGGCAAAGGCCGGCGATTCATGCATCGACATGCGGATCCACACCGAAATGCCGAGCAGCAGCACCGACACCAGGAACGGCACGCGCCAGCCCCAGGCATTGAACGCTTCCTCGCCGATGGCGGTGCGGGTGCCCAGGATCACCAGCAGCGACAGGAACAGGCCCAGCGTCGCGGTGGTTTGAATCCACGCGGTGAACGAGCCGCGCTTGCCGGCCGGCGCATGCTCGGCCACGTAGGTGGCCGCGCCGCCATACTCGCCGCCCAGCGCCAGGCCCTGCAGAATCCGTAGCCCGACCAGCACGATGGGCGCCGCGATGCCGATCGCCGCGTATCCGGGCAACAGCCCGACAATGAAGGTGGAGGCGCCCATGATCAGGATGGTGATCAGGAAGGTATACTTGCGGCCGACCATGTCGCCCAGGCGGCCGAACACGACGGCGCCGAACGGACGCACAATGAAGCCCGCCGCAAACGCCAGCAGCGCAAAGATGAAGGTGGTGGTGGGTTCGCCGATGAAGAACTGCTTGGCGATGATCGGTGCGAGCGAACCGTACAGATAGAAATCGTACCATTCGAACACGGTGCCGAGCGAGGACGCAAAGATCACCTTGCGCTCTTCGGCGGTGATCGGCGCGGCCTTGCCGGATAGGTTACGCGGATCAGCGGTACCTGGATTTGCCATGATGTGTCTCCTTTGATTTTTTAGGATGTTTTTTCCCCAGCTGAGATAGTGATAAGCAAGTTATTACTTCGTCAGCTTAATTGCAGTGTGGGCGCGAAACCTTACGCGATGCTTGCTTGAAGCTTACGTGAAACTTACAACGATATTTACGAACGACCGTACTAAAAACATGGTATTCTGGCTCAAACAACACCTTCACTATAGGAGACTCTCATGATCGATGCCGTCATTGTTTCTACCGCCCGCACGGGTCTGGCCAAATCCTGGAAAGGCGCGTTCAACATGACGCACGGCGCCACGCTGGGCGGCCATGTGTTGCAGGCCGCCATACAGCGCGCCGGCATCGAGGCGGGAGAGGTGGAAGACGTGCTGGCCGGCTGCGCCAATCCCGAGGGCGCCACCGGCGGCAACATCGCGCGCCAGATCGCCTTGCGCGGCGGCTGCCCGGTCACCACCGCCGGCATGACCATCAACCGCTTCTGCTCGTCCGGCCTGCAGACCATCGCCACCGCAGCCCAGCGCATCATCGCCGGCGAGGGCGATATCTATGCGGCCGGCGGCGTCGAATCGATTTCCTGCGTGCAGCAGGAAATGAACATGCATATGTATAAGGAAGTCTGGCTGTCGCAGAACAAGCCGGAAATCTACTGGCCGATGCTGCAAACCGCCGAAACCGTCGCCAAGCGCTACAACATCAGCCGTGAACGTCAGGATGAATACGGCGTACAGAGCCAGCAGCGCGCCGCCGCCGCCCAGGCCGCCGGCCTGTTCAACGCCGAGATCGTGCCGATGACCACGGTCATGGGCGTGGCCGACAAGGCCTCCGGCATGCTGCTGTCGCGCGAAGTGACCATCGCGGCCGACGAAGGCATCCGCGCCGATACCACGTACGAAGGCGTGTCCAAGATCCGCACCGCGATTCCGGGCGGCGTGATCAGCGCCGGCAACGCCAGCCAGTTCTCCGATGGCGCCTCGATGGCCATCGTGATGAACGCGCAGACCGCGGCCGCCAAGGGCCTGCAGCCGCTGGGCGTGTTCCGCGGCTTCGCCGTCGCCGGCTGCGAGCCGGATGAAATGGGCATCGGCCCGGTGTTCGCCGTGCCCAAGCTGCTGAAGAAAGCCGGCCTCAAGGTCGAGGACATCGGCCTGTGGGAGCTGAATGAAGCCTTCGCCGTGCAGGTGCTGTATTGCGCCGATACGCTGGGCATTCCGATGGACCGTCTCAACGTCAACGGCGGCGCGATCGCCGTCGGCCATCCTTACGGCGTGTCCGGCGCGCGCCTGGTCGGCCATGCGCTGATCGAAGGCAAGCGGCGCGGCGTCAAATATGTGGTGGTCACCATGTGTATCGGTGGCGGCCAGGGGGCGGCCGGCCTGTTCGAAGTGGTGTAAGCAGCATGCGCTCGACCATCCTGTCGCGCCGCGACCTGTCTTTCATGCTGTACGAATGGCTGGACGCGGAGGCGCTGACGCGGCGCGACCGCTTCCAGGACCACAACCGCGAGACCTTCGACGCGGCGCTCGATACCGCCGAACGCCTGGCCACCGAACTGTTCGCCACGCATAACAAGAAAGCGGACAGCAACGAGCCGCACGTGGTGGACGGCAAGGTGCAGATCATCCCGGAAGTGAAGACGGCGCTGGACGCCTTCTCGCTGGCCGGCCTGATGGCGGCCGGGCAGGACTACGAACGCGGCGGCATGCAGCTGCCGGTGGTGGTCGAGAAGGCGCTGGCCGCCTATCTGACTGCCGCCAACGTCAGCACCTCGGCCTACACCTTCCTGACGATGAGCAACGCCAACACCTTGCTCAAGTGCGCCACGCCGGAGCAGATCACCCGTTTCGTCAATCCGATGCTGGAAGGCCGCTACTTCGGCACCATGTGCCTGTCCGAACCGCAGGCCGGCTCCAGCCTGTCCGACATCACCACGCGCGCCGTGCCCGACGGCGAAGGCCAGTACCGTTTGACCGGCAACAAGATGTGGATCTCGGCCGGCGAGCATGAACTGTCCGAAAACATCGTCCACCTGGTGCTGGCCAAGATTCCCGGCGAGGACGGCAAGCTGATCCCGGGCGTCAAAGGCATCTCGCTGTTCATCGTGCCGAAATTCCTGGTCAATGACGACGGCTCGCTGGGCGCGCGCAACGACATCTCGCTGGCCGGCCTGAACCACAAGATGGGCAACCGCGGCACCACCAACTGCCTGCTCAACTTCGGCGAGAAGGGCGGCGCCATCGGCTACCTGGTCGGCAAGCCGCACCATGGCCTGGCCAATATGTTTCACATGATGAACGAGGCGCGCATCGGCGTCGGCCTCGGCGCGGCGGTGCTGGGCTACACCGGCTACCTGCATGCGCTCGACTACGCGCGCAACCGTCCGCAAGGCCGCCATCCGGCGCAGAAGGATGCGTCGCAGCCGCAACTGCCGATCATCCAGCACACCGACGTGCGGCGCATGCTGCTGGCGCAGAAAGCCTATGTCGAAGGCGGCCTCGGCCTGGTGCTGTACAGCGCCCGCCTGGTCGACGAGCAGAACAGCGCGGAAACGCCGGAAGCGCGCGAACATGCGGCGCGGCTGCTGGATTTCCTGACGCCGATCACCAAATCCTGGCCGTCGCAGTGGTGCGTGGAGGCCAACAGCCTGGCGATCCAGGTGCACGGCGGCTACGGCTACACGCGCGAATACAATGTCGAACAGTTTTACCGCGACAATCGTCTGAACGCCATCCACGAAGGCACGCATGGCATCCACGGCCTCGATCTGCTGGGCCGCAAGGTGGTACTGCAGGACGGCGCCTTGTTCCGCGCCTTTGGCGCCGAGTTGCGCAAGACGGTACGCAAGGTGCGCGGCAGCGTCGGCGCGCCGGATGCGGTCGGTCCGGGCCTGGCTACCATCAGCGTTGAATTGCTGGCGCATGCGGATGCGCTGGAACAAGCCTGGCAGAGCGTGGAAGAAGTCACGCAGAAACTGTATGCTGTCGGCGATTTGAACAAGACGCTGGCCAACGCCAGCACGTATCTGGAAGCGGTGGGGCACGTGGTGGTGGCGTGGATCTGGCTGCAGCAGGCCTTGCTGGCGGCGGCGTCGCTGGCGGACGGCGATGTGGATTTCTATCGCGGTAAGCTGCAGGCATGCCGGTATTTCTTCCAGTGGGAGTTGCCGAAGGTGGGGCCGCAGCTGGCGCTGCTGGCCAGCATAGACACCACCACGCTCGACATGCAGGATGCGTGGTTTTAACAAGGATTAGCCAGCTCAAGCTTCGCGGTGACGAGGCTGGGCGATACAAGGAGACACACCATGCGTACCACACAAGAACTGTTTTCACTGGCCGGCAAAACCGCGCTGGTCACCGGCGGCTCGCGCGGCCTGGGCCTGCAAATGGCGCTGGCGCTGGGCGAGCAGGGCGCCCGCGTCGTCGTCTCGGCCCGCAAGCAGGCCGAGCTTGACGAAGCCGTCGCCTTCCTGACCCAGCGCGGCATCAGCGCGCATTCGATCGCCGCCGACCTGTCGCAGGACGCGCAGGCCGAAGCACTAGTTGATGCCGCCATCGCCCACCTCGGCCACATCGACATCCTGATCAACAACGCCGGCGCCAGCTGGGGCGCGCCGGCCGAGGACCATCCGGTCGAAGCCTGGGACAAGGTGATGGACCTGAACATCCGCAGCATTTTCGTGGTGTCGCAACTGGTCGGCAAGCGCTCGATGATTCCGCGCCAGTCCGGCCGCATCATCAACATCGCCTCGATCGCGGGCCTGGCCGGCAATCCGCCGGGCACCATGCAGACCATCGCCTACAACACCTCGAAAGGCGCGCTGGTCAACTTCACGCGCACGCTGGCGGGTGAATGGGGCCGCTACGGCATCACCGTCAACGCGCTGGCGCCAGGCTTCTTCCCGTCGAAGATGACCAAGGGCCTGCTGTCCGCCATGGGCGACCAGCTGACCGGCCACGCGCCGCTGAACCGCCTTGGCGACGACGAAGACCTGAAAGGCGCAGCCGTGCTGTTCGCCTCCGACGCGGGCAAGCACATCACCGGTCAGATCCTGGCGGTGGACGGAGGCGTTTCGGCGGTATGAGCATTCCTGAAACTTATCAGCGCATCGTGCTGGCGGCGCGTCCGCGCGGCGCGGTCACGGCCGACAACTTCCGGCTGGAGACCGTGCCGGTGCCGCAACTGGCCGACGGCCAGGTGCTGATCCGCAACCACTACCTGTCGCTGGACCCGTACATGCGCGGCCGCATGAGCGCCGCCAAAAGCTACGCCACCTCGCAGCAACTGAATGACACCATGATCGGCGGCACCGTCGGCCAGGTGATCGCCTCGCGCAACGCGTTCTACAAGGTGGGCGAATACGTCAACGGCATGCTGGGCTGGTCCGAGATGGGCGTGTCGGACGGCGTGCTGCTGCGCAAGCTCGACACCACGCGCATTCCGCTGTCGGCCTTCCTCGGCGTGGTCGGCATGCCGGGCATGGCGGCGTGGTACGGTTTCAACCACATCATGGAAGCGGCGGCCGGCGAAACGGTGGTGGTGTCGGCGGCCAGCGGCGCGGTCGGCAGCGTGGTCGGCCAGTTGGCGCGCCTGCGCGGCTGCCGCGTGGTCGGCATCGCCGGCGGCGCGGAGAAGTGCGCCTACGTGGTGGACGAACTGGGCTTCGACGCCTGCGTCGATTACAAGGCCGGCAAGCTGGAGGCCGACCTGGCCGCCGCCACGCCGGACGGCGTTGACGCCATCTTTGAAAACGTCGGCGGCGCCTGCCTGGACGCATCGCTGGCGCGCACCAACGCCTTCGCCCGCATCGCGCTGTGCGGCCTGATCGCCGGCTACAACGGCGCCGATATGCCGATCAGGAATTCGCGACTGCTGTTGATTAATCGTCTGACCGTGCGCGGCTTCATCATCACCGAGCACATGGAGTATTGGCAGCAGGGCTTGCAGGAACTGGCCGTGCTGGTCGCCAATCGTCAAATCAAGTTCCGCGAATCGGTGGCGGACGGCCTGGCCGCCGCACCGGAAGCGTTCATGGGCCTGCTGCAAGGGCGTAATTTTGGCAAACAACTGGTGAAGCTCATCTAAAAAATGAAAACATTCCGAGACAAAGTCGCCGTCATCACCGGCGGTGCAAGTGGTTTGGGTCGTCAATTCGCCAACGTCGCGGCGCGCGAAGGCATGAAGCTGGTGCTGGCCGACGTGCAAAGCGACGCCTTGGAGCGCGCGCTGGAAGAATTGCGTGCACAGGGCGCCAGCGTCATCGGCCGCATCTGCGATGTACGCAAGGCCGAGCAGGTGCAGGCGCTGGCCGATGCGGCGGTGGCCGAGTTCGGCGCCGTCCACCTGCTGTTCAACAACGCCGGCGTCGGTTCCGGCGGCCTGATCTGGGAAAACACCGAGGCCGACTGGGAATGGGTGATGGGCGTCAACGTCTGGGGCGTGATCCATGGCGTGCGCATCTTTACCAGGCTGATGCTGGATGCGGCTGCCAGGGATGACGCATTTGAAGGCCACATCGTCAATACCGCCTCGATGGCCGGCCTGCTGAACGCGCCGGCGATGGGCGTCTACAATGTCTCCAAGCATGCGGTGGTATCGCTGTCGGAAACGCTGTACCAGGACTTGCAGCTGGTCGGCGCGCCCATCGGCGCTTCGGTGTTGTGCCCGTACTTTGTGCCGACCGGCATCAGCCAGTCGCACCGCAACCGCCCGGAAGACGTGCGCATGACCGACCGTCCGACCGCCAGCCAGGTGGCGGCGCAGGTCATGACCGACAAGGCGGTATCGTCGGGCAAGGTGTCGGCCGAGGACGTGGCGGAGATCACCTTCAAGGCCATCGCCGACGGCCAGTTCTACATCTATTCGCATCCGGACGCGCTGGCCGGCGTGCGCGAGCGCATGGAACACATCGTGGCCGGCGCCAATCCGCCCGATCCCTACGCCGCCGCGCCGCAGATCCGCGAGGCGCTGCGCGCCAAAATCCAGGGCGCTTCCAAGCAGCCGGGCTGACGTACTACAATCGTGCTTTTGCAAAAACAGGATGGCAATAATGAGCAAGCACGAAATCAAGTTGGGAGACTGGGGCACCCTCAACGCGGATGCGAAGCTGATCCGCTTTGAAGTCTTCGTTGAGGAGCAAAACGTTCCGGCCGAGCTGGAGATGGACCAGATGGACGCCGTCTGCCTGCACGCGGTGGCCTACGATGCCGACGGCACGCCGATCGGCACCGGCCGCCTGCTGCCGGACGGCCACATCGGCCGCATGGCGGTGCGCAAGATCGCACGCGGCAGCGGCGTCGGCGGCGAATTGCTGCAGGCGCTGATGGCGCAGGCGCGCGCACGCGGCGACCAGTACGTCGCCCTGAGCGCGCAGACGCATGCCGCGCCGTTCTATGAGCGCCACGGCTTTGCCATCGAAGGCGAAGAGTTCTACGAAGCGGGCATCGCCCACATCAATATGCAGCGCAACTTCAGCTAAGCAGCTGCGCAATGCGTTCCAGCGCCGCCGGCACCTCGGCGGCGACATCCTGCCGCAATCCCTCATGCAGATCGGCGATCATGCGCGCGCTCAGGCACAGGCGCAGCGCGCCGGCTGCGGCCGGCTGGCCCAGCTGATAGCGGCGGGCGCCAATCGCCGGCAACTGTAGTTGCAGATAGAGCCGGCGTGCTTCGTCGCCGTTCAGCAGCTTGCCATCGGCGCCGCGCAGCGTGAAGGGGAATACCGTCTGCACATGATCCCAGCCTGCCGCCACATCCAAGGCCGAACGGTCGATGGCGCTGACCGGCAGCGGCGTGAGCGCCGCATGGTCGGCCACCCCTTGCCGGATGGCGTCGGCAAAGCGGTTGACGCATTGCAGGCGAACATCCTGCGGCACGGCGGCAAAGCGTTCCATCTCGAACAGCGCGGCTTCCCAGCGCAGCAGCAGGCCGAAGTTGGCGCGGTCGGTGTAGGCATCGACGGCATTGGCCGCCATCGCGCGCGGCAGCAGCAGGGCGCCGCTGAAGGTCGGACCGGTCATGAACTTGGAGCCGGTCAGCGCCAGCATGAAGCCGTGCGCCAGGTAGGTCCGCACCGTCACGGGATCGAGGCGGAACTGGCAGGCGTCCACCATCACATCCAGCAGCTGCGGCCAGCGCGCCCGCAGCGCCAGCACCGAGGCGATGGACGGCGAAATCAAGCCGGTCTTGCTGATATCCGTCAGCACCAGCAGCACGCGCTGGCCGCGCTGCGCCGCCGTGTTGACGATGGCGGCGTATTCGGCGTCGACCTGTGCGGCATCGCGCAGGCTGCCGTCCGCATGCCGCATGGCGACATGATGCGGCGCGCCCTGGCGCGGGCCGAGCAGGGCCAGCGGCACGCCGCTGCCGGTTTCGGCGCCGTCGATCAATACCGTGCACTGCGGCTGGCGCAGGTTGGCCGCCAGCATGAACAGGTCGGTGCCGGACGGCGCCAGCAGCGCCATCGGGCTATCCTGCGGGTCGCAGCCGCAATACGCCAGCAGGCGCCGGCGCGCGCTGGCCAGTCCGCGCCGGTAGACGACCAACTCCGGTTCCGAGCGCAGCTCGCGGGCGCAGCGGTCCCGCAGCGCGGTGGCAGCCTGATATGCGTTCGGGGAAATATGGGAGGCGGTGACCGATCCGAGGGAGACCAGGTCGGGGTCCGGCGTCGGCCGGCAGGCATAGCGGGAGCGTCCGGTGCCTGCGTCCAGCGTCAACCTGTCGTCGCCGCCGGCAATCAGTAGCTCGGCGGTGGAGGGGAGCAGGTCGGCTTCGTGGTTGATCAAGTTGCGCTACTATGCCTTGCTGTCGATGAGCAAGCCTTTCAAACTGTGGAGATTCTTGCTTATTTCCAGCGATTGCTCTGACGGAAATTGGCGTATAACCTTCTTTGTTTCAGTATCAATGACCTTCACCACCGACAGGCCGCTGGCGTCGTCTATACTGAACTTTACCTCACTATTGTTTTCGAGGAAACGATTTATCGCGTCAACCGACTTTCTTAACTCAGTTTTACCAGGAATTCTGGACGCAGGATCGTCTTTACCGGCGACAATAGACTGTGCGGTAGCTGTATCTGCATTTTTCCCTGAGGCAGGCACGGACACCGCCGCCACCGGGGCGGTAGCAACGGGTAGCAAATCCGAACGGTTGATGCTGCTCGTGTCCATGTTGAACGGTTTCCTTCGTGTAAGTGGGGCGCCGGCCTTGGATAAATTGCCCCGCTACTGGTGATAACGGCAGGTCTGAAGAAAAATTGAGTCACATGGCAAAGAAAACGCAAGAAAATTTCGCCGGCCCGCTGGACCCGGCCGATTGGCAACAGTTCCGTGCGCAGGGCCACCGCATGCTGGACGATATGATTGACTATTTGCAAGACATCCGGCAGCGGCCGGTCTGGCAGCCGATTCCCGACGATGCCCGCGCCGCTTTCCGCAGCGGCATGCCGGCGCAGGGCAGCGAGCTGGCCGCGGTGCACCAGCAGTTCATGCAGCACATCCTGCCGAATGCGATCGGCAATACCCATCCCGGCTTCTTCGGCTGGGTGCACGGCGGCGGCACGCCGGTGGGCATGCTGGCCGAGATGCTGGCGGCCGGCCTCAACGCCAACTGCGGCGGCCGCGACCATATCCCGATTGAAGTCGAACGGCAGATCGTGCGCTGGATGGCCGAGCTGTTCGGTTTCCCGGCGACCGCCTCCGGGCTGTTCGTCACCGGCAGTTCCATGGCCAATATGATCGCCTTGCTGGTGGCGCGTTTCCGCGCGCTGGGCCGCGAGGTGCGCAGCCACGGCATTCCGCCGAAGCGGCAGCTGGTGGCCTATGCCTCGGCCGGGGCGCACGGCTGCATCGCGCAGGCGATGGACCTGGCCGGCCTCGGCAGCGCCAACCTGCGCAAAATTCCGATGAACGCGCAATTCCAGATGGACGTGGTGGCGCTGGAAACCGCCATCACCGCCGACCGCCAGGCCGGCTTGCAGCCGTTCTTTGTCGCCGGCACCGCCGGCACGGTGGATGTCGGCGCGATCGACGAGCTGCCGCTGCTGGCTGCGGTGTGCGAGCGCAACGGCCTGTGGTTCCACGTCGATGGCGCGTATGGCGCGCTGGCGGCGCTGGCGCCGGCGCTGCGTCCGCTGCTGGACGGCATCGAGCTGGCCGACTCGGTCGCCTGCGATTTCCACAAGTGGGGCCAGGTGCCGTACGACGCCGGCTTCATCCTGGTGCGCGACGGCGCCATGCATCTGGACACCTTCGCCAGCCGCGACACTTATCTGCGCCGCGACGCGCGCGGCATGGCGGCCAATTCGCCGTGGCCGTGCGATTTCGGTCCGGACTTGTCGCGCGGCTTCCGCGCCTTGAAGACCTGGTTCACCTTCCAGGTGTTCGGCGCCGAACGCATCGGCCAGGTGATCAACGAAACCTGCTTGCTGGCGCGTTATCTGGAAGAGCGTGTCGCCGCCCAGCCGGAACTGGAACTGCTGGCGCCGGTGGCGCTCAACATCGTCTGCTTCCGCTACCGCGCCGCCGGCGACGTGGATGCATTCAACGCCGGGCTGGTGGCGGACGTGCAGGAGTCCGGCATTGCCGCCCCCTCCGCTACAACCATCCGCGGCAAGCTGGCGATCCGCGTGGCCATCGTCAACCACCGTACCGGTCAACAAGATATCGACGCGCTGCTGGATGCGGTGCTGAAACTGGGCGCCGCGCGTCCGCAATTTATTACTACGGAGTCCGCATGACTTTTGATGCAAGCATAATCGGCCAGCACAATGCGCCCCTGATCGGCGTCGCCCCCCTGATGCGCCGCGCCTTTGCCGGTGAAGACCTGGCGCCGCTCGGCCAGGTCCTGCTGGAACGCGCACAGACTTATCCGAACGATGCCCACGCCTACATGGATTTTTCCACCGTGTTGCAACTGACGGGCAACCGCGACGACGCGCTGGCGGTGCAGGCTGAAGCGATCATGCTGCAACCGCATTACACGATTCCCGCGCAGCAGCCCGAGCCGGGCCTGACCTTGCTGGTGCTGATGGGACCGGGCGACCTGATGTCCAACACGCCGGTCGAATTCCTGGTGGAGAACAGCGACGTCACGCTGGAACTGCTGTACCTGCGCGCCGACGAAGATTTTCCGGAGGAAGTGCCGGACCATGATGTGATGCTGGTGGCTGTGGCCGAGTCGGAAGCCAACCAGCCGTTGCTGGAACGCCTGATCGAATACACCAGCGACTGGCCGCGTCCCGTCATCAACCGTCCGGAACAGCTGCGCGCGACCTCGCGTGACGGCCTCAGCGCCGCGCTGCGCGGGCTGGCTGGCGTGGAAATGCCGGTGTCGGTGCGTACCGGCCTGAGCACGCTGAATGCGATTGCCGCCGGCACGCAGGCGATCGAAAGCCTGCTGCCGGACGGCGGCTTCCCGGTTATCGTGCGGCCGCTGGGCTCGCATGCCGGTACGAATCTGCAAAAGGTCGATACGCCCGCCGCGCTGGGCAAGTATCTGCAGGAAGTGGAGGGGCCGCAGTTCTACGTGTCGCGCTTTGTCGATTACCGCGGCGCCGACGGCATGTTCCGCAAATACCGCGTGGTGCTCATCGAAGGCAGGCCTTACATCTGCCACTACGCGATTTCGCAAAACTGGATGATCCACTACCTGAACGCCGGCATGACCGAAAGCGCCGAGAAGCGCGCCGAGGAAGCGGCGGAAATGGCGCGCTTCGACCAGGGCTTCGCCGTGCGCCACCAGGCCGCGCTGCAAGCGATTAACGAACGCATGGGCTTGCAATACCTGGGTATCGACTGCGCCGAAATGCCGAACGGCGACCTGCTGATCTTCGAGGCCGACAACGCCATGATCGTGCACGCCATGGACCCGGAAGACATGTTTCCCTACAAGGCCCCGGCCATGCGCAAGGTGTTCACCGCCTTCCGCGCGCTGCTGGAGCGGAAGGCGGGCCGCAGCACCTAGTGAATCAGCATCTCGTGCAGCGTGGCGGGAGCGTCGGCGTAGAGTTTGACGACGGTGGAGGTGCGGGTGCCGTAGCTCGGGCTTTCGATGCGCACGGCGGACAGCACGCGCTCCAGGTCCAGCGGCACGCCGGTTTCCGGCAGGCGCTGGTCCGGCGCCGGGGTGGTGTCGGACAGCATTTCGAAGAAGGCTTCTTCCGGCGCGCCCAGGCACAGCAGGCTGGCGAACTGGGCCTTGGTCTTCAGCACTTTCGGCCACGGCGCGTCCAGCAGCGCGTTCGATAGGCCGTAGACGCCGGGCGCCAGCGGCTGGCCGTTGCGCGGGTCGTTGTCGCCCTTGTTGGAATACCAGATCAGGGTGTCGCGGTCGCCCAGTATCAGGTTGAAGCCGTTGTACTGGCCGGCGGTGGCGCGGATCTGCGCCACGTATTCCTGCGGCGTCATGCTGCCGGCCAGGTAGTCGGCCACCAGATGGCCGCGCGACGGCGCCTCGTCCTTGTGCTCGGACGGCGCGCGGATGTTGGTGATGGCGGCAAAGCGCGACGGCGCGCCGTCTTCGGCTGGCTGGGTGATGCCCATCCAGCTGCCGCCGGCCTGCAGGTCGCGGCCGGCGTAGATCTGCGGATGTTCCGGCCACGGCGCGGCCGGCGCGGTGGCGCGCTGATAGTATTCATCGCGGTTGGCGGCGGCGATCAGGGGCACGGCCGGCACCACTTGCCAGGCAAAGACAATCAGGCACATGAGACGACATCCCCAAACACTTCGGTGTGACGCGGGCTGCTGGTCCATGCGGACAGGCCGGCCGCGGCGACGGCTGCATCCAGCGCCGCCGCAAATCCTTCCGGCGCGGACGGATACACTTCCATCCACGTCTGCACGCCGTCCTTGCCCTCCGGACGACGTTTGAGTTGGCCCGCAACGCCGTGGCGCTGCGCCAGCGTCGCCTGCATCGGGACGACAGCCGCCTGCAAGGACGCCGCGTCGGCGTCCTTGACCTTGTAGTAGATGTAGAGATCCATGCTAGAGATCGAGCGGTTCCAGCACGTAAGGCATGGCCAGGAAATTCAGCGCCGTGCCCTGGGCCGAGCCCAGGCGCACCGAGGCCGCCTCGATGGCGGCCAGCTTCATTTCCACCAGCGCGTCGACGCCGCCCTGGCCGTTGGCTGCGGCGTTGACGATCATGCCGCAAGGTTGTTCCGGATCGGCCGTGGCAAACACTTCCATGCCGGCCGCCGCCGTCAGGTCAGGGATGCTGACCAGCGTGGTGCGGCGTTTCAGCTTGCCCAGGTATTGGCTGCGGGCGACGATTTCCTGGCCCGGGTAGCAGCCTTTCTTGAAATTGACGCCGCCCAGCAGTTCGTAGTTGATCATCTGCGGCACGAACTGCTCCTGCGTGGCCTTGCTGATGTGGGCGATGCCGGCGTGGATTTCCGACAGCTGCCAGGCATCGGCGCCGCCGACGCTGAGCTGGGCCGCCAGTTCCGGCGCCACGGCCTGCGCGGTTTCCACCGACATCAGCCACTGATAGCGCGGCGCGTCGAACACGTCGGCCACGCGGATCAGCGTGCCCAGCGGGTGATCCAGCTTGGCGAACGGCTTGGCCGGCAGGCTGTCAAACCACTTTTGCAAGACGGTATCGGCCTGGTTGCCGCCGAGGCCCAGCAGCACCGCGTTGCCCGGCAGTTCGGTCGCGTCGCTGAGCTTGGTCTTGGCGCGCAGCACAAACATGGCCAGGCGCTTCTGCACCGCCGGCTGGATGTCGCGCGCCAGTTGCAGGAAGATAGTGGACGCGCTGCGCCACATCAGGAACGAGGCCAGCAGGCGGCCTTTCGGCGAGCAGTAGCCGGCCAGGCGCGCTTCGCCCAGGCCCAGGTGCTCGACATCGTTGGTCAGCTGCGTGTGCAGGAAACTGGCCGACTCCTCGCCGTCCAGGGCGATCAGGCCGAGGTCGGTGATGGAGGCGACGAAGCCGGCGGCCAGTTGCGTGGTGCTCAGCGGAGTGGCCTGCTGTGCTAAAAGTTCATTCCAGGAAGACATAATTTTCAATCTTTTGACGGTTAAAGCATTATCATTACGGGCTCATTATAGTGATGTCGCGCAGATCGCGTCGGATGGCGCGCAAAACACGGCACTGGCGGACACTGCCAAGAACTGGCAAGCTGTGCGACTTGATCCAATCAGATGGCTTTAACAATGGCTTTTATCAAAAAAATAATCGGTTTGTGCATCTTGCTGGCCATCGCCGGCGGCGGCTATTTCATGTACTGGTCGCAGAATCCCATCATCCCTGGTGATGCCGAGGCCATTGATTTCGTCATCACGCCGGGCAGCGGCGCCCATGCGGCAGGCCAGCAGATCGCCGAAGCGGGCGTGCCGATCCAGCCACTGCTGTTCAATCTGCTGGCGCGCGCGACCGGCAAGAGCAGCAAGCTGAAAGCCGGCTCCTACGAGCTGAAGCCGGGCTCGACGCCGCTGCGGCTGATCGACCAGCTGGCGCGCGGCGAGTTCGCGCAGGAGCAGCTGACCATCATCGAGGGCTGGACCTTCCGCCAGATGCGGGCCGCCATCGCCGCCCACAAGGGCCTCAAGCATGACACCGTGGCGCTGACCGACCAGGAAGTGTTGGGCGCCATCGCCTCCGACTACAAGGAACCGGAGGGACTGTTCTTCCCGGATACCTATCTGTTCGCCAAGGGCGCCAGCGACCTGCAAATCTACAAGCAGGCGCACGTGATGATGCTGACCCGCCTGGCCGACGCCTGGGCCAAGCGCGACCCGGCGCTGCCGTACAAGAGCCCGTACGAGGCGCTGACCATGGCCTCCATCGTGGAAAAGGAAACCGGGCAGAAGTCCGAGCGCTCGATGATCGCCGGCGTGTTCGTCAACCGCCTGAAGCTGGGCATGCTGCTGCAGACCGATCCGACCGTGATCTACGGCATGGGCCTCAAATACGACGGCAAGATCCGCAAAAAAGACCTGGAAACCGACACCCCGTACAATACCTACACGCGCGCCGGCTTGCCGCCGACGCCGATCGCGCTGCCGGGCGTGCAGTCGCTGATGGCGGCGCTGTCGCCGGCCAGGACGGCGGCGCTGTATTTCGTCTCCAAGGGCAACGGCACCAGTCAGTTTTCCGACAACCTGAACGATCACAATCGGGCAGTCAATCAGTATCAACGATAAGAATACATGGGTAAATTCATCACCTTTGAAGGCATCGATGGCGCCGGCAAGTCGACGCACATCGCCTTCGTCGCCGATTACATCAAGCAGCGCGGCGCCGAGCTGGTCAGCTCGCGCGAGCCGGGCGGCACGCCGCTGGGCGAAAAGCTGCGCGAGATCGTGCTGCACGAAAAAATGGACCTGGAAACCGAGGCCTTGCTGGTGTTCGCCAGCCGCCGCGAGCACCTGGCGCAGGTCATCGAGCCGGCGCTGAAGCGCGGCGCCTGGGTCATTTCCGACCGCTTTACCGATTCCACCTTCGCTTACCAGGGCGGCGGCCGCGGCATGAGCGTGGCCAAGCTGGAGGTGCTGGAGCAGTGGGTGCATCCCGCGCTGCAACCGGACCTGACGCTGCTGTTCGACGTGCCCCTGGAAGTGGCGCGCGCGCGGCTGGACGCCACCCGCGACCTCGACAAGTTCGAGCAGGAGAAGGCCGACTTCTTCGCCGCCACCCGCGCCGAATACCTGCGCCGCGCGGCGCAGTTCCCGCAGCGCTTCCGCGTCATCGATTCGACGCAGAGCATCGCCGCGATCCAGGAGCAGATTGCGGCCATCCTCGACGCATGCTTTTGACATAGAATACTGAATAATGAGTAATTCCATCTACCCGTGGCAGGAATCGTCGTGGCAGCAGCTGCAAACGCTGCGCCAGCGCATGCCGCACGCCATCCTGTTCCATGGCGCCGCCGGGATCGGCAAATCCGACTTTATCGAAACCTTCGCCCAGGGTTTGCTGTGCGAGGCGGTGCTGCCGGACGGTCACGCCTGCGGCGTGTGCGCGTCCTGCGGCTGGTTCTCGCAGCAGAACCATCCGGACTACCGCCGTGTGCGGCCGGAATCGATGGAAGACGAGCCGGTCGACGGCGAAGAGGGCGAAGGCGAGACCAAGAAGGCCGCCAAGACCAAGACGCCCTCCAAGGAAATCAAGATCGAGCAGATCCGCAATCTGGCGGACTTCATGAACATCTCGACCCACCGCCAGGGCTTGCGCGTGGTGGTGCTGTATCCGGCCGAAGCGCTCAACATGCCGGCCTCGAACGCCTTGCTGAAGACGCTGGAAGAACCGCCGCCGGGCACCGTGTTCCTGCTGGCTTCCAACAGCCTGGACCGCCTGTTGCCGACCATCCTGTCGCGCTGCCGCAAGTTCGCGCTGCCGATGCCTAGCCATGCCGAGGCGCTGGCCTGGCTGAAGGAACAGGGCGTGCCGGATGCCGACAGCTGGCTGCGTGAGCAGGGCGGCGCGCCGCTGGCGGCCATGGCGCAGGCGGAGTCCGGCAACCGCGAGGAGCTGGAAATGCTGCTGCAACTGCTGGCCCATCCGAGCGTGGAAGGCGCCTTGAAAGTCGCCGACAAGTTGCAGAAAGTGCCATTGAGCGGTCCGGTGTCCTGGTTGCAGCGCTGGCTTTACGATGTGTTTTCCTACAAACTGGCAGGCAGCATCCGCTATTATCCTCGCTACCAGAAAGAGCTGGCCGGCGTGGCCGACAAGATCCACGTCAGCCGGTTGATGGCCGCGATCAAGGGCGCCAATGACCGCCGCGCGACCGCCGACCATCCGCTGTCGCCCAAGCTGTTCCTGGAGGATATGCTGCTCGATTACGCCAACTGCTGCGCCTGAAAGGTAAGGAATGTCCGCTGCCAGCCCACTCGACCCGAACACCGTGCCGTTGACGCCACGGCCGACGGTGTTGTCGCTGGCGATCAAGGAAAAGGCGGCGCTGTATGCCGCCTACATGCCGTTCCTGAAAAACGGCGGCATGTTCGTGCCGACCCAGAAGCCGTACAAGCTCGGCGACGAGATCTACCTGATCCTGGCGCTGATGGACGATCCCAACAAATACCCGATCGCCGGCAAGGTCGCCTGGATCACGCCGCCCGGCGCGCACAACAACAAGGCGCAGGGCATCGGCGTGCATTTTCCGGACGACGAGAGCGGCCAGCGCGCCCGCCTGCGCATTGAAGAAATCCTCGGCGCCGCGTTGCGCTCTTCGCGCGCCACCCACACCCTGTAACTTCGCGGCATCGAGCGCGACCTGATTATCCTGGGTAAGCGCGTGGCGTAAGCTGGATCTGCCGGCTGTCCACATCAAACACTGACGAGCGGCCGCCGGACAGCACCATGCTGAACGGCGTGCTGTCGTTCAGCCCGCCGCGCGAGCTGGCTTGCAGGTGGCTGAAGTCGCCGAAGCCGTGGTCGTGCGGCTGGGCGGCGTAGGCGTCGATCTCCAGTTCTTCCACGCGCGCGGTCAGCCGCTCGATGGTGGCGCGCAGCGCGTCCAGCTCGTCTTCCTTTTCCCGTAGCGCCTGCTGGTGCTCGGCGTACAGCGCGCGGTAGCGGCGTTCGGCGTCGTCATGCAACTGGCTGGCCAGCTGCTCGACCATGGTTTGCAGGCTGCGCGCGGTATCGTCGCGCTTGATGCCGGGGTGGCTGTCGTCGTCGCTGAGTTCTTTCAGATAGCGGTGGATGGTCGACTTGGAGCCGGTGCCCAGCACATGGCGCACCGCATCGACGGACGGGTAGCGCCCCTCGGCCAGCAGCTGGTCGCGGCTGGCCTTGACTTCCGATTTCGTTAATCCGGTGCGTGCCATGTTACTTCCTCAAGAGCTGGCCTGGCTGACCAGGCCACGGTGTTGTGCGCGGTTCAGCTTAGGATACACGATGGGAATGGTCAGCATGGTGCTGCCGACAGCCATCAGCAACAGCGCGGTGAAGGTTTCGCTGGTGATGATCTGCTTGTCCAGCAGGATGTTGGCGAAGATGATTTCGATCAGGCCCTTCGATTGCAGCAGCCAGCCGATGATCGACGCTTCACCGCTCTTCCAGTTCAGCAGCTTGCCGGCGATGTGCGCGCCCGCCAGCTTGCCGCCCACCGACGCCAGCAACAGCAGGCCGCCGACGAAGAACACCGAGTAACCGCCCAGATCCCACTTGGTGCGCAGGCCGGTGCTCAGGAAGAATACCGGCATCAGCACCAGCAGCACGTTCTTGAACAGCGCGTCCAGCTGCTCCTGGCCGAACCAGTCCGCATCCATCACCACGCCGGCCAGGAAGGCGCCGACCATGAAGTGCAGGCCGGCCCAATCGGCGCCGAACGAGCAGGCGATCAGCCAGATCATGGCGACGTACCAGCGGTCGCTGTTTTGCAGGCGGTTCATCAGGCGGCGGAAGGCAAAGGTCAGCAACGCAAACGCGACCAGGAAGCCCAGCTGGCGACCGACGCGTTCCCAATCCAGCATGATCAGCGCCAGCACGCCCCAGATGGCGACGTCGTCCAGGCTGGCGTAGCGCAGGATGCGCTGGCCCATCGGCTGGCGCAGGATCTGCAGCTTTTCCATCAGCAGCACCAGCACTGGCAGCGCGGTGACGGCGCAGGCCATGCCGGTGCCCAGCATGAATTGCCAGTTGGCGGCTTTGGCGCCCATCCAGCCCTGGTAGTTCATCAGCAGCAGGGCGGCGGCGCAGCCGAACACCAGCGGCACGCCCAGCGACAGGCCGGCGGTGGTGACGCTTTCGCGGCGGTGCTGCCAGACTTTTTTCAGGTCCAGCTCGATACCGGCCAGCATCACGAACAGCATCACGCCCCATTGGGCGACGCCGTTGAGGGTTTTGACCACGTCCGGATTGAAGACGAATTTGTGGTAATCCGGGAACAAAGCGCCCATGACGCCCGGTCCGAGGATGATGCCCATGATGATCTGCACGATCACCAGCGGAGCGAAATAGTCGGTGCGCCCAAGGCGCCAGACCAGGAAAGGCACGACGAAGATCAGCAACATCGCGAGCAGGAAGATTTCGGTAGTACTCATATGTCCCCTATATTTTTGTGTAATGTAATTACATACCGCAGAGCGATACTATCCCGACAATATTAAAAATGAAAGCGTTTTCTTGATCTGGGGTGGTATCGTTTCCACAAAACGGGTGGCAGGCGCTATCAGGTACAATCGCGGCATGTATATCGACTCTCATTGCCACATCAATTTTCCTGAGCTGGCCGCTCGCATGCCTGAAATCCTCGCCAAGATGGCCGACAACAAGGTGACCCATGCCTTGTGCGTGTCGGTCGATCTGCCGGATTTCCCGCAGGTGCTGGCGCTGGCCCACGCGTATCCGCACATCTACGCCTCGGTCGGCGTGCATCCGGATTATGAGGACACGCCGGAACCGACCGTCGAACAGCTGGTGCAGCTGGCCGATGATCCGAAAATCCTCGCCATCGGCGAAACCGGACTGGATTACTACCGTCTGGAAGGCGACCTGGAATGGCAGCGCGAGCGCTTCCGCACGCACATCAAGGCGTCGCGCATCACCCGCAAGCCGCTGATCATTCATACCCGCAGCGCCAGCGAAGACACCATCCGCATCATGCGCGAAGAGGGTGCGGGCACGGAGGCGGGCGGCGTGGCGGGCGTGATGCACTGCTTTACCGAGTCGCTGGAAGTGGCGCGTGCGGCGATCGAGATGGGCTTCTATATCTCGTTCTCCGGCATCGTGACCTTCAAGAGCGCCAAGGACTTGCAGGCGGTGGCGCTGGCACTGCCGCTGGAGCGCATCCTGATCGAGACCGATTCGCCGTACCTGGCGCCGGTGCCGTATCGCGGCCGCATGAATGAGCCGGGCTATGTGGCGCACGTGGCCGAATACCTGGCCCAGCTCAAGGGTGTGTCGGTGGAAGAAGTGGCGGCGCAAACCACCGCCAACTTCCGCAAACTGTTCAACGTGGCGGCCTGATGCGGCGCACGCGGCGGTTGATCCTGCTGGGGCTGGCCTCTGCGGTGGCCGCGCCGGTCTGCGCGGCCGAGCAGAGCGACGACGAAGTCGAGTTCTTCCGCGCCGCCCAGCTGGATGGCGCCGACCGCGTCCGGAAAATGCTGGCGCGCGGCGTCAATCCCAATATACGGGACGCCAACGGCGAGACCGGCCTGATCGTCGCCATGCGCTACGAAGCGCTGGACGTGGCGCGCGTGCTGATGGCCCAGAAGGGCATCGATATCGAAGCGAAGGCGCCCAACGGCAACACCGCGCTGATGATGGCCGCCTTCCGCAACAACAAGACGGCGGTGCTGGAGCTATTGCAGCGCGGCGCGCAGGTGAACCAGAAAGGCTGGACCGCGCTGCATTACGCGGCCGCCGCCGGCAGCGTGGAAATCACCACCATCCTGCTCGACAAATACGCCTACATCGACGCCGAGACGCCGTCCGGCATGACGCCGCTGATGATCGCCGCCCGCGAAGGCCAGGAAAAAGTGGTCGAACTGCTGCTCGCACAAGGCGCCGACGCCACGCTGAAAGACGGCGGCTTCCACCTCACCGCCGCCGAATTCGCCCTCAAGGCCGACAAGCCCTGGATCGCCAAAACCATCAACACCTTCCTTGCCAACAAAAAACCGCGCTAGCGCTGCCTCGTCAAGCCTGGATTTGCAGCAGGTAGTCGTTGATGATGTCGGAGCTGGCGGAAGGCGAGCTGAGGTGAGGGCAGTGGCCGATGTTGGTGATGACGGCCAGTTCGCTGTGGGGCAGATGCTGGTGCAGCCAGTCGCCCACTTCGCGCGGGGCGATCATGTCATCGCTGCATTGCAGGATCAGCGCCGGGACGGTGGATTTTTCCACGTCCGCACGGTGATCGGCGGTGAAGGTGACGCGGGCGAAATGGCGCGAGATCTCGGGATCGTTCTTCTGGAAGCGCGTCAGCAGTTCCTGCTGCAAGACCGGCTGCCTGGGCGCGCCCATAATCACCGGCGCCATGCGCTTGATCCAGCTGTCGTAGTCGAGCTCCATCATCTGCAGCAGGCCGTCGATGTCTTCCACATTGAAGCCGCCGACGTAATCGTCATCGTTGATGAACGACGGCGACGGCCCGACCATGATCTGCGCCACAAACTTTTCCGGCGACATGATGGACGCCAGCATGCCGATCATCGCGGCCACCGAGTGCCCGACAAACACCACCGGCGCCTTCGCGTACAGGCCGATCACATCCAGCACATCCTCCGCATGGCCGTGCAGCGTGCTGTATTTCTCGCGGTCGTAGGCGCCCAGGTCGGAGCCGCCGCTGCCGGTCAGGTCCATCAGCACCACCCGGTAGCGCCCCAGGAACGAGGGGTAGATGAAGCGCCACATCTGCTGGTCGCAGCCGTAACCGTGCACAAACATGATGGTGGCGGGGCCATCGCCATGGCAATGAACGTTGTTGCGAAACTGTACAGACATGACATCTCCGTGATTAATCGCCGCTAGTATAAACGCAATAGTGATTTTTGCTTAACGATGAGCGGCGCAAATGAATTGGAGGGTATTTGCCGGCCAGTTCCCGGCATAGTGTCGCAACATTCTTCACCATAATGTCCCCAGCGCATCTACCAAGGACGACCAATGCTGAACGAACGCGAAATCGAGAGCTGCTATCTGGGGCAGTTTATTCCGGTCCACTACCATCACAATATGCTGATGGACCAAAACCGCATGCATGGCTTCAAGTCGGCCATCGCCTACGGCGTCAAGCCGGGCGCGAAAGTGCTGGAACTGGGCGGCGGTACGGGCGTGCTGTCGTGGTTCGCGGCCGCCAACGCGTCCAAGGTCTATTGCGTCGAGTTTAACCCGGACATGGTCAAGGAAGCGCGCAAATTCCTGGCGATGAACCCGAACGGCGAAAAAGTCGAGGTGATCCACGCCGACGCCTTCGAATACATGCCGCCGGAGCCGGTCGACGTCGTCATCTGCGAGATGATCCACGTCGGCATGCTGCGCGAAAAACAGGTGGAAGTGATCGAATCGTTCAAGCGCCGCTACCTGGAGCGCTTCGGCGGCCCGCTGCCGCTGTTCCTGCCGGAAGCGGTGATCATGGCGGTGCAGCCGCTGCAACAGGAATACGATTTCGAGGGCTTCTGCGCGCCGATCGTGCAGTTCCAGGAAACCGCCGCCATCTATCCGGGCACGGTGGAGCTGGCCCAGCCGGCGGTGTACAGCATCATCGATTTCAACCAGCCGAACGAGCTGATCTATTCGTGGCAGGGCAAGTTCGTGGTCGAGCGCAACGGCGAAGTCAACGCCATGCGCTTCGTCACCAAGAACATCCTGGCCGTGGTGCAGGAGCGTTCCAGCACCATCGACTGGCTCAATCCCTACATGGCGGTGCCGCTGAACGTCCCGGTCAAGGCGCGCGAGGGCGACGTGCTGCAAGTGAGTTTCCAGTACCGCGCCGGCGGTTCGATCGCCTCGCTGCAAGCCACGCTGAAGGCCGAAGTGCTGTACGAAGCCGTGTTGCAGCCCGCGCAGCACATGCCCGCCTTCGCGTAAAAAGTCCCCACGGCGGTCGTTCCGGAGCGTATATTTCGTCTTTTACGAAAGAGAAATGTATGACCGAGAACGACCAACGCTACCTGATCCAGCAAAACAAGATCGCCGACGGCGAAACCAAGCCGCCCGTGTTTGCCAAAGTCATGCGCAGCAAGGAAGGCGTATTCGAAGGCGTGTCCTTCATCAAATCGAAGGACAAGGCCTCGGTGCTGACCATCGCGGAAGCCAACGAGGCGGTCGCCTGGGCCACCAAGAAGAAGCCGAACGCCAAGGAATACGTTACCAAGATTATCTGCGTCGGCCAGTAATTACTGGATGAAGTCGACCAGCGCCGGCACCACCTGATCCGGCGCTTCGTCGATCAGCCAGTGTCCCGATCCCTTCACGATGATGCTTTTGACGTTGGTCGCATACAGTTGCGCCTGCTTGCCGAGGAAGTCGCCCGCCGATTTTTCGCCGGCGATGGTCAGCACCGGCATGGTCAGCTTGGTCTTGCTCATCGGCTCGAAATCGGCGGCATCGCGGTCGAAGTCGCTGAAGTAGGAAAAGCCCGCGCGCATACCGCCCGGCTGGGAATACGCCGCCGTGTACAGCTGGCGGTCCGCTTCCTTGATGGACTTGCCCTTGTCGGCCGAAAAGTCATTCCAGAAGTGTTCAAAGTAGATGCGCTCGCGTCCCTTCACCAGCGCCAGCGGCGTGTCGCCATAAAAGTAAAAGTGCCAGACGGCCGCGCGCGGGAAGGCGTTTTTCCAGTCGCCGATGCCGGGTACAAACGCGTCCATGACCACCAGCTTGCTGGTGTCGGCCGGGAACTGGGCGGCGTAGCCGTACGCCACCATCATGCCGATGTCGTGGCCGACCACGGCGGCCGGCTCGCTGCTGATGGTCTTGACCAGTTCGTGAACGTCGACCGCCATGGTTTTCTTGTCGTAGCCTTTTTCCGGCTTCTCCGAGCCGCCGGCGCCGCGCAGGTCCGGCACGATGACGGTGTGGTTCTTGACCAGCGCCTTCATGGCTGGAATCCACATGTGGCCGGTCTGGCCATAGCCGTGCAACAACAGCACCGGCGAGCCCTTGCCGCCAACCTTGTAGTGCAGGCGCACGCCGTTGACCTGCGCGTATTTGTCGGTAAAGCCGTCGACTTTGACGTCGATGGGGGCCGCCGCGTTGGCGCCCATCGCCGCGGCTGACAGCAGGGACGCCGCGATGCAGCGCAGGCCAAGGCGGCGGACGGAACTAAAGGTGGAAAGCATGTTTTTCTCCCGGGTGAAGTGGTGGCGATCAATGTAAGTCCGCTCCCGCCCATCTCCTATACTCGAAAGAGTAGCTACATTGAAGTATAGTCACGGAACCGTCTACATGGAGATTTGACATGGCTTCAGCCTCGCCGATCCGCGTTTTGGTGGCCGACGACCATCCGTTGATACGTGAAGGCCTGGCCGCCGTGTTTGCCTCCAACGACAACTTCGTGCTGGTGGCCGAAGCCGGCGACGGCCGGCAGGCGGTCGAGCTGTACCGCCAGCACCGGCCCGACATCGTGCTGATGGACCTGCAAATGCCGGTCATGAACGGCGCCCAGGCCATCACCGCGATCCTGGCATTGCATCCCGAGGCGCGCATCGTGGCGCTGACCACCTACGGCGGCGATGCCCAGGTGGCCCGCGCGCTGCGCCTGGGCGCGGTGTCCTATCTGCTCAAGAACACGGTGAGGAAAGAGTTGTTCAGCTGTCTGACGACGGTGCACGCCGGCGGCCGGCCGCTGCCGCCCGAGGTGGCGGTGAAACTGGCGGCGCGGCCGGCCTGCGACGCCTTGAGCGCGCGCGAGGTGGAGGTGCTGCGGCTGGTCGCCAAGGGCAATTCCAACCGCCGCGCCTCGCTGCTGCTGGGCGTGACCGAAGATACGGTCAAGGGTCACATGAAAAGCATCCTGTCCAAGCTGGCCGCCAACGACCGCACGCATGCGGTGATGATCGCCATCAACCGGGGGATTTTCGGCGTTTGAGCTGGTCGGCGTAGGCGACGCGGCCGGGCAGGGTGAGTACCCATTCGGTGCCCGCGCCGGGTTCGCTGCGCACCTGCAGCCTGGCTTTCAGGCGTTTGGCGCGTTCGCGGATGCCGGGCATGCCCCAGTGGTCCTCGCGTTCGCCGCTGTCCAGCACCTCCGCCGGTATCCCGCCGCCATTGTCGCGCACCACCAGGCGCAGCTCCCGCGCGCTATAGATGACCTGGGTTTCGATCAGCGTCGCCTGGGCGTGGCGGTAGGCGTTGACGATGGCTTCGCGGGCGATCGCCAGCACTTCTTCCTGCGCGGCGGGATGCAAGGCGCGCACCGTGCCTTCCACCCGCAGGCGCATCGGCATGGCGCCGGGCGGCTGGGCGCGGCAGGCGGCTGCGGCCAGCACTTCGGCCAGGTCCTGTTCGCAGTGATCGTTGCTGCGCAGGTCGCGTACGCGGTCGCGGCCCTCGTGCAGCACGTCGTCGGCCCGTTGCAGCGCTTGCTCGATCAGTTCGCGCGCCGGCTCCGGTTCGGGCAGGCGCATGGCGGCCGCGTGGACGTGGAGAATCAGCCCCTGCACCGATTGCAGCAGCGTGTCGTGCAGCTCGCGTGCGATGCGTTCGCGCTCATCCAGCCGCTCCTGCATCCTGGCGGTCAACTGCGCCGTCATCCGCCGCAGCCGCAGGCGGTAGGCCAGCCAGCACGCGGCCAGCACGGCCAGCGCACACAGGCATTTGAACCACCAGGTTTGCGTGACGGTCGGTTCGATCTCGAAATCCAGCGTCGATACGCCCTTGTCCCATTCGCCCGCCTCATTGGCGGCCTGCACCTGGAAATGGTAGCTGCCGGCGTCCAGATTGCTGTAGTAGGCGGTGCGGCGGCGGCCCGCTTCCTGCCAGCGCGTATCGACCCCGTCCATGCGATAGCGGAAACGCACCCGCTCCGGCATTCCCAGCGCCATTGCTGTGTACTCGATCTGGAGCGAGCCGCTGCCGGGCGGCAGCCGTGTGCCTGGAACGGCGGGGCGTAGCTGCCCGGCCGCGCCGAGTTTGCGGATGATGACCGGCGGCGCGGGCCGGGCGGCGTGGCCGGCGGGATCGAAGCGGAACAGGCCGGTTGTGGTGGTGACCCAGAGGTAACCGTTCGTGGCCCGCGCCAATGTAGGCGTCGGCGCCAGGAAGGGCGCCGTGCCTTCCAGGCCATCCAGGCTGTCGATCCGCTCATAGCGCAGGCGGTATCCCGGCGTGTTCAGCAGCGTGGCGATTTCCGCCGCCGGCAAGCGGAACAGGCCGGACACGGCGTTGATCCACAGATCGCCGTTGGCCAGTTCCACCATGGTGTTGACGCCGCTGAAGGTCTGGCCATCGTTGCCGGTCACGGTGATGAAGCGCTCGCCCTGCCGCCGCGCCAGGCCGTTCTCGCCGCCGGCCCAGACGTGGTCGCCGCGAGCATGGATGGCCAGCACCGCGCCAAGCTGAACGCCGTCCGCCGGACCATACACGCGCCAGCCCTGGCCGCTCTGCCGCACCACGCGGTTGCGCGGATAGGCCAGCCACAGGTCGCCGCCGGGACCGGGCGCCATCGCGCGGGCGGGCGCCTCGGGCAAGCCATTGCTGCCGTCCATCCTGGTCCAGCTGCCATGCTCATCCTGCCTGAAGATGCCGAACAACAGCAGGGAAATCCATAGCCGTCCCTGGCGATCGCGGGCGATGGCGCTGAACTGGACGGCATTCAGGCCGTCGGGCAGGGCGACCCGGCTGACGCGCTCGCCATCCTTGCGCCACAGGCCGCCGAAGCCGCCGAGCCACAGCACGCCGTCGGGATCCAGATAGGCGCAGTGAATCTGATCGGTCCAGTAGCTGGCGGCCGCCGGCCACAGGGGACTGGCGGCAAAGTTGCCGTGTTCCTGCCGTTCCAGGTGCGTGCGTCCGGCCCACATGCCGCCCTGGCTGTCGGCGGCAATCGGTAGCCGGCCGGGATGTTCGGTGACCGGGATACGGGTCAGGCGCTTGGCGCGGAAGCGGTCGACGCCGTTCGCGGTGGTCACCCAGACATTGCCTTCGCGGTCTTCCAGCAGCGCGGTCACGGCGCCGCCGGTCAGGCCCTGTTGCGGGCCGGTGACGGCCGTTCCGCGCGCCGTGTGGTATTCGACGCCGTCCTGCCGCCCGGCCCACAGGTTGCCGGCGCGGTCGAACAACACGGCGCCGACCTCGCCGTGCAGCTGCCAGCGGCGCGGCGCGACGCCGTCGGCCGGCGCGGTAAGGCGGTTGAGCCGGTTATTCTGCCCATCCCAGCTCCAGACGCTGCCATCGGGCACCTCGGCCACGACACCCACGCCGCTCTGGCGCGGCACGCGGACAAATCGGCTGGCGCCGGGCGCCAGCGTGGCGATGCCGTCGTCGCCCTGAACCCACAGCACGCCGTGGCGGTCGCGCATCAGCGTTTTGTAGGTCGAGCGTGTCAATCCCCAATCCGCCTCGGCGGCATGCCAGCGTTCGCCGTCGAGATAGAACATGCCGCGCGGAGTCGCCGCCCACATGCGGCCGCTGGCGTCCGGCTCGATGCCCCAGACCGAGACGCTGCGCGGCAGGCCGTCGTGCTCGTCATAGCTGCGCAACTTGCCCTGGGTAAGCCGGCTCAGGCCGCCGAAGCGGTAGCCTATCCATAAATCGCCCGCGGGCTGGGCGCTGAGGATGCTGATCGAGTTGGCCGGCAGCACCAAGTCGGCGTAACGCTCGAAACGCGCGCCGTCGAAGCGGAACAGGCCGTTGGGACCGCCGAACCACAGCCAGCCGTCGCTGGTCTGCGCCATGGTCATGGCCATGGCCGGCGCGCCGTCGCGCGTGGTCCAGCCGGCGTGGTGGAGGTCGATCGGGCCGGGCGTGGCGGCGTGCGCCGGCGGCAGCAAGGCTGCCCACCATAGCAGCAGCCGGACCAGACGCCGTCCCAAGGTAGTGGAATTGCCGTTGCACGCAGCCGCCATAGCAGGAAATATTGTTGTTTTTATGATTCTATCCCAAGCCGCCGCGCCGTTTATCGGCCAAAAGCGCCCTTGGACGCTGTATTTTTGCAGTTGGTCGCACGGCGATTGTCCGCCGGACGCCGCGCCGTTAAGGTACGCAGCATAGACAACATTAACCGAATCGGGAGCTTCTCATGCTGAGTTTTGTTTTGTGGCTGGTGCTGCTGTTCCTGTGCTGGCCGCTGGCCTTGCTGGCGCTGGTGCTCTATCCGTTGCTGTGGCTGATTACCTTGCCGTTCCGCCTGATCGGCATCGGCGTCGAAGGCGTGTTCGAACTGCTGCGCGCCGTGGTCATGCTGCCGGCGCGCATCCTGGGCGGCAATCCCCGTTAAAACTTGACCAGGAAGCCGGCGCCGATCGATTTCTGCGAGTAGTTGTAATCGATCAGGCTCTGGCCGTAGCCGCTGAAGGCTTGCACATAGCCGTTCAGGTTGGCCGCCACCGGGAAGGCCCAGCCGGCCTGCAAGGCGCCGTGGCCGGTCGAAATATTCCGGCGCGCCAGCAGCGACAGCTCGTGGCCGTCGAAGCGGTAGGTGGCGCGGATGTCGCCATGGCCCATGAAATCGGTGATATCGATGTTGTCGTTGTCCGAGCGTGCGTTGTCCAGCCGCTTCCACAGGCGGAACGAGACGCCGAACTTGCCTTTTTCCGCCCCCACTTCCGCATAAATCCGGTTCCAGCTGCGCGACAGCGTCGAGGTCTGGCCGTTCGACTGGTGGTTCAGCGCCAGCGTGGCGTAGCGCACGTCGAGGATGCCCAGGTCCAGGTTCAGCGGCGTGGTCAGCATCAGCTCGGGCTGGTAGTTGGTTTCGCGGAACGGGCTGGAGGCGGCGCGGTTGTAAGCCTGCCAGAAACTGTTCTGGGTGTAGCCGAACCACAGGTCGACCGGGGTGCTGAGCAGCTGCTCTATCATCTTCATCTTGAAACTGATCTGGTATGTCAGCTCCACGTGCTTGGATTTGATGCCGCCGGGCGTAAAGTCCTGAAAAGGCGTATCGTTGGAGCTGGTGCTGTAATTGGCCAGCAATAAATAGGTGGGACGATGGGGGCGGAAATTGAACACGCCGCGTTTCGACGAGCGGTCCAGCTCCCATTCCTGCACCATGCGCGACACCGTGTCCTCCGGCGGTATGGTGGTCAGCTCGGCGACCTTGGGCGACACCTTCGGTTCCGGCGGCGGACCGGCCGGCTGGGTACGGGCCGGCGCATCGGCCGAGGCGACCGTGCCGTTGTTGGCGTCGGCGGCGGGCGCGACGATGGCGTTGGCGCCGGCGGCCTGGACCGCCGGTGCGCTCTTCGACAGGCCGTCGTAACAGGCCAGGCGCGCGCTGGCGTCGCCGAGGACCGAGCAGCGCTCCAGTCGCAGTTCAAGGTCGGAAGCCTGGGCTAAAGCCAGAGCCGGAGCCATGCCTAAAGTCAGGAACAGGGTGGTTTGGGGGCGTACTCGCATGCAGATTGTCCAGGTGAGAGGTAAGCTAACGGATTATGTTACAGACTACATTAATTGCCATTAATCATGTCGCACGCTAATGAGGTCTTGAATTCGGCACGGAGTGCCGCACCTGAGACTTCCCAAGTTGTACACCCAAGGAGATCGTAATGACCCGCAAGACCCCCATCGAGCGTTACCGCAACATCGGCATCAGCGCGCACATCGACGCTGGCAAAACGACGACGACGGAGCGCATCCTGTTTTATACCGGAGTCAACCATAAAATCGGTGAGGTACATAACGGTGCCGCCACGATGGACTGGATGGAGCAGGAACAGGAACGCGGGATCACCATCACCTCGGCTGCGACGACCGCCTTCTGGAAAGGTATGGCCGGCAATTTCGCCGAGCACCGCATCAACATCATCGACACCCCCGGCCACGTCGACTTTACCATCGAAGTGGAGCGCTCCATGCGCGTGCTGGACGGCGCCGTGATGGTGTACGACGCCGTCGGCGGCGTGCAGCCGCAGTCGGAAACCGTGTGGCGCCAGGCCAACAAGTACAAGGTGCCGCGCATCGCCTTCATCAACAAGATGGACCGCGTCGGCGCCGACTTCTTCCGCGTGCGCGAACAGATCGCCAACCGCCTGAAGGGCGTGGCCGTGCCGATCCAGGTGCCGCTGGGCGCCGAGGACAATTTTCATGGCGTGATCGACCTGGTCAAGATGCGCGCGATTAACTGGGACGACGAGACGCTGGGCGTCAAGTTCACCTATGAAGACATCCCGGCCGACCTGCAGGCCGTGGCCCAGGAGTGGCGCGACAAGATGGTCGAAGCGGCCGCCGAAGGCACGCCAGAACTGCTGGAAAAATACCTGGAAGGCGGCGTGCTGACCGAGGAAGAGATCAAGCAGGGCCTGCGCCTGCGCACCATCCGCAACGAGATCGTGCCGATGCTGGCCGGCAGCGCCTTCAAGAACCGTGGCGTGCAGGCCATGCTGGATGCCGTGATCGAATATCTGCCGTCGCCGGTCGATGTGCCGGCGATCGCCGGTACCGACGAGGACGACCAGCCGATCGAGCGCCATCCGACCGACAGCGATCCGTTCGCGGCGCTGGCGTTCAAGATCATGACCGATCCGTTCGTCGGCCAGCTGACCTTCTTCCGCGTGTATTCGGGCGTGGTGAATTCCGGCGACACGGTCTATAACCCGACCAAGTCGCAGAAGGAACGCCTGGGCCGCATCCTGCAGATGCACGCCAACGAGCGCAAGGAGATCAAGGAAGTCTACGCCGGCGACATCGCGGCGGCGGTGGGCCTGAAGGGCGTGACCACCGGCGACACGCTGAGTTCGCCGGAGCATGTGATCGTGCTGGAAAAAATGATCTTCCCCGAGCCGGTGATTTCGCAGGCGGTGGAACCGAAGACCAAGGCCGACCAGGAAAAAATGGGCATCGCCCTGAACCGCCTGGCGCAGGAAGACCCGTCGTTCCGCGTGCATACCGATGAGGAATCGGGCCAGACCATCATGTCCGGCATGGGCGAGCTGCACCTGGAGATCCTGGTGGACCGCATGCGGCGCGAGTTCAGCGTCGAGGCCACGGTCGGCAAGCCGCAGGTGGCTTACCGCGAAACCATCACCAAGACCGCCAGCGACGTCGAAGGCAAGTTCGTCAAGCAGTCGGGTGGACGTGGGCAGTATGGCCACGTGGTGCTGACGGTCGAACCGCTGGAGCCGGGCAAGGGCTACGAGTTCGTCGACGCCATCAAGGGCGGCGTGGTGCCGCGCGAGTTCATCCCGGCGGTGGACAAGGGCATCCAGGAAACGCTGAAGCAGGGCGTGCTGGCCGGCTATCCGGTTGTCGACGTGCGCGCCACGCTGACGTTCGGCTCCTACCACGATGTCGACTCGAACGAGAACGCCTTCCGCATGGCCGGTTCGATGGCTTTCAAGGACGGCATGAAGCGCGCCGGACCGGTGTTGCTGGAGCCGGTGATGCAGGTCGAGGTGGAAACGCCGGAAGAGTTCATGGGCAACGCCATGGGCGACCTGACGGCGCGGCGCGGCATGGTGCAGGGCATGGACGAGATCCCTGGCGGCGGAGGCAAGATCATCCGCGCCTCGGTGCCGCTGGCCGAGATGTTCGGCTACTCGACCACGCTGCGTTCGCTGACGCAAGGCCGGGCGACCTACACGATGGAGTTCAAGCACTACGCTGAAGTGCCGAAACATATCCTCGACCAGATCGCGGTCACCAAGGCCCGCGCGTAACCCAATCCGGGGTCAGTTCTGCCAATCGCACACGAGCCCTGCCGTAGCAGCCGCTACGGCAGGGCTCGTGTGCGATTGGCAGAACTGACCCCGGT
>NZ_WKJL01000070.1 GCF_009674565.1 Duganella aquatilis
AGGAGGGCGCTTACCACGGTAGGATTCGTGACTGGGGTGAAGTCGTAACAAGGTAGCCGTATCGGAAGGTGCGGCTGGATCACCTCCTTTCTAGAGTAGCACTGGTTCTTGTAACCACATCAAGCGTCCACACTTATCGGCTGTAATAGATCACTGGTTTTACGTAAGCCTTGAGGCTTAGGTAAAAGCAGTATCGTTCTTTAACAATCTGGAAGAAGTAAAGTTTTATTTAAGCGTGTAGAAATACACACTTAGGGTAGTAAAACTCATCATCACAAGTAGTAAATGCTTGCCTAATAGCCGTCAAGGTTATAGGGACAAGTGAATAAGTGCACATGGCGGATGCCTTGGCGATTACAGGCGATGAAGGACGTAGTAGCTTGCGATAAGCTGCGGGGAGCTA
>NZ_WKJL01000071.1 GCF_009674565.1 Duganella aquatilis
TAGCTTGACGATAACCTACTTTCACACTGGTTGCAGCACTATCATCGGCGTAGAGTCGTTTCACGGTCCTGTTCGGGATGGGAAGGGGTGGGACCGACTTACTATGGTCATCAAGCTTTGACTTGTACAGGCGTCGCGTCTTTTTCCGCGCCGCCAAGAATCTGGAGGAAGTATTATAAACGATTTATATCGTTTATACAGTAATTATTTTTGGTAATGAAGTGAATCTCACGAACGTTCAACGCACATCTTATTCAGCTATAACCTGCTAAGGTTATAGGGACAAGCCGTACGGGCAATTAGTATCAGTTAGCTTAATGCATTACTGCACTTCCACACCTGACCTATCAACGTCCTGGTCTCGAACGACCCTTCAAAGAGCTCAAGGCTCTGGGAA
>NZ_WKJL01000072.1 GCF_009674565.1 Duganella aquatilis
CCAGAAGTAGGTAGCTTAACCGCAAGGAGGGCGCTTACCACGGTAGGATTCGTGACTGGGGTGAAGTCGTAACAAGGTAGCCGTATCGGAAGGTGCGGCTGGATCACCTCCTTTCTAGAGTAGCACTCATCAAGCGTCCACACTTATCGGCTGTAACAAAGACTGGATTTACGTAAGAAGAGATTCTTAGGTAAATGTAGTTCCGTTCTTTAACAATCTGGAAGAAGTAAGGTTTTATTTAAGCGTGTAAGAAATTACACACTTAGGGTAGTAAAACTCATCATCACAAAGTAGTAAATGCTTAGACTTATAGCCGTCAAGGTTATAGGGACAAGTGAATAAGTGCACATGGCGGATG
>NZ_WKJL01000073.1 GCF_009674565.1 Duganella aquatilis
TTGACGATAACCTACTTTCACACTGGTTGCAGCACTATCATCGGCGTAGAGTCGTTTCACGGTCCTGTTCGGGATGGGAAGGGGTGGGACCGACTTACTATGGTCATCAAGCTTTGACTTGTATGCTTTGCAGCCACCAATTGGGCTGCACAGCGAATCTGGGAGAAGTAAAGTTTTGGGGTAGCACTCACCATCATAGTAAATGCGCATAACCGTCAAGGTTATAGGGACAAGCCGTACGGGCAATTAGTATCAGTTAGCTTAATGCATTACTGCACTTCCACACCTGACCTATCAACGTCC
>NZ_WKJL01000074.1 GCF_009674565.1 Duganella aquatilis
CGGTTTGTCACCGGCAGTCTCATTAGAGTGCTCTTTCGTAGCAACTAATGACAAGGGTTGCGCTCGTTGCGGGACTTAACCCAACATCTCACGACACGAGCTGACGACAGCCATGCAGCACCTGTGTTACGGCTCTCTTTCGAGCACCACCAAATCTCTTCGGCGTTCCGTACATGTCAAGGGTAGGTAAGGTTTTTCGCGTTGCATCGAATTAATCCACATCATCCACCGCTTGTGCGGGTCCCCGTCAATTCCTTTGAGTTTTAATCTTGCGACCGTACTCCCCAGGCGGTCTACTT
>NZ_WKJL01000075.1 GCF_009674565.1 Duganella aquatilis
CGGTTTGTCACCGGCAGTCTCATTAGAGTGCTCTTTCGTAGCAACTAATGACAAGGGTTGCGCTCGTTGCGGGACTTAACCCAACATCTCACGACACGAGCTGACGACAGCCATGCAGCACCTGTGTGTCGGCTCTCTTTCGAGCACGCCCAGATCTCTCCAGGCTTCCGACCATGTCAAGGGTAGGTAAGGTTTTTCGCGTTGCATCGAATTAATCCACATCATCCACCGCTTGTGCGGGTCCCCGTCAATTCCTTTGAGTTTTAATCTTGCGACCGTACTCCCCAGGCGGTCTACTT
>NZ_WKJL01000076.1 GCF_009674565.1 Duganella aquatilis
GGACGTTGATAGGTCAGGTGTGGAAGTGCAGTAATGCATTAAGCTAACTGATACTAATTGCCCGTACGGCTTGTCCCTATAACCTTGACGGTTATGCGCATTTACTATGATGGTGAGTGCTACCCCACAAAACTTTACTTCTCCCAGATTCGCTGTGCAGCCCAGTTGGTGGCTGCGGAGCATACAAGTCAAAGCTTGATGACCATAGTAAGTCGGTCCCACCCCTTCCCATCCCGAACAGGACCGTGAAACGACTCTACGCCGATGATAGTGCTGCAACCAGTGTGAAAGT
>NZ_WKJL01000077.1 GCF_009674565.1 Duganella aquatilis
CTTGAGCTCTTTGAAGGGTCGTTCGAGACCAGGACGTTGATAGGTCAGGTGTGGAAGTGCAGTAATGCATTAAGCTAACTGATACTAATTGCCCGTACGGCTTGTCCCTATAACCTTGACGGTTATGTGCATTTACTATGATGGTGAGTGCTACCCACAAAACTTTACTTCTCCCAGATTCGCTGTGCAGCCCGATTGGTGGCTGCAGAGCATACAAGTCAAAGCTTGATGACCATAGTAAGTCGGTCCCACCCCTTCCCATCCCGAACAGGACCGTGAAACGACTCTACG
>NZ_WKJL01000078.1 GCF_009674565.1 Duganella aquatilis
TGGATTCGTACATCCCTACGCCAGAGCGCGCAGTGGACGGCGCCTTCCTGATGCCAGTGGAAGACGTGTTCTCGATCTCGGGTCGCGGCACCGTGGTGACCGGTCGTGTTGAGCGCGGCATCATCAAAGTCGGCGAAGAGATCGAAATCGTTGGTATCACCGACACCGTGAAAACCACCTGCACCGGCGTGGAAATGTTCCGCAAACTGCTGGACCAAGGTCAGGCAGGCGACAACGTTGGTCTGCTGCTGCGCGGCACCAAGCGTGAAGACGTGCAAC
>NZ_WKJL01000079.1 GCF_009674565.1 Duganella aquatilis
TACGAGTATTTAGCCTTGGAGGATGGTCCCCCCATATTCAGACAGGATTTCTCGTGTCCCGCCCTACTTGTCGTACGCTTAGTACCACCGGTCTGATTTCGTGTACGGGGCTATCACCCGCTATGGCTGCCATTTCCAGAGCATTCCACTATCAGTCCGACTATCACGTACAGGCTCTTCCCATTTCGCTCGCCACTACTTTGGGAATCTCGGTTGATTTATTTTCCTGCAGCTACTTAGATGTTTCAGTTCGCCGCGTTCGC
>NZ_WKJL01000007.1 GCF_009674565.1 Duganella aquatilis
GCCGCGCCACTGCCGCCATAGCTGGCGCCGCCTGCCGCCCCGGTGCCGGTGGCGCTGCCGCCGGTGGCGGCGCCGCCCACGCCGCCATAGCCGACACCGCCATTGCTGTTACCGGTGTTGGACGCGCGGTTGCCGATATCCTGCACGGTGTTATTGCTGACCGTGCCGGTCAGCGTGGTGGTGGCGTCGGCGCTGGACTGGTTGTAGGCGTTGCTCAAGGTCGCGGTGGCGCTGCCGCCGTTGTTGGCCGCCGCGCTGCCCAGTGCGTTGGCCCTGGCTGCGCCGCTGCTGTTGTTATTGTTGTTCTTGTTGCTGCTGTCCTGGGTTGCACTGGCATTGTCGCTGGCATGCGCCCCGGCGCCGGACTGCGTGGTGGTGGTCTGTGCATAGGCCTGTGCGCTGAAAGCCAGCGCGATCGCGGCTCCGATTAACGATTTTTTCATGGTTGCTCCTGCCTGAAGAATGGATGGAAGGTGAATGTGTGTGCGCATGGAGACCTGTCTCCCGCCCTACGGCTTTCGCAATCTTGGTGCCAGCGCCGTCAAGGCTTTGATATCAAAAGAGAAGCCGGCAGGCGCCCCGGCCGCGCCGCTTGATTGGCGCCGTAAACCGTCACAGCGACGCGACAGTGCGCGTGGCCGCGCTCCCCTTATTCACTCGACGCATTGCTGTAACGGTCTTGCGACGACGCGCTGATCCCATGCTTGGCCAGCAAGCGGTATAGCGTCATGCGCGATACGCCAAGGTCACGCGCGGCCAGCGTGATGTTGCGGCCGGCGCGCAGCAGGCTGGCGTCGATGGCGTCGCGCTCGGCGCGGATGCGGGCGTCGTCCAGCTGCAGCGGCGGCCGTGCCGGCGCCCCCGCCGCCAGTCCCAGGTCCTGCGGCAGGATCAGGCGCCCTTCCGCCATCACCATGGCGCGCCGCACGCGGTTGATCAGCTCGCGCACATTGCCGGGCCAGTCGTGCTCGCGGATGGCCTGCGCGGCGCGGCTGCTGAAGCCCCTGACGCGCGGCGCCCGTTCGCTGGAAAAGGTATGGAAAAAATGTTCGGCCAGCGGCAGCAGGTCGTCCTTGCGCTCGCGCAGCGGCGGCACGTCCAGCGCCAGCACGTTCAGGCGGTAGTACAGGTCTTCGCGGAAGGCGCCGCGCTGCACCGCCTGCGGCAGGTTGACGTGCGAGGCGGCGATCACGCGCGCATCGACCGCGATGCTGCGCGTGCCGCCGACGCGGTAGATGGTTTTCTCCTGCAGGAAGCGCAGCAGGTTGGCCTGCAGCTCCAGCGGCAGGTCGCCGATTTCATCGAGGAAGATCGAGCCGC
Source organism: Duganella aquatilis (assembly GCF_009674565.1). Classification (GTDB taxonomy): domain Bacteria; phylum Pseudomonadota; class Gammaproteobacteria; order Burkholderiales; family Burkholderiaceae_D; genus Rugamonas; species Rugamonas aquatilis. The sequence continues at coordinate 1,321 of NZ_WKJL01000007.1, forward strand.
CCTGCGCGCTTTCGACCAGGCCGCGCTTGTCGCGCGCCGCACCGGTAAAAGCGCCGCGCTCGTGGCCGAACAATTCGGACTGGATCAGCGACGCCGGAATCGCGCCGCAGTTGATCGGCACGAACGGCCCGTTGCGGCGCGGCGAATGCGCGTGCACGGCCTGTGCCGCCAGCTCCTTGCCGCTGCCGCTCTCGCCCCAGATCAGCACCGGCGCGCTGGCCGCCGCCACCTTGACGATCTGCCGCCGCAGCCGGGTGATGGGGGCGCTCTGGCCGGTGAGCGTGGCGTCGTCATTGGCGCGCGGTGCGGCCTCCTCGCCGCGCAGCGCCGCGATGCCGAGCGCATGGCCGAGCGCGTGGCGCAGCCGCTGGCTGTCCACCGGCCAGGTGTGGTAATCGGCGCAATGGTCGCGCAGCAGATGGCGCCAGGCGGCCTGCCCCAGCGCCGCCGGCGGCAGCACGGCGATCCAGTGCGGCGACCAGTGATCGAGCAGGAAAGCGTTGAGGTCGGCGCAGTTGTCCATGTCCTGCACCAGCAGCAGGCCCACGGCGCACGGCAACGCCTTCAAATGACGGCGCGCTTCGGCCAGCGTGTGGGCCCGTCGCACCTCCCAGTCCGCCGGCAGGCCCGGTTCGCCGACGCCCACGCAGAGTATCGATTTCGTCGTCATGCCTATTGGACGGGAAATGATATGAAAAGTTCAAGGCTTGCTCCGCCGCGGAGGCCAATATAGAATGCGCGCTACTTTTTAAGCAGGCGAATAACAGCCTGTCAATAGTGCATAAAGCCTAAAACAACAACGGGATGTAGTGAGATGACTGACTTTGAATTGAAACCGGCCGCCCTGCCAAGCTGGACGCAGCGCGCGTCGTTGCGCGTGCTCAACCTGTTCGGCTGGCGCATGCTGTACCGTCCGCTGCCCGGCCCGCGCGGCATCGCGGTCATCTATCCGCACACCTCCAACTGGGATTTCTTCGTCGGCCTGTTCGGCAAATGGGCGCTGGCGCTGCCGTTCCGCTGGCTGGCCAAGGATTCGCTGTTCAAGTCGCCGCTGGGCGGCTGGTTCCGCGCGCTGGGCGGCGAACCGGTGGACCGCAGCGCGCCGCAAGGCATGATACGCTCGCAGGCCGAACGCATGAACGCGGCCGACTGGTACTGGCTGGCCATCACACCGGAAGCCTCGCGCAGCCACCGTCCCAACTGGAAGAGCGGCTTCTATCACCTGGCACTGGAAGCCAAGGTGCCGCTGTGCCTGGTGTACATCGATTATCCGAACAAGACGCTGGGCGTGGTCGACCACCTGCACCTGAGCGGCGACCAGGCGGCCGACATGGCCGCCATCCGCGCCGTCTATGCCGGCCACCACGGCCTGTACCCGCAAAACGAGGCGCCCGTCGTGCTGCAGGAACGCCGCGCCGAAGAACGCGTCTGAGTCAGGCGGTCGCCGCCAGCATCACGCCGGTGGCGGCAATCGCGGCGCCGGAAAGCTTCAGCGCCAGCGCAGGGCTGATGCGGCCCAGCAGATTCCCGCCATACACCAGCAAGGCGCTGGCCAGCAGCAGGCCCGCCGCGCTGCTCATCTGCGGCAGTTCGTGGCCGTGCGCGTTGCCGTGCAGGAGCGCGAACGCGCCCACCATCACCGCGCCTGCGGCTGCCGGCAGCCGCACCGCCACCGCGATCAATACGCCCATCAGCGCCACCGTCAGCGCGATGCCGGTTTCCAGTCCCGGAATATGCAATCCCAGCGCGCCGGTCGCCATGCCGGCCATGACCATGCCGATGAAGGTGGCCGGCAGCCATTTGGCGTTCGGCTGGCGTACGCTCCATGCGCCCACCGCCAGCATCGCCAGCAGGTGATCGAGGCCGGTGAACGGATGCGCGAAACCTTGCAGGAAGCCGTGCGTGTGCACGCCGGCGCCGGTATGCGCCAGTGCGGCCGTACTGGTGGCGGCCAAGGCCAAGGCTGCGACAGTCTTTTTCATGTGAGCTCCTAGTGTGGGGTTTGGCCCAGCAGGCCTTGTTCGCGAATGAAGTCGATCACCTTGGTCACGCCCTCGCCGCTGCGCAGATTGGTGAAGATGAAGGGACGCGCGCCGCGCTGCTGTTTGGCGTCGCGCGCCATCACATCGAGGTCGGCGCCGACGTGCGGCGCCAGGTCGGTCTTGTTGATGATCAGCAGATCCGAGCGCGTGATGCCGGGACCGCCCTTGCGCGGAATCTTCTCGCCGCCGGCGACGTCGATGACGTAGATGGTCAGGTCGGACAGCTCCGGGCTGAAGGTGGCGGCCAGGTTGTCGCCGCCCGATTCCACCAGGATCAGGTCCAGGTTGGGGAAGTCGGCCTGCATGCGGGCGATGGCCTCCAGGTTGATCGAGGCGTCTTCACGGATGGCGGTGTGCGGGCAGCCGCCGGTTTCCACGCCCATCAGACGTTCAGCCGGCAGCGCGTCCGCGCGCAGCAGGATCTCCATGTCCTCCTTGGTGTAGATGTCGTTGGTGATGACGGCCATGTCGTACTTGTCGCGCATGCCCTTGCACAGCATTTCGCACAGCGCGGTTTTGCCGGAGCCTACCGGGCCGCCGATGCCTACGCGGAGAGGATTGGAGGTGTTCATTTTTAGGTGTGCTCTTTCAGGATCTGTATAAACGGCTGTATTGAACTTCGTGCTGCATCGACAGCAGCGACAGGCCCGGCGCCCAGTTGCACATGTCGTCATCGCTGACGGTTTGCGCCTGGCGGGCGGCGGCTTCGATCTCTTCGCGCAGCGACAGCAGCATGCGCTGGCCGGCCACCTGCCCCAGCGGCACGGACTTGACGCAGACCAGCACCTGGTTTTCGGCCCAGGCAAACAGCATGGCCAGCAGCGCGGCGTCGTGCGGAATGTTCAGGGCGGCGACGGCGCAGCTGAAGGCGGTGGGCAGCGCCACTTCCGGCTCGGATTGCAGGTGATCCAGCATGGCGGCATCGGTAATGCCTAGTTCGGCGACCAGCTTGGTCAGCGAGTAGCCCATCTGGATGGTCTCGGCGCGGAATTCGGCGCTGTCGCGCGAGGCGATGAATTTTTCGCTCCAGTCGCTGACGGCGTTCCAGTCGCGTTGCGACCAGGCCTGCATCAGGCGCCAGGTGATAGGCGCTTCCCACTGCGCCACCACTTCGTGCAGGTGGTGCACGATCCAGGCACGCGCGGTGTCGGCGTTGCGCACCGCGCCGCTTTCCAGCGCCGCCTCCAGCCCTTGCGAATAGCTGTACGCGCCAATCGGCAAGGCCGGGCTGGCGAATTGCAGCAGGTTGAGGAGCGCGGAGGCCTGCATTTATTTCGGGTCGCTCGGACGGTGGATTTTCTGGCGCAGCGGGATCGGCGCCAGCGGACCGTTGTCGTGATGGTGGCCATGGCCGCCGCCGTAGGCGCCGGACTCCGGCTCGAACGCCGACATCTCTTCCAGCACCGTGGCGCCCAGGCCGGCCAGCATCTCCTTCAGCACCGCATCGGCGCGGATGCGCAGGAAGCCGTCGCCCACCTGCGCCTGCGTGTGGCGATTCCCCAAATGGAAAGCACAGCGCAGCAGCGCATGCGCGTCGGCGCAGGTGACTTTGTAGGTCGGCTCCAGCGCGGCGACCACGCGCACCACGCGCTGGTCCTCGCCGGTCAGCAGGTCGCCGTCGCGCAGCACGGTGCCGCGCACGGTGAACACCGCCACGTCTTCGCCGTTGTCCAGCGTGGCACGCAGGCGGCATTTTTCGCGCAGTTCGTACGGCAGCACCAGCTGCGCGGCGATGATGTCGGCTTGCGGAATCTTGGTATGTAGTGTCAGCATAAAGCGGTCAGCATGGTCAGAACAGGAAATAGCGCTGCGCCATCGGCAGGACGACGGCCGGTTCGCAAACCAGCAATTCGCCATTGGCGCGCACTTCATAGGTTTCGGGATTGACGTCCATCTTGGGCGCCAGGCTGTTGTGGATCATGTCGGACTTGCGCAGCGCGCGCATGCCCTTGGCCACGATCAGCGTTTTATTCAGTTTCAATGCGTCGCCGATGCCAGCGTCATACGCCGCCTGCGACACGAAGGTGAAGGACTTCTTCAAGCCGCCGCCAAAAGCGCCGAACATCGGCCGGTAATGCACCGGCTGCGGCGTGGGAATCGAGGCATTCGGATCGCCCATCAGCGCGGCGGCGATCATGCCGCCTTTTAAAATCATCTGCGGCTTGACGCCGAAGAAGGCCGGCTTCCACAACACGATGTCGGCGATCTTGCCCACTTCCAGCGAACCCACCGCATGCGCGATGCCGTGCGTGATGGCCGGATTGATGGTGTACTTGGCGATGTAGCGCTTGACCCGGAAGTTATCGTTGCGCGACGAATCCGGCGCCAGCGGTCCGCGCTGCACCTTCATCTTGTGCGCCGTCTGCCAGGTGCGCATCACCACTTCGCCGACGCGGCCCATGGCTTGCGAGTCGGACGACATCATCGAAATCGCGCCGATGTCGTGCAGGATGTCCTCGGCAGCGATGGTCTCGCGGCGGATGCGCGATTCGGCGAACGCCACGTCCTCGGTGATGGCGGCGTCGAGGTGGTGACACACCATCAGCATGTCCAGGTGCTCGTCCAGCGTGTTGACCGTGTATGGCCGCGTGGGATTGGTCGACGACGGCAGCACATTCGATTCGCCCACCGCCGCGATGATGTCGGGCGCATGGCCGCCGCCCGCGCCTTCGGTGTGGAAGGTGTGGATGGTGCGGTCCTTGAACGCGGCCAGCGTGTCGGCCAGGTAGCCGCCTTCGTTCAGCGTGTCGCTGTGGATGGCGACCTGGATGTCCATCCTGTCCGCCACCGACAGGCAGTTGTCGATGGCGGACGGGGTGCTGCCCCAATCCTCGTGCAGCTTGAGGCCGATGGCGCCGGCCAGCACCTGCTCTTCCAGCGGCGCCGGCAGGCTGACATTGCCCTTGCCGAGAAAGCCCAGGTTCATCGGAAACGCATCGGCCGCCTGCAGCATCGCGTGCAGATGCCACGGCCCCGGCGTGCAGGTGGTGGCCGAGGTGCCGGCCGACGGCCCGGTGCCGCCGCCTATCATGGTGGTCACGCCGCTCATCAGCGCTTCCTCGATCTGCTGCGGGCAGATGAAGTGAATGTGCGTGTCGACGCCGCCGGCGGTGACGATCATGCCCTCGCCCGCGATGATCTCGGTGGCGCCGCCGATGGCCATCGTCACATCCGGCTGGATATCCGGGTTGCCGGCCTTGCCGATGGCGGCGATCACGCCGTTTTTCAGACCAATATCGGCCTTGACGATGCCCCAGTGGTCGATGATCACCGCATTGGTGATCACCGTGTCCATCACGTCGGCGGCTACGCGCTGCGACTGGCCCATGCCGTCGCGGATCACTTTGCCGCCGCCGAATTTCACTTCCTCGCCGTAGGTGGCGTAGTCCTTTTCGATTTCGATAAACAGTTCGGTGTCCGCCAGCCGGATGCGGTCACCTGTGGTCGGACCAAACATCTCCGCGTAAGCGCGGCGCGAGATTGTAGCCATGAGAGCCTTTAGCTTTTTGGTGGTTTGGAGTCCAGCTTGCCCATTACTTTGCCGTTGAAGCCATACACTTCCTGGTCGCCATCCAGCTGCACCAGTTCCACGGTGCGCTGCTGGCCCGGTTCGAAGCGCACGGCGGTGCCGGCCGCGATGTTCAGGCGCTTGCCGTAGGCCTTCCAGCGTTCCAGCTTGAGCACGGAATTGACTTCAAAAAAATGGAAATGCGAGCCGATCTGCACCGGGCGGTCGCCCTGGTTGGTGACGACGACGGTGACCGTTTCGCGGCCCACGTTCAGACCGATCTCACCCTCTTCAAGCTTGTATTCACCTGGGATCATGATGAACTCCTTATGGGATGGGGTTGTGGACAGTCACAAGCTTGCTCCCATCGGGGAACGTCGCTTCGACCTGGATGTCGGGGATCATTTCGGGGATACCCTCCATGACGTCGGCGCGCGTGAGTATGCGCGTGCCGTCGGACATCAGTTGGGCGACAGTTTTGCCGTCGCGGGCACCTTCCATGATGGCGCAGGTAATCAACGCCACCGCTTCCGGGTAATTCAACTTCAAGCCGCGCGCAAGGCGGCGTTCCGCCACAATGCCTGCGGTAAAAATCAACAGCTTGTCTTTTTCGCGTGGAGTCAGGTCCATGTCGTTGTGCTCTTTCTGCTTTGTCAGGTTTGCCAGATGCGCGGCGTGACGGCCGCGCGCTCCAGCAGATGCGGGCGCAGGCGGCGCCACACGGCCAGCATCAGGCGGCGCGCGGTTTCGCTGTCGTCGCCCAGATGGCGCGCCACCAGCACCCCCTTGGTTTGCGTAACGCCGAAAACATGCGCGCCGTCGGCGGCGATGTCGGCACGGATATCATTCAGCACGGCGGCCGGCAGCGGCTTGCCGGCGGCGGTCAGCGTGGCGCATACGGTGTGGCCGTTCAGCGCCAGCGGGCTGTCCAGGCGGCCGCCGACCATGTCGCCCTGCTCCCACCAGATCAAGCGGCCTGCGCGGCGGATGCTGTTGCGTTGGCGGATGCGGCCGGTGCGGAACACCTCGCCCGAACCGCGCCGGCCCATGCACAGGATTTCGCAGCCAAGGAAGGTGGCGCCGGCGGCCAGTTCCACGTGCTGCTCCAGCACCACGTTAGCGGTATCAAAAAAGATCGTTTCCTGCGGCAGCCATTCGAGCGCCGCATTCTCGTTCACGTGCAAATGCACAGTCTGGCGCGACTGCTTGCCGTTGGCCTGATACCACTTGGCGGCGCCCGGTGTGGTGATGAAGGCATGCGCGCTGGCGCCGACGCCGATGTCGATTTCCAGCTGGTCGCCGCCCACCACGCCGCCCGGCGGGTGGACGATGATGGCCTGGCAGACCTTGTGGTCTTCCGGGTAAAGGGCTTTCTGCACGCGCAGCGGGCCGTAGTGGATTTTGTTCAGCAGCCGCGTGGTGCCGGCGTCATCCGCAAAACCGAGCGTGAGGCTGGCCTGCCAGGCGGTGGTGCTGGCGGCAAGGTCACGCGATGCGGTGCAGTCAGGCATATAAAGAGGACGATAAAATAATGTACTGTCCTATGCAATCGTCATGCCAGCCCGAAGCCTCCGCGCCGGTCGAAGCGCGCACCGTTATGCGGCATCACGCACCAATCAGGTGCGTCCGTTGTAAAAAGTTCCCTATGGAAAATATATTTTGCGATTTCTACGCGGGCAAAAGCTTGGCCTCACGCGACAAAAGCAGCTTTTTCATTGTTGAGGAATAATTGGTTTCATTAGGAAACAGAAACTAAAGTTGCCTGACTTGAACGGAGATTCATCATGAAAAGCAAATTCCTGGCCCGGGCGATCGTGGCCGCCTCGTTGGTGCCCATGCTGGGTGGCGCAGCCGTCTACAGCAACGGGGCCAAAACCTCCAACTTCGACGTCACGCTGAAAATCATCGCCGACTGCACCATTGCCGCCAACGCGCTGGACTTCGGCCAGACGCAAGGCGTGCTGGCCACCAACGTCAGCGTCAACACCACGCTGCAGGTCACCTGCACCAACACCACGCCTTACAACATCGGCCTGAGCGCCGGCACCGGCGTCGGCTCCACCACCGCAGCGCGCCTGATGACCGGCACCAGCGGCAACAGCAGCACCGTCGCCTTCAATCTGTACCAGGCCGCGGGCACCACCAACTGGGGCAATACGCAAGGCACCGACACCAAGTCCGGCGTCGGCTCGGGCGTCACGGTCACGCATACGGTGTACGGCGTGGTGCCGGCCCAGGCGACGCCGCAACCTGACACCTACAAATCGACCATCACCGCGACCGTGTATTTCTGATTCTTGATACGGGCGCAAGGGAGCTTTGAGCCGCGCCCTATTGGTGTGCAACCGTGCGGTCCCCATACTGTCTGCTTCTCGTAATGGATCTGGGAGCAGCACATGAAAGTATTCGTCACCGGCGCCGCCGGTTTTATCGGCGGCTCGATCGCCGCGGGCCTGGTCAAGGCCGGCCATGAAGTGCTTGGCCTGGTGCGCAAGCCGGAGCAGCTGGAAGAAGTGAAGAAGATCGGCGTCACCGGCGTGCTCGGGTCGCTGACCGACCGCGACCTGCTGATCGCCCAGGCGCAGGCGGCCGACGCCGTCATCAACGCCGCCAGCAGCGACAACCGCGCGGCAGTGGAAGCCTTCATCGACGCGCTGGCCGGCAGCGGCAAGGTGTTCCTGCACACCAGCGGCTCCAGCATCGTCGGCGATGCATCGGGCGGCGAAGGCACCGACAACATCTACTACGAAGACAAGCTGCCCGCGCCCACCGAAGATAAGGCCGCGCGCGTCGCCATCGACACCCTGGTGCTGGACGCCGCCAACAAGGGCGTGCGCTCGGCGGTGCTGTGCAATACCCTGATCTACGGCCACGGCGCGCTGCCGCGCGACTCGGTGCAGCTGCCACGCCTGCTGAAACAGGCGCGCAAGAGCGGCATCGTGCGCCACGTCGGCCCCGGCCGCAACATCTGGTCCAACACCCACATCGACGACGTGGTGGACCTGTACCTGCTGGCGCTGGAAAAGACCGAAGCCGGCACCTTCTACTTTGTGGAAAGCGGCGAAGCCTCGTTCGGCGAGATGAGCAACGCGATCGCCAGGGCGCTCAACCTCGGTCCGGCGCAGGACTGGCCGCTGGAACAGGCCAAGGAAGAATGGGGCTACGAAATGGCCTCGTACGGCCTGGGCTCCAACAGCCGCGTGCGCGGCGAGCGCGCACGCAAACTGGGCTGGCAGCCGCATCGCCCGCCAGTGCTGGACTGGATCGCGGGCGACATGCTGCGCGCCTGATGCTAGCGGATTGGCGTGTAGGTCAGTCCGAACATCTGGGCATATTCGGCCAACGGCGGCAGGCCTATGCTGCGCCGCCGTTCGTCGACATGGGCCTCATCCTCGATCGGAAAAAATTTCAACGGCTTGCCCGACAGCTGCGAACCATATAGCTGCGGCTTGCCGTCGAAGACGCGGACACGGTCTTCCAGCAGGGCCAGGTCGTCGCCCCTGGCGTCGCCGCGCTTGACCGCGTCGCGCAACAGCGGCAGGTATTTACGCTGGGTGTCGTTGTCCGCGTGCTGCACCACCAGGAAAGCGGTCTGTGACGCCGCACCGGCGAAACGCAATCCTGGCCAGCCGAAAGCATCGATGATCTCCGCCACACGCTTGGTATTGGCAACGTCGATTGCGGTTTGCTGCTTCCATTCATCCGGCGTCAGTTCGACGTTGCTGGAACGGCCGCGATACAACTGATCGGTCGCGCCCATTGCTTGCAGATCCCGCACCGCCTTGGCATGTTCAGCGCTGATGGATGCATTGCTTAGTACGACGTCCTCACCGAACAGGAGGAAGGGCTGGCCGCCGTCCGGGATCAGTCGCGCCTGCACATTGCCGGTCAAATGCCGGCTTGTCTCGTCGTTCTCCGCATGATTGGCTTTGGCGCTCATCGCGGTTTTGGCGCCGATGGCAAAGATGATTCCGCCGACAGGCTTGCCGTCGGCATAGAACGACACCGTGGTCTGCGACAGGCCGTCCTCCGCCCGCACGGACAGCACAACAGCGGCCAGAACGCCGATGAGCAGGATGCATGGATACCGCATCATTGCGCCTCCTGTGGTGGCGCCGGCGCCGGCTGCGGCGCCGGTTTGGCGTTCAGGCTGTTAAGCACACCTGCCGGCACCTCGATCGGCTTGCCGTTGAACGTCACCTTGCCGTCCTTGATCTCGATGACGGTGCGCAGTTCGTTCTGCTCCACGATGCCATAGCCCCCGCTGACGGTCTTGCCGACCACCATGCTGACGACGGAATCGGTACCGGCATCGATCTGCTTGGCGGCATCCGGCGCCGCCGGATTGATGGTCTTGGTGATGAAGGCGCGCGATGCGTCACGCACCAGCGCCACCGGCAGCCGCACCTCAAAGCGGCCGACCAGCTTCTTCAGCAGCGCCGGCATATCCTTGAAATCCGCCTCCAGCACTTTCTGGAAGCCGATGCGGCCCTTCAGCGAAGCCGTGTTGCCGCGATAGCCGACGCTGATGTCGTCGATGAACAGCGTGGCGCCGGCAATGGCGACGCGCTTGCCGAAGTCTTGCAGCGTTTTCAGCAACTGCTGCCGCTCTTCCGCCGTCTCCAGCTTCTTGCCCTGCTGTTCGCGCCACTGCTTGCCCAGATCCGCCACCGCCTTGACCGGCACATTGGTCAGGCGGAAGGCCGTGTTGACGCGCTCCACACGCTCGTCGCTGAACACGATAGCCTTGATCGAGCTACCGTAGATAATCTCGGTCATCGCGCCACGGCGCCGGACTTCCGACTTCGCCTCGATATCCTCGAAGCGCATCGTCTCCTTGAGTTCCGTGCCGCCGGCCGGCGCATCACGCATGACGACACCGCCGATCTTGAACACGGCGGTACCGTAGGCCACTTCGTCGGCGCCGGTCAGCTGCTTGCTGATCATGTTCATGTTCAGCAGGCTCACCGACATATCCGGGCGCGAGATCACCAGCGACGGCCACACAGTGGTACTGGTGGTTGCGCGGCCGCTCTTATCGACATTGACCTTCGAGACCAGTTCGGTCCAGGTGAAATCGGTGCCGTTATCCTGCTTGTAGGCGTATGGCGCCAGCCTGGCGACGTAGTTGACCTGCCCTTTCGGTCCGCTGGCCACGCGCGTCATCGGCAGCGGACGCTCGGTGCCGAAGATCTCCTGCAGCTTGGGGCGCAATTCCGGCGAAAACTGGAATTTGGTATAGGCTTCGAGGCGCTTGCCGGGCGTGCGTTCCTTGCCCAGCACAGCCTGGACCTCCTTGGCGGCATCGCCCAGCGTGATGATGGTCTCTTGCTTGAGGAAGTGGGCTGGTGCCGCGTCCTGGGCGTGGGAAGGAATGGCCAGCAAGGCGCTGGCCATCGTGACTGCGAAGAATGTCTGTTTCAAGGTGCACGCCGGAAGAGTCAAAGGTGTGGCATTTTACCTAACCATACTCTCCGGAAATACACGCATTGTCACTCCAGATCGGGATACGGACTCTTGCCGCCGTCGGCGATGAACTGGTCGATGCGCGCCTCCAGCACCGGCAGCGGCACCGAGCCGAGTTGCAGCACGGTGTCGTGGAAGGCGCGAATGTCGAACTTCTGGCCCAGTGCTTTTTCCGCCTTGCGGCGCGCGTTGATGATGCTCATCTCGCCCAGGTAGTAGGACAGCGCCTGGCCCGGCCAGGAAATGTAGCGGTCCACTTCCGTTTCGATTTCATGGTCGGACAGCGCGGTGTTGGCATGCAGGTAGTCCTGCGCCTGCTTGCGGGTCCAGCCCTTGCTGTGGATACCGGTGTCGACCACCAGGCGCGACGCGCGCCAGGCCTGGTAACTCAGCATGCCGAAGGTTTCATACGGCGTTTCGTACATGCCCATCTCCGCGCCCAGGCGCTCGGTGTACAGCGCCCAGCCCTCGCCATAGGCCGAGATGTAGGCGTTGCGGAACGGCGGACGCCCCTTCTGCTCCATCGCGATCGGCATCTGGAATGCATGGCCCGGCGCCGATTCGTGCAGCGTCAGCGCCGGCATGCTGTACAGCGCGCGCGCCGGCAGGTTGTAGGTGTTGACCAGGTAGACGCCGGGACCGCCGCGGCCGGAAGTGTAGAACGGCGCCTGGTCGTCCGGCACCGGTATCACCGCGAAGCGGCGGCGCGGCAGGTAGCCGAAGTACTGCGACACCTTGCCGTCGAACTTCTTGGCCACCCAGGCGGAGCGCATCAGCAGCTCTTCCGGCGTTTTGGCGTAGAACTGCGGATCGGTGCGCAGGAAGTGCAGGAAGGCCGGCAGGTCGCCCTTGAAGCCGACCTGCTTGATCACGTCCTGCATCTCGTTGCGGATCTTGGCCATTTCATCGAGGCCGAGCTGGTGGATCTGGTCCGCGCTCATCGAGGTGGTGGTGAATTCGACGATCTTCGACTGGTAGTAGGCTTTACCGTCCGGCAGCGTTTCCGCCGCCAGTTCTTCGCGCGCCTTCGGCACATACTCTTCACGCATGAACTTCAACAGCGCCTGGTGCGCCGGAATCACCACGGTCTGGATCACCTTGACCGCCTGCGCGCGCAGCTCTTCCTGGCGCGCCGCCGGCATGGCGGCCGGCATGCTCTTGAACGGCAGGTAGAACACCGTGTCCTGCGGCGTCTTCGCCTCGGTCACCGAGGTGATGGAACCATCGCGGCCCACCAGCGTGACCTTGGGCGGCGTGAAGCCACGCGCCAGGCCGGCGCGCATGTTGACGATTTCGTCGTTGAAGTAGCGCGGCACGTCGGCCAGCTGCTTCAGGTAGTCGCGGAACTCGGCGTCCTTGGTCATCGGGCGGCGCGCGGTGCCGGCCATGTTGGACCAGAACGCGGTATCGGCATTCAGCGGCTTTTCATATTCCTTGAACTGCTGGGCGGCGATGAAAGCGGCGATCTGCGCCTTGTAGACCTGGTAGTTGATGCGCTCCGGCGCCGACAGCTTCGATTCCTTGATGCCGTCCAGCTTCTTCATCACGCCCTGCCAGTAGGCGGTGCGGCTGTTCTGGGTGGCGACGTCGATCTGCGGCAGCGATGGCGAGACGCCGCTGTCGTCATCATCCTCGCCGTCTTCCTGTTTCTGGCTCAGGCGCCATTTCCATTCCTGGGTGTAGATGGCCTTGAACTGGGCGTCCGACGGGCCGGCCTTGACAGCCGCAGCCGGCGTTGCGCTCGCCGCATTCAGGCATAACAGCATGCATGCACCGGCGATGGCGGTACTGAACTTCTTTTCCATAAGACTCCAGGTAGATTACATGGTCAACAGATTGCGGCGCTCGCGCAGCAGCGCGGTAAAGCCTTCGGCGTTCAGCGGACGGCTGAAGAAATAGCCCTGCATCTCGTCGCAACCACGCTCGGTCAGGAACTGCACCTGCTCGCGGGTTTCCACGCCTTCGGCGATTACCCGCATATTCAGGTTGTGCGCCAGCGAGATGACCGACAGCGCGATCGCCGCGTCGTCGCTGTTGGTGGTGACGTCGTCGACGAAGGATTTGTCGATCTTCAGCACGTCGATCGGGAAGCGCTTGAGGTAACTCAGGCTGGAATAGCCGGTGCCGAAGTCGTCCAGCGAGATGCTGACGCCGATGTCCTTCAGGCGGCGCAGCGCCGCCACCGCCTTGTTCGGATCGCCCATCACCGTGCCTTCGGTGATTTCCAGGCCCAGGTACTCGGCCGCCACGTCGAACTTGCGCAGCGTGCTTTCCACGTAAGGCACGGTGGCGTCGTTGGCGAACTGCCCCGCCGCCAGGTTGACCGCCACCTTGATCTTGCCCAGGCCCTGATCGTGCCACACCTTCATCTGCGCGCACACGCTTTCCAGCACCCATTCGCCGATCGAATTGACCAGGCCATATTCCTCCGCCAGCGGGATGAAGCGGTTCGGCGGCACCTTGCCCAGCACCGCGTTATCCCAGCGCAGCAGCGCTTCGGCGCCGACCATGGCGCCGGTTTTCAGGCAGACCTGCGGCTGGTAATGCACCTCGAATTCGTCTCGCGCGATGGCGCCGCGCAGCTGGCCCTGGATCGCCAGCTTGTCGCGGATTTCCGCGTCCATGCGTTCGGTGAACAGGGCGTAGTTGTCGCGGCCGATTTCCTTGGCGCGGAACAGCGCCGTGTCGGCGTTGCGCACCAGTTCATCGAAGCTGTCGCCGTCGGTCAGGCTGACGGCGATACCGATGCTGGAGGTGACGGTGATCTGCTGGCCGTCGATCACCAGTTCCTTGCGCAGGCCGGCCAGGATCTGCTGCGCCAGGGCCATGGTGGCGCTCAGCTGCGCATCGTCGGCGACGATGATCTGGAATTCGTCGCCGCCCTGGCGGGTGACGATGTCGTCGGCGCGCACGGTTTCGCTCAAATACTTGGCCACCACCTGCAGCGCCTTGTCGCCCATGTCGTGGCCATACGAATCGTTGATGCTCTTGAAGCGGTCCAGGTCCAGGCACATGACCGACACGCAGCGGCCTTCGCGGCGGGCGGTGTTCAGCGTCTGGGTAAAGCGCTGGCGCGCCAGCAGGCGGTTCGGCAGCCCGGTCAGCGCGTCGTGATTGGAGAGAAAATCGATCAGGTGCTGTTCGGCCTTGCGCTCGGTGATGTCCATGAACACCGCCACGTGGTTGATCACGTGGCCGTCGGCGTCGCGCACTACGGAAGCGCTCAACAGGCCCGGATAGGTTTCGCCGTTCTTGCGGCGCGCCAGGATCTCGCCCGACCAGTGGCCCTTGGTGACGACCGACTGCACCAGCGCATCGAATGAGCCAGGATCCAGCTCGCCGGCATGCAGCAGCCCCACGTTCTGGCCCAGCACCTCCTTGGCGGTGTAGCCGGAAATCTGCGTGAAGGCGGGATTGGTGGCGACGATGCGCGCCTCGCGGTCGGTGACCACGATCGCATCCTGGGTCGCCTCGAACACCTGGCTGGCCAGGCGCAGGAACTCCTCGTTGGCGCGGCGCTGCTCGACTTCCTTGGCCAGTTCGGCGGTGCGTTCGGCCACGCGCTGTTCCAGCAGCGCGCGCTCCTCGGCCAGCGCTTTCTGCGCGCGGCCCAGGCGCACGTGGGCATCGGTGCGGGCCAGGATTTCCTCGGCCTGGAACGGCTTGGCGACGAAGTCGACCGCGCCCAGTTCGAAGCCGCGCACCTTGTCGTCGGTGTCATGCTGGGCGGAGAGGAAAATCACCGGCACCTGGTTCAGTTCCGGATTGGCTTTCAGGCGGCGGCACACTTCAAAGCCGTCGATGCCGGGCATGCGCACGTCGAGCAGTATCAGCTCCGGCGGCCGCGATTGCGCGGTCCACAGCGCCAGCTCGCCGTTGGGCGCCTGGCGCACGTAGTAGCCGGCCTCGGTCAGCAGGTCGCTCAGCAGCTTGAGCGACGCCGGCGTGTCTTCCACGATCAGCACTTCGCCCTTGGTGTGTTGTTCCGACAAATCCCGATGCATGTAAAGTCTCTCGCCTGATTTAGCTGCTACATTTCACTATCATATACTGGTCAGGCCGCAGGTTCCAATTCGTTACCCGCCTCGTCCAGCAACGCGCACAGCTGCGGATACTGGTGCAGCTGCACCATGTGCGCGATGCGCTCGGCGACGTCGGCCAGCGCCGGCGGCAAAGGTTCCAGCAGCATGGCCACGCGCGCCAGGTTCAGCTCCTGCACGGCGGTCTTCAGGTCGCCGCGCAGTTCCGGATCCAGGCGCCGCAGGTCATTGCGGTTCAGCGGCTCCGGCGGCGCCTGGCGCGCGGCGGCCCGGTGGCGGCGCACGAACTGCAAATTCAGCTGCTGCTCCAGCACCGCGTACAACTGGTCCTGCTCGACCGGCTTGCGCAGGAATTCATCGGCGCCGGCGCCCAGCGCTTCCTCGCGCTCCTCGGCGAAGGCGGACGCGGTCAGCATCACGATGCTCGGCTGCGGACCTTCGCGGTTGGCGCGGATCTGGCGCGTGGCGCTGATGCCGTCCAGCGCCGGCATGCGCCAGTCCATGAACACCAGGTCCGGCTGCCACACATCGACCATGGCCAGCGCCTGCACGCCGTCGCCCACCACGGCGACGTCGAAGCCCAGCGGCTTGAGCAGGCTTTCCATCAGCGCCCCGCCGTCGGCGTTATCGTCCGCCACCAGGATGCGGCGGCGCTGTTGCGGTTCCAGCACCGCCACTTCGTCCTGGTCGATGACCGGCGCTTCGTCGGCCACCTGCACGGCGACGGTGAAGTAGAAGGTCGAGCCGTGGCCCGGCGTGGAATGCAGCGCCAGCGTGCCGCCCATCAGCTGCACGAATTCGCGCGAGATGGTCAGGCCCAGGCCCGTGCCCTCCTTCGCGCCCGGGCCTTCGGCCTGGATGAACGGTTCGAAGATGCGCAACTGGTCTTCCTCGGCGATGCCGGGGCCGTCGTCGATGACGGCGAAGGCCAGCTCGCAATGGCCGTTGCGCGACACGCCGCGCACCTTCAGCGTGACCTTGCCCTGCGCGGTAAACTTGACCGCGTTCGACATCAGGTTCAGCAGCACCTGGCGCAGCTTGGTGCCGTCCACGCGCGCGCTGACCGGCAGGCCGACGCTGTCGAGCACCAGCTCGACGCCGGTCTGCACCGCACGCATGCTGACCATGTCCATCACTTCCTGCAGCATGTCGTTGACGTGCACCACTTCGGTTTGCAGCACGGCGCGGCCGGCCTCGATCTTGGACAGTTCCAGGATGTCGTTAATCAGCGTCAGCAAGTGCTGGCCGGAGCGGTGGATGATGGCCAGGTTACGCTTCTCTTCCGGCAGCATATTCTTCGAGTCGGCCATCAGGCGCGAGAAGCCGATCACGGAATTGAGCGGCGTGCGCAGCTCGTGGCTCATATTGGCCAGGAAGGTGCTCTTGGCGCGGTTGGCCGCCTGCGCCTGGCGCACCGCCACCGACAGCGCATTGGTGCGCTCGGCAACCAGTTCCTCCAGGTGGACGCGGTGGCGCACCAGCTCCTGCTCCGCCGTGCGGCTGGCCGTGACGTCGTAATTGACGCCGACCATGCGCATCGCGTGGCCCTGGCCGTCGCGGAAGGTCATGCCGTCCGCCTTCAGGTAATGGATGGAGCCGTCGGGCCAGATCAGGCGGTACTCGATGTCGAATTCGGCGGCGCCGTTGAGCGCCTGCTGCAACAGCATCTCGGTCGGAATGGCGTCGTCCGGGTGCACCATGCTGCGCCACATCTGGAACGGATTTTCCAGCTTCTCGCCCTCCATGCCGTGCAGGCGGTACATCTGCTCGTCCCACACCATCTGGCCGGTGACGATGTTCCAGTCCCAGATGCCGATGGCGGCGGCGCTGGAAGCGATCTGCAACCGTTCCTCGCTGGCGTGCATGGCGACGTAGCGGCTTTCCATCAGGCGCACCATGTCGCGGATGGAGGCGTTCAGCGTGCGCAGTTCGCCGGTGTACCAGTCGCGCGGCGGCGCGGCGCCGGAGTTCTGGCCGGCCTTGACGCTGGCGGCGTAGCGTTCGATATTGGTCAGCGGCTTGAGGATCAGCTGCCACAGCAGCAGATAGAGACTCAGCACCAGCGTCACGTCCAGCACGAAAATCAGGCCGGCGATGGTGTACAGGCGCTGGCGCAGCTGCTCGATCAGCACCGCCGGCGAGGCGTACACGGTGATGGTGCCGATGTTCTGACCGCCGGCGACGATGGGGCGCTGCTCGGACAGCAGTTCGGGATCGGACGGCAGCCGCTCGGCCGGCACCAGTTGCGCCTCTTCGTTGCGGCTCAGGATGAATGGATGGGTGCTGGCGGCCGGCGCCACCGCGCTGGCGTACAGGTCGCGGTTGCTCAAGCCGCTCTTCATGATGGTGACGATTTGCGTCTCGTCGAAATTCCACGCCGGCAGCGCCACGGCGGCGGCCAGCTCGTCGGCGCTGTTGGCCAGGGTCTTGCGCAGCTGCTCCCAGCGCTGTGCGCGTTCCACCTGATAAAAGTACAGCGCAAACGTGGTCAGCACCAGTGTGACCACGGCGGTCAGCGTCACGCTGACGAAAACGGCGATCGATACTTTTCCAATACGGCGTGCAAGTCGAACCAACATCGGCAAACCATTCTTTGGGGTTAATCTGCGTTGTAACGACTTAGATCATAGGTTCAATCCAGCGTGAAGTCTATTCATATTTGCGCCTAAGCAACATCCTTGATGTTATGTAATTGATCCCATGCATTGGCGGTGCTCAGGAACAGCTTGCCGTTCAATTGCTGCAGCAGCGTACTATTACGTAGACGATCCATCACCGGGCCTTTCACCTCGGCCAGGTGCAGGCCGATGCCGCGCCTTTTCAGGCTCTGGTTCAGTTCCGCCAGCGCCATCAGCGCGGTGGTGTCGATCGAGCTGACCGCCGACATCACCAGCAGCAGCTGGCGCGCGCTCTGGTGCGTGGCCAGTTCGCATTCGATGCGCTGGGTCACCGACTCCATATTGCCGAAGAACAGATTGGCGTCGATGCGCAGCGCCAGCAGTTCCCGCTGCGTCTCGGCCGGATAGCGTTCGATATTGCGGAAATGCTCGCTGCCGGCAATCCGTCCCAGCACCGCGATGTGCGGCCGGCTGGCGCGCCAGATCAGCGTCCCCATCGACAGCGCGACACCGATGACCACGCCGGCCTCGACGCCCATCACCAGCACGCCGAGACAGGTCGCACCCCAGGCCAGCGCGTCGCCGCGGTCGTACTGCCAGGCGGTGCGCAGGATGCCCAGTTCCAGCATGCCCAGCACGGCGACGATGATGGTGGCGGCCAGCGTCGGCAGCGGCAGCAGCGCCAGCCAGCCGGTGGGCGCGATCAGCGCGCAGGCCAGCAGCGCCGCGGTGATCAAGCTGGCCAGCGGCGTGTTGGCGCCGGCCGCGAAGTTGACGGCGGAACGCGACAGGCTGCCCGTCACCGGAAAGCCGCCGGACAGCGCACTGGCCACGTTGGCCGCGCCGAGGCCGATCAGCTCGTGGTTGCTGACCAGCTTCTCATTGCGCTTCAGCGCCAGCGACTGCGCCGCCGACATCGACATCAGGAACACGATGAAACCGATCAGCAGCCCCGGTTGTAGCAAGACGCGCCAGTGCGCGCTCGACGACGCCAGGTTCAGATGCGGCAGGCCGGCAGGCACGGCGCCGGTGGTGCGCACGCCCATCCCGGCCAGGCCGGTGCAAGCCATCAGCGCGATACCGCCCAGCACCACCAGCATCGGCGCCAGCTTGGCGCAGACATCGGACGCCGCCGGCGACAGGCCGCAGCGCTTCAGCAGCCCGGCCAAGTACTGGCGCGCCAGCACCAGCAACAGCAGCGAACCGAGGCCCAGCGCGGCGCTGGGCACGTGCACGTGCGGCAGTTCCGCGCCCAGCAAGGTGTGAATCTGATCGTAAGCGATGACGAGCGCCGAACCGACGGTAAAGCCGCTCATCACCGGACGGGAAAAGAAGTTGGCCAGGAAGCCCATGCGCAGCAGGCCGCACAGCAGCAGCACCGCGCCCGACACCAGCGCCAGCTGCGCCGCCAGCACGCCGGCCAGTGCGGAACCCGGCGCCGCCAGCGGGCCGATCACGGCGGCCGTCATCAGCGAAATGATCGCCATCGGGCCGACCGACTGCGTCATGCTGCTGCCGAACAGGGCGTAGACGATGGGCGGCAGGATGCTGGCGTAAATCCCGACCACCGGCGACAGCCCCGCCACCAGAGCATAAGCCATGCCCTGCGGGATCATCATCATCGCCACCACCAGCCCGGCGCTGAGGTCGCCGGGAAGTTGGTCACGCCGGTAGTGCTTCAGCCATTGCAGCATCGTTGTTCCACTGTACAGAAAGACGCCAGTTTACCTTAAATGCGTTTACCAAATTAGCTCATTCGATAAACGTATAACGCGAGTTGCAAATTTTAAAACATTCATTTACTGTATTGTCGTGAAAGCCCTTATGCGCCAGCGGAGAAAACCATGTCCGACTTCACCGATGTCCGTTTCACGCTGGCGGTTCTCGACTTGGCCAGCTCCACGCACTACTACACCGCCGTTCTTGGCCTGACCATCGACTTCACCGCACCGGGCTGGACGTTTCTGTCCCGAGGCAGCTTCCGCCTCATGCTGGGCGAGTGCACGGACGCCCTTCCCCCAGCGCAGTTGGGCGACCATTCCTGGTATGGCTATGTGACGGTCTCGGACGCCGCCGCCCTGTTTGCCGAATACCAGGCAGCGGGCGTAGAGTTCACCCAGCAACTTGCCGACAAACCGTGGGGCATGCGCGAGTTCGGCATCCGCACCATCGACGGCCACCGCATCATGTTCGGCCAGGAACTGTAACAAACGCATATGGGCACACTTTCTTTGACCGCATGGTTCTTCATAGCGTTGGCTACGGTAGCGCTTGCCCTCGATGCATACGCCATACGAAAAGTATTCACCTCGTCGTTCTACGAGCCTGCGCAGCGATGGGGGCAAACCGCGCTCATATTGCTGGTGCCATTATTCGGCGCCTACCTGACTTTGTACCTGGCCCGCGAGCACGGCACGCAATTTCAGTCCCAGCCTGCCGACCACCTTCAGGAAATAGACGGCACTTGCGGAGATATTGATTATCATGGCTAACAAAAAAATGTCTCTCGATGAATTGATGGAGGTAAGCAATAACCTCCACACGAAATCACCAGCGGAATTGCTAGCCATTCAAGAGGAACTTTTTGCCTCACTTCCCCCTGAAGTACGGGAAGCATTCGCCAAAATGAAAACTGAGGCCGACGCTCGCCCACCGAGGCCCACCCTGACAGAGATTTCCGCCGAAGCGTTAAGCGTGCTGAGCGGTGAAGACCTGGACTTAGCTGTTTACGAGTATGTAGAACGCCAGCTTTCAAATTCCACAGACCGGCTAGCTGCGCTGCGCTTACTGCCTCGTGGACTACAGCTTTTTTACCTGTCGTTTATTGTTGAAGTAGAAGTCATGAACGGTGGACTTCATCAATTCTTTTGGAACCTGTCTTTCGACATGGCAGAGTTAATTGTCCCAGCACTTCGCGAACTTCAAGCCAGAGAAGCTGCTGACATATTTGAACAAGCAGTTATCGTCGCTGTTGAGGAGAGTCCCACATACCGGGAACGCAAGAAGGGGGACGGGTTTGCCGCGTACGCTGAATCAAATGCCAAGAGTGAACTTTCAAAATTCAATGATGAATTTTGTTCTTGTGCGGAGAAATTCAGAACATTGCGAGCCACATTCCTTCAATCCCACGAAGAGCAATTTCTTTCGCCGGGTTCAACCTGAATTTTCACTCTGTTGAATCTGCAGACCAAAGTCACCCTTAGCATCCAAACACATTCATCACACAATGTTCAATTGGTTATACCAGCGGCATGAAGACCTGTTGCTCGCCTACGACATAGAAATTATGCGTCAGACCTTTGCCCAGGCGTAGGCGGCATCGGCCGCCTATTCTTTGCCGTCACGGGAAGGTCAAGTCCATACCGAGCGTCCTGATCAGGACGTAGGTGACGATTCCCAGGCCCAGCAGCGACAGCACGAAGATTGCGGCGATCTTGCCGCTCGCGCGCAGCACTGCGCGCCGCTCCGCCACCCTCCCCTTCCGCCCTTGATCGTAATGCCACTTGATGGCGTAGAACATGCCCGTGCCAAGCACGAGAGCCTTGAATGCAACGAAGACTATAGGGATCCAATCCATGATTTTGTGTTTTCCAGTCTATTTAAGGAGTTGCTGCACGTTGTATGGCATACTACTTAAAAGCAATTTCCATACATTGAGACAAAATGTCCCAGTTAAAAACCATACAAGACGAAAATTTGCCAACCTGGCTGCCACGCTTGGCCCTACACGGCGGGCCACGTTTTTTGCAGATTGCGGACGCGCTGCAGGCGGCGATGGCAGCCGGATCGCTGCAACCAGGCGACCGTCTGCCTCCGCAGCGCCAGCTGGCGGCACAGCTGGACGTCGACCTGACGACGATCACGCGCGCATACGACGAAGCCAGGCGCCGCAACTTGCTGGAGGGCCGCGGTGCGCGCGGCACGTACGTGGCGGCGCCGAAAGTCGAATTGACCTCAATCCTCGACCTGAGCATGAATACCCCGCCGCCGCCGGATGGCGTCGACTTCGACGATATGTTGAAGCAAGGTTTGTCCCAAGTCCTGATGCGGGCAGACAGTGAATTGCTGATGACTTACCACCTGGCCGGCGGCAGCGACTCCGACCGCAAGGCGGGCGCCAAGTGGCTCGAACCGATGTTCGGACGTCTGGATGCGCGACAAGTGCTTGTCTGTCCGGGTGCGCAAGCGGCGATCGCCGCCCTGATCCTGGCGCTGACGGCGCCTGGCGACGTGATCCTGGCGGAGCCAACGACTTATCCCGGCTTGCGTTCCGCGGCCACCCAATTCGGCCGCCACATCATTCCGGTGGAAGCGGACCAGCACGGGATGCTGCCGGAGATGCTTGAGAAGGCATGCCGCCAACACCAGCCCGGACTGGTCTTCCTCAACCCGACCTTGCAGAACCCGACCGCCATCACCATGCCGGAACGCCGGCGCAAGGAGCTTGCCGGCATCGCGCAGCGCTGCAATGTACGCATCGTCGAGGACGATCCCTACTGGCTGCTCGCCGAAGCGCCGCCGCCACCGATTGCCACGTTGGCCCCGGAACAGGTGTACTACATCTCCACCCTGTCGAAATGCCTGACGCCCGGCCTGCGTGTCGCCTTCGTGCTGATACGCGACCCGCACGAGCGCGAACGCTTCCTGGTCGCGCTCAGATCCTTTGCGCTGATGGTCGCTCCGCTAACGGCCGCACTGGCTACGCAGTGGATACTCGACGGTTCGGCCGACGGATTGATGGAAGGCGTACGCAAGGAGGCGCGCCTGCGCCACCGCATGGCGCGGGACATTCTGGCGGGACGCTACAGCGGCGCCGGCGACGGCCTGCATGTATGGCTGGAATTGCCGGCGTATTGGAACTCCGCGCAGCTTGCGCGTGCCGCCGACAGCGAGGGGATCGCTGTCACGCCGGCGGAGGCCTTCGCAACCGGCAACGTATCCGTGAATGCCATCCGGATCTCCTTGGGAAGCATCAAGGACCGTGGACGCTTGCAGGCAGGTCTTCAACGGCTGTCTCATCTGCTTGCGCGGCGGCCCGAGGCGTTCAGCGCTGCCGTGGTTTAACTCATCCTTACATATCGGCGACATAGCACAGCTCGCCCGGCACCTTGATGGCGACCACGGTGCCTTTGCCAGGAGCGCTGCCAACCTCCAGCACCGTTCCCACCCGCTTGGCGCGTTCATGCATGCCGACCATGCCAAAATGGCGCTCATCCATACGGCGACGCAATTGGGCGTCGTCGATTCCGCAACCGTCATCGGCAATACTCAGCGCCAATCCGTCGCGCAGGTATTCGAGCTTCGCCGTGATCTGGCTGGCGGCCGCATGCCGGAACGCGTTGCCCAGCGCTTCCTGCGCAATGGCACACAGCTCCTCCTGCACCGGCGGCGCCAGCCGACGCGGCAGGCCGACGGATACCAGGTTGAACGTAACGCCTTCGTGCAATGCGGCCATCGCGTTGCCGCATCCTTCGATTTGTTCGCGGAGATCGCGACCGCTACGAAGTTGCTCCACTTGATCGCGGCCTTCGTTAATCGCCTGCTCCGCCTGTGTAAGAATCGATTCAAGCTTGATGCGAGGCTCGCTGTCCTCGGGCAGCTTGGTCAGCACCGTGTATACGCGCAGGATCAGCGCCTGTACACTTTGCAGGAAGGTATCGTGCAAGGTGCGGGCGATGCGTACGCGCTCGTCCATGCGTACTTCCAGCTGCCGCGCGATAGCCGCTGTCGCCTTGCTCAGGCGATACCGGTACACGCCATATACCGCCAGCATCGCGGCAAGCACGCACGCCAGTTGGAACCACCAGGTTTGCACGATGGTGGGCGCGATCTCCAGCTGCAGTGGAGCCACTGCCGTGCCGGCCAAGCCATCCTCGTTGACGGCGCGCAGGCTAAACGTGTAACGGCCCGGTCCCACATTGGTGTAATAGGCGGCGCGACGGCTGCCGGCGTCCTGCCATTGCGGATCGACACCGTCGAGCTTGTACTGGAAGCGCATGCCTTCCGGCTTGCGCAGGCCCGGCGCCGTATATTGGATGTTGAAGCTGCGCGTGTCCGGCGGCAGGCGCAAGGGCGATGTTGCCGGATAAGAGCGGTTGTCGACATTCACGCGCAGCAGTTGCGCCACCGGTTTGACGGGATTGGGCCGCAGCTTGGCCGTATCAAGCCGCACCAGGCCGCCACTGCCGCGCAGCCACAGCACGCCGCCGCCCATGTCGTACACGGACGGCTGACGATTGTCCAGGGTGGCCTGGCCCGGATAGCCTTCCTGCGAGTCGAACAGTTCGTATATCAGCGGAATCGCGGGCTGGCGCACCGACGCGTCCCAGTCTTCGCGGCGGATGTGGACCAGGCCGCGCGCGCCATTCAACCAGCGGTCGCCATCGGCCGTCACCGCCATGCCGCTGACGTTGCGCAGGGCCTCCACGCCGGCCGATCCAAGGGCGACGAACTTGTTGTCGCGCAGGACCGCAATACCGCGCTCGCCCGCCGCCACCAGTTGCGGACCGGGAAAGATGCCCGACTCCTGTCCCACCAGCGCAATATCGTAAGGGGTGAGCTTGCCGTTGTCGAACAACTTCAGGCTGCCGTCGTTATTGCTGAGCCACATCTGGCCGGGACCGCCCGGCGCCAGCATATAAATGCGCGGGGGGATGTTGAACTCCTTGCGATCGCGCCATCGGCCATCCATCCATGCCATCAGGCCGGCCTGCATGGAGATCACCCATAATACCTTGCCGTCGTCGAACATGCCTACCACGCTGATATCGGCCGGTTTGCCGTCCCGTTCGGGGAATGCAATGCGGCTGGACTGGCCCTGGTAGATGCGCTCGATATAGCGGTTGCCTGCGATCAGGATCGCACCGTCGCGATCCGTCGCGACCGAGGTGCCCGAGCGTTGCGGGTCGCGGACGGCGATGCCGTCGGCGCCGATGGTCCAGATACTGTGCATCTGCCCGTCGGCCACCCATAGCTTGCCCGCATTATCGCTGGCGGCATTGAGCTCGCCGGCGACGCCAACCATATGCGCTGGGATCAGCTTGTTTTCGCGAAAACGATCGATGCCTGACTTGGTGAAAATCCAGACATTCCCTTCCCGGTCTTCCAGCACGCCACGCGTGCCCAGGTCACTCAGTTGCCAGGACTGGTCGAGACGATCCGTGGCCTCGTGCTCTGGATCGAGCGCCCCGCTGCGCTGGTCGCCGGCGCGGGCCATTCGGCAAATGCCGCGCGGGCAAAGTGGCACCCAGAGATTGCCATCGCGGTCGAATTGCCCGGCGCTGCGCGCCGAGCCCTGGTTAAATGAGGGCAGCCGCTGCGCATGCTGTCCGAGCGGCGGCATCGGCACCAGTCGCACGCGGTCGTCATTACCATTGATCCACAAACGTCCATCGGGCGATTGCAGCAAGCCGCCTTGCATACCCTCGCCCTCCACCCGCACCAGTTTGTCCGTGGCACGGTCATGGCGGTACAGCGCCTGCCTGTTGGAAATCCACAAGCGACCGTATTGATCCACCACCAGGCTCTGGGTGGATTCCGCCCATTCGGCACCGCTGGCCATCACCTGCCATCGGCCTTGGGCATACCGGTACAGCCCGTTCAGGTTAATGGCCCAGATCGCCCCATCGCGGTCCAGCGTCATGGCGCGGAATGTTCCCAGCTGATTGGGGAGAGGCGGCAATTGGGTGCTGCTGCCGTCCGCATGCAGAACCATCAGGCCGTCCGGCACAAAGCTGATCAGCAGATCGCCATTATCGGCCGCGTGCAGTTTATAAACGCGGCTGCCCTTGAGCGGATAGCGTTCAAACGTCATGCCGTCAAACCGATATAGCCCGCCGCGCGTGCCCAGCCACAGCCAACCGTCCGGGGTTTGCGCCATGCTCGTGATATCGGACGGTACGCCTTCCTTCTGCGTCCAGCTGGCGTGATTGAGCTGTTCGAGCCGGAGATCTGGATTGAGCGCATGCGCACATGGCCACCACAGCAGTGAAAGCAAGCCGACCGCCAATGGCCAGTGGGATAGACGCATGAACATTCCTAATCGCAAACCCACGAGTTTAGATTGTCCACAACAATCGCACATGCCTCGATATGGTAAGTGACTGCAAAACAACAGCGATTCCAGGTGACAATGCGTGAGTCTTGTGCGTGAGCAAGGTGCTATTCTTGCCGCAGTCGACGACAGTCGGCCAAGCGCAGCCTTTCGATTGCACTAAAACTTTACGAAATCAGAAAGTCTAATGCCCGATACATCGCTTACTCTTGATGAGGCTAATTTGCTAATTCGGCCGCTCGTTCATATGGCTATTTCGTTGCCTTGGAAAGGACGTGGTTCGGCCATTTTTTTGGAGCTTGGCAACCTAGCTTCGCTTGAGCGCCCCCGACAGCGGCATCAGAATGGCGAAGCTACGATTTATATTGGATGGGATTGGCGGGTCGAAGCGGGTTCACGAGTACTTTATGGAAGCTCAAATAGTCAGCCCGAAATTAATGACGGGATCGATGCGCTTGTTGGCATCACAATTCAAAATATTACAATCCAAGGTTCCGTCCCCGAACTTTCAATAGAGTTCTCGAACGGCGCACGTTTGATGTCAGCCGCGATGTGTACAGACACTTCTGAATGGAGTATTCGATTGCCAGGCGCGGTATGGATTTCTTGCGTTGATGGGATAGTGTACGTGGGCGACGGCGTTGCGACGGGCCTGGCACCTGAGGATCAAGCAGTCTTTGAGCATGCCCGCATTACTGCGAAGCGTTGGGGCGTAGCCGTTGGAAGCGGGCAAAAAGGACGGTGTGATAGTTGCACCTACATGATACGCCTTGACGGCAATGCCGATTTTCTTGACTACGGAGTATGCACGTCGGTAGAAAGTCCTTTTGATGGTCGAGTCGTAAATATGGCCAGTGGCTGTGCATCTTTTGCTTTGCATGAAAACTGACTTCTGTTACCGGCCAAGAGCTGCCGCCCAACACATTAAACCAAGAGCGTATGAATAACTATCATTGGCTAATTCCTTTAATTGCTTGCGCAACCGTTATCGGCCTGCGATGGTATCGCGCTGGTGACGGAAACGAAACGATTTACCACATCAGAAAAAAATATTGGTATGCAGGCCTAGAGGCAATCATTCTTGCCGCTGCTATCGTCATGGCACTCAAAGCAACTAGCTGACATGGCTGCCCGGTACCGGCCAAAAGCGGCCAAACACAACATACTAGAGACAGAATAGGATGACCGATGTCGAATTCGAACTGGCAAAGTCGAGGAAAGACTGTGTCGCAATTCATAAAGGAATTGCAAACCTTCGAAAATCAAGAAATGGAAGTTCGCATATCTGATGATGGTGAGACCTCTGTTCCTATCTTGTTGGTCGGTAAGGTCAAAGGGCGATTCGCGATGCTGGAGAATTGTGAGGAAACGCCCAGTGTACTTAGCCACTGAGATTGAAAAAGGCTGCGCTCGGCCAAAAGCAGACCTCGAAGAAGCGGCACAGATATTTTATGAAATCACGTCTACCTTACATTGCCGCACTGTTGCTCGCACAGGTCCCTACAGCTTTCGCCGGACCTGACAGCTGCATGAAATATGAGCCTAAAACGGTAGCGGTCATTGGGAAGTTACACAGAGAGACGTTCCCTGGCCGCCCCAATTTTGAGAGTGTGGCAAATGGGGATGAGGCGGAAACCGGTTTCTACTTATCATTGGAGTCTCCTATTTGCACGGTGGGCGGTAGCGGTGCCGATCAAGTCTCCTTTGAATCGGTTCGTAAAATTCAGCTTGTACTTAACGAAAAGCAGTACGCCTTTCTTAGGCCAAAACTGGGGACGAAAGTTATACTGCAAGGGCAATTATTTTCAGCGCATACCGGTCACCATCACGCTGACGTTTTGATGCGAGTTTCTAACTAGATTAGGCAACAATCGGTCAATAGCGGCCTTACGATAAATCAACCTGCAACTTCGGGATACCCTACATGAAGTTTTTGCAAAGTGAGCGCGAGACGCTGATAGGCTTCGTCAAGAACGCGGTGGATTATTGCGAAAATATCGAAAGTGGAAATTCAAAAGCAGCCAATTTAGCGGAAAAACGAAATAATAAAATTGTCGCGCAATTGGGTGATTTTTCTACTGATTTTCTCAAGCCGCTTTTGAGTTACCCTTCGAACTCCGTCCGTTTTGTAGCAGCCGCGCATTTAATGAAGACCGAAGTCAGGGATGATGCTGCAAAGGTATTGCACAATTTAGCACGGTGTCCGTCAGGATTAATGGCATTGAGCGCTAGGGCAATTTTGGATATCTATAGCAATGTGTCTTAAATCTAAAGGATAGTATTCGCCGTTCTTATACACACTAACGGCACCTGATCGTCAACTAACTGGGTTTGATAATAGTTGCGACTGTCCGATAAGGGGCCAGACTGTGTGAAAACGCGTCCTAAATGTAAACGAGATTCTTTCTAAAGCGTTGATAGCTCATCTGACGCCATCAGGAGAGTAGGATGAAGCGTTTTGTCGAAGGAACCGACCGCAGCCAGAGTGTTCTCTTTCCCGAGCATCTGGACGACTATGTTGCAGAAGACAACATCGTTCGGATCGTGGAGGCATTCATCGAAGCGCTTGACCTCAAGGCGCTTGGCTTTGCCGGCGCCGAGCCAGCACGCACCGGTCGCCCATCCTATCATCCTGCAGTTCTCCTTGGGATCTACATCTACGGCTACCTGAATCGTATCCAGTCCAGCCGGCGCCTGGAGCGCGAGGCCCAGCGCAATGTCGAACTGATGTGGCTCACCGGCAGGCTATCACCGGACTTTAAAACCATCGCTGATTTTCGCAAGGATAATGGCCCTGCTATCTGCCAGGTATGCCGTCAATTTGTTCAGGTATGCCGCCGGCTTGATGTTTTCTCCGACAGCAGCGTGGCCATCGATGGCAGCAAGTTCAAAGCGGTGAATAATCGCGACCGCAACTTCACCAATAACAAGCTTGAAGCCCGCGTCGAGCAGCTGGAGGAAAGCATCAAGCGCTACATGGACGAGCTTGACCGCGCCGACCGCGATCCTATGTTTGTCGCCGAAACTCGCTTGACCCGTATCAAAGAAAAAATCGCAGGTCTGAAAGAACAGATTGAAAACCTGGCTGAACTCAACAAGCAATTAAAGCAGGCGCCAGATCAGCAGATCTCGTTGACCGATCCTGATGCACGCTCGATGTCGACGAGTGGTCGAGGCACCGCCACTGTCGGGTACAACGTCCAATCTGCCGTCGACACCAAGCACCACTTAATCGTGGCGCATGAAGTCACCAACGTAGGAAATGATCGCGCGCAACTTGCGTCAATGGCCAAGCAAGCCAACGAGGTACTTGAAAAAGAACATCTGGAAGTGTATGCCGATCGCGGCTACTACAGCGGCCCCGAAATTTTGGCGTGCGAGGAGTCGGGGATGGTGCCTTTAGTTCCTAAGCCACTCACTTCGGGCAATCGTGCAAAGGGGCTCTTCGATAAACGCGACTTCCGATATCTGCCCGAGAGCGATGAGTTCCAATGTCCTGCCGGAGAACGCGCGATACGACGATTCAGCACGCTGGAAAAAGGGCTGCTGTTTTACAAATACTGGTCGTCATCTTGTCCCAAGTGCCCGATAAAATCTCAGTGCACCACGGGGACAAATCGCCGCATCGCCCGCTGGGAACATGAAGATGCCCTCGATCGGATGAGCAAGCGGTTAGCTGAGCGCGGAGACGTCGCGAGAGTCAGGCGGCAAACTGTCGAACATCCATTCGGCACGTTAAAAGCCTGGATGGGAGCTACGCATTTCCTAACTCGAACTTTGCCGCGCGTGAAAACAGAGATGAGCTTACATGTTCTAGCCTACAATTTGAAACGCGTGGTGAACATCATGGGTCACCAGGGGCTGAAAGCGGCGTTGTTGGGGCTGGCGTGAGCCCCTTTTTAACGTCGACTTGCGCGTCCGATAAAGTCGGCACTTGCACTACGCGGTGTTCGCGCCATAGAAACTCGGGTTTTCACACAGCCTGGGGCGCAAGCCGCCGATCGCCTGCCCACAATCCCCATATTCCATCCTGACTAGTCCGGCATCCTGCAGTATCATTCTTAGCGACGACACAACCTGTATCCCAATCGGAGACCTACATGAAACGCGTAACCGGCATCGGCGGTATTTTCTTCCACGCGAAAGATCCTGTGGCGCTGCGCGCCTGGTACAAGGATCATCTCGGCATCGACGTGCAGGTGTGGGGCGGCGCGGCCTTCACGTGGGAAGGCAAGGAAACGACTGTCTGGTCGATCGGTCCGGCGGACAACGGTCACTTCGAACCGAGCACCGCGCCGTTCATGATCAACTACCGCGTCGACGACCTGACCGCCCTGCTCCAGGCCCTGCGCGACGAAGGCTGCCAGGTGCTCGACAAGACCGACGACTCGGAATACGGCAAGTTCGGCTGGGTCATCGACCCGGAAGGCAACAAGGTCGAGCTGTGGCAGCCGCCGGCCGGCCAGTAAGCGCCTAGCGCGGCAGCGCGTCGCGCGCCGCCGCCAGCACTTCGGCCGACAGCGCCTCGTCGTCGACCGCGCGCGACAGCACAATGGCGCCGACCATGGCGGCATATTGCGCCAGCGCCTGCTTGCGCTGCTCGGCCGCATCCACGCCGGGCATCAGCTGCTGCAACACGGCGATCTGGCCGCGCGCGCCTTCGGTCAGCGCGTGGCGAGCCTTGTCGCCCAGCCGGCCGATGTCCGATCCCAACGACGTAACGGCGCAGCCACTCTCCGGATGATCGCGATGCGTCTCGCTCAGGTAGCTGGCGCGGATCTTGTCCAGTGCCGCATCGCGACCATCGGCCATGAAGCCTTCCCAGCGCTCCACCGACTTCTTCAGCGCATGCGCGGCGGCTTCGGCCAGCAGGTCTTCCTTGGACTCAAAGTGGCCGTAAAAGCCGCCGTGCGTCAGCCCTGCGCTCTTCATCAGATCGGACACGCCGATACCGTCATATCCCTTTTCGCGGAACAGCCGCGCGGCCGTTTCGACGATGCGCTCGCGGTTGAGCGCCACTTGTTCCCTGCTGACTTTCATTTTCGACTCCCACCTCTAATCTATTGACATTATATATTACGGGCATAATATATCAATCATTACGATCATCATTAAAGGAAGCCATCATGAAAGCAGTCATCAGTGCCTATGCCCGTTCGCCCTTTCATTTCGCCCGCAAGGGCAAGCTGGCCGAGGTCCGCCCGGACGATCTGGGTGCGCAGGTGGTCAAGGGCCTGATCCAGCGCACCGGCGTCGATCCGAAGTTGCTGGATGACGTGATCCTCGGCTGCGCTTATCCGGAATCCTCGCAGGGCAACAACCTGGCGCGCATCGTCTCGCTGCTGGCCGGCTTCCCGCATGAAGTCAGCGCCATGACCATCAACCGCTTCTGCGGCTCCTCGATGTCGGCCATCCATATCGCCGCCGCCAATATCGAGGCCGGCCTGGGCGAAGCTTATCTGTGCGTCGGCGTCGAGTCGATGACCATGGTGCCGCAGGGCGGCTTCAACTTCTCGCCGAATCCGCATCTGCTGGCTGAAACCGACGCCTACATCAGCATGGGCGACACCGCCGAAAACGTCGCCCGCAAATACGAGATCGCGCGCGCCGACCAGGAAGTGCTGGCGCTGCAATCGCACCAGAAAGCCGCCGCCGCGCGTGCAGCCGGTTTGCTGAAGGATGAAATCATTCCGATCACCACCGCCAGCGGCGAAGTGATCGCCGAAGACGGCTGCATCCGTCCCGGCACCACGCTGGAAGCGCTGGCGTCGCTGAAACCGGTGTTCGATCCCGAGCACGGCGTGGTCACCGCCGGCACCTCGTCGCCGCTGACCGACGGCGCCTCGGCGGTGCTGGTCACCAGCGAGGAATTCGCCCGCAAGCATGGCCTGAAGCCGAGCGCGCGCATCGTCTCGATGGCGGCTGTGGGCGTCGATCCGGCGTTGATGGGCATCGGTCCGATTCCGGCCACGCAAAAAGCCCTCAGCATCGCCGGCCTGAAAGCGGAGGACATCGATGTGGCGGAGATTAACGAAGCCTTCGCCTCGCAGGCGCTGGCCTGCGTGCGCGAGCTGGGCATCAAGCCGGAAGCGTTGAATATCGATGGCGGCGGCATGGCCATCGGCCATCCGCTGGGCGCCACCGGCGCGCGCATCACCGGCAAGGCGGCGGCGCTGCTGGAACGCACCGGCGGCCGTTACGCGCTGGCCGCGCAGTGCATCGGCGGCGGCCAGGGGATCGCCACCATCCTGGAAAAGCTCTAAGCGGCCACCTTGATGCAGTTGCGGCCCGCGCGCTTGGCGCGGTGCAGCGCTGTATCGAGGCGATCGAGCACGGCGCCGCTGCCCTCTTCCTGCCCCACCTGCACCACGCCCAGCGCGATGCTGATGGTGGCGCCGAAGTCGGCGCCCGGCAGGTCGGCTTCGGCAATCGCGCCGCGCAGCTTTTCCGCCAGCCGCACCGCGTCCTCCGAGGTGGTGTGGGTGGCGACGATCAGGAATTCCTCGCCGCGCATGCGCGCCAGCGTGTCCGACGTGCGCAGGCGGCCCATCACCGTTTCGGCCACTTTGCGCAAGGTGATGTCGCCTACCTGCGTACCGTATAAATCGTTGGAGGAGCGGAAGCTGCTCACATCAAACGACAGCAGCGCCAGCGGCAGGCCATAGCGGCGCGCGCGGCGGATTTCGTTGTCCAGCGCATCCTCGCCGGCGCGGCGGTTGGCGGCGCCGGTGACGCCGTCCACGGTGCTCATCAGCGACAGCTGGCCGGACAGCGCATCGTTCTGATGCTTCAACTCGCTCATGCCCAGGCCGAAGCTGACAAACTGCGCCAGGCTGGCGAAGCAGGCAAACTGCTCGCGCGAGAAGCTGATATGACGGTCGAACATCAGGCAGATGGCGCCCATTTCCGGACCGCCCGGATCGGCGCGCAGCGGCAGCGCCAGCACCATGCGCACATTGCGGTCATGCAGCGCCATCGCCAGTTCGGGATCGCCGGCTTTCTCCGGCGCGTCCATCAGCACCAGCTCGCCGCGCGCCACCGCCATCAGCGGCGGGAACACGTCGCGCAGCGGCGATTGCAGCAGGCGGTCGCGCCGTTGCAGCAGCCGGCTCAGATCGAGGTGGTTGCGCGCTTCCTGCGCCACCAGTTGCAGGTCGCCGCGCGCCTTCATGTGCAGCACCGCGGTGTGGCGCACGCCGGGGAAATTACACAGGGCCAGGCAAATCTGCGAGGACATGCTGGCGATGCTGTCGATGCCGCCCAGCGCGCGCTGCAGGCTGCGCTGCACGCCGAGCAGGTCGCGCAGCTCCTTTTCCTTGTCCAGCAACTCCTGCTGCATGGCGGCGGCCGGATCGGCCGGCACGGCCAGCGCCTGTCTCACGGCCTGCTGCAACTCGTCGTTGAGCACCGGGCAGATACGGTAGTCGAAGGCGCCATACGCCATCAGTTCCGGCAGCCAGGCGGTGTGTTCATAGGCGCACAGCAGTAGGACCGGTGCGCCCGCGCGGCCGCGTATCAATGCGCCGACGCCGGCCAGCTGGCTCAGTTGCTGAAAGCCGCTCAGGTCGAGGATCAGCAGATCGGCCTCGCGCCGCACCAGCTCGGCGCCGACCGTATCCACGTGGTCGCACATCACCAGCTGCGAGAACATTTCGCCGCAACAGGACTGGAATTCCGCCCTGCGTTCCGGGGCGGGATGGAAAAACACGCCAGTGCTGTTCGACCGACTGTAGACGTGCGACATGATGTTGCCCCCTAGTATTTATAATTTGTTTCTCTCTCGAACGATAGTGTGCCATAAAGTTCAAAACTAGCAATCTTTTTGCAATATTTTTATGCTTGCAGCATATGTGAACAAGCGCACCGTCATGCAGGCGGGCCGCGCCAATACTGTTTCTTCCAGAATCAAGGAGGACACCATGGCACAATCGGAAAACAAGGCCGACGCGGGTGCGGCCAGCTTGCAGCGCGAAGTCCAGCAGCGTCAGGACCAGATCGACCAGCAAGATCCGCGCGCCAGCGTCACCGGCAAGAGTCAGGCGCCGGTGCAAACCACCGGCCACGACTATCCCGGCACGCCGCTGCCAACCCAGCATCTGCAGAAGCCGGGGCTGGAAGCGGACATGCAGCGCAAGCCTGAATTTCTCGCCCCCGACTACTGCGGCAGCGGCAAGCTGGCCGGCATGGCGGCGCTGATCACCGGCGGCGACTCGGGCATCGGACGCGCGGTCGCCGTGCTGTATGCGCGCGAAGGCGCGGACGTGGCCATCATCTACCTGGACGAGGACCAGGATGCGCAGGACACCAAGCGCTACGTGGAGGCGGAAGGCCAGACCTGCTTGCTGCTGCGCGGCGACGTGCGCGATGCGGCGTTCTGCCGCGACGCCGCGCGTCAGGCGCATGAGCGTTTCGGCCGACTGGATATCCTGGTCAACAACGCCGCCTTCCAGGAGCACGCGGAAAAGCTGACCGACCTCACCGAAGACCGCTTCGACCTCACCATGAAGACCAATGTCTACGGCTACTTCCACATGGCGAAGGCGGTGGTGCCTTACCTGAAGCGCGGCGCGGCCATCATCAACACCGGCTCGGTGACCGGGCTGTCCGGGACCGCGGACCTGCTGGACTACTCCACCACCAAGGGCGCGATTCATGCATTTACCAAGTCGCTGGCGTCCAACCTGCTGGAGCAAGGCATTCGCGTCAACGCCGTGGCGCCGGGGCCGGTGTGGACGCCGCTGAATCCCGCCGATGCATCGCCCGAGAAGATCGCCAGCTTCGGCGCGGACACCGACATGAAACGCCCGGCCCAGCCGCAGGAACTGTCGCCGTCGTATGTCTTCCTGGCGGCGCCGTGCTGTTCCAGTTACATCACCGGCATCGTGTTGCCGGTGACCGGTTCCGTGGGCGCCTGAGCCATGGCCGCGCGCGCGTTGTGGAAAGGGGCGATCAGCTTTGGCCTGGTCTATATTCCGGTGGAGATGTACACGGCGGTGCAGGAGCATGATCTGGATCTGACCATGCTGGACCGGCGCGACTTTTCGCCGGTCGGCTACAAGCGCTATAACAAAAAGACCGGCAAGGAAGTCACGTGGGACGATATCGTCAAGGGCTATGAGTACGAGGATAACGAGTACGTGGTGCTGTCGGACGAGGATCTGAAGCGCGCCAACGTGGAGGCGACGCAGACGATCGACATCGTGGCCTTCGTGGAGGCGGCCGACGTGCCGCTGACTTACTACGAAACGCCCTACTACCTCGCGCCATCGCGCGGCGGATCGAAGGTGTATGCGCTGCTGCGCGAGACGCTGCGCAAGGCCGGCAAGATCGGCATCGCCACGGTGGTCATGCGCACCAAGCAGCACCTGTGCGCGCTGGTGTGCGTGGAGGACAAGATTGTGCTGAACACCTTGCGCTACGCGACCGAAATCCGCAGCGCCGAGGAACTCAAGCTGCCGCCAGCGACCTTGAAGGCGGCCGGCATCAGCGACAAGGAGTTGAAGATGGCGCTGTCGCTGGTGGAAGGCATGAGCGAAGACTGGAAACCAGAGCAGTACCACGACACCTACAAGGAAGACGTGCTGGCCATGGTCAAGAAGAAGATCAAGGCTGGACAGACCAAGACGATTACCGCGCCGGAGTCCGAACCAAGCGCGCCGAAGGCTTCCAATGTGGTCGATCTGGTGGCGCTGTTGCAGGACAGCCTGGGCAAGCGTGGCGGCAAGGCGGCGCCGTCCAAAGCCACGGCGACGCGCAGCCGTGCAGCTGCACAGGCATCCAAGGCCGGCGCAAAGTCCACCACGCACGCGGCAGCGGCCAAACGCGGCAAGCCGGCCGCCAGTCGCGCCAAGGCAGCCTGACCGCGCAGCGCAGCGAAGCGGCTGCGCGGTGCTTCAGCCCTGGCCGGGCTTGAAGTGCATGCGTTTCATGGCCGGCGCCAGACCTTTGGCCGACTTGGCGTAATCGTCCCACGGCGCGTTGCCGACATCCAGCCGGGTGTGGACGTTGGCGACGTTCCAATGATCCGCGCCCTGCAAGCCATCCAGCTCCTCCCAGGTGATCGGCACCGAAATGCCCAGACCGGGCCGCGTGCGTGCCGACCACGCGCTGACGGTGGTGGCGCCACGTCCGTTGCGCAGGTAGTCGATGAAGATCTTGCCGACGCGGTTGCGCGGCCCGCTCTTCAGCACAAAGCGTTCCGGTATCGTCTCCGCCATATGCGCAACGATGGCTTGCGAGAAGGCCTTCACGTCATCCCAGCCGTAGCCTGGCTTGATCGGCACCACCACGTGCAGGCCCTTGCCGCCGCTGGTCTTCAGGAAGGCCGGCAATTCCAGCTGCGCCAGGAAGGCGCGCATCAGCTGCGCCGCCTCCTTGACCTGGTCCCAGGTGACACCCTTGCCGGGATCGAGGTCGAAGATCATGCGGTTAGGTTTTTGGTAGCTGCTGCCGTTGGCGTTTTGCGTGTGCAGTTCGATCACGTTCATTTGCGCTGCCGACAGCAAACCCTCCTCCGTCGGCACTTCCAGCATCGGCGGATGATCCGGGTCCAGCGACTGCTTGAACTGCTTCACGCCAGGCATGCGCGAGACCTCGGCGTGCTTCTGGAAGAACAGTTCTCCGCCCACGCCCTCCGGCGCGCGCACCAGCGATACCGGGCGGCCTTTCAGGTGCGGCAGCATCAGCGACGCCACCAGCGCGTAGTAGCGCACCAGCGTCATTTTGGTGGCGCCGCTTTGCTTGTCGATGACGCGGTCGGGATTGGTGATTTTCAGTGACTCGGGCAGCTTGCCCTCGACGGCTTGTTCGCGCCCGATGGCGCTGGCTTTCTTGTCCATGCGAAGTCCTTTGAATACGGCATGCCGGATCGAGCCGGAATGCGTCCATTCGCCGAACGCGACTTCCGCCACCAGCACCGGCTTGAGCCAGTGAGCTTTTTTGGCGATGTCGCGGCTAGGCGCGAACGGGCTTTTGTCGGCGACCTGCTTGTCCATCTTTGCTTTCAGCTCGGCCAGCGAGGTGGCGTTGAAGCCGCTGCCGACGTTGCCGGCGTATTGCAGCTTGCCGTCCTTGTCGTAGGTACCGAGCAGCAGCGAGCCGAAGCCGCTGCGCGCGCCTTGCGGATCGGTATAGCCGCCGATGACGAATTCCTGGCGCTGGCCGCATTTCAGTTTGATCCAGGCGCCGCTGCGGCGCGCGGTGTAGCGCGAGTCGCGGCGCTTGCCAATGATGCCTTCAAGGCCCATCTGGCAGGCGGCGGCGATCATGTCCTGCGGCGACGCGCTGAGGGCGGTGCTGAAACGGATGGTGTCGTTGGCGCGCTTCTTTAACACGTCCGCCAGGATGGCGCGGCGTTCTTCCAGCGGCAGTTCGCGCAGGTCGTGGCCGTTGTGGAACGGCAGGTCGAACAGGAAGTAGACGATGTCGCCGGGATGTTCTTCGTCGAAGGCGTTTTGCAGCAGGCCGAAGTCGGGACGGCCGTTGTCGTCGTGGACGACGATTTCGCCGTCGTACCAGCCGGAGGGCAGCTTCATCTTGCTCAGTGCGGCGTGCAGCGGTTGCAGCTTGTGCGTCCAGTCGTTGCCGTTGCGGGTGATCAGGCGGAGGTCCTTGCCGTCCACGCGCGCCAGCAGCCGGTAGCCGTCGAACTTGACTTCGAATAGCCATTCCTCAGCCGATGCCGGCGGAGCGTCGACCAGCGTGGCCAGTTGCGGCGACAGCGTTTTGGGCAGTGCGGCTTTCGGTGCGGCGCGTTCGTCGGCGGCGGCCGCACGCGGCGACACGACCGGCTCGGAGGCAGACGATACGCCGGCGGGCATCGGCAGCGCCCTGACGCTGTCGGGCATCTCGTCGACCACGCTGAACTCTTCGGCCGGCCGCGCATAGTCGTCCTTCTCCTTGATCAGCAGCCACGGCTCCTGCTTCTCGCTCTTGCCTTTCATTCGCACCAGCACCCAGCGGCCGTGCATCTTGTGGCCGTGGATCTCGAATTTCAGATTGCCGGCCGCCAGCGCCTTGCGCGGATCGTCCAGCGGCTGCCACGTGCCCTTGTCCCAGATGATGACCTTGCCCGCACCATACTGCCTGGGCGGTATCGTGCCTTCAAAGTCGTTATAAGAGATGGGATGGTCCTCGACGTGCACCGCCATGCGCTTGTCGTGCGTGTCGTAGCTCGGGCCTTTCGGCACGGCCCAGCTCATCATCACGCCGTCCAGCTCCAGCCGGAAATCGTAATGCAGCCGCGAAGCCCAGTGCTTCTGGATGACGAACGCCAGCGCCTCCCTGCCCTCGTCGCCGCCTTCGGCAGGTTCGGGGGTGATGGCGAAGTTGCGTTTGGCCTGGTAGGTTTTGAGGGCGTCTTTCATCCCGTCAGACTATGCCCGTCCGCGTCGCAGAACCGTGCGTTGGCGAACATGTAAGCGATTGTAAAGGCCGTCAACGCTTGCTTTCCGGGCCGCGTTTTCTGCTCAGTGACACGGGAATTGTCCCGGCCCTGAAACCTTACTAAAGGATGTATATCATGACCAAAGTAATCGCTACCCTGATCGCCGGCCTGTTCGCTACCGCTGCATTCGCACAGACCCCAGCTCCTGCTGCCGCCAAGGCTGAAGCCAAGGAAACCAAAACCGCCGCCAAGGCGGAAGCCAAGGAAACCAAGGCTGAGATCAAGGCAGAAGCCAAGACCGCCAAGGTAGAAGCCGACGCCAAGAAAGACGTCGCCGTCGCCAAGGCCGAGGAAAAATCCGACAAGGCGGACGCTCACGCCAAAGCCACCAAAACCAAAGCCAAGGCCCACGCCAAAGCTGAAAAAGCAGAAGCCGCAGCCACGCCGGCGCCTGTCGCCACCAAGTAATCACGTCGCTTCAGGCGTAAAAAAAGCGGACCTTTCGGTCCGCTTTTATTTTGCTTCAATGGCGTTATTGCTGCGCCACCGTCTGCGCCGGTGCACCGGCATCCCAGCCGCCGCCCAGCGCGCGGATCAGCGCCACCGTGGTGACCGCGCGATTGCCGCGCAACTGCACCGCAGTACGTTCCACCGTCGCCTGGTTGCGCTGTGCATCCAGCAGTTCGAGGTAGCTCGAACGGCCGGCGCTGTACAGCTTCTGCGCCAGGTCGGCCGAACGACGCGCGGAAACCACCGCTTCGTCGATCTGGGCCGTCTGGCCGGCCAGGATGCGCAGGCCCGCCAGGTTGTCTTCAACCTCGGCAAACGCCGTCAGCACGCTTTGGCGATAGGTACCGACCGACTCCTCCAGCGCACCTTCGCTGCGGGTGATGTTGGACTTGTTGCGGCCACCATCGATCAGCGGCATCGACAGCGCCGCGCCCAGCAGCCACGAACGGCTGCTCCACTTGAACACGTCGGCCACGGTGTTACCCGAGATGCCGCCCGCATTAGCGTTCAGCATCAGCGACGGGAACATCGCCGAACGGGCCACGCCGATGCGGGCGTTGGCCGCTTCCATCGCGCGCTGTGCGGCGGCGATGTCGGGACGGCGCTCCAGCAGCGACGATGGCAGGCCGGCTGGAATCACCGGCAGCAGCGCCGTGTCCAGCAGTGGGCTGTTGCCCGCCGTGTAGCTGGCCGCCGGCTTGCCCAGCAGGACAGCCAGCGCATGCTCGGTGGTCACGCGCTGACGTTGCAGGCCGATGGCTTCCGCCTTCGACGTCGCCAGCTCGGTCTTGGCACGCGACAGATCGAATTCGCCGATGTCGCCCAGGTCGAAACGACGCTGATTGACCTTGACGTTTTCTTCGCGGGTCTGCACCGTGCGGTTCAGCGTTTCCAGCTCGGCGTCGGTGGAACGCAGACGGAAGTAGGTCTGCGCCACGTCGGCCTGCACCGACAGCAGCACCGAACGGTAGGTCGCTTCGACCGATGCCGCATCGCCGCGCGCCGCGGCGACGTTGGACGATACGCGGCCGAACAGGTCGACCTCGTAGCTTGCGGTCAGGTTGGCGCTGAACACCTTGGCCGGCGCCACCGGCGTACCGGCCGGCAGGCCCAGTTCCACGTCCGACTGGCGCAGGCGCTGGGCGCCGACACCGACGCCGACTTGCGGAATGCGGTCCGCTTCGGCGATGCCGGCGATAGCGCGGGCCTGCTTGACGCGGGCGGCGGCCACCGCCAGGTTGGCGTTGGCGCGGGTGGCTTCGTTGATCAGCTCATTCAGGGCCGGATCGTTGAACGCCAGCCACCACTCGCCGCGCGGCTGCGCTTCGGCGGCTTGCGCCTGTTTCCAGGTGCTGCCGTCGGCCGCCGTCTTGGTCGGCAGGTCCGCCGCGACAGGCAGCTGCGATTCCTTGAACGCGGTCGGCACGTCCATCGCAGGTTGCTTGAACTCCGGCGCTGCGCATGCGGTCATCAGCAAGGCCGCCAGGATGGGCGCTACGCCCTTAGCGATCATATGCAGCTTGTTCATATTAGTGAGTCCCTTCCAGTTTTACCGCGGAGGCGTCGCCATCTGCGGCAGGTTTTTTCTTCTCCAGGCTGACGGCCAGCTTGCGCAGCAGGACATAGAACACCGGCGTCAGGAACAGGCCGAAGAAGGTCACGCCCAGCATGCCGGCAAACACCGCCACACCCATTGCATGACGCATTTCCGCACCTGCGCCGTGCGAGAACACCAGCGGCAGCACGCCCATTATGAATGCGATCGACGTCATCAGAATCGGACGCAGACGCAGGCGGCAGGCTTCCAGCGCGGCATCGACGATGCTGCGGCCATGGTGTTCCAGCTCCCGTGCAAACTCCACGATCAGAATCGCATTCTTCGACGCCAGGCCCACCAGAACGAACAGCGCAATCTGCGTGAACACGTTGTTGTCGCCGTGGGTCAGCTTCACGCCAACCAGCGCGCAGAAGATCGACATCGGCACGATCAGGATCACCGCCAGCGGCAGGGTCCAGCTTTCGTATTGCGCAGCCAGCACCAGGAACACCAGCAGCACGCACAGCGGGAACACGTAAATCATGGTGTTACCGGACAGGATGTCCTGGTAAACCAGCTCGGTCCATTCGTAGCCGATACCCTTCGGCAGCACTTCGTTGACGATCTTGGTCATTTCAGCCTGCGCTTCGCCGGTCGATACGCCAGGTGCGGCGCCGCCGTTGATTTCTGCAGCAACGTAAGCGTTGTAGCGCTGTACGCGGTCCGGGCCATAGCTGTCCTTGACGCGCATCAGCGACGACAGCGGAATCATTTCGCCCTTGTTGTTGCGGATCTTCAGTTGCGCGATGTCTTCAGCGTGCGAACGGAACTGCTTGTCAGCCTGGACGCGGACCTGGTAGGTGCGGCCGAACTGGTTGAAGTCGTTCACGTACAGCGAACCGAGGTTGATCTGCAAGGTCTGGTAGATGGTCTGCAGCGGCACGCCCAGTTGCTTGGCTTTCTGGCGGTCGATGTCGGCGAACAGCTGCGGCACGTTGATCTGGTAGCTGGAGAACACGCCGGCCAGTTTCGGGTTCTGCCAGGCTTTCATCTGCACCGCCTGCACCGCTTTATACAGCTCGTCGTAACCCAGGTTGCCACGGTCTTCGACCATCAGCTTGAAGCCGCCGGTGGTACCCAGGCCGCTCACTGGCGGTGGCGACAGCACCAGCACGAAGGCGCCTTCGATCGCACCCATGCGCTTGTTCATTTCAGCGGCGATCGCTTCGGCGGTCTCGTTGGACTTGGTACGTTCCTCGAACGGTTTCAGGCCCAGGAACACGATACCGGCGTTCGGCGCGTTGGTGAAGCCGTTGATCGACAGGCCAGGGAACGAGATCGAGTTGTCGACGCCAGGGATGTCCTTGGCGATTTCCGACATCTTGCGGATCACGGCGTCGGTACGGTCCAGCGAGGCGGCGTCAGGCAGCTGGGCGAAGCCGATCAGGTAGCCCTTGTCCTGCGGCGGCACGAAGCCCGGCGGCACGATCTTGAACATGAAGCCTGCGGCCACCGCCAGCACCGCGTAGACGATCAGCGAACCGCCCTTGCGTTTCAGCGCGCTCTTCACGCCGCCTTCATAGCCGTGCGAAGCGCGGTTGAAGAAGCGGTTGAACCAGCGGAAGAAGCCACCGAAGACTTTGTCCATGCCGCGGGTCAGCGCGTCTTTCGGCGCATCGTGCGGTTTCAGCAGCACGGCCGACAGCGCCGGCGCCAGGGTCAGCGAGCTGAATGCCGAGATCACGGTCGAAATGGCGATGGTCAGCGCGAACTGCTTGTAGAACTGACCGGACAGGCCGGAGACGAAGGCGATCGGCACGAACACGGCGCACAGCACCAGCGCAATCGCGATGATCGGACCACTCACCTCTTTCATCGCCTGGATGGTCGCGTCATGCGGCGTCAGGCCGTTTTCGATGTTACGTTCGACGTTTTCCACCACCACGATCGCATCATCGACCACGATACCGATGGCCAGCACCAGGCCGAACAGCGACAGCGTGTTGATCGAGAAGCCGAAGCCCAGCATCACGGCAAACGTACCCACCACCGACACCGGCACCGCCAGCAGCGGAATCAGCGAGGCGCGCCAGGTTTGCAGGAAGATGATCACCACCAGGGCAACCAGGATCACCGCTTCGATCAGGGTGTGGATCACGGCGTCGATCGACTGACGCACGAATTGGGTCGGGTCATATACAACGCTGTACGTGACGCCTTCCGGGAAATCTTTCGACAGGCGGGCCATGGTCGCGCGGACGTCGGCCGACAGCTGCAGCGCATTGGCGTTAGGCGCCTCGAAAATCGGGATCGCCACCGCCGACTTGTTGTTCAGCAGCGAGCGCAGTGCGTAGGAGTTGGACCCCATCTCCAGGCGAGCGACGTCCTTCAGCAGCGTTACCGCGCCGTCGGCGTTGGTCTTCAGGATGATGTTGCCGAATTCCTCCGGGCTTTGCAGACGGCCTTGCGTGTTGACGGTCAGCTGGAAGTCCGCGCCCTGGGCCGGGCCCTGGCCGATCACACCGGCGGCCACCTGCACGTTCTGCT
Organism: Duganella aquatilis; assembly: GCF_009674565.1. GTDB lineage: Bacteria > Pseudomonadota > Gammaproteobacteria > Burkholderiales > Burkholderiaceae_D > Rugamonas > Rugamonas aquatilis. The sequence continues at coordinate 44,027 of NZ_WKJL01000007.1, forward strand.
CGCGGACGGCGTCGACAACGTCGCCGGCGGTCAGGCCGCGCTGTGCCACTTTCTGCGGATCGAGCCAGACGCGCATGGCGTAGTCGCCCGAACCGAACAGCTGCACCTCGCCCATGCCGGGCAGGCGCGCCAGTTGGTCCTTGACGTTCAGCACCGCGTAGTTACGCAGATACAGGTCGTCGTAACGGCCGTTCGGCGATTGCAGGTGGACCACCATGGTCAGATTCGGCGAGGCCTTGACGGTCGTCACGCCGATCTGGCGCACCTCTTCCGGCAGGCGTGGCAGCGCGCGCTGGACGCGGTTCTGCACTTGCGTTTCGGCCTGCTCGACGTTGGTGCCGATCTTGAAGGTGACGGTCAGCGCCAGCGCGCCGTCCGAGGTGTTTTGCGAGGACATGTAGAGCATGTTCTCGACGCCGTTGATCTGTTCCTCAAGCGGCGCGGCCACGGTTTCGGCAATGATCTTCGGATTCGCGCCCGGATACTGCGCGCGCACCACGATCGACGGCGGCACCACATCCGGGTACTCCGAGATCGGCAGCTTGAAGATCGATATCAAGCCGGCGACGAAGATAATGATCGACAGAACCGCCGCGAAAATCGGCTTGTCGACAAAAAATCGGGAGATATTCATTTTTAATTATTCCTTGGTGGTGCCAGTCTTGGCGACTGCAACTTTCTCTTCTTTTTTAGCCGCATTGGTGGCCAGCGGATCGGCGTCCATCGGCACAATGTTCGGCGTGATCGGCGCGCCTGGCTTGACGCGCTGCAGGCCGTTGACAACGATCTTCTCGCCTGGCTTCAGGCCGTCGCGCACCACGCGCAGGCCGTCGACTTGCTGGCCCAGCGTGACCGGACGGTATTCGGCCTTGTTGTCCTTGCCGACCACGAACACGAACTTGCGGTCCTGGTCGGTATTGACGGCGCGGTCGTTGATCAGCAGCGTCGACTTGGCGCCGGTGCTGCCGGCCAGTTGCACGCGGGCGAACAGGCCGGGCACCAGCAGGCCGTCGGCGTTGGCCAGGGTGGCGCGCATGCGCACCGAGCCGCTGCGCGGGTCGAGCTGGTTGTCGACGAATTCCAGCTTGCCTTCGTGCGGGAAGCCGGTTTCGTTGGCCAGGCCGATCTTCACGGTGGCAGGCTTGCCCTGGTGGGCGGCGGCGCCGACGCGCAGATAGGTGTCTTCGTCACCGTCGAAGGAGGCGTAGATCTGGTCCAGCGACACCACCGAGGTCAGCACGGCCGAGGCGTCGACCAGGTTGCCCAGCGTGATTTCCGCTTTCGACACGCGGCCGTTGATCGGCGACGTCACCTGGGTGTAGCTCAGGTTCAGCTTGGCCGCTTCGTACTGGGCCTGGGCCGCGTGGGCATCGGCGTCCAGCTGCTTGAAGCTCGATGCCGAGGTGTCGTATTCGCGCTGGGCGATGGCTTTGTCGGCCAGCAGTTTCTCGGCGCGGGCCAGTTCCACCTTGGCCAGTTCCACCTTGGCGCGGGCCGAGTTGGCGGCCGCTTCGGCGCGGTTGGCTTCGGCCTGGAACGGACGCGGATCGATCACGAACAGCACGTCGCCCTTCTTGACCTGCGAACCCGGCTTGAAGTTGATCGCGGTGATGAAGCCGCCGACGCGCGGACGGATCTGCACTTGTTCGATGGCTTCCAGGCGGCCCGAGAACTCCTGGGTTTCAATAATGCTTTTCTCGACCACGGCAGCTGCCGAGACCGGTGGACCGCCCGCGCCTGCAGGTGCTTCCGCTGCCTTGCCGGTGGCCTCGCCACAGCCGGACAGTGAAATTGCGGCCAGGCCCGCCAGTGCCATGGCGGCGACCAGCGGTCGCGCCACGGCAGACATTGATTTAATGGTTTTCATGTTAATTCCTTTTTGTATGAAAATAATTAATGGAAAAGGCGGCACCGGGCGGTCTCAACGAAAATCGAGAAAACACGGTACTAACGCCCCGCTGGCAAGCCAATGGGGACGTGACTCTACATACTGCTTAAGGGGTGGGAAATCCTATGCGGCCGGCGGCGTCTCGGACCGCTCCAGGCCAGCAATGAAGCTGGCGATTTCTCCAAGCGCCTGACATCGGCAAGCACATTCGTTGCGTGCCCCCACATCGTTCAGGGGCGCCGGCTGCATGCGCCGGACCGTGGTTTTGACACCGCAGGAAATCAGCTTGGCGCCGTATTGTTCCGCTTCGTCGCGCAGCGGATCGTCTTCGGTCGACAGGATGAGTGCCGGCGGCAGGTTTTTCAAACGGCTCGACTGCAGCGGCGATGCGTAGGGGTGCGTGCGGTCGGCGGCGTTCGGCAGATAGCCGCGGTAGGCCTTGGCGCAGGCGTCGGCCACGTCCAGCAGCTCCGGCGCTTGCAGCTCGCGCATCGAGCAGGTGGTCAGGCCCGGGTCCAGCATCGGCATCACCAGAATCTGGCCGGCCAGCAGCGGACCGCCGCGGTCGCGCGCCATCAGCGCGCAGACGGCCGCCAGGTTGGCGCCGGCTTCAATGCCGGCCACCAGCAGCTGCTTGCCGCTCCAACCCAGCTTGGCCTTGTTCTTCTTGGCCCACAGCAGTACCGCGTGTGCATCTTCCACCGCGGCCGGGAACGGTTTTTCGGTCGCCAGTGTATAAGCAGAGGCTAGCACCGCGACGTGCTGGCTGTCGTCTGCCAAATGGCGGAGGAACATGTCCGCATCTTCCAGGTCGCCGCCGACGAAACCGCCGGCATGGAAGAAGACCAGCAGCATGTCGCGCTTGGCGCCGGCATCGCCGCTGGTATAGAGGCGCGCCGCCAGCGGACCTTCCGCGCCCTTCACTTCCAGGCTGCGGATTTTCAGTTGGTCCGACAAGGTCGGCAAAGCCTCTACGGGATTGTTCATTGTTGCACCGTTCCCAATTCGTTGGAGGACAACATGCTGGCGGGATCGCACGGCTTATCGCCGCTGGCGACCAGCGTCAAGGCGCGTACGCCGCGAACCTCCGATTTGGCCGTATGTGAATAGGCGTCGGTATATACCACGCCTGCCAGTGCAACCGACGTCAGCGTCAGTGCTATCGTTGCGAAAATTGCATCCCGATATTTCATGATAAGTCCTCCTTTCTTCGTCTTTTACTTTGTGCAGTACAGCAATCTTAAACTTGTTCTACAATCCGATAAATAAGGCAAAGTCGAATTGATTGTTCAGGATCTTGAACAATAAGGACCAAAGATGAATAAACTTCAAGCGATGGAAGTATTTGTGCAGGTGGTGGACGCCGGCGGCTTCACGCGTGCGGCGGAAAACATGAAACTGCCCAAGGCCACCGTCTCCACCTTGATCCAGGCGCTGGAAACCTCGCTGGCGGTCAAGCTGCTGCACCGGACCACCCGCCACGTCAGCGTCACCGCCGACGGCGCCGCTTATTACGAGCGCTGCCTGCGCATCCTGTCCGACGTGCGCGAGGCCGAGGAATCGCTGTCGCGCACCCGGCTCAGCCCCAGCGGACGGCTGCGGGTCGACGCCCCGACCGGCCTGGCCAGCGATGTCATCGTGCCGGCCCTGCCGCAGTTTTTCGAGCTGTATCCGGACATCCAGCTGGAACTGGGCTGCAGCGACCGCCCGGTGGACCTGGTCGAGGAAGGCGTCGACTGCGCGGTGCGCGGCGGCGCGCTGGGCGATTCCAGCCTGATCGCGCGCCGGGTCGGCATCCTGCAATTCACCACCGGCGCCTCGCCGGCCTACCTGGAGCGCTACGGCCGTCCGGCGCACCCCAACGATTTGCTGCGTCACCGTTGCGTCAACTATTTTTCCGCCCGTACCGGTAAAATCTTCGACTGGGACTTTACCCGCGACGGCGAACGGGTACAGGTTGCGCTGCCCGGCCATATCGCCCTGAACGACAGCAACGCCTATATCGCGGCCGGCATGGCGGGCCTGGGCATCGTGCAGATGGCCAGCTTCATGATGGAACCGCTGCTCAGGGACGGCCGCTTCGAGATCATACTCAACGACTGGGTCAGCGATCCGCTGCCGATCCACGTGGTGTACCCGCAGAACCGCCACCTGTCGGCCAAGGTGCGCGTGTTTGTCGAATGGGTCGCCGAACTGTTTTCCAACCATCCCGGTATGCGCTTGCCGAAAATGACCGCGCGTGCCCCTTCTTTTGAGGTTGCCTTATGACTGAATCCCACCGCATCGTCTTCCTCGACCGCGACAGCGTGATCGCCAATGTCCGCAAGCCGGCGTTCCAGCACGAGTGGACCGAGTATCCGGCCACCGGCGCCGGCGACGCCGTGCAGCGCCTGCGCGAGGCCCGCGCCACCATCGCCATTACCAACAAGGTGCCGCTGTCGGCGGACGACCTGGCGCAGCTGCCGGACCTGAAGCTGATCGCGGTGGCCGCCACCGGCACCAACATCGTCGACCTGGCGGCGGCGCGCGAACGCGGCATCGTCGTCACCAACATCCGCAACTACGCGGTGCATACGCTGCCGGAGCATACCTTTGCCCTGATCCTGGCGCTGCGCCGCCAGCTGGTGGCCTACCGCGAGGATATCGAGGCCGGCCTGTGGCAGAAGTCCGAGCGCTTCTGCCTGTTCGGCCATCCGATCGCCGACCTGGCCGGCAGCCGCCTTGGCCTGTTCGGCTACGGCGCGCTGGGCAAGGCGACCGCGCAGATCGCCCGCGCGTTCGGCATGGAAGTCATCGTCCACAACCGCTCGCCGCTGCCCGATGCGGCGGCAGACGGCGTGCGCGAAGCGGGCTTCGACGAAGTGCTGGAAACCTCCGACGTGATCAGCCTGCACCTGCCGCTGACCGACGCCACCCGCAATATGATCAGCGCCAAGGAACTGATCCGCATGAAGCGCAGCGCCCTGCTGATCAACACCGCGCGCGGCGGCCTGGTGGATGAGGAAGCGCTGGCCGACGCCCTGCGCAGCGGCCTGATCGCCGGCGCCGGCTTCGACGTGCTGGTGACGGAACCGCCGCCGGCCGACAACGTACTGCTCAACCTGCGCCTGCCGAACTTCATCCTGACGCCGCATTCGGCCTGGGCCAGCACCCAGGCCATGCAGACGCTGGTCGACCAGTTGATCGGCAATATCGAGGCCTGGGCCGCCGGCACGCCGCGCAACGTGGTGGCCTGACGGCTAGCTGGAGAACACGTTCATGGTCACTACCCCGGCGATGATCAGGCCGATTCCGATCAGCGACGGGATGTCCAGACGCTGCCCCAGGAAGAACCAGCCGATCAGGGTGATCAGCGTGGTGCCGACACCGGACCAGATCGCGTAGGCGATACCGACCGGCACCTGGCGCAAGGTCAGCGACAGGCAGTAGAACGCCGCCGTGTAGCCGGCCACCACCACGATCGATGGCAACAGCCGGGTGAAGCCTTCGCTGTGCTTGAGCGCGGTGGTGGCCATCGTTTCCGAGCCGATGGCAATTGCCAGTAGCAACCATTTGTTCATGTCGTTCTCCTTAGTTACGGGCGACCACAACCATTTTCTGGTTGACCAGTTCCTTCAGACCGTCCTCGGCCAGCTCGCGGCCGTAACCGGAGCGCTTGACGCCGCCGAACGGCAGCTCGGGCGAGGTCGACGAGCGTGTGTTGATCCACACCGAGCCGGTTTCGATGCGCGACGCCAGCTTGCGCGCGCGCTCGATATCGGCCGAGAACACCACGCCGGACAGGCCGAACATCGAATCATTGGCCAATTCCACCGCCTCGTCGTCGCTGCGCACCACGTAGACCTGGGCCACCGGGCCGAAGAACTCGGAGAAGTACGCCGGATTGTCGCGCGTGACATTGGTCAGGATGGTCGGGCTGTAGTAGGCGCCAGCGCCAGGCAAGGCCTTGCCGCCGTAGTGCAGCGTGGCGCCGGCCTGGACTGCATTGTCGACCTGCTGCGCAATGTCGGCACGGGCGGCCAGCGAGCACAGCGGCCCCATGTCGGCGCTTTCATCCATCGGATCGCCGACCTTGATGCCGGCAAAAATGGCGGTGAATTTTTCCAGGAAGCGGTCTGCGACCTTTTCGTGTACCAGGAAGCGCTTGGCGGCGTTGCAGGCCTGGCCCGCCACATACAGCCGCGCCGCCGCGCCCACTTCGGCGGCCTTGTCGACGTCGGCGTCGTCCAGCACCATGAAGACGTCGGCGCCGCCCAGTTCCAGCACCGATTTCTTCAGGTATTTGCCGGCCTGGGCGGCGACGATGCTGCCGGCTTTTTCCGAGCCGGTCAGCGCCACGCCCTGCACGCGGTCATCGGCGATCAGGGCGGCGACCTGCTCGCCGGATGCATACAGATTGGTCCACACGCCCACCGGCGCGCCGGCGTCGCGCACCAGCTGCTCGAAGGCGGCGGCGGCTTGCGGCACATTGCTGGCGTGCTTGGCCAGCACCGGATTGCCGACGGCGATATTCGGGCCGGCCACGCGGATCAGCTGGTACAGCGGGAAGTTCCATGGCTCCACGGCCACCACCACGCCGATCGGGTGGTATTCGGTCCAGGCGTCGCCGTGCGCGGTTTCCAGCTTGCGGCCGGCCAGGAAGCCGGCGGCATTGCGAGCATAGTAGCGGGCGATGTCGGCCGACATCTGCACTTCGAAACGCGCTTCCGAGATGCGCTTGCCCATTTCCTGCACCAGCGTGACGGCCAGCTGCTCGGAACGCGCCTCGATCAGGTCCGCCAGCTTGTCCAGCACGGCCAGGCGCGGCTGGATGTCGCCCTTGGACCAGTCCGATTTGTAGACCGCATGCGCCACCGTCAGCGCGGCCTGGACCTGTGCGTCGGTGTGGTTGTCGAAAGTCTTGACCAGTGCGCCGGTGGCTGGATTGATGCTTTGGTATGCCATGATGTTTCTCCTGAGTGAGGTTGGTATGGCCCCAGTGTAGAAAAATCCGGCATCACAATAAATGGAAAAGAATTGACTTCAGAATTCCATTTTCAGGAAGGCTAGCGGGTTCGGCGTCAGAAACTCCCCGGCAGCAGGATGTTGCGGTCGACCTGGCGCACATCGCGCAGGCCGCAGAACGCCATGGTCAGATCCAGTTCGTTGCGGATGATGTCCAGGCATTTGCTGACGCCCTGCTCGCCCATCGCCCCCAGGCCGTAGAGGAACGGCCGGCCGATGTAGACGCCCTTGGCGCCCAGCGCCAGCGCCTTGATCACGTCCTGGCCCGAGCGGATGCCGCCGTCCATGTGCACTTCGATCTGCTTGCCGACCGCCTCGGCAATGCGCGGCAGCGCGCCGATGGACGATTCGGCGCCATCCAATTGGCGGCCGCCGTGGTTGGAGACGATCAGCGCATCGGCGCCGCTTTCCACACACAGGCGCGCGTCTTCCGCATCCATGATGCCTTTGATGATCAGCTTGCCGCCCCAGCGCTGCTTGATCCACTCGACGTCCTTCCACGACAGGCTGAGGTCGAACTGCTGGCTGGTCCACGACGACAGCGAAGACATGTCCGACACCGAGGTCGCGTGGCCGACGATGTTGCCGAAGGTGCGGCGCGGCGTGCCCAGCATGCCCAGGCACCAGCGCGGCTTGGTGGCCAGGTTGATGATGTTCGGGAGGGTCAGCTTGGGCGGCGCCGACAGGCCGTTGCGCAGATCCTTGTGGCGCTGGCCCAGCACCTGCAGGTCCAGCGTCAGCACCAGCGCCGAACAGCGCGCGGCCTTGGCGCGGTCGATCAGGCGGTTGATGAAATCGCGGTCCTTCATCACATACAGCTGGAACCAGAATGGCGCGCTGGTGTGGGCGGCGATGTCCTCGATCGAGCAGATACTCATGGTCGACAGGGTGAACGGGACGCCGAATTTTTCCGCCGCCTTGGCGGCCAGGATCTCGCCGTCGGCGTGCTGCATGCCGGTCAGGCCGGTCGGCGCCAGCGCCACCGGCATCGCGACATTCTGGCCGATCATGGTGCTGGCCAGCGTGCGGTTTTCCAGGTTGACCGCTACGCGCTGGCGGAATTTGATCTTGGCGAAATCTTCGTTGTTGGCGCGGTAGGTTGATTCGGTCCAGGAACCGGCATCGGCATAATCGTAAAACATGCGGGGCACGCGTTTTTTGGCCAGCACGCGCAGGTCTTCAATGGTGGTGATGATGCCCATCCAGTCTCCCTTTTTAGTATGTCCGACAGATCATCGGCCATTTTTTTCTAAAAGCCAAGTGCATTTAGTGGATCTGGATATAGAGCTGAAACATCGCGTACTGTATCGCGAATTGCAGCGCGGTAACGGAGAGCACCACGGTGATCATCCAGTTGCGGGTACTCTGCTGCGTCCGTTCCAGATCCTCTTTGGTCGCGAAGTGCGAGAGATCTTCCTTGGTGGCGAAACGCGAGAGGTCTTCTTTGGTGGCGAAGCGTGCGAGGTCTTCCTTGGTAGCGAAGCGTGTGAGGTCTTCTTTCGTGGCGAAGCGCGCGAGGTCTTCTTTGGTAGCGAAGCGTGTGAGGTCGTCTTTGCTTGCAAAGCGCTGCTCGACATAGGACTTCAGCTCAGCCACGCTTTCTTTCAACTCGGCTTTGGTGACGTAGTTGGCCTGGATATCCCGAACGATATCCATCAGCATTTCCATCTGATGCTCCTGCAGTGCGACGCGTAGCTCCATGCTTTTATCATTCGCCATGACGGCCTCCCGGTCAAGGGAGTCAGCCTACCGTGCGTAGCTGAGACAGCGCATGAGCAAGCGCAAGGCCCAAAGAAAAAGGACTTGGAAGTTTGCGACTTCCAAGTCCTTAACTTACAACATATATTCTGGTGCGGCTGGCATTGCGACGGCGGCGCCCTACCACACGCATCAGACCAAGTCCCGCAAGCAGCATTGCATAGGTCCCCGGCTCAGGTACGGCGGTTACTTCCGTTATAACCGTCTGAACGGTGTAGGAGGTCCAGGCATCGGATGGCACCGACGAGAGTCCATAGACGAAAAATATCGTCTCTCCAGCCAAGGCAAGATAAAAGTCGTTGGTCCCGGAATATACGGTATTGACGGAGTGTAAAGTTCCGCCGATAACGTTAATTCCAGTCCCATGCGAGAAACCAACATCAGCCACGCTGTAGCGATAGTCGGCGATCGTCAAATCGACTCCATTCAGTGACGTCCACACGCTGGCAGCATTGGGGGCTGAATAGAGAAACGATCCCGAAATGGCACTCAAAGGACTCGGACCAAAGCCAGAAAAATTAGTCGCCGTAAAGTCCAACCTGTAGTCCGCCGCTTGGGCGGCGTTTGCGCAGAATAAGAAGGCGGAAAGCACAAAGCCAGCTAATCGTTTTAGCATTTGCAATCCCCCAAAAAAAACTTAACAATGTTGAATATATCAGCATTATTAAATTTTTCGATGCAAAAAACACTCCACAACGTGGTGACACAAAGAAAAAGGACTTGGAAGTTCGCGACTTCCAAGTCCTCAATTTACTACATATATTCTGGTGCGGCTGGCAGGAATCGAACCCACGACCCCTTGGTTCGTAGCCAAGTACTCTATCCAGCTGAGCTACAGCCGCGAAAGACAACATTATAGCAGAGCAATTCCAATTCCAAAAGGCCTAACTTGAAGTTTCCCCAGCCCTGCATGACAGATGCGCGCGGGCAGTCCCGCTGCACGTGCATAAAGCAAAAGGGCCCGAAGATCACTCTTCAGGCCCTTCCACTTACGAATTTTGGTGCGGCTGGCAGGAATCGAACCCACGACCCCTTGGTTCGTAGCCAAGTACTCTATCCAGCTGAGCTACAGCCGCGTAAAACAAGATTATAACAGCACTTTCTTGTTTGAAAACAGAAGAATCTTCCAACTCTTCAGGTAAAACTGATGGTGCGGCTGGCAGGAATCGAACCCACGACCCCTTGGTTCGTAGCCAAGTACTCTATCCAGCTGAGCTACAGCCGCACTGTGCAAGCATTATAAAGCATTAATTTTGTTTTGCAAAGTACGATATTTTCTATCGTTTAGTTGGCTTGGAATACGAAATACCGAACCAACTGCCTTACAAAACTGCTCTGCTGCATCTCTTTCAAACAGCGTGCCGTTCGAAAGAAGCAGCATTATAGGTATACTCCCGCAGCTTGTCCAGCACTCTGTAACTAGAGAGAAACTCAGGTACCGAACTCGGCCGCCGCCTTGGCCGACCACAGCGCCTCGTTGTAGGACGGATAGGGCTGGCCATAACAGTCCACCTGGCCATCGGCGCCGACAAACTTGATCCACCAGCCCTCGCTGTCCGACAAAATCGCGATATCGCCCTCGCGGCAATGCCCGCCCACTTCCTCGTCCTGCTCCAGCACAACAATCTTCACCTTGCGGTGCTTGATGACATTCGCCATGACCGTTCTCCCCTTGCTTCATTCATGCCAGTTATCGCACACATTACGAATCTAAATTTGCATTCATTTGCGCATTGCAGCATCATTGACCTGTCTCCTCTATTCTCCTCCAAGGAAATAGATTTAGCCCGCTCCTGTAGCGGGCTTTTTTTTAACCGTGTACGATGCACTCAGCTTTGCCTTTTCATAAGACCGATACAAGACAGATAACAGAGAGCGTCCGCACCGCATGAATCACCCTCCCGCCGCCCTGCCGCCCGCACCCGACTGGTCGCAAACCGCCCTCGGCCCCGCCGCAGACTGGCATCCCAGCCTCCGGCTGACCATCGACATCCTGCTCAACTCGCCGCAAGCCATGCTGCTGATGTGGGGCCCGCAGCAGATTATGGTCTATAACGACGCGTATGCCACCCTGATCGGCCTGCCGAGCCTGCGCGCGCCGGGCGGCAAGGTGCCGTCGATGCAGCCGGCGGCGTGGAGCTGGAACAGCGCCGCGCTGGCGCCGGCGCGCGAAGGCCGCAGCGTCAGCTATCGCGGCTGCGAACTGCCGGTGTGGCGCGACGGCCACATGGAACCGCAGCCGCTGGACCTGTACTACACGCCGGTGCCGGGCGACGGCGGCGGCGTGGCCGGCATCCTGTGCACCCTCGCGGCCGGCCGCAGCACCGCCACGGCCGACAGCGACACCCCGCTGCGCCTGCTGGTGGTGGAAGACAACAGCGATGCCCGCTACCTGGTCTGCGAAACCCTGCGCGCGCTGGGCCACGAGGTGGAAGCCGTGGCCAGCGGCGAGGAAGCACTGCCGCAGCTAGAGCAGCACCGCTTCGATGTGCTATTCACCGACGTCAGCCTGCCCGGCATGTCCGGCGTCGACCTGGCGCGCCAGGCCGTGCGGCAGAAGCCGGACCTGGCGCTGCTGTTCGCCTCCGGCTACGGCGAGGAACTGACGCGCCACCTGGAATTCCCCTCCCAGTCCTTGCAAAAACCTTATGATATCGAGCAATTGCAGGCGGTGCTCGAACAGATCGGCGCCAGGCTGCACAAACGCTGATTCCGGCGGCGCCTCGCGCCTGTCAAACGTGCGGAGCCGGTGCAGGGGTTGGCGATAAAATGGGACCATGATAGTTCCGAACACTCCCACCGCCGTGCCGCCCCCGGCATCGGATGCGCATGAAGAACTGCTCCGCGCGAGGGAATCCTTGCACCAGAGCCAGCTGGAATTGCGCGCGCTGGCGAACTCCATGCCGCAGCTGGCCTGGATCGCCGAGCAGGACGGCACCATGGTCTGGTACAACCAACGCTGGTACGACTACACCGGCACCACACCCGAGCAGATGGCGGGTGACGGCTGGCGCCGCGTCTACGCGCCCGACTGCCTGGATGCCATGGCGGCCCACTGGGAACAGTCGCGCCGCAGCGGCGAAGTATTCGAACTGGAAGTGCCGATCCGCAGCGCCAACGGCGAATTCCGCTGGTTCCTCACCCGCGCCAATCCGGTGCGCAGCGGCGACGGCAGCCTGCTGCGCTGGTTCGGCACCAGCACCGACGTCGACCAGGTCAAGCGCGCGCAGGAAGCGCTGCGCGACGAAACCGCCGTGCTGGAACTGCTCAACCGCACCGGCGCCGCGCTGGCCTCGCAGCGCGACCTGGGCCTGCTGCTGCAGGAAGTGACCGACGCCGCCACCAGCATCAGCGGCGCCCGCTTTGGCGCCCTCTTCTATCACACCACCAACAGCGCCGGCGAGGCGCTGGTGCTGCACACGCTGTCGTCCGGCGCGCCGGACGCCTTCTCCCGGTTCGGCCAGCCGCGCGCCACCGCCCTGTTCGGCCCCGGCATGCGCGGCGAAGGCACGGTGCGCTGCGACGATGTGCTGCAAGACCCGCGCTACGGCCGCAACGCGCCGCACGCCGGCGTGCCGTCCGGCCATCCGGCGGTGCGCAGCTACCTGGCGGTGCCGGTGGCGCTGCGCACCGGCGCGGTGATCGGCTGCCTGATGTTCGGCCACCCGGAACCGGGCATCTTCAACGAGCGCACCGAGCGCATCATCGGCGGCATCGCCGCCCAGGCCGCCGTCGCCATCGACAACGCCCGGCTGTACGAAGCGTCGCAGCGCGCCGCCGAGGAACGCAAGATCCTGCTCGACTCGGAACGCCAGGCGCGCGCCGAGGCCGAACGCACCAGCCAGCTCAAGGATGAATTCCTGGCCACGCTGTCGCACGAACTGCGCACGCCGCTGACCGCCATCCTCGGCTGGGCGCAAGTCCTGCGGCGCGGCAGCCGCGACCAGGCCGACCTGCACCGCGGCCTGCAGACCATCGAACGCAACGCCCGCGCCCAGGCGCAGCTGATCGAGGACCTGCTCGACATGAGCAGCATCGCCTCCGGCCGCGTGCGGCTGGAGATGCAGCCGCTGGCGCCGGCCGTGGTCGCCGCCGCCGCCATCGAATCGGTGCGCGCCGCCGCCGAGGCCAAGCAGATCCGCATCGACAAGGATTTCGCCGCCGTGCCCGGCATGGTGGCGGGCGACGCCAACCGCCTGCAGCAGATCCTGTGGAACCTGCTGAGCAACGCGCTGAAGTTCACGCCGCGCGGCGGCGTGGTCCAGGTCGGCGTGCGGCGCGACGGCGAGCATATCCTGATCAGCGTGCGCGACAGCGGCATCGGCATCGCCCCCAGCTTCGTCCACCACGTGTTCGAACGCTTCCGCCAGGCCGACGCCACCACCACCCGCGAGCATGGCGGCCTGGGGCTGGGCCTGGCCATCGTCAAGCACCTGGTCGAGCAGCATGGCGGCACCATCGGCGTCGAGAGCGAAGGCGAAGGCCGCGGCGCCTGCTTCACGCTGCGCCTGCCCCGGCTCGACAATCTGCTGCCGGCCGACGCGATCGCCGCACCGGAACCGGTGCATGCTGCGGCGCATGATTTATCCGGCCTGCAAGTGCTGGTGGTGGACGACGAGGACGATGCGCGCGAACTGATCAAGCGCATTCTCAACGACTGCAACGCCGACGTACTGACCGCCGCCACCGCCACCGAAGCCTTGAATTTATTGCAACACGAACGCCCCGACCTGATGGTCAGCGATCTGGGCATGCCGGAGGTCGACGGCTATGGCCTGCTGGACCGCATCCGCGCGCTCGGGCCGGCGCGCGGCGGCAACCTGCCGGCCATCGCGCTGACCGCCTTTGCCCGCTCGGAAGACCGGATTAAAGCGCTTTCCAGCGGTTTCCTGGCGCACATCGCCAAGCCCGTCGAGCCGAACGAACTGATCGCCAAAGTGGCGGCCATGGGAGCCGCCCACCGCCACGCCTGAGAACGATATCAGCCTGTTCACAGCTGTGAATTAATTGCCATGTGGCAATTTTCTCACTCCTACTTCACGACGCGGCAATGTCCTACAAGCAATCAGAAAAACTCTTGATACACTACAAAACTGATAAAAACAGCGTAGAATTATTTCCATGTGGAAATTAAACGCGCTGGTGTGCGGCGCACCACCGGCACAATGCGTTATTATCTAAATACTATTTAAGCGATAAAGAGACCGAGACCATCATGCCAAGCCGAGACGAAATCCTGAACGCCAAAATCCTGGTGGTGGATGACAGCGCAGACAACGTCGAACTGATGTTGGAGATCCTGCGCGAGGCCGGCTATAACGATGTGTCCTCGACCATGCTGCCGGAGCAGGTTTGTCCTATGCATCGCCAGCATTGCTACGACCTGATCCTGCTGGACCTGCAGATGCCCGGCCTGAACGGCTTCCAGGTGATGAAGGGCCTGAAGGAGATCGAACAGGGCGGCTACCTGCCGGTGCTGGCGCTGACCGCCCAGCCGAGCTTCAAGATCGCCGCGCTGGAAGCGGGCGCGCGCGACTTCATCAGCAAGCCGTTCGACCTGCTGGAAGTCCACAAGCGCATCCACAACATGCTGGAAGTGCGCCTGTTGTACAAGGAGCTGGCGCAGTACAGCCGCCAGCAGCAGGAACTGGCGCTGCATGATCCGCTGACCGCCCTGCCCAACCGCCGGCTGCTGGAGGACCGCATCGCCACCGTGCTGCAGCATGCCACGCGCCAACAGAACAAGGCCGCCGTCATGTACCTCGACCTGGACGGCTTCAAGGTCATCAACGACACCCACGGCCACGCCTACGGCGACGAAATCCTCAAGCAGGTGGCGCAGCGGCTGGTCGGCTGCTCGCGCAAGGAAGACACGGTAGCGCGCGTCGGCGGCGACGAGTTCGTCATTGTCATGGGCGACATCGCCCATGTCGGCGACACCCAGGAGCCGGCCAACAAGCTGATCGAAGCGGTCTCGCAACCGTACGAAGTCAACGGCCTGACGCTGCGCTTGTCGACCAGCATCGGCGTCGCCCTGTTCCCCGATGACGCCACCGAAGTGGCTTCCGTGATCGCCGCCGCCGATGGCGCGCTGTACGAAGCCAAGCGCGCCGGCAAGAACCGCTACCGCACCGTGCAGCCGATGAGCGGCGAGCCGGTCCAGCACCACACCATGTCCACCACCCTGGCCTGAAACAACAACGGGCGGACCGCAGTCCGCCCGTGTGTCCGGTTGCCGCCGTTTAGTGCGTGGCAGCCTCTTCCTTTAGTCCATCCTTGGTACTCTGATCAACCTTGGCCGCGTGCTGGTGGTCCTCATGCGCACTCACCATTTCAGGAGGCACTTCGATGCGGGTCACCCCGGCGTCCACCGAGACCGGATCGCTGGCGGGGAAAGTCATTTCCACGCCATTGTCCAACAGGGTTTCCTTGGCCTGCTCGGCCGGGGTTTCCTGCTCCAGTTCGGCCAGCGTGGTGATCGCCACCGCCCATTTGACGAACTCCAGGTTGGCCAGGTCGCGCACGGTGACCACGTTGAAAGCCTGGGCCAGCGATTTGGCGTCCTTGGCGCTCAGGCCGCGCAAGGCGCTGGTGGGGGCATCGGCCAGCGCGCGGAAGGTGTGGCCGACATATTCTTTGTCCACGACAGTATCGATATTCATGATGGATTCCTTTCAGTTGACGTTCCCGTTCACTGTGACAGGCGCGCCGCGGCGGGTCTGTGCGGGACCGAACACTGCTCCCATCCCCCTCTGCCGCGCTCGATTGACTATGTGGTTTTGACTTTAAATTACCCCCTTGCTATGATCGTTCATGCATCTCGCTCAGCGCAGAGACCCCGTGCCTAAAATAGACAAACCCAAGATTTTGGTCGTCAATGACGATGCCAACAGCCTGTTCGCGCTGACCAGCCTGCTCGCCCAATGGGCCGAGCAGGAATGCTATGAGGTGCTGGCGGCGCGCTCCGGCCAGGACGCCCTGCGCCAGGTGCTGATGCACGACTTCGCCGTGATTCTGCTGGACGTCAACATGCCCGGCATGGACGGCTTCGAAACCGCCGAAGCGATCCACGCCCGCGCCCGCTCGGCCGACATCCCGATCATCTTCATCACCGCCTTCCTCGCCGACGAACTGGACCGCCTGAAGGCCTACCAGCACGGCGCCGTCGACTTCCTGTTCACACCGGTGATCCCGCAGGTGCTGTACGCCAAGGTCGCCGTGTTCGTGGCGCTGGCGATGAAGAACGAGGAACTGAAAAAGCAGGCGCGCCAGCTGAGCCAGCGCACCACCGAACTGACCGCCACCAACCAGCGCCTGACCCGCGAAATCGAGGAACGCAAGTCGATGGAGCGACAGAACCACGCCAAGGATGAATTCCTCGCCATGCTGGGCCACGAGCTGCGCAATCCGCTGAGCGCCATCAGCAGCGCGGCCTCGCTGATCGGCCTGCCGGGCGTGTCGGCCGACGGCGTGCAGCGCGCCAAGAAAATCATCCAGCGCCAGAGCCAGCACCTGGGCCGCATCGTCGACGACCTGCTCGACCTGTCGCGCGCCATGTCGGGCAAGATCCTGCTGAACCGCCTGCCGCTGGACCTGTCCAAGCTGGTCGGCGCCACGCTGGAAACCTACCGCGCCACCGGCCGCAGCACCGACTACGAACTGGTGCAGGACCTGGACGCCGGCTGGATCGACGGCGACAGCACCCGGCTGGAACAGATCACCAGCAACCTGATCGACAACGCGCTGAAGTACACGCCGGCCGGCGGCCGCATCGAGGTACGCACCTGGACCGAGAACGACGACGTGGTCCTGAGCGTGCGCGACACCGGCGTCGGCATCGCCGCCGAACTGCTGCCGCATGTGTTCGACGTGTTCGTGCAGGGCAGCAGCACGCTGGACCGCTCGCAGGGCGGCCTCGGCATCGGCCTGTCGCTGGTGCGCCGCCTGGCGGAACTGCACGGCGGCAGCATTGCCGCCGACAGCCAGGGCGACAACCGCGGCAGCACGTTCACGCTGCGCCTGCCGCGCATCGAGCACCAGGTGGTGGCGCCATCCGCACCGGCCAGTCACGGCGAGCACGGCAAGCCGCGCGTGCTGCTGATCGAGGACAACGACGACGGCCGCGAAATGATGAGCATGATGTTGAACGGCTACGGCTACGACGTCGAGGCGGCGGCCGACGGCCTGCTCGGCCTGAGCGCCGCGCTGCGCTACCAGCCCGACCTGGCGCTGGTCGATATCGGCCTGCCCGGCATCGACGGCTACGAGGTGGCGCGCCGCCTGCGCGCCGATCCGGCCACGCGCGACATCAAGCTGATCGCCCTCACCGGCTACGGCCTGGCGGAGGACCTGCGGCGCGTGATGGAGGCCGGTTTCGACCGCCACCTGGTCAAGCCGGTCGACATCGACCAGTTGATGGAAGTGATCGACACCTGCGCCAGGGTGCCGGTGCGGGAATAGGCCGCGCACGCTTGCGGCCAGTGCGCCACAAGTTGCAAAGCTCGGGTATGATCGGGTCAGAGCATAGTCCGTTCGACTTTCACGAGAAAACCCATGTCCGTACCGGCATCGCAAGAACCACACACTCCGCAGCAGGACGCCCTGCGCAGCGCCGACCTGAGCGAGCTGCTCGGCCACGTCCACACCTGCTGGGACAACGAGCGCCGCTCGCTGTCGCGCCAGCTGCACGACAGCCTCGGTTCGTCGCTGACGGCGCTGACCATGCACCTCGGCCTGCTGATGCAGAAGCTGCCGCCCGACCAGGCCTTGCAGGACCGCGCCGGCCACATGAAAAAACTGCTGAACCAGATTGTCGAAACCAACCGCCAGATGCAGCTCAAGCTGTGGAACGACAAGCTGGAATTCCTCGGCGTGCGCGTGGCGCTGGATGAACTGGTGACGCAATTCGGCGAGCAGCGCGGCATCACCGCGCGCTGCAGCCTGCCGGAAGACGAACTGGATTGCCCGCGCAGCCACGGCATCGTGCTGCTGCATACGCTGGAAGAAGCGCTGCGCAATATCGACAGCCACGCGCAGGCCACCGAAATCGACGTCATCGTCGACGACAACGAAGACGAAGTGATGATGACGGTGAAGGACAACGGCATCGGCCTGAGCGGCCCGGTGGCGGCCGACTACCATCCGGCCGCCGGCAAGTTCGGCCTGCGCATGGCGCGCGAGCGCGCCGCCTACCTGGGCGGCACGCTGACGCTGTCGGCCGGCGCCGAGCGCGGCGTCACCTTGACGATGATCCTG
Source organism: Duganella aquatilis (assembly GCF_009674565.1). Lineage (GTDB taxonomy): Bacteria > Pseudomonadota > Gammaproteobacteria > Burkholderiales > Burkholderiaceae_D > Rugamonas > Rugamonas aquatilis. The sequence goes on from NZ_WKJL01000007.1 coordinate 61,932, forward strand.
CCCAAGCCGGCCGCCGCCGTTTAATGCAGCTTGACCAGCGGCGTGGTGCGCTTGATCAGGAAGCGCGCCACCGCCAGCACCGCCGTGCGCACCGTGCCCAGCACCGCCTTGTGGTGCATCAGGTGCAGGCTGACATACATCAGGCGCGCCACGAAGCCGTCGACAAACCAGCTTAATCCCTTCAGCGATCCCATCAGGCTGCCGACCGAGGTGGTCTGGCCAAACGACACCAGCGAACCGTAATCGCGGTACACATACGGCTTGCCTTGCGGCGGCTGGTTCCTGTGCTGGCGCAGGAAGGTCTCCAGCAGATAATCGGCCATCTGGTGCGCGGCTTGCGCGCGCGGCGGCACCAGCTTGCCGTCCGGGCCGACGCAGGCGGCGCAATCGCCCAGCGCGTAAATATAGTCGAAGCCTTTGACCGCCAGCGTGCCGTCCACATCCAGCTGGCCGGATTTGGTGGTCGGCAGCCCCAGCGTCTTGAGGAAGTCCGGCGCCTTGATGCCGGCGGCCCAGACCACGATCTGCGCCGGATAGACGGTGTCGCCGGCGGTTACGCCGGCGCCGTCGATGGCCGTCACGCGGGTGTCGGTCACCACTTTGACGGCGCGCTGGTGCAGCAGATCGAGCGCGGCGCTGGACACTTTTTCCGGCAGCGGCGCCAGGATGCGCGGCGCGCCTTCCAGCAAGGTGATGCGCACGTCGCGCTCGGCCTTCAGCTGGCGGAAGCCGTAGGTGGCGTAGACGTCGCTGGCCTCGCGCAGCTCGGCGGCCAGCTCGACGCCGGTGGCGCCGCCGCCGATGATCACCACATCCACGCCGGCGTCGGCGCTGACGCTCTTTTTCAGCTCGGCCAGGGTCAGCAGCTTGAGCAGCGTCAGGCGGAAGCGCTCGGCGTCTTCGGTGGCGTTCAGCGAGATCGTGTGCTCGGCCGCGCCGGGCACGCCGAAATAATTCGAGGTGCTGCCGACCGCCATCACCAGCTTCTCGAAGCCGATCTGGCGCTCGGGCAGGGTTTCTTCGCCGTTGTTGACGATGGCGCCGACGGTCAGCACGCGCTGCTGGGCGTCCAGCGCCAGCATCGGTCCGTAGACAAAGGTGAAATGGTTGTCGTGCGCCAGCATCTGGTAGGACAGGCCTTCCTGGTGCACGTCCAGCGTGCCGGCGGCCACCTCGTGCAGCGAGGGTTTCCAGATGTGGAACAGGCGGCTGTCGACCAGCATGACGGCCTGCGGTCCCAGCTTGCGCCCCAGTTTGCAGGCGAGTTCCAGCCCGCCTGCCCCGCCGCCAACAATCACGAATTTACTTTGCAAACTATTCTCCTGTGGCGGCAACTGCCGCCGGGTTATCGGTCGTGCCGGTCGTGGCCGCGGTCATGACCGTGGCCATGATCGTGACCGTGGTCGCCGCGGCGATCATCGCGGTGATCGCGGTAATGCTCCTCGCGGCGCGGACCGCCATGGCCGTGACGCTCGTGGTAACGCGGCACATATTCATTGTTGTACCACCGATCCTGCACAAAAAACACTCTCTGATTGCAGGCGTGATAAGCATGGCAATGTTTCCCCCAGTTCCTCGCATGGCCCGGCGGCACGCGCAGGTAGATCGGCGCCGTCTCGACATAGCGCACCGGCCGCTCGATGATCACCGGCTGGCGGTACAGCACCTGCGGCGGCGGATAGTCGCCGACATCGATGCGGCCGTAAAAGCCGGGCTGGCCAACGCTGAGGGACAGGCCGACATCGGCGGCAAAGGCGGAAGCGGACAGGGCCAGCAGGCTGGCGGCGAGTAACGTGGCTTTCATGATGAGTCTCGATTCTTGATCCGAGCGAACTTGCTCACCTCTTAGCATAATAAAGCCTGCGGAAAATCTCTGTGCGCTGACGTACATAAGTTACTTGTGCTAAACTAATCGTTCGATACCTAACGATTAGCTGGTGAATCATATGTCTTCTATCGAAGAACGCTTTTCCGCCGCCCTGCACGGCACCGCCCGCGCCTGGCGGCTGGCGGTGGACCGCCGCCTCAAACACCTGGGACTGAGCCAGGCCAGCTGGATGGCGATCGCCCTGACGGCCAAGGAAAAGGAAGCGCCGTCGCAGACCCGGCTGGCCGCTCGGGCCGGCGTCGAAGACCCGACCATGGTGTCCACCGTCGACAAGCTGGTCAAAGCCGGCTACATGCTGCGCACGCCGTCCGAGACCGACCGCCGCGTCAAGCTGCTGAGCCTGACGCCGGCCGGGCAGGCAATCTACGCCACCGTGTGGAAGGAAGCCCAGGTCGTGCGCCAGGAAATGCTGAGCAAGGCCGATCCGGCCGTGCTGCTGCTGGTGACCGAATTCCTGGAATCCGTCCATAGCGACATCGAGTCCTTTTCGTGAGCACGGCGATGAGCACAGCAGCAAGCGCCGCCGCCCCCGACGACGGCCTGAACCGCCGCATGATCACGATCTCGATCATGCTGGCCACGATCATCCAGGCGCTGGACGGCACCATCGCCAACGTCGCCCTGCCGCACATGCAGGGCAGCCTGTCGGCTTCGCAGGACCAGATCACCTGGGTGCTGACCTCGTTCATCGTGGCCGCCGCCATCGCCACGCCGCTGACCGGCTGGCTGTGCGACCGCTTCGGCCAGAAAAACATCTTCCTGACCTCGGTGGCCGGCTTCACCATCGCCTCGGTGCTGTGCGGGCTGTCCGGCACCCTGAGCGAAATCGTCATCGCCCGCCTGCTGCAAGGCGTGTTCGGCGCGGCGCTGGTGCCGCTGTCGCAGGCCACGCTGCTCGACATCAATCCGCGCGAAAAACACGGTTCGGCCATGGCCGTGTGGGGCATGGGCGTGATGATCGGCCCGATTCTCGGCCCCACGCTGGGCGGCTGGCTGACCGACAGCTACGACTGGCGCTGGGTGTTCTTCATCAACATCCCGATCGGCGCCATGGCGTTCTACGGCATCTGGCGCTACATCCGCAAAACCGACGCGCCGCGCAAGATGAAGTTCGACGCCTTCGGCTTCGCCACCCTGAGCCTGTCCATCGGCGCGCTGCAGATGCTGCTCGACCGCGGCGAACAGAACGACTGGTTCAGCGCCACCGAAACCTGGGTCGAAGCCATCATCCTGGCAATGAGCTTTGCGTATTTTGTCGCCCATACCGCCACGCGGCCGGCCGGCAAGTCCTTCTTCGATTACCGGCTGCTGCGCAATGCCAACTACGTCAGCGGCCTGTTGTTCATCTTCATCGTCGGCCTGGTGCTGTTCGCCACGCGCGCGCTGACGCCGTCGATGCTGCAAAGCCTGATGGGCTATCCGGCCAAGATCGCCGGCCTGGTGACGGCGCCCAGCGGCATCGGCACCATGATCGCGATGATGATGGTGGGCCGACTGGTGGGCAAGGTCGACCTGCGCCTGCTGCTCGGCATCGGCTTTGCCATCACCGCCTTCTCGCTGTGGCAGATGACGCGTTACACGCTGGTGCTGTCGCAGAGCGATATCGTCTGGCCGGGCGTGATCCAGGGCCTGGGACTGGGCCTGGTGTTCGTGCCGCTGAGCGCGGCGACGTTTGCCACGCTGTCGCCGGAAATGCGCGCCGAAGGCACGGCCATCTATAGCCTGATCCGCAATATCGGCAGCTCGATCGGCATCGCGCTGGTGCAGACGCTGCTGGTGCGGAACACGCAGACCGTGCATGCGTCGCTGACCGAACACGTCACCACCACCAACCCGGCGCTGCTCAACAATCTGGCCACGCCGGAAGCGGCGGCCACGCTGAACAACGAGATCACGCGCCAGGCATCGATGATCGCCTACGTGGATGACTTCTGGCTGATGTTTATTATGACTTTGTGCGTGATACCGCTGCTGCTGTTGATACGGCCGCCGGCCAAGAGCGCGCCGGTGGCGGTCGACCACGCCGCCATGGATTGAGGAGAAGCAAATGAAAACACTATTACGACCTACCCTGCTGGTCATGGCCATGGCGCTGCCCGGCTGCGCAACGGTCGCCCCCGACACCCATCCGCTGGAACGACGCGACCTGGCCAGCGCCGAACTGTCGGCCGGCATCAAGCTGGCCAACGAAGGCTGGCCGCAAGCCCAGTGGTGGACCGCCTACCACGACGAACAGCTGAACGCCATCATCAAGCAGGCGCTGGCCGGCGGCCCGTCGCTGGAAGTGGCGGCCGCGCACATCGGCAGCGCGCGCTCGTCGCTGTCGCGCAGCCTGGCCGACCTCGGCCTGGAGACCTCGCTGTTCGCCAACGCCAACCGCCAGCGCTATTCCGGCACCGGCCTGTTCCCGGCGCCGATCGGCGGCGCCTACTACACCGAAGAGACGCTGCGCCTGGACCTGCACTACAACTTCGACTGGTGGGGCAAGAACCGCGCGCAAGTGGCGGCCGCCGTCGGCGAACTGAATGCCGGCCGCGCCGCCTATGCGGAAGCCGAACAGGCGCTGGCCGCCTCCATCGCCCAGAGCTACTTCCGCCTGCAAGGGGCGTGGGCGCGGCTGGCCAATACCGAACAGCTGGCGGCCACGCAAACGGCGCTGGTGCAGGACAGGGCCAAGCGCATCGCGCGCGGCCTGGCCAACGCCGACGAACAACGCGCCGCCGAAGCGGACCTGAGCCTGATCCGCAAGCAGCAGGCGCAGCTCAAGTCGGACATCGACCACGAACGCGAAGCGCTGCGCGCGCTGGCCGGCGCCGACAACAAGGCACTGGCCGACCTGAAGCCGGTGGCGCTGTCGTCCGCCCCGCACACGCTGCCGGCACGGCTGGGCATCGAACTGCTGGCGCGCCGTCCCGACCTGCAGGCCGCGCGCTGGAAGGTCGAAGCTTCGCTGAGCAAGATCGACGCCGCCAAGGCCGCGTTCTACCCGGACGTGAACCTGACCGGCTCCATCGGCCTCGACACCGTCAAGGTGGAAAACCTGCTGCAGGCGGCCAGCCGCACCGTGTATCTCGGCCCGACCGTGTCGCTGCCGCTGTTCGACAGCAAGCGCCTGGACGCACAGCTGGATGGCGCGCGCACCAGCCGCAACGAACGCATCGCCGAATACAACCAGACCATCGTCGAAGCGGTGCGCGACGTGGCGCAGAGCGGCGCGCAGCTGCAAGGCATCGAACAGCAGATCGTGCAGCAGACCGAAGCCACCGGCTCGGCGCGCGCGCAGCTGGCGTCGGCGCAGGCGCGCCTGGACCATGGCCTGGCCAACAACAGCAGCGTGCTGAACGCGCGCCTGGCGCTGCTCAAGCAGCAGGACGCCGACCTGTATCTGCAACAAGTACAACTGCTGGCCGAAGTCGCGCTGACCAACGCGCTGGGCGGCGGCTATCACGAAGAAGCGCCGCTGGCGACTGCCTCCAAATAAATCAACGGACCACATCATGAGCACTGACACCACCCAACCTACCGAGAAAAAGCGCAAGTTCATGCTGGCCGCGATCACGCTGGCCTTCATCGCCGCGGGTATCGCCTACGCGGCGTACTACGAAATCGTGCTGTCGAAGATACAGGAGACCGACAACGCCTACGTCGGCGGCAACCTGGTCAACATCTCGTCGCAGGTGACCGGCAACGTCACCGAAATCCGCGCCGATGAAACGCAGATGGTGCAGGCCGGCGCGCCGCTGATCCAGCTCGACGCCGCCGACGCCGACATCGCCCTGCAGCAGGCCGACGCCAGGCTGGGCGCCGCCGTGCGCCAGCAACGCCAGCGTTACGCCGACGTGGCGCAGTACGACGCCAACGTCGCCCTGCGCAAGCTGCAACTGAAAAATGCCGAGGACGATCTGGCGCGCCGCAAGCCGCTCGCCGCCGACCACACGGTCTCCGGCGAGGAAGTGGAGCACGCGCGCCAGGCGGTGGACGATGCGCGCGCGGCGATCGCGGTCGCCGTCAAGCAGGAAGAAGCGGCCAAGGCCGGCGTCAGCGGCGTCAACGTGGCGCAGCATCCGTCGGTGCAGGCGGCCAAGGCGGACTACGTGCAGGCATGGCTGGCGGCGCGCCGCAACACCATCCTGGCGCCGGTGTCGGGCTATGTGGCCAAGCGCAGCGTGCAGATCGGCGCGCGGGCGACGCCGGGCACTTCGCTGATGGCCATCGTGCCGCTGGATCAGCTGTGGGTGGACGCCAACTTCAAGGAATCGGAACTGAAGAACATCCGCGTCGGCCAGCCGGCCAAGGTGGAAGCGGATATGTATGGCAGCAAGGTGGAATTCCACGGTCGCGTGGTGGGCCTGTCGGCCGGCACCGGCAGCGCCTTCTCGCTGCTGCCGGCGCAGAACGCCAGCGGCAACTGGATCAAGGTGGTGCAGCGCCTGCCGGTGCGGATTGCGCTGGATGCGAAGGAGTTGAAGGAGCATCCGCTGCGCATCGGCCTGTCGACCACGGTATCGGTGGATGTCAGCAAGACCGACGGTCCGGTGCTGGGCGCGGCCATGCCGCAGACGCCGGTGTACACCACGCAGGCGCTGACCCAGCCGCTGCAGCAGGCCGGGGGTGCGGCTGACGCGATCATCGCGCACAACCTTTAACCCGGTAAGGCGGGGTCTGACCCCGTACGGGGTCAGACCCCAAAGCGGAATGCCTTGCGGGGTGCGGCGTCACGCCAGCCGCTACCCCTTGAGCAGCTCAGTGTCCAGTTGGCGGATTGCCGTCTGCGCCTGGGTGATAACGCGGTCGGCGATCCGCTGGCGCATGCCGGGCACTCGCCCCGCCGCTTCGGCTTCCAGCAAAATCGGCGTCAGCATCTGCAAGGCCGAATCGCGGAAGCCCTCCGCCACCAGGTCCAGCTGCGCATTGAACGACTGCTCCGCCGCCAGCAGCTGCTTGCGCAGTTCCTCCTCGAAGGCTGCGCGCTTGTCGCGAATCTCGGTGCGTTTGCGCTTGCCGCCGTCGGTGAACCACTTGAACGCGCCCGCCAGCAGCACCGCGCCGCCGACAAACGGCGCCACCGGCGCCACCACCGGAAACACCACCGCCGCGCCAATCAGATACGCCGCCGTACCGGTACTGGCTGCCACCGCCGCACCGCTGACCAGGGTCACATTGGCCGCCGTATCCAGCTTGTTGACGATGCGCGTCCCCACCCGCAGGCGCGGCATCAGCTTGGCCAGCGCCGCATGGTGCTGACGCTGGAACACGGTCGCCTGCCCCAGCTTCATCCCCGACTGGAATAGCCGCAAATCTTCCTGCAGCAGCTGCAAGGCCTGCTCCTTGCGGCGCACGACGCGGTCCAGCCGCCGCTCCATCTCCTGCCCGAACTGGTTGCGGCTGATGCTGGCCCAGACATCCTCATCTTTCCATTTATCGGTATTGAGGCGGTCGCTCATCGCCAGTTCGATGGCGTTGCCGGCATCGTGCACGGCGTCGTCGATTTCCTCGGACATCAGGCGCCGCTCATAGACCATGCGCTGTTCGACCAGTTGCAGCCGCTGCGTGACCTGGCTTTTCAGGTCATGCGCCGCGCTGACCAGCGAGCCCGCCGCCGCCTCGCCCACCGCCAGCAGGCGCGCCTGCTCCAGATAGGCGTCGATATCGTGCGTGATGGCGGCCGTGGTGCTGCCGACCAGCTCCCGCAATTGCAGCTGATCGATCTCGCCGGACTGGAAATGGCGCGCATGATCGATCAGCGTCGGCTGGCCGGCCGTGCGACCGAAGTCCGCCACGGCGTCAGCCAGCGAACGACCGCGCACCAGGCGCCGCGCCTGCTCGCCGAGGTTGGCCAGGATGCCGCGCTCTTCGGCCGGCGGCAGGCGTTGCAGATCCTCGGCCGACACCCGCACCGCCAAGGCCTTGGCCAGCCGCTGCGCCAAGGCACGGGCGTCGGCGCCGTGCAGCGCCAGCAGCGGGATCACCATGTGCAGCGCGTGTTCGCGCGCGCCCTGTTCAATGCCGGCACAGCTGCGGCTGAGGGCATTCAGCGCCCAGTCGACTTCGACGCCGGATTCGATGGCGTTCAGCACCAGGGCGGTGAAGACGGCGGAGGATTGGCCGTCGCCGGCGATATCGGTGACGGCGGCGAATTGGGCCAGCGTCAGGCTGCCCTCGTTGCCGGCGATGGCGCCGACCGCGCGCGCGTAGGCGGAGCTGAAGCTCTGATCGGACGATAAATGTTCGTCCAGCGAACGGACGACGAGCTGCGACGACGGACTATTCACGCCTGCTCCAGTTGGTTGTGATGCCATTATTGCATTGTAACTGAAGCGCGCTCAGCGGGGCAGATAGCGGAGGATGGTGACAACAGCGCCGATCGTCACGCCAGTCTGGGCGAGGAACAGCGTGACGAACAGTCCAAGCATCCATTTCACCATATCAAACTTAAGGTCCTGCAGTTGCATATGCACCCAGTCCTTTGTCGCCAAGGTTTGGGTAAGATTTTCCAGGACTTCCCCCAACGCATCGGCGTGCGCTGTTGCCTGTTGGGGCGGCACGCCGCCCTCTTCCAGGTGCTTGCGGTATTTGGCTGATTCGACGGAGTTCATGGACACAGTATGCGCCACTCGCCGCCGAATTCAAGCAACGCACCTTGATGCAGATCAGCCCCGCACCACCTCGGTCGACAAAATCAGCGTCTCCTTGATTTCCTCCATGACGACATAGCTTTTCGACTGTGCCGCTCCAGGCAAACTGAGCAGCATGTCGCCCAGCAGATTGCGGTACTCCGCCATTTCGTGAATGCGCGCCTTGATCAAGTAATCGAAATCCCCCGACACCAGATGGCACTCCTGCACCTCCGGAATCCGCAACACCTCGCGCCGGAACTGCTCGAACGCCGGCCCGGACTTCTGGTTCAGCGTAATCTCGACAAACACCAGCAGCTTGGCGCCCAGCGACGGCGGATCGATGCGCGCGTGATAGCCGGTGATCACGCCATCGCGCTCCATGCGCTTGACCCGCTCGATGGTCGGCGTGGTCGACAAGCCGACCTGCTCGCCCAGATCCTTCATCGAGATCCGCCCGTCCTCCTGCAGGATCTGCAATATCTTTCTGTCCAGTTTGTCGAGACTTCTGACCGATTCTTTCTGAATTCGCATAAAAATCCACTATTTTTACGAAGATATATAGTAACAAACACCATACAAACGAGAATACCATAGCGGAATATCTGGCAGTTAAATAATCGGGGGACTTTATGCGTGTCGTAATCCTGGGTAGCGGCGTCATCGGCGTCACCAGCGCCTACTATCTGGCCAAAGCCGGCCATGACGTCACCGTTCTCGACCGTCAATCCGGTCCCGCCCTCGAAACCAGCTTCGCCAACGCCGGCCAGATCTCGCCCGGCTACGCCTCTCCCTGGGCCGCGCCCGGCATTCCGCTGAAAGCGATGAAATGGATGCTGCAGCGCCACGCCCCGCTGTCGATCACGCCCGACGGCACGCTGTTCCAGCTGCAATGGATGTGGCAGATGCTGCAGAACTGCAATGCCGAGCGCTACGCCATCAACAAGGAACGCATGGTGCGCCTGGCCGAGTACAGCCGCGACTGCTTCAAGGCCCTGCGCGCCTCCACCGGCATCGCCTACGAAGGCCGCCAGCAAGGCACGACCCAGCTGTTCCGCAGCCAGGAGCAGATGGACGCCGCCGCCAAGGACATCAGCGTGCTGGAAGAAACCGGCGTACCGTATGAACTGCTGAGCCGCGAACAGCTGGTCGGCGCCGAGCCCGGCCTGGCGCGCAACAAGCTGGTCGGCGGCCTGCGCTTGCCCAACGATGAAACCGGCGACTGCCAGCTGTTCACCACCCGCCTGACCGCCATGGCCGAAGAGCTGGGCGTCAAATTCCGCTACGGCATGGACATCACCGGCCTGGCCACCGAAGGCGACGCCATCAAGGGCGTCAAGTGCGGCGACGAACTGGTCACCGCCGAGTCCTACGTGGTCGCCATGGGTTCGTACTCGACCGCGCTGCTGAAAGACCTGGTGCAGATCCCCGTGTATCCGCTGAAGGGCTACTCGATCACCGTGCCGATCGTCAACGCCGCCGCTGCGCCGGTCTCGACCATTCTGGACGAAACCTACAAGATCGCCGTCACCCGCTTCGACGACCGCATCCGCGTCGGCGGCATGGCCGAGATCGCCGGTTTCAACACCGAGCTCAACCCACGCCGCCGCGAAACCCTGGAAATGGTGGTCAACGACCTGTTCCCCGGCGCCGGCGACACCGCCGCCGCCAGCTTCTGGACCGGCCTGCGTCCGATGACGCCGGACGGCACGCCGATCGTCGGCCGCACCGGCCTGCGCAATCTGTACATCAACACCGGTCACGGCACTCTGGGCTGGACCATGTCCTGCGGTTCGGCGCAACTGCTGTCGGACATCATCTCCGCGCGCCGTCCGGCGATCCGCGCCGACGACCTGTCGGTCAGCCGCTACAGCCCTGCCGCCGGCGCCCGCCAGCCGCAATTCGCCAACGCCTGACCTTTCCGCCTCCCCGTTCGCGGCACCCGACTCCGGCGCCGCGAACGTCTCCCGCCGCGCCCCATTCCCGCGCATTTGACGCCGCCGCGTCACGATCTGTCTCATTGCCGTCGCTCTTCGTCGAAGAACCTGCAACAACGCTGTGTTGAGCGTTGAGATTGGGCCCAAGCCTGCGTATAATTTTGACCATGAATAAACTTGAAGCATTTGGCCACATTGCGGCCCTGGCCATCCGTGGCGAACTCGTTTTCCCGACCAGCGTGAACGCCGCGCTGCGGGTACAACTGGCGTTGGATGATCCCGACTGCCCGATCGACACCGCCATCAGCCTGGTGCTGGCGGAACCCTTGCTGGCCGCGAAAACCGTGGCCATCTCGAATTCGGCGATGTTCAACCGTGCCGGCGCACCGGTGGTGACCAATGTGCGCGGCGCCATCATGCGCATCGGCTACCAGAACCTGTTTGCGCTGGCCGCCGCCATGGTGGTGCGCCAGTTCGGCAGCAAGATCACCGACCCGCAGGTGCGCAACATGGCCGAAAAGCTGTGGGACCACACCATCGCCGTCGCCGCGCTGGGACGCCTGATCGCGCGCCACGTCACCGGCGTCAATGAAGACACCGCGCTGTTCGCCGGCATCGTGCACGAAGTGGGCGGCTTCTACCTGCTGTCGCGCGCCGACGAATTCCCCGGCCTGCTGGACGAGGATCCGGAAAACTGGCACTCCGCCAGCGAGGAGATCATCACCCGCGAAGTGATGCGCAAGCTGTGCATTCCGGAGCCGGTGGCCGACGCCATCGAAGGCCTGCGCGACAGCTTCATGTCGATTCCGCCGGACACCCTGCTCGACACCCTGCTGCTGGCCAACCACCTGACGCCGGTGAAATCGCCGCTGCAGGAGCCGCAGCGCGACCTGCCGCCGCATTCCGACTCGGCCATCGATCTGTTCATCGACGAACAGAAGCTCGCCGCCATGCTGGAAGAAGCACGCCGCGACGCCGACGAAATGAGCGCCGCCCTGCTGGTCTAACTTTTTACGCGGGCCGTCCGGCGCAGGGCGGTCCGTTGCTCTTTGTGGAGAAATGCATGCAGACTGCGCCCCTGTCCTACGGCTCCGATCAATCCGGCCTGGTATGCGGCTATCTGTTTGGCCGCGACGCCGCAGGCAAGGCCCTGCCGCTGGACACCGACGCCGCCTGCAAGTGGCTCAAGGAGCGCGAACAGCATCCACAGGAATTCGTCTGGCTGCACTACAACCTGGCCAACACCGCCAGCGAGAAATGGCTGCACGAGCACACCGTGCTGCCCGAGGAGTTCTACGACAGCCTGCATGAAGGGCCGCGCTCGACCCGCATCGAACTGGCCGACAACACGCTGATCGCGGTGGTCAACGACGTCGTGCACGACTTTACCTTCGAGCCGTCCGACATCTCCACGCTGTGGCTCAGCGTCGACAGGCAGATCGTCATCAGCGCGCGCCGCAAGCCGCTGCGCGCGGTCGACAGCCTGCGCAACGCGGTGCGCAACGGCGAACCGATACGCTCGTCGGTGGAGCTGCTGATCCACCTGCTGCGCGACCAGGCCGACGCCCTGATCAAGATCGTGCGCGACGCCATCACCACCGTCGACGGCATCGAAGACAATCTGCTGGCCGGCAAGCTGACCACCAAGCGCGCCAGCCTGGGCGCCTTGCGCCGGGTGCTGGTGCGCTTGCAGCGCCTGCTGGCGCCGGAACCGGCGGCGCTGTTCCGCCTTCTGCAGAAGCCGCCGGCCTGGGTGGCGGAAATCGATGCGCAGGAGCTGCGCCAGTCGACCGAGGAATTCTCCATGGTGCTGGCCGACATGGCGTCGCTGCAGGAACGCATCAAGCTGATACAAGAGGAAATCGCGGCGCTGGCCAGCGAGGCGAATAACCACAGCCTGTTCGTGCTGACCGTGGTGACCGTGCTGGCCCTGCCGATCAACATCATCGCCGGCTTGCTGGGTATGAACGTGGGCGGCATTCCGCTGGCCCAGTCCGAGCATGGCTTCCTGGTGGTGGTGGTAATTGTCGCCAGCTTTACCGTGATCGCCGGCTGGCTGGCCTTCCGCCGCCAGCGCGACGTGAGCTAGGACCGAGCGTCCGCACCCGCCAGGCGCCGGCCGCGGCGGCGGCGATGCCCATCACCAGCGCGATCAGGTTATCGCGCCGGTAATCGCGGCGCACCTGCTCCAGGCTGGCCACTTCCTTGCCGCCCACCGACACGCCGTAGGCGGTATAAAACACGCCTGGCGCGAAGCCGATGCCGGTTTTCTGCTGGCGGAAGAATTTCACGGTGACGGGATACAGCGCGGCGTCGCGGATGGTCTGGCGCTGGCGGCCATCGCCGTCGCCCTTGGCGTACAACACCAGTTGCTGCTGGTCCGACAGCGTGAAGTACAGCGCGCCGCGCGTCTCCTGCTGCCACGTCACGCGGCCGCGCGCCGTCTCCAGCTGCGGCGCCTGTGGAAAGCGGTATTCCAGCACGCCGAACAGCGCGATCAGGCCGATGCCGAGCCACAGGAAGAAATACGCCCCGCGCTCGCCGGCAAACCAGTCTTTCATGTCGAAATGGCGTTGATGGAAATGCCAGCATCATACATGGACCAGCTTGACCACGATAAGCACCATGGAAGAATTCAGCGCCGCCACGCCAACCAGCGTGGTGATCATCCACTTCATGATGCGTGTTTCCAGCGCCGACAGGTCGGCCTTGGTGGCGAAATGCTTTTCCATGTTCAGTAGAGTCGCCTGCGCACCCGCCAGCGTGATCTCGACACGCGAGATATGGCTCTTTAATTCTACGACATCCTCTTTTGTGGCAACCGTTTTGGTCAGCACGCCCAGATCGCGTTCGACCGCCGTCAGGCGCCTGTTCAGTGCTGACAATTCTTCGTTCGGCTGTGTGGTCTCGGTTTCCATGTGATCCATCGTGCGCCTTAACGGTCGCCTCTGGCAAGCTGAGCAGGATTGATATATGTCAAATACATGCCTTGCCGCTGACATCGGCAAATAAATAAACTTTTTTGTTTACTTATTATCGGACCGGCACTACAGTGGAGGGCATGAAAACACCCCTACTCATCTTCTCCGCCTGCCTGCTGGCCCTGCTGTCCACCATCGGCGCCGCGCTGCCCTATCCCATCCTGCCGCCGCTGTTCGCGGCCGGCGCCACCAACGGCCTGAATACCTTCCTCAACCTGCCGCCCAAGCTGCTGTTCGGCCTGGCGCTGACCATTAACCCCATCGGCCTGCTGATCGGCTCCGCCCTGCTCGGACCGATGTCGGACCGCTACGGCCGCCGGCCGGTGCTGCTGGTTACCGCCGTCGGCGCCGCCATTGGCCACGCCGTCACCGCCGGCGCGCTGCTGATCGAATCCTACCCGCTGTTCATCGTCGCCCGCTTCGCCACCGGCCTGCTGGAAGGCAGCGGCTCGGTCGCCCGCGCGCTGCTGGCCGACCGCCTCGAAGGCGACCTGCGCCGCAAAGCGCTGTCCTGGCTGAACGGCGCCTTCTACATGGGCTGGCTGGCCGGCCCGCTGCTGGCCGGCGCCACGCTGCAATTCGGCATCACCACGCCGTTCTGGGTCGCCGTCACAGCGCTGCTGATCGTCGCCGCACTGGTTGCCGTCACGCTGCCGCGCGAGGCGCCGTCCAACGCCACCACCTCCTGGTGGCAGGTGGCGCGCGACCGCCACGCGCTCAACCTGCTGCGCGAACCGGACCTGCGCGGCCTGTTCATCATCACGCTGGCCTACACCTGCGGCGTCACCGGCTTCTACGAGTTCTACCCGCTGTGGCTGGTCGAAGTGCCCGGCTACGGCGCCCAGGGCATCGCCTGGACCACCGCCGCCATGTGCGCCGTGATGACCGCCACCACCATCGTCGCCGGCCGGCCGTTCCAGGGCGAGCCGCTGCTGCGCGCCCGTCTCTACGCCTTTGCCGTGGCGGCCATCATCGCCGCGCTGGCCGCCAGCAACGCCACGCTCGGCATCCTGTGCATCGTCCTGTACGGCATACCGCATTCGTTCTACAACGCCATCGTGCCCAACTACTGCGCCGAACGCTTCGGCGCCGCCCATGGCCAGGGCGCGGTGATGGGACTGATTTCCACCACCTTCTGCCTGGCCAACATCATCATGGCGCTGGCCGGCGCGGTGCTGACCTTGATCGACACGCGCCTGATCCTGCTGCTCGGCGCGGCCCTCACCGCCTGGTCGGCCTGGCGCATGCAAAGCTGGCACCGCAGCATGCAGACGGAGGCGCTGGCATGAACACCGCCGACCAGACGCTGTTCCTGATCAAGACGCGCGGCCCGCAAACCGCGCAGCAGCTGGCCGCGCTGCTGGACCTGACCTCGATGGGCGCGCGCAAGCAGCTCGAATCGTGGCAGGACAAAGGCATGGTCACCTACGAGGATGTGGCCGACAAGCCGGGCCGGCCGTCACGCCGCTGGCTGCTGACCGAAGCCGGCCACGCCCGCTTCCCCGACCGCCACGCCGAACTGACGGTGCAACTGATCGACCAGGTGCGCAGCCTGTTCGGCGACGCCGGCCTGGACAAGCTGATCCAGTCGCGCGAAGCCAGCAGCGAGCGCGACTACCGCCTCCATCTGGCCGGCGCCCGCGACCTGCCCGAGCGCGTGCAGGCGCTGGTCCAGGCCCGCACCGCCGAAGGCTATATGGCCGAAGTCGAATCGCAGGACGACGGCAGCCTGCTGCTGGTGGAAAACCACTGTCCGATCTGCGCCGCCGCCAAGCAGTGCCAGCAGTTCTGCCGTTCCGAGCTGGACCTGTTCCAGCGCGTGCTGGGGCCGGATTGCTCGGTCGGCCGCGTGGAACACATGCTGGCCGGCGCGCGGCGCTGCGTCTACCTCATCAAGCAGATATAAGGCATGGTGAAATATTTTGATAACTGTTACATTTTGATATGTTGCCGCGCGTTGCAAGCTGCACAATACCGGCTGCGGCACCGGGCACCACCACTATCAAGAACCAACAGGAGAATCAACTTGGCAAAATCTTTCACCACCATGGCCGGCGCAGCGCTGCTGCTGGCCTGTGGCGCCGCCGTTGCCCAGCTGGGCAACGGCGGCGGCACTTATGCCGGCGTCGACAAGGTTAATCTGAATCCGCCGGCCATCGTCGCCAGCCACATGGACAACGCCCAACTGGTGCTCAACGCTGACGCCAAACTGCTCGGCGCCGTCGGCCTGAACGACGCGGCGGCGCAAGCCACCGCCGCCGCCGGCACGCTGAGCGCCGACGCTACCCGCGCCCAGATCGAAGAAGCGTTGAAAGTGCAGTCCGACAGCGGCCACGCGCTGGAACAGAAACTGGCCGCCAAGGCCGAGTTGAGCGACACCGCCAAGCTGGCCTTCAGCTCAGCCGTCGGCGACCTGGCGCGCGGCCTGACCGCCGAAGCCAGCATGGCGCGCGACCTGGCCGAAGTCCGCAAGACGCTGAAACCGGGCGGCGGCGCGGCAGCATCGGCGATCTACCTGAGCAAGGCGCTGCCGGGTTCCGTCAAGGACCTAGGCGAAACGCTGCGCGCGGCCGTGGCCTACGCCAAGGCCAACAACATCATGCTGCCGCAGGCAGCGACCGAGGCGCTGAACCAGTTGTAAGCAGCGCCGCCAGTTGCTGCGGCGGCAGCGGACGGCTGAACAGATAGCCCTGCATCTCGTCGCAGCCGTTCTCGCGCAGGAAGCTGCGCTGCTGCTCGGTTTCCACGCCTTCCGCAATCACCCGCAGCTTGAGGCGGTGCGCCAGGCCGATGATGGAACTGGCGATCGCCTCGTCGCCGCTGCTGCGTCCCAGGTCGCGCACGAAGGACTTGTCGATCTTCAGTGTCGAGATCGGGAACGACTTCAGCGCCGACAGGCTGGAATAGCCCGTGCCGAAATCGTCGATCGACAGCGATACGCCCATCGCCCGCACCTCGGCCATCTTGGCCACGGCCTGCTGCAGGTCGCGCATGATCACGCCTTCGGTCACCTCCAGTTCCAGCCAGTCCGGCGTCAGGCCGCTGTCGTCCAGCGCCCGCTGCACGCGCTGCACCAGCTGCGGATCTTCGAACTGGCGCGGCGACACGTTGACCGAAATGCGCAACGGCGCAATGCCGGCCTGCTGCCAGGCGCGGTTCTGCGCGCAGGCGCTGCGCAGCACCCAGTCGCCCAGCGCCACGATCATGCCGCTCTCCTCGGCCAGCGGGATGAAGCGGTCCGGCCCGATCACGCCATGTTCGGGATGGTCCCAGCGCACCAGCGCCTCGACGCCGAACACGCGGCCCGTGTGCAGGTCCACCTTGGGCTGGTACACCAGGCGGAACTGGCCGTCGTCCAGCGCGCTGCGCAGGCCTTCCAGCAGCACCAGCTTTTCCTCGATGCTGCTGTTCATTTCGCGGGTGTAGAACTGGCAGTTGTTCTTGCCCAGCTCCTTGGCGCGGTACATCGCCGCGTCGGCGTTCATCAGCAGCGTTTCCGGGTCGCCGCCGTCGTTCGGATACACCGCCACACCGATGCTGCAGCTGACCTGCACATCCTGCCCGCTGACGCTGACCGACTGCAGCACCGCCTCGCGCACGCGCTCCAGCACCGGCGCCGCGTCGACCGCCGATCCCGGCTCGTTCAGCAGCAGCACGAATTCGTCGCCGCCGAAGCGGCCCACGGTGTCGCTGGCGCGCAGGCAGCCGGCCATGCGCTCGGCCACCACTTTCAGCAGTTCGTCGCCGGCGTTGTGGCCCAGGCCATCGTTCACCAGCTTGAAGCCATCGAGGTCGATGAAGGCCACCAGCACCGAGCCGCCGCCGCGCCGCGCCTGCGCGATGGTGTGCTCCAGGCGGTCGGCGATCAGGATGCGGTTGGGCAGGCCGGTCAGCGTGTCGTGGTGCGCCAGGTGCAGCATGCGCTCCTCGGCCAGCTTGCGCTCCGAGATGTCGCGCACGATGGCGACGATGCCGCCCTCCACCGCCACCACCTGCTGGTGCAGCCAGCGCCCGCCCAGTTGCGGCACCGTGCTTTGCCACTCCTGTTCATGCATGCCGCCGACGCGCATCACCTGGATCAGGTGCTTCAGCATGCCGTTGTGGCGCGCGTCCGGTATCAGTTCGCACATGGTGGTGCTGCACAGTTCTTCCCGGCTGCGGCCCATCATCTGCGCGGCGCGCTGGTTGGCGTCGACGATCTTGAAGTCGACGATCACGTCGTATTCGTCATGCAGCTCGCGCATCAGGAAGAAGGCGTCCAGGCTGGCCGCCGACGCCGCCGCATAGGTTTCCTGCGCGCGCCGCATCCTGGCGCGGTTGCGCGCGCCCTGCCAGGACCACAGCCAGAGCAGCCCGGTGAGCAGCACCAGGCCGCCGCTGAGAATCACGCCTTCCCACAATTTTTCGCGGCGCTGGCGCTCGAAGCCGGCCATCAGCTCCGTCTCGTCCAGCCCCACCAGCACATTCAGCGCGATGCCGTGCAGTTCGCGCATGCCGCTGTACTTGCCGCCGATCTGGTTTTCGATTTCGCCGTCGGCGCTGCCGAGACGCTGGCCGAACGACATTTTGTCGCCGGTGCGCAGCGCGCGCACCACGCCGTCCGTGCCCACCAGGCCCAGCATGCCGCGCTCGCCGAGACGGCTGCGCTCATAGCTGCTGGTGAAATACGCCGGATCGGTTTCGACGATGACGATGCCGGCGAAGTTGCCGTCGGCGTCGTCCAGCCGGCGCGTGAAGTGCAAATGCCATTCACTGTTGGCGGCGTCGCGCAGTACCTGGCTGACAAAGGTGGCGCCGCTGTCGCGCTCCTGGTGGAACTTGAAGTAACCCTGGTCGGCCACCGAAATCGACAGCGCGCGCGGATGGCTGGCCACCGTCATGCCGTTGCGGTCGACGATGCTGACCACGAACACCACGCCCGGCGGCAGCAGGCCTTCGCGGCCCAGCTCCGGCAAGGCGCCCAGCGCGCCCTTGCGCTCCACCGCATACTTCACCATGCGCAGCGTCTGGTCGATGCCGTCGATGCTGCGCGCCACCTGCGCCTCGTAGGTGCCCAGCATTTCGTGCAGCGAGTCGCTGGCCGATTCCTGCGCATGTTCGCGCTCGGCGTCGATCTCGTGGAAAGTCACCACCCAGATCGCCACCAGCAGCAGCAGCGCAAACAGCGGCAGCGAAACGTGCGTGTCCAGGCCGCGGCGCGACCAGCGCGCGCGCAGCGATTCCTTGTTGGCGTTCATGGCGTCACCTGTATGGCTTTGACGCTGGCATCCAGCGCCGACTTGTCGATGTAGGCGATCATGGCCGGATTGTCCGCCACCAGCTTGCGCACCGCGACGCTGCCGGACAATTCGCGCGGCGGCTGGCCGCGTCCCGTGAACACCATTTTGGACCAGTAAGCTTTCATCAGCGCCGGCGTGCGCGCCGCCACCGTGTTGTAGAAGTCGTTGCGCAGCGCGCTGCCCAGCGGCAGGTCAAGCGCGACCGCCTCGGCGCCGCCGGGGAAGCGGCCGCTCTGGCCGAGGAAGATGGCCGCCACCTGCTCCGTGCGCAGCGTGCTGACGGGATTCCTGGCCGAGACGATTACCACGAATTCGGCGCCGCTGGCCATGCCGCTGCACAGCAGGCACACCGCAAGACACCAGCGTAGACGGGACAGGAGCTTGAACATGGTCAGAACACGCAATCCAGGACGACACTGACCACGGCCACCGGATGGCCCGAGCGGAAGCCCGGCTGGACGTTGATGAAGGTGCCGGTCGAGCCCTGCTGCGGCATGATGCGGTCGTATTGCAGCTTCAGCGCGTAGTTGGGATGCAGGTCCCAGCGCACGCCGGCGCCGGCGGTGTCCTGGCGCGGGATCGCCGCCAGCAACTGGTTCAAGCCGCTGTTGAGCTGCCGGCCCACCAGCGCCTGCCGCGCCGGCAGCTGGCCGACATCCAGCCCGGCGACGCTGGTCTGCATGTTCGGCCGCGACACCGAGTACAGCAGGTAAGGCGTCAGGTCGCGATGGCGGTAGCCGGCGCTGAGATAGGCGACGGTCTTGTCGCCCAAATAGGAGCGCGCGTTGAAGCGGCCGATCTCGCCCATGGCGAACCAGCGCCCCGGATCATAGGTGAAGCCGAGCGTGGCGACATACGCATGCTTGGCGCGCAGCTCGTAGCGGTCCGCCAGTTCGCCGCCCTGGTCGCCATACTGGCGCAGGCCGTCGAACAGCGCGCGCGCGATGTCGACGCTGAGGTCCGCGCGCAGCATGCTGGCACGCAGCGTCAAGGCGCCGGCGGTGGTGGTGTTGGACAGGCCGGCCAGGCCATGCGCCTGCGCCCGCGCGCCCGGCGTGGCCGGCACGTCGGCACGGCCGTAGAACAACTGGGTCAGGTTGCTGGCGTCGCCGGACTGCCAGCGGTAGCTGAGGTCCGCGCCGTCGCTGCTGGACAGCGGAATCGCGCCGTACAGCTCCACCGGCGGCCGCACCCACGGCAAGGCGTAACCGACCTTGCGGTAGTCGCCGGCCAAAAACAGCGGCAGCGTGATGCGGCCGGCGCGCATGGTCAGATCCGGCGTGGCCTGGTACTGCAGATACGCCCATTGCACGGTCGGCGCATAGCCGTTGGTCAGCGTGCGTTCGGACAGCAGCTGCACCACCGCCGACCAGTGGCTGTCCAGCGTCACGCCGGCGCGCACGCCCACGCGGCTGTCCACCGTCGCGCTCCACTGATGGCTGTAGCCGGCCGCGCCCGGACTGAGGACGTTGGCCGTGAAGTCGGCCTGGTCGCCGTTGCTGCGCGCCGCGCCCAGCGTGCCGAAGCCGCCGAAGTTCCAGCGCGACGCGCCCTCGTCCGCGCCGCCCGCAGGTTCGCCTGCCAGGGCTGCACAGCAGCTCAGCATCGTCACGGCGGCCACGGCGGCGCGCTTGGGCGAGAGGTTTACGGTCATACAACTCCTGTTATCGTCATCGGCACCCCACTGTCAGCGCGCGTACGCGCAGACGCTCACCGCATGCGGGCAGCGTCTGATTTTCACTGAGTGGGAAGGGGTTCGGCGTCAGGCCGGCTCATGGAGGCCGCTACTGCTGCGCGAAGGCACAAGGCTGGGGTGCCGTACGAAAGAACTTATTCGGATACATGAACTTTATACTGCATTAAAGCAACTGTCGATACCTTAAAGCAATATACCGAAAGATTCTCTCCAAAAATCACATTTTAAGATAGGCGATTGATAACTTCAATGTCGAAACAGCCACATTCCTGTTGCCGTTTCCGCCATCTTATGGTTGCGCCAATGCGCTGACCAGCTTGTCCAGGCTGTACGGTTTCAGCAGGAACTGCGCGCGTTCCAGCGCCGCGCTCGGATGCTGGCCGCTGGCGTAGATGATGCGCAGCGCCGGCTGCGCGGCGCGCGCCTGCGCCGCCAGCACCTCGCCGGACATGTCGGGTAGCGAGATATCGGTCAGCATGATGTCCACCGCGTGCTGTTGCAGCAGCGCCAGCGCGGTGGCGGCGTCGTTGGCGGCGAACACCGTATGGCCCAGCAGTTCCAGCAGCTCGGCGGTGGTTTCGCACAGTTCCGGCTCGTCCTCCACCAGCAGGATGCGCGCCGCACCCGGCTGCGCCTCCGACGCGGCGGCCTGCATGGCCTGCGCATCGCCGGCGGTCTGCGCCTGCTGCTGGCGGTTGCCCAGCACATGGCGCACCTTGCGCGCCAGCGCCTCGCGCGTGTACGGCTTGCCCAGCAGGTCGACGCCCGCATCCAGCCGCCCGCCGTGGACGATGGCGTTTTCGGTGTAGCCGGAGGTGAACAGCACCGCCATGCCGGGCTGGCGCTCGCGCGCCTTGCGCGCCAGGTCCGGGCTGCGCAGCGGGCCCGGCATCACCACGTCGGTGAACAGCAGGTCGATCTGCATGCCGCTGTCGATGATGCTGAGGGCGCTGGCGGCGTCGTTCGCCTTCAGCACCTGGTAACCCAGCTCGGTGAGCAGCTCGACCACGGTGGCGCGCACGCCCTCGTCGTCTTCCGCCACCAGGATGGTTTCCTTGCCGCCGACCACGGCGCGCGCTTCCGGCTGCGGCGCCGCGTCTTCCGCCTCGGTGGAGCGCGGCAGGTACAGTTTGACGCAGGTGCCGTTGCCCGGCTCGCTGTAGATCTTGACGTGGCCGCCGGACTGCCGCGCGAAGCCGTACACCATCGACAGTCCCAGGCCGCTGCCCTTGCCTTCCGGCTTGGTGGAGAAGAACGGGTCGAAGGCCTGCGCCATCACTTCCGGCGTCATGCCGCTGCCGGTGTCGCTGACGGCGATCATCACGTACTGGCCGGCCTGCAGCTCGGGATGCGCATTGACGTAGGCGTCGTCCAGGTAGGCGTTGCCCACCTCGATGGTCAGCTGGCCGGCGCCGTTCATCGCATCGCGCGCGTTGATGCACAGGTTGAGCACCGCGTTTTCCACCTGCGCGGTGTCGATCAGGGTATTCCACAAGCCGCCGGAAATCACCATCTCCACTTCGATCTCCTCGCCCAGGCTGCGGCGCAGCATGTCTTCCATGCCGGTGATGAAGCGGCCGATCTTGACCACGCGCGGATCGAGCGCCTGGCGGCGGCCGAAGGCCAGCAGGTAGCTGGCCAGCTTGGCGCCGCGCGTGACGCCGGCCAGCGCATTGTCCAGCCGCCGCTCGGCGCGCGCATTGCCGCTGATGTCGCCGGCCAGCAGTTGCAGGTTGCCGGAGATGACCTGCAGCAGATTGTTGAAGTCATGCGCCACGCCGCCGGTCAGCTTGCCGATCGCCTCCATCTTCTGCGATTGCTGCAAGGCTGCCGCCGTGCGCCGCATCTCTTCCGCCGCCGCCCGTTCGGCGGTGATGTCGCGGCCCACCGCGTGGACGTAGCGCGAATCCGGCGCCGCCGTCCACGACAGGATGGCGTAGCCGCCGCCCTTGCGCCGCGTGCGGTTCTCGAACTTGAAGGTGGTGGCGCCACCGGCCAGCGCCGCCATCTCCAGCTGCGACGCCTCCATATCGTCCGGATGGATCAGCGTGTACAGCGAGGTACCCACCACCTCGGACGCCTCCCAGCCCAGCAGCCGCGTAAAGGCCGGATTGATGGCGGTGATCCAGCCTTCCAGCTCCGCCACCAGCATCACGTCGGTGGAGTACTGCCACATGCGGTCGCGCTCCGCGGTGCGCGCGTTGACCTGCTGCTGCAGCATGGCGGCGGTCGACTTCTGGTCCTGGATATCGGTGTTGGTGCCGACCCAGCGCTGCACCACGCCGTGTTCATCGAAGATGGGCAGCGCGCGCACCAGGTGCCAGCGCCAGGCGCCGTCCGCGCGGCGGATACGGAATTCGGTTTCGTAGGTCTGGCCGGCGGCGACGGCGGCGAACCACAGCGGCGAAGAGGCCTCGCGGTCGTCCTCGTGCACCAGCTGTCGCCAGCGGTCGCGGTCCAGCTCTCCGGCCGGCGTGCCGGTGTAGCGGTAGACCTGCTCGTTGAACCAGTCGACGATGCCGTCGGCGCCCGAGGTCCACACCTGGCTGGGCATGGCCTGTGCCAGCGTGCGGAAGGTGTTTTCGCTGGCGCGCAGCCGGTCGCTCTCGTCGCGCAGCGCTCGTTCGGCCTTGACCTTGCCCGAGGTCTCGATGACGATCGCCATCACGCCCACCGGCGTGCCATCTTCATTGAGGATAGGCGAATAGTCGAGGTTCATCCACACCTGTTCCGGCTTGCCGGTGCGGTGCAGCGTCAGCTCCTGGTCCACATAGGCCAGCGTGCCGCCGGCCAGGCCGACTTTCAGCACGTTGTCGTTGAAGTCCGCCACCTCCGGCCAGCCCTCGCGCACATTGGAGCCGAGCAGCGTCGGATGGCGGCCGCCGGCGAACACGGAATAGGCGTCGTTATAGATCATCACCCCCGGCTCGCCCCACAGCGTGACGATCGGCACCGGTGAACGCAGCACCAGCGCCACCGTGGTATGCAGCGATTGCGGCCAGCCCGACATCGGCCCCAGCGCGGTCTTACTCCAGTCGAAGGCAGCGATGATGTGTGCGAGTTGGCCGCCGCCTTGCAGGAATGGATAGTTCACGGGCAATGAAGGATGATAGGGTTGATGAATTATAGCGTCGTCCTCTACACAAATTCCGCACACCACAGCAAACGTGCATTGCTTCGGGCATAAATTTCCGCTACCATGGTGAGAATAGGAATCATTATCATATAGAGACACATGGATATCCCTCAAGAGTTGCGCAAACTCGGCCTGAAAGCCACCCTGCCCCGGCTACGCATCCTGCAGCTGTTCCAGGAATCGAAGAGCAAGCACCTGAGCGCAGATGACGTCTACCGCCTGCTGCACGACGAGAATATCGACATGGGCCTGGCCACGGTCTACCGCGTGCTGATGCAGTTTGCCGACGCCGGCATCCTGATCCGCCGCCATTTCGAGTCGGTGGCGTCGGTGTTCGAGCTGAATGAAGGCAGCCACCACGATCACCTGATCTGCACCAACTGCGGCCGCATGGAGGAATTCCTCGACGCCGAAATCGAACAGCGCCAGGAAGCCGTGGCGGCCGAACGCAACTTCGTGCTGCACGAGCACTCGCTGTCGCTGTACGGTTTTTGCGGCGACTGCGCCGCCAGCATCAAGCCGATGGGCGGCAAGAAGCTGCGGCGTTCCTGAACAGGTCTTCGATAAAGTCGACGAAGACCTTGATCCTGGCGGCGCGCTGGTGCCGCTGCGGATACAGCACAGACACATCCGGCCCCGCCGCCTGCCACGGCTCCAGCAACGGCAGCAGAGCGCCGCTGCGCAGCGGCGCCGCCAGCGACACTGACAGATGCTGGATGATGCCGCCGCCTTGCAGCGCCATCTCGATCAGCGATTCCACGTGGTCCATCGCCACCGCGCCGCGCGGCGTGGCGGTGAACGGCTGGCCGTCCTGCTGGAAGGCCCATGGCCGCAGCTGGCGCGCCTTGGGATAGACGAAGTTCAGGCACGGCAGCCGGTCCAGGTCATCCGGATGCTGCGGCCGGCCATGGCGGGCGATGAAGTCCGGCGAGGCACAGCAGATGTAGCGGTTGTGGAAGATGCTGCGGCCGATCAGCGCGGAATCCGACAGTTCGCCGATGCGCAGCATCACGTCCACGCCTTCGTCGACCATGTCGATCAGGCGGTCGCTGGCCGTCAGCCGCACGCTGAGTTCCGGATGGGCGGCCAGGAAGCGCGGCAGCGCCGGCGCCACGTAAAGCCGCAGCAGGATGCCGGGCATGTCAACCCGCAGGCTGCCGCGCGGCGCGTGCAGCGAATCGCTCATGCCCGCCTCCAGCTCGTCCATGTCGACCAGCAGGCGGCGCGCCTGTTCGATGCAGCGGCGGCCGTCGTCGGTCAGCGACATGCTGCGCGTGGTGCGGTTCAGCAGCTTGACGCCGAAGTGCGCTTCCAGCACACCGATTTGATGCGTGACCGAAGAGGTGGAAATCCCCAGCCGGGCCGCCGCGCGGCTAAAGCCTCCCGTATCGACCACCGCGCAAAACACCTTCAGCGCATCCAACCTGTCCATTGCGTTCTCCTTTAGCCCGATTATTCACGATTTCGGGATACTGCGTCCCGGCTTGCCCGGTTTTTCTCCAGGCGTCGCTGCCGCAGAATGGCGCCATCAACTTACTTCAGGAGCCGTCACCATGCAAGCCATCGTACTGAGCGCCTTTGGCGCACCGCTTACCCAACAGGATATCGCACGTCCAGGCGCCGGTCCCGGCCAGGTGCTGGTGCGGGTGCACGCCAGCGGCGTCAATCCGCTCGACACCAAGATCGCCGCCGGCCAGGCCGGCCACGCGCAGGCAGTGCTGCCTGCGGTGCTGGGCATCGACATGGCCGGCGTGGTGGTCAGCGTGGGTGCGGACGTTGCGGGCTTCGCGCCGGGCGACCGGGTCTACGGCATGACCGGCGGCGTTGGCGGCGTGGCTGGCTCGCTGGCCGAATACGTGGCGGTGGACGCGCGCCTGCTGGCGCACATGCCGGCCAACTTGTCGATGCGCGAAGCCGCCGCGCTGCCGCTGATCTTCATCACCGCATGGGAGGGACTGGTCGACCGCGCCCACGTCGGCGCCGGCAAGACGGTGCTGGTGCAAGGCGGCGCCGGCGGCGTCGGCCACATGGCGGTGCAGCTGGCGGTGGCGCTGGGGGGGCAGGTCTCGGCCACCGGCAGCGCCGGACAGCGCACCGCCATCGAAGGCATGGGCGCCACCTTCATCGACCGCGATATGCCGGTGGAAGATTATGCCGGCGCAGGCTTCGACATCGTCTACGACACAGTCGGCGGCGCGGTGCTGGACGCCTCGTTTCGCGCCGCGCGCCGCTATCACGGCCATGTGGTGAGCTGCCTTGGCTGGGGCACGCATGCGCTGGCGCCGCTGTCGTTCCGCGCCGCCACCTATTCCGGCGTGTTCACGCTGCTGCCGCTGTTGAGCGGCGAAGGCCGCGCCCACCACGGCGACATCATGCGCGAAGCCAGCGCGCTGGTGGCGGCCGGCAAACTGACGGTGCTGCTGGACCCGGCGCGCTACACGCTGTCCGCCGGCAGCGTCAGCGCCGCCCACCGCGCGCTGACGGAGCGCACGGCCAGCGGCAAGGTGGTGGTCGAGCTTATGGAATAAGCGTATCCGCCTCGCCGAACGAAGCCGGCGGCGCGAACAGCATGCCCGGATTGGCGAACATCTTCACCGGCCTGGACTTGTCGTCCTTGATGAAGCCGAACTGGCCCGGATCGTAACGGAACTCGCCGGCGCTGTTGACGATGGAGATGCCGCCCGCGCTGACATGCACGTGCAGGCCGGGCTCCAGGCCGGACGACGGCGCGGTCAGGTACTCCAGGAAGAAGGTGGTGCCACGGATGCCGATGGTGGCGCTGGGCGTCTTCAGCGCAAACCGCTCCTTGCTGCGCTTGCCCAGCAAGCCGGTCACCGAACGCAGCCCGCCCTTCACCAGCGTGAAGGCGGCGCGGTCGCTTTCCGGTCTGGCGCTGTTGAAGGAAAACTGGTCGACCACCACCGTGGTTTCCGGCTTCAGCGTCAATTCGCTGTTGTCGATGAAGCGCACCAGCGCATAGGCGCCGGCGGCGGTGACCAGCGTATCGCCGCTCTCCACTTCCGACTTCGCCTGCAGGGCTTTCACCATCCCGGACGGCGAGCGCGCGCTCATCGCGCCGCTCACCTGCACCACCACGCCCGCCACCTGCGCCGCCATGGCGCAGGTAGCAGCGACCCACAGCAGCAAAGCCACCAATATCCGCATGCGACACCCGTACAAAATATGAACAGGCGGTTTTATACCACGGATGCAGGCTCGTGGAAAGGATAATCGGTGTAGCCCACATGCGTGCCGCCGAAGAAGCTCGGACGATCGTAGTCGTTCAGCGGCCAGCCGTTGCGCAGGCGTTCCGGCAGGTCCGGGTTGGCGATGAAGTGGCGGCCGAATGCCACCAGGTCGGCGTCGCCCGCTTGCAGGATCGCTTCGGCCGCCGCGCCGTCAAAGCCGCCAGCGGCGATGATGGTGCCGGCGTAATGCTTGCGGATCAATTGCGCAGCCACCGGCGCCTGGTTCTTGCTCACGTCCTCGATATTACCGGCGATGCGCGGCTCGATCAGGTGCAGGTAGGCCAGCTTCAAGCCCGCCAGCTGCTGCGCCACATAGGCGAACAGGCCTTCCGGATCGCGGTCCGACATATCGCCCCAGTTGCCGCTTGGGCCGATGCGCACCGCCACCTTGTCGCTGCCCCAGACCGAAATGACGGCGCGGGTGGCGTCCAGCAGGAAGCGCGCGCGGTTCTCGAAGGAGCCGCCATAGATGTCGGTGCGCTTGTTGCTGCCGTCCTGCAGGAACTGGTCGAACAGATAGCCGTTGGCCGCGTGCAGTTCGACGCCGTCGAAACCGGCCTCCTTGCCGCGCATCGCGGCCTGGCGGAAGCTTTCGACCAGCCCCTCGATTTCAGCAATGGTCAGTGCGCGGTTGGGCGTGTTGGCCACCCAGCCTTCCGTGGTGTAGGCTACGCCGCCGTGCGGCACTTCCGACGGACCGACGGGAATGCTGCCGGCGGGCTGCACGTCCTTGTTGGACTGGCGGCCGGCGTGGTACAGCTGCAGGAAGATCTTGCCGCCCTTGGCGTGCACGGCGTCGGTGACCTGCTTCCAGCCGGCGATCTGGCTGTCGTCATACAGGCCAGGCGCACCGAGGTAGCCGTTGCCGTTTTCAGCGGCGATGGTCGCCTCGCCGATCAGCAAACCACCCGGCGAAGTACGCTGGGCATAGTATTCCGCCATCAGCGCGCCGGGGCGGGCGCCGGCTTCGGCGCGCATGCGGGTCAGCGGCGCCAGCACCACGCGGTGAGTGAAAGTGTAAGGGCCTACGGTAACTGCGGACATCAGCTTGTTCATGATTTGCTCCAGTGAGATTGCGATGGAGGGAATATACGGACCGGCCAACTGAAGATAAATAGGCTTGCATTCGCAAGATATCGGACAGATACTTCCGCAATTACATCAGCGTGAGGAAAACCGGATGGACAGCCTGAGCGGAATTTCGATGTTCGTCACCGTGGCCGAGATGCGCAGCTTTACCAAGGCCGCCACGCATTTCGGCGTGTCCTCCTCCGCCGTCGGCAAAAGCATCGCCCGCATGGAGGAACGGCTGAACGTGCGCCTGTTCCACCGCAGTACCCGCAGCATCACGCTGACGGCCGAAGGCTTGCTGTTCCTGGAACGCTGCCGCCGCATCCTCAGCGAGGTGGAAGCGGCGGAAGCCGAATTGTCCGAGCTGTCCGGCACGCCCAGCGGCCGCCTGCGCGTCAGCGCGCCCCAACTGACCGGATTGATCATGCCGACGCTGACCGGTTTCATGCGCCGCTATCCAGACATCGCGCTGGATATCGACCTGTCCGACCGCATGGTCGACGTGATCGAAGAAGGCTTCGACGCCGTGATCCGCACCGGTGCGCAAAACGATTCCCGGCTGGCGTCGCGCCGCATCGGTTCGTGCAGGCAGGTGGTGGTGGCGTCGGCCAGTTACCTGAAGCAGCACGGCGTGCCGTCGCATCCGTCGGAACTGGCGTAGCATGCCTGCCTGCTGCATAAATTCCCCGCCACCGGCCGCATCGAGCGCTGGCCTTTCAAGCTGGAAGACGGCGCTGCCGATCCGGTGCTGAGAGAACGCATGACCTGCACCACCATCGAGGCGATCACCTATGCGCTGCTGGAGGGCGAAGGCATCGCCTTCCTGCCCACCTTCATCCTCGACGACGAACTCAAAACAGGCCGCCTGCGCATCATCCTGGAGGACTATATGGACCAGACGGTGACCTTCTCGATGCTGTGGCCCAGCAGCCGCTACGCCTCTCCCAAACTGCGCGCGCTGATCGACTACGTGGTCGCCAATATGCGCATCTGAGACATTCAAGACATCCAGCTCCGATATGATCGGAACTGGAGCCTCTTTATTCCGAAACCGGTGGACCGCACACTACGTCCCTCACACCACCGGAGTAAGCGCCATGAGCGCCGGCCTGCTGTCCGGCATGAATGGCTCTCAACGAAAGGAATTAGCATGAACAAAAAAATCCGTGTCGGCATCGTCGGCGCCGGCAATTGGGCCGAGTATGGCCACATCCCAGCCCTCAAGCTGCTGCCGCAGTATGCGATGACCGCGATCCACAGCCGCAGCCAGGAAAAGGCCGACGCAGTCGCCGCGCGCCACGGCATCCCGCACGCACTGAGTTCCTTGCAGGCGCTGGTCCATCATCCCGAGGTGGATCTGGTACTGGTGCTGAATCCCGCACCGAGCCATGAAGAAGCGATCCGCGCCGCCATCGCAGCCGGCAAGGACGTCTACAGCGAATGGCCGCTGACGCCGCGCACCGCATTGACGCAGGAATTGATCGCGCTGGCCGACCAGGCCGGCGTGCGCCACCTGGCCGGCTTGCAGCGCCGTCTCGGCGCCGACTACCGCTATGTGCGCGACCTGGTACGCGATGGCTACATCGGTGAACTGCGTTCGGCGCGCCTGCACGTCAGCGTCGAATACTTCCAGTCGGCGCGGGTCCAGGCGCTGTACTTCACCGTCCCGCAGGAGAACTATTCCGGCCTGCTGCACATCTACGGCGGCCATTTCTTCGACGCCGTCTTCAGCATGCTGGGCCACCCGACCAGCATCAGCGCGCTGGCCGTCAATCAGTTCAAGGAAGTGACGCTGATCGAAACCGGTGAAAAGCTGCCGCACACGCTGGCCGACCAGGTGGTGGTGAACGGCAGTTTCGCCAACGGCGCCGTGCTGACCGCGCATCTGGAAGCGGGCAAGCGTAACAACTACGGCTGGCAGCTGGATCTGACCGGTTCCAGCGGCGACCTGAAAATCTCCAACAGCACCAGCTTCGGCCAGGCCTTCAACGTCATCGAAGGCGCGCAGGGCGACAGCCAGCCGCTCAAGGTGCTGCCGGTGCCGGACCAGTACAACTGGCTGCCGCCGAATCAGCTGGGCGGCAGCCAGCTGGAACTGGCCAACCTGTACGCCGCCTACGCCAGCGACCTGCGTGACGGCACCCGCCTGGCGCCCACCTTCGCCGATGCGCTGACGATGCACCGGCTGATCGACAACATCGAACTATCGAACGCCGGGGGCCGCCGGGTTCAGACCAGTCCCGCCATATAGCCCGACGACGCCATGCCGGCGCTGTAGTCCGGCGCCGGCCGGTTGCGCGGACGCTGCGGCGCCGGCATTTCGATCACGTTCAGCTCTTCCTTGCCGCCGCCGGCCATCTTGAACAGGCTGACGCTGCGCGCCAGGCGCTCCGCCTGCTCCTGCAAGGACACGATGGCGGCCAGCGATTCCTCCACCAGCGTGGCGTTTTGCTGCGTCACGCTGTCCATCGAGGCCAGCGTGCGGTTCACCAGTTGCAGCCCCAGGCTTTGCTCGCGGGTGCCGTTGCTGATGTCACCCATCAGCGTCGCGCCGCGCAGCACGCCGCGCACCACGTCGTCGATGGTGGCACTGGCGTCCTTCACCGCCTGGCCGCCGCCGTTCACTTCGGCCAGCGACTGCACGATCAGCTCCTTGATTTCCCTGGCCGACTGCGCGCTGCGCTGCGCCAGCGCCCGCACCTCGGCCGCCACCACGGCGAAGCCGCGTCCATGCTCGCCGGCGCGCGCCGCCTCCACCGCCGCGTTCAGCGCCAGCAGATTGGTCTGGAAGGCGATGCCGTCCATCAGCCCGACGATGTCGCCGATCCGGCGCGACGAGGTGCTGATGCGCTCCATGGTCGCCGTCACCGCCGATACCGCCACTTCCGCTTCGCGCGCCACCAGCGCGGTCTGGTCCATCAGCTTGTGCGCCTGTTCCGCCTTGTCGGCGTTGTTGGCGACGGTGGTGGTCAGTTCCTCCACCGTGGCCGCGGTTTCTTCCAGCGTGGCCGCCTGCCCTTCGGTGCGCTGCGACAGGTCGCCGGTGCCGGCCGAAATCTGCGCCGAGGCGGTAGCGATGGTGTAGGTGCCGCCGCGCACCTGGGTCACCATGCGTTGCAGGTTGGCGCTCATCTGGTTCATGGCGCGCAGCAGTTCGGCCGTTTCGTCCTTGCCGCCGGTGTCCGCGTCCACCCGCAGGTCGCCTTCCGCCACGCGGCGCGCCACCTCCACGGCGCGGCCCAGCGGCACCGAGATCATGCGCGCCACGCGGCCCGCCAGCAGCAGGCCCAGTACCAGCGCGCCGGCCATGAAGGCGAAGATCAGATGCCGCGCATGCAGGTAGGTCTGGTCGGCCGACTGCGCGGCCTGCGCGCTGCCCGCTTCGTTGATGGCGACCAGCTTGTCGATCAGCGCCATCGCCTCGAAGTCGTACTTGCGCGATTCGCCGCGCACCACCGCCAGCGCGCCGACGTCGTCGCCGTGGCGCGACAGGGCCACCACCTGGCGCACCGCGCCACGGTAGGCGTTCAGCGACGCCTGCAACTGGGCGATGATGTCCATCTCGGCGCCGCTGCGCGGCTGCGCCGCATAGGCGCCCAGCGAATTCTGCACCTGCTGCATCTGGCTTTCCATGTCCTGCTCGTACTTGCGCAGGATGTCCGGCTCGGTCGACACCACGTGGAACAGCTCAAAGGTGCGGAAGCGCGTCAGGCCGTACTTGATGTCCAGCGCATTGCGCACGCCCGGCGCCCAGCGGTGGTCGATTTCATTGGTCACCCGGTCCAGCTCATACAGCTGGAACACGGAGAACACGCCCAGCCCCATCATCATCGCCAGCACGGCGGCGACGACCACATTCAGCTTCTTGGCGATTTTCAGGTTGCGGAACCAGTTCATGGCAATCTCCTAAGTTATGCGGCCTGCAGCTGCAGGCTGCCTTCGAGGAAGTTCAGTGCGGATGCCGCCGGTAACGGACGGCTGTAGTAGTAACCCTGGATCTCGTCGCAGCGCCAGTTGGACAGCATGGCGCGCTGGGTTTCGGTCTCGACGCCTTCGGCGATCACGGTCAGGCCCAGGCTGTGGCCAAGGCTGATGGTGGCCTGCACGATGGCGCTCTGCTCTTTCACCGAGTGCATATTGCGGACGAAGGACTGGTCGATTTTCAGTTTGTGGATCGGGAAGCGCGACAGATAGGCCAGGCTGGAATAACCGGTGCCGAAATCGTCGATGGCCAGCTTCAGGCCCAGAGAACGCAGGCGGTGCAGCAAGGCGATGGCGCTTTCCGCGTCTTCCACCATCACGCTCTCGGTAATTTCCAGCTCCAGGCACGATGGATCGATGTGGGTGGTGGCCAGCAGGTCTTCCAGATGCGCCAGGAAGCCCGGCGCCGCAAACTGGCGCGGCGAGATGTTCACCGCCACCACCACGCGCTGGCCGGTTTCGGCCTGCCACACGCTGATCTGGCGGCAGGCCTCTTCCAGCACCCAGTTGCCGATGCCGACGATCAGGCCCGATTCCTCGGCCAGCGGAATGAAGTCGGCCGGCGAAATCAGCTTGCCCTGGCGGCGCCAGCGCACCAGCGCCTCGAAACCGATCAGGCTGCCGTCGCTCAAGGCCTGCTGCGGTTGATAATGCAGTTCCAGTTCCTCGCGCTCCACCGCATGGCGCAGCAGCGATTCCAGGTCCAGCCGTTCGCCCGCTTCGGCGTTCAGCTGTTGCGAGTAGACCTCCAGCCGGTCGCCGCCGGCCTTGCGCGCCGCTTGCAGCGCGGCGTCGGCATTGCGCAGCAGGACGTCCGGATTGGCGCCGTGCTGGGGATAGCTGACCGCGCCCAGGCTCAGGGTGGTGTAGATTTCATGGCCTTCGCAGTCGTAGGGATTGCGTACTTCGTCGCGCAGGGTGGACAGCGCCTCGGCCAGCGCCAGATCGCTGCACTCCATGCGGAACAGGATGGCGAAGTTGGCGCCGTCCAGGCGAAACACCTCGCCGCCGCTACGTTCCGCCGCGCTGCGGATGCGCTCCGCCAGACCGATCATGACGCGGTCGCCGAAGGCGTGACCAAAGCCGCCGATGATGCGCGAGAAGCGGTCGATGGTCCCCAGCACCACCACGTGCGGCACCGCCGGCAGCGACGCCAGGCGCGCCTCGAAGCTGCGGCGGTGCGCCAGGCCGGTCAGCGGATCGTGGCGCGCCTGGTGACTCAGTTCGTCCTCCACCCGCACCCGGGCCCGGACGTGGTACAGCATGAAGACGCAGGTCACCAGCGCCAGCACGTCGAACACGTGTACCAGGCCGGTGATCCAGCCGATGGCGCGGTTGGCCATGGTGCCGTTGTCGTAGATCGCGTCCTCGACGTTCTGCTGCAGGCCGTCGATGCGCAGGCGCAGCTGCTTGACGTCGTCGTTCATCTCGATCAACACGGCGCGGGCGGCGGCCGGATCGGTGCCGACATTGCGTTCGAATTCCGGCGTCAGCTTGACGATGCGCTGGTAGCCGTCGCGCAGCGCATCCAGCTCCGGACCTTCGCCCAGGCTGGAATGCAGCTGCGCCAGCGTGGCGTCCAGCTCACCGCGGCCCATGCTTTCCAAAAACTGGAAGCGGCCGGGCGTGATCGAGTCCGTGAAGCGCTTGTCCATCGCCAGCTGGTAGCGCAGCAAGGCGCTTTCGAAGTCGCCCAGGTAGCGCATCTGCGGGATGGTGCTGTTCAGCAGCGGCGTCTCGTTGCGGCGGATGTTGTGCGCGGTGCGCTCCATGAACACCGACAGCGTGATACTGGCGGCGATCACCAGCAGCAGCAAAATATAAATGAGACGGCGCGAACTGCTGATGATGTTTTTCATGGAATTACTCCTCGGCGTGGGTCGGGAAGCTGCCGCTGGCCTGGTTCAGGCAGCGCAGCAGTTCGTTCGCTTCAAAGGGTTTGCTCAAAAAGCAGGAGGCGCCGCCGAGCAGTGCGCGCTTGCGCAACGCGGCTTCCGGGAAGGCGGTCATCAGGATCAGCGGCAGCGGATTGCCGTCGCGGCGCAGCTGTTCCAGCAGCTCGATGCCGCTCATGCCCGGCATTTGCAGGTCGGTGATGATGCAGTGGTAGTCGCCCAGCGCACCGGAAGCCAGCAGCGCCAGCGCGGAATCGTAGGCGTTGGCGGCGTAGCCGTAGGAGCGCAACAGGCTCCGCAAGCCGACACGCACGTCTTCGTCGTCGTCGACGATGGCAATATTACAAAATTGTGGATCCGGATCTGACACTGGTGACTCCCTTGTACGGACGGCGGCTCGCGGCCGTCCAGCGCATGGGAGAACAATACAGTTTAGAGAGGGTTGAGAAAATTATACAAGCGTATAGGGTCAGGCACAGGTCAGGCCAAACCAAGCGTCTCGGCCATGCGTACCAGATCGGCGAAGGTCTTGGCCTGCATTTTGCGCATGGCGTTGCCGCGATGGATCTTGACCGTGATCTCGCTGGTGCCCACCTCGCCGGCGATCTGCTTGTTCATCAGGCCACGGGCGGCCAGCGCCATGATCTCGCGTTCGCGCGGGGTCAGGGTCGCGTAGCAGGCCCTGACCCCGTTGCTGGCCTGGTCGCGCTGGCGCCGCTCCTGGTCGGCCGCCAGCGCCAGGTGAATGGCGTCCAGCAGGTCCTGGTCGCGGAACGGCTTTGCCAAAAAATCAACGGCGCCGGCCTTCATGGCCCGCACCGACATCGGAATGTCGCCATGGCCGGTCATGAAGATGATGGGCAGCGCCACGCCGTCGCGATTCAGCTCGGCCTGGAAATCCAGCCCGCTGACGCCCTGCAGGCGCACGTCGAGCAGCAGGCAGCTGGTCAGTTCGCGCCGCGGCTCGGCCAGGAACGCCGCCACCGAGGGAAAGCTGGCGACCTGCATGCCGATGGAGCGCAGCAGGCTGGAAATGGCGTCGCGCAGCGGCGCCTCGTCGTCGACGATGTAGATCAGGGCGTCCGAATAATCAATCTGGTTCATGGGCGGGCAAGGTGAAAAGAATGGTGGCGCCGGCCACGGGACTGTCCGGGGCCGGCTGTTTGACCCAGATACGGCCGCCGTGGTTCTCGATGATGGAGCGGCAGATCGGCAGCCCCATGCCCATGCCGTCCTCCTTGGTGCTGTAGAAGGCTTCGAACAGGCGCGGCACGGCGCTGGACGGGATGCCGGGGCCGGAATCGCTGACGCTGAGCTGCAGCGCGCCGGCGGCGTCGCGCTGGGTTTGCACCGTCAGCACCGCCTGGCCGGGACGGCAGGCGGCCATGGCCTGGATCGCGTTCATCAGAAGATTGATCAGCACCTGCTGCAGCTGCACCCGGTCGCCGTTCACCGGCGGCAGGTCCGGCGCCAGCCCGAGCATCAGCGCCACGTGGTGATTATTCAGCTCGCGCCGCACCATGTCCACGCTCTCCTCCACCACCGACTTCAGATCCAGCTCGGCGTAGGTGGGATCGCTGCGGCGCGCCAGCGCGCGGATGCGCTTGATCACGTCGCGCGCGCGGGCGCTGGCCTCCAGGATGCTGGTGACAGTGGCCCTGGCCTCGTCCATCTCCGGCTGCGGGCGGTTCATCCAGCGCAGACAGGCCTCGCCGTTGGTGGAAATCGCGGCCAGCGGCTGGTTGACTTCGTGCGCGATCGAGGCGGCCAGCTCGCCCAGCATGGTGACGCGGGTGGCGTGCGCCAGCTGCACCTGCGAGCGGTGCAGCGCCTGTTCCGCCAGCACCGCCGCCGTGACGTCGGTCAGCGCGCCCAGGTACTCGCATCCGCCGTCCTTGGTGTGGCGCGGGCGCGACAGCACGTGCACATATTTGAGTTCACCGTCGGGCATCAGCAGCCGGTGGCGCAGGTCGATTTCGTCCTCGCAGCGCAGCGACTGGTCGAGCGCCGCCTGCACGATATGCCGGTCCTCCGGCGCCGTGTGGGCCAGGATGCGCTCCATGGTCGGCTCCACCTCCAGCGGATAGCCGTAGATGCGGGCCGCTTCGTCCGACCAGTACATGCCGCCGCCGGGCGCCTTGAAACTGAAGCTGCCGGTCTTGCTGAGGCGCTGGGTGCCGGCCAGGAAGGCCTCGCTGCGGCGCAGCGCATCCTCGCGCGCCAGCAGCTCGTCGGTGGCGGCCTGGCCGCGCAGCACCAGCACGCAGGTGACCACGATGGCCAGCAGGCCGACCAGCAGACGGCCGGAGGCGGCGGCCGAAAACACCGTGGTGTGCGTCAGCGCGTAGGACAGCACGGTCAGCACCAGGCAACTGGCGGTGGCCAGCAGCACGCCGCGCCGGGCCCAGATGCCGGCCGAGACCAGCACCACGATCACGTACATGACGGCGATCGCCATGTCCAGCGGTGAAAAGGTGTCGATCGCGAAGATCAACAGCATCAGGGAAATCAGTAGTGCGGACATACAGGGAGTGCGGGGAACCCGTAACATGCCTATCCTTTTTGGTTATATTGGCAATCCTTTCGATTATAGTAGGGTTTTGACGACTTGCATCCTATACACCTGTATATGGGGGGCCCGGCCCTTCCTATTCCGAGGTATAGTGTCGCCCGCGCTGCAATTCCGCTACGCTGAGGGCATTCATCTGCGGGAGAGAGACCGTGAAATTGTACGAAACCCTGGCCGCCGATATCGCCAGCCAGATCGCCCAGGGCGTGATCCGCGAGGGCGAGAAGATTCCGTCCGTGCGGCAGACCAGCCAGCACCACAATCTGAGCGTTTCGACCGTGATCCGCGCCTTCCTGCTGCTGGAAAGCCAGGGCGTGATCGAAAGCCGGCCGCAGTCCGGCTACTTCGTGCGCCGCAAGCCGGCGGTGCAGGCCACCAGCGGCGGCAGCGACGACGGCCCGATGGCGCCGGCCGACATGGCGCGCGGCGAAACGCTGGATACCAGCGCCTTCGTGCTCACCACCCTGCGCTCGATCAACCAGGGCAGCGTGCCGCTGGGCTCTCCCTATCCCGATCCCGCCACCTTCCCGTGGGCGCGGCTCAACCAGTACGCCAACGGCCTGGCGCGCCGCGCCGGCCAGATGGGCATGACCGCCGACCTGCCGCCGGGGAATCCGGAACTGATCCGCCAGATCGCCCGCCGCCACCTGGAAAACGGCCTGGCGGTGGACGCCGGCGAAATCATCGTCACCACCGGCGCCACCGAGGCGCTCAACCTGTGCCTGCAGGCGGTGGCGCCGCCCGGCAGCGCCATCGCGGTGGAATCGCCGACCTATTACGCGCTGCTGCAGGCGATCGAACGGATGCGCATGCACGCGGTGGAGATCGAGACCGATCCGGTCACCGGCATCAACCTGGAGGCGCTGGAACGCGCCATCGTCGAACAAGGCGTGGTGGCCTGCATGGTCATGCCCAATTTCCAGAATCCGCTGGGCTTCCAGATGAGCGATGAGCGCAAGCGCGCC
The DNA here is from genome assembly GCF_009674565.1 of Duganella aquatilis. GTDB lineage: Bacteria > Pseudomonadota > Gammaproteobacteria > Burkholderiales > Burkholderiaceae_D > Rugamonas > Rugamonas aquatilis. Next base: position 99,192 of record NZ_WKJL01000007.1, read on the forward strand.
ATGGTCGAGATGCTGGCGCGGCACCAGGTGCCGGTGATCGAGAACGACGTCTATCACGAACTGTATTACGGCGACGTCCATCCCAGCTCGCTGAAGAACTACGACACGCACGGACTGGTCCTGCACTGCAATTCGTTCTCCAAGACGCTCAGTCCCGCCAACCGCATCGGCTGGGCCCTGCCCGGCCGCTACAAGACGCAGGTGGAAAAGCTGAAGTTCCTGAACACGCTCAACACGCCGGCGCTGCCGCAGCTGGCCATCGCCGAATACCTGAAGAACGACGGCTACGACTACCACCTGCGCAAGCTGCGCAAGGCTTACGCGCAGAACGCCAGCATCATGGCGGCGGCGGTGCGCCGCTTCTTCCCGGCGGGGACCGGCGTGACCACGCCGGTGGGCGGCTATGTGCTGTGGGTGAACCTGCCGCACGGCGTGCGCGCGCTGGAGCTGTATGCGCGGGCGCAGGAACGCGGCATCAGCGTCGGCGCCGGCAACATCTTCGCCACCGGCGACGCCTTCCAGCACTGCATCCGCCTGAACTACAGCTACCCGTGGAACGCCGAGGTGGAAGCGGCCGTGCGCACCCTCGGCCTGCTGGCCGGCGAGCTGGTGGTGCAGTACAACTGTACCCCTCGCAAAGAAGCCAATCTGTAGCCATTTCGTCAGCGCGGCCGCGCTTATTCTGACAGTCTGCCACTTCACGGGGTCACACTGTCATGAAAACCGCTCGCATCAAAGTCGCCAACCTGCTGATCACGGGCTTTGGCCTGATCTGTCTGTTCCTCGCCGCCGTCATTGCCATGGGCCTGTCGGAACAGGCCAAGCTGAACGCCGCCACCGCCACCATCGCCGACGACCGCTGGCCGAAGATCGAGCTGGCCACCGACCTGCGCCTGCGCGTGACCGACATCGCGGTCTCGCTGCGCAACCTGATGCTGACGTCGGACCCCGCGGTGCGCGCCCACCAGATCGACAGCATCGAAGGCTACCGCCGCGACGCCGAGGCCAAGATCGCCGAGCTGGATCGGCGCGTGGTCACGCCCAATGGCCGCGCCGCGCTGGACAAGGTGCGCACCGCCTACCAGGACTATACGGTTGGCCAGCAGAAGCTGATCGCGCTGGTGCAGGCCGGCCGCGACGCCGAAGCGCGCGACTACCTGAACGCCCACGTCAAGCCGATGCTGCAGGCCTGCCGCGAAACGCTGGCGGCGCAGATCGGCAACGAAGTGGCGCTGATGCGCGATGCGCGCGAACAGGCGGCGCACGCCTACGTCGCCACCCGCATCAAGATGCTGGCGCTGGGCGCGGCGGCGATGCTGGTGTCGCTGACCGTGGCCGCCGTCATCATCCGCCGCCTGCGCCGCGACCTGGGCGGCGAGCCTGACCAGGCGGCGCGCACCGCCGCCAGCATCGCCGACGGCGACCTGACGCGCGCCATCGCGCTGCGCGACGGCGACCGCACCAGCATGCTGTACGAGATGGAACACATGCGCGACAACCTCGGCAAGCTGGTGGCGCAGGTGCGCTCCGACACCGAGATGATCGCCGCCGCCTCGACCCAGATCGCCAGCGGCAACCTGGATCTGTCGGCGCGCACCGAGCAGCAGGCCTCCAGCCTGCAGGAGACCGCCGCCGCCATGGAGGAACTGACCACCACCGTGCAGCAGAACGCCGACCACGCCGCGCGCGCCAACGGTCTGGCGCAACGCGCGTCGTCGGTGGCCGGCAAGGGCGGCCACGCCGTGGCTGCCGTCACCGAGCGCATGGAATCGATCCGCACCTCCGCCAGCCAGATGGCCGACATCATCGGCCTGATCGACGGCATCGCCTTCCAGACCAACATCCTGGCGCTGAACGCCGCCGTGGAAGCGGCGCGCGCCGGCGACGCGGGACGCGGCTTTGCCGTGGTGGCGGGCGAAGTACGCCAGCTAGCGCACCGCTCCGCCGACGCCGCGCGCGACATCGGCGCCCTGATCAAGACCGCGGTGGAGCAGGCCGGCGCCGGCGACCAGCAGGTGCGCGCGGCGGCGGAAGCCATGCAGGACATTGTTGAAAGCGTCGCCAGCGTCGAACAGATCATGGCGCAGATCAAGCACGCCAGCGCCGAGCAGCACGCCGGCATCCTGGCCTGCAGCCAGGCGATCGTACAGATGGACCACGGCACGCAGCAGAACGCCGCGCTGGTGGAACAGGTGGCCGCCGCCGCGCACGCGTTGCGGGAACAGTCCGGCCAGCTGGAGGACGCCGTGTCGCGCTTCAAAATCGCCGACCAAGTGGTGCCAGCATGAACGCCGGCCACGCCCCCGCTCCCGGCCTGCGCGCCGTCGTCATCGACGGCAACGGCGCCGAAATGGACACCACCATCGCCCTGTGCCGTGAGGCCGGCATCATCGTCAACGGCTGGTCCGACAGCGGCGCCGGCGCGCTGGAACTGATCGAATCGCTGCCGGCCCCGCCGGACCTGGTCATCATGGAACTCGACCTGCCCGACATGGACGGCGCCGACCTGCTGCAAGCCCTGTCGATGCTGGAACCCGGCCTGCCCGTCATCATCACCGGCCGCCACAGCCAGCGCCTGCACGACGCCGCGCTGACGCTGGCCGCCGCACTGGGCCTGGAAGCGCTGGCCGCCCTGCCCAAGCCCCTGAACGCCCACGCCCTGCAAGACGCCGCCCACGCCTGCGAACCGGCGATCGCGCGCGCCGCGGCCGCCGCCGCCATGCGGCCGCGCTGCAGCCTCACCACACTGCGGCCGCAGGCCGGCGACGTGCTGAACGCGCTGCAGAACCGCCAGTTCGAACTGTATTACCAGCCCAAGACCTCGCTGCACGACGGCTCCCTGCGCGGCGCCGAGGCGCTGATACGCTGGCGCCATCCGCAACAGGGCCTGCTGTCGCCGGCCTGCTTCCTGCCGCAGGCGGAAGCGGCCAACCTGGTCGACGTGCTGACCGTGGAAGTAGTCCGCCTGGCGCTGGTCGACTGGCGCCGCTGGCACAGCGGCGGACTGGTGCTGCCGATTTCGATCAACCTGTCGCCGCTGTCGCTGGCCGACCCGCACCTGGCGGAACAGCTGATCCAGGCCGTCAACGAGGCCGGCGTGCCGCCGCGCGCCATCACCTTCGAAATCATCGAGCATGAAGAAATCGCCGACCTGGCGACGGCGCTGCGCATCCTCATCAAGCTGCGCATGCACGGTTTCGGCCTGGCGCTGGACGACTACGGTGCCGGCTACGCTTCCATGCTGCAGCTGTCGCGCTTTCCGTTCACGGAACTGAAGCTTGACCGCCGCCTGGTGCATGGCTCCAGCAAACGCCCGCACATGCAGCCGATGCTGCGCCACGCCATCGCCGCCGCGGCGGAAATGGGCGTGACCACGGTGGCGGAGGGAATCGAAACGCCGCAGGATCGCGAGCTGTTGAGGAAACTGGGCTGCGACCTGGCGCAGGGCTACCTGATCGCCAGGCCGATGCCGGCAGCGGCGCTGCCGCTGTGGCGCGAGAAATCAGGTACGGCAGGCAAAGTTGCAAGGACGGGTGCGGTGATCCAGCTGCGCCCTTAAGATGTTATTCCAGGCCAGCGCGCAAGCGCCTGGCGACCCTGGCAGGCAAAAGATCAGCGTCTCGTTGGCGATGCCCGCCACGCAGCGCGACTGCATCGCCGCCGAACCAATCTCGTTAAACGACAGCTGGCGAAACAGCTCGCCAAAGCCGGGAATCGGCTGGTCGAACAATACCTCCACCGCCTCCGGCACCGAATTATGGCGCGCAAAGCCGGTGCCGCCGCTGCTGACCACCACATCGATCTGCGGATCGGCGATGCATTCGCTGAAGGCGCGGCGCAGCTGGTAGATATCGTCGAACACAATCTCGCGCCGCAAAACACGATGGCCGCCCTGTTCCAGATTGGCGGCCAACAAATCGCCGGCGTCATCGTCGGCGGAGGTGCGGGTGTTACTGACTGTGATCACAGCACAAGTAAGCATGATGTGGTTTCCTTTTATGAGATGTTATAGCGCTCGCAGGGTTCGAGTTGTTCTGGCACTTCTTCGCCGCACTGCTCCAGCAGCGAGCGTTCGATATTGCGCGTCATGGCGTTGAGCGCCAGGCAGTTGGGATCGGTGCCGAACGGCTCCGAGATCTCCTGCGCGATGGCTTCCAGCGCAAACAGCGTGTAGGCCACAAACACGCACACCAGCGGCGTGGCCATGCCCAGGTCCGCCACCAGTCCAAACGGCAGCATGAAGCAGTACAGGTAGACGGTGCGGTGCACCAGCACGCCGTAGGCGAAGGGAATCGGCGTATTCGAGATCCGCTCGCAGCCGCCGACGGCGGCGGCCAGCTCGCTGACCTGGTTGTCCAGCAGCCACAGCAGCGGTTCGCCTTCGCCGCGTTTGCGGCCGGCGCGCGCCAGCATCAGGCGGATGCGGTCCAGCAGCGCCACCGGGATGTAGTGCATGTCGCTGAGTTCCTTGTGCTCCTGCGGCGACAGGTAGCGCGCCAGGTCGGCGGCGGGATCGGTATGGCGCAGCTGGTGCGTCAGCGCGTAGACGAAGGCGATCAGGCGCTGCACGAACAGCTTGCGTTCGAAGCCGTCGCCGTCCTGCGGCAGGTAGTTGACCACCTGCGAAGTCAGGGCGCGCGCCGCGATCAGGATGCGACCCCAGATCTGGCGCGCCTCCACGTAGCGCGCATAGGCGGCGTTGTTACGGAACGCCAGGAAGATCGCCAGGCTGACGCCGACCAGCGGGAACGGCACCGTGTCCAGCGGGATCTTGGCGCCCAGGATATGGCCGCCGGTGGCAACCGCCAGCACGCTGATCGCCAGGATCAGCAGCAGTTGCGGGACTATGGTCTTGAGTACGGAGCCATCCCAGATGAACAGCATCCGCAACCAGTTGGTTGGCGGACGGATGATCATGATGCCGCCGCGGGGGTCAACAGGACCGGAATCGATTTGGAGGTTGGCGTGCCGGCGCCATCGGCCACGCTGCCCAGCGGCACCAGCGGATTGGTCTCCGGGTAGTAGGCGCCGATGCAGCCGCGCGGGATATCGTAGGCCACCAGCATGAAGCCATCGGCGCGGCGCGCCACGCCGTCTTCCCACACGCTTTCGACGTCGACCCAGTCGCCGGCCTTCATGCCCAGCATGTCGATGTCGGCCTGGTTGATGAAGATCACCCGCCGCATGCCGAACACGCCGCGATAGCGGTCGTCCAGCGCGTAGATGGTGGTGTTGTACTGGTCGTGCGAGCGGGTGGTCATCATCACCATCAGCTGCTTGCCGTACTTGGCGCGGGCGCGGCGGATCGGCGTATCCAGCTCGATCTGGTGCGGCACGAACTGCGCCTTGCCGCTGGTGGTCGCCCATTCGCGCTCGCGCGACGCCACCTTGAGATGGAAGCCGCCCGGCTTGGCGACGCGTTCGTTGTAGTCGTAGAAGTCGTCGAACACCTTCTCGATATCGTCGCGGATGACGGCGTAGTCGTCGCGGTAGGCCTGCCATTTCAGCTGGCTGGCGCCGCCCAGCGTGGCCTCCGCCATGCGCGAGACGATGGCGATTTCCGACAGCAGCTCCGGCGAAGCCGGCTTGTTCAGGCCATACGAGATGTGCACCATGCTCATCGAGTCCTCCACCGTCACGCCCTGCGGCACGCCGTTCTGCGCATCGATCTCGGTGCGGCCCAGCGTCGGCAGGATCAGCGCCTTGCGGCCGTGGATCAGGTGACTGCGATTCAGCTTGGTCGCGATCTGCACCGTCAGCGCGCACGATTCCAGCGCCTTGAAGGTCAGCGGCGTGTCCGGCGTGGCCATGGCGAAGTTGCCGCCCAGGCCGACGAACACCTTGACCCGCCCTTCCTGCATGGCGGCGATGGTGGCCACCACGTCGTAACCGTGATGGCGCGGCGGCTCGAAGCCGAACACCTGCTGCATGCGGTCGAGGAAGGCCGGCGTCGGCTGCTCCTCGATGCCCATGGTGCGGTCGCCCTGCACATTGGAGTGGCCGCGCACCGGGCACAGGCCGGCGCCCTGGCGGCCGATATTGCCGCGCATGAGCATCAGGTTGGACAGCATCTGGATCGTCGCCACCGAATTCTTGTGCTGCGTCAGGCCCATGCCCCAGGTGGCGATGACACGCTCGCCACGAACATAGATGTCCACCAGTTCGTCGATCTGCGCGCGCGGCACGCCCGATTCCTCCAGCAGCACCGACCATTTTTCGGCGCGCAGGTCGCGTGCGAATTCCTGGAAGCCGGTGGTGTGCTCGGTGATGAAATCGATGTCGAGCAGGCGCTTCATGCCGATCAGCACCGCGCGGTCGTCCAGCTCCAGCAGGCGCTTGGCCATGGCCTTGATCAGCGCCAGGTCGCCGCTCAGCTTCGGCTGCACGAACATGGAGCTGATCGGCGTGCTGGCCATGGTCAGCATTTCCATCGGATGCTGCGGGCTGGTGAAGCGTTCCAGGCCGCGCTCGCGCAACGGGTTGATGGAAACGATGGTGGCGCCGCGCTTGGCGCAGTCGCGCAATTCGCCCAGCATGCGCGGGTGGTTGGTGGCCGGGTTCTGGCCGAAGATCAGCAGCGTGTCGGCGTGCTCGAAATCGTCCAGCGTCACCGTGCCCTTGCCGATGCCGACAGTGCCAGGCAGGCCGCGGCTGGTCGCCTCGTGGCACATGTTCGAACAGTCCGGGAAGTTGTTGGTGCCGTAGGCGCGCACGAACAGCTGGTACAGGAAGGCCGCCTCGTTGCTGGCGCGGCCGGAGGTGTAGAACGCCGCCTGGTTCGGATCGTCGAGCGCATTCAATTCCTCGGCGATCAGCTTGAAGGCGTCATCCCAGGCGATCGGCGCGTACTTGTCGCTGGCCGGATCGTAGACCATGGGATGCGTCAGGCGGCCATGCTGTTCCAGTTCATAGTCCGACTGCTGCAGCAGTTCGGTGACCGTATGCGCGGCGAAGAAGTCCGGCGTCACGCGCTTGCTGGTCGATTCGGCCGCCACCGCCTTGACGCCGTTCTCGCAGAATTCGAAGGTGGAGGCGTGCTCCCGGTCCGGCCATGCGCAGCCGGGGCAATCGAAACCGTCCGGCTGGTTCTGCGCGAACAGCGACTTGTAATTTACACCACTGACACGCTCCTTGAACAGATTGATCGCCACATATTTCAGCGCGCCCCAGCCTGCGGCGGCGTGATGATAGGGTTCGATGCGTCCTTCCTGTTTTTTATTTTCGGCCATACTGATACTCCTTATATCGACAGATCCAGCATAGCGGCTGACTGCAACTCGCAAGGAGTACAGTACGCATCCGCATCGGGGAGCACAGCCAGTTCATCGAGGGGAACGGCGCGCCCGAACAGATAGCCCTGGAAGGCGTTGCAGCCGAACGCCTCCAGCGCCGACCACTGCTCGCGCGTCTCCACGCCTTCCGCCACCACCGCCAGGTCCATGCTGTAGGCCAGCGTGATGATGGCGCGCACGATGCTCGATGCGTGGCGCGTGTGCAGCATGTCGTGCACGAACGAGCGGTCTATTTTCAATTGGTCGATCGGCAGCAGCTTCAGGTAGCTCAGCGACGAATAGCCGGTGCCGAAATCGTCCAGCGCAAAGCCGACGCCGTGGGCCTTCAAGGTGGTCATTTTTGCGATAACGTCGTCCATGTCGGTCAGCAGCATGCTCTCGGTCAGCTCCAGCTTGAGCAGGCGCGGATCGGCGCCGGTGCGTTCCAGCACCGCCAGCACCTGGTCGACAAAAGCCGGCTGGCGGAACTGGCGCGCGCTGACGTTGACGGCCATGGTCAGGTGCGCGCTGTCGGCCATCGTGCTCCAGCCCACCAGCTGGCGGCAGGCCGCCGCCAGCACCCAGTCGCCCAGTTCGACGATCAGGCCGGACTTCTCGGCCTGCGGAATGAATTCGCCCGGCCCGATCAGGCCGCGCTGTGGATGCTGCCAGCGCAGCAGCGCCTCGACGCCGGTGACGCGGCCGCTGCCGTCCACCACCGGCTGGTAGTACAGCCGCAGTTCGTCGCGCAGCAGCGCGAAGCGCAGGTCGGCCTCCAGCGTGGCCGAGGCGTCCAGCGCCACCTGCATGTGCGGGTCGAAGAAGCGGAAGGTGGCGCGGCCGGCCGCCTTGGCCTCGTACATCGCCATGTCGGCCTGGCGCAGCAGGTCGTTGATGGTGTGGTGCTCGGCGCCGAACAGCACCACGCCGATGCTCGGCGTGCTGCGCAGCTCATGCGCATCCAGCGTGTAGCTGCGGCTCAGCGAATCGAGCACCTTGCCGGCGACGGCGGCGGCGTTGCCCATGGCCTGCTGCTGGTCGGCGCCCAGGTCTTCCAGCAGGATCACGAATTCGTCGCCGCCCAGGCGCGCCACGGTGTCGGTTTCGCGCGTCACCTCGGTCAGGCGGAACGCCACCATCTCCAGCAGGCGGTCGCCCATGTCGTGGCCCATGGTGTCGTTCAGCGACTTGAAGTTGTCCAGGTCGACGAACAGCACCGCGCCGTGGATGTTGTTGCGCGCCGTCTTGGCGATGGCGTGGTGCAGGCGGTCCAGCAGCAGGCGGCGGTTGGGCAGGTTGGTCAGGCCGTCGTAGAAGGCCAGGTGGGCGATTTCCGCCTCCGCCAGCTTGCGCGCGCTGATGTCCATGCGCGTGCCCAGCATGCGCAGGGGCTTGCCGTCGGCGTCGCGCTCCACCACCCTGCCCCGGCTCTGCACCCAGATCCAGTGGCCGGAGCGGTGGCGCAGGCGGTACTCCGCCTCGAAGGAGCGCGAACTGTCCGCCAGGTGCGCGGCCAGCGCCGCTTCGATGCCCGGCATGTCGTCCTGCTTGACCATGTCGCGCCAGTTCAGCGCGCCGGCGTTCAGTTCTTCCAGCGTGTAGCCCAGCATGGCGGCGGCGCGGCCGTCCACGGTGGTATGGTCGGCGCCCATATTCCATTCCCACAGGCCGAGATTGGCGCCGTTCAGCGCCAGTTCCACTTTTTCCGCGGCGGCGGCCTGCTCATCCTCGCGCGCGGCGGCCAGGTCGTCCAGCACCTGGCGGCGGCGCTGCACCAGCAGCAGCGCGCCGCTGGAGGTGATGCCGAACACCAGCCATGCCACGCCGCTGGTCCATGCCATGCTGTGCCAGCCGGCCGCGATCAGCGCCTGGTTGCGCCCCAGGCTGACCACCAGCGTCTTGTCCAGGCCCAGGCCGCGCAGCAGCATGGTGCGCTGGACCACCAGCCGCTGTTCGCCGCTGGCGGTGGCGCCGTTCAGCACCGTCTCGGCGTGGCGGCTGGCCTGGTGCCGCAGGAAGAACGGGTCCGGCGCGGCGCTGGTATTGCGCATGGCGGCGGGATCGGCCGGCACGAACAGGATGCGGCGGCCGCTGTCTTCGGTGATGGCGCTGTTCATGTCCGGCGCGTACAGGGCGGAACGCATGACGGCGTCGAAGTATTCGGGATTGAGGATGGCGCTGACGGCGCCGTCGTTGCGGCCGCCCGGCCCGGTCAGGCCCAACGAAAGCTTGATATTGAAGATGCCGGGCGTGTTCTCGTAAGGCTGGGACAGATACATCGTGTCCGGATCGCGCATGTGCTCCACGCGGCTGGTGTAGTCATGGTCGTCCAGGCGGCTGTCGCGCAGGTCGTCGTCGGACATGACGATGTCGCCCTTGCGGTCCACCACCAGCAAGGCGCGCACGCCGGGCATGGCGCGCTTGAGCGATTGCAGCAGGGTGCGGCGGCATTCGACCGCGCAGCTGCCGCCGGCGCGCAGCGTGTCGCGCACGCTGTCCAGGGCGCTGCGCACGCCTTCCAGCTGGTGGCTGAGGTTTTCGTCGATGATCAGCGTCTGCAGGCGCATGCGTTCGACGTTGGACGCCATCAGCAAGCCGCGCTCATTCCAGACGAAATAGGCAATCAACAAGCCGCTGAGCACCAGTACAAATCCCAGCATCAGCCACTCGACGGCCACCGTGCGAAAAGCGGGCAGCTTCTTATACTGTCGGACAAACATAACGCCTCCCTGATTGAGCATGAACTCACTATAAAATCAGGACGGCATTACTGAAATTGCACCTTCGTATGCAAACTTATACCAAGGTTTAGGTTGCGCTTGTCAATCAATAACAAGCGGAATAACAGCCGGCTTTTAATTTATCGAACGATTAATTATAATGCGTTTAGCCATGCCTTGCAGGAATAGCCGCCATGCCTTCTGGCCGGTTACAAAACCACGGGAGCGATGGCAAAGTGCACACTTAACTTATCGGGAGCCCGCATGAAGACGAAATACTGGATCTGGATCGGCGGCGTGCTGGCGGCCGGCGCCGCCGCGGCAGCCGCCTGGGTCATACAGCCGGCCATCGCCCCCATCCAGCCGCCGGCCGCGAATGACTTCGACAGCGCCGCCATCGCGCGCGGCGCCCGCGTGGTCGCCCAGGGCGACTGCATGGTGTGCCACACCGCCGCTGGCGGCGCGCCCTACGCTGGCGGGCTGCCGCTGCGCACGCCGTTCGGCACCATCTACACCACCAACATCACGCCCGATCCGGCCACCGGCATCGGCAACTGGTCGCTGAGCGCCTTCACGCGCGCGCTGCGGCACGGCGTGTCGCGCGACGGCCACCTGCTGTACCCGGCCTTCCCCTACATTCACTACACCCGCATGTCCAATATCGACATCGAGGACGCCTACGCCTACCTGATGACGCGCACGCCGGTGACGGCCACGGCGCCGGACAACGACCTGCTGCTGCCGCTGCGCTTCCGCCCGATGCTGGCCGGCTGGAACCTGCTCTACCTGCGCCCAGGTCCGGTGGCCGACAATCCGGCCCAGACGGCGGACTGGAACCGCGGCCGCTACCTGGTGGACGGCGCCGGCCACTGCGCCTCCTGTCACAGCACGCTGGGTCCCATCGGCGGCGAACGCAGCCCGGCTTTCAGCGGCGGCAATATCGACGGCTGGGACGCCCCGGCGCTGACCGCGCTGCTGCAGGCGCCCAAACCATGGACCCGCGAACAACTGGCACTGTATCTGCGCCATGGCTGGTCGCCGGAACACGGCGCCGCCGCCGGCCCGATGGGTCCCGTGGCGCACAGCCTGTCGCTGGCGCCGGAGGCGGACAGCAACGCCATCGCCACCTACATCATGTCGCTGCAAACACCGGCCAAGCCAGCGCCCGCCGCGACGGCCGCCGCCACCGACAAGGCGGCCGTGGTGCAAGGCGCCACGCTGTTTGCCGGCGCCTGCGCCAGCTGCCACGGCACCGCCGCACCGATGATGGAAAACGGCGGCCGTCCTTCGCTGGCCTTGAGCACCGCCGTCAACAGCGACCGTCCCGATAACCTGATCCAGATCGTGCTGAACGGCGTGCCCTGGAGCCATCCCGGCCAGCACGCCTTCATGCCGCCGTTTGCCGCGTCGCTGACCGACGCGCAGATCGCCAGCATCGCCGCCTACGTCCGCGCCGACATCGGCAGGCGCCCCGCCTGGAACGACGTCGAACAACGCACCGCCAAGATCCGCAAGGAGAACCAACAATGAGCACCCTGACCGTCAACGGCGTCCGCCACACGCTGGACATCGATCCCTCCACGCCGCTGCTGTACGCGCTGCGCAACCAGCTGGAACTGAACGGCGCCAAATTCGGCTGCGGCATGGGCCAGTGCGGCGCCTGCACCGTGATGCTGGATGGCCAGCCGGTCTTCAGCTGCCTGACGCCGGTGGCCGCCTGCGAAGGCCGCAAGGTCCGCACCATCGAGGGCCTGGGCAGCGCCGAGAAGCCGGGCAAGCTGCAAGCCTCCTTCATCAAGCACCAGGCGGCGCAATGCGGCTACTGCATCGCCGGCATGGTGATGCGCGCGCAGGCGCTGCTGGAACAGCATCCGCATCCGAGCGAAGCGCAGATCCGCAGTCACATGGAGCCTAATCTTTGCCGTTGCGGCACCCATATGCGCATCATCGCCGCCATCAAGGAAGTCGCCGAAGGGAGCCAGGCATGAGCGCCGACACCATCGACCTGCGCCGCCGCGCCATGCTGAGCGCCGGCGCCCTCGTACTTGGCTTTACGTTGCTGCCGCGCCGCGCCCTGGCTGAATTCAACGGCATGGGCGTGCCGCCCATCGCCAACAAGGATCTGCCGGGCAGCCTGCAACGCACGCCGATGCTGGACGCGTGGATCAGGATCGCGCCGGACGGCAAGGTCACCGTCTTCACCGGCAAGGTGGAACTGGGCACCGGCGTGCGCACCGCGCTGCTGCAGGTCGCCGCCGAACAACTGGACGTGGCGCCAGCCGCCGTTCACTTCATCACCGGCGACACCGCGCTGACGCCGAACGAAGGCTTCACCGCCGGCAGCCACACCATGGCCGACAGCGGCACCGCGCTGCTGAACGCGGCGGCGCAGGTACGCGCGCTGGTGGTGCAAGGCGCGGCGGCCCAGTTCAAAGTGGACGCCAACGCGCTGAAAACCAGCAACGGCACGGTGATCGCACCGGACGGCCGCAAAATGCACTACGGCGTAGCGATACGCGGCATCGACCTGCACCGCGCCGCGCAAGTCAAATCGCCGCTGAAGAATGTGCACGACTACACGCTGATCGGCCATTCGCTGCCGCGCGTGGACATTCCCGCCAAGCTGACCGGCGGCGCCGCCTACGTGCAGGACATGCGCCTGCCCGGCATGGTGCACGCGCGCGTGGTGCGTCCGCCGGCCTACGGCGCGCGCCTACTGTCGGCCGACGCCGCCGGCGTGGCGCGCATGCCCGGCGTGCTGAAAGTCCACCTGGACGGCAATTACCTGGCCGTCATCGCCGGCGACGAATGGCAGGCGGTGCAGGCGATGCGCGCACTGTCGGCCAGCGCGACATGGCAACGCGGACCGGCGCTGCCCTCGCCAGCCAACATCCACGCCACGCTGCGCGCGCTGCCTTCGCAGGACATCGTCATCCAGGACAGGCACGAGCCGGCCGGCAAGGCGGTGTTCTCGCTCAAGCGGCGCTACACCAAGCAGTACGTGCTGCATGGCTCGATCGGCCCTTCCTGCTCGGTGGCGCTGCTGGAGCAAGGCAGCATGACCGTGTGGACGCACACCCAGGGCGTCTACCCGCTGCGCGCGGCGCTGGCCGAAATGCTGTCGATGAAAATGGACGAAGTGCGCTGCATCCACACCGAAAGCGCCGGCTGCTACGGCCAGAACGGCGCCGACGACGTGGCGGCCGATGCCGCCCTGCTGGCGCGCGCCATGCCGGGACGGCCGGTGCGCGTGCAACTGATGCGCGACCAGGAAAACCAGTGGGAGCCTTACGCGCCGGCCATGAGCACTCAGCTGGCGGCGTCGCTGGACGCCAGCGGCAGGATCTGCGACTGGCAGTATGAATTGTGGAGCGGCTCGCACAACGAACGTCCTGGCAACGCCGGCAAGCTGATACCGGCGCAACTGCTGGCCAGGGCCTTCGTGCCCAGCCCTTCGCAGCCGATGCCGATGCCCGAAGGCGGCGGCGACCGCAACGCGATTCCGTTGTACACGCTGCCGCAATCCAAGGTGGTGAATCACTTCCTGCCGGTGACGCCGCTGCGCACCTCGGCCATGCGCTCGCTGGGCGCGCACATCAACCTGTTCGCCATCGAAGGCATGATGGACGAACTGGCGATCGCCGCGCACGCCGACCCGGTGGAATTCCGCCTGCGCCACCTGGACGATCCGCGCGGACGCGAAGTCGTCGAGCGCGCCGCCAAGGAATTCGGCTGGAACCAGCGCAAGCGCCGCCGCGACCACGGTTTCGGCTTCGCCTTCGGCCAGTACAAGAACATCATGGCCTACGTGGCGCTGGCGGTGGAGGTGCGCGTGGAGCGCAGCACCGGCGCGGTACACATCGTGCGCGTGACGGCGGTGGCGGACTGCGGCCAGGGCGTCAACCCGGACGGCATCCGCAACCAGCTGGAAGGCGGCATCCTGCAGTCCTCCAGCTGGACGCTGTACGAACAGCTGAAGTTCACGCCGGACGGCATCTCCAGCGTGGACTGGGCCAGCTATCCCATCATGCGCTACTCGAATGTGCCTGAAAAAGTGGACGTGATCCTGATCGACCGTCCCGGCGCGCCGCTGCTCGGTGTGGCCGAAGCGGCGCAGGGACCGATGGCCGGCGCCCTGGGCAACGCCCTGGCCGACGCCACCGGCAAGCGCTGGTGCGACCTGCCACTGGCAGGTCCTCACCTAATGAGCTGAAGAGGGAATGAACAGGTCTTCGACGAAGGCCGCAAACGCCCGCGCCTTGGCGCTGGCCTTGCGGCCGGAAGGGAACACCGCCCACAGATCCATCGCCGGCAGGGTCCAGTCGCGCAGCACGCGCTGCACCTGGCCGCTGGCCAGTTCCGGCGCGAACATCCATTCCGACGCCAGGGCGATGCCCATGTGCGCCAGCACGGCGCTGCGCACGCCTTCCGCCGCCGACACCCGCAGCCGGCCGTCGAGCGTGACCGGCTCCTGCATTTCGCCGCACTGGAACATGCAGGCGGCGCCGCTGCCGGCGCGGTTGTAGATGATGGATTGATGTTGCGAGAGGTCCGCAGGATGGCGCGGCTCGCCATGGCGCGCCAGGTAAGCCGGCGTCGCCATCACGGCGCGCGGACTGCGGCCGATGCGGCGCGCCGTCATGGCCGAATCGCTCAAGGCGCCGAGGCGCAGCGCGATATCCGCGCCGCCTTCCAGCAGATCGATATTGCGGTCATCCAGCACCACATCCAGCGTCAGTTGCGGATGCTGGTCGAGAAAGCGCTGCACGTGCGGCATCACGTGCAGGCGCGCGAACGTCACCGGCGCATACACCACCAGCCGCCCGCCCATGCCGGCGCTGGCGCCGCGCGCGCTGCTGTCCGCCTCGGCGGCGGCATCCAGCGCGCGGCGCGCTCCCTGGTAGTACGCCAGGCCGGATTCGGTCGGCGCCAGCCCGCGATTGGAACGCAGCAGCAGCTGGACGCCGAGATCGGACTCCAGCTGCGCCACCACCTTGGAAACGCTGGGCTGGCCCACGTTCAGGCGGCGGGCCGCTCCGGAAAACGATCCCGCCTCGACCACGTGGACCAGCGTTTCCATCGCCTGCCAGCGGTCCATCGCCTTAGCCCAGCGCTGGATAGTCGGTGTAGCCGCGCTCCGTGCCGCCATAGAACGAGAACGGATCGGGCTCGGTGTACGGGCCGCCGGCGGCGATCCGCGCCACCAGGTCCGGATTCGACACGTACTGGCGGCCGAAAGCGACCATGTCGGCCTTGCCGTCCGCCACCAGCGACTGCGCCGCTGCCGGCGTCAGGCCGGCGTTGGCGATCAATACGCCCTGGTAGTTGGAGCGGATGATGTCCAGAATCTTCGGCATGTCCGGCACGCCGCCCCAGGCGTTGGTGTCGGCGCCGTGGATATAGCCTATGCCGTACTCGTTCAGCATGCGCGCCACGTAGCCGTAGGTCTCGGCCACGTTCGGATCGGTGGCGTTGTTATAGGCGGCATAAGGCGAGATGCGCACGCCGATGCGCTCTTTCGGGAACACTTCCAGCACCGCCTCGATCACCAGGCGCAGGAAGCGCGCACGGTTTTCCACGCTGCCGCCAAATTCGTCGGTGCGGCGGTTGACCAGCGGCGACAGGAACTGCTGCGGCAGATAGCCGTTGGCCGCGTGGATCTCCACGCCATCCAGGCCGGCGCGCTTGGCGTTCTCGGCGCCGGTGCGGAATTCGGCGACGGCGGCGTAGACCTCTTCATTGGTCATGGCGCGCGACGGCGAGGCGTAGATGCGGGTGTAGTAGCCGTTGCGCAGCGCGCCGTAGACCTGCAGCAGGCCCAGGTCGTCGTTGTAGCCCGATGGCGACAGCGGCTCGCGGCCGTTCAGCAGCGCATAGGAGCTGACGCGGCCACTGTGCCACAGCTGCATGAACATCTTGCCGCCGGCCGCCTGCACCTGCTCCGTCACGCGCTTCCAGCCCGCCACCTGCGCGTCGTTGTAGATGGCCGGCGCCAGTTCGAAGGCGGCGGAATTCGGCGACACGTTGGTGGCCTCGGTGATGATCAGGCCCGCCGTGGCGCGCTGCGCATAGTATTCGGCGTTGAGCGCGACCGGCACGCCATCCGCGCCGGCGCGGGCGCGGGTGATGGGCGCCATGGCGATGCGGTTGTTGAAGCTCAGATCGCCGATCTGGAGGGTTTGCAGCAGCTGGTTCATGGTAGTGACTCCGGGTGAGTAAAAGATGAGCCACTGTACCGCCGCCGCAACGCGGCGATAAGACGGCGCCACTCAGCAACACCTTTGCGCCATACGCAAAACTCGCCGGGGCGGAAATCGGTGCTACATTGGCAGGATTCGATCCATTTGTTCGATTTATGCCGCAAGAACAAGCGCCTAAAATCGACTCATCGATCACTTACTGCCAACTATCATGAAAACCAAACTGCTTCCCGCTTCATTCTTCGCGCTGACCTTGGGGCTGGCCGAAACCGGCAACGCCTGGCGCTTTGCCCATCACCTGTGGGCGCTGCCGCCGCTGGGCGGCGAAGTGCTGCAGGCGCTGGCCGTGCTGTCCTTCCTGGCGTTCGGCGCGCTGTACGTGCACAAATGGCTGGCGCACCGCGCAGCCGCCGTCGCCGAAACGCGCGATCCGGTGCAGTCGGCCTTCCTGGCGCTGATCCCGGAATCGCTGATCCTGGTGGCGCTGGCCTTGCAGCCCTACACCCTGTCGGCCGCCACGCCGCTGTTCTGGATCGGCTCCGCCGCCAACGTGGCCTACGGCGCATGGCGGCTGGCCGCACACTGGAGCAGCCAGCGCGACGCCGCGCAGATCGTGCCGCCGCTGTACCTGCCCTATACCGCCAGCGTGCTGGTGAACGCCCTGGCCGCCGGCATCTTCGGCTACACCGACTACGGCTGGATGCTGTTCGGCGCCGGCGGCATCTCGTGGCTGATCCTCGACTCCGCCATCACCCACCAACTGATGACCGGCGGCCTGGCCGACAAGACCCGCAACTTCATGGGCATCTACAGCGCGCCGCCGGTGGTGGCACTGGTGGCCTACCAGATCCTGGCCGGCGCCGAAGCCAATGCCGCCATCACCTGCGCCCTGGCCGGCTATGCGCTGTTCGTGTTCGCCGGACTGGCGCTGTCCATGCCGTGGCTCGCACAGCAGGCCTTTGCTCCCGGCTACTGGGCTTACACCTTCGGCCTCGCCACGCTGGGCCAGGGCCTGATGCTGATGGCGGAACACCAGCACAGCCCTGTGGTGGAAGCCATCGCCGGCGCGGTCTTCGCCGCCACGCTGATGCTGGTGCTGTACGTGGCCTGGGGTTCGCTGCGCCTGCTGGCAAAAGGCAGCTACTTCCCCACAGCTCCTGCACCGGCGCCAGCCATGGGGCGTCCATCGTGAAAACCCTGGCGCTCGTGCTCTTCCCCGGCGTGCAGTCGCTGGACGTCTCCGGGCCGATGGACGTTTTCGCCGAAGCCAACGCCTTCCTGCCGCCGGCGCGGCAGTATCGCCTGGTCACCATCGGCACCACGGCCTCGCCCATCCGCGCCTCCAACGGCCAGCAGCTGGGCGCCGACCTGCCCCTCGACCAAGCCGGCACCGACTACGACATCGTGCTGGTGGCCGGCGGCCCGCAGCTGGCGCACGAACAGGACAACCCGCAGCTGTCGGCCTGGCTGCGCGACGTGGCGCAGACAGTGCCGCGCTACGGCTCCATCTGCACCGGCGCCTACCTGCTGGGCCGCGCCGGTCTGCTGGACGGCAAGCGCGCCACCACCCACTGGAGCGACGCCGCCCAGCTGGCGGCCGAATTCCCCCTGGCGCAGGTGGAACATGACCGCATCCACGTGCGCGACGGCCGCCTGGTGACCTCGGCCGGCGTCACGGCCGGCATCGATCTGGCCCTGGCGCTGGTGGCGGAAGACCACGGCCAGGCGGTGGCGCTGGCCGCCGCCAAGCGCCTGCTGGTGCTGGCGCAGCGCCAGGGCGGCCAGTCGCAGTTCAGCCCTTATCTGTCGGAGGCCACCACGCCGGATGCGCTGTCCACCATCATCCAGCGCCACGTGATGGACAACCTCGCGCAGCCGCTGTCGGTGGAGCAGCTGGCCGAGGTGGCCAGCATGAGCATGCGCAGCTTCGCGCGCCAGTTCGTCAAGGAGATGGGGGTGACGCCGGCCGAATTCGTCCAGCGCGCCCGCGTCGATGCGGCGCGCAACCTGCTGGAAGGCGGCGAGCTGGCCCTGAAGACCATCGCCTACCGCTGCGGCTTCGGCAGCCCCGCGCGCATGCGGCTGGTGTTTGCCCAGCGCTTCGGCATCACGCCCAACCAGTACCGCGACAGCTTCCGCATCGGCGCATAGACTAGGCCACGCTGCGGCCCTGCAGCAGCGCATCCAGCTGGTTCAGGCTCACCGGCTTGGTCAGATGCTGTTCGAAACCGGCTTCGCGCGCCTGGCGGCGATCCGCTTCCTGGCCATAGCCGGTGACGGCAAACAGGCGCAGGCCCTCGGCGCCAGACTGTTCGCGCAGGCGCATCGCCAGTTCGTAGCCGTCCATGCCCGGCAGGCCGATATCCAGCAGACCGACCTGCGGCCGCAGCTGCAGCGCCGTGGCCAGCGCGGCGGGCGCGCTGAACACCACCGTCACCGTGTGGCCCAGCAGTTCCAGCCCCTCGCCCAGTGCGCGGGCGGCGTCTTCGTTATCGTCCACCACCAGGATCGACAGGCCGCCCTCAGTCGTCGCCGACGGCGCCGGCTGCGGCGTGCCTGGCCGATACTCGCCCTGCCCCTGCCACAGCGGCATGCGCACCGTGAAGGTGCTGCCGCAGCCCAGGCCCGCGCTATGCGCCTCCACCGTGCCGCCGTGCAGCGCCATCATGCTGCGCGCGATCGCCAGCCCCAGTCCCAGGCCGCCTTGCGACCGGCTCAGGGCCTGGCGCGCCTGCGTAAAGCGCTCGAACACGGGGCCAAGCATTTCCGGCGCGATGCCGATGCCGTTGTCGCGCACGTCCACCACCACCTGGCCGCCCTCGCGCCGCGCGGCGATGGACAGTCGGCCGCCCGGTTCTGTGTACTTGGCCGCGTTGGTCAGCAGATTGGCCAGCACCTGGGCGCAGCGCACCGGATCGGCCAGCACCGTCAATCCGGATGAAGGCACGTCGAGCGTCAGCACATGGCGCTTTTGCTCGATCAGCGGGCTGGCGGTTTCAATCGCGCGCGCCACCGCGTCCGCCATCTCCAGCACCTGGCGGTTCAACTGGATCTTGCCCTCGGCCACGCGCGACACGTCGAGCAGGTCGTCCACCAGCGCCACCAGGTGGTTGGTCTGCCGTTCGATGACGGCGCGCTCCTTGACGGCGTAATCGCCGCCGCGCATGCGCATCAGCTGCAAGGCGGTGACGATGGGCGCCAGCGGATTGCGCAGCTCATGCCCCAGCATGGCGAGGAATTCGTCCTTGGCGCGGTTGGCCGCTTCGGCGGCGCGCTTGGCGGTGGCCAGTTCGGTCACTTCAAACGCCACCACCGCCACACCGTATGGCTGGCCGCCGTCATCCATCAACGGCTGGTAGACAAAGTCGAACCAGCATTCGGTCGGCTCCTGGTCCGGCGCGCGCCGCATGCGCAGCTGCACCGAGCGGCCGACATAGGGCTGGCCGGTGGCCAGCACGCCGTCCAGCAATTCGTAGATGCCCTGCGATTCCAGTTCGGGGAAGGCCTCGCGTATGGTCAAGCCCAGCAGCGGACGCGGTCCGACCAGCCGCTGATAATAATCGTTGGCCTGCTCGAACACGTGGCGCGGCCCGCTCATGATGCTGATCGCCACCGGCGCCTGTCCGAACACGCTTTGCAGCCGGCGCGCCGCCACGCCCTCCACCACGCGCATGCGCTGGCGCAGATGCAGCACCTCGATGCGCGCCGCCAGCTCCCGTGCGGAGAACGGCTTGACCAGGTAATCGTCGGCGCCAGCCTGCAAGCCTTCCAGCCGCGCATCCTCGCCGGCGCGCGCCGACAGCAGCATGAAGGGAATGTCGCGCGTGCCTGGATGCGCGCGCAGCGCCGCCAGCAGGCCGAAGCCGTCCAGCTGCGGCATCATCACGTCCGACAGGATCAGGTCCGGCGCTTCTCGTTCGATGGCCGCCAGCGCTTCCACGCCGTTGTTGCAGACCTCCACCCGCCACTGCGACTGCAGCAGCCGTTGCAGGTAGTCGCGCATGTCGGCGTTGTCGTCGACCACCAGCAGCCGGCCATGAGCGGCGCTGGCCGCGACGGGCGCCGCCTGCTGCTGCACCCAGCCCTCCGCCTCCTTTACATACGCCTCCACCGCCGTCGACGCCGGCGCGGGAGCCGCCACATCCACCTGCGCCGCAGGCAGGTGCGCGCAGCCAAGCGGAATGGCGACCGTGAACACGCTGCCCTGTCCCGGCACGCTGTCGACGTCGATCCGGCCGCCGTGCAGCGCCACCAGGTCGTGCACCAGCGCCAGGCCGATGCCGGAACCTTCGTGGGTACGCGAGCGCGCGCCTTCCACGCGGTGGAAGCGCTCGAACAAATGCGGCAACTGCTCCTGCGGGATGCCGGCGCCGGTATCGGCCACCTCCAGCCGCAGCTGGCCGTTGACGATGCGCTGGCGCACGCGGATCTCGCCGTCGAAGGTGAATTTGAAGGCGTTGGACATCAGGTTCAGGACGATCTTCTCCCACATCGCCGGGTCCACGTACACCTTCATGGTGAGCGGCTCGCACTCGACCGCCAGGCGCATGCCCGCGCCCTCGATGGCCGAGCGGAAGCTGCTGGCCAGGTCGCCCGTCAGGGCCGCCAGGTCGACGGCGGCAAAGCTGGCGTGCGCGCGGCCGGCCTGCACGCGCGAGAATTCCAGCAGCGTGTTGACCAGCTTTTGCAGGCGCTGCGCATTGCGCTGCATGAGCAGCAGCCGTTCGCGCTGGACCGGCGGCAAGGGCGCCGCGTCATCCTCCAGCGCGTCGCTGGCAGGCCCCAGCAGCAAGGTCAGCGGCGTGCGGAACTCGTGGCTGACATTGCTGAAGAACTGGGTCTTGGCGCGATCCAGCTCGGCCAGCATGTCGGCGCGCAAGCGTTCGTCCTCCGCCGCGCGCGCCTGGCGGATGGCGTTACCGGCCTGGGTGGCGATCAGTTCCAGGAAGCTGCGGTAGTCCGCATCCAGCTTGCGCGCCGAACTCACGCCCAGCACCAGCACACCGATCGACTGTCCCGGCTCGCTGCCGGCCAGCGGCAGCACCAGTGCCTCGCGCAGCGGCTGCTGCGCCAGCCCGACCGGCATCCCGGCCGGCGGCGCATGGACGTCGAGCGCCATCAGGCGCGGCACGGCGTCGGCGCTCACCGCATCGATGTCGAACAGCGCGCGCGCATCGGCGATGCCGGCATGGGTGGCGTGCAGCAGCTGCGACGGTCCGGCGTCGCCGGCCAGGTACAGCTGCGCGAACGGCACGTCGTCCGGATTGTCGGCGATGGTGGTCAGTGCGATGGCGCAGGCGCCGTGCAGGGTTTTCTCCTGCAATGTGCGGGTGTTCAGGTCCGACAGCGTGTGCATGCGGCGCGCCGTCAGATAGCGGCTGGTGACGTCAAGATTGGCGCAGAACAGGCCGGCCACGCGGCCCGACTCGTCGCGCACCGGGCTGTATGAAAATGCGTAGAAGGTCTCTTCCAGATAATCGCCGCGCCGCATGAACAGGCGCACGTTGTCGGCCATGGTCGCCTCCCCCTGCGCGAACACGCGGTCGGACAGCGGGCCGCAGATATCCCAGATCTCGGCCCATACCTCGGCTGCCGGACGGCCCAGCGCCCACGGATGCTTGGCCATGCTGAGCACATCGATGTAGGCGTCGTTGTATAAAAACGTCACCTGCTCGCCCCAACCGATCCACATCGGCTGCGGCGAATTGAGCATCAGGTTGATCACGGTCTTCAGGCTGTGCGGCCAGCCGGCGATGGGGCCGAGCGGCGTGCGCTCCCAATCGTGGGCCCAGATGCGCGCTCCCAGCTCGCCGGGAGCGCTCAGGAACAGGGGGATGGCTTCCGGGGACCGTGTCGACATGGGCACTTTGTCATTCATGATTTACAATATTTCAAGCTTACCATGCACCTGTGCCGTTTTTGTGTCTGGTTGACTTTGGCGCGCCCGCCCCCACCATGATCAACATGACCGAAGCCCTGCAAGCCGCCTTGTACCAGTTTCATCCCGCCGTCGCGGCGTGGTTCGGTGCGGCCTTCCCGGGCGCGACCGAGGCGCAGCGCCAGGCCTGGCCGCTGATCCAGTCCGGCCGCGCCACGCTGATCGCCGCGCCGACCGGCTCCGGCAAGACGCTGACCGCCTTCCTCGCCGCCATCGACGCGCTGGTGCGCGAGAGCCGCCACGCGCCGCTGCCGGACGAGACGCGGGTGCTGTATGTGTCGCCGCTGAAGGCGCTGTCCAACGACATCCGCGTCAACCTGCTCGCGCCGCTGGAAGGCATCGCCCGCGAGCTGGAGGCCATGGGCCTGCCGCAGCACGGCATCCGCACCGCCGTGCGCACCGGCGACACCACCCAGGCCGAACGCAACGCCATGCGCCGCCGTGCGCCGCACATCCTCGTGTCGACGCCGGAATCGCTGTACGTGCTGCTGGGATCGGACAGCGGCCGCGCCATGCTGGCCGGCGTGCGCACGGTGATCGTCGATGAAATCCACGCCGTGGCGGGCAGCAAGCGTGGCAGCCACCTGTCTTTGAGCCTGGAACGGCTCGATGCGCTGTGCGGCCAGCCGCCGGTGCGGGTCGGCCTGTCGGCCACGCAGAAGCCGATCTCGGTGGTGGCGCAGTTCCTGGCGGGCGCCGGGCGTCCCTGCGCGGTGGTCGATGTCGGCCACGTGCGGGCGCGTGACCTGAACCTGGAACTGCCGCCGGTGCCGCTGGAGGCGGTGATGCCCAACGATGTGTGGGAGCGCGTCTACGACCGCCTGGCCGAGCTGACCGTCATGCACCGCACCACGCTGGTGTTCGTGAACACGCGGCGCATGGCCGAGCGCATGGCGCGCCACCTGGCGGACCGCCTCGGCCCCGAGCACGTGGCGGCACACCACGGCAGCCTGGCCAAGGAATACCGGCTGGACGCGGAACAGCGCCTCAAGCGCGGCGAGCTGCGGGTGCTGATCGCCACCGCCTCGCTGGAGCTGGGCATCGACATCGGCGACGTCGACCTGGTGTGCCAGATTGGCTCGCCGCGCAGCATCGCCGCCTTCCTGCAGCGCGTCGGACGCTCCGGCCACCACGTGGGCGGACTGCCCAAGGGCCGGCTGTTCCCCACTTCCCGCGATGACCTGATCGAATGCGCGGCGCTGCTCGACTGCGTGCGCCGCAACGAGCTCGATGCGCTGCGCATTCCGCCGGCCCCGCTGGATGTGCTGGCGCAGCAGATCGTGGCGGAAGTGGCCTGCCGCGAGTGGCGCGAGGATGAGCTGTTTGCGCTGATCCGGCGCGCCTCTCCGTATGCGCAGCTGGAGCACCGGCGCTACGACGAAGTGCTGCACATGCTCACCGACGGCTATACCAGCCGCCAGGGCGTGCGCGGCTCCTACCTGCATCGCGACACCGTCAGCGGCACCTTGCGCGGACGGCGCGGCGGCAAGATGACGGCGGTGATGTCCGGCGGGACGATACCGGACAACGCCGATTACACGGTGCTGCTGGAGCCGCAGGGCCAGAACATCGGCACCGTGCACGAGGACTTCGCGGTCGAGAGCCTGGCCGGCGACGTTTTCCAGCTTGGGAATACCTCGTACCGCATCCAGCGCATCGAGGCCGGCAAGGTGCGGGTGGAGGATGCGCACGGCGCGGCGCCGAATATTCCGTTCTGGCTCGGTGAGGCGCCGGGCCGCACCGACGAATTGTCGATCGGCGTGGCGCGGCTGCGCGGCGAGATCGATCACCTGCTGGCGACGGCGGCCAGCGGCGAGGCGGCGATTGAAGCCGTGGTGGACTGGCTGGCCGAACACCTGGGCCTGCGCGACGACGCCGCGCGCCAGATTGCCGAGTACATGGCGCGCTCGCGCGCGACGCTGGGCGCCTTGCCGACCCGCGACACGCTGGTGATGGAGCGCTTCTTCGACGAATCCGGCGGCATGCAGCTGGTGGTGCACACGCCGTTCGGCAGCCGCATCAACCGCGCCTGGGGGCTGGCGTTGCGCAAGCGCTTCTGCCGCACGTTCAACTTTGAGTTGCAGGCGGCGGCCACCGAGGATGCGATTGTACTGTCGCTGTCGGACAGCCACAGTTTTCCGCTGGACGAGGTGTGGCGCTATCTGCGGTCCAACACGGCTGAGCATATCCTGATTCAGGCTTTGCTGGATGCGCCGCTGTTCAATGTGCGGTGGCGCTGGAACGCCACCACTTCGCTGGCCTTGCCGCGCTTTAGCGGCGGGCGCAAGGTGGCGCCGCAGTTGCAGCGGATGAAGAGCGACGATCTGCTGGCGGCGGTGTTCCCGGATCAGGCGGCGTGCCTGGAGAATATCGTCGGCGAGCGCGAGCTGCCGAGCCATCCGCTGGTGGAGCAGACGCTGGACGATTGTCTGCATGAGGCGATGGACAGCGAGGGCTGGCTGGCGCTGTTGCGGCGCATGGAGTCGGGCGAAGTGCGCCTGCTGTCGCGCGACCTGCCGGCGCCATCGCCGCTGGCGATGGAGATTCTGAACGCGCGGCCGTATGCGTTTCTCGACGATGCGCCGCTGGAGGAGCGGCGCGCGCAGGCGGTCATCAATCGCCGCTGGACCGATCCGGCTTCCACCGATGATCTGGGCGCGCTGGACGTGGGAGCGATTGCCGCGG
The DNA here is from genome assembly GCF_009674565.1 of Duganella aquatilis. Classification (GTDB taxonomy): domain Bacteria; phylum Pseudomonadota; class Gammaproteobacteria; order Burkholderiales; family Burkholderiaceae_D; genus Rugamonas; species Rugamonas aquatilis. Next base: position 124,006 of record NZ_WKJL01000007.1, read on the forward strand.
TTGCCGAGGAAGCCTGGCCGTCGGTGCGCAATGGCGATGAGATGCATGAGGCGCTGATGTCGGTGGCCTGCATCACGCCTGACGAGGCGGCGGGCGAGGAAGGCTGGCAGGCATGGCTGGACGCCCTGGCCGCCGGCGGCCGCGCCACGCGCTTGCAGGACGCGGCCAGCGGCGCCGACCTGTGGGTAGCACTGGAGCGCCTGGCCTGCGTGCAGGCGGCCTACCCGGCGGCCATCGCCACGCCGTCGCTGGCCAGGCCGCATGCGCGCGGCCAGGATTCGGCGGATGGCGACGCGTCGGCGGAGGACTGGACGCGCGACGCGGCGCTGGTGGAGATCCTGCGCGCGCGTATGAGCGGCTTCGGGCCACAGACGGTGGCGGCGATTGCCGGCCCTCTGGCGCTGCCCGCCTCCACCGTCACCATCGCGCTGACGCAACTGGAAAGCGAAGGCTACGTCATGCGCGGCCGTTTCACGCCTGGCGTCACGGCGGAGGAATGGTGCGAACGCCATCTGCTGGCGCGCATCCACCGCTACACCATCAAGCGCCTGCGGCGCGAGATCGAGCCGGTGGAACGGCAGGACTTCATGCGCTTCCTGTTCGAGTGGCAGCATCTGGCGCCGGACGCGCAGCTGCAGGGAATGGACACGCTGCCCGAAGTGCTGGCGCAGCTGGAAGGCTACGAAGCCGGCGCCGGCGCCTGGGAAAGCGAACTGCTGGCCGCGCGCGTGCAGGATTACTCGTCGCTGTGGCTGGACGACTTGTGCCGGGCCGGCAAGATCGTCTGGACACGCGTCGGTGCGCCGGCCAGCGCCGCCGGCGGCCCGGTGCGCACTACGCCGCTGGTGCTGCTGCCGCGCCGCCAGCTGGCGCTGTGGCATGCGCTGCCTGCGGTGGCCGGCGAAGTGGAAGTGTCGCCGCGCGCGGCGCGCGTGCTGGAGGCGCTGCGGCGCGATGGCGCGATGTTCTTCGATGAGCTGTCGCACGACGCGCGCCTGCTGCCGGTGGAGCTGGAGAATACGCTGGGCGAGCTGGTGGCCACGGGCCTGGTCAACGCCGACAGCTACGCCGGGCTGCGCGCCATGCTGGTGCCGGCCAACAAGCGCGCCAGCAACGACAAGCGCCGCCGCCGTGGCGCCGGCCCGACGATGGAGGAAGCCGGCCGCTGGGCACTGGTCCGGCGCGGCGACGGCGTCACCATCACGGTCCGCCCGATCGAAACCGCTGCGCCAGCCGCAGCAGATGCCGGCGCGGCCGCCGCTGCCGCCGATGCGCCGCCTGCCATCCGCCCCGCGCCGCCAGCCCGCAAGCCGCGCACCGATCCGGAAACGCTGGAGCACATCGCCATGACGCTGTTGCGCCGCTACGGCGTGATGTTCTGGCGGCTGCTGGAGCGCGAGGCTAGCTGGATGCCCAGCTGGCGCGAACTGCTGCCCGTCTACCACCGCCTGGAAGCGCGCGGCGAAATCCGCGGCGGACGCTTCGTCGCCGGTTTGTCAGGCGAACAGTTCGCCCTGCCGGAAGCCATTCCCCTGCTGCGCGACATGCGCCGCCGGTCGCACGACGGCAGCTACGTCTGCATCTCGGCCGTCGATCCGCTCAACCTGTGCGGCACCCTGCTCGCCGGCGACAAGGTAGCGGCGCTGGCCGGCAACCGCCTGCTGTTCCGCGACGGCGCCCCGGTCGCCACCCAGGTCGCCGGCAAATTCCACTACGCCCTGGGTGAAGAAGACCGTGAAACACTGCACGCATACCTGGTCGGCCGGCCGCCGGTGTAAGCTCAACGTGGCTTACCGCACATAACACCGGCCGCACCGGGCGTAGCATGGTCTCCATGAAAAAATCGCGCCCACTCAAAATATTTGCAGGCCTGCTCGCCACGTTGTTGCTGGTGCTGGTGGCAATCGTCATCTTCATCATGACCTTCGACTGGAACCGCGCACGCCCCTGGATCAACCACCGCGTCTCCGACAGCATCGGCCGAGAGTTCGCCATCAACGGCGACCTGCGCGTCAAATGGGAGCAAGGCGATGACGCCGAATCTGGCTGGCGCCGCTACGTGCCGCGCCCGCGCATCAGCGCCAACGACGTCCACATCGCCAATCCGGCATGGACCAGCACCGGCCCGCAACTGGCCAGCGCCGGCAGCATCGTGGTCGCCATCCACCCGCTGCCGCTGCTGCACAAGGAAGTGGTCATCACCGACCTCGAAGTCGACAAGATCACCGTGGCCGCGCAACGCCGCGCCGACGGCAGCAACACCTGGACCTTCAAGGACAACGGCCCGTCCACCTGGGAAGTCGACATCCAGCGCCTGACGCTGGGCGACGGCGACCTGCGCTACCTGGACGACGGCATCAAGCTTGACCTGCGCGCCAAGGCCAGCGGCATCAACGAAGGCGCCGATGCGCAGAAGTACGGCATCAAGTTTGATCTCAGCGGCAGCTACCGCGACGCCCCGGTCACCGGCGGCGGCAAGGTCGGCAAGGTGCTCGCGCTGACCGACGTCCACGCCAACTTCCCGGTGCAGGCCAACGCCAACCTGGGCAAGAACAAAATCGCCGTCGAAGGCATGCTGACCGATCCGCGCGCGCCGGCGGGGCTGGACCTGAAGCTGTCGCTGGCCGGCGCCAGCATGGCCGACCTGTATCCGCTGACCGGCGTGCTGCTGCCTGAAACGCCGCCTTACGCCACCACCGGCCGCTTGATCGGCAAAAAGTCCGGCGCCATCTGGAACTGGACCTACAAGAACTTCACCGGCACCGTTGGCGGCAGCGACCTGGAAGGCACGCTCGCCTACAGTCCGCGCAGCCCGCGTCCCCTGCTGACCGGCGCCCTCACCTCGCGCCAGTTGCGGCTGGAAGACCTGGGCCCGACCATCGGCGCCGAAAGCAACAGCAGCAAGGCCACGCGCGGCAAGCCGCAGAACCAGCCGGCCGACAAAGCCCTGCCGGTCGACCAGTTCAACACCGCCAAGTGGGATGCGCTGGACGCCGACGTCACCTTCACCGGCAAAAAGCTGATACGCACCCACGACATCCCGCTGAACGATATCCAGGCCCACATCAAGATGAACAACAAGGTGCTGACGCTGACGCCGCTGAACTTCGGCATGGCCGGCGGCGACATCACCTCCAACATCAAGCTCGATGGCCGCCAGAAGGTGATCGACGCCGATATCCGCATGGCGGCACGCCACCTGAAGATCAACCAGCTGTTCCCGAAACTGGAATCGATGCAGGCCAGCGTCGGTGAAGTCAGCGCCGATGCAGCACTGGCCGGCAAAGGCAATTCCGTCTCCACCATGCTGGCGACGTCCAGCGGCGAACTGGGCGCCACCGTCAGCGAAGGCTCGGTCAGCAAATTCATTCTGGAAGCGGCGGGCCTGAACGTCGCCAACCTGGTGTTCGTCAAACTGTTTGGCGACCGTCAGGTGCAGCTGAACTGCCTGGCCGGCGACTTTGTGGTGGAACACGGCAAGGCGGACGCGCGCCGCTTCGTGGTCGACACGCAGGAAGCCGTCATCAACGTCAGCGGCAATGTGGACCTGGCCAAGGAAACGCTGGACCTGGACGTGCGCCCTCAAACCAAGGGCGTGCGCATCATCTCGCTGCGCACGCCGCTGTACGCGCGCGGCACCTTTACCAATCCGGACGTCGGTCCGCAAAAAGGCCCGTTGGCGCTGAAGGCCGGCGCCGCCGTGGCGCTGGCCAGCATCGTCAATCCGCTGGCGGCCGTGATTCCGCTGATCAATCCCGGCAAGGTCGACTCGATCGATTGCGGCGCCCTGCTGGCGCAAGCCAACAAGACCCGCAACGACGCCAAAACGCAGCCGATCAAGAAGAAGTAACGGCGCGCTGCGTGAACAGCCGCACGCCGAACACCGGGCCGGCTGTGTGGCCCGGTTCCGGATCGAAGCGCACCACCACGCCGGCCTTGCCGGTGGTGAGACGCTCCGGCACCGCATATTCCTGGTCGATGAACACGCCGGGATTGCTGCCATCCAGCTTGACGTGGGCGATGCGCTCGCCATCGATGCTGATATAGAAATCGCGGTTGCGCTCCTCGCCCCAGTAGCTCGCCTGCAGCACCAGCGGCCCGTTGGCGCACTTCATGCGGAAGCTGAAATAACCGCCGGTACGGGCATCGCGGCCGTTGCGGCCACGGTAGGACACCGGGTATGAAATATCCGATTGCAGGTCGTGGTCGCGCTCCGGCTGCATTTCGCCCAGATGCATCACGTCCACCGAGCGGTCCGACAAATCCTTGAGCCGCGCCTCCTCCTTGCGGAAAGCCACTTCCGAGGCCGCCCATTCCTCTTCCGTGTAGGCGTTGAAGTAGACCGCCGCGCGCCGTTCGTACTGCGAGAAGAACGGCGTGAACTTCATGTCGCCCGGCCGGCCGCTGCCCACGCTGCGATACACGGCCTGGCGCTTGTCCGCTTCCGCAAAGGCGCCAAGGATATTGGCGCCCACCAGCGCCGGCGCCAGTCCGCTGAACGGCTTGTCGGCCGCGCCCAGGTCGGCGGCCAGCACCATCGGACCGCGCAGCAGCGCCACCACGTGGTCGTTGCCGGCGGCGGCTTCCAGGCGCAGGTCCAGCGGCAGCGCCAGGCGCACGCTGTCGCCGGCCTTCCAGCGGCGGCGTATCAGCACATAGCCCTTGTTCTTGGCCGCCACGTGCGGCTTGCCATTGACCAGCACCGTGTGCCGCGACGCCCAGGCCGGAATGCGCAGCGCCACGGTGAAGTACCGCTGTCCCGCCAGCCGCCGCACCTTGAGGTCGATGTCGCCTTCGAACGGGTAGCGCGTGTTCAGTTCCAGTCTGGCGGCTGCGGCCTGCCATTCCACCGTCGACGGGATGTACAGGTTGACGAACAGCGTGTCGCCATTCTCCCAGTAGATCGAATCGCCATGCTTGGCGTGGCTCTCCATGCCGGACAACACGCAGCACCAGAAGTCGTTCTCCTCGCTGGAGTATTCGCGCGCCACGCCGGACATCAACGGCGTCATGTACGTGAACATGCCGGTGCTCGGATTCTGGTGCGCCAGGATGTGGTTCAGGTGCGTGCGCTCGTAGTAGTCGAAGTACGCGGCATCCGGCGCCCAGCTGTAAAGGTGGCGCGTCATCTTCAGCATGTTGTAGCTGCAGCAGGCTTCGCAGGTCTGCTCGGTGATGTGGGCGGCGATGCTGTCCGGCGCCGAGAAGTATTCGCGGTCGCCGTTGCCGCCAATGACGTAGCTGTGGTGTTGCGTCACGCGCTTCCAGAAGAAGTCCACCGCGTTGGCGTCGCTCTGGCGGCCGGTCAGCTCGTGCAGGCGCGCCAGACCGATCAGCTTGGGGATCTGCGTGTTGGAGTGCAGGTTGGCCAGTTCGTCGCGGCCCTGCGTCAGCGGCAGCAGCACCTTGGTGTGGTACAGGCGCTGCGCCAATGCCAGCCAGCGCTTGTCCTGCGTGCGCGCATACAGTTCGGCGAAGCTTTCGTTGATACCGCCATGTTCGCAGGCCAGCACCAGCTGCACCTGCTCGTCGTTCAGCGCGGCGAACACCTTGTCGATGTAGCCGGCCAGGCCCAGCGCCACTTGCAGCGCCTGGTCGTTGCCGGCATAGGTCTGCGCGTCGAACAGGCCGGCGAACACCTTGTGCCAGTTATACAACGGCACCCAGCAGCCATTCAGGTCGAAGCCTGCCGAGCGGATCTCGCCGCGCATGATCTCAGGGAAGATCTCCTTGCCGTCCACCACCGTGCCATCCTTGCGCTTGCGCATGAAGCCGGCCGCGTAACCGTCGCCCTGCGCCTGCTGCACGCGCGCCAGTTCCGCCACGATGTAGTCGATGCGCGGCTTCAGCGCCGGCGTGCCGGTTTGCGCATACATCAGCGACAGCGCGGACAGGTAGTGGCCCAGTCCTTCGCCGGCGATGGTGTCGGATTCCCAGCCGCCGTAGATGGCGCCCTTGACCGGCAGGCCGGCGAAGCGGTGGTAGTTGTGCAGGAAGCGGTCGGCGCTCAGGCGCAGCAAATAAGCTTGATTAGCCTGCACCGCATCCAGGTAGACGGAAGGCAGCAGACGCACCGCCGACAGTGGCACGGCGTTGGCGGCGGCGGGAATGCTGCTGCCGGCCGAAGCAGCGGTGGCGCGGGCGTTCCAGCCGGAGATCAATCCCAGGCCGGCGGCTCCGCGCAGCACCAGTCGGCGATGATGGAACGAGGACAAGGCGCGCATGGATTTCCTGAATTGGATTAGTATCCCGATAATGTACCCCGTCCACCGTCGCACGTCTTGCATGACAGGAGCACGAAAAATGACGAATTCTGCACAACACTGCAGCGCCCCGGCCACAGTCCACGGAGCACCATGAGCGCCGCGCCACACCAGGGCTGCGACCGCGCCATCGCCGCAGCCGCAGCCGCCAACGTGCCTGCCGGCGCAACCGCAAGCACGCCGGCAGGCACCGACCATCCGCGCATTGTGCTGGCCACCACCATCCTGGCCTCCAGCCTGGCCTTCATTGACGGCTCGGTGGTGAACGTGGGCCTGCCGGCCATCGGCCGCAGTCTGAACGCCGACGGCGGCGTGCTGTCGTGGATCATCAACGGCTACCTGCTGCCACTCAGCGCCCTGTTGCTACTGGGTGGCGCGGCCGGCGACCGTTTCGGCCGCCGACGCATACTGGTGCTGGGCGTGAGCCTGTTCGCGCTGGCGTCCGCCTTGTGCGCGCTGGCGCCGTCGGCCGGCCTGCTGGTCGCCGGACGCATCGCGCAGGGCGTGGGGGCGGCGCTGCTGATGCCCAACAGCCTGGCCATCCTCGGCACACACTTTGAAGGCGAAGCGCGCGGACGCGCCATCGGCATCTGGGCCGCGGTGGGCGCGGCGGCCGGCGCCATCGGCCCCTTGCTGGGCGGCTGGCTGGTCGACGTCACGGGCTGGCGCTCGATCTTCTTCATCAACCTGCCGCTGGCGGCAGCGGCCATCTTCCTCGCCCTGCGCTACCTGCGCGACGAGCAGCAGGCGGCCGGCGCCACGCTCGATATTTCAGGCGCCGCCACGGCCAGCATCGGCCTGGGCGCGCTCACCTGGGGGCTGACGGTGGCCACCAGCGGCGCCGGCCTGCACTGGGAATCCGGCCTGGCGATCGCCGCCGGCATCGTGCTGATGCTGCTGTTCCTGCGCATCGAACAACGCGCCGGCGACAACGCCATGCTGCCACTGTCGCTGTTCCGTTCGCACAGCTTCAGCGGCCTGAATCTGATGACCTTTTTATTGTATGGCGCGCTGGGTGCGCTGCTGCTGGTGCTGCCGTTCGTGCTGATCGAATACGACCACTACTCGGCCAGCGCGGCCGGCGCCGCCCTGCTGCCGCTGCCGGTGGTGATCGCGCTCGCCTCGTCCACCATGGGCCGGCTGGCCGGCAAGCTGGGGCCACGGCTGCCGCTGACGGCCGGCCCGGTCATCGTCGCCGCCGGCTTCATGCTGTCGATGCGCATTGGCGGCGGCAGCTACTGGACCACCACGCTGCCGGCCATGCTGGTGATCGCCATCGGCATGGCGGTGGCAGTGGCGCCGCTGACCACGGCCGTGCTGTCGTCGGTGGACGCCGGCCATAGCGGCGTCGCCTCCGGCTTCAACAGCGCGGTGGCGCGCGCCGGCGGTTTGTTCACCACCGCGCTACTGGCGTCGGTATTGAGCGCGCAAGGCGCGGCGCTGCTGGACGCCTTCCACGTGGCGGCGCTGGCCTGCGCCGTCACCGCCCTGGCCAGCGCGGCCTGCGCCTGGCGCTGGATCGACGCCTGACTCAGATGGTGTCGAACATCTTGCGGTCGATATAGCACCAGCCCCACTCCTCGTCCGGCTGGGCCGACTGCATCATGGCGTGGCCGGTCTGCTCGAAGTGCTTGGTGGCGTGGCGGTTCTTCGACTGGTCGCAGCAGCCGACGTGGCCGCAGCTCAGGCATTTGCGCAGATGGACCCAGGTGTCGCCGGTTTTCAGGCACTCTTCGCAGCCGTTGGTGTTGGCGTGGTGCGTGTGGATCTGGTTGAAGTGCTGGCATTGCTGGCTCATCGCGCCTCCCGTTGTTCAAAACATGCAGTCTACCGCGTCGGCACGGGAACAGGCTCTCCCGTTCGGTTGGTTCGATACCTTCGGGAAAATTCTGGTTGACTTTTTAATTGAGACGATTACAATCACAATTAACTTGCCAGCCCCTTCCTTGTTGAGGGGTTTAATTTTACCTCAAAGTGTGCATATACACATTCAATAAAAGGATCTCTTATGCTCTTCACAGACTACAAGCTGCGCCCCTTGGTGGCGGCATTGGCGGCAGGCGGCCTGGCCGCCGCCCTTCTCAGCGGCTGCGGTGATGCCAACAGCAAGGCGGCGCCCGCCGCCGCAGGCGCGCCGATCACCGCCGCCGTGGTGGTTGAACGCAGCGTGACGCCAACCCAGGAATTCTCCGGCCGGCTGGAATCCATCGAGCGCGTCGACATCCGCGCCCGCGTCGGCGGCTTCATCACGGCGGTCAACATTCAGCCCGGCGGCAAGGTCAAAAAAGGACAGGTGCTGTTCGTGATCGATCCACGTCCCTTCCAGGCCGAAGCCAACCGCGCCGAAGCGGCCGCCCTCTCCGCCCGCGCCAAGGCCGAACTGGCGCACCTGGAACTGGCCCGCGCCGAAAAGCTGCTGGCCGATAAAGCCATCGCCCAGCGCGAATACGACGAACGCGCCTCCGGCCTGAAAGAGCTGGACGCCAACGCCCGCGCCGCCGCCGCCCAGTACGAAACCGCGAAACTGAACCTGTCCTACACCCAGGTTACGGCGCCCATCGACGGCCGCGTCGGCAAGGCGGAAATCACCATCGGCAACCTGGTCGACCAGACCGCCGTGCTGACCTCCATGGTCTCCGACGACAAAATCTACGCCAGCTTCGACGGCGACGAATCGACTTACCTGAACGTCGGCGCCCACGCCCACAGCGGCCATCCGGTCAAGGTGCGCATCGGCCTGGCCAACGAAACCGGCTTCCCGCACGAAGGCCAGCTGGAATTCGTCGACAACCAGCTGGATTCGCGCAGCGGCGCGGTGCGCATGCGCGCCGTCTTTGCCAACGGCGACAACCTGTTGGCGCCCGGCCTGTTCGCCCGCGTGCAGGTGGAAACCGGCGGCGCCGGCCAGCACAGCGCGGTGCTGATCAACGACCAGGCGGTGAGCACGGACCAGAGCCGCAAATTCGTCTACGTGGTCGACAAGGACAACAAGGCCGAGTACCGCCAGGTCGCGCTGGGCCAGACCGCCGACGGCCTGCGCATCGTCCGCTCCGGTCTGAAAGCCGGCGAGAAAATCGTCGTCAACGGCCTGCAGCGCGTGCATCCGGGCGCGCCGCTGGCGCCACAAATAGTGGCCATGGATGACAAGCCGGCCGACGCCAAGGTCGCCGCAGCCGACAGCAAAGGACATTGATCATGAACTTCTCGCGCTTCTTCGTGGACAAGCCGATTTTTGCGGCGGTACTGTCCATCATCATCTTCGTCGGCGGCTTGATCGCCATCTTCCGCCTGCCGATTTCCGAGTATCCCAACGTGGTGCCGCCGTCGGTGGTGGTCAGCGCCCAGTACCCTGGCGCCAATCCCAAGGTCATCGCTGAAACCGTGGCCGCGCCGCTGGAGGAACAGATCAACGGCGTCGAGCATATGATCTACATGTCCTCGCAAAGCACCTCGGATGGCGCGCTCAAGCTGACCGTCACCTTCGCCATCGGCACCAATGTGCAGCAGGCCGAGACCGAAGTGCAGAACCGCGTGCAGCGCGCGCTGCCACGCCTGCCGGAGGAAGTCCGCCAGATCGGCGTCACCACCGTCAAGACCTCGCCCAACCTGACCATGGTGGTGCACCTGGTATCACCGGATTCCTCGTACGATGAACTGTACCTGCGCAACTACGCGGTACTCAACGTCAAGGACCAGCTGGCGCGCATTCCCGGCATGGGCGATGTGCAGATTCTCGGCTCGGGCGATTACGCCATGCGCATCTGGATCGATCCGCAGAAACTGGCCGCCCGCAACATGACGGCCGGTGACGTCGCCAGCGCCATCCGCGAGCAGAACGTGCAGGTGGCCGCCGGCGTAGTCGGTGGTTCGCCGACCAAGAACGCCGACTTCCAGCTGACGCTCAACACCAAGGGCCGCCTGAAAACCGAGGAAGACTTCGGCAACATCATCGTCCGCACCAATGCCGACGGCGCCCTGACCCGCCTGCGCGACGTCGCCCGCATCGAGATGGGGTCCGGCTCGTATGCGCTGCGCGCGCTGCTGGACAACAAGCCGGCCGCCGCGCTGGCCATCTTCGCCTCGCCCGGCTCCAACGACCTGCAACTGTCGGCCGACGTCCGCGCCCGCATGGCGGAACTGAGCAAGGACTTCCCGAAAGGCGTGGAATACAGCGTCGCCTATGACCCGACCATGTTCGTGCGCGATTCGATCAAGGCCGTGATTCACACGCTGCTGGAAGCCATTGCGCTGGTGGTGCTGGTGGTGATCGTGTTTCTGCAAACCTGGCGCGCTTCCATCATCCCGCTGCTGGCGGTGCCGGTGTCGGTGGTGGGCACGTTCGCGGTGATGCTGGGCTTCGGCTTCTCGATCAACACGCTGACTTTGTTCGGCCTGGTGCTGGCGATCGGCATCGTGGTCGATGACGCCATCGTGGTGGTGGAAAACGTCGAGCGCAATATCGCCGCCGGCCTGTCGCCGCGCGCCGCCACGGTACAGGCAATGAAGGAAGTCAGCGGTCCGATCATCGCCATCGCGCTGGTGCTGTGCGCCGTGTTCGTGCCGATCGCCTTCGTCTCCGGCCTGACCGGCCAGTTCTATCGCCAGTTCGCGCTGACCATCGCCATCTCCACCGTGATCTCGGCATTCAGCTCGCTGACGCTGGCGCCGGCACTGGCCGCCGCCCTGCTGCGTCCACACGACGCGCCAAAGGATGCGCTGACCCGCGTGATGGACAAGCTGTTCGGCCGCTTCTTCCAATGGTTTAACAACTTCTTCGGCCGCAGCTCGAAGAACTACGAAGGCGGCGTCAAGGCCGTGTTGAGCCGCAAATCGCTGTCGGTCGGTTTCTATCTGGTGCTGGTGGCGCTGGCCGCGCTGCTGTTCCGTCTCGTGCCCGGCGGCTTCATCCCGTCGCAGGACAAGGGCTACCTGGTCGGCTTCGCCCAGTTGCCGGATGCCGCTTCGCTGAACCGCACCGAATCGGTGATCCGCCGCACCGCCGACATCGCCCTCGGCGTGCCGGGCGCGCGCAACACCGTGGCCTTCCCTGGCCTGTCGGTCAACGACCTGACCAACGCGCCGAACTCCGGCATCGTGTTTGTCGGCGAACTGGCGCCCGAAACGCGCAACACCAAGGAAGTCAGTGCGCCCGGCATCGCCGCAGAAATCAACAAGCGCGCCGGCGCCATCCAGGATGCTTTCGTGATGGTGTTCCCGCCACCGCCGGTCAACGGCCTGGGCACCATCGGCGGCTTCAAGATGATGGTCGAGGACCGCGGCAACCTGGGTTACGATGAGCTGTACAAGGCCACCCAGGCGCTGGTGGAAAAAGCCCGCGCTGCACCGGAACTGGCCGGCGTCTTCTCCGGCTACCAGATCAACGTGCCGCAGCTGTACGCCGACATCGACCGTGACCGCGCCAAGCAGCTGGGCGTGCCGCTGGAAACCATCTACCAGACCTTGCAGATCAATCTCGGTTCGCTGTACGTGAATGACTTCAACCAGTTCGGCCGCACCTACCAGGTGCGGGTGCAGGCGGACGCCCAGTTCCGCTCGCGCGTGGAAGACGTCGGCCAGATGAAGGTCCGCAGCGACAAGGGCGAGATGATTCCGCTGTCGTCGCTGATGCGCATCACCGACAGCTATGGCCCGGACCGCGTACAGCGCTACAACGCCTACGTGGCGGCCGATCTGAATGCCGGTCCGGCGCCGGGCTACTCGTCCGGCCAGGCCCAGGCCGCGCTGGAAAAACTGGCCAGGGAAGTGCTGCCGAAAGGCGTGAGCTATGAATGGACCGAGCTGACCTACCAGGACACCATCGCCGGCAACACCATGATCTATGTGTTCCCGCTGTGCGTGCTGCTGGTGTTCCTGGTGCTGGCAGCGCAGTACGAAAGCTGGACGCTGCCGCTGGCCGTGATCCTGATCGTACCGATGTCCATCATGAGCGCGCTGCTGGGCGTCAAGCTGACCGCCGGCGACAACAACATCTTCACCCAGATCGCGCTGTTCGTGCTGGTGGGCCTGGCCTCGAAGAACGCCATCCTGATCGTGGAGTTTGCCCGCGAACTGGAACACCACGGCCGCAGCGTGGTGGAAGCCGCGCTGGAAGCCTGCCACCTGCGCCTGCGTCCTATCCTGATGACGTCGATCGCTTTCATCATGGGCGTGCTGCCGCTGGTGTTCTCGCACGGCGCCGGTTCGGAAATGCGCCATGCGATGGGCGTGGCGGTGTTCGGCGGCATGCTGGGCGTGACCTTCTTCGGCCTGTTCCTGACGCCAGTGTTCTACGTGCTGGTGCGCAAACTGGCGCAGTACCTGGACAAGCACAAAGCGACGGCCCCTGACGCCGTCCCACAACTGGAAGGACACTGATATGAAGAACACCATCACAGTCAGCGCATTGCTGGCGGCACTGCTGCTGAGCGCCTGCGCCGCGCCGGAATTCAAACAGCCGGTCATCGACATTCCGTCGGCCTACAAGGAAGCGGCGGTGCAGACCGCCGCCGACGGCAGCCAGTGGAAGCAGGCGCAGGCCGCCGAAGCGCAGCCGCGCGGCGCCTGGTGGCTGGCCTTCAACGACAGCGCGCTCAATGCGCTGATCGATGAAGCCACCCGCAACAACGCCAACCTGGCGGTGGCGGCGGCCCGCGTCAAGCAGGCGCGCGCCATTGCCGGCATCGCCGAAGCCGATCGCATGCCGCAAGTCGGCGTAGCGGTCGGCACGCAGCGCGGCCGCTCGTCGCCGACGGAACTGGGCCTGCCGGCCGGCACGCCGGTGGCGCCGCAGACCACCTACGCGGCGCACCTGACGGCCAGCTACGAAGTCGATCTGTTCGGCCGCGTGTCGTCCAACCTGGCCGCCGCGCGCGGCGACGCTGCCACGGTGGAAGCCAACTACCGCTCGGTGCTGCTGGCCCTGCAGGCCGACGTGGCGCAGACCTATTTCCGCCTGCGCGCCACCGACGCCGAACTGGAAACGCTGGCGCGCACCGTGCAAACGCGCGAGGAAAACGTCCAGATCAACCAGCGCCGCTTCGACCTGGGCGACATCGGCGAATTCGACCTGTCGCGCGCACGCACCGAGTTGTCGACCACGCGCGCCGAGGCCATCGGCCTGCAGCGCCAGCGCGCCACCACCGAGCATGCGCTGGCGGTCCTGCTGGGCAAGCCGGCAGCCAGTTTCACGGCCGGCGCCAGTCCCCTGCTCGACAGCGCGCTGATGCCGACGATTCCGGCCGGCCTGCCCTCCACGCTGCTGGAGCGCCGTCCCGACATCGCCGCCGCCCAGCGCACCATGGAAGCGTCCAACGCCCGCATCGGCGTGGCGCGCGCGGCGATGTTCCCGGCGCTGAACCTGAGCGCGGCCGGCGGCGGCGTGGCCGGCGCCTTCCCCGACGTGTTCAAGATGACCGGCCGTTCATGGCTGCTCGGCGCCCTGCTGTCGGCGCCATTGATCGACGGTGGCCGCAATCGCGCCAACGTCACCCGCAGCGAAGCGGCGCTGGAAGAATCGGTGGCGACTTATCGCCAGAGCGTGCTGGTGGCGTTCTCGGAGGTGGAAGATAACCTCGCCGGCCTGCGCATCCTGGCCGGCCAGACCGCGCAGATCGACGACGCCGTGGTGTCGGCGCGCCGCTCGGCCGACCTGGCGCGCAAACTGTACGACGCCGGCCGCACCAGTTACCTGGAACTGCTGGACGCGCAGCGCAACCTGGCGGCGGTGGAACGCAGCGCCGTACAGTTGCGCGGCAACCGCGCCATCACCACCGTCGCGCTGGTGCGCGCGCTGGGCGGCGGCTGGGACGCGCCGGCCACCAGCCAGCCCACCACGCTGGCCAGCCGCTGACGCCACCGGACCGCCGCAGCGTTGCAGCGTTGCGGCGGATCAGCGCACGCCTGCCGTGTGCCTGCGGTACACTGGAGGCTGCGCACGCATCATGTTGGAAGCTTTGCCATGTCATTGAAAAACGTACAATTCACCGTCGCCGCCCACGTGGCCGCCGTCCTCGGCGACCGCTACGGCGAATACGTCACCTCGGCCATCCTGGCCGGCAGCGTGCATGCGGAAGCGACCTTCGTGCGCCGCTCGATCGCCAAGCTGGCCAAGGCCGGCATTGTCATCGCCACCCGCGGCAAGCACGGCGCCTGCACGCTGGCGCGCCCGCCGGCCGAGATCACCCTGCTCGACATCTACCGCGCCAGCGAAGCGCCGGCCGCCTTCGCTATTCACGGCTATCCTGTGCAGCCGGCCTGCGTCATCAGCCGCCAGATCAAGGACACGATGCACGCGGTGCTGGACGACGCCCAATCCGGCTTTGAAGCGCGCCTGGCCGGCCGCACGCTGGCCGACCTGATCGCCGACATCCGCCGCCACGACGGCAACGCCATCGCCGCCTGAGGACACCATGAGCGACCATCTCACCGTACCATTCTGTAATAGCCTGGCGCTGCGCCAGGCGGCGCGCGCGGTGTCGTCCATGTACGACCGCCACCTGACGCCGAGCGGCCTGACCAACTCGCAGTTCAGCATTCTCACCGCCGTCCACCACCAGCCCGGCGTCGACATGGTGACCCTGGCCCAGCAGATGGTGATGGACCGTACCAGCCTGGTACGCGCGATCCAGCCGCTGACGCGCGACGGCTATCTGCAACAGCAATCCGATCCCGCGTCGCCGCGCAAGCTGGTGCTGTCGCTGACCGCCGCCGGCCAGGCCAAATATCAGGAAGCGCATGTCTACTGGAGCGCCGCGCAGGCCGAATTCGAAGCCGGCATCGGCGCACCGCAAGCCGCCACGCTGCGCCGGCAACTGGCAGGCGTCAGCCAGAACCGCTGACACGCCTTACCAGCCCACCTTCTGGCGGATGAACGCCGTCAGCAGCGCCGCATTGGCCTGATGCTGCCTGACGCGCGGATGGCCGCCAAAGCCGGTCCACGGGAAGACGATGGTGTCGATGCGCTGGTCGCCCAGCTGCCGCATCTGGTCCACCGCCGTACGCACATAGCCCGGCCATTTCGAACCTTCCTGCACCGCGTCCATGCTGCCCAAGGCGCAGACGATGTACGCCTTCGGATACAGCGCGCGGATCTTCTGCACGAAGGTGCGGTAGGCCTGGATGCGCTGGGCGTCGTCCGGCATCGGCTTCAGGCGCTTTTCGCGGTCGATCAGCCAGCGGTCGTTCTGGAACAGGTTGATGACCACCACCTCCGGCGTCCACGAACTGAAGTCCCACTTCGTGTCGTTGTTGCCGACGGCGCTGAGCTGGTCGTAAAAGTCCGGCATGGTGAACGGGAACCAGCTGATCATCACGCCGATGCCGCTCTGCGACGTGATGTGCGCTTCCGCATTCAATGCGCGCGCCGTGATCGACGCATAGGACATGAAGTTGTTCTTGTCCTTCAGCAGATGATCCGGGCCGTCGTCCGGCGACTCGTTGCCCATGCCGCTGGTGATGGAGTCGCCGAAGAATTCAATATGCCGCGGCTTGCGCGGCGGCGGCGGCAGCAATGCGCCGCCATCCGCCAGTTCCAGGCCCTGGAAGAAGGTGCCGCCCTCCTCGCCCTCGGTGCGCTTGGTGATGAGGAAGCGGTGCGCGCCGGACGCCAGGCCGC
The DNA here is from genome assembly GCF_009674565.1 of Duganella aquatilis. Taxonomy (GTDB): domain Bacteria; phylum Pseudomonadota; class Gammaproteobacteria; order Burkholderiales; family Burkholderiaceae_D; genus Rugamonas; species Rugamonas aquatilis. The sequence continues at coordinate 139,882 of NZ_WKJL01000007.1, forward strand.
TGGCCACCGGGTAGGTCTTGCGGCCCTGCGCCGCCTCGATCACCACCGGTTTCGCCAGGTCGCCGTCGATGAACACGTTGAAGAAGTTCTTGCCCTGCTGGTCGTCCAGCTTGACGGCCAGGCTGGCGCCGGTGAAGTTCCCTTCGATGCTGGTGCCGGGCCAGGACAGCATGGGCCGCAGGCGGTCGGCGAAGTCGATACGGCCGGTGTATTGCAGCTGCGCGTTGTCCGGCTGGACGGCCACGCCGGCAAACGCCTGCCCGGCCGCCAGCAGCAGCACCAGGAATACTGACTTCAACTTCATCGCTACGTCTCCATTTATTGTTGGCGGAACCGCTGCGCATGGCCGGCGGCGCGGAATTCCTCGATCATGAAATCGACAAACACCCGCACCTTGGCCGGCACCAGCTTGCGGCTTGAATAGTATATCGACAGCGGCCGCGTCTCCGCGTACCACTCCGGCAGCACCCGCACCAGTTCTCCGCTGGCCAGCAGCGGACAGGCGTGCGGCATCGGCAGCATGGCAATGCCCATGCCATCGGCGGTGGCGCGGGCCAAGGCTTCCGGATCGTCCATCACCGCCACCGGCCGCACGTTGGCCACCACCTCCTGCCCTGCGGCGGTCTTCAAGGTCCACGCCACCAGGCGGCCCGTGGCCAGCGAGCGGCGCAGCAGGCCGCGATGACGCGCCAGCTCCTGCGGCTGCGTCGGCGCCGGATGCGCTTTCAGATAGGCCGGCGACGCCGCCAGCACGATATGCACCTGCGCCAGTTCGCGCGCGATCAGCGCATCGGTCAGTTCAAGACCGCCGCCGATGGCGACGTCGAAGCCCTCGGCGATCAGGTCCACCTGGCGGTTATCGAAATGCAGGTCGGGCACCACGTCCGGATAACGGCGCGAAAACTCGCCCAGCAGCGGCACGAAGTAATTGCGGCCGACCGTATGCGCCAGCGACACCTTCAGCGTGCCGGCCGGCTTGCCCGCGCCCTGGCTCAAATCGGTGAGCGCGTCGCCGATCTCGCTCCACGGCAGCCGCACCTGCGCGTACAGGCGCTCGCCGTCGGTGGTCAGCGCCAGGCTGCGGGTGCTGCGCTGGAACAGGCGCACGCCCAGCCGCAGTTCCAGCCGGTTGACGCTCTTGCTGACGGCGGCCGGCGTCAGCCCCAGGCGGCGCGCGGCGGCGGAGAAACTGCCCTCGTCGGCGGAGGCGATAAAGGCGTCGAGATAGCTGCTGAGTTCCGTAAACATGCGCCCATCTTATACCAATGGTTGAAACTGTAAAGATAATTTCATGACTACCGCGATCAGGTGACCAAGACCATACTGTGTTCATCAACCAACCGAAAGGAAACAAATCATGAACACGAATACCAACACCAAACTCAACGGTAAAGTCGCTTTCATCAACGGCGGTTCGCGCGGCATCGGCGCTGCTACGGCACGCCGCCTGGCCAGCGAAGGCGCTAAAGTCGCCGTCGGTTACGCTGCTTCGGCCATCGCCGCCGAAGCACTGGTGGAAGAAATCAAGGCCGCCGGCGGCGAAGCGATTGCCATCAAGGCCGATGCCTCCGATGCCGTCGCACTGACCAAAGCCATCGACAGCGTGGCGGAACGCTTCGGCCGCCTGGACATCCTGGTCAACAGCGCCGGCGTGCTGCTGCTGGGCCCAACCGACCAGTTCTCGCTGGAAGACTTCGACCGCACCATCGCCGTCAACGTGCGCGCCGTGTTCGTGGCCTCGCAAGCCGCCGCCAAGCACATGACCGACGGTGGCCGCATCATCAACATCGGCAGCACCAACGCACAGCGCATGCCGTTCGAAGGCGGCGCGGCTTACGCGATGAGCAAATCGGCGCTGGTCGGCCTGGTCAAAGGCATGGCGCGCGACTTCGGCAGCCGCAACATCACCGTCAACAACGTCGCGCCGGGCCCGATCGACACCGACATGAATCCGGCCGAAAGCGATTTCGCCACCGGCCTTCATGGCCTGATGGCCCTGAAACGCCACGGCAAAGCGGAAGAAGTGGCGGCCATGGTGTCTTACCTGGCCGGTCCGGAAGCTGGTTTCGTCACCGGCGCCGACCTGCTGATCGACGGCGGCTTCGCAGCGTAATGTCGTAACTTGAGTCTAGTCCTTGCCGGCTGCTTCGACGTAGATTTCGTCGGCGCAGCCGACAGCGCGGCTGCCCGCCGGCTTGGCGTTCGCCACCAGCTGTGGCAGTTCGCGGTCGGTGGCGAAGTCCAGCGCCAGCGACACCCGGATCTCCTGCAGGTATTTATGCTGGGTGCACACCAGCGTGATGGTGTTGGCCACCTTGTCGCCGTAGCGCGCCTTGATCTTGTCGAAGAAGTCGCTCACGCGGATGCTCTTGCCGGTATTCCCCAGCACGATCTTGCCCACTTCCGATTCATTCACCACCCGCACCGCCGACACAGCCTTGATGAAGTATTCATCCGGAGGCAGCGACTGGCATTTGCCATGCTTGTTCCACTCGTAGGCGCCGAAGGTGCGCTCGTAGAAGAAGTTGGGCATCCACGGCGAGATTTTCTCGATGGTGTCCTTGCTCAGCGCGAACGGCTGGCCGCTGCAGCTGCCGTACTGCGTGCCGCATTCCTTCTTGTTCGGCCACAGGCCGTGCAGGCTCAGGGTCTTGGCTTCCAGCGCGCCGCTGTTCATGGCGTCGCATTCCGGCTTCTTGCCGTTGTACTTGGTGTGTTCGCAGAAGCCTGGCTGCCAGGTGATGGCCAGCACATAGCTGTCCTGCTGGTTCGGCGCCGAGCACACCGCGCCGCTGGCGCCTTCCGGCAGGCGGCTGGCCTGCTGGTCCTGCAGCTCCGGCTTGCCGCATTCGCGCTGCACCCAGCGCAGCGACGGCTGCGCGCCGGGCACGTCGACACGCACCCAGTCGTAATCGACCTTGTTGATTTCGCGGACGGTGTAGGAAACGCCGGCGCTGACCTTGACGTCGCCGGGATTGGCGCGCTTGGCGAAGGAGGAAAAAGCCTCGCAGCTTTTGGTGGCGGTAAAACTGCCGCTGGCCGACTCACTGGCGCTGGCTTCCAGCGCGAAAAAGGCCAGCAGTGCGACTGCGATGTAACGACGCATGGAATCTCCCCGGTTTGGTCTGTGCCGGGATTTTACCGGAGCGGCTGGCGCAACGGCTGAAAATCCGCCATTTGCCATAGACGGGCAGTTGTCCTACAAAGCTGATGCAAGCACGCTTATAGGGCGCGGTCTCAGGAGTGGCTAAGATGGCAAATCAAGCCATCCAACAGGAGGAACTACCATGAAACAGCTTCATCTGACCGGCAAGCTTGCTTGTGCATTGATCGTTACCGCCGCCTTCATCGGCGGCTGCAAGAAAAAAGACGCGGACGTGCCGCCACCAGTGCCTGAAGCAACGCCGGCGCCGGCAGCCACGCCGGCGCCAGCTACCCCACCGGCAACTGAAACCACGCCGGCCGCCCAGCCAGATCCGAACGCGCCACCGGCAGCCACCACGCCGCCGGCCACCACCGAACCGCCGCCAGCACCGCCAGCTAACCGCTAAGCGGTTTCCGGGCCAAACGCCGCCGCGAACGCATCGCGCGCGGCGTGCTGGACGATGTCGCGCCGCCAGATCAGCATGGTCTGGACGCGTGCGACCTCGTCCGGCAGTGCGTGCACGCGCACGGATTTGGCCAGTTCGCGCTGCTTCAATACTTCCCTTGGCATCATCGCCACGCCCATGCCGGCCGCCACGCAGCCGATAATCGCCTCGAACGTCCCGAATTCCGCAATCCGCGCCGGCGACACGCCGCCTTCGGCAAACCAGCGCTCCAGCCGGCGCCGGTAGGAACAGCCGCTTCTGAAGCCCAGCAGCGTGCGCCGCGCCACGTCGGCCGGCGACTTGACCGGGCCGTGCAGGCTGTCGGTCAGCAACACCAGTTCCTCGTCAAACACCGGCAGCTGCATCAGTTCCGGCCGCTCGATGGGCGCGGCCACCAGCGCCACATCCACGCGATGGTTCAGCACCGCCTGCATCAGGTAATCGGTGGGGCCGGTGTCGAGCACCAGGTCCACCTGCGGATACTGCCGGTGAAACTGCCCCAGCACCAGCGGCAGGCGCGCGGCCGCCGTGGTTTCCATCGAACCGATGCGCAACTGGCCGGACGGCTGGCGGTCGCCGCGCATGGCTTCCTGCGCTTCATCCGCCAGTTGCAGCAGGCGTTCGGTGTAGGCCAGCAGCCGGGCGCCCTCCTCGGTAATCAGCATGCGCCGGCCGGAGCGGTGGAACAGGCTGACGCCCAGCGATTCCTCCAGCTGGGTCAGGCGCGCGGAAACGTTGGATTGCACGCGGTTGAGCCGCGCGGCGGCCTGCGTGACGCCGCCCTCCTCGGCCACGGTTTTAAAGATGCGCAGGGACGAAAGTTCCATGTCGTTCTCGATCAAAGAATTATGTATTCAGTATAATTCATTTTTAATGATGCACAATCAGGACTATATTGGCAGCATCGACCTCTGGAGCACTGCCATGAAAACCGAATCCGCGCCGTCACTGGCGATCCTGCTGGCTTGCAGTTTCGCCTTCATCATCGTCCAGCTGGACGTCACCATCGTCAATGTCGCCCTGCCGGAAATCGGCCGCGAATTGGCAGCCGGCGTCAGTCAGCTGCAATGGGTGGTGGACGCATACACCTTGGGCTTTGCCGTGTTCCTGCTGTCGGCCGGCGCCATGGGCGACCGTTTCGGTTCGCGCAGCGTGTTCCTGGCCGGCTTTGCGCTGTTCACCGTTGCCTCGCTGGCCTGCGCCATGGCGCCGGAGGCATTAACGCTCAACATCGCCCGCGCCGTGCAAGGCATCGGCGCCGCGCTGCTGGTGCCGAGCTCGCTGGCCATCCTCAACGCCGTCTACGCTCACGACCGCAAGATGCTGGCCAAGGCCATCGCCTGGTGGACGGCGGCCGGCGGCGTGTCGATCGCGGCCGGGCCGGTACTGGGCGGGGTGCTGATGGCGGCGTTCGGCTGGCGCAGCATCTTCTGGGTGAACATTCCCATCTGCGTGATCGGCTTCTGGCTGACCTTGCGCGTGGTGCCGGTGTTGCGCCACAACGGCCCGGCGCGCCATTTCGACATTCCCGGCCAGCTGCTTGCCGTCATCGCTTTGACGGCCTTCATTGGCGCGGTGATCGAAGTCCATGCGCTGGGGTGGACCCATGCCGCCGTGCTGGGCGCCTTTGCCGTGGCGGTGATTGCCGCCGCGCTGTTTCTGCGCGTCGAACGCCGCAGCGCCGCGCCCATGCTGCCGCTGCAATTGTTCAAGCTGACGGGCTTTACGCCGGCCGCGCTGTTCGGCGTGTTCGTCAACTTCGCCTACTACGGCGTGATCTTCGTGCTGAGTTTCTACCTGCAACAGGTGCGCGGCTTTTCGGTGCTGCATGCGGGGCTGATCTTCCTGCCGCTGACCGGCACCTTCCTGTTTGCAAACATCACCAGCGGCTGGCTGCAGGCACGCGTCGGCTCGCGGCTGCCGATGATTATTGGTGGGCTGATCGGCGGCACGGGCTATGCGCTGCTGGGTCTGTTCGGGATTTCGGAGACGGCCAGTTTCTGGGCCATGCTGCCGGGCCTGGCGATGATTCCGGCCGGCATGGGGCTGGCGGTGCCGGCCATGACCACCGCGATTCTGGCCTCGGTCGAGCGCCACCAGGCCGGCACCGCGTCGGCGGTATTGAACACGGCGCGCCAGGTCGGCGGCGCCATGGGCGTGGCGGTGTATGGCGCATTGGTGGCAGCGCCGGCCACGGCTGCTATCCTAGCGGGTATCCAGGCCGCGATGGCCGTCTCGACCGCCCTGCTGCTGGGCGGTGCGCTGCTGGCCCGGTCCACCAGTTTTAACCAAGGAGAAAAGCTATGCCATTCGTAAATATCCGCATTACCAATGAAGGCGCGACCGCCGAGCAAAAGCAGGAACTGATTCAGGGCGTGACCGACCTGCTGCAAAAGGTGCTGAACAAGAATCCGGCCACAACCTTCGTCATCATCGACGAAGTGGAAACCGACAACTGGGGCGTCGGCGGCACCGCCGTCACCACGCTGCGCAAGCGCGCGGCCGAGGCGGCTGCGGCCAAGTCTTCTTCCTAAGCTTCTTTCTGTTGGCGCTGCCGGAACGACGCAACCTTGTTGCGGTTCCCGCACTGCGCCATGCTGCACCAGCGGCGGCGATGCGACTTGGTCTGGTCATGGAACCACAGCACGCATTCGCTGTCTTCGCACTTGCGCACCAGCGTGAAGTCCACCGTCACCAGCAGGCTGGCGGCGGCTTCGGCCAACGGCGCCAGCAGCGCCTGCGGCGTTGCGGTCGCATAGTGCGGACGCAGCTGCAAACCATCTTCCTCCGCCAGCACCATATGGCGCTGCGCGTGCGCCATTGCCGCGTTCAGCGCTTTTACCTGTAGCGGCTTGCCCGCCTTCTTGTCCAGCACCAGCGTGCGCACCACCTCGCGCAGCGCGCGGCCGGCTTCCAGCAGCCCGGACGGCGCGTGCGCCTTGGCCGACGCCAGTTGCTGGGCTTGCAACCAGCGCAACACATCGGCATCGGACTGCCAGGTGTCGGTGACGGCGCCATCCTGCACCATCACCGAGTTCATCAGATCGAGGGCGGGATGATCGCCGTAGAAGGTTGGAGTGTTCATGATTTTCATTGTAACCACTAAAAATACGCTTGACAAGTTACATTGGCACGCCTACGATGAAACCACTTAATCATGTTTTTAACGGTTACAACAATTCCCAAGGAGAAAACCATGTCGCAGCCAACCAACCTCATCCGCGCTTCTTTCCACACCGTTGAAGCCGACGGCGTCAACGTGTTCTACCGCGAAGCCGGCCCAGCCGACGCGCCGGTTCTCCTGCTGCTGCACGGCTTCCCCTCTTCCTCGCATATGTACCGCAACCTGATTCCGCTGCTGGCCACCAAATACCGCGTGATCGCGCCGGACCTGCCAGGCTTCGGCTTCACCACCGTGCCGGCCGAACGCAACTACGTCTACACCTTCGACAACCTGACCGCGACGCTGGAAGCCTTCGTGCAAAAGCTCAAGCTGAGCAAATATGCGCTGTACATCTTCGACTACGGCGCGCCGACCGGCCTGCGCCTGGCGGCTGCCCATCCCGAACGCGTAACGGCGCTGATCTCGCAAAACGGCAATGCCTATCTGGAAGGTCTGGGCGACGCCTGGGCGCAAACCCGCAAATACTGGGCCGAGCCGACGCAGGAAAACCGCAACGCCATGCGCGATTTCCTGAGCCTGGAGGCAACCAAATGGCAATACCTGAACGGCGTGGCAAATCCGGACAGCGTGGCGCCCGAGTCATATCAGCTGGATGCCGCCCTGCTGGAGCGTCCAGGCAACAAAGATATCCAGCTGGACCTGATCCTGGACTACGCCAACAACCTGACGCAATATCCAGCCTTCCAGCAATTCTTCCGCGACACCAGGCTGCCAACCCTGGTCATCTGGGGCAAGAACGACGTCTTCTTCATTCCGGCCGGCGCTGAAGCCTTCAAACGCGACAATCCGAACGCCGTCGTGAAAATGCTCGACACCGGCCACTTCGCCGTCGAAACCCACGTCGACGAAATCGCCGCCGAGATGCACAAGCTGCTGGCCCGCGCCCTCGCTTAACTATCCGCACCGGCTGGCGCTGCCGGCCGGTTGGCGTATTGGCGGCAACGCCGCCTGCCCGAATCCAATACACAGTGAGATTGTGACAATAAGCGCATTTTTCCGAAAAGCATTGTGCTACTCTTCCTGCAATCTTTCTCTTGAGGATACGCCAATGATGCAAACAGAACACGATGACAACAATTTTGATGTTCGCACGATTTTTTTAAAAACATCAACTGGCGTAACACATAAGAAAGAAATCAAGAAAAAAGGATCATGGCTTTGGGATGGCTTAAAGAAACTTAACGTATTTTCATCCGATGCGATCGCCTATCTAACAAGAGATAAAAATGGAAATCTGGAACTAAAACAGAAAAAAGGCACTCTAATCAGCAAAAGTGAATTAACCGCTGCAATATTGGAACATTTTGGAATCAACCAACAAAAAATAGATCCCAATGTATGGCACGATCTGCCACCTCAAGTTGCCGCAGAAATTGGGCTAAAACTAAAAGAAACCTGCGAAATTGCGCAAGACCAAGCGACAACGTCGAGTGAAGGAAAACTCTGTGGCACTATCTTTGCCGTACCAAAAATCAAGAAAGTCGGTTCTTGGGAGATAAAATTTAGCAATGTCGAATTTTCCTCAGTCGCAAAAGAAGACTCATGTGGCGCAGATATAGCTGTGCTATTGCATGCCACCGATGCATCTGGTCGAACTGCCATTAAAACCTTATGGTTTCAGGCAAAAAAAGACGTAAAGGGAAACACCAAGCCAGATGATCTTGCTCGTTTAAAAGAGCAATTTACCATGATGAGGGCAATCACGGACTACTCCTATCCTCTTATTATTACCACAAAAAAAATATACGTACTGGATGACTATACTAATGGCAAGAAAATAGATTTTAATGATTTTATGACTGATGCAGTGACATGTAAGTACGGCGATCAACGGGAAACTGTGTACGCGGATTCTTTGGATAGAAAGGCTATCTTTGAAATCGCCATTAAAAAAATCGTCAAACCGAAGAAGCCAAAAACGTCAACCAATACGTCGCCAGGCGCCAGTGCTTCCCCTTAATGCAGATGAGCCATAAATCTTCCCCGTTGGGCACCTGTCCAGCGGGTTCGTCGCGTAGCTAGCTTACATACCGTTGCCATAGCGCGGTTGTCCACTTGATTTCGGAAGGTCACAGAAATCACTATCGTGTTGCCAGCTATATGCAAAAGTTATTGATCTTGGTTTTTTTGGCATTGGAGATCATACGTGCGCTGCTATAGCATAGAAGGTTAAGAAAACTTCTAGAGACACTCATGCCCGCTCCACTTTCCACCGCCACCGGTTCCGTTGCGACGCAGCCGAATTCGGCCAGTTCCCGCGCCGTTCTGTCACTGTTGACCAGCCTGTTCTTCACTTGGGGTTTCATCACCGTGATCAACAACACGCTGCTGCCGCACCTGCGCAGTGTGTTCGACCTGAACTACACCGAAACCACGCTGATCGAGTCGGTCTGGTTCATCGCCTATTTCTTCGCCTCGATTCCGTCGGCGCGGCTGATTGAGCGGGTGGGCTACCAGAAATCGATGGTGATCGGCCTGGGCATGATGGCGGCCGGCGCCCTGCTGATGATCCCTGCCGCGCGCCTGCCATCCTACGGCGTCACCCTGTGCGCGCTGTTCGTGATCGCCTGCGGCATCACCTTGCTGCAAGTGTCGGCCAATCCCTACGTTGCCGTGCTGGGTTCGCCGGAAACCGCGTCTTCGCGCCTGAATCTGGTCCAGGCGTTCAACTCGCTGGGTGCGACGCTGGCGCCGCTGTTCGGCGCCTACCTGATCCTGGGCCGTTCCGCTTCCGGCACCGCCGAAGCCGGCCACGTGCTGACCCAGGCTGAAAAACTGGCCGACGCGCAGGCCGTGCAGCTACCTTATCTGATCGTGGCTGGCGTGCTGGTGATTCTGGCGCTGATCATCTCCCGCTTCCCGATGCCGAAGATGCACCACGGCGCCACCAGCCGTGTGTCGGACTCGGAGCGCGAAAAACTGTCGCTGTGGAAGCACCGCAACCTGGTGTTCGGCATTCCGGCCATCTTCATTTACCTGATTGCTGAAATCGGCGTGGCCAACCTGTTCATCAACTTCACCGGCCAGCCGGAAATCGGCGGCCTGAACCACGAGCAAGGCGCGCATTACCTGTTCCTGCTGTGGGGCGGCATGCTGGTCGGCCGCTTCATCGGCGCCTGGGCGATGAACAAGACCACTGCCGAGCGCGTGCTGGCCTTCTGCGCAATTGGCGCCTTCATCGTCATGATGATCGCCGCGCTGGGCACCGGCAGCTTCGCCATGTGGGCGCTGATTTCGGTCGGCCTATTCCATTCGGTGATGTTCCCAACCATCTTCACGCTGGGCATCAAAGGCCTGGGCCCAATGACCGAAGAAGGCGCCGGCCTGCTGATCATGGCGATCGCCGGCGGCGCGCTGGTGGTGGTGCAAGGCTGGCTGGCCGACACCGTCGGCCTGCAACACTCCTTCCTGCTGACCGCCGCGTGCGAACTGTACGTACTGTTCTACGCCGTCTGGGGATCGAAAACCACCAACGCCTTCCCGGACGAAAAAGCAGGCTGAGCAGCCCGCCGCACCAACACAATGCCCGCCTTGCGCGGGCTTTTTTTTCCAGTCATTCTGCGCTTGCGCAATCAGCAAACAACCTCTCTTGGGTATATTCTGTAAATTCGCAAGGAGGTCATATGAAATCCGAGAAAGCCGCGTTAGCTGGATTCGCAGAAGTCAGCGCGATGGCGTTGAAGATTTTTGGAAATGAGGATGCTGCCAAAGTCTGGTTAAACAGCCCGAATTATGCATTCCTCGGCGTAGCGCCAATTGAATATCTGCAAACCACAAACGGACTGACACAGGTCCGCCAGGTGCTAAACACCATCGCTACAGGTGGACTAGCATGAGAATATAGCATCGTCAAGCATAGACATGCAATTGATAGGTTATTCGCCGACATTATGCAATATTTGAGTACTCTAACCTATTCACATCGCGTCAATCACCCATTCTAATAATTCAACACCATTATCTCAACAGCGCTGGTAGGCGGCTCAGAATGGCATTTAGCTTGGGTGCAAATAAAGGAAGCTGCGCGAGCTCCCACTTTCGTCCAAACAGACTTCAAAATTCCCTAGATGTATAAGTCAAAAATTCCAATCAATTCTTCATCGGGATGTAAGTACCGATCGTCACCAGAGATCCTGTCAAAAGCTTAAGTACAGCCAGAAACAGTCATTACCCATCAAAAAATTTTCGTAGCAAATTTAGCCTCTCCTTGCAAAAGGCTCTCAATTTTGTTCCACAATTCTATTTGCGCTGTTTCTGGTTTACAAAAAGGAGAGCTCGATATTTTGGCAATATGAACTCCACAGCCGGCTCAACTATGTCTTTCGGCAATTTTTTCTGGATGTAGTCTCTCGTATTCCTGTCGCAATCACCAAGGGCAGCGGCCACATTCGCCAAAACATGGTCGCGTACGATATCTAGTTGCGGCGACTTATTCGGATCGAATACCTCAGTGGGGCTGACGTCCGTCAACTTGGCACTCCTAGCAATATTCCGAACCTTTTCGTAGATTTCAGGGTAGCTTGCACCTACACCGCCCATCACTACGAGCACGCCACCGGGAGTGAGCGAGTTAGCTAAGTCCAGAAGCTCTGTCTCAAACCGCTCAGCCATCTCTGTCTGTGTTAAAAAATTGCACATGAAGATCATGTCGTAGGCGGATGGAGCGTGAACACCTTCTTCATACGCTATTTTAAATGCAGCGGCGCTGCTGATGTACTCATCGGCCGAATCAAACTCATGTCTGATCCAGTGTGCCCGCTCTGCGACCGCTTCATTATGGCGGGTTTTTACCTTGAAGCCTGAAAGATCGTGAATTGCACGCTGAAATGGCAAAGCCATTGGATTGGTTTCTTGCCGCGCCAACATTAAGTACTCAGAAAGGTAGTGAAGTGTTCGGTCCCATGCATCTCCACGCTCAAGCGAATCGGCAACTTTGACATTCGCGACTTCAACTTCACCTCGGGCCGGCCACTCATGCAACATTGCATAAAAGTCGCGCGTTGCATACAAAGCAGGCGCAGGTCCCGAACCCACCTCTAAAATACTTACGCGCGTTTTCCTGATTGGAAGTCGGCCCACTCGCAAAAGATATTCAAGTACCTGCATGATGCGGCCATATCGATCAACGAGGTGAAGTCCTGCGTACGCGATTGCCTCACTTGGTTGCTGAAAACTTAAGCTATCGCAACTGCGAAGTACGTCCGGCAGCTTTTCAGCGAGTTCGGACTTGGAGGCGCTCTCTGCATAATCGAGCCATAACTGGCTAACGGCCTGCCCCAGAGTGGATGTGCGAACTCGCCCAACACCGCTGTTCTTGACCCAAATCATAAAGTCATCGGCTGAGTTACGTTCCCACCGTGAGGCAATAAAAGGTTGTTGCTGCATATTCGCTTTAGCTTGGCTCACGTTTATTTTCCTTGAGAATGGCACAAATTGTATCGTTTACGTCGATAATATTAATTTTCCTACCGCCCCTCGCAGCGAATGCTAAGGATAGTAACTAGCCAAATTCTTGCCCGGAATTAGGCTAGAGAGTTTCCGCTTACGACCATTTGCAAGAGCTAACTGATACTCCAGCAGAAAATGGACAGCCATCCTAGCAGTAATGATGACTTATCCTGCTTCGGACGAAAGTAGATATTTGCGCTACCGTAGTTCACTTAACCGACACCCAAACCTACTAATAACTCTGCCCCCACGTGTCAGAGTGGTTGAGATAGTGACGGTAAATTATGGAAATCAGTGCTGTGACTTATGAGAATGGGTAGTTGCAACCACCATTATTACCCCTGATACTGATATCCGTCATTCTTTCTGAAAAGCGGCTATCTACAATCCCAAGGTCAGCACTTTGTGAGCCCATTTTCTTTTGATCCACGCCTCATTAAGCAGTCCTCGGCAGAAAAAGCGTGAATCTAGCTCCGCCTGTGGCGACGTTTTCAGCTTCGATGCGGCCGCCGTAAGCTTGCATGATGGCTTGCGAGAGGGCCAGTCCGAGGCCGACGCCGTCTACTTCGCCGGCGCGGGCGCCGCTGCCGCGGAAGAAGCGTTCGAACAGGAACGGCAGCTCGCTTTCCGCAATGCCCAAGCCCTGGTCTTCCACCGACAAGGTCACGCCTTGCGCGCCGCGCTGGATGCGGACGGTGACGTGGCCGTCGGCCGGCGAGAATTTCAGCGCATTTTCCAGCAGGTTGCGCAGCACCAGGCTGACCGGCGCACGGTCGACCTGCGCCGCTTCCGCCAGCGCGTCCTGCAGGATGATGTCGATGCGGCGTTCAGCGGCCGGCGCGTTCAGGCGCTGGATGGTTTCCTTCGCCAGCGCTGACAGCGACGCCAATTCCACCTGCGCCAGCTGCTGGCCGGCGTCCAGCCGCGCCAGCATCAGCAGCTCTTCCACCAGCATGGTCAGCCCACCGACTTCGGCCAGGCAGGAGCGCAGCGCGACGACATATTCTTCGTTCGAACGCGGCCGGCGCAACGTGATTTCAATTTCCGTGCGCAGCCGCGACAACGGCGAACGCAGTTCGTGCGAAGCATCCGCTGTAAACCGACGCTGCGCTTCGAATGCTTGTTCGATGCGGTCCAGCATGGCGTTCAGCGTATCGGCAAGATGGCCGATCTCGTCATCGCCGCCGGGATGCGGCAGACGCCGGTCCAGGCTGCTGTCGCCGATCTTGCGCGCCTGGTCGACGATGTTCTCCATCGCCACAAAGGTTTTGCGCGACAAGCGGTCGCCGGCCCAGCCGACCAGCGCCAGCAAGGCGGTCGCCATCACCGTGAACAGGATCGCCGCCGATTGCAGGATCTGGTCCGCATCGTCCAGCGAACCGGCCACCTGCACCGCGTAGCGCTGGCCGTCGACCAGCGCCGGCACCGATACCATGCGCAGCGGTTCTTCGCGCGCATCGGGCAAGGTGGCGAAGGCGGTTTCGCCGGCCGCCAGTTGTTCCAGCAGACGCGGCGGGAACGGCAGCACATCGTTGCCGAGATTGGCGCTGCGTGCCAGCACCCTGCCCTGGCCGTCGATGATCTGCACCAGCCGGTCCAGCCGCGTCAGCGACAGCGGCGCGCTGCCGGCCGGCGCTTCGTGCACGCGGATGGCCGTGGCGCGCGTGTCGGTCAGCATGCCGACTTCCGTGTCGGCCAGCGCCAGCAGCGCCGAGTCGAGCTGCCCGCGTACCGAGCGCGACAACTGCCACCAGCCTGCCGCCGCTATCGCGCCGACGGTGGCCACGGTGGCCATCAAGTGAATCAGTACCAGCCGGCGGCGCAGGCTAAGCATCCGACTCTCCCGGAGCCGCCAGGCGGAAGCCGCGTCCGCGCACTGTGGCGATCAACGGTTCGTTGCCCGGCGCATCAACCTTGCGGCGCAGGTTTTTCATGTGGACGTCGATCAGGTTGTCGATGGCGATCAGGTCAGCATGCCAGACGTGTTCCGCCAGTTGCAAGCGGCTGACCACCTCGCCCACGTGCTGCACGAGGAAATCGAGAATCGCGTACTCCTTCGGCGTCAGGTCCAGGCTGGCGCCGCCGCGATGCACCGCATGCGTCTGCGGATCGATGCTCAGGTCGGCCACTTGCAGCAGCACCGGCTGCGTGCGCACCGAGCGTCGCAGCAGCGCCCGCACGCGCGCCAGCAATTCATCGAATTCAAACGGTTTGGTCAGGTAATCGTCGGCGCCGGTGTTCAGGCCGGTGATGCGGTCGGCGACGGCGTCGCGCGCGGTCAGCATCAGCACCGGCGTCTGCAGGCCGCGACGGCGCCATTCGCCGCACAGCGTGACGCCATCCTTGCCCGGCAACATCCAGTCGAGGATGGCCAGATCGGCGCGCGCCAGGTCGGCGGCCTCCACGTCCTGCGCCGCATGGGCGACCGTGACCGTGTAGCCCTCTTCCTCCAGGCCGCGCGCGAGCAGCCGCGCTGCCTTGTGATCGTCTTCCACCAACAATATCTGCATGTATGCCCTCGCCTAGACGGCCAGAGTATAGCAGCGGCACGGCCCGCCTTTCCTGAAGAAGAATTCAGGATGCAGTGCAGCAAATTTCCGTACCATGGCGTCACTTTCCAGCCTTTCCAACCATGACCGCATCCCCACCGAGGGAGGCAGGCCGCGCTTTGCCCGGCGTTCCGGAGAATCATCATGAAACTAGCCACCCTGACCAAACTGATTTTGCTCGGCCTGCTGGGCCTGGCCGCGCTGCGCCTCTACGGCTCGAACGCCAAGCAGGCGCCGGCCGCCGAGGATGTGCCATCGCTGGTGCATGAAGGCGACCTGCTGCGCATTCCGGAAAAATCACCGTTGAGACGCTCGCTGGTGATCGCCGCCATCGCCGAGCAAAGCATCGCCGCGCCTATCACGCTACCGGCGCTGGTGGAAGCGGATCCGGCTCGCCTGGTGAAAGTCACGCCGCCGCTGGCCGGCCGCATCGTCAGCCTGAACAAGCAGCTGGGCGACGAGGTCAAGGCTGGCGAAGTGCTGTTCACCATCGATGCGCCGGACATGGCGCAGGCTGGCGCCGACAACGCCAAGGCACAATCGGCGCTGTCGCTGGCGCAGCGCAATCTGGCGCGCCAGCACGAGCTGGCACAAGGCGATATCGCCGCCAAGCGCGACGTCGAGCAGGCCCAGGGCGATTTCGACAGCGCAGCCGCTGAAGCCGCCCGCGCAGCCGCCCGGCTGGCGCAACTGGGCGCGCACGGCGGCGGCAATGCCGGCGCCGGCCGCATCGCCGTGCGCTCGCCGATTGCCGGCCGCGTGGTCGAACTGTCGGCCGCCGCCGGCGCCTACTGGAACGACGCCACCGCTTCCCTGATGACCATCGCCGACCTGTCCAAGGTCTTCATCAGCGCCAACGCGCAGGAGAAAGACCTGGCGCAGCTGTACGTCGGCCAGCAGGCCAGCGTCAAGCTGGACGCCTGGCCGGCGCCGGTGACCGGCCAGGTGCGCTACATCGGCGAAATGCTGGACGCCGACACCCGCACCATCAAGGTCCGCCTGCCCTTCGACAACCATGACGGCCATCTGAAACCCGGCATGTTCGCCGAAGCCACGCTACTGGCGCGTCCGCACAACGGCATGCTGGTGCCGATGACAGCCGTGATCCAGAACGGCTTCGCCAGCCGCGCCTTTGTCGAAGTCAAGCCATGGCAATTCGAACCGCGCGAACTGAAGCTGGGGGCGCAGATCGGCGAACAAGTGGAAGTGCTGTCCGGCCTGAAAGCCGGCGAGCGCATCGTCACCAAGGATGGAGTGCTGCTCAATGATTGAACGTCTGGTTACCCTGTGCTTTAACCGGCGCGGCATCGTCTCGCTGATTTTCCTGCTGGTGGCGCTGTATGGCGGCTACTGCTGGAGCCAGCTGCCGCTGGAAGCCTATCCCGATATCGCCGACGTCACCTCGCAAGTGGTCACGCAGGTCAACGGCCTGGCCGCCGAGGAAGTCGAACAGCAGATCACCATTCCGCTGGAACGCGAGATCATGGGCACGCCTGGCATGCATGTAATGCGTTCGAAGTCCACCTTCGGCCTGTCGCTGATCACCGTGGTGTTCCAGGACGGCGCGGAAGACTACTGGTCGCGCCAGCGCCTGCAGGAGCGCATTGCCGGCGTGTCGCTGCCGTATGGCGCGCAACCGTCGCTTGACGCGCTGACCTCGCCCATCGGCGAAATCTACCGCTACACGCTGGAATCGAAGAGCCAGGATCTGCGCGCGCTATCCGAATTGCAGCGCTGGGTCGTGATCCCGCGCCTGAAGCAGGCCAGCGGCGTGGTCGATGTCGGCAATTTCGGCGGCCTGACCACGCAGTTCCTGCTGGAGTTCGATCCGGCCAAGCTGTCCAAGTACAACCTGTCGCTGGCGCAGATCACGCAGGCGATTGCGGCCAATAACGCCAACGCCGGCGGCAGCATCCTGACGCGCGGCCAGCAAGGGCTGGTGGTGCGCGGCGTCGGCCTGATTCACAGCCTGGATGATCTGGGCAACGTGGTGGTCACGCAGAAGAACGGCGTGCCGGTGCTGGTCAAAGACCTCGGCAACGTCACGCTCGGCAACCAGGAACGCCATGGGGTTCTGGGCAAGGACAAGGTGTCGGACACCGTTTCCGGCATCGTGCTGCTGCTGAAGAACGAGAATCCGTCGCGCGTGATCGCCGGCGTGCACGAGGCAGTGCAGGACCTCAACGACCACCTGCTGCCGAAAGACGTCAAGGTCGTGCCCTATATGGACCGCAGCACACTGGTGGACGCCACCGTGCACACGGTCGGCAAGACGCTGATCGAAGGCGTGGTGCTGGTGACGCTGGTGATGGTGCTGTTCCTCGGCAGCCCGCGCGCGGCGCTGATCGCGGCGTCGGCGATTCCCGTGTCGCTGATGGCGGCCTTCATCCTGATGCACCACTTTAAAATTCCGGCCAACCTGCTGTCGCTGGGAGCGATTGACTTCGGCATCATCGTCGATGGCGCCATCTTCGTGCTGGAAGCCATTCTGCTTCAGCGCGAGAAACAGCCGGACGGCCTGCTGTCGGCCAAAGACGCCATGAAGGCCACGCTGCAAGTGATGCGCCCGACCTGCTTCGGCATGCTGGTCATCATGATCGCCTACCTGCCGTTGTTTGCCTTCCAGCGCATCGAATACAAGCTGTTCTCGCCGATGGCGTTTGCGGTCGGCTTCGCGCTGCTCGGTGCGCTGCTGATGACCATGATGCTGATCCCCGGCTTGGCCTACTGGGCCTTCCGCAAGCCGCGCAAGATCTTCCACAATCCGGTGCTGGGATGGCTGATGCCGCGCTACGAAGCGCTGCTGCAACGGCTGGTCGGCAAGTCGAAGCTGGTGCTGGCCGTGGCTGGCGCCACGCTGGTGGCGGTGATCGTGGTCGGCGGCGCCATCGGCCGCGACTTTTTGCCGACGCTGGACGAAGGCTCGATCTGGTTGCAGGTCACGCTCCCACCCGGCATTTCGCTGACCAAGGCAACGCAGATGGCGGACGCGCTGCGCGACGCCACCTTGCAGGAACCGCAGGTGGCTCACGTGGTCACGCAGTTGGGCCGCAATGACGAAGGCACCGATCCGTTCACGCCGTCGCACATCGAATGCGCGGTGACTTTGCAGCCCTACGACAAATGGCCGTCCGGCATGAGCAAGCAGGACTTGATCGACAAGCTGGCGGCGCGCTACAAGCAGTTGCCGCGCACCGACGTCGGCTTCTCGCAGCCGATGATCGACGGCGTACTGGACAAGCTGGCCGGCGCGCACAGCGATCTGGTGGTCAAAGTGTATGGCGACGATTTCCACGCCACCCGCAAGCTGGCCAGTTCAGTCGAAAAACTGCTGCGCAGCGTGCCTGGCGCGGAAGATGTGATCATCGACCAGGAACCGCCGCTGCCGCAGGTGCGCATCGACGTTGACCGCGCCGCGGCGGCCCGCCTCGGCATCAATGTCTCCGACGTGATGGCGCTGATCCAGACCGGCATCGGCGGCAGCCCGGTCGCGCAAGTCTACGTGGATGACCGCAGCTACGACGTGGCGGCGCGCTTCAGCGGCCCGACGCGCAACGATCCGCAGGCGATCGGCGATCTGGTGCTGAACGCCGCCAACGGCGCCCACGTGGCGCTGGCGCAGGTGGCGCACATCCGCCTGGCGGAGGGCGAAACCACCATCACGCGCGAGATGAACCGGCGTCACCTGACGGTGCGCACCAATCTGCGCGGCCGCGATCTGTCGTCCTTCCTGGCCGAGGCGCAGGGCCGCATCCAGCGCGAGATTCCGTATGACCATGCGCGCTACCAGATCACCTGGGGCGGCCAGTTCGAGAACCAGCAGCGCGCGCAGGCGCGTCTGGCGGTGATCGTGCCGGCGGTGCTGGCGCTGATGTTTGTGATGCTGTTCTCGGAGTTCGGCAATCTGCGTCAGCCGGGACTGATACTGCTGGCGGTGCCGCTGTCGCTGCTGGGCGGACTGGTGGCCTTGCAGATGCGCGGCATGACGCTCAACGTGTCGTCGGCGGTGGGCTTCATCGCGCTGTTTGGCGTGTCGGTGCTGAACGCGGTGGTGATGCTGGCCAACCTGAACCGCTGGCGCGCGCTGCTGCCGGACGATCTGCGCACGGCAGTCATCAACGGCGCCCGCGAGCGCGTGCGGCCGGTGCTCACCACCGCCACCGTCGCCGCGCTGGGCCTGGTGCCGGCGGCGCTGGCGCACGGCCTGGGCAGCGACGTCCAGCGTCCGCTCGCCACCGTGGTAGTCGGCGGCCTGGTCACGGCCACCGTGCTGACGCTGGTGCTGCTGCCCGCCCTGTATTACCTGATCGAAGAGCGCTTCGCCCGCCACCCGGCGCCGGCGCCCGAAGGAGAACAAGCATGATGAAAACCCTGTCCCTGCTGGTCGCATTGCTGGCCACCGGCTGCGCCGCCGGTCCCGACTACGTGCGCCCGGCCGCGCCAACCGCCACGCGCTACACCGCCGAGCCACTGGCCGCCAACACCGCAGCATCGCCGCTTGCCGATGGCGCCTCGCAGCATTTCGCCGAAGGCAAGGACGTCTCCGCGCAATGGTGGACCGTCTTCGGCTCCGACGACCTGAATCAGCTGATCGCCGCCGCCCTGCAAGCCAATCCCGACCTGCAAGCCGCCGACGCCGCGCTGCGCGCCGCCCGCGAAACCGCCGCCGCCCAGCGCGGCGCTTACTTGCCGACCGTCGACCTGCACCTGCAACCGACCCGCCAGCGTGTGGCCGACACCCTGTCCAGCCCCACCGCCTCCGGCACCAACCTGTACAGCCTGCACACCGCCCAGCTAAACATCGGCTACACGCCGGACGTCTTCGGCGCCACCCGCCGCCAGGTCGAAGCCATCGACGCCCAGACCGACGTCGCCCGCTTCCAGCGCGAAGCCGCGCGCCTGACATTGATCAGCAACATCGTCAACGCCGCCATCAACGAAGCCGCCCTGCGCGCCCAGCTGGACGCCATGCAGCAACTGACCGCCATGGCCCGCCAGCAACTGGACGCCGTGCGCAAGCAGCAGCAAGCCGGCCAACTCGGTGCGGCCGACGTCGCCGCGCAGGAAGCCGCACTGGCGCAAGCGGAAGCCAACCTGCCGCCACTACAAAAACAACTCGCCCAGCAGCACGACCTGCTGGCGGTGCTGGCCGGCCGTTATCCCAGCGAAGGCGTCGCCCAGCGCCTCGACTTCAGCCACCTGACGCTGGCCACCGAACTGCCACTCAGCCTGCCGGCACAACTGGTCGAACAGCGTCCCGACATCCGCGCCGCCGAAGCGCAACTGCAAGCCGCCTCCGCGCAGATCGGCATCGCCAAAGCCGCGCGCCTGCCCAACATCGCGCTGACCGCCGCGCTGGGCAGCTCGGCGCTGGACGCCGGCACCCTGTTCAAATCCGGGGCCGGCTTCTGGAGCATCGGCGCCGACCTGGCGCAACCGCTGTTCCGCGGCGGCGGCCTGCTGCACCAGCAACGCGCCGCCGAAGCCAACTACGATCAGGCCGCAGCCCAATACCGCAGCACCGTGCTGACCGCCTTCCAGAACGTCGCCGACGCCCTGCACGCCATTGACGCCGATGCGCAATCCCTGCGTGCCGCCGCCAACGCCGAACAAGCCGCCCACAAAAGCTGGACCATCGCCCAACGCCAATGGCAGCTGGGCCAGACCGGCTACCCGCCAGTCCTGCAAGCCGGCCAGGCCTGGCGCCAAGCCACCATCACGCTGATCCAGGCCCAAGCCGCCCGCTACACCGACACCGTCGCCCTGTTCCAGGCCCTGGGCGGCGGCTGGCAAAGCGAGTAAATGTGACCAATACGCAACAAATTATTTGAAAGGTTTATAACAAGCGGGGAAGCAGTTGTAGAATAAATATTGGTTAGAAAGCCACTAGTTGCAGCCCTGAGGAGACGGCATGGTCCCATCCCGGTGTTTATCAGCTTTTCTGGTTCTCAGCACAATCGCCGGTTACGCGTATGCCCAGCCGGAACAAACCGTGCCTCCGCAGCGCGCGCCCGATACCATGGAGGCGCGCACGCTTGCCTGTGTCGGCTGCCACGGCGACAAGGGCCGTGGCGTCGCCAATTTCTACTTCCCGCGCCTGGCCGGCAAACCGGCCGGCTACCTGTACAACCAGCTGATTGCCTTCCAGGAGGGCCGCCGCCGCTACGCGCCGATGAACTATCTGCTGGCCTATCTGCCGCCGGCCTACCTGAAGCAGATGGCCGACTACTTCGCAGCCCAAAGCCCGGACCCGCTGGCAGTCACCGCGCCAGCCGCACCGCCAGCCACCATCGCCCAAGGCCAGCAGATCGTCAGCAAGGGCCTGCCGGACAAGAAAATCCCGGCCTGCACCGCCTGCCACGGCACGGCGCTGACCGGCCGCGAGCCCGGCATCCCCGGCTTGCTCGGCCTGCGCACCGATTACGTCAGCGCGCAGCTCGGCGCCTAGCGCTACGGCACCCGCACCGCGCTGGCGCCGGACTGCATGCAGATCGTCGCCTCGACGCTGTCCGAACCTGAAGTGGCCGCCGTCTCCGCCTACCTCGCCACGCTGCCGGTGCCGCAGCAGGACAAACCGGTCGCCGCCGACACCACGCAACTGCCGATGGCCTGCGGCAGCCAGAACCCGCACGCGGCGGAGGCCAAGCCATGAAGCGCTTCCTGCTCATCCTCCTGCTGATCCTGATCCTGCTGGCCGGCGGCGCCTGGTGGCTGATGAACCGCGGCTCGTCCGCGCCCGCCACCACCGTCAGCAGCGCACAGATCGAACGCGGCAAATACCTGGCGCAGGCCGGCGACTGTATCGCCTGCCACACGATCCCCGGCCAGGCCATCTTCTCCGGCAACCGCGCCATGCCCACGCCGTTCGGCAACCTGTACGCACCCAACATCACGCCGGACAAGGAAACCGGCATCGGCAAGTGGACGCCGGCCGACTTCTACAACATGCTGCACACCGGCCGCTCGCCGGACGGCAAGCTGCTGTACCCGGCCATGCCGTTCGCCTCCTACACCAAGGTCACGCGCGACGACTCGGACGCCATCTTCGCCTACCTGATGTCGGTGCCGCCGGTAAAGCACGCCAACCGCGAGCACGAGCTGCGCTTCCCCTACAACAACCGCAGCCTGCTGATCGGCTGGCGCACGCTGTACTTTCAGGAAGGCGAATACAAGCCCGATCCGCAACAGTCGGTGGAATGGAACCGCGGCGCCTACCTGGTGCAGGGCCTGGGCCACTGCGCCATGTGCCACTCGCCGATCAACGCGCTGGGCGGCTCGGCCGAAGCGAAAGCCTTCCAGGGCGGCCTGATCCCGATGCAGAACTGGTACGCGCCGTCGCTGACCTCCAACCGCGAGGCCGGCCTGGGCAACTGGGCGCTGCAGGACATCATGGACCTGCTACAAACCGGCGTTTCGCATCGCGGCACCGTCTACGGGCCGATGGCCGAAGTCACCTTCAACAGCCTGCAATACCTGAACGACGCCGACGTACGCGCCATGGCGGTCTACCTGAAAGGACTGCCGGGCGACGATCCGCCGGCCGCACCGGCCGCACCGCTGACCAACGAAGTGTCGCAGATGTTCGCCGAAGGCCAGCGCATCTACGACGCCCGCTGCGCCACCTGCCATGCGGTGGACGGACGCGGCATGCCGCCGCACTTCCCGCCGCTGGCCGCCAACCAGTCGATCCTGATGAGTTCCTCCGTCAATCCGGTGCGCATGATCCTCAACGGCGGCTACCCGCCCGGCACCCGCAAGAATCCGACACCGTACGGCATGCCGCCGTTCGCGCAGGAGCTGAACGACGCCGAAGTCGCCGCCGTGGCGACCTACATCCGCAACGCCTGGGGCAACGCCGCCACGCCGGTCACGCCGCAGCAGGTCAACCAGCTGCGCAGCGCGCTGCTTGAATAGGAGGAACGCCATGATCGTGGAAAACGATACGCCCACGGAATCCGAAGCCGCCAACCAGCAGCGCGTGGACGACATCGTCGCGCGCGGTCCCGGCGGCGCCTTCGCGCTGGCCGGCGTGGCGACCGCCGTGGTGGTGCTCATCTGGTTCGCGTTTTACTTTTTGGTCTTCGTCGCGCGCGGAGGTGCCTAGATGAGCGACCAGCATAGCGCCGCCCACGCCGCCGAACAGGCCGAAACGCGCTGGGTATGGATCGTCGCCGCCATCATCGCCCTGCTGCTCGGCATGATGGCGTACATGAGCCTGCACTGGATCACCATGCCGCCGCAACGCATGGAAACCGTCAATCCCGGCACCTTGCACCTGGCCGGCGAATTTGTCGAGGCCAACCTGGGCAGCGCCACCGAGGCCGACGGCAGCATCACCGTGCGGCTGGTCGGCAGCCAGTACTCGTTCACGCCGCAGTGCGTGGTGGTGCCGGCCGACACGCCGATCGTCATCCGCGCCACCAGCGCCGACGTGGTGCACGGTTTCAGCGTTACCGGCACCAACGTCAACGTCAACCTGGTGCCGGGCTACGTCTCCACCTTCCACGCCCACTTCCAGAAGACCGGCGACCACACCATGCCCTGCCATGAATTCTGCGGCATCGGCCATGCCGCCATGTGGGCCCACGTCAAGGTGGTGGACAAGGACACCTACGCGCGGCTGGCGCAAAAGCAAGGGAGGCTGAGCTGTGCTGAACATTCCTAACCGGCGGCTGGTGCTGGCGCACTTCTGGCTGGCGTTCCTGGCTTTCTTCCTGGCGCTGATCCTCGGCGAGTGGCAGATGTACATCCGCAGCCCGCTGCATACCTGGCTGGGCAATCCCGAACTGTATTACCGCTCCGTCACCGCGCACGGCTCGGCCATGGGCTATGTGTTCCCGACCTTGGTGGCGATGGGTTTCGGCTACGCAATCGTGGAACTGGCGTTGAAGCAGGCGCTGGTCGGCCTGCGCTGGGCCTGGGCCGGCTTCGGCCTGGTGGTGGTCGGCACCGTGGTGGCCATGGTGCCGGTGGCGCTGGGCAAGGCGTCGGTGCTGTACACCTTTTACCCGCCGCTGATCGGCAATCCGTTTTATTACATCGGCGTGGTGCTGGTGGTAGTCGGCTCGTGGATTTGGGTGGCGCTGATGGCGGTCAACCTGCGCGCCTGGCGCCGCGCCAATCCAGGCGCCACGGTGCCGCTGGCAATGTTCGCCAACAACGCCGGCGCCTACCTGTGGGCCTGGACCTCGGTCGGCGCCGCCATCGAAATCCTGTTCCTGATCCTGCCGGTGGCGCTGGGCTTCAAGACCACCATCGACGCCGGCCTGGCGCGCGTGTTCTTCTCGTGGACGCTGCACGCCATCGTCTACTTCTGGCTGATGCCGGCCTATATCGCCTTCTACACGCTGGTGCCGCGCGCGATTGGCGGCCGGCTGTACAGCGACGCCATGGCGCGCATCTCCTTCATCCTGTTCCTGGTGTTTTCGATGCCGATCGGGATACACCACCTGTTCCAGGATCCGCAGGTTGGCACCGGCGTCAAGTTCCTGCATGCGGTGTTCACCGCCATGGTGTCCGTGCCGACGCTGCTGACCATCTTCACCATCTGCGCCTCGGTCGAGATTGCCGGCCGGCTGCGCGGCGGCGCCGGCAGCTTTGCCTGGATCGCCAGGCTGCCGTGGAAGAATCCGATGATGCTGGCCCTGGCGCTGTCCTTCATCATGCTGGGCTTCGGCGGCGCCGGTGGCCTGATCAACATGAGCTACCAGCTGGATTTCGCCATCCACAACACGCAATGGATTACCGGTCACTTCCACCTGATCTTCGGCGGCGCCATCGTCATCATGTACTTTGCGCTGGCCTACGATTTGTGGCCGCACCTGACCGGCCGCGCACTCAACGCCTGGAAGCTGATGCGCGTACAGCTGTGGCTGTGGTTTGTCGGCATGATGGTGCTGACCATGCCGTGGCACTGGGTCGGCATCCTTGGCATGCCGCGCCGCATGGCCTACTACGACTACACAGCCACCGACCTGGCGCCGATGTCGCTGTCGGTCATCATCACCTTCAGCGGCGGTCTGCTGTTGCTGGCGTCCGGCGCGCTGTTCCTGTGGATACTGGCTTCCGGCCATCGCGGCGCGACGGTGCCGCTGCCGGCGTTCCGCTTCAGCGCGCCGGTGCATGCGGGCGCGCGCATCCCGGCGGCGCTGAACGGCTTTGGGTTGTGGCTGGCGTTGATGATCGGCCTGAGCGTCATCAACTACGGCTTCCCCATCGCGCAGCTGATCAACACTCCGAATACCGCCGTGCCGGCCGTTCCGATCAGGTGATGCCATGCAAGAACCTTCCGTCCTTTCCCTGAAAAACCGCTGGACGCGCTACAGCGTCGGCGCCGTGCTGCTGATGGCCGTGCTGGCGGCGGCGGTCGGCTTCCTGTGGGTGCCGATCGCCAACAACGGCGCGGCGGCCGGCTCGCTGTGGGATGCGATCTGCAGCGCCGCCGGCGTGCCGGGCGCCAGCCGCTCGCGCTCATTGAGCGAAGATGCCGCCGCGCGGCCCAGCGATGTGATCGTCAGCGCCAGCATGATGCGGCCGGCGAACGCCGAATCGATCGGTCGTGGCGCCACGCTGGCCATGCGCTGCACCATGTGCCACGGCATACGCGGCGTCAGCGAGGCCAACTCGCCGAACCTGGCGGGACAGATCGAGGCCGCCATTTACAAGCAGCTGCGCGATTACCAGTCGGGCCACCGGCTGAGCGCCATCATGCAGCCGATGACGGTCAACCTGAACGACCAGGACATGCGCGATCTGGCGGCCTACTATGCCTATCTGCCGCATGAACGGGCGCCGCAGGATAATCCGCGCATCGCGCCGCAACTGGTGACCAACGGCGCGCCGATGCGCAATATCGGCGCCTGCGCCAGCTGTCACGGCGGGCTGGCGCAGCAAAGCGCGGCGCCGGTGCTGGAAGGCGAGCCGGAGCTGTATATCCGCAACCAGCTGCACGCCTTCCGCGACGGCAGCCGGCACAACGACCTCAATCAGCAGATGCGCAACATGGCGCGCCAGCTGACCGACGCTGAAATCACCGAACTGGCCCGGTATTACGCGGAACGCTGACAGCGCCTACTTGCCGGCCTCAATCACCACCTTGCCGAACGCGCCGCGCTGCACATGGCTGAAGGCGGCCGGCGCCTCGGAAA
Source organism: Duganella aquatilis (assembly GCF_009674565.1). Taxonomy (GTDB): domain Bacteria; phylum Pseudomonadota; class Gammaproteobacteria; order Burkholderiales; family Burkholderiaceae_D; genus Rugamonas; species Rugamonas aquatilis. The sequence continues at coordinate 165,800 of NZ_WKJL01000007.1, forward strand.
ACGGATAGACGGCGTCGATCACCGGGCGCAAGCCCAGCAGGTCCACGGCACGTACCAGATCCTCCAATGCCCGGCGCGGGCCGACGGCAATGCCGGCGATGACGGCGCGGCTGCCGAGCAGCGGCATGACCGGCAGGGTAAAACTGTCCGCCTCCAGCAAGCCGATGAAGGAAATGCGGCCGCCCTGCGCCACGGCCTTGAGCGAACGCGCGACGTTGTCGCCTCCGGCCATTTCCAGAATGTGCTCGGCGCCGCGCCCGCCGGTCAGCGCCAGCACCTGCTCGTGCCATGCCGGTGTGCGATGACGGTTGATACCATCGCGCGCACCCAGGGCGGCGACACGCGCCAGCTTGTCATCGTCGCCGCTGATGACGATCACGCGCGCGCCATGCGCCACCGCCAGCTGGATCGCGAACAACGACACGCCGCCGGTGCCCTGCACCACCACCGTCTGCCCGGCATGCAGCTGGCCCTGCTCGACCAGCGCCATCCAGGCGGTCAGCGCCGCCACCGGCAGCGTGCTGGCTTCCGCCGCGCTCAACGAGGCCGGCGCGTGGACAAAGCCTTCCGCATCCCCCGCCACGTACTGCGTCAGCATGCCGGGCAGCGGCGCACCACGGCTCGGCGCCTGGGCCCAGGACAAGGGCGTGCCGTCGACCCAGCCGGGCATGAAGGCGGACAATACCCGGTCGCCCACCGCAAAGCGGCTGACGCCGGAGCCTACCGCCACCACCTTGCCGGCCAGATCCGAACCTGGCACGTGAGGGAACGTCAGCGCGTAGCCCATGCCGCGATCGGCGATCTCGGCGTCGCGATAGTTGAGCGAGACGGCCTCGGTTTGGACCAGGATTTCGCCAGACTGCGGCGTCAGCAGCGGCTGCCCGCGCAGCACCAGCTGATCGAGGCCCAGCGCAGGAATTTCCCAACGTTGATATGTGTTCACGATGCGTCCTTATGCGATTCTTGATAGGAAGCGCCATCGTATGGCTCCGCGCAATCCGGAGTAAGTGGGTTATAGTTCCATTATTTACGGAGCCAATTCTCCGCAATGGGATAAACAAATGGAAAGCATCAGCGCGATCAACGTCTTTGTGCAGGTGGCGGAAACCCGCAGCCTGGTTGCCGCCGGCCGCCTGCTCGGCGTGTCGGCCTCCGCCATCGGCAAGCGGATCGGCGCGCTGGAAGCGGAACTGGGCGCGCGCCTGTTCCACCGCAGCACGCGCAGCATTACCTTGACCTCCGAAGGCGCGCTCTTCCTTGAACGCAGCCGGCGCATCCTGGCGGAAATCGAAGCGGCGCAGAACGAACTGTCGCAAGCGCACCAAAGCCCGCGCGGGCGCCTGCGGGTCAGCCTGCCGCTGATCGCCGAACCGTTTCTGTCGGCGCTGGCAAAGTTCAAGCTGGCTTATCCCGAAGTCGATCTGGATCTGGATTTCAATGACCGCCAGGTTGACGTCATCGAGGAAGGATTCGACGCCGTCATCCGCAGCGGCGAGGCGCCGGACTCGCGCCTGACCGCCCGTTACCTGGGCGCTTACCACATGCTGCTGGTGGGTGCACCGGACTATTTCGAGCGGCGTGGCGTGCCACAGACCAGCGCCGATCTGGCGCAGCACGACTGCATCCAGTTCCGTTACCCGAACACCGGCAAGATGCAGATGTGGCCGCTACGTGCCGGGGAAATCGCGCCGGACTTCCAGTTGCGCCCGTCGGTGGTGTGCAACAACCTGGAAGCCCGCATCCACTTTGCGCTCGCCGGCGTGGGTATCGCCTACCTGCCTGATTTCGCCATCGCCGCGCACCTGCGCGAAGGGCGGCTGATCCGCATCCTGCCGCAGTGTGCCGAAACGCCGGGACCATTCCACATCATGTGGCCTTCAGGCAAACACCTGGCGCCCAAGTTCCGCGTGTTTATCGATTTCCTGCACACGCATCTGTTTCCCGAGGCCGTTCAACCCAAGGCCCGGCGCAAATAAGGCGCGGTGCGGCTGGCCTTGTTCTTCGCCACGGCCGATGGCGTGCCGCTGGCGACGATCTGGCCGCCCTCCTCGCCGGCGCCGGGACCGACATCGAGCAGCCAGTCGCAATCTGCCAGCACCTGCACGTTATGCTCGACCACCACCACGCTGTTGCCGGCGTCGACCAGGCCGTGCAGCTGTTGCAGCAGCAGGTCGATGTCGGACGGATGCAGGCCGGTGGTCGGTTCGTCCAGCACGTACAGGGTGTCGCCGCGGCTGGCGCGCTGCAATTCGGTCGCCAGCTTGATGCGCTGCGCCTCGCCGCCGGACAGTTCGGTGGCCGGCTGCCCCAGCCGCAGATAGCCGAGGCCGACGGCACGCAACACATCGAGCGCGTGGCGCAACGGCGGCACATCTTCGAAAAACTCCCAGGCCGCGTCCACCGTCATGGCCAGCACTTCGGCGATGTTGTGATCGCGGTAGCGCACCGCCAGCGTTTGCGGGTTGTAGCGCGCGCCTTCACATTCCGGGCACGGCGTGTACACGCTCGGCAGGAACAGCAACTCGACCATGACAAAGCCTTCGCCGGAACAGTGCGGACAGCGCCCCTTGGCGACGTTGAACGAAAAGCGCCCCGCATCGAAATGCTTGGCGCGCGCCGCCCTGGTCGCGGCAAACAGTTTGCGCACGTGGTCGAACAAACCGGTGTAGGTCGCCAGGTTGGAACGCGGCGTGCGGCCGATCGGCTTCTGGTCCACCTGCACCAGCCGCCGCAGCGATTCCATGCCGGCCACGATCTGGCCTTGCAGTTCGCCGGCGTCGGCGGAATCCAGCAAATCCTCGGTGGATTCGGCCGGCTCGGCGGCGACCGGCTGGCCCAGTTGTGCCTGCACCAGCTGAATCAAGGCCTGGCTGACCAGGCTGGACTTGCCCGAGCCGGACACGCCGCTGACGCCGGCCAGCACGCCCAGCGGAATATCGGCGTCCAGCCCTTGCAGATTATTGCGCACCACGCCGCGCAGCTTGAGCCAAGCCGACGGCGCGCGCGGCGCGCGGGCCGCCGCCTGCGCCTCGCCAAACAGATAGTGCGCGGTGCGCGACTCCTTCACCGCCTTGAGGCCTGCCGGCTTGCCGCTGTACAGCACCTGCCCGCCATGCTGGCCCGCCTTGGGGCCGACATCGACAATCCAGTCGGCATGCCGTATCACGTCCAGCGCATGCTCGACCACGAACAGCGAATTGCCGGCCGCCTTCAGCCGGTCCAGCGCGCGCAGCAAGGCTTCGGTATCGGCCGGATGCAGGCCTGCCGACGGTTCGTCCAGCACATACACCACGCCGAACAGACTGGAGCGCACCTGCGTCGCCAGCCGCAAACGCTGCAACTCCCCCGGCGACAAGGTCGGCGTGCCGCGCTCCAGGTTCAGATAGCCCAGTCCCAGATCCAGCATCACCTCCAGCCGCGCCAGCAGATCGGCGGCGATGCGCTGGGTGACCACGGCTTTCTCGGGATGACGCTTGCTCGCCTTGAGGATCGCATACGGCTGCAGCAACTGCGCCAACTGGCGCAGCGACAGCCGGCTGATCTCCGTAATATCGTGGCCGGCAAAAGTGATGGACAGCGCCTCCTTGCGCAGCCGCTTGCCCTCGCACAGCGGACACGCCATGCTGACCAGATATTGCGCCACCCGCTTTTTCATCAGCGCGCTCTCGGTGCCGGCGAAGGTTTGCAGCACGTACTTGCGGGCGCCGGTGAAGGTGCCGTGATAGCTCGGCGTCTCCTTGCGCTTGAGCGCGCGCTTGGTTTCGGCCGGCGTCAGGCCGGCGTAGACCGGCACCGTCGGCTGCTCGTCGGTGAACAGGATCCAGTCGCGGGTTTTCTTCGGCAAGTCGCGCCACGGCGTATCGACATCGTAGCCCAACGTGACCAGGATATCGCGCAGGTTCTGGCCGTGCCAGGCGGTCGGCCAGGCGGCGACAGCGCGTTCGCGGATGGTCAGGCTGTCGTCCGGCACCATCGAGCGTTCGGTGGCTTCGTAGACGCGGCCCAGGCCATGGCATTGCGGACAGGCGCCCTGCGGCGTGTTGGGTGAAAACGATTCCGCATACAACAGCTCCTGCCCGGCCGGATAATCGCCGGCCCGTGAATACAGCATCCGCAGCGAATTCGACAAGGTGCTGACGCTGCCGACCGACGAGCGGGTGGTCGGCGTGCCGCGCTGCTGCTGCAAGGCCACCGCCGGCGGCAGGCCATCCACCGCATCGACCTCCGGCACCGGCATCTGGTGAAACAACCGCCGCGCATACGGCGACACCGATTCCAGGTAACGCCGCTGCGCCTCCGCATACAGCGTGCCGAACGCCAGCGACGACTTGCCCGAGCCGGACACGCCGGTGAACACCACTAGCGCATTGCGCGGGATGTCAACATCCACGTTTTTCAGATTGTGTTCGCGCGCGCCGCGCACGCGGACGTAGCCGTCGAAGTCAGCAGCCATGGGAAGCGATCCATAAAAAGGGCAATGGTAGCAGCATGCCCGATCGGCGTGCTCAGGTATGTACGCTGCCCCGCCTAGTGCTTCACGTCCGGCACGCAGGCGGTGATGAAGGCGTAGCAGACGCGTGCGTCTTCCGCCAGCACATCGAATTCCATCGGCTGCGCCTGCCAGCCCTGGAAGTCCGGGCCATCGCGGCGGGCGGCCGTGTCGTCGGGCAGCAGCATGCTCCAGTGGGTGAAGATGCGACGCCGGGCCGGCGCCTTCATCACCACGCGTACGCCGGTGTGCATGTGGTTGCTGCGAATGCGCTCGAAAGTTTCCAGCACCGCGTTGCGTTCGCCTTCCAGCATCTGCATGAAGCGGCCGTTTTCGTGCAGCAGGCAGCCGGTGATGCCGGCCTTCGCGTTGTTGACGCGAGTGCGGTGCAGCAGCTGGTCCAGCTGTTGCGGCGACAGCGGCGCCACCGCCTCGCTGACGTACAGCAGGAAATACAGGCCGGTAGCCTTGGACGGCTCCACCAGCGCGGTTTGCCGCTCCACCGCCTCGACCATCTGGTCGGCCGGCATCGGGCGGTAAAAATAATAGCCCTGGATCAGGTCGCAGCCGTAGCCGCACAGTTCCAGCTGCTGAGCAGCGGTTTCAACGCCTTCCGCCACCAGCTTCAGGCCCAGCGCGCGGCCGAGGCCGACCACGGCCTCCACCACCGCGCGGCTCTCGCCGCTTTCGGCGATGTCCTGGATGAAGGAACGGTCGATCTTCAGCACGTCCACCGGCAGCCGCGCCAGCTGCGCCAGCGACGAATAGCCGGTGCCGAAATCGTCCATCGCCATGCGCAGGCCCATGCCGGCCAGCCGGTCCAGCACGCGAAGCTTGGCGTCGATGTCGACCATCAGCATGCTCTCGGTGATTTCCAGCAGCAGGCGGTCCGGATCGGCGCCGGTGTCGCGCAGGATGTCCGCGAACACCTCGGCCAGCGCCGGATCGTCCAGCTGGCGAACCGAGACGTTGACCGACACATACGGCGCGGTCTCGCCCCAGCGCCGGTGCCAGTCGCGCTCGGCCAGGCAGGCCTGGCGGAACACCCAGGCGCCGATGGCGATCACCGAGCCGCTGGCCTCGGCGATGGGGATGAATTCAACCGGCGAAATCTCGCCCTGCTGCGGAAACCAGCGCAGCAGCAGCTCGGCGCCGACAATGCGGCCGCTGCCGGCCTCCACGATAGGCTGGAAGCGCGGCGCCAGCTCCTCGCGTTCCAGCGCCAGCTGCAAGCCGTGCGCCAGGTCCATGCGATGCAAGGCGCGTTCGTGCATCTGCGGATTGAAGAATTGCCAGCCGTCGCCGCCGGTCTGGCGCGCCGCCTGCATCGCGGTTTTGGCGAAGCGCAGCAGCTCGTCGCTGGAATCGCCGGCGACCGCATCGCTGGTGGCCGCGATGCCGATGCTGGCGGTCACTGTAATCGTAACCTCGCCGACTCCCACCGGCGTCCGCACGGCGCCCATGATGCGCTCGGCCAGCGCCGCCAGGTCGGTCGGCGCTGCCACCTGCTCGCACACGATGCCGAATTCATCCGCGCCCAGCCGCGCCACCAGCTCGCTGGCGCGCGCCAGATGCTGCAGCCGGTGGGCGATTTCGCGCAGCAGCGCATCGCCGCAGTCCTGGCCGTGCAAGTCGTTGATTGCCTGGAAAGCATCCAGATTGATCAGCACCAGCGCCACCTGGGCGCCGGCGCGCTGCGAGCGCTGTAGCGCGCCGCGCAGGCCTTCGCGGAATCCTGGGCGGTCCGCAACACCGGTCAAGGGATCGAAGGTACTCATTTGATATTCTGGCAAGGCTTTTGTAGTCAAGTGGGCCACAGTATAAAGGTTAGGCAAATGTGATGCTTTTACGCATGTCAAACAGCGCGTACCTTATTCGGCGGCATCGGTCACACAGCGGAAGCCCAGCGTGGCGGCGCGGTCGCGGCCCGGCGCCATCAGCAGCAGCTTGCCGTGCTGGTCGTTGCGCTGCGCCTGCGGGAAGTACCAGATCGAGCCTTGCGGACGGTAGGAACTGCCGCCGCGCAGGATGGCGAAACGGGTGTGTTCGTCGCTGTATTCGTCGGTCCATTGCCACACGTTGCCGACCAGATCCTGCACGCCGAACGGGCTGGCGCCCTGCGGATGGGCGTCCACGTCGTCCGGCGTCACCACCAGGCGGCCGCTGGCCGGCTTCGGCACGGCGTCGGCGCGCCAGTCGTTACCCCATGGGTAGGTGCGGCCGTCGCCGCCGCTGGCGGCGTATTGCCACTCCCATTCATGCGGCAGGCGCTTGCCGGCCCAGGCGGCATAAGCGCGCGCGTCCTCCAGGCTGACCCAGGTGACCGGCTTGTTGCCCCAGCCGGCGGGATAACTGCCGTTCTTCCAGTGCTTGAGGAAGTTGGCGTCATCGGCCGGCCGGTAGCCGCTGGCGTCGATGAATGCCTTGAACTGCGCGTTGCTAACCGGGTAGCGGTCGATGAAGAAGCGCTGCATCTGCATGCTGCGCTGGTGGAAGCGGCGCGCGCCGTCTTCCCACGGATAGGCGACATCGACGCCGATGCTATTGCCGCCTTCGATGGCCAGGCCGCGCACGGTGAAGTCGAACGGGCCGGCGGGAATTTCCACCATGCCGGCCGGCGCCGCGCTGGCTGGCATGGTGGCCGCTACCGGCGTTTGAGTCTGCGGCAGCGGCGTCGATTCCGCCGCGAAGTCGCGCAGCGGGCGGGCGGTCATGTTGCGCATGGTGTCCAGGTTTGCCTGCGGCGGCGCGGCGACGGTCATCAGCACGGCGCCGAAGCCGCGCGCTTCGATCGGGAACGACAGCAGCACACCCTCTTTGTCGCGCGTGGCTTGCAGTTCAACGCCGTGATAGGCGTCGAAGTAGCGCGCGCCGGCGCGGTACGGCACCCGCAGCTGCACGCCGTTGCTGTCGTACTCGTTGCGGTTGACGATGGTCCACAGCGTGCCCTCCGCCAGCGGCCAGCGGCTAGCGAACACGCCGTACTGGCGCATCGGATAATGCGGCTGCCATTCCGGGCTGACCAGGAAGCGCGCATACATGCGCTCCAGCGTCGCCACGCGGCGGGTGGCCTCGCCGTCACGCGGCGTGATGCCGTTCCAGATGCCCCAGATGTTTTCCCAGCTTTCCCAGCCGACGCCGTTGAAGAAAGCGAATTGCAAGTCGTCGGTCTTGCTGCGGTTCCAGCGGTCCGAGATGTTGACCATGTGGCGCGGTTCCAGCCACTTGTAGCGGTCCACCGTCGGCGCGAACGGGAAAGTGTACTGGCCCCAGGTCATCAGGTTCCAGGCCAGCGCCTCGTCGGACGGCAGGCCTTCGGGCTGGAACACCAGCGGATGCTTGATCTTGTCGGCGGCCTGGGTGAAGGCCAGCGGCACGCCGTCCTGGGTGTCGCCGTTGACGCCGTCCGCGCCGATGTCGGCCATCAGCGCGGCCAGTTCGTCGGGCCAGGAACGGCCGATGGCGCGCGTGCCCTGGTCCCACAACATCATCGGGAACATCACCTTGACGCCACGCCGGTGGAAATCGGCGACCATTTTCTTCACGGCCGGAATGCCGCCCGGCAGCGAGCGCACCATGTCGACGGTGTTGCGGTCGTCCAGGCCGATATTCGGATAGGTCGGCCACACCAGCACCGCGTCGATGCCGCCGAAGCGCTTGACCAGGTCGTCCAGATAGCGGTCCACCGTGTACTGGCGCGTGGCCGGATCGTAGAAGTAGCGGTCCTCGACCATCATCTGCGCCTGCATGAAGCTGGACTGGGTCCATGCCACCGACGGCTGCGCGTAGCGCTGACCATCGTAGCCGACGCGGATGCGGCGCTCGTCGCGCCAATGGCGCAGGTCTTGCAGCCAGTCGTCGTGGTCGGCCTCGGTGCAGGGATTCCACACGCCTTCCCAAGGCTGGCTCATGGTCAGGCACGCCGGCGCCGGAATCGCCAGCTGGGTCCAGGAGCCGTGCGGCACGTAGCGCGTGTCCTGCGCCTGCGCCGGCAGCGCGCAAGCCGTCAGCAACAGCGCCCACAATTTCATAGATTGCAACTTCATGCGGCGGTCTTCCCTGGAACTCGTAAATTTTTTCAATTTAACCCATCCGGCCGGATTACACTAGGCAGGTTTGCCATCTCATCCATAAGGATTTCATGAAAGCCCGTCTGACCGCCCTCGCCCTGTCGCTGCTGATCGGTGGCGTATGCCAGCAACAAGTCCTCGCCGCCGATGCGCCGAAATACAGCCTGCGCGAGCACTACACCAAATACGAATTCAACATTCCCATGCGCGACGGCGTCAAGCTGTTCACCGTGGTGTATGTGCCCAAGGACAGCAGCAAGAGCTATCCCTTCCTGATGCAGCGCACGCCGTACAGCGCGGGCGTGCAGTCGGGCGGCGAGTTGCATTACGGCGTGGATTTCTACCCCGAGCACATCGGCCCGTCGCAGGAGTTTGAGGACAGCGGCTACATCTTCGTCAAGCAGGACGTGCGCGGCCGCTATATGTCCGAAGGCAAGTGGCAGGAAATGACGCCGCACGTCAACGCCCAGCGCGCCAAGGGCCAGGGCAACGAGAGCGAGGACATGCACGACACCGTGGACTGGCTGCTGAAGAACGTCGCCAACAACAACGGCAAGGTCGGCATCCTGGGCATTTCGTATCCGGGCTTCTACACCTCGGCCAGCATCATCGATTCGCATCCGGCGATCAAGGCCGCCTCGCCGCAGGCGCCGGTGACCGATCTGTTCATGAACGACGACTCCTATCATGGCGGCGCCTTCATGCTGGCGGCGAACTTCGACTTTTACTCGGCCTTCGTGGAAGCGGAAAATCCGACGCCGCTGCCGAAGACCTGGGACCGCTTTGACTACGGCACCGCCGACGGCTACGAGTTCTTCCTCAAGCACCTGACGATGTCGAACATCCTCGGCACGATGACGCCGAAACAGCAGGCGCTGCTGCGTCCAACCATCGAGCACAGCACCTACGACGAGTTCTGGAAAACCCGCAACATCGCGGCCAACCTCAAGAACATCAAGGCCGCCGTGCTGACGGTGGGCGGCTGGTACGACGCGGAAGACCTGCAAGGTCCGCTGACCACTTACGCCAGCATCAAGAAAAACAATCCCGGCACCTACAGTGGCCTGGTGATTGGTCCGTGGGTACACGGCGGCTGGGCGCGCGGCGAAGGCAAGCGCCTGGGCTACGTCAACTTCGACAGCAAGACCGGCGAATACTTCCGCAGCCAGATCCAGTTCCCGTTCTTCGAACAGCACCTGAAGGATGCGAAGAACAAGAACAGCGCCGAAGTCTACGCGTTTGAAACCGGCAGCAACGTCTGGCGCAACTACGCCGTGTGGCCGCCGAAACAGGCGCAGGCGCGCACGCTGTACCTGGGCGAGAACGGCACGCTGAGCTGGAAGCAGCCGGCCGCCGGCGCCGCCTTCGACGAATACGTGGCCGATCCGCGCAAGCCGGTGCCGTTCACCGCCTACCCGGCCAACGGCGCGCCGAAGGAATACATGGTCGGCGACCAGCGCTTCGCCTCCACCCGTCCGGACGTGCTGACCTACCGCAGCGAACCGCTGGACGAGGACGTGACCTTCGCCGGTCCCGTCAAGCCCAAGCTGTTCGTCTCCACCACCGGCACCGACGCCGACTGGGTGGTCAAGCTGATCGACGTCTACCCGCCGGAATACCCGGCCGGCGGCGACGACGAACGTCCGCGCGGCGGCGGCGACGTCGCCAAGCCGCAGGTGACCATGGCCGGCTTCCAGCAACTGGTGCGCGGCGATCCGCTGCGCGGCAAGTTCCGCAACGGCTTCGACAATCCGCAGCCGTTCACGCCCGGCAAGGTGGAGACGGTCAGCTACAGCATGAGCGACATCAACCACACCTTCCGTCGTGGCCACCGCATCATGGTGCAGATCCAGAGCTCGTGGTTCCCGCTGGTGGACCTGAATCCGCAGACCTTCGTCGACATCCCGAAGGCCAAGCCGGAAGACTTCCAGAAGGCCACCCAGCGCGTCTACCACGCGCCGGCGATGTATTCGGGAATTGAGGTGCAGGTACTGCCGGCAAAACCATAAATCTCCGCTGCGGCGGCGCTGGCGAATTTCGTTGATCCGGTTGGCGAATTTCGCAATTGCACCGCCGCAGCCCTGCTCGCAGAATGGCCTGGCGGTACATAAAAATTCGCGCTTTGTCGTCTACGACGATGAACTCAAAAACGATTGGCAGAACTGGAGCTGGGCCAAGGTCGACGTGTCGGCGCCGGTTGGCGCCATCAAGCCGCTCAAGGTCCAGGGCAAAGCCTGTCGGTCAAGATACTGGCCGACGGCAAGGCCATCGAATCGAATTATGTGATCCAGCCGAAAGCCAAAAACTGGGCCGTGGTGGTAGTGCCGCTGAAGGAACCGGCCGCCGACAATAAAACCATCGACGGCCTGTGGGTGCAAGGAGCTGCGGCCAGCTACAAGCCGTACTACATCACCCACATCCAGTTCGAGTGATTCGAGCGATTACACGCTCTTGAGGAACTTGAGCAGGTGTTCGAAGTAGAACGCCTGCGCATCCCACATGCACAGGTGGCTGCCCTGCTCGCAGATCACGGAACGCGCGTTCGGCATCAGGCGCGCCATCTTGCGCATGTCTTCCGGGTCCATCTCGTCGTAGGTCGAGCCGATGGTCAGCGAGCGCACCTTGATCTCGTGCAGGCGGTCCCAGCGCTCCCAATCCTTCATATTGCCAGTGACCAGGAATTCGCTCTTGCCCTGCATCTGGTTATAGATCTTCAGGTTGGCGTGACGGAAGGTACGGTCCACCGCGTCCGGCCATGGCGCCGTGCGGCAGATCACTTTCGGATACAGCTCTTCCATCATGATCTGTTCATACTCGGGCGAGTCGTAGGCTTCCTTGGCTTCCAGCGCCTGCAGCTTGGCCTGCGTGGCCGGCGGCAGCTGCCGCTTGATGCCGTCCAGATGCTTGAGCAGCGACTGGATGCCGGCCGTCATATTGGAAATCACCAGGCCACGCAGGTGCTGCTGGTGGTGCAGCGCATACTCGATGCCCAGCATGCCGCCCCACGAGTGGCCGTACAGCACGAACTTCTCCAGGCCCAGACCCTTGCGCACTTCTTCCACTTCTTCCAGGTAGCGCGGCAGCGTCCACAACGACGGATCGTCCGGCTGATCGGAATTGCCGCAACCCAGCTGGTCGTAGTAATACATCTCGATGCCGGCCTGCGGCAGGAACGACTCCATCGCCTCCAGGTATTCGTGCGTGAAGCCAGGGCCGCCGTGCAGCAGCAAAACCTTGATCGGGCCGCTGCCGATCTTCTTGGTCCACACCTTGTACTTGCCGCCCACCACCGGCACCATTTTCACGCCGGCCGTACGGATGCCCGGCGGATTCAGCCCGTCAGGCTTGCTTACCGTCACGCCGTCGGACGACGCCACGGCGGTGGTTTTGGCGACGGCGCTGCCGCCGGCCAGAGTCGCGGTCACCATGCTGGTGGCAAGAAAGTTTCGACGATCCACTACATTCCTCCCTTAAATTGAACAGCCTTACACTGTAAAGTCAGGTAGAATACACGCTCAGCCTTACACTGTAAAGTCAACCGGACACAGATAGTTCGACCGCGTGCCTACCGGGCGGAATCCGGCGCGCTGGATGTTGTTGATGGAATGCCGAACCTGCGCGTCCGCCTCGACGGCGGCGATGCCGCAACCAGCCGCCCTGGCCGCGGCCAGCCGCACCGCCATCAGCATCTGCTGGCTGCCCTGGCGGCGCGCGGCCGGCAAGGTGGCGCCCATGCCCAGCCAGGCGTTGGGACCGTCGACCAGCAATGCGCCGGTGGCGACCGGCACGCCCTGGGCATCGCAGGCGAAATACACCTGCCAGCCGGCCGCCTCGTTCAGGCCGGCCATCCACGGCACCAGCACCGGCGGCATGCCGAAGCTGTCGCACAGGATCTGGCCGGCCAGACCGAATTCATGCTTGCCGGCCCGGCGCACCGCGAGTCCGGAAGCCGGCGCCGGCGGCGTGAAGCCGTCCAGCTCGCAAACAAACTTGGCCCAGCTGCCTTGCGGCTGGAAACCGCGCGCCAGCAGGCTGTCGCGCAGCGCGCCGTTGCCGGGACCATCCCACACATGAACCCAGAATTGCGGAATGTCGCGTTCACGGAACAGCTCTGTGATCCGTGCCAGCGTGGCGTCATCCAGCGCCGTATCGCCCGGCAGGCCGACCACCCGGTTCATGATGGGCGACGGCATGGCGGCCACGCGCAGCAGCGCGGCGCTGGTGCCGGACATGTCGAACACGCCGCAGCCGAACGACGCCGGCGCGGCCGCGAAAAAGCTGCGCCGGGCGGCGATTTCTATGGATTCGCTTCCAGTGCGATAATGTGAAAGCATCGTGATTAAAGGCTGATAAGGAAAGCGTGAAAAACAAAAACGAACCGCTGGACCGCAACCGCATCGCCCAGACCGCGCTGGCGATGATCGACGAACAGGGCATCGACCAGCTGAGCATGCGCAAGCTGGGCACCGAGCTGGGCGTGGAAGCCATGGCGCTCTACCACCACTTCCGCAACAAGGCCGAGCTGCTGGACGGCATTCTCGACATCGTGCTCGACGAAGTCAGCGCCACGCTGACGCCGGACGGCACACCGCTGGCGCGCGCGCGCCGCACCTTCGACGGCCTGCGCAAGATCGCGATCCTGCATCCGCACGCGTTTCTCAGCATGGTGTCGCGCCGCTTCCGCACGCCGACCGCGCTGCGTTTTTATGAAGAACTGCTGGGATTATTTCACGAAGCCGGCATGAGCGCGGAACAAAGTGCGCGCTATTACCGCACCATGGCCAACTTCACGGTGGGCGCCGGCATCGCCGAAGTCGGCAGCCGCGCCCAACAGCCGGACGCGACGCCGATCATCCTGGAGGACTTCAATCGTCCCGATGAATTCCCCCACATCACAGCCGCCATGCCCTTCCTGCGCGTGACCGAGATCGACCAGATCTATCACTCGGGCATGGACATCCTGTTTGCCGCGCTGGCGGCGGAACTCAAGCCTACTTCGCCGCCTTGAGGTGCTTGGCCAGGAACGGCCGCATGTAGCCGACGATGGCCGCGCTATCCTCTTCCAGCGCGAAGTGGCCGGTGTCGAGGAAGTGCAGCTCGGCCTTCGGCAAATCGCGCAGGTACGGATGGGCGCCCGGCGGCGGGAAGATCTTGTCGTTCTTGCCCCAGACGATCAGCATCGGCGGCTGGTACTTGCGGAAGTAGGCCTGCCACTCGGGATAATGGCCGGGATTGGTGCCGTAGCTGTAGAACATTTCCAGCTGAATGTCCTTGTTGCCGGGACGGTCCATATACGCCTGATCGACGGTCCACGCATCCGGGCTGATGTGCTTCATGTCGCGGATGCCTTCCGAGTACTGCCACTTGGTCGCATCCAGCTCGAACAGCGGACGCAGCTTGGCGCCGTTGGCGACGGTCTTGTCCTTCCAGTAGACCTTGGCCGAATCCCAGAACTCGCCGGCGATGCCTTCATCATATGCATTGCCGTTCTGGACCACGATGGCCGTCACGCACTCGGGATGGGCGGTGGCGATGCGGTAGCCGATCGGCGCGCCGTAGTCCTGCACGTAGAGCGCATAGCGCGTCAGCCCCAGCTGCTGCGTCAGGCCATCCACCACCTTGGCCAGGTTGTCGAAGCTGTAGGTGAACTTGTCCATCGGCGGCATGTCGCTCTGGCCGTAGCCGGGATAGTCGGGCGCGATCAGGTGGTAGCGGTCGGCCAGCTGTGGTATCAGGTTGCGGAACATCTGCGACGAGGTCGGGAAGCCGTGCAGCAGCAGCAAGACCGGTGCGTCCTTCGGGCCGGCCTCACGGTAGAACACGTTGATGCCATCGACCTTCACGGTATGGTATTCAACGGCGGCGGTGCTGGCGACATTGGCCGCGTCCTTGGCCATGACGGCCGGTGCGGCGGAGGCGAGCAGCGCCAGGCTCAGTGCGAGCGTGCGGAGGGTATGCACGGCGAGCTCCTTCAGAACAGGAAAACGGTGTAGCCATCGGCCGAAATCTGGGCGATGCTTGGCAGGCCGGAGGTGCCGGGCACGCTGTTGTCGGTGATCAGGTCGAAGCCGGCTTTCTCGACTTCCTCGCGCGCGCCGAACACGTCGGCGCAGCCGCAGGAAATGCCGACCACCGTGTCTTCCACCGCCTTGTACAGCGCGTGGATCGGATGGCTGTCCGACGCCAGCACGCCGGGCCAGCGGGTGCCGGTGCCCTGGAAATAGATGCCGACCTCGGTGCCCTTGTGTTTAAAATCGTAGGCGGCGGCCAGGCCGTTGAACATGCGCCCCAGCGCTTCTTCCCCGGCCTTGGGATCGGACAAAATGATGATCGCGGCTTTCATGGTATTCCTTTCGTTCTCTCTACAGTTTTAGTTGGCCGCCACATCGTGTGGCGGGTTCAGGCATTGTAGGAACGACGGCATATGAGAAAAACAACGCTGTCCTCAATTCATTGTTTCGCTGCGAGAGATAGTGCGTTTGTTACTCCCTGCGAAATAGTGACTTGCGTCCGGTGCGTATTCTGGTTTGGCGGATTATTTCGCAAAATATCCCCATCATTAATCTGGGAGAGACAGCAATGAGCGACAGTTTCCATCCCGGCGAACGGGAGGCGCAGGAGCGCGCCGGCGAAACCGCGATCGCCGACCGCAATATCGCGGTGCTGTCGGATACGGTGATTGCCGGCGCCCGACCATTCATCGCCAAGCAGTTCATGGGGGTACTGGCCAGCGCGGACGCCGACGGCAAGGTGTGGTCATCGGTAGTGTTCGGCAAGCCGGGCTTTCTGCACACGGAAAGCGGCCGCTCGATCCTGATCGACGTGGCGGAAGCGGAGCGCGACCATGCCGATCCGCTGTGGGCCAACATGACGCCCGGCGCCGATCTCGGCATGCTGTTCATCGAACTGGGTTCGCGCCGGCGCTACCGCGTCAACGGCAGCGTGCTGCGGCTCGATCAGCACGGCGCCGAAATCGCCATCTATGAAGCGTATCCGAACTGCCCCAAATACATCCAGCGCCGCCATCTGCGCCGCAGCGGCGAGCCTGCGCTGCCGGCGCCGGCCACGCACGGCACCGTGTTGCATGGGGAGGCCGAAGCCATCGTCCGCCAGGCCGACACGGTGTTTGTCGCCAGCCGCCACGTCGACAGCGGCGCGGACGCCTCGCATCGCGGCGGCAACGCCGGCTTCATCAAGTTGATGGACGACAGCACGCTGCGCTTCCCGGACTACGACGGCAACAGCCTGTTCAACACGCTCGGCAACTTCAACGTCGATCCGCGCGGCGGCTTGTGCATTCCGGATTTCGAACGCGGTCAATTGTTGCAGCTGACCGGCGCCGCCAGGGTGCTGTGGAACCAGGACGATCCGCATAACGAAACCGGCGGCACGCGGCGCTACTGGGAGTTCAAGATTGACCGCTGGATACTGCGCAACACGCCGCAACCGCTGGAGTGGGAATATCTGGACGCATCGCCGTTCAATCCCGCCGTTGCGAGCTGAGGCCATGCGTTTCAAGATCGCCCGCATCATCGACCACGGCGCCGCCGTCAAGGAGTTTCACCTGCGGCGCGAAGACGGCGTGCCGCTGCCGGCCTGGCAGCCCGGCGCGCACGTGCTGCTGCGCTTCGCCGCAGCCGACGGACGGCAGTTCGAGAAGCACTATTCGCTGGTCGGCGACGCCGCGCCGGCGGATACCTACCGCATCGCCGTGCAGCGCGAGGCGCAAGGCCACGGCGGCTCGCGCTGCCTGCACGATGAATTCGGGCCGGGCAGCGCGGTGGAATTGAGCGGGCCATTCAACAGCTTCCCGCTGCACGCGACGCCCCCATCGGCCGCACGCGTGCTGCTGATTGCCGGCGGCATCGGCATCACGCCGATGGTATCGATGGCGCACGCGCTAAGTGCCGCCGGCGCGCCTTTCGCCCTGCACTACCTGGCGCACAGCCGCGACAGGCTGGTGCTGCTGGACGAACTACACGCCATTGCGCGTGCCGCCGTCACACCGCACGTGTCGCAGGAAACCGGCCGCGCCGATCTCGCCGCCCTGCTCGGCCCCTACAACGCCGGCGACAGCTGCTACGCCTGCGGCCCGGTCGCGCTGCTGCAAGCACTGGCGGCCACCGCCGCGCAACTCGGCTGGCCGGCCGGCGCGCTGCACGTCGAAAGCTTCGGCGCCCGCGCCGACGGCGAAGATGCCCCGCTACAAGTCGAACTGTCGCTATCGCAGATGACCATCGACGTCCCGCCCGGCACGACTATCCTGGACGCGCTGATCGCCGCCGACGTCTTCGTCTCCTACGACTGCAAGCGCGGGGAATGCGGCAACTGCTACACGCCGGTGCTGGAAGGCCAGCCGCTGCACCGCGACGTCTGCCTGACGCCAGCCATGCGCGCCACCGGCATGTGCACCTGCGTATCCTGGGCCGCCGCGCCGGGACGGCTGGTGCTGGAAATCTAGTCCGCGCGCCGCTCCGCACCGGCCAGTTCCTTGACCCGCAGCGCCAGCGCATCCGCGGCAAACGGCTTGGTCAGGACTTGCATGCCGCGCTCCAGGTGGCCGTGGTTGAGCACCGCGTGCTCGGCGTAGCCGGTGACGAACAGCACCGGCACCTCCGGCAGGCGCGCACGGACGGCGTCGGCCAGCTGCCGGCCGTTCATGCCGTTCGGTAGGCCGACATCGGTGATCAGCAGGTCGATATCCGGGTGCGCGGCCAGCAGCCTTAGCGCGGCCGGGCCGTCTTCCGCTGCTATCAGGTCATAGCCCAGATCCTCCAGCACTTCGACTGTCACGGTGCGCACCAGCGGTTCGTCGTCGACCACCAGGATTTTCTTGCGCCAGAGCGCGGCGGTTGCGCGGCGCTCCTCCGTCACGCTTTCCTCGTGGCTCGCGCCGACATAGCGCGGCAGCAGCAGGCACACTGTCGTGCCCTCGCCTTCCGCCGAATCGATATACACCGCGCCGCCCGACTGGCCGGCGAAGCCATACACCATCGACAGTCCCAGGCCGGTGCCCTTGCCTGCCGGCTTGGTGGTGAAGAACGGGTCGAAGGCGCGCGCCAGCACGTCCGCCGTCATGCCGACGCCGGTGTCGCGGATCGCCAGCGACACATAGTCGCCGGCCGCCACGCCGCGCACGGCTGCGGCTTCGGCGTCGAGGGTCTGGTTGGCCATCTCGATGGTCAGCTTGCCGCCGTCCGGCATGGCGTCGCGCGCGTTGATGCACAGGTTGAGCAACGCGTTTTCGATCTGGCCGATATCGACAAAGGTATTCCACAACTCGGCCGGCGCGCGCGTGTCGACCGCAATCGCCGGCCCCACGCTGCGGCACACCAGGTCGTGCATGCTGGCGACGATGCGGGTCAGGTTGGATGGCTTGGGATCCAGCGTCTGCCGGCGCGAGAACGCCAGCAGGCGCTGGGTCAAGGCGGCGGCGCGCTTGACGGCCGACTGCGCGCCGTGGACGTGTCGATCCAGATCGGCGATGCGGCCTTGCCCCAGCCGGATCTTCATCAGTTCCAGGCTGCCGCTGATGCCGGCCAGGATGTTGTTGAAATCGTGGGCCAGGCCGCCGGTCAGCTGACCGACGGCATCCATCTTCTGCGCCTGGCGCAGGGCATCCTCGGCCTTGAGCAGCGCGGCCGTGCGTTCCTCGACGCGCTGCTCCAGCGTGTCGTTGAGGGAGCGCAGCGCGGCGATGGCGCGGTCACGCTCGGCCTCCACCGCGCGCCGCCCCTCCATGTCGATCAGCACGCCGGGAAAGGCGGCGGGCGTGCCGTCGGCCGCCAGTTCGACGCGGCCGTTGGCTTCGAGCCAGTAGTAATTGCCGTCCTGGCGACGGGTGCGGTACTGGTGGGCGTAGGCGCCGCCGCGGGTGAACACTTCGGCGATGGCGGCCGCCAGACCTTCGCGGTCGTCGGGATGGACGGTGGCGACGATCTCCGCCAGCGGCAGCCCGGCGCGGCCCCTGGCCGGGTCAAGGCCGAAGGCGGTGGCGAAGCCTTCGTCGACGCTGAACTGGTCGGCCGGCACGTCCCAGAACCAGGTGCCGATGATGGCGCCGGCAGCCAGCGCCAGCTGCACGCGCTGCACATTCTCGCGCAGCGCGGCGTCGGTTTTCTTGCGCTCGGAAACGTCGCGGAACAGCACGGAAACCTGGCCCATCTCCACCGGGCCGGCGCGCGTGGCGGACACCTCGATGTAGCGGCCGACGGCGACAAACTCCTGCTCGAAACGCGCCGGCTCGCCTGTCAGCAGCACCTTGCCGTACAGGTCGAGCCAGGTCTGGGCGTGGTCCGGTTCGATCTCGCGCAGGCGCTTGCCGATGATGTCGCCGATGCCGGTGTGGCGTTCGTAGCCGGAGTTGGCCTCGATGTGGACGTAATCGCTGAGCGGGCCGTGCGGGCCGTCGATGAACTGGATGATGCAGAAACCGTCGTCGATCGCCTCGAACAGGGCGTGACGGCGCACGCTGCTCAGCGCCAGTTGCTCTTCGAGCTCGGCACGGCTGAGGGAAGCCACATCCTGGGCTGCGCCTGTCGTTTTCAAGAACACCTTAAGCCTGACTTTCGGGGAGTTGATCGCCAGGCATTATAACGTGGTGGGCGGCAGTCCTATTGGCGGCGGCGCGACAGGATGAACTGCTCCAGTTCCTCGCAGGCGTGCTCGATGTGGCGCTTGAGCAGCGCGGCGGCGGCGCGCACCTCGCCGGCCTTGCACAGGCGGACCAGCGCCTCGTGTTCCTCCTCGGCGCGGCGGCAGCTGTCGACGCTGAGCGACAGTTGCAAGCGCGTGTAGCGGTCGGTCTGCTGCAACAACGTCGCGACGATGGCCAGCGTGCGCGGCTGGCTGGCGCGCGACATCAGCACGTCGTGCAGCCGGGTGTTGAGTTCGCCCCAGCGCGTCATGCGCTGGGCGTCGAGTTCCTGCTTGTACTCGGCCAGGATGGCGTCGAGCTGGGCGAAGTCTTCCGCCGTCAGGCGCGGCGCGGATTTCTTCAGCAGCACCGGTTCCAGCAAGGCGCGCAGCATGAACAGCTCGCTGATCTCATCGACCGACAGCTCCGACACCACCGCGCCCTTGTGCGGCACGATGCGCACCAGCCCCTCGCCCTCCAGCTGCACCAGCGCCTCGCGCACCGGAATCCGGCTGATGCCGAATTCGCTGGCCAGCGCATCCTGGCGCAGCTGGAATCCTTCCGGCAGCTCGCCCGACATGATCTTGCGCCGCAGCGCGTCGGCCGCCTGGTCGGCAACCGTGGTGGGAGAAAGGCGTAGCGAGGTGGCGGGCAAATTCATTTAGGCGGCAAGTTCTTTCGACCACGCGGCGTACCAGGTGCGGAACAGCGCGTACTGATCGGCGGCGTAGCGGCGCTGGGCGTCGCTGAGCACGTCGGTTTCGTTGAAGTGCAGACTATATTCCTTATCGCCGTTGAGTACCATCAGATATTTGTAGTACAGCACCAAGTCGGTGCCTTCATCGAACGACGACAGCACCGCCAGCGCCGACTCCAGCTCGCGCGCCTGGCGCCGCGCCACCGCATCGCCCTTGGCCGCGCGGCGGCACAGGTCCACCAGTTGCAGCACCTCGCGCGGCAGCGCATTGCCGATGCCGGTGATGGCGCCGGTCGCGCCGCAGTTGACGAAGCCGTGGAACACCTGGGTGTCCACGCCCACCATCAGCGTCACCTCGTCGTCCTGGCTGGTGATGTGTTCGGCCGCGTAGCGCAGGTCGGTGGCGCCGCCGAATTCCTTGAAGCCGATCAGGTTGGGATGCTGCGCGCGCAGCGCGAAGAACAGGTCGGCGCGGGTGGCGAAGCCGTAGTACGGGCTGTTGTAGATCACGCTCGGCAGCGCCGGCGCCGCGGCCAGGATGGCGGAAAAGTGCGCCTTCTGCGCGGCCGGCGACGCGCCGCGCGACAGCAGGCGCGGAATCACCATCAGGCCGCTTGCGCCAACCTTGGCCGCGTGCGCCGCATGCGACACCGCCTCCTTCGAATTGACGGCGCCGGTGCCGACGATGGTCGGCACGCCGGCCGCCACCAGGCGCGCCACGCCTTCCTGGCGCTGCGCTTCGCTCAGCAGCGGCCAGTCGCCCATGGAGCCGCAATACACCACCGCGCTCATGCCGATCTCCACCAGCTCGCGCCCCTTGGCGACCAGCGCATCGAAATCCGGCTGGCGGTCGGCCGTGCACGGGGTCATCAGGGCGGGAATGGTGCCGGTGAAAATATTGTCGCTCACGGTGGATCCTTTTCAATTGGGAAGGTGGTTGCGGGAGCTGGCTCCCGTCTTCCCACATGATAGCCCATATTGGATATTTTATACAATCTGAACTTGCAGACCGCATTCGCTCAGAACAACATGCGCACGCCGAGGGTGCTGGCGCGGTTGCCGCTGCCGCTTTCGCTGCTGTTGACCACCGTGTAGCCGGCGCCGTTGCGGTTGTCGAGATGGCCGTAGGCGACGTACAGATCGGTGCGCTTGGAAAGCGGATAGCTGTAGGCGATGCTGGACAGGCGCGCATCCTGGTTGAAGCGGGTGCGGTCGTCCTTCATCAGGTACAGGCCCATCAGCGTGCCGCTGCCCAGCGGCAGCTGGAAGCCCAGCAGCAGATCGCGGCTGTCGGTCGACGGGACCGCCTTGATGCCGCTGTAGGCATTGGGCACGCCGAACGGCGCACTGTTGTAGCCCTTGTCGCGGCCATAGCTGAAGAAGCCCCGGAACGGGCCGAAATCGTAGTTGGTGACCAGCAGGATGTTGGTGCCGATGTCGTGGCTGGCGGCCGGCGCGGCGGCAGTGGCCGCCGACGCCGCGATGTCGCTGTTGCGGTTGTTGTAGACCAGGCGCGCGTTCAGCTTGCCGCTGGTGTAGCGCAACGAACCGCCCATCTGGCGCCCGGCGCCGGCGTCGCCGGCCTGCTCGCCCATGGCATAGGCCAGGTCCAGCGCCCAGCCGTCGACTTCCGGCGTGATGTAGTACACGGTGTTGCTGGTGCGGGTGCCGTTGCCGGCGGTCGGCAGCAAGGTCTTGGCGTTGCCGACGTAACCGGTGCGCAACGGATCGGCCACCTGCGTCACGGCCCAGAACAGCGGCGTGTACTGGCGGCCGAAGGTCAGCGTGCCGTAATTGGTCTTCATGCCGGCGAACGCCTGGCGGTTGAACAGCGTGTTGGCCACGTCGTTTTCGCCGGTATCGATCTTCAGGCCGGACTCCAGCGTGAAGATCGCGGCGTTGCCGCCGCCCAGGTCTTCATAGCCGCGCAACCCCAGGCGCGAGGCGGCGGCGACGCCGCTGGTCAGCTTGGTCAGCATGCCGCTGGCGCCGCCGCTTTCACGCACCAGGCCGGCATCCATGATGCCGTACAGCGTGACGCTGGAGGTTTGTGCCTGTGCTATGCCCGTGAGGGCGCCTGCCACTGCGATGGCGGCGATGCTTGCTCGTTTCATGTCTCACTCCAGGAAGGTGGTTGTCGGCTGCTTGCTTAGTTGTTTGCAGCCTGGTATGGCGAGTTGCGGAACTCGAATCGCTTGATCGGGCCGACCACCAGCAGGTAGCAGACGATTGCCAGGGCGGCGTTGGCGCCGATGAACACCAGCGCGGCGGCGAATGAGCCGGTGCCCTGCAGCAGGTAGCCGATGATGATCGGCGTGGTGATGCCGGAGATATTGCCGAAGGTGTTGAACAGGCCGCCGCTGAGGCCGGCAGCCTCCTTCGGCGAGGTGTCGGCCACCACCGCCCAGCCCAGCGCCCCCAGTCCCTTGCCGAAGAAGGCCAGCGACATGATGCACACCACCAGCCAGTCGGCCGTCACATAATTGCACGCGACCACACTCATCGACAGCAGCATGCCGGCCACGATCGGCGTCTTGCGCGCCACCGCCAGCGAGCAGTTGGCCTTCAGCAGCCGGTCCGACAGCACGCCGCCGAGGATGCCGCCGATGAAGCCCGCCACCGCCGGCAGCGCCGCCACGAAACCGGCCTTGAGGATGGTCATATGGCGCTCCTGCACCAGATACACGGGGAACCAGGTCAGGAAGAAATAGGTCAGGGTCGAAATCGAATACTGGCCGATGTAAATCCCCAGCAGCATGCGGTTGCCCAGCATCTCCTTGACGCACTGCCAGGAATTGAGCTTGCGGCGCACGGTCGCCGGATTGCGGTCATCCAGATCGATCATCGCGCCGCCCTGCCGGATGTAGTCGATTTCCGCCTGGTTGACCAGCGGATGGTCTTTCGGCACATAGACCGTACGCATCCACAGCAGCGCGGTCAATATGCCCAGCGCGCCCATCACGTAAAACACGCTCTCCCAGCCATGCGCGTGCACCAGCCATCCCATCAGCGGGGCAAACAGGACGGTGGCAAAATACTGCGCGGCGTTGAACACCGCCACCGCCCTGCCCCGTTCCGCTGTCGGAAACCAGGTCGAGGTCAGGCGGCTGTTGCCCGGAAAGGACGGCGCCTCGGCCGCGCCGACCAGCAGGCGCAGCGCAAACAGCACCGCCACCGCCAGGCCGCCGGTGAAAAAGCCCACCGTGCCCTGCAGCAGGGTGAAAGTCGACCACAGCATGATGCTGCAGAAGTAGGTCAGCTTGGAGCCGAAGCGGTCCAGCAGCCAGCCGCCCGGCATCTGCGCGATCATGTACGACCAGGCGAATGCCGAGAAAATATAGCCCATCTCCACCGGCGACAGATTGAACAGCTTCTTGATCTCCGGGCCGGCGATGGCCATGGTGGCGCGGTCGGCGAAGTTGATGGTGGTGGCCAGGAACAGCATGGCCAGAATCAGATAGCGCACGCGGGTGGGCTTGGCCTGGCGGGCGGCGAACGGCGGCGGCGCGGCCTCGTCCAGTTGGGACGCGAGATGGGCATTCATATTATTGTCTCCGGTTGTAGTGAATTATTAGCTGCGGGCTTTGCCGCTGACGCGCACCGTGGCGTCGTCACGCGTGCGCATCTGCGGATGCAGCGCGGCGCCCAGGCCCGGCGCGGTCGGCGCCAGCGCCTTGCCTTGATCGATTTGCGGCAGCGCGGTCACCAGCTCGCGATACCAGGTCGACAGCGAAGCGCGCACCACCTCCTGGTAGATCGCCGACGGCGAGTGCAGCGCCAGGTGCAGGCCCGCCCACAGCGCCACCGGACCGGTGCAGTCGTGCGGCGCCAGCGGCTTGGCGTAGGCTTCGGCCAGCGCGGCGATCTTGCGGCCTTGCGTCAGGCCGCCGCACCACACCAGATCCAGCATCACCACGTCGGCGGCGCCGGCGGCCAGCATGTCGCGGAACGGCACCACGCCGCCCAGCGTCTCGCTGCCGCAGATCGGCGTGCGGGTCTGGCGGCGCAGGTCGGCCAGCGTGGCGTTGTCGTCCATTTTGGAAATCGGGTCCTCGGCCCAGAACACGCCGTAGTCCTCCAGCGCGCGGCAGATGCGGATCGCCGCATGGCTGCCCCACAGGCTGTGCAGCTCGCACATGATTTCGATGCGGTCGCCGACGGCGTCGCGGATCTTGCGGAACGGCTCCAGCCCGGCCTTCAGATCCTGCAGGTTGATGCGCTGGCCGGCACTGGCCGGCGCGTAGATGTCGAACGGCCAGATCTTCATCGCCGAATAGCCCTCTTCCACCAGGCTGACGGCCAGCTCGCCGGCGTCGCGCATGAAGGCCACCTGGTCGTCGTAGGGGCCTTGCATGGCTTCCTTGCCGCTGGCGTCGCGGCGCGCGCTGCCGGTGCTGTTGAAGTCGTAGCCGGCGCAAGTGTTGTAGACCTCGATCGACGGCCGCACCGCGCCGCCCAGCGCGACGTGGATCGGCACGCCCTGGCGCTGGCCGGCCAGGTCCCACAACGCAATGTCGACCGCGCTGGCGGCGCGGATCTCCGCGCTGGCGCTGTTGAAACCGAGGTAGGTGGTGCTCAGGTGGCGCGACACCGCCTCGATCTGGCGGGCGTCGCGGCCGATCAGCCAGGGCGCGACCTGGTCGTGCAGGATGGCCTCCACCGCGCTGGAGCCGCGGAAAGTTTCGCCCAGGCCGGTCAGGCCGTCCTCGGTTTCAATTTCCACCCAAATCAGGTTGGGACGGGCGGCGATGCGCGTGGTGCGCAGTGCGGTGATGCTAGACATAAGACCTCGTGTTGATGGTTATTCACTGAGGCTATGGTCATCCACGCTGTAAAAGCTGTCAATTAAAATGTCAGTTATTTTAAATGCTGTCATACAGCTTTTCCGTAATGGTTTGAATCAGGCAGGCAGTATGAGAAGATCACGCCAGTGATTTCAGAGGGAAGCGTAACGATGTCAGAAGGTTTTTTGGGCGACAAGGTGTATGAGGGTCTGAGCGCTCTGTTCGGCACGCCGGGATTCAGCGCAGGCGCGAAGCTGCCCAGCGAAAATGCGTTGGCGGAACGCTTCAACGTCTCGCGCCCGGTGGTGCGCCAGGCGCTGGTGCAGTTGCGCACCGAGGGCCGGGTCTATTCGCGCAAGGGCTCGGGCAACTACGTCAGCGAAAAGCCGGAACCGCAACCGGTGATTCCGTTCGGCGCCTTCCATAACATTCCGGATGTGCGTAACTTCCTGGAGTTCCGCTGCAGCCTGGAAGGCGAGATCGCCGCCCAGGCCGCGCGCCGCTGTCAGGCCGACGAGGTGGCGGCAGTACATCACTGCCTGCTGCAATGGGAAAAAGCCGTGGCCGCCGGCCAGTCGGCCATCGAAGAAGACATCGCCTTCCACACCGCAATTGCCAACGCCAGCGGCAATCGCTTTTTTGCGTTGACGCTAGCCGCGATCAATGCCCAGTCGCGCTTTGCCATCCGCCTAGTGCGCGAACTCTCCGGCCGCGCCTTGGCATCCCGGCTGGACGACGTGCGCCGCGAACACCGGGCGATCGACGCCGCCATTACGGCGGGCGACGCGGACAAGGCCAAAACAGCGATGGCGTCACATCTGCAGAACGGCATACGCCGCCTGTTCGAAGGCTAAGAGGCGGGCAAAACAAAAAGCCTCCCGCAGAGGAGGCTTTTTGTTTGTTCTGGCGGAGACGGTGGGATTCGAACCCACGATACAGGTATAAGCCGTATGCATCCTTAGCAGGGATGTGCCTTCGGCCACTCGGCCACGTCTCCTAGTCGATTGCTCAACTATGTCGTTTCTGCATGTGCAGATCAGACGAGCGCAATATTATAGGGTGGTGTGCGTTTGGTCAAGGTTGGCTGTGCGGTGACGCGGGCGTCGCGCGCCCTCGTCGCGCGGAGCTGGCGCACAGCGCCAGCAGTTGGGCGATTCGGAGAGGGCTGGGCCGGCACGGCCCAGCCTTTCGAACCGGCCGCCTTGGCGCACCGTCTCCGTCCGGCACAAACAAAAAAGCCTCCCGCAGGGGAGGCTTTTTTGTTTGTTCTGGCGGAGACGGTGGGATTCGAACCCACGATACAGGTATAAGCCGTATGCATCCTTAGCAGGGATGTGCCTTCGGCCACTCGGCCACGTCTCCTAGTCGATTACTCAACTATGTCTTCCCTAACAAACTGCGCTAGAGCAGACGACCGTCATAGTATAGACCACGACCCGTTTGGTCAAGGCAACTTGGCGGTTTTTTGAGAAAATTATGCCTTTTCCAGCTCGAACGCTTTGTGCAGCGCGCGCACGGCCAGTTCCATGTATTTCTCGTCGATCAGCACCGAGATTTTGATTTCCGAGGTCGAGATCATCATGATGTTGATGCCCTCTTCCGACAGCGTGCGGAACATCTGCGAGGCCACGCCCACGTGCGAACGCATGCCCACGCCCACCACCGAGATCTTCGACACCTTGGCGTCGCCGGTGATGCTGGCCGCGCCCAGTTGTTCCTTGGTGCTGTTCAGCACGTCGATCGCGCGCACGTAGTCGTTGCGCGACACGGTGAAGGTGAAATCGGTTTTACCGTCGACCGACTGATTCTGTATGATCATGTCGACTTCGATGTTGGCGTCGGCCACCGGGCCCAGGATGTGGTAGGCCACGCCCGGACGGTCCGGCACGCCCAGCACGGTGATTTTGGCTTCATCGCGGTTAAAGGCGATACCGGAGATGACTGCTTGTTCCATGTTTTTATCTTCCTCAAACGAAATCAGGGTGCCCGAGTTGGCTTCCACTTCCAGGTCCAGCATCGGGTCGGTCAGCGACGACAGCACGCGGGTCGGCACGCGGTAGTTGCCGGCGAATTCCACCGAACGGGTCTGCAGCACTTTCGAGCCCAGCGACGCCAGTTCCAGCATTTCTTCAAACGTGATCGCCTTCAGGCGGCGCGCTTCCGACACCACGCGCGGGTCGGTGGTGTAGACGCCGTCGACGTCGGTGAAGATCAGGCATTCGTCGGCCTTCATGGCGGCGGCAATCGCCACGGCCGAGGTGTCCGAGCCGCCACGGCCCAGCGTCGAGATGTTGCCGCCCTCATCCACGCCCTGGAAGCCGGTGATGATGACGATCTTGCCGTCATCCAGGTCGCGGTTGACCTTTTCGTTGTCGATCGACTGGATGCGGGCCTTGGTGAATGCGGAATCGGTTTTAATCGCGACTTGCCAGCCGGCGTAGGACACGGCTTTCTTGCCAATCGCCAGCAGCGCCATCGACAGCAGGCCGACCGAGACCTGCTCGCCGGTCGAGGCGATCATGTCCAGTTCGCGCGGGTCCGGCTGGGCCTGGATTTCCTTGGCCAGGGCGATCAGGCGGTTGGTTTCGCCCGACATTGCCGACGGCACGACCACGATGCGGTGCCCGGCGTCATGCCACTTGGCGACGCGCCGCGCGACGTTCTTGATACGGTCCGTCGAACCCATCGACGTACCGCCATATTTGTGCACGATTAAAGCCATAACAGAGAGTTTTCCGCTCAAATAAAGGTAAATGGAACCCTAAACTCTACCTGCCGCAGTGCAAAATAACAAGTCAAAAAACTCATAATCTCATACTGAATAGACATATCTACATACAAAATTCGGCAGATAGGGGGTTAATGTCTAGACAGCTTGCCAGCGCAGGCGCACCCGCCCCGCTCCCGAGCCGACGTGCTGGCAGTCCATGCCGATGCCGGCGGCAAACAGCAGATCTTTTGCATTTTTGACCACCGGCAGGCGGCCGCGCTCCCAGGCAGGGATGTTGAGCGCCTGGTAATGGTATTTGACCGGGCGCGTGGAGCGGTTCGGCGCCAGCTTCAGGCGCTCGCCGCCACGGCGGAATTCGATCAGCAGCGGCTGGCTGCGCAGCCAGGCGGGATCGAAGCCTTCTTCGGCCGTTTCGAAGTGCAGCACGCCGCCGTAGGCCGGGAACGCCAGTTCGGCTTCGCCGTCCCAGACGAAATCAGTGCCGGGCTTGTCATCGAACTGGCCTTCGCGTTCGCCTTCCAGCTCTTCCAGCTTGGGCGTCAGGTGCAGGCGGTCGCGGTAGCGGCGCACGTGGCAGTCGGGATGCGTGACCAGCAGCTGGGCGTCGTATTTGGCTTCCAACAGCTGGGTCAGCATCTCGGACAGCCAGGCCGTGCTCGGCATGCTGTAGCCGCGCGTGGCGAACCAGTGGCGCAGCAGATTGTAGCTGCGGTCCTGGCTCAAGGTGCGCAGCTGGCCGATGTCGAGGGTATCGCCATCCAGCGCGGCGGTCAGATCCTGCTCGGCCAATTCGGTCAGCAGGCGGGTGGCCGATTGCGCGTGCTGGGCGCTGCGCGCGAAGCGTTCCTGGAAGCCGGGGAAATGCGCTGCCAGCGCCGGCATCACGGTACGGCGCAGGGCGTTGCGGGCGTAGCGCGGGTCGTCGTTGGATTCGTCGTGGATGTGACTGATGTTGTGCTGCGCGACATAGGCCTCCAGCTGCTTGCGCGAGGCCGGCAGCAGCGGACGGGCCATCACCAGCGTGGCGTTGTTCAGCAGGTCGGGCGCGGCGTTGGCGGCGTCCATGCCGGACAGGCCGGCCGGGCCGGAGCCGCGCAGCAGTTGCAGCAGCACGGTTTCGGCCTGGTCGTCCAGGTGGTGGGCGGTCAGCAGCAGATTGACCTGGTGTGCGTGGCACAGCGCCCCCAGCGCGGCGTAGCGGGCTTTGCGGGCCGCCGCCTCGGTGCCGGACTTCTTCTGGTCATGCAGCTGGATGCGGCGCGCTTCGAAGCGCACGCCCAGCGCGGCGCAGGCTTGCTCGCAGTGCGCCAGCCAGGCGTCGGCGTTGGGGCTGAGGCCGTGGTGGACGTGGAAGGCGTACAGCGCCACGCCGTGCGCCTGCGCGTAGGCGTAGGCCAGGTGCAACAGGGCCGACGAGTCCAGGCCGCCGCTCAGGGCCACGGCGATGCGCGGCTCCGCGCCCTCGCCCGTTGCGCCCTGGGCGCGCGCGGCGCCGACAGCTTGTTCAAAGGTTGAGGTAAGGGTTGGCTTCTGCTGCTTCACTGTCTGCTCCAAATGCAAACCGGGGGCACAGGCCCCCGGTCGGTGTCCACGTCGCGCGAAATTACTCTTGCGGCGTGGTTTCCTTGAACTTGCCGTAGCTCATCAGCTTCTCGTGACGGGCTTCCAGCAGGTCCTTGGTTTTCATGCCGTGGAACTGGCGCAGCGAGTCGGCCAGCGCGCGTTTCAGCAGCGTTGCCATCTGTTTCGGATCGCGGTGCGCGCCGCCCAGCGGTTCGCTGACGATCTTGTCGATCAGGCCGATGGCCTTCAGGCGGTGGGCGGTCAGGCCCAGCGCTTCGGCCGCATCGGCGGCGCGCTCGGAGGTCTTCCACAGGATCGAGGCGCAGCCTTCCGGCGAGATCACCGAGTAGGTCGCGTATTGCAGCATCAGCACCTGGTCGGCCACGGCAATCGCCAGCGCGCCGCCGGAGCCGCCTTCGCCGATGATGGTGGCGATCAGCGGCACTTTCAGTTCCGCCATCACGTACAGGTTGTGGCCGATCGCTTCCGACTGGCCGCGCTCTTCCGCGTCAATGCCCGGGAAGGCGCCCGGCGTGTCGACGAAGGTGAATACCGGGATGCCGAACTTCTCGGCCAGCTTCATCAGGCGCATGGCCTTGCGGTAGCCTTCCGGCTTCGGCATGCCGAAGTTGCGCATGGCGCGCTCCTTGGTGTCGCGGCCCTTCTGGTGGCCGATGACCATGCAAGCCTGGCCGTTGAAGCGCGCCAGGCCGCCGACCACCGACAGGTCGTCCGCGTAGGTGCGGTCGCCGTGCAGTTCGTGGAAGTCGGTGAAGATTTCGTTCACGTAGTCCATGGTGTATGGACGTTGCGGGTGACGCGCGATCTGCGAGACCTGCCATGGCGTCAGCTTGGCGTAGATGTCCTTGGTCAGTTGCTGGCTCTTTTTGGCCAGACGGTCGATCTCCTCAGAGATATCGACTGCCGAATCGTCCTGGACGAAGCGCAATTCTTCGATCTTGCCGTCGAGTTCAGCAATCGGTTGCTCAAAATTGAGGAAAGTCGTTTTGGTCATTGTACCTCCGTGTTTATTCTCGGCTGCGGCTCAGTTGGCTCCTTGTGACGGACACAAAAAGGCCTCGCGCAGCGATTAGAGTATCTATTCTACAGCAACCGGATCCAAACTACGCCATAAGTACCAGGTGGCTACCGTCCGGTAAGGCTCCCAATTGGCGGAAACCTCGCGCGCATCGCTGCGCGACACCGGCTCGCCGGAGAAGTAATTCTGGCTGATGCCCTGGATCAGACCGGGGTCGTCCAGCGGCAAAACGTTGGGCCGCAGCAGATTAAATATCAGGAACATCTCGGCTGTCCAGCGGCCGATGCCGCGGATCTGCACCAGCTCGGCGATCACCGCCTCGTCGTCCATCTGGTCCCACTGGGCCGTATGCACGCGCTTGTTCTTGAAGTGGTCGGCCAGGTCGAGGATGTATTCGGTCTTGCGCTTGGACAGGCCGCAGGCGCTCAGCTGCTCGGCGCCGGCCTTGATGATTTGCGCCGGCGTGCATTTCGGGCTGATCACCAGCAATTTCTTCCAGGCGACATCGGCCACCTTGGCGGTCACCTGCTGGCCGACGATGGAGCGCGCCAAGGTGGTAAACGGGTCGTGATGGCCGACCAGGTGCAGGTCGCCAAATTGCGGGATGAGCTTGTTCATGATGCGGTCCCGCTTCATGAGCTCGATCTTGGCCTGCTCCCAATACGGCGGCACGGCCGATACCGGGCTGCCTGCGCCCTCGTTGTCCTTGGCGTTGACCATATTATGCGCGGCGCCAGTTGGTGGTGCCGTCAGGCTTGTCTTCAAGGATCACGCCCTGGGCCAGCAGTTCGGCGCGGATCTTGTCCGATTCGGCGAAATTGCGCGCCTTCTTGGCTTCCGCGCGGCGCGCGATGGCGTCGACGATGCCGGCGTCATCGCCGCCCTCGCCGCCCACGGCCGCCTGCAGGAACTGCTGCGGCGTGCGGGCCAGCAGGCCGATCACGTCCGCCAGGCCTTTCAACTGGCGCGCCAGCAGCGGCGATTTAGATTTGTTCAGCTCGCTCACGAGGTCGAACAGCACGGCCAGCGCCAGCGGCGTGTTGAAGTCGTCGTCCATCGCCTCGGCGAAGCGGACGGCATGCGCCTCGCTCCAGTCCAGCGCGGCGCCGTCGCCGTCCACGCCGTCCAGCGCCGTGTACAGGCGGGTCAGCGCGACGCGGGCGTCGTCCAGGTGGGCGTCCGAATAGTTCAGCGGACTGCGGTAGTGGGCGCGCAGGATGAAGAAGCGTATCACTTCCGCATCGTATTTCTTCAGCACGTCGCGGATGGTGAAGAAATTGCCCAGCGATTTGGACATTTTCTCGTTATCCACGCGCACGAAACCGTTGTGCACCCAGTAGTTGACCATCTTGCGGCCGAACGCGCCTTCCGACTGCGCGATTTCGTTCTCGTGGTGCGGGAACTGCAGGTCCGCGCCGCCGCCGTGGATGTCGAAATGTTCGCCCAGCAGCGCCGAGCACATGGCCGAGCACTCGATGTGCCAGCCCGGACGGCCCTTGCCCCACTTGGAATCCCACTTCACCTCTTCCGGCTCGGACTCCTTGGACGCCTTCCACAGCACGAAATCGAGCGGATCGCGCTTGCCGGTGTTGACGTCGACGCGCTCGCCGGCGCGCAGGTCGTCCAGCGACTTGCCCGACAGGCGGCCGTATTGCGGGAAGTTGCGCACCGCGTAGTTGACGTCGCCGTCCTCGCCCTGATAGGCCAGGTCTTTCGCTTCCAGCGTTTCGATCAGCGCCAGCATCTGCGGCACGTATTCGGTGGCGCGCGGCACCAGCGTCGGCGGCAGGATGCCCAGCGCCGTGGTGTCTTCGTCCATGTAACGCGTGAAGCGGCCGGTCAGCTGCGAGATGGTCTCGCCATTTTCCACCGCGCGCTTGATGATCTTGTCGTCGATGTCCGTGATGTTGCGCGCGTAGGTCACTTCGTAGCCGGATGCCATCAGCCAGCGGTACATGACGTCGAACGCCATCATCATGCGGGCGTGGCCGATGTGGCAGTAGTCGTAGATGGTCATGCCGCAGACATACATGCGGACTTTGCCCGGCTCGATAGGTACGAAGGTCTGCTTGTCACGCGCCAGCGTGTTGTAAATCTTTAAATTGCTCATCGGACTCATGCGTTTTACTGGGTGCCTCAGACAATACAATGGCCCGGCGCGTCATCTGAAACAGCGCGCACCAGTCGTCATCGTGTGCCTGGGGGAACCTCGGGAATGTTCTTGTTTCCACCTTCTAAGGGGTAGAATGGAACAAGTATAGCATTGATAAAAACAGCATAGGCCGCATCTGCAACGGGATTTTGCCTATTCAACATCAACCAGAGGAAGACCGATGTACAAAAAACTGATGACCGCCCTCGCCGGCCTGACCCTGTCCGGCGCCGTCCTGGCCGCCGCGCCGCAAGTGGAGCTGAAGACCACCATGGGCGATATCGTGCTGGAACTGGACCACGACAAGGCGCCCAAATCAGTCGACAACTTCCTGGCCTACGTGAAATCCGGCTATTACAAGAACACCATCTTCCACCGTGTGATCGACGGCTTCATGATCCAGGGCGGCGGCTACGACGAAAAGCTCAAGGGCAAGCCGACCAACAAGCCTATCCCGCTGGAAGCCAACAACGGCCTGCACAACGTCAAGTACTCGCTGGCCATGGCGCGCATGGGCGATCCGAACTCGGCCACCTCGCAGTGGTTCATCAACGTCGAGGACAACGCGGGGCTGGACGCGCCGGGTCCGGACGGCAGCGGCGGCTATGCCGTGTTCGGCAAAGTCATCAAGGGCCAGGAGACCGTCGACAAGATCAAGGCGGTGCTGGTGGATGACAAGGGCATGTTCCAGAACCTGCCGGTGGTGCCGGTAACGGTGAAGTCCGCGACGATTTTGAAGACACCAATCCAGCCAAAACAGTAAAATAGCGGCCTTGCCGGATTTTTTAACCTATTCAGGACAAATAAAATGACCAAAGTAATCATCAAAACCAACCTGGGCACCATGACCGCTGAACTGGACGCGGAAAAAGCGCCGAAATCGGTCGCCAACTTCCTGGCCTACATGGAAGCCGGCCACTACAACAACACCATTTTCCACCGCGTCATCGACGGTTTCATGATCCAGGGCGGCGGTTTCGAGCCAGGCATGAAGCAAAAAGCGGCCGACACCACCGTGGAAAACGAAGCCAAGAACGGCCTGAAAAACGACACCTACACCCTGGCGATGGCCCGCACCTCGGCGCCGCACTCGGCTTCGGCTCAGTTCTTCATCAACGTGAAAAACAACTCCTTCCTGGACTACCCAGGCCAGGACGGCTGGGGCTACGCCGTGTTCGGCAAAGTGGTGGAAGGCACCGAGGTTGTGGACGCGATCAAGAAAGTCAAAACCACCCGCAGCGGCATGTTCGCTGACGTGCCGGCAGAAGACGTGATCATCGAAAGCATCGAACTGGCAGCCTAAGCGATGTCTGAAGTCTGCGCGCTGTTCATTTCCGATCTGCATTTGCAGCCTGCGCATCCCGCGACCAGTGCGGCGTTTTTCGACTTTCTGGAGCGGCATGCGCGGCACGCGCAGCAACTGTACCTGCTCGGCGACCTGTTCGAGTATTGGGCCGGCGATGACGACATCGCCGATCCCTTCCACACGCAGGTGGTCGCGGCGCTACGCGCCGTCAGCGACGCCGGCGTGGCGGTCTACTGGGTCGCCGGCAACCGCGATTTCCTGGTCGGCGCCCGCTTTGCGGAAGCGGCCAACCTGACCCTGCTGCCCGAGACCTGGATCGCCGAGATCGGCGGCCAGCGCGTGGTGGTGCTGCACGGCGACGCCCAGTGCACACAAGATATCAAATACATGGAATTCCGCGCCATGGTGCGGCAGCCCGCGTGGCAGGCGCAATTCACCGCCATGCCGCTGGCGCAGCGCAAGGCCATCGTGGCCGGCCTGCGCGCCGACAGCCGCAAGGAGCAAAGCGGCAAATCTTACGAGATTATGGACGTCACCCCCGAGGCGATTGCCGAGGTGTTTGCCGAGACTGGTGCTGATGTCATGATTCATGGCCATACGCATCGTCCGGCCCTGCACCACATCGGCGACAAACGGCGCTACGTGCTGCCGGATTGGGAGGCGGATGCAACCCCACCCCGTGGGGGCTGGATCGCCATAGACGCGCAGGGTGCTATTACGCGCCATGATTTGAGTGGCGCGGTGGTGCAGTAACAGCTCGCGGCACCTGCGCACCCCGCACACCGCTGCGGCCAGGGTCTGACCCCGTACGGGGTCAGACCCTTTCGTTTGGGGGTACTAACGATTCATCGAGGACATCGCCGTGTTCAGGCGGCGCACCAGCTGCTGGTTCAAATCGCGCGTATGGCGCGCCCAGCGCTCCATGGTCCGCTGCAATTCCGCATACAGCTGATTGGCCCGCTCCGCATCCCCAACCCCGGCCGCCCAAATCGCAAACTCGGCCTGCACCGTAAAGCTGTTATACCGGCTCAACGCCAACTCAAACTCGGTCCGCGCCTCATCCTGGCGTCCCGCCGCCGCCAGCGCCTGCGCCAGCAACAACGACACCTGCTCGGGACGGAATTTATCATCGCTGCCGCGAATGGTCTGCAAGTGCGCCACCGCCGCTGCCGCCCGGCCGCTGGCCAGCGTCGCCCGCGCCGCGCCGAGGCGGATTTCCAGATCGCCCGAGAACGGCCCCTGCAAACACGCTTCGTAGGTGACAGCCGCTTCCTCGGCGTTACCGGCTTCCAGTAAGGCGCTGGCCAGACGCATCTGGTTTTGCGCGGTCGGCGTGAATTCGTAGGCGTCGCGCGCCTCGCGCAGTTCGCGGCCCGGGTCCAGCGTCCTGGCCGCCACGTTCACCGCCTTGCGCGCGCCCTGCTGCAATGTCGAATTAGGCAGGTAGATCGCGAAGAAATACACAATGCTGCCCAGGCCGGGAAACAGGAACAGAATCACCACCCAGTACAACTGCTGACCGCTGCGGATGGCGTGGATGGCGAAGAAAATCGCCACCAGCACATGCAATCCGATACCGAAAATCGTCATGACTTGCCTCTACAATTAAACAATGGAACAGATTGTAGAAGCTATGGTCCCGCATCACAAGGCGGCGACCGGCGTCGGCTGGCGCAGCCAGGCAGCGACGTAGCGGGCCAGGCGGCCGATGAACAGGCCGTTGAACACGCCGAACAGCAGGGTGACGGCCGTCGCAAAAGGCAGGCTCTGCGCCAGTTCAGGATGCATGGCCGACACCACCGCCACCGAGTATTTCGTGACAAAAATGCCAACCATCAGGCCCAGCGGCATCCAGCTGCCGCGCTGGCAGACGGTGCCGGCGGCGCGGTCGACCACCACTTCGCTGGTCGACAGCATCCAGATCGCCGCCGCCGAAGCCGCCGCGCCCAGCGCCCACACCACCCACACGCCCTCGCCCAGCGCGCCGCTGGTGTTCATGCCGGACAGCGCCAGCCCCACCATCACCATCGGAATCAGCGCCACTTTTTGCAGCGTGGTTTCGCGGTCCTTGCTGGCCAGCCAGCCGCGGTACAGCAGGAAGGCCAACAGGGCCCAGACGTAGAGAGGGGTATGGGAAACGATTTGCTGGATCATGGCGTGCTCCGTTAAGTGGTGGTGTTGAACTGCGATGTAGCCACTATGCGCCCGGCCCGGGCGCGACGGATTGCCATGCGACGAAATGCGCCGGCGCGGCGCGAAATGCAGCCGGCCGGCGCGAAATTGCTACTGCGCGGGCTGCAACTTGGCCACCAGGCCGCCGGGACGGGTGTCGATGCTGGTCAGCACGAATTGCACGCCGGCGTAGCGCAGCTCTTCCGGGCGGAAGGTGTGCAGCGGCACGTCGCGGATCAGCTTGTCGCTGAGCAGATTGGCCACGCTGGCCAGTTGCGCCTGCTTGCCCTCGTCCATGTTGTCGACGATGAAACGGTCGACATGGGCATCGGCGATGTAAATGGCGTTGTTCACGCTGTCCACCCGCATGCGGCCGGACACCAGCATGCTGCCGTGCCAGGACTGGCGCGCCAGCAGCGGCGTCACGCCCAGGTCCACGGTGAGCGCCACGCGGTCGTTCTCCGGCATCACCGCCAGCCGTGGATGGCTCAGCTCCACCTCGAACACGCCCAGCGCGCGCTGGTGCATGGGAAACTTGCGGTCCAGGCTGGCTTGCAGGCGTTCCTGCGGCAGCACCACTTCGCGCGGGCCGATCAGGCTGGCGCAGGCGGCCACCAGGCCGGCCAGCAACAGTGGCGCGGCGATTTTGGCGTAGCGTTTAAGATCCATTGCAACATCCTTCAAAAATACGGAACCTGCGCATTATATGACTCTGACGCGATTGGGTTGTGCCGGTTGGAGCATCAGCCGCGAAGCCGCGCCTTCTTTTGACGGCGCAGGCAGCCATCTGGAGCGCTATGCCGCCGTGCTCAACGCGGTGGAAATCAACTCCTCCTTCTACCGCCCGCACCAGCCGCAGACCTATGCGCGCTGGGCCGGCAGCGTGCCGGACGATTTTCGTTTCTCGATCAAGCTGCCGAAAACCATCACGCACGAGCGGCGCCTCAAGGATATCGCCGCCCTGCTCGACCAGTTCGCCGCCGAAGCGGGCACGCTGGGCAGCAAGCTCGGCTGCGTGCTGGTGCAGTTGCCGCCCAGCCTGGCGCTGGATATGGCGGTGGCGGATGATTTCCTGCAGCGGCTGCGCGGCCGTTTCGACTGCATGCTGGCCTGCGAGGCGCGCCATGGCAGCTGGTTCGGCGACGACGCCAGCGCCCTGCTGCAACGCCACCGCGTCACGCGCGTGATCGCCGACCCGCCGGCCGGCCAGCCGGGGCCATACGTGGCGACCACGGACGACGCCTACGTGCGCCTGCACGGCAGCCCACGCATGTACTACTCGTCCTACGATGAAAGTTATCTGGCCGGCGTGGCGGCCTGGCTGAAGGAGCGCAACGGCTGGTGCATCTTCGACAACACCGCCTCCGGCGCTGCCATCCTCAACGCCTTGCAGCTGAAACGGCTGCAAGGCGCGGGCTGACGTCACGCCACGGGACGCAGCGCCTGCTCCAGGTCGTCGAAGTTGGCCGGCTTGACCAGGTGGAAGTCGAAACCGGCAGCGCGGGTGCGCTCGCGGTCCTGGTCCGATCCGTAGCCGGTGTGGGCGATCAGCCGCGTGTGCGCAAACGCCGGCTCGGCGCGCAGCATGCGCGCCAGCGCGTAACCGTCGGTGCCCGGCAGGCCCAGGTCCAGCACGATGGTTTGCGGCAGTTGCGCGCGCGCCAGCGCCAGCGCATCCTCGGCGTTGTGGGCGGTATGCACCTCGTGTCCCATCAGCGTCAGCAGCTCGGCCATGACGCCGACCGAATCGATATTGTCGTCGACCAGCAGCAGGCGCTGCGCGCCCAGCTCCGGCGCCGCCTCCGCCACCACCGGCGTCACCACCGCCGGCTGCTGTAACGGCAGCTCGATCGTGAAGGTGCTGCCCTGGCCGATACCGTCGCTGCGCACCTGCACCGTGCCGCCATGCATTTCCACCAGCTTGGACACCAGCGACAGGCCAATGCCCAGCCCGTCGTGCACGCGGTCGCGCGTCGAGGCGCCCTGCGCGAACATGTCGAAAATCCGCGCCAGGTTGTATGAGGTGATGCCGATGCCGTTGTCGGTCACCGCGATGCGGATGCGGTCCGGCTGCGGCAGCGTGGCGCTGACCGAAATCCGCCCGCCGGGGTCGGTGAACTTGGCGGCGTTGTGCAGCAGGTTGCCGATGATCTGCGACAGCCGCACCGGATCGCCATGCAGCCACACCGGCTGCGGCGGCAGGTCCACCGTCAGCACGTGACCGCGCGCCTCGAACAGCGCCTTCACGGTCTCGATGGCGGGATCGACCACCGCATGCAGCTCCACATCCTGCTGGCGCAAGGTCAGCTTGCCTTGCGAAATGCGCGCCACGTCCAGCAGGTCGTCCACCAGGTGCGTCAGATGGTCGACCTGGCGCAGGATCACGTCGCGCGCGCGCTGGTGCACCTCCGGCTGCGTCGCCGGCACCGTGTTCATCAGCGTGACGGCGCTGCGGATCGGACTCAGCGGATTGCGCAGCTCGTGCGCCAGCGTTGCCAGGAAGTCATCCTTGTGCTCGTCGGCCTGGCGCAGCAGGCCTTCCATGTTCTTGCGCTCGCTGATATCGCTGGTGATGCGGGCGATGCGGTACGGCCGCTGCTGGTCGTCGCGCACCAGGAAGGCGCGGTCGCGCACCCAGCGGATGGCGTGCTCCTGTCCCAGCCGGAACTCCTGGTCGTAATGGCCGCTGTTCGAAAAGTCTTGCCAGTCGGCCTGCACCAGCGCGCGGTCTTCGGTGTGCACGGCGGCCAGCCAGTCGTCCGGCGTCTGCTGCAACTGCGCCAGCGTGCGACCGAACAGACGCTCGTAGGCCGGGCTGGCGTACAGCAGCTGGTGGTCGGCCACGCCGAACATCCAGAACACGTCCTCGATATTTTCGGTCAGCTGGCGGAAGCGTTCCTCGCTGTTGCGCAGGTCCATCTGGGTACGTTGCAGGCGCAGCAGCGCATTGACGTTGGCAATCAGCTCATCGGCTTCGATCGGCGCGGCCAGATAGTTGTCGGCGCCGCCGTCCAGGCCGCGAATCTTGTCGTCGCGGCCGATCAGCGCGGCCGAGGTCTGCAACACCAGCACGGTGCAGGTGGCCACGTCGGCCTTGATGCGGCGGCACACCTCGATGCCGCTGATGTCGGGCAGCTTGACGTCCAGCAGCACCAGCGCCGGCGCCTGCTTGCGCGCCATCTCCAGCGCATCGGTGCCGTTGGCGGCCTCGATCACGGCAAAACCGGCGCTTTGCAGGATGCGCGTCTTGACGTAGCGGGCGCCGTCGTTGTCGTCGACGTTGAGGATCAGGATGGAACTGTTATCCATGACGGTATCCTTATTCATGGGGGACGGCGGGAAGCCGCAGATAGAACGTCGAACCCTGGCCTTCGGCGCTATGCACCTCGACTTCGCCGCCCAGCAGCGTGGCCAGCTTGCGGCACAGGGGCAGTCCCAGCCCGGTGCCTTTGGCGCGGCGCTGCAGCGGGTGCTCGATCTGGCTGAACTCTTCAAAAATCAATTGCTGGTTTTCCGGGCTGATGCCGATGCCGCTGTCAGTCACGGCCAGCGTGATGCGGCCCTCGGCCTCGTCCACCAGTTCCACCACCACCTGGCCCTGCTCGGTGAACTTGAGCGCGTTGGAGATGAAGTTGCGCAGGATCTGCGTCACCTTGCCCTCGTCCGACACCAGCGTGGTCGGCGCCGGCTCGACAAACACCAGTTCCACCGTCGAATGGCGCGTCAGCGGCCGCAGCATACC
This sequence comes from Duganella aquatilis, assembly GCF_009674565.1. Lineage (GTDB taxonomy): Bacteria > Pseudomonadota > Gammaproteobacteria > Burkholderiales > Burkholderiaceae_D > Rugamonas > Rugamonas aquatilis. Next base: position 205,181 of record NZ_WKJL01000007.1, read on the forward strand.
TTTCAGCGCGCTGAACATCTCGCCGATGCTGATCGGCGCCATGGTCACCTCGACCTTGCCGGCCTCGATCTTGGCCAGGTCGAGCAAATCGTTGACCAGCTCCGACAGGTCGCCGGCGGCACTGGCGATGAAGGCCACCTGGCGTTCCTGCTCCGGGGTCAGCGGGCCGTCCATGCGGTCCAGCAGCAGCTGGGTCAGCGCGCGGATGGAACTGAGCGGCGTGCGCAGCTCGTGGCTGGTGTTGGACAGGAAGCGCGATTTCATTTCGTCAGCCTTGCGCAGCCGCTCGGCTTTTTCCTCGATCTCGGCGTACAGCGCCACCACGCCGCGGTTGGTGTCTTCCAGTTCGCGCGTCAGCGCCAGCAGGTCATCCTGGCGTTCGCGCAGCTCGGCCAGCGCCTGCGCCAGCTCGCGGTTCTGCTGCTCGATCTCGGTATAGGTGCTCTGCACCGGCATGGCGGCCAGCCGCGCGCCGATCTGCGTGCTCAGTTCCCGCGCCTGCACTTCCGACATCGGCGGCAGCGTCTTGTTCATCACCACGTTGAGCGAACTGGCCGAGGCGCTGACGATGCTGCAATCGTCCATCAGGCGCTGCGCCGTCACCAGCGCAACATCCAGCTGCGGCGGCACGGTCTCGATCTCGATGCTGGCCGGCTGCCGCGCCGCGCCTTCGGCGCTGACGATCACCCGCAGCTGGGGCGGCTTATGCTGGGCGTTGATGGCAAACGTCGCCCGCCCGCCGGACAAGCGGCCATAGGCGCAGCGCGCCACTTCCGAGACAGCCGTGGCGATGCGCACCTGGTCCTGCACGCCGAAATTCAGCATGCCGGCGATCTGGCGCGCGCGCTGGCGCACCGCCACCACATCCGGTGCGCTGTCGATGCCGACCTGCAGGATGCGGACGAAGGGCATCATGCGCTCCCCGGCATGACCGCCACCAGCACACTGGCGTCGTCGCGGCCACGACTGTGGTCACGCAGCAGCACGGCCGCGATAATCGCCGGCGCGCGCGCCTCCAGCCCCGGATAGTTGACCAGGTCCCACTGGGTGGTGATGCCGTCGCTGGCCAGGATCGCCAGCGCACCGGCCGGGCACGCAAATGTCAGCTCCTGCACCGTACGCATATTGTGGCCGACGATGCCGTTGTGCGACATCAGGTGGCGCCGCGCGCCATCCGCATACACGCTGGCGCTGACGTTGCCGATGCCGGCAAACGTCAACTGCTGCTGCGCAGGGTCGAGCGTGGCGATCGCCAGCGCCGCGCCGCGCGTCGGCCGCAGCGCCTCGTGGCAGGAAGCGATCAGGCGCTGCGGGCCGGCAGCCGGCATCAACGACAAGGTCTCCAGCGCGGCAGCGGCGGCCTTGGCGGCTTGCGCACCGTGGCCCAGGCCATCGGCCAGCATCAGCGTGACGCGGCCCGCCTGCCGCGCCACCGCCCAGGCGTCGCCGCTCTCGGTTTCGCCGGCCAGCGGCAGGCAGACGCCGCCACTTGCAAATTCTTCCAGTTTGGCCGGCGGCGCCGTGCGCCACAGGCGCGCGAACAGCACCGTGCCTTTGCCGGACGGCGCGTACACGTCGAACTGGTCGGCCAGGCGGCGGATCGCACCCAGCCCGGTGCCGGCGGTGCCGGCGCTCGACACGCCGTCGGTCATCGCCTGCGGCAGGTTGCCGATGCCCGGGCCGTCGTCGATGGCCAGCACCTCGATGCAGGCCTGGCCCGCATGGTTGACGATGGACGCCAGCAGGCGCCCCTCGCCGGCGTGCTTGAGGATGTTGGTGGCGGCTTCGGTGATGATGAGCGCCAGCTGGCCGCTGCGCGTCTCATCCATCTCCAGCTGCGTTGCCAGCAGTTGGCCGCTGCGGCGGGCGGCGCCGACGTCGCTCGCATGGCTGATGCTGATCCATGCGGCGGGGTCGAGCGAACTGCTTAGATTTTCCATTTAATAATCGCTACCGCTGCGCCCTCGCCGGGGCGTGAATCTATATTGAATTCGTCGACCAGGCGCTTGGTGCCGCCCAGTCCCAGTCCCAGCCCGCCACCGCTGGTGTAACCATCGCGCAAGGCCAGCTCGATATCCTCGATACCAGGACCGGTATCGGCAAACACCAGCCGCAATCCTTTGCGCAGGCCGTCGCGCAGCCGTTCCAGCACCACCACGCCGCCACCGCCGTACTTGATGGTGTTGCGCGCCAGCTCGCTGGCGGCGGTCACCAGCTTGGTCTGGTCGACCAGGCTCAGCTTCATGTCGATGGCGTGCTCGCGTACCGCCTTGCGCACGGCCACCACGTGTTCGTCGGTCTCCAGCGGCAAAACTTGATGCAGGTCAGCGCGGTCAACATAGCTGTTCACCAAGGGCGAGCGGTAGCGGCTGACATCCACGGTTGCGGTGTTCATCACTCGTAGCTCTTCCCTAGCAGCTTCATGCCTTTCTCGACATTCAGCGCGGTTTTCACGCCGGGCAAGGTCAAGCCCAGTTCCACCAGCGTGATCGCCACCGCCGGCTGCATGCCGACCAGCACCGTCTGGGCGTCGAGCACGCGCGCCATGGCGGCGGTGTTGCTGATCATGCGGCCGATAAACGAATCCACCAGGTCCAGCGCGGAAATGTCGATCAGCACGCCCTTGGCGCGGTCGCGCACGATCCGTTCGGTCAGGTCGTCCTGCAGCGTCAGCGCCAGGCGGTCATGCATGTCGACCTGGATGGTCACCAGCAGCAGGTCGCCGATACGCAGAATAGGTATGCGTTCCATCGTGCGTTCAACCCTTGCGGCTGATGGTGGCGCCAACCCGGTCCAGCGCCACCACAAAGGCGTCGGCCAGGGTAGCCTTGGTGATCACGTCCTCCAGGTTCACGCCCAGGTGGACGATGGTCTGGGCGATCTGCGGACGGATGCCGGAAATGATGCAGTCGGCGCCCATCAGGCGCGCGGCGGCGATGGTTTTCATCAAGTGCTGGGCCACCAGGGTGTCGACGGTCGGCACGCCGGTGATGTCGATGATGGCGATGGCGGCGCCGGTTTCCACCACTTTTTCCAGCAGGCTTTCCATCACCACCTGGCTGCGCGCGCTGTCCAGCGTGCCGATCAGCGGCAGCGCCAGGATGTCCTGCCACAGCTTGACGACCGGGGTCGACAGCTCCATCAGCTCGTGCTGCTGGCGCACGATGATCTGGTCGCGGCTCTTCTGGAACACTTCCACCGTGTACAGGCCCAGCTGGTCGAGCAAGGTGCTGACCGCCCACGACACTTCCGCCAGCACCGCCGGTTCCGCCGCCAGTTCGGTGCGCAGCAGGGTGAACAGCGGCTGCTTGAGCGAGAACACAAAGGTCGCGGTCTCGTTCGGCGTCGACCCCTGCTTGGCGCGCTGGGCCGAAATCTCGTTCAGCAGGTTGCGCACCTCGTCCCAGTTGCGGTGGTTGATGTCGTCGGTGCCGCCGGTGGCGATGGCCGCCGGCAGCAGGGCCAGGAACTGGCGCGTGTGGCGCTGCACCGACGCTTCGTCGCTGCGGAAGGTTTTGCTGCCCAGTTCAGTAGTCCAGGCCGTCAGAATGCTGCTTTCGTGTTGCGTGATCAGCGCGCTCAGGCGCTGCGCGATGTTATTGGCACTCATAAATCCCCTAGTGTGTTAGTTGACGTTACCTTCAGACTATATAGCATTCCATCAATAATGAACTTGTTTCAATCGTGCGTCGGCAAAAAGTAAACATTTCTTGCCTTTTTGATTTCTAGTGTTATAGTTCACTACAACACCACTTCATTAACACACGTAAGGGGTAAACATGTATGTGGAATGACAATGCGCCGATCTATCGGCAGCTGAAGGACAAGGTGGTCGGCATGATGCTCGACGGCCTGCTCAAGCCGGGCGACGCCCTGCCCTCGGTGCGGCAGATCGCCGCCGATTATCAACTCAATCCCATCACGGTATCGCGCGCCTACCAGGAACTGGTGGACGAAACGCTGGTGGAAAAACGGAGAGGATTAGGTATGTACGTAACTGATGGCGCCCGCGACAAACTGTTGGCCAGCGAACGCGAACGCTTCCTGCGCGAAGACTGGCCGGTGATGCTGGAACGTATCCGCCGCCTGGGCCTGGACCTGGAAGCGCTGCTGAAGGCGGCGCCGGGAGGTGCGGCATGAGCGCCGTCATCACCGCCGGCGGCCTGCGCAAGCAATATGGCAAGCAGACCGCGCTGGACGGCGCCTCCTTCAGCGTCGAGGCGGGCCGCATCGTCGGCCTGATCGGCCCTAACGGTTCCGGCAAGACCACCACGCTCAAGGCCATCCTCGGCCTGACGCAGTTCCAGGGCGAGCTGTCAGTACTGGGCATGGACCCGCGCACCCAGCGCGAGGCGCTGATGAACGAGGTCTGCTTCATCGCCGACGTGGCCATCCTGCCGCGCTGGCTCAAGGTCAAGGACGCCATCGCCTTTGTCGAAGGCGTGCATCCGCGCTTCAACCGCGCCAAGGCCGAGCAGTACATCGCCAACACCAAGCTGACGCCGGACATGAAGGTCAAGGCCATGTCCAAGGGCATGGTGGTGCAGCTGCACCTGGCGCTGGTGATGGCGATCGACGCCAAGCTGCTGGTGCTGGACGAGCCGACGCTGGGCCTGGACATCCTGTACCGCAAGCAGTTCTACCAGAACCTGCTGGAAGACTACTTCGACGAGAACAAGACCATCCTGATCACCACCCACCAGATCGAGGAAGTCGAGCACATCCTCACCGACCTGCTGTTCATTGAAAACGGCAGGATCGCGCTGGCCGCCAGCATGGACGAGGTGGGCGAACGCTTCACCGAGGTGATGGTCGAGCCGCAGTTCGTCGCCGCCGCCAACGCCTTGCAGCCGGTCAGCCAGCGCACCGTGTTCGGCAAGCCGGTGATGCTGTTTGACGGTGTCCAGCGGGGCCAACTGGCCAATTTCGGCGAACTGCGCACGCCCAGCGTGGCCGACCTGTTCGTTGCGACCATGAAAGGAAGTTACGCATGAAAACCATGAAATGGCTGATCAAGCGCGAGATGTGGGAAAACAAGGGCATGCTGGTGTGGACCCCGGTGGTGATCGCCGCCGCCATCGCCCTGCTGGCCCTGAGCGCCCTGTTCCTCGGCAAGATGGACAGCATCTTTATCGAAGGCCAGGCCATCGGCACCATCAGCATCGAAGGCACGGTGCGCGCGCGCATCGCCGACACGCTGGCGCAGGCCTACCTGGGCGCGGGCATGCCGGTGCTGATGGTGCTGGGCCTGCTGGTGTTCTTCTACTGCCTCGGCGCGCTGCACGACGAGCGCCGCGACCGCAGCCTGCTGTTCTGGAAATCGCTGCCGGTGTCGGACGCCACCACCGTGCTGTCCAAGGTGCTGCTGGCGATGGTGGTGGCGCCGCTGATCACCATGGGCATCACCATTGTGCTGGGCCTGCTGGTGCTGCTGGTCACCTGCGCCATCCTGCTGAACCACGGCACCAACCTGTTCGGCGCCGTGCTGGGCACGCCGGAGTTCTACCTGGCGCCGCTGCGGCTGGTGGGCCTGCTGCCGGTGTACGTGCTGTGGGCGCTGCCGACGGTGGGCTGGCTGCTGATGGTGTCGAGCATGGCGCGTTCCAAGGTGTTCCTGTGGGCGGTCGGTACGCCGGTGATCACCACGCTGCTGCTGGTGTGGGCGCAGCGGGCGCTGCACTTCGGCATCGACGCCGCCTGGTTCGCCAGTCACATCACCAACCGCATCCTGCTGGGCGTGGTGCCGGGCTCGTGGTTCGCCTTCAGCCGCGACACCGTTACCCTGTCGCACGAAGGCAACGGGCCGCCGCTGCCGGACGCCATCTTCAGCGGCTCGTGGGAGACCTTGGCCGGACCGAGCGTGTGGATCGGCGTCGTGGCCGGTGTGGCAATGATCGCCGTTGCAGTCTATATGCGCCGTCGCCGTGAAGAAGTCTAAGCTGCGCGCGCTGCCGATGTTGCTGTTGCTGCTGTCGATGTGGTGGCAGCCGGCAATGGCGGCCGAACCGGACGACGATCCAGGCCCGATGGTCATTGTCAACGGCACCCGCAGCCCGGAGCTGCAGCCGTACCGTTACATGCTGTCCGGGCTGGACGCCTTCGACGACTACCACGAGCTGGCGCCCAAGGCCACCGAAGTCCGCTTCCGCATGACGCGGCGCGACAAGGCGCCGGCCGACGCGTTGAACGAACTGGCCGTGCGGCTGTCCGGCAACCAGACCGACATCGCGCTGCCGCTGGACGCCGAACACAGCTTTTTGCTGCCGCGTAACGAGCAGGCGGAAGATGAAAACGCCGACGTCGTGCTCAACAAGAAAAAGAGCAACTACGGCTTCATGCCGCTGGTGCGCAGCCCCGGCGTGCCGGAAGGCATGCGGCGGCTGGGCGACATCCGGCTGGAATGCCGTGTGCTGGTGGCGGTGGGGAAAAACTACATCCCCTTCCTGGTACGCGCCATGATCAACACGCTGACGCTCAGCACCGACTGGTGTGGTTACAAGGACTTCAAGATGGGCGTGAAGAGCGACGTGGCAATCGCCGGCGCCACGCTGGTGGACGGCGACCTGCGGGTGCCGCTCAAGGTCGGCAAGGACGGTAAATCGTACACCGCCCCCATCGGCGACAAGCACTATTCGAACGATGCGCTGATCGAGGTGGAATTGATGTAAGTCAAGGTTTGCAGGGGCCCAAGGTCTCTATACTTGCGCTCCATGAAAACCCTGTTCCTCCTGCTGGCGCTGGCCCTGGGCAGCGCCAGCGCGGCCGACTTTGTCGAGGTCGGCGCCCCGCTCCGTCAAGCCGCGCTCGACCCACTGGGCGGCCCGGCGCGCAAGCTGTCCTCCTTCCGCGGCAAGCCGCTGCTGATCAACGTCTGGGCCAGCTGGTGCGGTCCCTGCCGCGCCGAGATGGCGTCGGTGGACCGGCTGGCGCGCCGCTATGCCGGCCAGTTCAACGTGATCGGCATCTCCACCGACGACTACCGCAACGACGCCAGCGCCTTCCTCAAAGGCGCGCGCGTCAGCTTCCCGAATTACCTCGACCACGAACTGCAACTGGAAACCATGCTGGGCGCCGACCGCATTCCGCTGACGCTGCTGGTGGACGCCAACGGCCGCATCCTGGCGCGGCACTATGGCAGCAAGGAATGGGACAGTCCGCAGAATGCGGCGCTGGTGGCGCGCACGCTGCGGATCAAGCCGTAACAATCAGCCCGGCACGAAACCGTTGGCCAGCTTGATGAAACTGTCGCGGTGCGCGGCCACGGTTTTGCTCGGGCCGTAAGCTTGCAAGGTGATGCGGCCCATGGTGGTCTCGACCATCGCCACCATCAGCGTCTGGCCGGTCTTGCGCTTGGCGTCCGGCAGCATGTTGGCGCCGCGCGTGTAGGCGCCCTGCAGCGTCACCAGCGTCACCTTGGTCATGCCGGTCTTGCTGGTGGTGACAGCGGGCTTGACCGGCTTGCCGGCCGCATCGGTGACCTCGGCGGTCCAGCGCTGGATGTTGGCGTCCTGCGAACCGCCGTCGCCGGCCGGGAAGAAGTACACCACCATCTCGCCGTCATCGTCGGCCTTGCCGGTGCCGCCCGGCAGGATGAACTGCGCCGCGCGCATGGCGCTGGCCGGCTGCACCGGCGTCCACGCGGCCGGCGCCGGCGACGACCAGCCGCGCACGGTCAGCTTGTCCTGCTTCGGCAGCGGTTTCAGCGGCTCGGCGCCGGCGGCCTGGCCGTGCATGCCCGCGTGCGGCGAGGCCGCAGCCGGCGCCGGCGTATCGGCAGCAAACGCGCTGCCCAACATGAAACTGCTGGTAATGGCCAACACGGCCGCGATATGCATCTTCATGGTCTACCTCTCAAGTAAGAAATCAGGGGGCTTTCAGTTCCGCCTCGCGCTGTTGCGCGATGCCGATACTGTCAATGGTGTTGCGTGCGGTTTCCGAATCGGGCGGCACCAGCGGCAGGATTTTTTTCCACTGCCGGATCGCGCCGTCATACTCGCCGCGCTCGAACAGGGTGCTGCCCGACAACGACAGCGCCTTGACGTTTTCGGGATCGATGCGCAGCGCCTGCTGCACCAGCTGCTCCGGCTCGCCCTGCATGGTCTTGCCGCGCGACATGGCCAGCACGTCGGCGAAGTCGACCAGCAGGTCGGGATTGTCGCGGTCCAGGCTGATCAGGTGGCGATAGCTGTTGGCGGCTTCCTCGAAATTGCCCATGCTGGCGTAGGAGCGCGCCAGCATGGTCCAGCCGGCGACGTCGTTCGGCTGTTTCTTCATCTGCGCCGCCATGCCTTCCACCAGCTCGGCCAGCTCGCTCTGGCGCGCCTGCTCGGCCGAGGCCGTCATGCGGTTCGGATCGAGCGCATCGGGCGTGCCCAGTTGCAGGTACAACGCGGCGGCCAGCGCCGGCACCGCCAGCGTCAACAGGCCGGCGCTGAGACGACGTGGCGCGCCCAGCGCGGCGGCTGCGGCGGCCGGCGCGGTCGGCACGTCGCTGGCGACGCGGCGTTCCA
>NZ_WKJL01000080.1 GCF_009674565.1 Duganella aquatilis
CGCACTTGTTCAGGAACACGACGATGTATGGAACGCCAACTTGGCGGGCCAGCAGGATGTGCTCGCGGGTCTGTGGCATTGGGCCGTCAGCTGCGGAGCAAACCAGGATCGCGCCGTCCATCTGCGCAGCACCGGTGATCATGTTTTTGATGTAGTCGGCGTGGCCTGGGCAGTCAACGTGAGCGTAGTGACGGCCGGCGGTTTCGTACTCGACGTGCGCGGTGTTGATGGTAATGCCGCGTGCTTTTTCTTCTGGTG
>NZ_WKJL01000081.1 GCF_009674565.1 Duganella aquatilis
TCCTCCAAGGCTAAATACTCGTAATCGACCGATAGTGAACCAGTACCGTGAGGGAAAGGCGAAAAGAACCCCGGGAGGGGAGTGAAATAGATCCTGAAACCGTGTGCATACAAACAGTAGGAGCCTCTTCGTGGGGTGACTGCGTACCTTTTGTATAATGGGTCAGCGACTTACATTCAGTGGCAAGGTTAACCGAATAGGGAAGCCGTAGAGAAATCGAGTCCGAACAGGGCGATAGTCGCTGGGTGTAGACCCGA
>NZ_WKJL01000082.1 GCF_009674565.1 Duganella aquatilis
CGGGAGGCAGCAGTGGGGAATTTTGGACAATGGGGGCAACCCTGATCCAGCAATGCCGCGTGAGTGAAGAAGGCCTTCGGGTTGTAAAGCTCTTTTGTCAGGGAAGAAAAGGCTGTGGCTAATATCTACGGCTCATGACGGTACCTGAAGAATAAGCACCGGCTAACTACGTGCCAGCAGCCGCGGTAATACGTAGGGTGCAAGCGTTAATCGGAATTACTGGGCGTAAAGCGTGCGCAGGCGGTTTTGTAAGTC
>NZ_WKJL01000083.1 GCF_009674565.1 Duganella aquatilis
CAGAGCATTCCACTATCAGTCCGACTATCACGTACAGGCTCTTCCCATTTCGCTCGCCACTACTTTGGGAATCTCGGTTGATTTATTTTCCTGCAGCTACTTAGATGTTTCAGTTCGCCGCGTTCGCTTCACACACCTATGTATTCAGTGAGTGATACCCTAAAAGGGTGGGTTTCCCCATTCGGAAATCTGCGGATCAAAGCTTGTTTGCTAGCTCCCCGCAGCTTATCGCAAGCTACTACGTCCTTCATCGCC
>NZ_WKJL01000084.1 GCF_009674565.1 Duganella aquatilis
TTTCGGGTCTACACCCAGCGACTATCGCCCTGTTCGGACTCGATTTCTCTACGGCTTCCCTATTCGGTTAACCTTGCCACTGAATGTAAGTCGCTGACCCATTATACAAAAGGTACGCAGTCACCCCTCAAGGAGGCTCCTACTGTTTGTATGCACACGGTTTCAGGATCTATTTCACTCCCCTCCCGGGGTTCTTTTCGCCTTTCCCTCACGGTACTGGTTCACTATCGGTCGATTACGAGTATTTAGCCTTGG
>NZ_WKJL01000085.1 GCF_009674565.1 Duganella aquatilis
ATGCAAGTCGAACGGCAGCACGGAGCTTGCTCTGGTGGCGAGTGGCGAACGGGTGAGTAATATATCGGAACGTACCCTGGAGTGGGGGATAACGTAGCGAAAGTTACGCTAATACCGCATACGATCTCAGGATGAAAGCAGGGGACCGCAAGGCCTTGTGCTCCTGGAGCGGCCGATATCTGATTAGCTAGTTGGTGGGGTAAAGGCCCACCAAGGCATCGATCAGTAGCTGGTCTGAGAGGACGACCAGCCACA
>NZ_WKJL01000086.1 GCF_009674565.1 Duganella aquatilis
GACAGGATTTCTCGTGTCCCGCCCTACTTGTCGTACGCTTAGTACCACCGGTCTGATTTCGTGTACGGGGCTATCACCCGCTATGGCCGCCATTTCCAGAGCGTTCCACTATCAGTCCGACTATCACTTACAGGCTCTTCCCATTTCGCTCGCCACTACTTTGGGAATCTCGGTTGATTTATTTTCCTGCAGCTACTTAGATGTTTCAGTTCGCCGCGTTCGCCTCACACACCTATGTATTCAGTGAGTGATACC
>NZ_WKJL01000087.1 GCF_009674565.1 Duganella aquatilis
CGTTGATAGGTCAGGTGTGGAAGTGCAGTAATGCATTAAGCTAACTGATACTAATTGCCCGTACGGCTTGTCCCTATAACCTTGACGGTTATGCGCATTTACTATGATGGTGAGTGCTACCCAAAACCTTACTTCTCCCAGATTCGCTGTGCAGCCCGATTGGTGGCTGCAGAGCATACAAGTCAAAGCTTGATGACCATAGTAAGTCGGTCCCACCCCTTCCCATCCCGAACAGGACCGTGAAACGACTCTACG
>NZ_WKJL01000088.1 GCF_009674565.1 Duganella aquatilis
ACGGCAGCACGGAGCTTGCTCTGGTGGCGAGTGGCGAACGGGTGAGTAATATATCGGAACGTACCCTGGAGTGGGGGATAACGTAGCGAAAGTTACGCTAATACCGCATACGATCTAAGGATGAAAGCAGGGGACCGCAAGGCCTTGTGCTCCTGGAGCGGCCGATATCTGATTAGCTAGTTGGTGGGGTAAAGGCCCACCAAGGCATCGATCAGTAGCTGGTCTGAGAGGACGACCAGCCACA
>NZ_WKJL01000089.1 GCF_009674565.1 Duganella aquatilis
ACTTTCACACTGGTTGCAGCACTATCATCGGCGTAGAGTCGTTTCACGGTCCTGTTCGGGATGGGAAGGGGTGGGACCGACTTACTATGGTCATCAAGCTTTGACTTGTATGCTCCGCAGCCACCAATTGGGCTGCACAGCGAATCTGGGAGAAGTAAAGTTTTGGGTAGCACTCACCATCATAGTAAATGCGCATAACCGTCAAGGTTATAGGGACAAGCCGTACGGGCAATTAGTATCAGT
>NZ_WKJL01000008.1 GCF_009674565.1 Duganella aquatilis
GCCGGCGCCGGTGTTCGCGCCGCCGCTGGCGGTGCCGATGGGCGGACCGCTGGCCAATGACCACGCGCCGCTGGCGCCGCCGCCCCGGCTGGTCAACTCGCCGGCCGCCGCCGGCGAAGCCAGCATCTTCAATATGGACGGCCTGATGCGCGTGATGGGCAAGGACGCCAAGGGCCGCAGCGCCATGTTCAAGATGGTGCGCGGCGCGCTCGACAGCGGCATGGAACCGGTCGACCAGGCCGCCGTGGCGCTGCGCGAAGGGCGGCTGCGCGACGCCGCCAGGCTGTTCCACGGCCTGCGCGGCGCCGTCGGCGTGCTGGGCGCCAAACGCCTGATCGACGCCACCATCGCCGCCGAAGACGCCATCGCCGAGCAGCGCGAAGACGAGTTCGACAGCCGCTGCCAGGCCGTGCGCAGCGAACTGGAACAAACCCTGGCCCTGGCCCGCGCCTGGCTGGACCGCCAGCAGTCCTGATCCCCCTCGAAAGTCCGCCGCCATGCCCCGGGCGCCATGCCTGGCCGCATGGTTTTTAGGCGTTTACGCAACAGTTTTCACGCTGCGCCGCACTTCTATAAATCATATTGATAATAATTCGCATTTACGTTTCAGAATTTTATTGTTACAATATTTCCCACTAAATTTACTCTCGACCGGCAAGCCAGACGCAGCATGAACACAGTTTCAGTGCGCAGCCAGCCCTCTCTTTTTTAACGAAAGAAGCACATGGCAATGATCAAAAGTCGCAAACATGCGCAAACGCGCTTTAACCAACACATGAGCGCAGCGCTGGCTGCGATGCTGCTGCCGGTGGCAGCCCAGGCCGCCGACGCCGTGCCGACCGAAGCGGACGCCCAGGCCAAGCCGCAGACCATGCAGGAAGTGCAAGTCAACGGCGCGCGCGAAAATGATTTCAAAGCCGAACGTGCTTCGTCGGCTAAATACACGGAAAAACTGGTCGACACCGCCCAGACCCTGACCGTCATCAAAAAAGAACTGATCGAACAGCAAGGCGCCACCACGCTGACCGAAGCGTTGCGCAACACGCCGGGCGTCGGCGCCTTCTTCCTCGGTGAAAACGGCTCGACCAACACCGGCGACGCCATCTACATGCGCGGCTTCGACGCCTCCGGCAGCATCTACGTCGACGGCGTGCGCGACGTCGGCTCGGTGGCCCGCGACACCTTCAACATCGAACAGATCGACGTGCTGAAAGGCCCGGCCGGCACCGACAACGGCCGCAGCTCGCCAACCGGCTCGATCAACCTGGTCACCAAGCAGCCACAGCTGGAAAACGCCTACCAGGCGTCCGTCACCGGCGGCAGCGGCAAACAGAAACGCGGCACCGCCGACATCAACACCGTGATCGACGCCGACAGCGGCACCGCCTTCCGCCTGAACGTGCTGGACCAGGACAGCGGCAATCCGGCGCGCGACGTGGTCAAGAACAAGCGCTGGGCCATCGCGCCATCGCTGGCTTACGGCCTGAACAGCCCGACCCGTGTCTACCTGGACCTGCTGCACGTCAAGCAGAACAACATCCCTGACGGCGGCGTGCTGACCATCGGCCTGCCTGGCTACACCTCGCCGGACACCACCCGTCCATTCCTGACCAACGCCCGCCCGGTCGATCCGAAGAACTTCTACGGTTCCACCCTGGACCACGACGATGTCAAAGCCGACATGGTCACGCTGAAAATCGAACACGACTTCGCCGGCGGCGCCAAGCTGGTCAACACCAGCCGCTACGGCAAGACCACCGAGAACTACCTGCTGACCTCGTTCATGGCAACCGCCGCCAACCTGGTGACGCCAAACGTCAGCGATCCATCGACCTGGACCATGAAGCGCACCAACATGACCTTCAAGGATCAGGTCAACGAAATCGTCGCCAACCAGACCACGCTGACCGCCGACATCACCAGCGGCGCCATCAAGCACACGCTGGTCGGCGGCATCGAGTTCACCAACGAGAAGCAGACCAACTACACCTGGGCGGCCACCGGCGGCACCGCGCTGCCACCGACCAGCATCTACAATCCGAACCCGAACGCCGCGGTCAACGTGACCTACGCCCGCACCGGCGCCACCGGCAACGGCAGCACCAACACCGAGAGCGTCTACCTGTTCGACACCGCCAAGATCGGTTCGGACTGGATCATCAACGCCGGCGTGCGCGTCGACCACTACAACACCACCTACAACGCGGTCACCGTGCAGGCCGCGGTCACCGCGCCGGCGCCGCAGCTGATCCCGGTCGGCACGCTGCTGGGCAGCTCGATCGAGAGCGGCGACACCCTGTTCAACGGCAAACTGTCGGTGGCCTACAAGCCAACCGCGGACAGCAGCGTCTACGGCCTGGTCGCCAGCTCGAAATCGCCTCCTGGCGGCACCACCTTCACGCTGAGCAGCGCCGCCAACAGCGCCGCCAACCCGAACTACGATCCGCAGACCACCACCAACTATGAAGTGGGCACCAAGTGGGATCTGCTGCAGCAGAAACTGTCGTTCACCGCCGCCGCCTTCCGCACCGAAGTGAAAAACGAGATCGAAGTCGATCCGACCAACCCGGCCGTGTACTACCAGAACGGTAAAAAACGCGTGCAAGGTATCGAACTGGGCGTGACCGGCGAGATCCTGCCGAAATGGCTGGTCAGCGCCGGCTACACCCACCAGTCGACCAGCGTCGAATCGGGCAAGGTGGTGACCGCCAACGGCGAAAACCAGCTGAGCTACACGCCTAAACAGGCGTTCACGCTGTGGACCTCGTACACGCTGCCGTTCGGCCTGCAACTGGGCGGCGGCGCCCGCTTCAGCGACAAGCTGCTGCGCGGCACCGACGGCGCCATCGGCACCCCGGCCTATGCTGATTCGTACTGGGTGTTCGACGCCATGGCGGCCTACCCGATCAACAAGAACATCGACCTGCGCCTGAACGTCTACAACCTGGGCGACAAGGACTATGTGCAAGCGATCAACAAGTCGGGCTACCGCTATACCCCGGGCGCACCGCGCTCGGCCAGCCTGACCGCCAACTTCAAGTTCTAAGCAACGGTCCCCGATTCCGTTGCCAGCCCCGCCGTTATGCGTAACGGCGGGGCTTTTTGCTTTCGAGGAGTTTCATCATGATGCTGCACATTCCCGGCGTGCTGACGGCGCAGCAGGTGGCCGACATGCGCCGCCGGCTCGACGCCTCGCAATGGATCGACGGCCGCGCCACGGTCGGCGAGCAGGGCGCCAAGGTCAAGCAGAACCGCCAGTTGCCGGAAACCGCGCCGCTGGCGCTGGAACTGGGCCAGACCATCCTGGCCGCGCTGAACCAGCACCCGCTGTACTTTTCGGCGGTGCTGCCGCTGCGCACCATTCCGCCGCTGTTCAACAGCTACGCCGGCGGCGAGCACTACGGCGCACACGTGGACGGCGCGATGCGCCGCATTCCCGCCAGCGGCGACTGGGTGCGCACCGATGTCTCGACCACGGTGTTCCTGTGCGATCCGGAAGAGTACGACGGCGGCGAGCTGATCGTCACCGATGCCTATGGCGAACATGAGGTGAAACTGCCGGCCGGCGACGCCATCGTCTATCCGTCGACCAGCATCCACCGGGTGGAGCCGGTGACGCGCGGCGCCCGCGTCTGCTCGTTCTTCTGGACCCAGAGCATGGTGCGCGACGACATGCGCCGCAGCCTGCTGCTGGAACTGGACCAGAATATCCAGAGCCTGCGCGCGCGCCTGGGCGACTGCCCGGAACTGGTCGGCATCACCGGCCACTACCATAATCTGCTGCGGCAGTGGAGCGAGGTCTAGGCAGCCACGTCAACCACCCACACCACGCCGAAACGGTCCTTCAGCATGCCGTACAGCGGCGACCACTGCGACGGCGCCAGCGCATGCACAACGGCGCCGCCTTCCGCCAGCTTGCGCCATAGCGCGGTGATTTCGTCCGCATCGTCGCCGCGCAGCGAGACGAAGAAGGCGTTCTCGCCCTGGTTCCACGGCATGGCAGCCGGCACGTCATACGCCATCACGCGGAAGCCGTTGGCGGCCACCACCTGGCCCCAGATGACGTGCTCGGCATCGGCGGGATCCTGCACGTTGCCGGCCTGCGCATAGGTGACCAGCGCCAGCTCGCCGCCGAACACGGCGTGATAGAAATTCAGCGCCGCGCGCGCCTGGCCGCGCAGGTTGATGTGGGTAACGGTGGTGACGGACATGGGTAACTCCCTTTCTTGGTTGAGCAAAATCGCTGGTGCTACTATAGCCAGCCCTACTGCCACTTTTTGTCAGCTGCCATGTCCCGTTCCGATCGCCTGTTCAAGCTGCTTCAAGCGCTGCGCACCCTGCCGGCGCCCGTCACGGCCAGCCAGCTGGCGCGGGAAACCGGCGTGTCGCTGCGTTCCATCTACCGCGACGTGGAAAGCCTGCGCGCGGCCGGGGCGGAAATCGGCGGCGAGCGCGGTTATGGATATTGTTTGGTGGAAGACGGCACGCTGCCGCCGCAGAAGTTCAGCCGCATCGAGATCGAAGCGATTGCGCTGGGCCTGGCGGAAGTGCGGCAGATGGGCGATCCCGAACTGGCGGCCGCCGCCGCCAGCGCGCTTGGCAAGGTGGCGGCCACGCTGCCGTCGCTGAGCCAGCAGCATCTGCTGCATGCGATTTCGCAGGTTCATCACTTTGAGGCGCGTCCGCCGGTGGCGACCGACATGCAGCTGATCCGCACAGCCTGCTGGCGCGAGCAGGCGCTGGCGATCCGCTACCGCGACCGGACGCAGCAGGTCACCGAGCGCGAGATCTGGCCGCTGGCCATCGTCTACCTGGAGGGCATGCTGGTGGTGCTGGCGCGCTGCTGCCTGCGCAAGGACTTCCGCATCTTCCGCGCCGAACGCATGCTGTCGGTGCGGATCAGCGGCGACAGCTTCCGGCCGCAGCGCGCCGCCTTGCTGCGCAACTACCTGGCTAAGCTAGCGCCTTCAGCTGGCCCTTGAACACGGCGCCCAGGGTCTGCGCCAGGAACACCACGATGGTCAGGCTGGCGATGGCCAGGATCACCAGCGCGATGCCGTCGGTCACTGGATTCGCGGCGTGGCCGGCATAACGGATCGCCGCGCCAGCCGAAGCCGCCAGCGGGAAGCTGGCCGCCCACCACGACACGCGGAACGGCGAGCAGTGTGGCAGGTGGCGCAGGCGGCCCAGCAGCACCGCCAGCACGAACAGCATCAGCATGTACAGCGCCTGCGCGAACAGGTCGATGCCGCCGGTGGTGGTGACATAGGCGCTGAAGCCAACCGCGAACGGCGCCACCAGGATCAGCAGCGAAGGCTGCAGCGCCGGCGCCAGCGCTTCCTCCTGCGCCAGCCGCTGGAAGATCAGCGTGAACAGCGGCACGGCGAAGAACAGGCCGACCGCCAGGCCGAACACCATCACCTCGTGCAGGCCCTGCCATTGCAGCTGCGGCACGGCCAGCGGCACATCCAGCATGCCGACCACCGGCACGATCCAGGCCGGCGCCACGTGGGTCGGCGCCTGCCGCACCGTCATCCAGCGCAGCACGATCAGCCACGCCAGCGCCGTCATGCCAAGCGCGCGCAGCACCCACGACAAGCGCGCCAGCGCCAGGCTGTAGTCGGCCAGCACGAACGGCAGCAACAGCAGGCTGATCATCGGCGTGCCGAACAGGTTGGCGGCGATGGGATGGTTGAATTCGGCGCGCACGGCATCCCGGCCGGTCCAGGCCTTGACGCCGTAGGCGACGACCAGCGCCACGAACGCCGCGACGGCCGCCACGCCGATCGCCTGGCTGATCCACAGCGGCGCGCCGAAATGCTGATGCGCCAGCCGCCAGGCGACCGACAGCCCGGTCAAGCCCATGACGCCGCCGAAGATGCCAACCGGCAGGTAGGAAAGAGGAGTGGAGTCGTTTTGCATGATCGGTCAACCTGTAAAAAGGATGGTTGCCATTGTCACGCCCGCCACCGCCGCTGACGATGCTCCGAAGGCTAGAGTTTTTGCTCTCCCGTCTCAATCGCTACATCAGCCCAGTAGCACCGAGCCAGCCTTGCCTGGCCGCTCGGCATGGCGCACCGCGTCCGCCACTTGCGCCAGCTCGTACACGGCGGCGGCGATGAAGGCGGTTGGCTGGCTGCGCGCCAGATGCAGCGCGGTGTCGATGTCGGCCGCGCGCACCGCATCCGGCAGCGACGGCCAGCGGCCGACCGAGACGCCGTGGATGGTGATGCCGCGCGTCGAAAACGCCAGCGCCGGCACGGTCAGCGCCTCGCCCGACAGATCGCCGTACGACACCAGCGCGCCACCGTCCGCCAGCATCGCCGTCAACATGCTGGCCACTTCGCCGCCGACCGGATCGAGCGCCACCCGCACGCCGCGCCCCTGCGTCATGGCGTAGACGCGCCGGCTCCAGTCGCGATGCTGGGTGCTGACGAACTGTACGCCCGGCAGCTGCGCCGACAGGATGCGGATCGCATCTTCCGAACGCACCACGCCCAGCGGTACATAGCCGTGCGCCAGCAGCAGCGTGGCAGCGAGTCGCGCCACCAGTCCGCCAGCGGCGCTGAGCGCCACCACGTCGCCGGCCTGCGCGCCGGCCGCCTGCACCGCCCGCAGTAGCAGGGCCGCCGTCAGCGGCGCCACGTGCAGCTGGGCCGCCGCCGCATCGGAAATGTCGTCCGGGATGCGGGTCACCACGCGCACCGGCGCCAGCACCTTGTCGCTCCAGGCCCAGCGCGCCGGAAAGAAGGCCACCCGCGTGCCCGGCGTCAGGCCAAGCACCGGATCGACGCCGGCGCCGACCGCTTCGATCACGCCCATGCCTTCGAAGCCGGGGCGCGCGCCGTCCGGTCCCACCGGTGCGGTGTTGCCCGGCGCGCGGTAGCGGCCGCGAATGCCGAGCAAATCGCCCGGATGCACGGGCCGGCTGAGCACGCGGATCAGCACTTCGCCAACGCCCGGCGGCGGCAGTTCCGGCGCTTCGGTCAGTTGCAGGACGTCGGCCGGTTCGCCGTACTGGTGGTAGATGATGCTGCGCATGGCGCTTCCTTTACCGGAGTTTGGCGAAGCCGGCGCGCAGCTCGGCGGCAAACAGCGCCGGCTGCTCGAAGGCAGCGAAGTGGCCGCCGCGATCCACCTCGTTCCAGTAGATCAGCTGGGGATAAGTGGCCTCGCCCCATGAGCGCGGCGCACGGTAAATCTCTTTCGGGAACACCGTCACCGCCACCGGCAGATCCAGCCGGCCGCCGGAAAAACTCGACGGCGAATTTTCCCAGTAGATGCGGGCCGACGACGCCGACGTGTTGGTCAGCCAGTACAGCGAAATATCGTCCAGCAGCTCGTCGCGCGTCAACACGCGTTCGACGTCGCCGCCGTTGTCGCTCCAGGCCTGGAATTTCTCGTAGATCCAGGCGGCCTGGCCGACCGGTGTTGAACTCAGCACTTCGCCAACCGTCTGCGGCCGCGTCGACTGCTCGTTGAAGTAGCCGTATTCGCCGCTGAGGAAACGGCCCACGCCGTCCACCGCGCGCTGCTCGTCGGCCGACAGCGTGGCCGGCATTTTTTCCGGGAACACGAACTGCCAGTTCAGGTGGATGCCGGCCAGGCCCTGCGGCTTGACGTGGCCCAGCGCGGTGGTCACGCCGGCACCCCAGTCGCCGCCCTGCGCCACCCATTTCGTATAGCCTAGGCGCGCCATCAACGTGCCCCAGGCCTTGGCGATGCGCACCACGTTCCAGCCCTTTTCGCGCGGCTTGTCGGAAAAGCCGAAGCCGGGCAGCGATGGCACCACCACGTGGAAGGCGTCTTCGGCCTTGCCGCCGTGCGCGGTGGGGTCGACCAGCGGGCCAATCACTTTCAGGAATTCAAACACCGAACCGGGCCAGCCGTGCGTCAGGATCAGCGGCAGCGCGTTCTCATGCTTGGAGCGCACGTGCAGGAAGTGGATGCCGAGGCCATCGATCTCGGTGCGGAACTGCGGGAAGGCGTTCAGCTTGGCTTCGGCCCGGCGCCAGTCGTAGCTCTGCTGCCAGTAGCGCGCCACATCCTGCATGCGCTTGAGCGGCACGCCCTGAGACCAGCCGGGACCGGTTTCGCGATCCGGCCAGCGGGTCAGCGCCAGCCGCTGGCGCAAGTCGTCCAGCAGCGCCTGCGGCACTTCGACATGGAACGGCGTGACGGCGCTGGTGGCTGGCGGCAGCGCCAGGCCTGGCTGCGCCGGATGGGCCGGCAGCTTGCCGGTCAGCAGGGCGCGGCGCCCCGGTTGAATCTGTGATGCTTGCATAAGGTTCTCCTGCGATCAACGGATGGTGGCGAAGGCGCGGCGCAGCTCGGCCGTGAACAGCGTCGGCTGCTCGAAGGCGGCGAAGTGGCCGCCGCGCGCGGCCTGGTTCCAGTAATACAGCCTGGAATACACGCGCTCGCCCCACTTGCGCGGCGGCTGGTACAGCTCGCCGGGGAACAGGCTGACCGCCACCGGCAGGTCCAGCTTCTGCGTCGAAAAATCGGTGCTGAAGCTTTCCGCGTACAGGCGCGCCGACGAGGCGCCGCTGTCGGTCAGCCAGTACAGCGAAATGTTGTCGAGAATCTCGTCGCGCGTCAGCACCGATTCCGGATCATTGCCGCTGTCGCTCCATTCGCCCAGCTTTTCGTAGATCCACGCGGCCTGCGCCACCGGCGAATCGGCCAGCGCGTAGCCGATGGTCTGCGGCCGCGTGCCCTGCAGCTTGGCGTAGCCGGACTTGGCGCCATCAAACGCCACCAGCTGCGCGATGGTGGCCTGTTCCTGCGCATCCGGCGCGCCGTCCAGCGGCGGCGGGAACAGGATCGGCAGGTTCAGGTGCACCGCCGCCAGGCCTTGCGCATGCTGCTTGGCCAGCCAGGTGGTGACGCCGGCGCCCCAGTCGCCGCCTTGCGCCACCCATTTCGTGTAGCCCAGGCGTTCCATCAGCACGCTCCAGGCGCGGGCGATGCGCGGCAGGCCCCAGCCGCCCACCTCCGGCTTGCCGGAGAAGCCATAGCCGGGCAGCGACGGAATCACCACGTGAAAGGCGTCTTCCGCCTTGCCGCCGTGCGCGGTCGGATCGACCAGCGGGCCGATCACTTTCAGGAATTCGAAGATCGAGCCGGGCCAGCCGTGCGTCAGCACGAGCGGCAGCGCGTTCGCGTGTTGCGAGCGCACGTGCAGGAAATGGATGTCGAGGCCGTCGATATTGGTCTTGAACTGCGGCAGCGCGTTCAGCGCCGCTTCCGCGCGGCGCCAGTTGTAGCCGTGCCGCCAGTACTCCACCAGCGATTGCAGGCGTTGCAGCGGCAAACCTTGCGACCAGTCCGTCACCGTTTCCTGTTCGGGCCAGCGCACCAGCGACAGGCGCAGCTTGAGGTCGTCCAGCGCCGCCTGCGGCACGGCGACCTTGAAGGGATGGACGCCGGCGCGCGCGGCGGGGCGCTCGAAGGCGATCTTGCTGACGTCGATACGCGCTTCGGCGCTCGCCGGCAGCACGCTGGCCAGGCCGCCCGCCGCAGCGGCGGCGGCAATGCCGCGCAGGGCGGCGCGGCGCGAGGAATCCGGCATCGGGAACTGGTCCATGGCTTACACCTGCGCCAGGCCGCCGTCGACAAACAGCTCGGCGCCGTTGACGAAGCTGGCGTCGTCGGAGGCCAGGAACAGCACCGCCTTGGCGATTTCCTCCGGCTCGCCGACGCGGCCCAGCGGCACCTGGGCGGCCAGCATATCCAGCAGGCCTTGCTGGGCGGCGGCGTCCGGGCCGGCCAGTTCCACCAGGCCCGGCGTGCGGATCGGGCCAGGGCTGACCACGTTGATGCGGATCGCGCGGTCCTTCAGGTCCAGGATCCAGCTGCGCGCCAGGTTGCGCACGGCGGCCTTGCTGGCGCTGTAGACGCTGAAGGCCGGGGTGCCGACGATGCCGGCGGTGGAGCTGGTCAGCACCACCGAGGCGCCCTTGCCCAGCAGCGGCAGGGCGTTCTGCACGGTGAAGATCAGGCCCTTGACGTTGCGGTCGAAGGCGTCGGCGATGTGTTCTTCGCTGATCGCGCCCAGCGGCGCCATCGAGCCGCCGCCGGCGTTCACGTACAGCACGTCGATGCGGCCGGCCTGTTCCCTGATGGTGTCGAACAGGCGCTTGAGGTCGGCGCTGCTGGAGGAATCGGCCTGGATGCCGGTGGCGTTCGGGATGCCGGCGGCGGCTTTGTCCAGCTCGGCCTGACGGCGGCCAGTGATGAAGACGCGCGCGCCTTCCGCTGCGAACAGCTGGGCCGTGGCCAGGCCGATGCCGCTGGTGCCACCGGTGACGACCGCTATTTTGCCTTGAAGCTTGCTCATGATCCGACTCCTTGATGTTGGGTTAGTTGATGGAATCCAGTGTATTTTGTCCATCCAACTGTGTAAATTGGCCGATAGTGGAATCACTATCCATGTAGATGTACAATCGCATCTTCTGACGGGAGCGCCATGGATCACTTGTTAGCCTTACGCATGTTTGTACGCATCGCCGAAGCCGGCACCTTCGGCAAGGCGGCCGACCAGCTGGCCTTGCCGCGCTCCACCGCCAGCAAGCTGATCCAGGATCTGGAACAGCATCTCGGCGCCAAGCTGATCCACCGCACCACGCGCTCGATCACCGTCACGCCGGAAGGCGCGCAATACTACGAACGGGCGCGGCGCCTGATCGCCGACCTGGAGGAAATGGATGCGGCGGCGCGCCAGACGCGCGCGCAACCGCGCGGACGGCTGCGGGTGGACGTGGGATCGATCCTGGCCAACCAGATCCTGCTGCCGGCGCTGCCGGCGTTCCAGGCCGCCTATCCCGATATCGAACTGCGGCTGGGCGTCAGCGACCGGCCCACCGACCTGGTGAGCGAAGGCATCGACTGCGTGATCCGCGGCGGCGCGCTGGCCGACACCACGCTGATCGCGCGCAAGCTGTGCGAGATGGATTTCATCACCTGCTGCCATGCGTCCTACCTGGAGCAGTACGGGCGGCCGGCGCATCCGCGCGACCTGGAACAGCAGCACCGCGTGGTCGGCTACTTTTCTTCGCTGACCGGCAAGGTGTTTCCGCTGCGGTTCGCGCAGGGCGATGAGACGCTGGAGGTCAGCGCGCATGCGGCGGTGGCGGTCAACGAAAGCACGGCCCATCTGACGGCCTTGGGCGCGGGTCTGGGCATCGGCCAGACCTTTGCGTGGTTCGTGCGCGAGCAGGTGGCGCGCGGCGAGCTGGTGCGCATCCTGGAGGACTGGCAGCCGCCGCGCCATCCGCTGCACATCCTGTATCCGCCCAACCGCCACCTGAACGCCAAGGTGCGCGTGTTTGTCGACTGGGCGGTGCAGGTGTTTGCGGCGGTGGACGCGCGCGTCAGTCGAGGAATTCGCTCAGATACCTGAGCAGCTGCTGTCGGCGATCTTGACCACGCGGTGATTGCTGCTCTTGGCCGCCAGCGTGCTTTTCAGCCAGCCATAGCCGGGACCGCCGACCGCCAGCACCGGCATCTCCAGCGGCGCATACGTGCCGTCGTCGAGAATGTCCTGCGGGAAGGCCTGATACCAGGCGTCGCCGGCGCGGATGGTGTCGCGGCTGGTGTAGGCGTGGCGGTAGACGGCGCGGTCGAGCGCATCGAGCTTGCTCTCGTCCTGCATCAGGTAGCGGAACATCCAGGCCTGTTCCAGGCCGATGCGGCCTTCCAGCAGATCTTCCGGCAGCAGCGGCCACTTGGCCAGCGCCGCGTCCGGATGCGCCACGTCCACCATCACCAGCCGGCGCGTGGCCTGCGGATAGTTGGCGGCAAAGCTGAAGGCCACCATCGAGCCGATGTCGTGGCCGACGATGTCGACCTTGTCATAGCCCAGCTGTTGCACCAGCGCGTGGATGTCGGCCGCCAGGGTTTTCTTGTCCTAGCCGCCGGCCGGCTTGTCGGAACCGCCCATGCCGCGCAGGTCGACTGCGGATAATCGCCGACGCCCCCTATATGGCAGAGTTCGCGCAAGCGAATCGCCGCTACAATCAATTGCTGCACACTACGGGAGGCAGCATGGGGCAGCACATGACCTTGGGCAGGATGGGGATTTCGTCGATACGCGTCCTGATCGCGGACGATCATCCGATGATGCGCGCCGGCATAGCCGCCACGCTGCGCGCGCATGCGCAGGTCGATATCGTGGCCGAGGCCGCCGATGGCGAGGAAGCGGTCGAACTCTACGACCGCACCCGGCCCGACGTGGCGCTGATCGATGTGCAGATGCCGCGCATGGACGGCCTGGAAGCGATCAGCGCGATCCGCGGCCGCCATCCGGACGCGCGCCTGATCGTGCTGTCTACCTACTGCGGCGACGCCCGCATCGCCGCCGCGCTGAAGGCTGGCGCGCAAAGTTACCTGATGAAAAACGTCCCCGGCGCCGAACTGGCCGCCACCGTGCGCGAAGTGCACGAGGGCTGGCACATCCTGCCGCAGACGGTGCGCCAGTCGATCTCGTCGCAGTACACCGGCAGCGGGCCGTCGCTGCGCGAGCTGGACGTATTGAAGCTGGCGTCGTCCGGCAAGTCCAACCGCGAGATCGCCTCGGCGCTGATCATCAGCGAAGCCACCGTCAAGGCCCACATGAGCACCTTGCTGATGAAGCTCGGCGCCTCCGACCGCACGCACGCGGTGACGCTGGCGGCGCAGCGCGGCTTCATCGACCTGTAGCGTTTATCCATGGTGCTGGATGGTGATGCGACCTTCGTCCGATGACAGCGCGCCGCCGGCAGGCCAGACTGCCTCACGTTATCAACCAAGTGAGGAAGCGCCATGTCGGAAAACGAAACCATCATCCGTGAACTGTATCGCCGCGCCGAAGTGCAGGACAGCGCCGGCTTTACCGAGCTGTTTGCAGCGGGCGGCTATTTCTACGATGTCTCAGCCGGCCAGAAATATTTCGGCGCCGATATCGGCAAGACCGTCGACATCTACGCCACCGCCTTCCCCGACATGCACCGCGCGCTGGAAGAGGTGATCGTGATGAACGATGTGGTGGTGGTGCAGCTATCGCTGAACGGCACCCACAAGGGCCCGCTGGTGCTGCCGGCCGGCACCGTCGAGCCGACCTTGCAGACCATCCATGCGCCATGCTGCGATGTGTTCCGTCTCAAGGACGGCAAGGTGCTGTCCTTCGACTGCTACACCGCCGCCACCGTGCTGTTTGCTCAGTTGGGCATACTCGGCAACTTGTCGGCGGCCTTGCGCGCGTAGGCGCGCCGCGCCGGCAGCCGCAGCGTGACGGTGGTGCCCTGGCCGGCCACGCTGCGGATCTCCAGCGCGCCGCCGACATCGTGCGCGCGCTCGCGCATGCCGGTCAGGCCGAAGTGGCCCGGCCGATGGCCGCGCTCATACACCTCGGCGGCCATACCGCGCCCACAGTCGCGCACCTGCAGCGAAAACTGCGCGCTGGCGTGGCGCAGTTCGACCGTCACCTCGTCGCTGCAGGCGTGGCGGAAGGCGTTCAGCAGCGCCTCGCGGCCGATGGCGTAGGCTTCCGCCGCCGCCGCCGCGCGCAAGGGCTTCGGCGTGCCTTTCACCGTCAGTACGAAGCTGGCGCCGTGGCGCGCCGCCAGAATATGCCCGAGGCCGGACAGCGCCGCTTCCAGGTCGCCGCTCAATTCATGGTTGAGACGCAGCGACAGCACCTGCTCGCGGCCCTCGCCCAGCACCTGGTCGGCGGTGTCGAGCGCGGCGTCGATCTGGGCTTGCACCGGGTCGTCCGGCGGCAGGCCGTGCTTGATCAGATTGAACTGCATCATCAGCGCCTGCACGCTTTGCAGGAAATTGTCGTGCAGCGCGCGGGCGATGCGTTCGCGTTCGCGCAAGCGCTCACGCAGGCGCTCGCCGATGCGCGCCGTCACCAGGGCAAGACGCCACCAGTACAGACCGCCGGCCAGCGCCAGCGCCAGCACGCCGCACAGCAGCTTGAACCACACGGTCTGCATGAAGGCCGGCTCGATGCTGAATTCCAGCGTGGCCGGCGTCGCGCTCCAGACGCCGTCCTCGTTGGCGGCCAGCACTTCGAAACGGTAGCTGCCCGGTCCCAGGTTGGTGTAGAACGCCGCGCGGCGGGCGCCGGCGTCGCGCCACGCCTGTTCCTGGCCGATCAGCCGGTAACGGAACCGCACCCGCTCGGGAATGCTGAGGATGGCGGCGGTGAACTCGATCTCCAGGTTGCTCGAATGCTGCGGCAGCACCAGGTCGGCGCGGGCGTCGTACTGGCGCTGGTCGGTGCGCAGCGTGGTCACCTGCGCCGTCGGCGCCTGCGGGTTGTGCGCGATGTTGGCCGGATCGATCCAGCCGACGCTGGCGGAGGTGGCGTACCACATGCGGCCGTCGGCGGCCTCGCTCAGCACCGCCAGCGGCCGCACCTGCGACGGCTGGCCCCGGTAGCCATCCAGATTATCGAAATGGTCGACGCGCAGCCGGCGGCTGGCCAGGCCGGACGCCAGGTCGGCGGCGGCCACCCGCGTCAGGCCGTCGGCGCCATGCAGCCACAGCTCGCCCTTGCGGGTGACGACCATGGCGGAAGCGCCGCGCAGCGCCTGGCCGTCGGCATCGTGCAGCGGCACGAAGCGCTGGCCGTCCAGCAAGGCCACGCCCTGGTCGCCGCTGACCAGCAGCTGGCCGCGATAGCTGAGGATGGCGGCGACGTTGCCCACATCCAGGCCATCGGCGGCGCCATACTGGCGCAAGGCTGCGCCGTCCAGCACCGCCAGCCGGTTCGAGGTGTAGCCGAACCAGACGCGGCCCTGCGGATCGGCATGCAGCGACACCGGCGTCAGCTTGGTCAGCGCGGCGATGCCGCCGCCGGCCTGCCATGCGCCGTCGCGGAACACGTAGGCGCCGTTGCGCACCATCGACAGCCACATGCGGCCGCTGCGATCGACCGCCATGTACTGCACGTCGCTGCCCTGCAGGTTCGGCGGCAGCGGCCACTGGCGCCATGCGCCATGTTCGCGCTGCCACAGCATCTGGCCATTGCCGAACCACAGGCTGCCGTCCGGCGCCAGCATGCTGGCGGTCATGTTGCTGAGCGGCGTCTCGATCCGGCTGCCGTCCGGCCGCAGGCCGAAGGTCGCCACATCGTAATCGCCATCGGTCTTGTGGTTGCTGATCCAGACGGTACCGTCCGGATCGGGCTGGACCGACATGGCGCGGAACATGCGCGTCGGCAGCGGCACGGCGGTCAGGCGCGATTCGCGGATGCGGTCGACGCCGTTCTCGGTGGTCAGCCACAGATTGCCTTCGCGGTCGTCCAGCGTGTTGTAGACCTGCTTGCCGCTGAGGTTATTCAGGCCGGCAAAGGTGCGCAGCGGCCGCATGTCCGGCCCCAGCAGCGTCAGGCCGGCGTCGTTGTTGACCCAAATCGCGCCGCGCGCGTCGAGGAAGGGATCGAGCGGCGGCACGTCCGGCGGGAACTGCAAGGGCGCGCTGGCGCCGGTGAGCGCGGCATACCGGAAGAACTGGCGCGCCTGGTTAACCAGCAGCACGTCGCCGTTGGACAGCAGGGTATGGATTTCGATGCCTTGGCCGCCGGCCACCTTGCGGAAGCGGTGGCTGCCCGGCGTGTTGCGATACACCCCGGTCGGATGGTCGGCCAGGATGCTGCCATCGGGCAGGGCGGTGAAGTAATGGACATTGCCGGGAACCAGGCCGTCGGCCGCTTCGACGTAGCGCCAGTGCGCGCCATCCAGCCAATACAGGCCATCGGCGGTGGAGCACCACATGGTGCCGTCGCCGCTGCGCACCACTTGGTAGATGGTCCGCACCGGCAGGCCTTGCTCGACGCCGTAGTGGTGCGCCTGGCCATGGTCGAACACGCTGACGCCGCCAAAGCTGTAGCCGACCCACAGCGCCGAGCCGACCGCCAGAATCGCATTGGTGTTCGACGAGCGCAGCTTGTTGCCATCGATGGCGGTCAGGCGCTCGAAGCGGGCGCCGTCGAAGCGGTAGACGCCGTCATTGGCGGCAAACCACAGCATGCCGCGTTGGTCCTGCGTGATGCCGAACACCGCCGTCGGCGCGCCCTCCTGCTTGGTCCACGCCTTGTGCACCATCGAGCTGTGCCAGTAGGGACGTGGCGGCGGTTCGGCCGCGCTGGCGCTGAAGATCAGCGCGGCCGGCAGAATGAGGCGCAAGGTGCGTAGCGTGGCTCGGAAAGTCATGCGGAAACCTGAAAGGGAACCCGCTATTCTAGCGCCTTGCCGCTGACTATTGTTATGCAATTTATACGGATTTACATCGGATAGCGCTTGCGCAGCGCATATGGCCGACTATATACTTCGCATACGTTTCATATATGGAGATACAAATGGGCATTGTCAACATCGACGACGAATTACACGACCAGCTGCGCAAGGCCAGCGCGGTGGGCTGCCGTTCGATCAACGCGCAGGCGGCGTTCTGGATCAAGATCGGCATGCTGTGCGAAATGAATCCGACGCAGAGTTTCAACGACATCCTCGGACGCGAGCTGCGCGCCGCCGGTGTCGATGCGCAAACGCTGAGGACGGTGTCGGTATGACCAAGCGGCCGGAAGAACTGGCGCTGATGGCGGAGGCGGGCCGGCTGCTGGCCAGCGTCTTCGGCCGGCTCGACCAGCTGCAGCTGATCGGCATGTCGACCATGCAGGTCAACGACCTGGTCGACAGCTTCATCGTCAACGACCTGCAATCGCGTCCGGCCAGCAAGGGCCAGTACGGCTACGCCTACGCCCTGAATGCGTCGCGCAACAGCGTGGTGTGCCACGGCGTGCCGTCGGCGGACGAGATCCTGCAGGACGGCGATATCGTCAACTTCGACATCACGCTGGAAAAGAACGGCTACATCGCCGACTCCAGCAAGACTTACCTGGTCGGCGCCGTGTCGCCTGAGGCGCGGCGACTGGTGCAGGTGACGTACGAGGCGTTATGGAAGGGCATCCGGGCGGTGCGGCCGGGCGCCCAGCTGGGCGACGTCGGCTATGCGATCCAGCGCCACGCGCAGCGCAACGGCTATGCGGTGGTGCGGGAATACTGCGGCCACGGCATCGGCCGCGAGATGCACGAGGCGCCGCAGGTGCTGCACTGGGGCCGGCCGAAAACCGGCCTGATCCTGCGCGAAGGCATGGTGTTCACCATCGAACCGATGCTCAACCAGGGCGAGCGCAAGGTGCACACCGAGGCAGACGGCTGGACCGTCGTCACCTCGGACGGCCAGCTGTCGGCCCAGTTCGAGCACACGGTGGCGGTCACCCGCAACGGCGTGCAGGTGCTGACCCTGCGGCCCGACGAGACAATCGCTTAACGGACGTCGAGCAGCTCGACGTCGAAGATCAACGTGGCGTTCGGCGGAATCGGACCGGCGCCGCCTTCGCCATAGCCCAGGCTGGCCGGCACGATCAGCGTGCGCTTGCCGCCCACTTTCATGCCCTGCACACCATCGTCCCAGCCCTTGATGACCTGGCCGGCGCCCAGCGCGAAGCTGAACGGCTCGCGGCCGATCGAGGAGTCGAACTGCGCGCCATGCTGCGACGGCGCGGCCGGCTGGTACAGCCAGCCGGTGTAGTTGACCACCGCCGTGGTGCCGGCCACCGCTTCCTTGCCGGCGCCGACCACGGTATCAATCTTCTGGAACGCCACCGCGGGCGTATCCGTCGCCGGCGCGGACGCTTGCGGCGCCGAAGCTTCCGGCGCCTTGGCGCGGTCGCAGCCGGCCAGGGCCAGCGTCAGGGTCAGGGTCAATCCGAGGGCGCAGGAGGAGAGCAGCTTGTTCATGTGTTCTTTCGTGTTGGTTATCGGTGCGTGATGCCGCCGCAGCATACACCACGCAGCCAAAAAATGATGGCCGGAAGCGAGGGTTTCTTGTCTCTTTCATCCGGTAAGCCGATTCTATAATGGTCCAACAAGCAACGAATCGGGCGCACTCATGACAAGCAAGACACGACCACCGCGCCGCAAGGTTCTGCTCCAGACCACCATTCCCACCACCGACAACGATTGGGCGATTGCCCGCTTCAGCCGCCTCAGCGAATTGCTGGCGGCCGGCTTCGACGTGCTGGCGCGCGACCGCGATCCCGGCGACGGCCCGGACAGCCTGCTGGCGCGCCTGGACAGCAGCGATATCGACGTGCTGTGGCTGATGGCGGTGGACACCGGCGCCGGCCTGCACGCCGCGGAATGCCAGGCCATCGAGCGCTTCCGCCAGCGCGGCGGCGGCCTGCTGGTGGCGCGCGACCACATGGACCTCGGCTCCTCGGTCTGCGGGCTGGCCGGCATCGGCGCCGCGCACCATTTTCATACCCGTAACCAGGAAAGCGACCGCAGCCGCCACGTCAACGACGATCGCGGCACGCCCTACATCCAGTGGCCCAACTACCATTCCGGCCGCAACGGCGACTACCAGCAGCTGACGGTCAGCGGCGCGGTACATCCGGTGCTGGCCGATCCCGCCTCGGCCACCGGCGCGATCCGCTTTTTCCCGGCGCATCCGCATGAAGGCGCGGTCAGCGCGCCGCCCGGCGAGCCGGCGCGCGTGATCGCCTGCGGCCACAGCCAGGCCAGCGCGGCGCGCTTCAACCTGATCGTCGCGTTCGAATGCAGCGCCGCGCGCGGCCGGGCGCTGGCGCACAGCTCCTTCCATCATTTCGCCGACTACAACTGGGACACCGGCACCGGCTGTCCCGGCTTCGTCAGCGAAGCGCCGGGCGACGGCATGCGCACCAATCCGGCGGCGCTGCGCGACATCCAGCGCTATGCCGTCAACGCCACGCGCTGGCTGGCCGGCGACTGACCCTTTTTTCAACCTGAGCGAGAAGAAGAACATCATGAACAAGCTGCTAAGCAAGGCCATCGAAGCACATGGCGGTCTCGACCGCTGGAATGGGTACAGCACGTTGTCCGCCCATTTGTCGCAGGGCGGCGTGATCTGGCCGCTCAAGGGCAAGGGCGGCATGCTCGACGAAGTGGACATCCGCATCCAGCTGCACCAGCCGTGGACCTCGCACAGCCCGTTCGGCGCGCCGGACCGCCGCACCGCGGTGACGCCACAGCAGGTCCGCATCGAAACCGCCGACGGCACGCTGATCGACGAAACGCTGGCGCCGCGCGCCTCGTTTGCCGGCCACCAGCTCGATACGCCGTGGAGCGATCTGCAACTGGCGTATTTCGTCGGCTATGCGATCTGGAACTATTTCACCGTGCCGTTCATGCTGGCCGGTGCGGGCTTTGCCGTGACCGAGCTGTCGCCCTGGGAAGAGAACGGCCAGGTCTGGCAACGCCTGCAGGTCACTTTTCCGTCCGGGCTGGCCACCCACAGCCCGGTGCAGACCTTCTACTTCTCGGCCGACGGCCTGCTGCGCCGCCACGACTACGACGTCGACATCAGCGGCGGCGCGCCGGCCGTGCATTACCTGTCGGAGCATGTGACGGTACAGGGCATCACCCTGCCGACCAGGCATCTGATTTACGTGCGCGACGTCGACGGCGGACATCAAGCTGAACCTCTGGTGGTATCGATCCATGCCAGCGCCATTCAATTTTCCTGACGCGGCGCCGGCCGCCGCCGTGTCGGTGCACATCGGCCACGGCGAATCGATCGCCAACGCCGGCCTGAGCGCGCTGCTGGCGTCCTCGCCGCAGGTGCGCCTGACGGCGGCGGCCGACGGCGCCGACGTCATCGTCACCGACTACGCCGACGCGCTGGCGCGGCTGGAGCACACCGCGCGGCAGACCGGGCGGGTGATGATCGTCAGCCAGCGCGAGCGCGAATGGGACATCCGCACCGCGATCTCGGCCGGCGTGCACGGCTACCTGCCGCAGCGCTGTGCCGAGGCCGAGCTGATGACGGCGGTGCAGGCGCTGGGCCACGGCCGGCGTTACTTCAATCCCGAGCTGCTGGAGCGGGCCATGCAGCACATGGCCAGCGACAGCCTGACGTTGCGCGAAAGCCAGGTGCTGGAATTGCTGGCCATGGGCTGCTGCAACAAGCGGATCGCCATCGCGCTCGACATCGGCGTCGGCACCGTGAAGACGCACGTCAAATCGCTGTTCCACAAACTCGGCGCCACCGCCAGGACCCATGCGGTGGTGCTGGCCACCCAGCGCGGCATGGTATCCTGAGCCGGCGCCAATTTTTCAGACTTTTTTCAGCCAGGGGCAGCAGTGACAGCAAGAGTCGCATTGGTCGTCTTTCCCATGTTTCACATTCTCGACTTGTCGATCCTGTCGGTATTCGGCATCGCCAACCATTTTGCGCCGGGCAGCTACGAGGTCGAGGTGGTGTCGATGACGGGCGGACTGGTCCACAGTAAATCCGGCGTCGGCATCGACACCGTGGCCTTCACCGACCAGCACTACGACACGGTGATCGTCGGCAGCACGCCCGGCCTGCCGACGCCCACGCCGGACATGGTGCAACAGCTGCGCGCGTCCGCGCGCAACGCGCGCCGCGTGGCCAGCATCTGCACCGGCGCCTTCATCCTGGCCGAAGCCGGCGTGCTCGACGGCCGCTCGGTGACCACCCACTGGGGCTTCGCCGAGACGCTGGCCAGCCGCTTCCCCAGGATCCAGGTGGTGCCCGACAAGATCTTCGTGCGCGACGGCCAGGTCTGGAGCTCGGCCGGCATGACCGCCTGCATCGACCTGGTGCTGGGGCTGGTGGAGGCCGACCTGGGCCACGCCGTCACCAAGCAGATCTGCAAGACCATGGTGCTGTACCACCGCCGCTCCGGCGGCCAGAGCCAGTTCTCGGTGCTGGCCGAGATCGATCCCAAGCAGGAACGCATCCGCCGCATCCTCACCTTCATCAAGGACAATCTGCGCGAGCCGCTGTCGATCCAGCAGCTGGCCGACCAGGTCAACTGGAGTCCGCGCCATTTCAGCCGCGCCTTCCAGGCCGAGACCGGCCTGACGCCGGCCAAGGCGATTGAAAAGCTGCGGGTCGAGGCGGCGCAGGCGCTGATCGAAAGCGGCCACACCTCGGCCGCCCGCATCGCCGACCAGACCGGCTTCGGCGACGACGAACGCATGCGCCGCGCCTTCCTGCGCGTGCTCGGCGTGCCGCCGCAAAAATTCGTCCGCGACTCGCGCAGCGTCAAGCTCGACGTCGGCCGCTGAAGCGCGCCATGATGGCCGGTTTTGCGGCTTTTTGGTCCGTTTCATTGCGCAAGCGCTCCGTATAATCTTTTCAACACCCCCGCCAAGAATGACCTGCGCATGCCCCCGACCGCAGGGCACACACCTCTGTTTTTCCACTTATTGCGCAAGGAGCCTGCATGACCGATCGCCGATTCTTCCTCAAAGCCGTGGGCGCCGCCGGCGGCCTGCTGCTGCAAGTCGCCCTGCCCGCCGCGCGCGCGCGGGACGCCACCCCGGGCGCCGCCTGGGAGGCCAACGCCATGGTGCGCATCGCCAGCGACGGCAAGGTCCATCTGACCATGCCGTACGTGGAAATGGGCCAGGGCACTTATACCTCGATTCCGATGCTGATCGCCGAGGAACTGGAGGTGGACCTGAAAGACGTGGTGCTGGAACACGCCGGCGCCGACGACAAGCGCTACATCAATCCGGCGCTGGGCTTCCAGGTGACCGGCGGCTCGACCACCATCCGCGCCGCCTGGATGCCGATGCGCCAGGCCGGCGCCGCCGCCCGCATGATGCTGGTGCAGGCCGCCGCGCAGCAGTGGCAGGTCGAGCCGTCCAGTTGCCGCGCCGAGCATGGCACGGTGCGCCATGTGCCGAGCGGCCGCAAGCTGTCCTACGGCGCGCTGGCGGCCGGCGCCGCCAAGCTGCCGCTGCCGGCCGCCGACAGCATCGTGCTGAAACCGGCGCAGGAGTTCCGCCTGATCGGCAAGGCGGCGCGCCGCCTGGATACGCCGGGCAAGCTGAATGGCTCGGCCCAGTTCGGCATCGATGCCCAGCTGCCCGGCATGAAGGTGGCGGCGCTGGCGATCACGCCGGTGTTCGGCGGCCGCCTGGCCGGACTGGACGAGGCGGCCGCGCTGAAGGTCAAGGGCGTGCGCCAGGTGGTGCGCCTGGACGACTGTGCCGCCGTGGTGGCCGACAACTACGGCGCCGCGCAAAAGGGCCTGGCATTGCTGGCGCTGCGCTGGGACGATGGCGCGCATGCCAGCTTGAGCACCGCCGACATCGTGGCCGACATGGTCCGCGCCGCCAACGCCGGCAGCGCCAAGGTGCGCGCCGACGGCAATCCCGAGCAGGCCTTCGCCGGCGCCGCGCGGGTGCTGGAAGCCACCTATGAATTGCCGTTCCTGGCCCATGCGCCGATGGAGCCGATGAACTGCACCGTGCACGTGCAGGCCGACCGCTGCGACGTCTGGACCGGCACCCAGGTGATCACCCGCGCGCGCGCCGTGGCCGCCAAGGTCACCGGCCTGCCGGAGGACAAAGTCACGGTGCACAACCACCTGCTCGGCGGCGGCTTCGGCCGCCGGCTGGAAATCGACACGGTCGAACGCGCGGTGCGCATCGCGCAACAAGTCAAGCATCCAGTCAAGGTGATCTGGAGCCGCGAGGAAGACATCCAGCACGATATGTACCGGCCGTATTTTTACGACCGCGTGCGCGCCGGCGTCGACGCGCAGGGCATGCCGGTGGCCTGGTCGCACCACCTGACCGGCTCCTCGGTGCTGGGCCGCTTCCTGCCGCCGGCCTTCAACAACGGCTTCGATCCGGAGACGGTGGATGGCGCCGAGGCGCCGCCTTACGCACTGCCGGCGGTCAGGATCGACTACACGCGCCACGAGCCGGGCGAGATTCCCACCGCGTTCTGGCGCGGCGTCGGCCCCACCCACAATGTGTACGTGGTCGAGAGCTTCATCGATGAACTGGCGGCCGCCGCCAAGATCGATCCGCTGCAATACCGGCTGGCGCTGCTGAAGCACAATCCGCGCGCCGAACAGGTGCTCAAGCTGGCGGCCGAGAAGGCCGGCTGGCAGGGCCCGAAAAACGGCAACGTCGGCCGCGGCCTGTCGGTGCAGTTCGCCTTCGGCACCTACACGGCGATGGTGGTCGACGCCCAGCTGGTCGACGGCGAGGTGCGCGTCAGCCGCGTGGTGTGCGCGGTGGACTGCGGCGTGGTGGTCAATCCGGACACGGTCAAGGCGCAGATCGAGGGCGGCGTCATCTTCGGCATCTCGGGCGCGCTGTATGGCGACATCACCTTCAAGAACGGCCGCGTCGAGCAGAGCAATTTCCACGACTACCGCGTGCTGCGCATGAACGAAGCGCCAGCGATCGAAACCCACATCGTCGCCAGCAACGAAGCGCCCGGCGGCATCGGCGAACCGGGCACATCGGGGCTGATGCCGGCCCTGGCCAACGCCGTCCACGCCTTCAGCGGCCAGCGCATCCGCAAGCTGCCGATCGCCACCGCCCTACAGCCAACTTTACAGGAGCAGCACGCATGATCTCACTGAACATCAACGGCAAAACCATGCCGGTCGAAGCCGAAGCCGACACCCCGCTGCTGTGGGTGCTGCGCGATGAGCTGCACATGTCGGGCACCAAATTCGGCTGCGGCATGGCGCTGTGCGGCGCCTGCACCGTGCACATCGACGGCCAGCCGACGCGCGCCTGCGTCATGCCGGCCTCGGCGGCGGTGGGCAAGAAAATCACCACCATCGAGGCGATCGGCAACAGCGCGGTCGGCAAGCGGGTGCAGCAGGCCTGGGCCGAGATCGACGTGCCGCAATGCGGCTACTGCCAGTCCGGCCAGATCATGGCCGCCACCGCGCTGCTGAAGGCGATCCCGAAGCCGACCGACAAGGACATCGACCAGGCCATGTCCGGCAACATCTGTCGCTGCGGCACCTATCCGCGCATCCGCACCGCCATCCACAAAGCAGCGGGGCAGGCATGATGCGCCGCCTGGTTCTGCTCATGGGCCTGGCGCTGGCCGGCCTGGCGCACGCCGCGCCGGAAAAAGGCGACGGCAAGCTGTTCGATCCGGTGGCCGGCGTGGTGATGTCGCCGCGCTGCATCAACTGCCACCAGGTGGAGGCGCCGCACCAGAAGGACATCGGCATTGTCCACGCGCAGCAGGTGGTGCGCGGCAAGGACGGCCACGGCTCGCCCGCGCTGCACTGCGCGGCCTGTCACCAGGCCAGCAACACCGCGCAAGGCAAGGTGCCGGGCGCGCCGAACTGGCACCTGGCGCCGCTCAGCATGCGCTGGCAGGGGCTGGACAAGAAGGGCGTCTGCCAGCAGATGCGCGACCCGGCCCGCAACGGCAACCGCAAGACCGGCGAACAGGTGATCGAACACATGAAAACCGATCCGCTGGTGCTGTGGGCCTGGAATCCCGGCAATAACCGCACCCAGCCGCCGATGTCGCACGAAGAGTTTGTCGCGGTGCTGGAAAAATGGGCGGCGGCCGGCATGCCGTGCCCTGACTAAACCGGCTTCAGCAGGCCTAGCCGGATCAGGCTGTCGGCGGCGGCAACGATGGCTTCCTCGCGCGGGCGCGGCGTCCAGCCCAACAGGCGGCGCGCCTTGTCGCTGCTGGCGTTCAGGTTCACGCCCAGCAGCGGCGTGATGCCTTTCAGCGACGGATTTTTCAGCGCGGCCAGGCGCACCAGCCAGTTCGGCAGCACGCGCAGCGACACCTGGCCGGCAGCGTCGCCCAGGCGGCGCTGCAGCACTTGGGCGATGTCTACCATCCACATGCTGGCGCCGGCGGTGGCGATGAAGCGCTGGCCGCTGGCGGCCGGATGCGTCATCGCGCGCACGTGCAGGTCCGCCACATCGCGCACATCGACCACGCAGGTGTTGACCTGCGGCGACGCCTGCCCCGTCAGCATCGACTTGATCATGCGGATGGAGTGGGAATAGTCGGCGCCCAGCACGGGGCCGAGCACCGCCACCGGATTGATGGCGGACAGCTCCAGCCCGCCGCCTTCGCGGGCGATGAAGTCCCAGGCCGCGCGTTCGGCCAGCGTCTTCGATTTCTGGTACGGCCAGACCTTGCCGCTCAGATCGCTCCAGTCGGTTTCGTCGAACGGCCGCTGCATCGACCTGTGGCCGGCGCAGATGGCGCCGAAGGCCGAGGTCAGCACCACGCGCTTGACGCCGGCCTCGCGCGCCGCCCGCAGCACCCGCAGATTGCCCTCGACCGCCGGCTGTATCCAATCTTCCTCGCGGGTCTGGGCGCCGGACGGCGTCGGCGAGGCGCCGTGCAGCACATAGGCGCAACCGGCGGCAGCTGCGGCCCAGCCGGCATCGGCGCTCAGGTCCGCCACCACGAAGGACAGCCGCTCGCCGGCCTTCATGCCGCCGGTGGCGAGCTGGGTCCGCACTTCGGTTTCGCGTCCCGGCGCGCGGATGGTGGTGCGCACCCGATAGCCGTCGCGCAGCAGCGCCAGGATGCAATGCTGGGCGATGAAGCCGGTGCCGCCGGTCACCAGTACCAAATCGTCTTGATTCACGTGAACTCCTGTCTATATTCGATGCGGCGATGATAGAGCCCGGGTTTGGTACTGTGAATGCTTGAAAGTGCGGATTACTTGTGTGATAGTACAAAAATGCACGCCGATCCCTTTTCCGACATCCTCAAATTCACCCACGCCGAATCGCTGGTGACCGGCGGCTTCAGGGCCGGCGGCAGCTGGGCGGTGCGTTTTCCGGCGCCGGAAAAGATCAAGTTCTTTGCGGTGGTGAAGGGCGCCTGCTGGGTCAGCATGGACGGCGTCGCCGAGCCGATCCGGTTTGAAACGGGCGATGTCGGGTTGCTGACCGCCAGGCGCTCCTTCGTGCTGGGCAGCGATCCCGAGGTGCCGCCGCTGGACGCCATGAGCATGTTCGCGGGCGGCAACGCGACGCTGGGCGACGGCAGCGACTTCGCCCACATCGGCGGCCATGTGCTGCTCGATCCCACCAGCGGCCGCCTGCTGGCGGACGTGCTGCCGCCGTGGATACATGTGCCGGCGGCGTCGCCGCAGGCCACCACCTTCCGCTGGCTGCTCGACCAGCTGGTGGCAGAACGCGCGGCGCAGTTGCCCGGCGCGCAGCTGGTATCGGCGCAACTGGCGCAGCTGCTGTTCATCCAGATTCTGCGCGCCCACCTGCAAACCGCCAGCGCCATGCCCAGCGGCTGGCTGCGGGCGCTGGGCGATCCGCGCCTGGCGCCGGCGCTGCGGTTGATGCATGGCGAGCCCGCCCGCAGCTGGCACCTGGACCAGCTGGCCAAGGCCTGCGCGATGTCGCGCACCTCGTTTGCCGTGCACTTCCGCACGGTGGCCGGCGTCGCGCCGCTGACCTATCTGACAGCATGGCGCATGCGGCTGGCCGAACGCGCCTTGCGCGAAGAAATCACGCCGGTCGCGGTGCTGGCCCGCACGCTCGGCTACACTTCCGAGAGCGCTTTCAGCACGGCGTTCAAACGCGTGAACGGCAGCTCGCCCAAGGCGTTCCGGCAAGCCAGGCATCTTTCCGAGGGAAATGGATGAAGACACGATCTGTTGTGGCGCTGCTTATCGCGGCAGCAATAACATCGGGCGCCGCCGTGGCCGACCGTTTGCCGGCGGTCTCCCCCGCCGGCGTGCCGGCCTTCAGCGACGACATGCTGTCGCCGGATTTCTGGATACGTCGCGCACCCGCCGCCAATGCCGTGCTGCTGGACGCACGCCAGATCGCGGCGCAGCGCCAGCGCGTGCTCGGGCCACAGGGCGGCCTGTTCGATCTGGCCGCCATGCCCGCCACCCTGACGCAGGCACAGGTTGCGGCATGGGTGAGGGAAGCCGAGCAGACGCCGATCAAGCCCGTCATCGACGACGCTGGCCAGCCGGTCACGGAAGCGTTATTGCAATCGCTGCGCCAGAACAGCGCCGTGGCACGCATTCCGGCCAGCGCCACGGCGCGCCATGGCCTGAGCGTGCGCCGCACCTTCCTGCGCGCGCTGCCGTCCGAGCGCGCCTTCTACGCCGCCAACGATGCGCGCGATTATGAAAGCCTGCAAGGCGGCGTGCTGTTTCCCGGCGAGGCGGTAATCGTCGCGCACGAAAGCGCGGACCAGCAATGGCTGCTGGTTTTCAGCGCGCAGGGACCGGGATGGGTGAAGCGCAGCGATATCGGTATCGGCGCGGCCGACATGGTGTTTGCCTATACCAACGCGCAGCCAGGCCGCGTGATCACAGGCGATCAGGTACGCACCGTGTTCACGCCGGAGGCGCCGGAGGTTTCGCAACTTGACCTCGACATGGGCGTCAGCTTGCCCGATGCCGGCGTTGCGCCGGGCGACACCATTAACGGCGCCAGCAGCTACGCCTCATGGGCGGTGCGGCTGCCGGTGCGGCGGCAGGACGGCACGCTGGCCTTCAGCAACGCCTTGATACGCCGCACGGCCGATACGGCGCGGGGCTACCTGCCGCTGACGCGCGCCAACATCCTGCGCCAGTCGTTCAAATTCCTCGGCGAACGCTATGGCTGGGGACACCAGTTCAACGCCCGCGATTGCAGCGGCCTGACCAGCGAAGTGTATCGCAGCATGGGCGTGATCCTGCCGCCCAACTCCGGCCAGCAGGGCAGCAGCGCCGCGCTGAACCACCGCGCTTTCGGCGCCGCCGACAGCCACGCCGAGCGCGTCAAGGCGCTGGCGCAGGCACAGGTGGGCGACCTGATCGTGGTGCCTGGCCATGTGTTGATGATTATCGGTCATCTCAATGGCCAGCCCTACGTGATCCAGGATGTGCCCTATGCGGTGTTCAAGGATCCGCAGACGGGACAGCTACGCAAGACCAAGCTGAATCAGGTGTCGGTCACGCCGCTGCTGCCGCTGTACGCCGACGACAACACGCTGTACGTGGACGCCATGACCAGCCTGGTGCATGTGACGCAAGCGCTGCGACCTTAGAAGGCGCTCTTCACCACGCCGCCGTCGACACGCAGCGCGGCACCGGTGGTTGCCGAGGCCAGCGGACTGGCGACGTAGGCCACCAGCGAAGCCACTTCCTGCGGTGTGCCGAAGCGCTTGATCAAGGAGGTCGGCCGCACGTGATCGAAGAACTCGGTCTCGACCTGCTCGAAAGACTTGCCGCCCGATGTCGCCAGATCTTGAACGAAGTCGCCCACGCCGCGCGATTTGGTCGGGCCGGGCAGCACGCTGTTGACCGTGATGCCGCTGCCGGCGACCGATTCCGCCAGTCCGCGCGCCACCGCGATCTGTGCGGTCTTGGTCATGCCGTAGTGGATCATCTCGGTCGGGATCTGGATCGCGCTTTCGCTGGAGATGAAAATGATGCGGCCCCAGTCCGCCTTCTTCATCTCCGGCAGCACCAGCCGTGCCAGGCGCACGCCGCTCAGGACATTGATATCGAAGAAACGCAGCCAGTCTTCGTCGGGAATGTCTTCAAACGCCTTGGGTTCAAAGATGCCGAGATTGTTGACCAGGATGCTGATGCCCGGATGACGGCGAACCACTTCCTGCGCCGCATCGGCCTGGCTCAGGTCGCCGGCATAGCCGTGCACCGTGCCCTTGGTTTCCGCGCGGATGCGCGCGACCGCCTCATCGACACCCGCCTGCGTTCTGCCGTTGACGATCACGGTGGCGCCTTCCTGGGCCAGCGTCTGCGCGATGGCGTAGCCGATACCGGCCGTGCTGCCGCTGACCAGCGCCAGCTTGCCACTGAGTTTTAAGTCCATGTCGTGTCTCCTGAGTAGATTGCGGAAATGCAGCGAAGATGAAGCTTAAAATGGCGCCTGCCATATCGGCTGCCCTCCCACTCTACCAGGAAGGCGTGCGGCCAGCCTCTTCCTGTTGGCCTAGATCCGATCTGTCATAGCTTGCCCAGTTGCTCACGCAAGGTCGCGAAGATGTTGCGTGAGAACGGCAGGATATCGTCCGCATGCATCCCGCTTGAACGTCCTTCTTCGGCGCCGATGCGCAAGGCGCCGATCACGATCATCGCGAGCAGCTTCAGCGACAACAGGCTCTGGTCCGGATAGCGCACGTGCAGCACCGCCGACACGCGCTCCTCCAGCAAGACATATTTCTGTGCGGCACGCGCCGCCAGTGCCGGCGTCGCGCGCACCAGGGCATCGACCGCAAACGCCTGGGGCGTGGCCGACGCGGCCAGCGTAGCCAGCATGGCCCGCTCCAACGCCTGAAACGGCGTTTCCCCTTCCGGACCTTCGGCAATCGCCGCCGCCAGCGGTTCGTTGAACTTATCCTGCCAGGCGGTGACAACGTCTTCCTTGGCCGGGAAGTAAGCGAAGAAGGTGCGCTTCGAAATATCGGCCGCTTCCGCTATCTCGTCCACGGTGACCGCCGCATAACCATTTTGCACAAACAAGCTCATCGCGGCATCGCAGATGCGCGTGCGTGTCTCGCGGCGTTTTCGCTCCCGTCTTCCTTCCATCACCGTCTGCCTGATCGTCAATATTGGGACAAGTTTAACTCAAAACATAACACTTGACGTATTTATGCACCAAATGCAGAATTGCACCTATTGCGAATTTAAGGTGAATGTGATGAAAAATGCAGCGCTGTATCTGGTGACAGGTGTGTCCGGCTATCTCGCCTCATGGATAGCCAGGCAGTTGCTGGAACAAGGTTATCGCGTGCGCGGCACGGTGCGCAGCCTGGGCGACGCAGCGCGTGCAGACGAATTGCGCCGCCTGTTGCCGGGTGTGGACCTGGTCGCGGCGGATTTACGCGCGCCGGATGGCTGGACCGCCGCGGTCGCCGGCGTGGACGGCGTGTTCCATGTGGCGAGTCCGCAAGCGGTGCCGTCGGAAAGCGATCGCACCGGTGGCGCGGTGACGGGCACCCGCTATCTGCTGCAGGCGGCGTTGGCCTGTCCAACCGTCGGCAAGATCGTGCTCACCAGTTCCGAAGCCGCCATCGCCTACGGCCATCCGCGCGCCAAGCAGCACTTCACCGAAGACGACTGGACGGTGCTGGACGGCGCCGCCGGCAAGAATGACTACTTCCGCAGCAAAACGCTGGCCGAGCGGCTGGCGTGGGACATGGTGGGCGACAGCAAGATCAACCCGCGCGGCATCCCGCTGTCCGTGATCAATCCCGGCTTTATCGCCGGACCGTCGCTGGTGCCGTGGGCGCGCTTCAGCCTGGATCTGATCAAGAACCTGGCAGAAGGGCGTATCCCGGCGGTGCCCGACATGCTGACGCACGTTGTGGATGTACGCGATTGCGCGGCCATGCACATCGCCGTGATGGCCAACCCGGCGACCAACGGCCACCGGCATTTTTCATTCGGCACCGAGGGCAAGATGGCGCGCATCGCCGAAGTCATCGCAGAGCGCTTTGCCACACAAGGGTACGCGCCTCGCGCGCGCGTCATTCCCACCTGGCTGCTCGGCCTGGCACGCGTGTTTTCCAGCGAAATTGGCGGCCTTTACAGCAAACTGGGACAGCCGAATCACTATGAAACGCGCTGGCCTGGCGTGTTCCGTTACCAGTACCGCGATTTTGACCAGATCATCACCGACTCGATGCACAGCATGTTCGCACACGCGTGGCTGGCCAGGAGAACATGATGCTGGAATTGGTTCAACGCTACTACGTGAGCGAACGGCACTTGGCATTTCTGGGCGGAGCGATAGGGATCGCGTTGCTGCTGGGAGCATTCCTGCTGTGGCGTGGCGCCGGCGTACCAGCGCTGTTTCGGGGCATGGCGTATGCGCTGGCGGTCTGCGGCTTGCTGCTGGCCGGCTCCGGCTTTGGTTATGCCGCCATGACAGGCAACAAGGCGTCTGCGGCCGCTGCGGCGTACGCAGGACAGTCCGATAGCCAGATTCGTCAGCAAGAAGTGCAGCGCTTGGAGAAAGTTCTCGCCACTGGCTACATCGGCGGCCTGGCAACCTTTACCGCCATGTTGCTGATCGGGCTGATCCTCATTTTCACAGCACAAGATTCCTCGCCATGGAAGGGCGTGGCGCTCGCGCTTCTGATAACCGGCGCCCTGGGCCACTGCATCGAAGCCCACTCCAGGTTCGTCAATCAGCGGTATTTGCAAGCAATACAAGCCGCTGAGTGACGCCCTCTATTCCACGGTTACGGATTTTGCCAAGTTACGCGGCTTGTCCACATCCGTGCCGCGCGCCACTGCTGTGTGGTAGGCCAGCAGTTGCAGCGAGACCACGTGCAGGATCGGTGACAGCAGGCCGTAGTGTTCCGGCAGGCGGATCACGTGGACGCCTTCGCCCGAGGTGATGCGCGAGTCGACGTCGGCGAAGACGTACAGCTGGCCGCCGCGCGCGCGCACTTCCTGCATGTTGGACTTGAGCTTTTCGATCAGCGCGTCGTTCGGCGCGACTGTGACCACCGGCATTTCCTCGGTCACCAGCGCCAGTGGGCCGTGCTTCAGTTCGCCTGCAGGATAGGCTTCGGCGTGGATGTAGGAAATTTCTTTGAGCTTCAGCGCGCCTTCCAGCGCGATCGGGTAGTGCATGCCGCGGCCGAGGAACAGGGCGTTTTCCTTGCGGGCGAAGTCTTCGGCCCAGGCGATGATCAGCGGTTCCAGCGCCAACACCGAGGCGATCGCGACCGGCAGGTGGCGCATGGCTTTCAGGTGTTCGGCTTCTTCGGCGTCGGTCAGGCGGCCGTTGACCTGGGCCAGCGACAGGGTCAGCAGGAACAGCGCGGCCAGCTGGGTGGTGAAGGCCTTGGTCGAGGCCACGCCCACTTCGACGCCGGCGCGGGTGATGTAGGCCAGTTTGCATTCGCGCACCATGGCGCTGGTGGCGACGTTGCAGATGGTCAGCGTGTGTTCCATGCCCAGGCTGCGCGCATGCTTGAGCGCGGCCAGCGTGTCGGCGGTTTCGCCGCTTTGCGAGATGGTGACCACCAGTGTGTTCGAGTGCGGCACGCTGTCGCGGTAGCGGTATTCGCTGGCGATTTCAACGTTGACCGGGATCTTGGCCACCGATTCGATCCAGTACTTGGCGGTCAGGCCCGAGTAGTAGCTGGTGCCGCAGGCCAGGATCAGCACGCGGTCGATCTGCTTGAAGACGTTGTAGGCGCCGTCGCCGAACAGCTCGGGCATGATGCCGGTGACGCCTTCCAGCGTGTCGCCGATGACGCGCGGCTGTTCGAAGATTTCCTTCTGCATGTAGTGGCGGTACGGGCCCAGCTCGGCCGCGCCGGTATGCGCCTGTACGGTTTTGACTTCGCGCTGCACCTGCTTGCCATTGGCGTCGACGATCCAGACGCGGCCCAGTTGCAGGTCGACCACGTCGCCTTCTTCGAGGTAGATGATCTGGTCGGTGGTGCCGGCCAAGGCCATGGCGTCCGAGGCGACGAAGTTTTCCCCCTGGCCGACGCCGACGATCAGCGGCGAACCCTGGCGCGCGGCGACCACGCGGTGCGGCTCCTCGCGGTGGAACACGGCGATGGCGTAGGCGCCGGTCAGGCGCTTGACGGCCTGCTGCACGGTGTCGAACAGGTCGCCGTTGTACATGTGGTCGACCAGGTGGGCGATCACTTCGGTGTCGGTCTGGCTCTGGAAGACGTAGCCGAGCGCGGTCAGTTCGGCGCGCAGTTCGTCGTGGTTTTCAATGATGCCGTTGTGGACCAGCGCGATGCGCGCCAGGTCGGTCGACGGCGAAAAGTGCGGGTGGGCGTTGTGCGAGGCCGGCGCGCCGTGCGTGGCCCAGCGGGTGTGGGCGATGCCGGTGAAGCCTTTCAGGTGGGCTTCCTCGATCTGCAGTTCCAGGTCGGCCACGCGCGAGGTGCTGCGCGAGCGTTGCAACTGGCCATCCACGTGCAGGGCGACGCCGCAGGAATCGTAACCACGGTATTCCAGGCGCTTCAGGCCTTCGAGCAGGATGGGGGTGATATTGCGTTGCGCTACCGCGCCGAC
Organism: Duganella aquatilis; assembly: GCF_009674565.1. Lineage (GTDB taxonomy): Bacteria > Pseudomonadota > Gammaproteobacteria > Burkholderiales > Burkholderiaceae_D > Rugamonas > Rugamonas aquatilis. The sequence goes on from NZ_WKJL01000008.1 coordinate 32,852, forward strand.
GATGCCGCACATAAGAACCTCTTCTGTTAAGTCAGGAATGCATCGTAGAGCAGCCATGATGAAATAAGCTTTCTAATTACCTCCATATTTGGCATAAAATTTCATCATACCTACTCAGTGAAATATTCTTTCGTTTAAGCCTTATGGATGAAATAGATCGTCGCATTCTGAATGCGCTGCAAGTTGATGCATCTCAAACCAACGCCGAGTTGGCCGCCGCCGTGCACGTCTCGCCGCCGACTTGTTTGCGGCGGGTCAAGCAATTGCGGGAAGCGGGCGTGATTCAGCGCCAGGTTGCCATCGTGGCGCCGGAAAAAGTCGGGCCCAGCCTGACGGCGCTTGTGGAAATCTCGCTGGATATCCAGGCCACCGAGCGCATGACGGAGTTTGAAGCGCTGGTCGCCGCCGAGGCGGCCGTGCTGCAATGCTATCGCGTGGCGCCGGGGCCGGACTTTGTGCTGGTGGTGCAGGTGGCGGACATGCCGGCCTACAACGCGCTAGCGCACCGCCTGTTCGCCAGCCATGCGAATGTGCGGAATGTGAAGGCTTACTTCTCCACTTTCCGCAGCAAATTCGAGACCCGCATCGCTTTGTGAACAAAGTTATACAGGTTTATCCCAAGGATAAATACAGCCTGTCCAGAGGCTTATACAGGGCTTTTCCTCAGCTTATGCACGTGCTTATCCATGAGGTTTTCACATGGTTAATCACAGGCTTATCCACATTATTTTTTAAGGATAGTACTCGTAATCAGCTCAAAGAGATAATCTCCACGTGGCGCGAATGCGGCCTGGTCACCCAACCAGCCGAGGGCCGACATCAAGGCGAACAGGTCGCCCCCATTCATATCGGCACGCGCCGTCCCCCCCGGCCTGGGCACGGCGTGAAGTTATCCCATAGTTACCCTCGGGATACTCCATGCTTTCCCACAGCTTTATACACAGCCCCTTTGCCCTGAAAAAAGTTATCCGGCACTTATCCGCGTCTTATCCAGCACTTACTCAGGTGCTTACCCACAAAGTTATACACATTTGCAGAAAAACAGGGCTGTAGCCGGGCTCTGCAGCTGAAATGCAAGCCCGGTATACCTCGCTTGCGAGTAAATGGTGTACTTGCTCACCTGTTTTCCCGCGCTTGCTCAGGCCTTACTCACAATGTTATCCACAATAAAAAACGGCGCCCGCAGGCGCCGCTTGGCTGAATCAGGATGAGTTCGCTTATTTTTTGACCTTGACCGGACGGGTCCAGTTTTCGATGGTGACCTGGCGCGGACGCGACACCGTCAGCTTGCCGGCCGGCGCATCCTTGGTCAGCGTGGTGCCGGCACCCAGGGTCGCGCCCTTGCCGACGGTGACCGGCGCCACCAGCTGGCTGTCGCTGCCGATAAAGGCGTCGTCTTCGATCACGGTGCGGAATTTGTTGGCGCCGTCGTAGTTGCAGGTGATGACGCCGGCGCCGATATTGACGCGCGAGCCGATCGTCGCATCGCCGATGTAGGCCAGGTGGTTGGCCTTGCTGTGCGCGGCGACCTGACCGTTTTTGATCTCGACGAAGTTACCCACATGCACATCCTCGGCCAGCACGGTGCCGGGACGCAGGCGGGCATACGGGCCGATCAGCGACGCCTCGCCGACCACGGCTTCCTCGATATGGCAGAACGGCTTGATCTGCGCGCCGGCCAGGATGCGGGCGTTGACGATGACGTTGTGGGCGGCCACATGCACGCCGTCGCCCAGCTCGACCTTGCCCTCGAACACGCAGCCGACGTCGATGGTGACGTCGCGGCCGCACACCAGCTCGCCACGGACGTCGATGCGCGCCGGGTCCAGCAGCGTGACGCCCTGTTCCAGCAGGCGGTGGGCGATATTGCGCTGGTGGATGCGCTCCAGCTCGGCCAGCTGCACCTTGCTGTTGACGCCGGCCACTTCCCATTGCGCCGACGGCTGCGCGGACACCACCGGCACGCCATCGGCCACGGCCAGCGCGACGATGTCGGTCAGGTAGTACTCGCCCTGGGCGTTTTCGTTCTTGACGGCGCCCAGCCATTTTTTCAGCAACCGGGTCGGCGCGACCATGATGCCGCTGTTGATTTCCTTGATGGCGCGCTCGGCCTCGCTGGCGTCTTTTTGCTCGACTATGCGCACAATGTGGCCATTCTCACGAACAATTCTTCCCAAACCGGTAGGATCATCCTGTTCGACAGTCAGAATGCCGAGTTTGTCGTTGCCGGCGGCCGTCACCAGCGCCTGCAGCGAAGCGGTGGTGGTCAGCGGCACGTCGCCGTACAGGATCAGGGTAGGGACGTTGTCGTCCAGCTCGGGCAGCGCCTGGATCACGGCGTGGCCGGTGCCCAGCTGCTGCTCCTGCAGCGCGGTGGCGACCTGTTCGGGCTGTTTGGCAAGCAGCGCCTGCACGGCTGCGCCGCCGTGGCCGTAGATCACGCATAATCGGCTGGCGGACAGGCTCCGCGCCGTGTCCAGCACATGCTGCAACAACGGCTTGCCCGCCAGAGGATGTAAAACTTTCGGCAGCGCGGATTGCATGCGCTTGCCCATGCCGGCTGCGAGGATGACGACGTTCATAGAGATGCCAAATAGAAAGTGATTGCAATGCAAAAGTCTAACATGCCCCCGTCTGGCCGCCGGACCCTGCACGGCCTGTTTCTGATCCTGCTCATGACCGTGCTGGCCGCCTGCAGTTCGCTGCGCCTGGCCTATAACAATGGCGACACGCTGCTGTACTGGTGGATCGACGGCTATGTCGACCTGACCTCGGATCAGAAAAGCGTGGTCAAGGAAGACATCGACAAGCTGTTCCACTGGCATCGCAAAACCCAGCTGAACGATTACGCGCAGATCCTGCAAACGGCGCAGCGCCAGCTGGCCGCCGGCGTCACCCAGGCCGAGCTGCAAACCGATTTCGACGAGATCAAGAAGCGCACCGAGGCGTTGCTGCTGAAGGCGACGCCGGAGCTGGCCGAGCTGGCGCGCTCGCTGCAGCCGGAGCAGATCGCCACGCTGGAGCGCAAGTTCGCCGCCAACAACGCCGAGTTCCGCAAGAAAAACATGCGCGGCGACCGCGAGGCGCAGCAAAACTTCCGCTACAAGAAATCGATGGAACAGTTCGAGCTGTGGTTCGGCAGTTTTTCCAGCGAGCAGGAAGCGCAGATCCGCAAGGCGTCCGACGCCCGGCCGCTGGACAACAACATCTGGCTGGACGAGCGCATGCGCCGCCAGAACAACATCCTGGCCGCCGTGCGCCGCGTGCAGAGCGAAAAACTCGGCAAGGAGGCGACCGAAAAACTGATCCAGGGCCTGATCAGGGACGGCTTCCAGCGGCTGGAAACGTCCGAGCGCAAAGCCTTCTTCGACAGCTATGAAGACGCCAACCTGAAGCTGGTGCTGACCGTGATCCAGCTGGCCACGCCGGCGCAGAAAGCCCACGCGCAGCGCCGCATGCAGGGCTGGATCGACGACTTCCGCAGCCTGGCGGCGGACCAGCGCTAGGCGGCTCTATGGTATGATGGCCTGTTGAATCAATGACTTAGAACAGCGTCACATGCCAAAGAAGCCCGCCAGCAAACCAGCCAGATCCGCCAAAGTCCCGGTCCACGGTCCCCAGCACAGCAACCAGGTGCGCATCATCGGCGGCCAGTGGAAACGCACGCCGCTGCCGGTGCTGAGCGCGCTGGGCCTGCGGCCGACGCCGGATCGCGTGCGCGAGACGGCGTTCAACTGGATCAACCACCTGCGCGACGCCGACTGGACCGGCGCGCAAGTGCTGGACCTGTTTGCCGGCAGCGGCGCGCTGGGCTTTGAAGCGGCCAGCCGTGGCGCGCAATCGGTCAGCATGATCGACAGTAACGCCCAGGTCGTGCGCCAGTTGGATGAGATCAAGGCCAAGCTGAAGGCCGACAATGTGCAGATCATGCGCGGCGACGCGCTGGCGGTGGCGCAATCGGCTGCCGCGCGCGGCCAGAAATACGACCTGATCTTCCTCGATCCGCCCTACCAGCAGACCTTCCTCGAGCGCGCTTTGCCGCTGTGCACTAAGATATTGAAAGATGACGGCCTGATTTACGCCGAGTCCGGGCTGGCGCTGGAGTTCGCCGAAGGCGAGGCGCCGGCGTGGCTGGACCACTGGGAAATCATCCGGGCTGACAAAGCCGGCATGGTGTTCTATCATTTATTAAAATACAAACCCTAATCGGCCAGTATTTGCTGCTAAAACTGCCCCAAATTAAGGCAATTTTAAGCAAAAGCCGATTTTCAGGCATAATGCGCGTTCTATATTGGTGCATCTGCAGGGAGCCGCAATGGTAGTAGCTGTTTATCCAGGAACTTTCGATCCGCTGACCCGTGGTCACGAAGATCTGGTGCGTCGTGCATCCGGTCTGTTCGACACGCTGGTGGTGGGCGTTGCCGACAGCAAGAACAAGAAACCGTTCTTCTCGCTGGACGAGCGCCTGGAAATTGCCAATGAAGTGCTGGGCCATTATCCGAATGTGCGGGTGGAGAGTTTCTCCGGCCTGCTGAAGGACTTCGTGCGCGACCATGATGCCCGCGTCATCGTCCGCGGCCTGCGCGCCGTGTCCGACTTTGAGTACGAGTTCCAGATGGCGGGCATGAACCGCTACCTGCTGCCGGACGTCGAGACCATGTTTTTGACGCCGTCCGACCAATACCAATTCATCTCCGGCACCATCGTGCGCGAAATCGCCATGCTGGGCGGGGATGTCTCCAAGTTTGTATTCCCATCGGTGGACCGCTGGCTGCAGAAGAAAATTGCCGCCAACAACACCGACCAGGCAAAGTAAGCGAGTTCCATCATGGCGTTAATGATTACCGACGACTGTATCAATTGCGACGTTTGCGAGCCGGAGTGCCCGAACGACGCCATCTACATGGGCGCGGAAATTTACGAAATCAATCCGGACAAGTGCACCGAGTGCGTCGGCCACTTCGACGAGCCGCAGTGCCAGCAGGTGTGCCCGGTGAGCTGCATTCCGTTCAATCCGGAAGTGCGCGAAACCAAGGACCAGTTGTTCGCCAAGTTCGAACTGCTGCAGGCCGCCAAGGCCTGACGAGCCAAAAAAGCATGACCGTGCGGCAAAACACGCCGCAGCGTCTCCACGGTGGTATAGTCGCTGGACACCTATCACGGAGACCTTCATGAACCGTAGAACCATCCTGCATACCCTGATCGCCAGCGCCGTGTTTGCGGCGGCGCCTTCCTTCGCCTTTGCCGCGGTCGACGTGGCCGGCGTCAAGTTCGATGACACGACCACCGTGGCCGGCCAGCAGCTCAAGCTGAACGGCGCCGGCATTCGCACCAAGGTCATCTTCAAGGTCTATGCGGCCGGTTTATATCTGACTGAAAAGAAATCCACCGTGCCGGACGTGCTGGCCGTGGCCGGCCCGCGCCGCGTCGCCATCACCATGCTGCGCGAAGTCAGCTCGGAAGACTTCGGCAAGGCCTTTACCGACGGCATCAACGCCAACACCAGCAAGGAAGAACGCAACAAGATCCTGCCGCAGATCATGAAGTTCGGTGAAGTGTTTGCGCAGACGCCAACGCTGAAGAAGGGCGACCAGCTGTCGCTGGACTGGACCCCGAACGAAGGCACGCAGTGCTATTTGAATGGCAAGAAGATCGGGGAATTGATGCCGGACGTGGCGTTCTACAATGCGGTGCTGCGTATCTGGCTGGGTGATCACCCGGCCGACAGCTCCTTGAAGCCGGCGCTGCTCGGCGAGAAATAATGCTGCGGCGCGGTATCAGGCCCGCGTCGCCAGCTCGCGGCGCGCAATGCGTTGCGCGCGGCTCATCTTCGGCTTGACCACCAGTACGGCTGCGCGTGCGCAGCCGACCAACAGCGGTTTGAACAGCACCAGCAGGCCACCGCTCACGGCGACCAGCAGCGCCAGCTTGATAGCGGCGAACAGAGAAAAATCTTGTATTGCGGAAATCATGATGGACACGGTTTAGCTGTAGCTTTAGAATCTGACGTAACTATAGTGCGCCGCAACATATCTATCCAATTCCATTTCACGATAACAATTATGCGTTTGGTGAATGGACTGTGCTATCGTTATTTCCTCGCCAACCTCTACCTCCCCGAGCCGCCATGAGCTTTCTGACGCTGGACCTGAACCTGCTGCGCGTTTTCGACGCCGTGATGACAGAGCAAAATCTGACACGCGCCGCCGGCCATCTGGCCATGACCCAGCCTGCTGTTTCCAACGCCATCAAGCGGCTGCGCGAAAGCCTGGGCGACGAATTGCTGATCCGCACCGCCTACGGCGTCAAGCCGACGCCGCGCGCGGAATCGCTGTGGCCATCCGTGCGCAGCGCGCTGGCCAGCCTGGAAGCGGCGGTGGCGCCGGAAACCTTCGACGTCTCGGCCGCCCACGCCACCTTCCGGATGGCGATGGCCGACGCGACCGCCGCCATGTGGCTGCCATCGCTGATGCGCTCGATCGAAAGCGAGGCGCCCGGCATCAATGTGCGCATGGTGCCGCTGACCACGCGCGAACCACGGCCGATGCTGCTGCGCGGCGATATCGACCTGGCGGTGGGCTTTTTCCCCGGCGTGGCGGCGCAGCTGTCGTACGAGACCGGTTCGCCGATCCGCCACGAGCGCCTGTATTCCGGTAAATATGTGTGCGTGATGCGGCGCGACCATCCGCTGGCCAAGGTCGAGCTGAACCTGGATAACTACTGCGAAGCGAATCACCTGCTGGTGAGCTTCTCCGGCCGCGCCCACGGCCTGGTGGACGAGGCGCTGGCCCAGCTGCAGCGCGAACGCCGCATCCTGCTGACGGTGAACCAGTTCTTCACCGCCGGCCGCGTGGTGGCCAACTCGGACCTGGTGACGGTGCTGCCGCGCCACCTGATCGCAGCAACCGGCATGACCGATGCGCTGGTGCACAAGGAACTGCCGTTCCCGCTGCCGGCGGTCCACCTGGACATGCTGTGGCACGAACGCGATGCGCGCAGCCCGGCGCACAAGTGGCTGCGCACCCATCTGGAAAAAATGAATACGCAGACCCAGCGCACGGTCAACACCATGCCGACGCCGACCCAGGCGCCAGCCTCTTCCCGTTAAAACTCAGTGACTGGAGCGGTAGCCAATGCGGAAACCGCCCCAGTGCTTGCCATCCACATAGATCGGCGCCGACAGGTCGTGCATGACCTCGCCGGTGTCGCGCTTGTACGTCTGTAGCAAAAACGGCTTGGTGTTCGAACCGCAGCGCTTGCCCGTGCGGTCGCTGAAGATGCGCTTGGTGCGGTTGTTGACGATGTCGATATCGTAGTTGCCGGTCAGCGGCTGCGAAAACTTCTTGTTGTGGGTGGGGAAATAGCCGTTGTTATCCACAGTGCCGGCGTAGGCCAGCTGCGGCATCGCCGCCAGCAAGCCTTCCTGCAGCGGCGGCAGCACGCGGTCGGTGAAATCGTCGAATCTGGTCTTGTGCTTGGGCGGATCGGTGTTCGGAATCGGCGTGTAGTGGCGGTCCCACAGCGCCTCGGGCGTGATCTGGCCGCTGGCGACGGCGCGCTCGAAGAGCTTGCCCACTTCCGCCGCCGCCCGCTGCGCCGCCACGCGGATGGCGTCGTGCGAGGTTTCGATCGACGATTCGCCCAGCGCGCCGGTGATGATTTCCGCCCGTTCCGCCAGCGCCATGGCCGAGCTGGCTGCGCGCGGCAATTCCTTCTCGGTCGACAGCAGGCTGTCGCGGATGCTGGCGATGGCCTGGGCGATTTCCTCGGTGGTGGCGACGTGCTCGCGCGAGGCGCGCGCGATCTGGCCGATCTCGTCTTCCGACACGCCCGACGAGCGCTCGATATTACCCAGCAGTCCGTGCACGGTTTCCACATTGCCGGCCGCTTCGCTGACCTTGAGCGCCAGCGAATTCATGCCGCTGGCCGCCTTTTCCGCCTGCTGGTTAATCTCGCGCACCATGGTGCTGATTTCGTCGGTGGCTTCCTTGGTGCGCAGCGCCAGCTGGCGCACCTCGCTGGCGACCACGGCAAAACCGCGGCCCTGTTCGCCGGCGCGGGCGGCCTCGATGGCGGCGTTCAGCGCCAGCAGGTTGGTGCGGGCGGAGATTTCGCTGATGGCTTCGGTAAAGCCGTAGATCTTGCGGGAATTGCTTTGCAGCGCGGTCATCACCGCCGCTGCGGATTGCGCGTCTTCGCGCGCGGTGCGGATGCGTTGCAGGCCGTTGTCGGCCTCGGCCCGCCCGGCGACGGTTTCCCCGCGCACCTGGGCGGCGATCTTCGCGGCGCGCTCGGCATTGGCGGCGATGCGCTCGGTGGTGTCGGCGTTCTGGCTGGAACTGTGGACGATGCCGCCGGCGGTGGTGACATCGAGCTCAATCTTCTTCTTCACCGAATCGACGAAGTACGAGGTTTCCGCCGCGCCGATCATGATGGCGTCGATTTCTTCGCCGACCGTGTGGGCGAAATGCCGCACGCCGCCCTCGTCGCTGTTCTGGCGTGAAGCCCACCAGGCCACCGCCGCACCGCCCAGTGCGGCCGGCACCGCAGCCGTCACCGGGCCGGCGCCCGCCAGGTTGAACACGTAAGCGAGGCAGGTACCGCCTGCCGTCGCTCCCAATATCCACAATCCACGTTGCACCAACTTATGCTGCAAAAGCTTCATCTGTCCCCCGTTTTAACAACAGGCGCCTTGGGCGGCTCCACTAATTTTATTTCTACGGTGCTATTTTATGGGCAACTTGGTGGTATTCTTAACTTCTTCCATGACGGCGTAGGTATGGGTTTCGCGCACGCCCTTCTGGAGCAGGGTTTTACCCAGGAACTCGCGGTAAGCAGCCATGTCCTTGACGCGGGCTTTGACCAGGTAGTCGAAGCCGCCGGCAACCATGTGGCACTCCAGCACTTCCGGGATCACCTGGACGCTGTGTTTGAAGGCGTCGAACACTTCGGGCGTGGTGCGATCGAGCACCACCTCGATAAAGACAAGCAGGGAAACGTCGAGCAGCTGCGGGTTCAGTTGCGCGGTGTAACCCATGATGTACCCGGACTCGTGCAACTTGCGCACCCGCTCCAGGCAAGCGGCGGGTGACAAATTCACGCGCGCGGCCAGCTCCACGTTGGAGATACGGCCATCGCTCTGTAATTCCATCAAGATTTTTTTGCTGATCTTGTCTAACATTTCCGGGAACTCCCAAATAAATATTATTTGGTTAAATTGTCTCACTAAAAACAATCTATTGCTAGCCCCCTGCATTACCAAAATTAATCCAGAAGATTTCCCACTACAATCGAATCATTAGCAGTCCACGCAAGTAGCATCCATTTTCACGCTCGCCAGCTTCGCTGACGGGCGTGTTTTTGTAGGTGGACCGGCGCCCAAATTCATCTTCTGAGAGTACCCCAATGCAAGCAGCAGTTTCCTCCGGTTTTACCCCGTTCGCCGCGCTTCAGGCAGAGATCCTGCGCGACCCGATTCCCCTGCGCGCCGCAGTGACGGCAGCCTATCGCAAGGATGAAGTGAGCGCTGTCCAGTGGCTGCTCGGCCAGCTGAACAATCACGACGAAGTCAGCCTCCAGCAGGCGCAGCAACTGGCCTATAAACTGGTCAGTTCGGTGCGCACGGAACGCACGCGCGCGTCCGGCGTGGACGCGCTGATGCACGAGTTTTCGCTGTCGTCGGACGAGGGCGTGGCGCTGATGTGCCTGGCTGAAGCACTGTTGCGTATTCCCGACAACGCCACCGCCGACCGCCTGATTGCCGACAAAATCAGCAAGGGCGACTGGCGCAAGCACCTGGGCGAATCGCCGTCGCTGTTCGTCAACGCGGCGACCTGGGGCCTGCTGATCACCGGCAAACTGGTGTCGACCAACAGCGAAACCGGCCTCGGCTCGGCGTTGACCAAGCTGATTTCCAAGGGCGGCGAGCCGCTGATCCGCAAAGGCGTGGACCTGGCGATGCGCATGCTGGGCAACCAGTTCGTCACCGGCCAGACCATCGACGAGGCGATCAAGAACGGCCAGGCCAACGAGGCGCGCGGCTACCGCTACTCCTACGACATGCTGGGCGAGGCCGCGCTGACGGCGGAAGACGCCAAAAAATACTACGCTTCCTACGAAACCGCGATCCACGCGATCGGCAAGGCCTCGAACGGCCGCGGCATCCGCAACGGCCCCGGCATTTCGGTCAAACTGTCGGCGCTGCACCCGCGCTACAGCCGCGCCCAGCACGCCCGCGTGATGCAGGAACTGCTGCCGCGCGTGCGCGACCTGGTGCTGCTGGCCAAACAGTACAACATCGGCCTGAACATCGATGCGGAAGAGGCCGACCGCCTGGAACTGTCGCTGGACCTGATGGAAGCGCTGGCGCACGATCCGGCGCTGGCCGGTTTCGAAGGCATAGGCTTCGTGGTGCAAGGTTATCAAAAACGCTGCCCGTTCGTGATCGACTACCTGATCGACCTGGCCAAGCGCAGCGGCCGCAAGTTCATGGTGCGCCTGGTCAAGGGCGCTTACTGGGATGCGGAAATCAAGCGCGCCCAGGTGGACGGCATGAGCGGCTATCCGGTCTACACGCGCAAGGTCTACACCGACGTTTCCTACCTGGTGTGCGCGCAGAAGCTGCTGGGCGCCACCGACGTGATCTACCCGCAGTTTGCCACCCACAACGCGCAAACGCTGTCGACCATCTACACCTGGGCCAAGCGCGACGGCGTGACCGACTACGAATTCCAGTGCCTGCACGGCATGGGCGAATCGCTGTACGACCAGGTGGTCGGCAAGGACAACCTGGACAAGGCTTGCCGCATCTACGCGCCGGTCGGCACCCACGAAACGCTGCTGGCCTACCTGGTGCGCCGCCTGCTGGAAAACGGCGCCAACTCGTCGTTCGTCAACCAGATCGTCGACGAAGCGATCCCGATCGAGTCGCTGCTGCGCGATCCGGTCGCCGCCGCGCGCGAGCAGGGCGGCCTGCCGCATCCTGGCATCGCCTTGCCGCTGGATATGTTTGGCGACCGTAAAAACTCGGCCGGCTTCGACCTGGCCAACGAAAACGTGCTGCGCGAGATCGCCGAGGCGCTGGCGACGCCGCGCAGCTGGCATGCCGCGCCACTGCTGGCTGGCGGCCTGAGCGTCGGCCAGCCGGTGCAGAACGTCAGCAACCCGGCGCAACGCAGCGACATCGTCGGCCAACTGGTGGAAGCCAGCGCCGACGACGTCGAAACCGCGCTGGCCAGCGCCAGCAGCTATGCGATGGACTGGCAGACCACCGAGCCGTCGGTGCGCGCCGCCGCCCTGACCAAGGCCGCCGACCTGTTCGAAGCCAACGCGCTGGAACTGATGACGCTGGCCATCCGCGAAGCCGGCAAATCGCTGCCGAACGCCATCGCCGAAATCCGCGAAGCAGTCGACTTCCTGCGCTACTACGCCGGCGAAGTGCACGGCTCGACCAACACCCTGGCGCTGGGCCCGGTGACCTGCATCAGCCCGTGGAACTTCCCGCTGGCGATCTTCACCGGCCAGGTGGCCGCCTCGCTGGCCGCCGGCAACGTGGTGCTGGCCAAACCGGCCGAGCAGACGCCGCTGATCGCCCACCGCGCGGTCGAGCTGCTGCACGAAGCGGGCGTTCCGCGTGCCGCGCTGCAATTCCTGCCGGGCCGCGGCGAAGTGGTCGGCGCCGCGCTGACCGGCGACAGCCGCGTCAAGGGCGTGATCTTCACCGGCTCGACCGAAGTGGCGCAGCTGATCAACCGCACCCTGGCCAAGCGCGCCGTGGCGGAAAACGCCGATATCCCGCTGATCGCCGAAACCGGCGGCCAGAACGCGATGATCGTCGATTCGTCGGCGCTGCCGGAGCAGGTGGTGCAGGATGCGATTTCCTCGGCCTTCGACAGCGCCGGCCAGCGTTGCTCAGCGCTGCGCGTGCTGTTCCTGCAGGAAGATATCGCCGACAAGACCATCAAAATGCTGAAAGGCGCGATGCAGGAGCTGAAAGTCGGCACGCCGGACCGCCTGGTGACCGATATCGGCCCGGTGATCGACGCCGAAGCGCAGCACAACCTGCTGGCCCACATCAACAAGCTGAAGGCGACGGCGGTGGATTACTACTCGCTGGACCTGCCGGCGGACGTGACCAGCGCCGGCACCTTCGTGCCGCCAACCGTGCTGGAGATCCGCTCGCTGGCCGAGCTGACGCAGGAAGTGTTCGGCCCGGTGATGCACGTGATCCGCTACAAGCGCGCCGATCTGCCGAAAGTGGTCGAGCAGATCAACGCCAGCGGCTTCGGCCTGACGCTGGGCGTGCATTCGCGCATCGATGAAACCATCGACTACATCACCAACCGCGCACATGTGGGCAATATCTACGTCAACCGCAACATCGTCGGCGCCGTGGTCGGCGTGCAGCCGTTCGGCGGCGAAGGCAAATCCGGCACCGGCCCGAAAGCCGGCGGTCCGCTGTACCTGAAGCGTCTGCAACGCGGCGCCATCACCGCGCCGGTGCACGAGCGCCAGGCTTCGCCGTCGCTGGATGCGCTGGTGGTCTGGTCGAAAATGCAAGGCCATGAGCGCATTGCCAGCCTGGCGGAGCAGTACAGCCGCTCGACCATGCTGGGCAGCGTGACGGCCTTGCCTGGGCCTACCGGCGAACGCAACACGCTGGCGCTGGTGTCCCGTGGCGCCGTCGCCTGCGTGGCCGGCACGCTGGAAGGCTTGATGAACCAGGTCGCCGCGGTACTGGCGACCGGCAATATCGCGCTGGTGACCGGCGCGACGGCGCATCTGCTGCCGGCCGACCTGCCGTCGGCGATCAGGGACCGCATCCAGACCGTTCCGGACCTGGAAAGCAGCGAGTTCCAGGTGGCGCTGGTGGAATCGATGATGGCCAAGAGCCAGCACAACGTCCTGGCGGCCCGTAGCGGGGCGCTGGTGGCCTTGATCAGCACCAATGAGGAGAGCAGCATCCCCCTGTGGCGTTTGGTCGCTGAGCGCGCTCTGTGCGTGAATACGACGGCTGCGGGCGGCAACGCCAGCCTGATGACGCTGCAAGCGTCGTAAAACATGAAGAAAGCCGGGTTCGCCCGGCTTTTTTTACGCCTTGCAGAAGTTCTGGATCACATCGAACGCGTAGCGCGAAGCGACGGTTTTGATGAAATGCATGAAATCAACGGCAGCCTCGTCGTTGGCGTTGTCGGAGATGGTCCTGATCACGGCAAACGGAATTCCCAGCTCAAAACACACTTGCGCCACCGCTGCGCCTTCCATTTCCACTGCCAATAATTCAGGCAATGCGGTTTTGATGGCCTGAATTTGCGTCAATTTGCCTATAAATTGATCACCGCTGGCGATCAAACCGCGATGAACACGCGAAATTGGCGCAGCAGCGCCAGCCAATCGCTCGGTCAGGGCCACGTCGGTGGCAAAGCTGGACAGCCCGGTCAGCGGAATTTCAAATCTTGGAAACAGCGGGCTGGCATCGAAATCGTGCTGAACCAGCGTGTCAGCCACCACGATATCCCCGACTTTGACGTTTTTATCCCCGCTTCCGGCAACGCCGGTGAAGACGATGTGGGTAACTCCGAACTTTTCCACAAGAATCGCCGCTGTCATTGCCGCAGCAACCTTGCCTATACGCGATAGAACGCACACAGCGTCGATTTCCCAGAGTTTCCCGGCCGTGTACTCCCTCATGCCGTGAAAGTGCCTGGAAGGGCTCTGAAGGGCTTCCAGCAGCCCATGCTGTTCTTCAGCCAACGCGCTGATGATGCCTAAACGCATACTTTTCCTTCAAATTTTGAATGTGGTCTGTGGAGATCCAAGGTCTTTTCCACAACGCGTAGCGAAAAAAAGTGAATTTTAAGGCGTTTTTTGGTGTGTAGAGGGCTTTCAGATGGCGAACAGGCTTCCTATTCCGTCTGCGCCGTTTTTGAAGTTGTGGTTTTAGTTGTTTACAAAAGGTTTATATAAACATAGTGGTAGTAGTAAACGTGCAAATAGCTGTGGATAAGTTCTGTATACGTTTACAAATCATTTGTTTACGGCGTAAACAACCACATGCATAAACGCTGTACCAGCGCAGGAACAGTTTTTGGATAAAATACGGGCCTGTGGTTAAAAGTGGTGCTTAGCCACATCTCGTCCTGTGGATATCCAATCACTTATTCACAGGCTCGCACTGTTTTTGTAGTTTTTCCTCTAATTCCGGGCCTGAAATGGGCCGGGAGAGCAGGTATCCCTGGCCGAAATCGCATCCGATGGCTGTCAAAGCGGCAAGTTGTTGTTGAGTTTCTATGCCTTCGGCGATGACTTTGATGCCCAGCTTGTGCGCCATGGCGATCATTGCCTCGCAAATGAGCAGTCCGTCGCCACCCTGGGTGACAAATTCCGGCGCGATCTTGATGTAGTCCACGCCAAAGCGCTTCAGGAATGCCACCGAGCAGTGGCCGGAGCCGAAATCGTCCAGTGAAATCTGCATATGCGTGTGGCGCAGGTCGGCGTTGTTGCTGGCGGCTTCCAGCAGCAGGTTTTCCGTGACCTCGACGATGATGCTTTGCGGGCTGACCTTCAGATCCTTCAGAAAATCCAGCCATTGGCGGTAATTGCTGCCGTCATCGCGGAACTGCCAGGCCGATTTGTTCACGCTCACCTGGAATGCCGGCGAGCTGATGGCCTGGAGTTTGAGCACTTCACGCGCTGCCTGGTGGAAAACCCAGTCGCCAATGCCGATGATCAGGCCGCTGCTTTCGGCCACGTTGAGGAATTCGGCCGGATTCAGCAGTCCGCGCACCGGATGTTGCCAGCGCACCAGTGCTTCCGCCTTGACCACGGCGCCGTTCGACAGGTCGATGATCGGCTGGTACAGGATGCGCAACTGGTCGTGCTGTAGCGCTTCGCGCAATTCGTTGACCAGGTGCATGCGCGCACGCGTGGTTTCCTGCATGAAGGAGGCGAAATAATTGAAGCGGTTGCGGCCCTGTTGCTTGGCGGTGTACATCGCCTGGTCGGCGTTTTTGATCAGGGTTTCCGCATCGGCGCCGTCTTCCGGATACAAAGTGATGCCGATGCTGCTCGAAATATGGGCAATCTGGCGGTCTTCGCTGTCGCCGAGATGGAAGGGCGTGCTCATTTTCTTCAGGATTTCCTGGGCGATGCGGACCACGTCGCTGGCATTGTTCAGCTCGCTGAGGATGACGGTGAATTCATCGCCGCCCAGCCTGGCCACGGTATCGGTGCTGCGCACGCAACTGAGCAGCCGGGTTGCCACTTGTTTGAGCAGCATGTCGCCCTTGTCGTGGCCCAGGGTGTCGTTGATTTCCTTGAAGTAGTCCAGATCGACAAACACCAGCGCCATCGGCAGCTGCGAGCGGTCGGTCTTCTTCATTTCCAGCCGCAGATGTTCGTGGAACATGCGGCGATTCGCCAGTCCGGTCAGCGTATCGAAATTGGCCTGGCGCCAGATCAGCTCTTCGGATGCTTTTTTCTGCGTGATATCACCGAGCAATGCCACGTAGCGGAAGGGATTTCCGTTTTCGTTGTAGACGGTGTTGATCACCATCGACACCAGGTATTCCTCGCCGTCCTTGCTTTGATGCCACAACTCGCCTTTCCAGTGGCCGCAGTCGGTGACGGCTTCGAAAATGCGGTCGAAAAATTCGCGGTCATTGCGGCTGGACGCCAGTTCGTAGGCGCGGTGGTTGATCAGTTCTTTTTCGGTGTAGCCGCTGAGCAGGGAAAAGGCCGGATTTACAGTCAGGATCAGGCCATTTGCGTCGGTCACCATCATGCCTTCGCCGCTGTTCTGGAACAGCAGCGATGCCAGCTTCATTGATTCTTCGTTGGCCAGCAGCTGGCGTTCCATTTCCCGGCTGGCGTTGTACAGCGTGCGGTAGCGAAGTTCGCGGTCTTCCTGGCGCGAATAGGTACGCAGCGAAAAGTGGCCGGCGCCGAACATCAGCAACAGCAAGATGGCCAGGCCACTGCCGGCGGTCAGGTAATTTTGCTGCAGCAAACGCGCGGCTTCGGTGTCGTTGCTGCCGACCACGATGATCAAGGGCAGGCCATCCAGCACGTGATAGCTGAAAACACGGGTCACATTGTCGATCAGGCTGACGGTTTTGTAGGTGCCTGAACTGGCGCGTCGCACATTGTCGAACAGGGAAGTGGCACTCAGGTCGCGTGCGAAGGCCTGTTCGAAATTGGGAACGCGGGCAATCACCTTGCCGCCGGCATGGATCAGCGAAATCGAGATGTCCGAATTGAAGCGCGAATTTTCAAACACTTTGACGTAGCGGTCGACATTCAGCGGCGCGGTGACCACACCCAGGAACTCGCCTTTGGCGCTTTCCACGCGACGACTCAGGAAAAACAGTTTTTTCTTGCTGCGTTTGCCGATGGCAGGTTCGCCGATGAAGAGCTTGCCTTTGAATTCGTTGTTGGCGTGGACTTTGAAATAGTCCCGGTCGGCGTAGGAAATCCCGGTGACGTTGCTGCCAGTCGAGGTGGCAACGGCATTGCCTTTGGGATCAACAAACGTAATCCAGTAATCGCTGTCAAAACTGGAACCGAGCGAGGAAAGCAGTTCCTCCATGGTGGCGCGCGAGCTGCTTTGCCTGGCTGGCAGAACTTTGATGGCGTTCGAGACGCTCATCAGCGAGAGATCGGCCGATTGAATCGAGTAAATCACGTGGGCTTCCATGGCCTTCACGTAATGCTCGGTCTGGATTTGAACGGAGAGTTCGCGTTCGAGATAGGAACTGCGGAATTGGCTGACAACAACTGCAATGGCGAGTGCTGCCATCGACAACAGGCCGGTAATCAAACGTCGCCGAAACCGCAGATATGCAGGCGACCGGTTTTTTTTGCTTGGTGAGGACAAAACATCTCCGGTTGAAGCTGTTTGTTTGGCAAATCCAGTATATCGGAGGTTTATGGTTTACTCTAAAGATGTAGATATAAAAATAGTGATAGTTGTTAACACCGACACTTTTCTGTGGATAAGTGATCATTTTGGATTAGAATCAGGCGTTTACGCGCTGTACAAGACCGCGCGTAAACCGTGTATGAGCAAAGAACTGTTTTGGGATAAAAAAAGTCGTCCTTAAAGTTCGTTTGTTTACGCACATTTGACCCCTGTGGATATCCATAAGCTTATCCACAGGTGTAAACAGGGGATTTGATGACATTCGCATCACTGTTTCCGCATCCAATCATCCAGGGACCGACCGCTGGCGGTTTCAATACGCCAGCGCAGGTCGCCGCGGTGTCCAATGCCGGCGCGCTGGGTTCGCTGGCCTGTTCCCTGCTGTCGCCGGACGCCATCCGCGAGCAGACCGCGCAGATCCGCACCCTCACCGACCGGCCTTTTTGCCTGAATTTCTTCGCCCAGGAAACGCCGAAACCGTCCGCCGCCGAGGTGGAACGGGCCAAGGAATTGCTGAAACCAATCTGGTCGTCGCTGGGCTGGAGCGAGCTGCCGACGCCGGCCAAATGGTGCGAGGATTTCGCTGCACAGTTTGAAACGCTGATCGCGCTGCGCCCCGCCGTGGCGAGTTTTACCTTTGGCATCCTCAACGTGGAGCAAATCCAGCGCCTGCACGACGCCGGTATTTTCGTCGTCGGCACGATCACGCATGCGGATGAAGCGCTGGCCTGGGAAAGCAGGGGCGCCGATGCGGTGATCGCGTCCGGCGTCGAGTCGGGCGGCCATCGCGGCACCTTCATCGGGCCGCAGGAAGCCGCCAGGCTGGGCACGTTCGAGCTGTTGCCGCTGGTGGTGGCGGCGGTGAATATTCCGGTGATTTCCGCCGGCGGCATCATGGACGGCGCCGATATCAAACGTGCGCTGGATGGCGGCGCCCAGGCAGTGCAGATGGGCACGGCATTCCTGGTCAGCGACGAATCGAGTATCGGCGCAGCCTACAAGCAGCGCTTGCTGACTGCCGGCGATCATCCAACCAGGCTGACGCGGACTTTTTCCGGTCGCTATGCCCGCGGCCTGGAAAACCGCTTCATGCGCGAAATGGCGGTCAATGAACATCTGCTGCCGCCGTATCCCGTTCAAAATGCATTAACGTCGCCGATCCGCGCGGAAGCGGCCAGGCGTGGCGAGACCGAACTGATGTCGCTCTGGTGCGGCACTGGCGTTGCACGCGCGCGGCCCATGCCGGTGGCGAAACTGATAGAAACTTTGCTGGCGGAGATCAGCGCAACATAAATCAGGAGACTGTTTTTGGAATCAGCAGGCAGCTACGATTACATCATCATCGGCGCCGGCTCGGCTGGCTGCGTATTGGCCAACCGCCTCAGCGCCGATCAAGACAAACAAGTCCTGCTGATCGAAGCAGGCGGCCGCGACGATTATGTGTGGATACATATCCCGGTCGGCTATTTGCATTGCATCGACAATCCCCGCACCGACTGGAAGTTCCGCACCGAAGCCGATCCCGGCCTGGGCGGCCGCAGCCTGTTGTACCCGCGCGGCAAAGTGCTCGGCGGCAGCTCGTCGATCAACGGCATGATTTACATGCGCGGCCAGGCCGGCGATTACGATCGCTGGGCCGCGCTCACCGGCGACGACAGCTGGCGCTGGGAGTCTGTGCTGCCGCTGTTCAAAAAGAGCGAGGACTACCACGGCGGTGCGTCCGATTTTCATGGCGCCGGCGGTTTGTGGCGCGTGGAAAAACAGCGTTTGTCCTGGCAGATACTGGACGCGTTCCGCGATGCGGCCGACCAGGTCGGTATCCACAAGGTCGACGATTTCAATCGCGGCGACAACGCCGGCTGCGGCTACTTCGAGGTCAATCAAAAGCGCGGCATCCGCTGGAATACGGCCAAGGCGTTTTTGAAACCGGCGTCGCGGCGGCCGAATCTGACCATCATGACCGGGTGTCACGTGGAACGTTTGCAGATCGAAAATAGCGTATGCACGGGCGTGATTTTTACCGGCGGCGGCACGCGTTTCAGCGCCACCGCGCACAAGGAAACCCTGCTGGCGGCTGGCGCCGTTGGCAGTCCGCAGATTTTGCAGTGCTCCGGCATCGGCGCGGCGGAGCAGCTGCATGCGCTTGGCATCACGCCGCTGGTCGACCTGCCTGGCGTGGGCGAAAACCTGCAAGACCACCTGCAACTGCGCATGATCTACAAACTTGGCAAGAACGCGCGCACCTTGAACACGATGGCGTCCAACTGGTTCGGCAAGATGCGCATCGGCCTGGAATATGCGATGTTCCAGAGTGGGCCGATGTCGATGGCGCCGTCGCAGCTGGGTGCGTTCGCGCGCTCCAGCGCCAGCGAGCAGACGCCGAACCTGCAATATCACGTGCAGCCGCTGTCGCTGGAAAAATTCGGCGATCCCTTGCACACCTTCCAGGCGTTCACCGCCAGCGTGTGCAACCTGCGGCCGACCTCGCGCGGCCACGTGCGCATCGGCAGCGCCGATCCTTATGCGCCGCCGAAAATTTCGCCGATGTATCTGAGCACGGCGGAAGACCGCAAGGTGGCGGCGCAAGCGCTGACATTGACGCGCCAGATCGTCGCCGCGCCGGCGCTGAAGCAGTACGCGCCGGAAGAATACAAGCCCGGCATCCACTACCGCACCGAGGAAGAACTGGCCGAGGCGGCAGGCGCCATCGGCACCACGATTTTCCACCCGGTCGGCACCTGCAAGATGGGCCGCGCCGACGATCCCACCGCCGTGGTGGACAGCGCGCTGCGCGTCAAGGGCGTGGCCCGACTGCGTGTTGTGGATGCGTCCGTCATGCCGTTCATCACCTCCGGCAACACCAACTCTCCCACCATCATGATCGCTGAAAAAGCAGCACAACTAATCCGCGCCGTATAGGTTTAGATCAAAAAACGACGGTAGTTATACTGTATTGTTAGCGAATTTGTTACTGTGTATGATCTAGAAAAAATTGGTACTTTGAAAAGAATAACAGGGAGACAGGATGTCCGACGTTATCTTGGAAACAAAGCATTTGACCAAGGAATTCAAGGGTTTTACTGCGGTCAACGACGTCAATCTCAAAGTGCAGCGCGGGCACATCCACGCGCTGATCGGCCCCAACGGGGCAGGTAAAACCACATGCTTCAATTTGCTGACGAAGTTCCTGGTGCCGACCTCGGGCCAGATTCTTTTCAACGGCCATGACATCACCGCCGCGCGGCCGGCGCAGATCGCCCGCATGGGCGTGATCCGTTCGTTCCAGATTTCCGCCGTCTTCCCGCACCTGACCGTGCTGCAGAATGTGCGCATAGGCTTGCAGCGCCAGCTCGGCACCAGCTTCTTTTTCTGGCAGAGCGAACGCGCGCTGGACCGTCTCAACGAGCGCGCCATGCAGCTGCTGGCCGAGGTCGACCTGACCGAGTTCGCCGACACCATCACGGTCGACATGCCTTACGGGCGCAAGCGCGCTTTGGAAATCGCCGCCACGCTGGCGATGGAGCCGGAGCTGATGCTGCTCGATGAACCGACGCAGGGCATGGGCCATGAGGACGTGCACCGCGTCACCGAGCTGATCAAAAAAGTTTCGGCCGGCCGCACGATCCTGATGGTCGAACACAATATGAAGGTGGTGTCCGGCATCTGCGACAAGATCTCCGTCCTGCAGCGCGGCGCCATGCTGGCCG
This sequence comes from Duganella aquatilis, assembly GCF_009674565.1. Taxonomy (GTDB): domain Bacteria; phylum Pseudomonadota; class Gammaproteobacteria; order Burkholderiales; family Burkholderiaceae_D; genus Rugamonas; species Rugamonas aquatilis. Next base: position 53,477 of record NZ_WKJL01000008.1, read on the forward strand.
AAGGCACGTATGCCGAGGTGTCGACCAACGCGCAGGTGATGGAAGCCTATATGGGCACCGAAGCCGCCGAGCTGGAAGGAGCGCACTGATGGCGGCCGCTCTTGACATCTCCAACCTGCAGGCGTGGTACGGCGAGTCGCACATTCTGCACAACGTCAACATGACGGTGCAGCCGGGCGAAGTGGTGACGCTGCTGGGCCGCAACGGCGCCGGCCGCACCACCACGCTGCGCGCCATCATGGGCCTGACCGGCGCGCGCAAGGGATCGATCAAGGTCAACGGCGCCGAAGCGATCGGCTTGCAGACGCACAAAATCGCCCACCTCGGCATCGGCTATTGTCCCGAGGAGCGCGGCATTTTTTCCTCGCTGTCGACCGAGGAAAACCTGATGCTGCCGCCGCAGCTGAACGGTGCGGACAAGGGCATGTCGGTGGCGGAAATCTATGCCATGTTTCCCAACCTCGAAGAGCGCAAGCACAGCCAGGGCACCCGTCTGTCGGGCGGCGAGCAGCAGATGCTGGCGGTGGCGCGCATCCTGCGCACCGGTGCGCGCCTGCTGCTGCTGGATGAAATCTCCGAAGGGCTGGCGCCGGTCATCGTGCAGGGGCTGGCGCGGATGATCACCACGCTCAAATCCAAGGGCTACACCATCGTCATGGTGGAACAGAATTTCCGGTTTGCCGCGCCGCTGGCCGACCGGTTTTATGTGATGGAACACGGGCAGATCGTGGAGACCTTTGTTGCATCCGAGTTGAGCGCCAAGATGCCGGTGTTGACCGAGCTTTTGGGTGTATAAAACCATGGTAGGGAGACAAAAAATGAAAATCAAAGCCATCGCCCTTGCAGTATCCGCTTGCGCAACCTTCTCGGCCCAGGCGCAGATTTCCGGCGACACCATCAAGATCGGCCTGATCACCGACATGTCCGGCCTGTACACCGACATCGACGGCGCGGGCGGCGCCGAGGCGGTGAAAATGGCGATCGCCGATGCCGGCGGCAACATCAACGGCAAGAAGATCGAATTCATCTCGGCCGACCACCAGAACAAGGCCGACATCGCCGCCTCCAAGGCGCGCGAATGGTTCGACCAGCAGGGCGTCGACATGCTGATCGGCGGCACCAACTCCGGCGCCAACCTGGCCATGGCCAAGGTGGCGGCGGAAAAGAAAAAAGTCTTCATCTCGATCGGCGCCGGCTCGGCCCGTTTGACCAATGAAGAGTGCACGCCGTACACGGTGCACTACGCTTACGACACCATCGCGCTGGCGCGCGGCACCGGCGGCGCCATCGTCAAGCAGGGCGGCAAGAACTGGTACTTCATGACCGCGGACTACGCCTTCGGCCAGTCGCTGGAAAAGGATACGTCGGAGGTGGTGAAGGCGGCCGGCGGCAAGGTGATGGGTTCGGTCAAGCACCCGCTGTCGGCGTCGGACTTCTCGTCCTTCCTGCTGCAGGCGCAGTCGTCGGGCGCGCAGATTCTCGGCCTGGCCAATGCCGGCGGCGATGCGATCAACTCGATCAAGGCCGCCAACGAATTCGGCATCACCAAGAAGATGAAGCTGGCCGGCCTGCTGATTTTCATCAACGACGTGCACTCGCTGGGCCTGAACCTGACGCAGGGCATGTATCTGACCGACGGCTGGTACTGGGACCAGAACGCCGAAACGCGCGCCTGGTCCAAGCGCTACTTCGACAAGATGAAGAAGGAACCGTCGATGCTGCAGGCCGCCGATTACTCGGCCGCGTCCAACTACCTGAAGGCGGTGAAGGCGGTCGGCACCGACGATTCGGACAAGGTGATGGCCTACCTGAAGGCGAACAAGATCAACGACATGTTCGCCAAGAACGGCACGATCCGTCCGGACGGCCGCATGGTGCACGATATGTATCTGATGGAAGTGAAGAAGCCGGCGGAATCGAAATATCCATGGGATTACTACAAGGTTGTGGCCACCATTCCGGGCGACCAGGCCTACGCCACCAAGGCAGAAACCAAGTGCAGCCTGTGGAAATAAGCTGAGTTTTGCACAGGGTGGGCGCCGCCGCGCCTGCCTTCCCCTGATACCCTGATTGTGGATTCCCATGGAAATCTTCGGCTATCCCTTGCCCATGATAATGAGCCAGCTGCTGCTGGGCCTGGTCAACGGCTCGTTCTACGCGATGCTGTCGCTCGGCCTGGCCGTCATCTTCGGCCTGCTCAATGTGATTAATTTTTCCCACGGCGCGCTGTACATGATGGGCGCGTTCCTGGCGTGGATGGGCATCGAATACCTTGGCCTCAACTACTGGGCGGTGCTGGTCCTGGCGCCGCTGGTGGTTGGCGTGTTTGGCGTCGTCATCGAGAAGACCATGCTGCGCCACCTGTACAAGCTGGACCACCTGTACGGCCTGCTGCTGACCTTCGGCATCACGCTGCTGGTGGAAGGCGTGTTCCGCTCGTTCTACGGCGTTTCCGGCCAGCCGTTCCAGGTGCCGGAAGCGCTGGCCGGCGCGACCGACCTCGGCTTCATGGTGATGCCGAACTATCGCGGCTGGGTGGTGCTGGCGTCGCTGGTGGTGTGTTTGTCGACCTGGTTCGTCATCGAGAAGACCAAACTGGGCGCCTATCTGCGCGCCGGCACCGAGAATCCCAAGCTGGTGGAAGCCTTCGGCATCAACGTGCCGCTGATGGTGACGCTCACCTACGGCTTCGGCGTCGCTTTGGCGGGCTTTGCAGGCGTTCTGGCGGCTCCAATCATCCAGGTGCAGCCCCTGATGGGGCAGAACCTGATTATCGTCGTATTCGCCGTTGTGGTGATCGGCGGCATGGGGTCGATCATGGGTTCCATCCTGACCGGTCTGGCGCTGGGCGTGATCGAGGGCCTGACCAAAGTGTTCTATCCCGAGTTTTCGTCCACCGTGGTGTTCCTGGTGATGGTGGTCGTGCTGCTGCTGCGTCCCGCAGGCCTGTTTGGCAAGGAAAAATGATGAACAAAAAAATCGGCTATCTCATCGCCTTTGCCATCGCCGTGGCGGCGCCGTTTGTCGGCTACCCGGTGTTCCTGTCCAAGCTGCTGTGCTTCGCGCTGTTTGCCTGCGCCTTCAACCTGCTGATCGGCTTTACCGGCCTGCTGTCGTTCGGCCACGCGGCATTCTTCGGCGCGGCCGGCTATGTCGCCGGCAATGCGCTCAAGGTCTGGGGCCTGCCGTTCGAGCTGGGCCTGCTGGCCGGCGTGGCGGCCGGCGCGCTGATCGGCGTGGTGATGGGGGCGCTGGCGATCCGCCGGCAGGGCATCTACTTTTCGATGATCACACTGGCGCTGGCGCAGATGGTGTATTTCGGCGCGCTGCGGGCAGGAGAGTTCACCGGCGGCGAGGATGGCCTGCAAGGTGTTCCACGTGGAAGGTTCCTCGGCGTGGTCGACCTCGGCAACGACACCACGCTGTACTTCGTCCTGCTCGGCATCTGCGCGCTGGCTTTTGCGCTGATCGTGCGCATCGTGCATTCGCCGTTCGGCCAGGTGCTGAAGGCGATCAAGGAAAACGAGCCGCGCGCGATTTCGCTGGGTTACGACGTCGACAAGTACAAGCTGCTGGCCTTCGTGCTGTCGGCCGCGCTGGCCGGCCTGGCGGGCGCCAGCAAGACCGTGGTGCTGGGCTTCGAAACCTTGACCGATGTCCATTGGACGATGTCCGGTTTGGTTATCCTGATGACGCTGGTCGGCGGCATGGGCACGCTGGCCGGGCCGATGCTGGGCGCGATCATCATCATCGCGCTGGAAAACAAGCTGGGCGACTGGGGCACGCTGCTGGCCCAGGTCACCGGCATCGAGTGGTTTAACACCATAGGCGAAGCGGTCAACATGGTGGTTGGCCTGATCTTCATTGTTTGTGTGCTGTTGTTCCGGCGCGGAATCATTGGCGAGTTCATAGCGCTGGCCGGAAAGAAGAAACCAGTGTGAGGACGCTATGCAAATCAAAATCGTTGTTCTGGCGCTGGCCAGCGCCGCAGTCGCCGCCTGCGGATCGAGCAACCATCATCACGACCGCGACGAAGATCTGAACTTCAAGCCGAACTATCTCGGCGACATCAGCAGCAAAACCTACGACGGCGTCAGCGACGACCTGCTGACCGCCGGCCTGGGCAAGACCGGACTGGCAGGCGCCACACCGGCCTATGCCGACCCCAACAATCCCGCCGCCGCCGAACTGCGCCGCAACGCCATCCACGCCAATTACCGCGCGGTGCTGGATATCGCCGCCAACAGCGGCTACGGCACGCTGTATGGCCCGAATGTGGACGCCAAGAGCGTCGTCGGCACGGGCGAGGGCAAGATCGCCGGCACCGAATATCTCGCCTACACCGACAACAACGTGACCCTGATGGTGCAGGTGCCGGCCGGTTTCGACGTGAAAAATCCCTGCATCGTCACCGGCACGTCGAGCGGCTCGCGCGGGATTTACGGCGCCATCGGCAGCGCCGGCGAGTGGGGCCTGAAGAACAACTGCGCGGTAGCCTATGCCGACAAGGGCAGCGGCACCGGCCTCTATACCTTTGACGACGACAGCGTGAACCTGCAGAACGGCTTGCGCGCCACGCGCACGGCAGCCGGCAAGAACGCCATCTTTGCGCCGGCGCTGAGCGATGCCGAGCGGGCTGCCTTTGCGTCGGCCTATCCGGCACGCGTCGCCTTCAAGCATGCCCATTCGCAGCAGAATCCGGAAAAGGACTGGGGCAAGTTCACCCTGCAGGCGGTGGAGTTTGCCTTCTATGTGCTGAACGAAAAGTATGGCGCGCTGGCCAGGGACAACACGCGCCACGTCATTGCGCTGGATCCGAAGAACACGATCACCATCGCATCCAGCATCTCCAACGGCGCTGGCTCGGCGCTGCTGGCGGCGGAGCAGGACAGCAGGGGCCTGATCTCCGGCGTCGCCGCGACCGAGCCGCAGATCCAGCCCAAAACTGCCAGCGGTTACACGGTGCGGCAGGGCGCGGCGGCGGTGACGGGGCAGGGCAAGGCGCTGTTCGATTATTCAACCTTTGCCGCGCTGTACCAGCCATGCATTGCCGCCACGGCGGCGGCGCCGGGACGCTGTACGGCGCTGGTGTCGCGCGGCCTGTTGAGCGGCGCCGACCTGACGGCGCAGCAGAATGACGCCAAGGCGCGTCTGAAAGCCTACGGCTGGCTGGCGGATTCGGATGTGCTGCAAGCGGCCCACGCCGGCACCAATATCCTGGTCGCCGTCACCTACGCCTACGCTTACGGAAAGTTTTCTGTGACAGACAAGATTTGCGGTTTCACATTTGCGCAAACCGATGCGGCTGGCGTGCCGCTGGCCTTTACGGCGGCGCAGAAGGCCAGCAGCTTTGCCACGCAGAACGGCATCATCGGCAACGTGGTGTATGAGGATTCGGTGGGCGGCGCCAAGGCGTACAACTTCGGCGTGTCGCCGGTGAGCGGGATTGCGGATCAGTCGCTGGATGGCTTCCTGTGTCTGCGCTCGCTGGCGACGGGTGTGGATGCGGTAACTGGCGTGGCGCTGACGGGGACGCTGGCTGCGCAGAGTGCGCGCATCAAGGCCGGTGTGGCCGAGGTGGTGGCGAGCGGGAATCTGCATGGCAAGCCGGCCATTATCGTGCAGGGGCGCAGCGATACGCTGATACCGGTGAACTTTGCTTCGCGCGCTTACCTGGGGTTGAATGCTTCGGTGGAGGGGAGCGGCAGCAAGCTGCGCTACATCGAGGTCACCAACGCCAACCATTTCGATTCGTTCACCAACGCGCTGCCGGCGAACATTGTGCCGCTGCATGTGTACCTGTTCAGGGCGCTGGATGCGATGTTGGCGAACTTGCGCAGCTCGGCGGCGCTGCCGCCGTCGCAGGTGGTGCGGACGGTTACCCGGGCGGACAATACCACGGCGATCACCGTTGCCAATGTGCCGGCGTTCGCCACAACCCCAACGTCGGCGAACGCCATTACCGTAAGCGCGACAACAATCACAGTGCCTGATTGAGCGGCGCAGCGGAACCCGGCTGCGCGCAGTGCGGGGAATTAAAACGCCGCAGTATAGATAGCCTTGGCATCCTCGCGCATGACGAGGCGAGGGTTATTGCCGAGAAGCCGGGTCTGAAGCATCGCCTCATCCGCCAACCGATCCAGATCCTCTTCCTTGATCCCCACCTGTTGCAAGGTCCGCTCAATCCCCGTCACCGTCGCTATTTGTTGCATCGCAACAGCCAACGCCTCCGCCCTCGCCTCGACGCTACCTGTGGCCGCCGGCACCACAATTTCCGCCAGCTCCGCATACAGCCCCGCCGCCTCCGGCGCATTAAAGCGCAGCACATGCGGCAGCACCAGCGAATTCGACAGCCCATGTGGCACGTGAAATATCCCGCCTATCGGATACGCCAGCGCATGCACCGCCGCCACAGGCGCATTGGAAAACGCCTGCCCGGCCAGCATCGCCCCCAGCAGCATGCCCTGCCGCGCGGCGACATTCCCGCCATTCTCGCAAGCCGCAATCAGGTTCGTGGACAGCAGCTGCAGCGCCTTCCGCGCCAGCACATCCGACAACGGGTTCTTTTTCTGCTTGCTGGTGTACGCCTCAATCGCATGCACCATGGCGTCGATTCCCGTGGCCGCAGTTACCTGCGCCGGCAATCCCAACGTCAGTTCCGCATCCAGCAATGCCAGATCGGCATAGAGCTGCGGCGCCACCACGCCCATCTTTGTGGTAGCCCCGGTCGTCACGATCGCGATATTGGTCACCTCGGAGCCGGTGCCGGCCGTGGTCGGAATCTGCACCAGCGGCAGCCGCGCACCCTTCACATTGCCGATGCCATAGATCGCGCTGATCGGCTGGCTGCTGCCGGCCAGCACGGCAATCAGCTTCGCCACATCCATTGAACTGCCGCCGCCCAGCCCGATGATGATATCCGCCCGAAACGCCCGCGCCGCGCCTACCGCTTCCAGCACCACCACCTCCGGCGGGTCCGCCACCACCTTGGAATACACCTCGACCGCCAGTCCCGCCGCCCGCAAACTGGCAACCGGATCATCCACCAGGCCGGTCTTCAGGAAGCCGGGATCGGTAACCAGCAGGGCGCGTCCAACGTCGGGAAAGCGCTGCGCAATGTGGTGGCCGAGCCGCCCGGCTGCGCCGAGTTCGGAAACGATGTTGGCCACGGTGCTGAAAGAAAAGGCAGGGAAATCTGTCATGACGGCGTCCGTTCAGAAAAGACAACACCACCTAGCTTACTCCAAGCCATGCCGGATGCGCATAAGCTAGTGCAGATTTCTTCCGTACAATAGAGGCTTTTGCACGTTGGGGATGGCGGGATCATGGTGGACTTCTGGGTGTTAGGTATTGCTGCGTTTGGCGCAGGTTTGGTCGATGCGGTGGTTGGCGGAGGAGGGCTGATACAGCTGCCCACCATGTTCACGGTGTTTCCCAACATGGCGCCGGCAACCATCATCGGCACCAACAAGCTGGCCAGCATCTTCGGCACCAGCGTGGCGGCGGTCAGCTATGCGCGCCGGGTGACCATTGCCTGGTCGGTGGCGACGCCTGCCGCCATGTCGGCGCTGGTGTTCGCCTTCCTTGGCGCCTTCACCGTCACCCATGTCTCGGCCGATTTCATGCGCACCGCGCTGCCGGTCGTGCTGCTGCTGGTGGCCATCTACACCTTCGCCAAGAAGGACTTTGGCAGCGTCCACGCGCCGATCCACTCGGGCACCAGGGAGCAGACGCTGGCGCTGGTGGTCGGCGCCGCCATCGGTTTCTACGACGGCTTCTTCGGTCCGGGCACCGGCAGCTTCCTGGTGTTCCTGTTTGTGCGCGTGTTCGGCTTCGACTTCCTCGGTGCTTCGGCCGTCGCCAAGATCGTCAACGTGGCGTGCAACTTTGCCGGCCTGGTGTGGTTTGGCTACAGCGGCCACCTGATCTGGCAGCTGGGTCTGACGATGGCGGTGTGCCAGATCGCCGGTTCGCTGATCGGCTCGCGCATGGCTATGAAGCACGGCAGCGGCTTTGTGCGCAAACTGTTCCTGGTCGTGGTCTCAGTGCTGATCGTTAAAACTGGCCACGATGCATGGTTGCGTTGGTGATATTGTTTCACGTGGAACAAAGACAGGGACACTTCGGTGTCCCTTTTTCATTGTTTCACGTGGAACATCCGAACTATATTTTTGCCTAAAAAAGTCGCAGCACCAAAAAGACTCTATAATTTGACCTTGATCCCCTTCGCTTTAAATATCTCCACCATGTTATTTCCTACGAATTTCGACGTCATCGTTGTCGGCGGTGGTCACGCCGGGACCGAGGCTGCCCTCGCTTCGGCCCGCATGGGCCAGAAGACCTTGCTGCTCACCCACAACATTGAGACGCTGGGCCAGATGTCGTGCAACCCATCCATCGGCGGTATCGGCAAAGGCCATCTGGTCAAGGAAGTCGACGCGTTGGGCGGCGCCATGGCGATCGCCACCGACGAATCGGGTATCCAGTTCCGTATCCTGAATTCCTCCAAAGGTCCTGCCGTGCGCGCCACCCGCGCCCAGGCCGACCGTATTCTGTACAAGGCCGCCATCCGTTCGCGTCTGGAAAACCAGCCGAACCTGTGGTTGTTCCAGCAGGCCGTGGACGACCTGATGGTGGAGGGCGACCGCGTGGTCGGCGCCGTCACCCAGATCGGCCTGAAGTTTTTGGCGCCAGCCGTGGTGCTGACCGCCGGTACTTTCCTCGACGGTAAAATCCACGTCGGCCTGAACAATTACTCGGGCGGCCGCGCCGGCGATCCGCCAGCGATTTCGCTGTCGTCCCGCCTGAAGGAATTGAAGCTGCCGCAAGGCCGCCTGAAGACCGGCACGCCGCCGCGCATCGACGGCCGCAGCATCGACTTTTCGCAGATGACCGAGCAACCGGGCGACCTGGACCCGGTGCCGGTGTTCTCGGTGATGGGCAAAGCCTCCATGCACCCTGAGCAGATGCCATGCTGGATCACGCACACCAACCAGAAAACCCACGACATTATTCGTGGCGGCCTGGACCGCAGCCCAATGTACACCGGCGTGATCGAAGGCGTCGGTCCGCGCTACTGCCCGTCGATCGAGGACAAAATTCACCGCTTCTCGTCGAAGGAATCGCACCAGATTTTCCTGGAACCGGAAGGCCTGACCACGCACGAATTCTATCCAAACGGTATCTCCACCAGCCTGCCGTTCGACGTGCAGATCGAACTGGTGCGCTCGATGAAGGGCCTGGAAAACGCGCACATCCTGCGTCCCGGCTACGCCATCGAATACGATTATTTCGACCCGCGCGGCCTGAAAGCATCGCTGGAAACCAAGGCCATCAACGGCCTGTTCTTCGCCGGCCAGATCAACGGCACCACCGGCTACGAGGAAGCGGCGGCACAAGGTCTGCTGGCCGGTGTCAACGCCGCGCTGCAAACCCAGGGCCGCGACGCCTGGACGCCGGCACGTTCCGAAGCCTATCTGGGCGTGATGGTGGATGACCTCGTCACGCAAGGCGTGATGGAGCCATACCGCATGTTCACCAGCCGCGCCGAGTATCGCTTGAGCCTGCGTGAAGACAATGCCGACATGCGCCTGACGGAAATCGGCCGCAAGCTGGGCGTGATCGGCGATGCGCAGTGGGAATCGTTCGACCGCAAGCGCGAAGCCGTGGCCAAGGAACTGGAGCGCCTGCGCTCCACGTGGGTGAATCCGCGCATCCTGGAAGCCGCCGAATCGGAACGCGTGATTGGCCAGGCCATCGAACGCGAATACTCGCTGGCCGACCTGCTGCGCCGTCCGGGCGTCGCCTACGACAAGCTGATGACGCTGAAAGGCGCCGACGGCCGCGACCTGGCGGGTCCAGGCGAGACCGACGAAGCAGTCAAGGAACAGCTGGAAATTCAGCTCAAATACTCGGGCTATATCGACCGCCAGACGAAAGAAGTGGAGCGTCACGAGCACTACGAAAACCTGAAACTGCCGGACAACTACAACTACCTGGACATCACCGCGCTGTCGGTGGAGGTGCGCCAGAAGTTGCACGCGCAGCGTCCGGAAACCCTGGGCCAGGCATCGCGTATTTCGGGCGTGACGCCGGCGGCGATTTCGCTGCTGCTGGTGCATTTGAAGAAGGCCGGTTTCGGTGGTTTCGTTCAGAAAGATGAGGCAGCATGAAGGTGTTTGACCGCAATGTAGTAGCGGATGTTTTGAAACAAGGCATCAACCAGCTGCAACTGGAGCTGAGCGAGGCGCAGGTGGAACAGTTGCTGGACTACCTGGCCCTGCTGAACAAGTGGAATTCGGTGTACAACCTGACCTCGGTGCGCGACCCCATGGAAATGGTCAAGCTGCACCTGCTGGACTCGCTGACGGCGGTGCCGGCCTTCAAGGGCGCGGCAAATGTGCTGGACGTGGGGGCGGGCGGTGGCCTGCCGGGCGTGGTGCTGGCGATCAGCCGCCCGGACATGAAGGTGTCGATGATCGACACGGTGCACAAGAAGACCGCGTTCCTGAACCAGGTGAAGGCGGAGCTGGGATTGGGCAACGTGACGGTGTACACGAAGAAAGTGCAGGAGCTGGAAGTGAAGACGAAATTCGACGTCATCACCTCCAGGGCGTTCGCAGACCTTTCCGACTTCGTCAACTGGTCGGGGCACCTGCTGGCAGAGGGCGGTCAATTCATCGCCTTGAAAGGCACGGCGCCGGCAGAGGAGCGAGAGCGACTGCCAGCCCCATGGAAAGTGCAGAAACTGGAGCCTTTGGCGGTTCCAGGACTGGACGCGGAACGTCACCTGGTGTTCATCCAGGCTGAAACGAAGTAAACGGTTTATACGGTATAAATGGTTTATATCATATAAGTAGTATAAATCGTTTATATCGTTTATACCGTATAAATCAAAGCAACAACACACATAAGAAATACATGGCAAAAATTTTTTGCGTAGCAAATCAAAAGGGCGGCGTAGGCAAGACCACCACGACGGTCAACCTGGCTGCCGGTTTGGCAAAACTGGATCAGCGCGTGCTGCTGGTCGACCTGGACCCGCAGGGTAACGCCACGATGGGCGCAGGCATCAACAAGGCAGGGCTGCCGGCATCGACGTATGAAGTCATGCTCGGCACCAGCGACGTGGCCACGGCGCGCCAGCGTTCCGAGCCGGGACACTTCGACGTGCTGCCGTCCAACCGCGAGCTGGCCGGCGCCGAAGTCGAAATGGTGGAACTGGACAACCGCGAGCGCCGCCTGAAGGAAGCGCTGGCGCTTGTGGATAAGGAGTACGATTTCATTCTGATCGACTGCCCGCCGGCGCTGTCGATGCTGACGCTGAACGGCTTGTGCGCCGCGCACGGCGTGATCATTCCGATGCAGTGCGAGTACTATGCGCTGGAAGGGCTGTCCGACCTGGTCAACACCATCAAGAAGGTGCACGCCAACCTGAACCCGGACCTGAAGATCATCGGCCTGCTGCGCGTGATGTTCGATCCGCGCATGACGCTGTCGCAGCAGGTATCGGCGCAGCTGGAGCAGCACTTCGGCGACAAGGTCTTCAAGACCATCATCCCGCGCAACGTGCGTCTGGCGGAAGCGCCGTCGTACGGCGTGCCGGGCGTCACCTTCGATCCGACCTCCAAGGGCGCGCAGGCGTACATCGCCTTCGGCGCCGAGATGGTCAAGCGCATCAAGAAAATGTAAGGCACACACATGGCAACCAAAAAACTCAAAGGCCTGGGTCGCGGCCTGGACGCGCTGCTGGGCGGCGACGGCGACATGAACACGGCGGACGCCAACACGCCGTCCGAACTGAAGGTCGGGCAGATGCAGGCCGGTAAATACCAGCCGCGTACCCGCATGGACGAAGGCGGCCTGCAGGAGCTGGCCGCCTCGATCAAAACCCAGGGCATCATGCAGCCTATCCTGGTGCGTCCGGTCGGCAAGGACAAATACGAGATCATCGCCGGCGAACGCCGTTTCCGCGCTGCGCAACTGGCCGGCCTGGAAGTGCTCCCGGTTTTGGTGCGCGACGTGGACGACCAGGCCGCCGCCGCGATGGCGCTGATCGAAAACATGCAGCGCGAGGATTTGAATCCGCTGGAAGAGGCGCAGGGCATCCATCGCCTGATCACCGATTTCAGTTTCACGCACGAGCAGGCGGCCACGGCCGTCGGCCGCTCGCGCAGCGCCGTGTCCAACCTGCTGCGCCTGATGAATCTGGCGGCGCCGGTGCAAACCATGCTGATGGCCGGCGATATCGACATGGGCCACGCGCGCGCGCTGCTGGCGGTCGACGCCGCCACCCAGATCAACCTGGCCAACACCGTGGTTGCCAAAAGGTTATCGGTGCGCGAAACCGAAAAGCTGGTCACCAAAACGCTGGAAGAATTGAAATCGTCGCCGAAAGAAGCGCGCTTGAAAGAAAAGTCCGGCGACATCGTGCGCCTGGAAGAAGAACTGTCCGATGCGCTGGCGACGCCGGTTGTATTCAAGATGGGCGCCAAAGGCCGCGGTCAGATGATCATCGACTTCGCCGACCTCGACATCCTTGACGGCGTCCTCGCCCGCCTGCGCGCCTAAACCCGGGTCAGGTCCCTCATTTCTACACGAGCTCGGCCATAACTGCGGCTAAGGCCGAGCTTGTGTAGAAATGAAGGACCTGACCCCGGAGTTTTCACCATCTGGAAAACGTCTAACTGATTCCAACTTGGTGCAACAACATCTGAAATGTTTCTAAAAGCGTCTCATTCGTGCACCAAATGCTCTGCTGCGGTGCAGCATGTTTGACGCGATACATGAAAGACACATATAATCACGCGTCTTTGGGGTTTAATCGGTTTTTAAGGAGGCTCGCAGTGCGTAATCCGACGAGCATTTCCAAACCGGTGTTCCGAGTCGTCGCCCTCCAGTTCGCAATTGTGACTGGATTCGCCTTGCTCGCCTGGAATATTGGCGGAGTAATCAAAGCTTGGTCGGCCGCCTATGGCGGAGCAATCGCAGTCATCGGGAGCCTGATGTACGCGATGATTGTTGCGCGCGGATCAAATGACGCCAAAACCGCTTTTCGCGCGCATGTGCGCGCCGAAGTGACAAAGATATTTATCACGGTTGTGCTGTTTGTTGTAGCACTCGTGTTGTTTCAGTCGGCCTCATGGTTATGGCTGATCTTGGGTTTCGCGGTGGCAACCTTGGCATACTGGTTTTCACTGCTCGCAATTTAATCACCAAAATCTTATATTTTTATGACCACTGAACACGTAGGGCACGAAGCGCCCACTAATATTGAGTACATTCAGCACCACTTGAGCCACCTGAAATCGGCAGACGGCGCCTATAACCTGGACACGTTCTGGGTTTCGGCCATTCTGGGCCTGATTTTCCTCGGTGTGTTCTGGCTGGCCGGCCGCCGCGCCACCGCCGGCGTGCCGGGCAAGCTGCAAAACTTCGTCGAAGCCGTGATGGAACTGGTCAACGAAGTGGTCAACTCGGCCTTCCACGCCAAGAGCAAGGTCATCGCCCCGCTGGCGATCACCATCTTCTGCTGGGTTTGGCTGATGAACGCCATGGACTTCCTGCCGGTCGATCTGCTGCCCAAGCTGCTGAGCTACGCCGGCGTGCACAAGCTGCGCGTCGTGCCAACCGCCGACGTCAACCACACTTTCGGCATGTCGTTCGGCGTCATGCTGTGCATTATTGGTTTCTCGATCAAAGCCAAAGGTCTCGGCGGCTGGGGTAAAGAGCTGTTCACCGCGCCGTTCCACGCCCATGGCTTCATGGCCATCGTGCTGGCGCCGGTCAACTTCATCTTCCAGATGATCGAGTTGCTGGCCAAGCCACTGTCGCTGTCGCTGCGTTTGTTCGGCAATATGTACGCCGGCGAACTGCTGTTCATTCTGATCGCTCTGCTGCCATGGTGGGCGCAGTGGCTGCTGGGTGGTCCTTGGGTTATCTTCCACATCCTGGTGGTGACCCTGCAAGCGTTTGTGTTTATGGCGTTGACGGTTGTGTATCTGAGCCTTGCGGTTGAGAAGCACTAAGCAACACTGGTTTTAACTTTTTTAGTATCTGTAGTCTTTTTTAAATCTTAGGAGAAATTTCAATGCAAGCTCTGATCGCACAAGTACAAAGCATGACCGTTCTGGCAGCCGCTATCATCATCGGCCTGGCCGCTATCGGCACCGCTCTGGGTTTCGCCATTCTGGGCGGTAAATTCCTGGAAGCGTCGGCACGTCAACCAGAACTGATGCCACAACTGCAAACCAAGCTGTTCGTTATCGCTGGTCTGCTGGATGCGATCTCGATGATCGGCGTTGGTGTTGCCCTGCTGTACACCTTCAGCAACCCATTCCTGGCTGCTGTTCTGTCCGCTGCTCAGTAATTCGCTCCACCCTAGGAGAAACTTTTAGTTAGGAGCAAAGGTATGGACATCAATATGTCTCTCATCGGTCAGATGATCACCTTCGCGGTGCTGGTCTGGGTGTCGATGAAGTTCGTATTTCCATCGCTGAATGCAGCGTTGGATGAGCGTGCCAAGCGTATCGCTGACGGTCTGGCTGCGGCCGACCAGGGCCAGCAAGCAATGGTCGTCGCTGAAAAGCGCGCCAGCGAAGCACTGGCCGGTGCACGCGAAGAAGCTTCGCAACGCGTTGCCGACGCTGAAAAGCGCGCGCAACTGGTCGCTGAAGAAATCAAAGCGAATGCACAAGCCGAAGCAGACCGCATCATTGCGCAAGCCAAGGCCGAAGCCGAGCAGCAACTGGCCAAGGCGCGCGAAGCGCTGCGCGCTCAGGTGGCTGACCTGGCTGTGAAGGGCGCCGAGCAAATCCTCAAGCGCGAAGTCAACGCCTCGGCCCACGCCGATCTGTTGTCGCGCCTGTCTGTCGAGCTGTAATCATGGCAGAAAACGCAACCGTCGCCCGTCCCTACGCGGAAGCTTTGTTCCGCGTAGCCCAAGCAGGTAAGGAATCGTTCAACCTCGCGGCGTGGTCCGAACTGGTGGCCGAACTGGCCCAGATCGCTGCCCACCCCGAGGTGCAAGCATTCGCCCGCAACCCGAAAGCGTCGGCCAGCGATATCGTCGCCGCCTTCAAGGCCCTGGTGAAAACCCCGGTCAGCCCGGAAGCCAATAACTTCCTGACGATGCTGGTGGAAAACGGCCGTATCAGTCTGCTGCCGGAAATCGGCGCGCAATTCCTGGCGTTGAAAAACGCCGCGGAAGGTGCGGCAGACGCGGTCATCACCAGCGCCTTCGAGCTGGACGCTGCGCAAGTAAGCACGCTGATCGCGACGCTGGAAAAGAAATTCAGCCGCAAGCTGCACCCGGTCGTCAGCGTGGACCCGGCCCTGATCGGCGGTGTGCGCGTGGTGGTCGGCGACGAAGTGCTGGACACTTCGGTGCGCGCCAAGCTGCAGCAAATGCGTGTTGCACTGGTCGCTTGAGCTCAACCTCGGCGACCGGCTTAGAACAGATTCTTCATCTCGCGCAAGCTGAGAGAAACACTTTTAGGAGTTAGTATGCAACTCAACCCATCTGAAATCAGCGAGCTGATCAAGAGCCGTATCGAAGGCCTTGATGGTGGCGCTGAAGTACGTAACCAAGGCACGGTGATTTCCGTCGCCGACGGTATCGTCCGCATTCACGGCCTGTCGGACGTGATGCAGGGCGAGATGTTGGAATTCCCTGGCAACACCTTCGGTCTGGCCATGAATCTGGAGCGCGACTCGGTCGGCGCCGTGATTCTGGGTGCTTACGAGCACATCTCGGAAGGCGACACCGTCAAAACCACCGGCCGCATCCTGGAAGTTCCAGTCGGTCCGGAACTGAAAGGCCGCGTGGTCAACGCGCTGGGCCAGCCGATCGACGGCAAAGGCGCCATCGACGCCAAGCTGACCTCGCCAATCGAAAAAATCGCGCCAGGCGTGATCGCCCGCGAATCCGTGTCGCAGCCTATGCAGACCGGCCTGAAATCGATCGACGCGATGGTACCAATCGGCCGTGGCCAGCGTGAGCTGATCATCGGCGACCGTCAAACCGGTAAATCGGCAGTTGCGGTTGATGCGATCATCAACCAAAAAGGCCAGGGCATGACTTGCATCTACGTTGCAATCGGCCAAAAAGCTTCGACCATCAAGAACATCGTGCGCTCGCTGGAAGAGCACGGCGCGCTGGAGTACACCATTGTGGTCGCCGCCTCGGCGTCGGAATCGGCTGCCATGCAGTACATTTCGGCTTACTCGGGCTGCACCATGGGCGAATACTTCCGCGACCGCGGCGAAGACGCGCTGATCGTCTACGATGACCTGTCGAAGCAAGCTGTTGCTTACCGTCAGATCTCGCTGCTGCTGCGCCGCCCACCAGGCCGCGAAGCGTACCCAGGCGACGTGTTCTACCTGCACAGCCGCCTGCTGGAACGCGCTGCCCGCGTTAACGCCGACTACGTCGAAGCGTTCACCAAAGGCGCCGTCACCGGCAAGACCGGTTCGCTGACCGCCCTGCCGATCATCGAAACCCAGGCTGGCGACGTGTCGGCGTTCGTGCCGACCAACGTGATTTCGATCACCGACGGCCAGATCTTCCTGGAAACCTCGCTGTTCAACTCGGGCATCCGTCCTGCGATCAACGCCGGTATCTCGGTGTCGCGCGTCGGTGGTGCTGCGCAGACCAAGGTCATCAAAAACCTGTCCGGCGGTATCCGTACCGACCTGGCCCAGTACCGTGAACTGGCTGCGTTCGCGCAGTTCGCTTCGGACCTGGACGAGTCGACCCGCAAACAGCTGGACCGCGGCGCCCGCGTGACCGAACTGCTGAAACAGAAGCAGTACTCGCCACTGTCGATCTCCCTGATGGCCGCTTCGCTGTTCGCAGTGAACAAGGGCTACCTGGATGACGTCGAAGTCAAGAAAGTACTGTCGTTCGAAGCCGGCCTGCATGCGTACCTGAAGACCAAACAAGCTGACCTGCTGTCGAAGATTGAATCGTCGAAGCAACTGGACAAAGACGGCGAAGCAACGCTGTCGGCCGCCATTGCCGACTTCAAGAAATCCGGCGCATTTTAAGGTGCTTGGCGCTCCAGTGAAACCTGGAGCGCCGTCAGCGCAGAAGGAGTAAGGACTCATGGCAGTAGGCAAAGAGATACGTGGCAAGATCAAAAGCGTAGAAAATACGAAGAAGATCACCAAGGCGATGGAAATGGTCGCCGCATCGAAAATGCGCAAAGCGCAGGATCGCATGCGCGCCGCCCGTCCCTACAGTGAGAAGATTCGTAACATCGCTGCAAATCTGGCGAACGCAAATCCGGAGTACACGCACCCGTTCCTGGCCGATGAAGCCAAGGAATCGGCCAAGGCGGTTGGCTTCATCGTTGTGACGACCGACAAGGGTCTGTGCGGCGGCATGAACACCAACATCCTGCGTCTGGTGACGAACAAATCGCGTGAGCTGGAAGCCGCCGGCAACAAGATTGCCGCCGTGGCAATTGGTAACAAGGGTTTGGGTTTCCTGAACCGCGTCGGCGTGCCGGTGGTTGCGCAAGTGACCCAGATCGGCGACACCCCGCACCTGGAAAAACTGATTGGCCCCGTCAAAGTCATGCTGGAAAAGTTCCAGAACGGCGAGGTCGATGCGGTTTACCTGTGCTACACCAAGTTCATCAACACGATGAAACAGGAACCGGTCGTGCAGCAGCTGCTGCCACTGCCGGCTGCCAGCAAACAGGCTGACGCAGGTAATCACAACTGGGATTACATCTACGAGCCGGATGCAGCAACTGTCATCGACGAACTGCTGGAGCGCTATGTAGAAGCGCTGGTGTACCAGTCGGTGGCGGAAAACCTGGCGTCCGAGCAATCGGCGCGGATGGTGGCGATGAAGGCGGCAAGCGACAACGCAGGTAGTGTGATCGGTGAACTGAAACTGATCTACAACAAAACCCGCCAAGCTGCGATTACCAAAGAACTCTCCGAAATCGTCGCCGGTGCGGCAGCGGTTTAAACGAATTTAACTATATTTGAAGGAACGAACATGGCTGATGGCAAAATCGTTCAGTGTATCGGCGCGGTGGTTGACGTTGAGTTTCCACGCAACGCAATGCCCAAGGTATTTGATGCCTTGAAGATGGAAGGCTCCGAGCTGACGCTGGAAGTACAACAACAATTGGGTGACGGCATCGTGCGTACCATCGCACTGGGTTCGTCGGACGGCCTGCGTCGCGGCATGCAGATCCAGAACACCGGCAAGCCTATCATGGTGCCAGTGGGTAAAGCGACTCTGGGTCGCATCATGGACGTGCTGGGTAATCCAATCGACGAATGCGGCCCGGTCGCTCACGACCAGATCGCTTCGATCCACCGCGCGCCTCCTGCCTACGACGAACTGTCGCCATCGCAGGATCTGCTGGAAACCGGCATCAAGGTGATTGACCTGGTCTGCCCGTTCGCCAAAGGCGGTAAAGTGGGTCTGTTCGGTGGCGCCGGCGTCGGCAAGACCGTGAACATGATGGAACTGATCAACAACATCGCCAAAGCGCACTCGGGTCTGTCCGTGTTCGCCGGCGTGGGTGAGCGTACCCGTGAAGGTAACGACTTCTACCACGAGATGGCCGATGCCAAAGTCGTCGATCTGGAAACCCCGGAGAACTCGAAAGTGGCGATGGTCTACGGTCAGATGAACGAACCACCAGGCAACCGTCTGCGCGTCGCGCTGACCGGTCTGACCATGGCGGAAGCGTTCCGTGACGAAGGCAAAGACGTTCTGTTCTTCGTCGACAACATCTACCGCTTCACCCTGGCCGGTACCGAAGTGTCCGCACTGCTGGGCCGTATGCCTTCCGCCGTGGGTTACCAGCCGACCCTGGCCGAAGAGATGGGCCGTCTGCAAGAGCGTATCACCTCGACCAAGACCGGTTCGATCACCTCGATCCAGGCCGTGTACGTGCCAGCGGATGACTTGACCGACCCGTCGCCAGCGACCACCTTCGGTCACCTGGATTCGACCGTCGTGCTGTCGCGTGACATCGCCTCGCTGGGTATCTACCCTGCGGTGGACCCGCTGGATTCGACCTCGCGTCAGCTGGACCCGCTGGTCGTTGGCCAGGACCACTACGACACCGCGCGTGCCGTACAGGGCACCCTGCAGCGCTACAAGGAACTGCGCGACATCATCGCGATTCTGGGTATGGACGAGCTGGCGCCGGAAGACAAACTGCTGGTGGCTCGCGCCCGTAAGATGCAGCGTTTCCTGTCGCAGCCGTTCCACGTTGCTGAAGTGTTTACCGGCGCGCCTGGTAAATACGTTTCGCTGAAAGACACGATCAAAGGCTTCAAGATGATCGCGTCGGGCGAACTCGATCACCTGCCAGAGCAAGCGTTCTACATGGTCGGCACGATCGAAGAAGCCATCGAAAAAGCCAAGAAACTCAACTAATTGTTTGAGTTGTTCGCCCCGGCCGTAACGCCGGGGCGTTCCACCCGATAGGACACACATGGCAAACACTATTCACGTTGACGTGGTTTCCGCCGAGGAGTTGATCTACTCTGGCGAAGCCGAATTCGTCGCGTTGCCGGGTGAGCAGGGCGAGCTGGGTATCTACCCGAAGCACACGCCGCTGATTACCCGTATCCGTCCGGGCGCGGTGCGCATCCAGGTTCCAGGCCAGGCTGAAGAAGAGTTCGTCTTCGTTGCCGGCGGTCTGCTGGAAGTGCAGCCGGGCGCCGTGACGGTGCTGGCGGACACCGCGATCCGCGGCAAGGATCTGGACGAAGCCAAAGCGACTTCGGCCAAGAAACGCGCCGAGGAAACGCTGGCCAACAACAGCTCCGGTATCGACTACGCGAAAGCGCAAGCCGAACTGGCAGCGGCCATCGGCCAGCTGGCAGCGATCGCCAAACTGCGCGCGAAGCACTAAGCAACGCTACAGCAGCACTCGCAAAAAAGGCAGCCTCGGCTGCCTTTTTTTACGCCTGACGCTCGATCAGCGTACGCGGTGGCAGAAAGAAGGTGGCTTGCGACGAGGCTTGCTCCAAAAAGCTTCGGCATCGATTCATCAAGCAAGATGCGCATGATCCTGAATCAATTGATCGGCGGTTTTTAGTGCCATGATGACGGCATCCCTGGAGACCGACGGATACTGATCGAGGAAGACCTCGATCGTTTCCCCTGCTTTCAAATAATCAAACAAATACGAGGCCGGGACACGCGTGCCGACGAAGACTGGCGTGCCTCCCATGATTTCCGGATCGCTGTGGACTGCTTTCTTTTCCATATGCCCTCCTTCCTGAAATACTACTCCTTTCTGTGCATGTGACAGCGGCCACATCTTGAGAAAAGCGGCGGGCCTATAATCGGCGCTCTTTGATTAAAAAATAATAAAATGAATCGAGCGCTGCTGACTATTTTGTCGACTGTCGTGCTGAGCGCGATCGGCATTGGATTGACCATGCCGATTATTCCGCAGCTGATGCGCGATGTCGGCCATACGACGGAACTGGGATGGCGCTTCGGCGCCTTCACCGGTTTGTATGCGCTGATGCAGTTTGTGTTTTCGCCCATCCTCGGCATGCTCAGCGACCGCTACGGCCGACGGCCGATTCTGCTGCTGTCGCTGGCCGGCGCGGTGGTCGATTATCTGTTCATGGCGGTCGCGCCGTCGCTGTCGCTGCTGTTTGTCGGCCGCGCGATTGCCGGCATCACCGGCGCCAGCATGGCCGTCACCTCGGCCTACATCGCCGACGTCACGCCGGAAGAGCAGCGCTCGCGCCGTTACGGACAGCTGGGCGCGTGCTTCGGCATCGGCTTCATCATCGGCCCGGTGCTCGGCGGCTTGCTCGGCGCCTGGTGGGTACGCGCGCCGTTCCTCGCCGCCGCCGCGATGAATGCGCTGAACCTGCTGCTGACGCTGTGGCTGGTGAAAGAGTCGCACGCTGGCGAAGAAAGCGTTGAGCGCATCTCCTTCAACCCGCTGGCCAGCCTGCGCTGGGCGCTCAGCTTCAAGGCCTTGCTGCCATTGCTGGGCGTCTACGTGATCCTGGTCCTGGTGGGCGAAATCGGCGGCACTGTCTGGGTGCTGTATGGCGAAGACAAATTCGCCTGGGATGCGCTGACCATCGGCCTGTCGTTGGCCGGCTTTGGCGCCTTCCATGCGCTGGCGCAGGCGTTTGTGGTTGGCCCGATTGCCGAACGCTGGGGCGAACGCGCCGCGCTGCTGATCGGCATCGTCTCCGACGGCACGGCGTATGTGATCCTGGCGTTGACTGTCCACGGCTGGGTGGCGTTCGCGCTGATGCCGCTTTTTTGCCTCGGCGGCATCGGCGCGCCGGCGTTGCAGTCACTGGTGTCGGGCAGCGTCGGCCCGGATCAACAGGGCAAGCTGCAGGGCGTGATGGCCAGCACCGCCAGCCTGGCGTCGGTGATCGGCCCGGTCGCCATCAGCACGATCTACTTCATGTCACGCGGTACGTTCCCTGGCATGGTGTGGATCATCGGCGCATGCCTGTATCTGCTTTGCTTGCCGGTGCTGCTACGTCGCGCGTAGCGTGCCGTCGATGACGGTGACCGCTTTGCCGCCGATCCAGGGCTCGCCATCGGCGTAGGTGACGGTAACGCGTCCGTCGCGGCCCAGCGCTGTGCCTTGTCGCGCGCTGTAGTCGCGGGCGGGCAGCAGGCGGGCGATGCAGGCGTTGGCGCTGCCGGTGACCGGGTCTTCGATCTGGATGCCGTTTTCAAGGAACAGCACGCGGACTTCGTAGTCTGCCGGACCGCCGGCTGGATGCGGGCCGTAGATGGCGACGCCATTGCTGGCGGTGCGGTGCATCAGTTCATCCAGCGCAGCGGCGTTTGCTGTCACGGCGAGGCAATCGGCCGCTGTGGCTAAGCGCACGACCAGCCAGCAGATGCCCATGTTGGCCACCAACGGCGGATGACCGTCGGCCAGCGCTTGCGAACCCAGCGTTTTGTGCAGTAGGGGAAGCAGGTTGCTGTTCATCGTCTCCAGCCGCGCCGCTGGTGCGCGAAACGCCAGGCCACCGTCGCTGGCGATGTTGACGGTGACCAGGCCGACGCCGCATTCCTGAATCAGCAAGCCCGGCGTTTTCGGTTGCAGCCCAGCTTCCAGCAGCACGTGCGCTGTGCCCAGCGTCGGATGGCCGGCAAACGGAAATTCTTCCTGCGTGGTGAAGATGCGCACGCGATAGTCCGCCGCTGGATCGGTGGGCGGCAGCACAAACGTGGTCTCGGACAAATTGGTCCAGCGCGCAATCGCCTGCATCTGCTCGCTGCTGAGTCCTTCGGCATCGAGAATCACCGCCAGCGGATTGCCTTTGAATGGCGTGGAAGTAAAAACGTCTACCTGTTTGAAACGGCGGGTCATGATTGTTCCTTGCAACTGCGGCGATAGTCGGCGGGCGGCTTGCCGACGAGTTTTTCGAAATCGGTGGTGAAGTGGGCCTGGTCGTAGTAGCCGAGCGCCTGCGCCAGCGCGGCCAGGTCGACAGTGCTGCCTTTGGCGAGCAGGTCGGAGGCATCCAGCAGGCGGTTGCGGCGGATTACCCACTTCGGTGTTGCGCCGACGTATTCCTTGAACAGTATTTGCAGGCGGCGCACGCTGATGTTGACCTGCTCCGCCAGCTGCTGCACCTGCGTGATGTCCGGATTGTTCTGGATGGTGTCGAGGACGAAAGCGACACGTTCGGTTTGCGGATCGAGCGCTGGCAGGGCGGTGCGGATGATGGCGCTGGCGGCGGCCATCATGGCGGCATCGTCCGCCGCGCCGAGCACGCTGCGTTCCGCCTCGGCGTCATCGCAATCAAACACGGCCGACAACGGCAGTTCGCGATTGGTGGCCGTCTGCACCGGCTGCCGCAGGAAGCCGCGAAACTCCCCCGGCCGGAAGCGCAGGCCCAGCACGCGGCCGCTGCCGCGCAGCGTGTATTCGAACGCGCCCGTCATCACGCCAAACACCGCCGTGCGGCCGGCGTCGAACACCACGTGGATGCACGGCGAGGGCAGGGTGCGCTGCACGTGCACCACGCCATCCGGCAGCGTCCACGCCACCAGCCAGAAGTGCTCGATGAAAGGCGCGAGATCGGCGTCGGGCAGGTAGCGTTCCAGCCGAAATATTTTTTCGCCCGCCGCCGGATTCACCACACCACGGGTAGGACGCGGTACACTTTGCAGCGTTGTCATAAGGCGTTCGCGTTTTTACAAGACCACCATCTTAGCAAGAGTTATCGTGAGTTTTCACCCACTCGAAGGAGAAATTCATGGCGCCGCAACTGACCTTGTACCACTGCCCGCATTCGCGCTCCACCGGTGTGCTGACCTTGCTGGAAGAACTGCGCGCGCCCTACGCGCTGCATGTGATGAACATGCGCAAGGGCGAGAACCGCGAAGCCGCCTACCTGGCCGTCAATCCCATGGGCAAAGTCCCGGCCATCCGCCACGGCGACGCCATCGTCACCGAACAGGTGGCGATCTACCTGTATCTGGCAGACCTGTTCCCGGACGCCAAACTGGCGCCGCCGCTGGGCGATCCGTTGCGCGGTCCCTACCTGCGCTGGATGGCGTTCTACGGCAGCTGCTTCGAGCCGGCCATTGTCGACCAGTGGATGAAGAACAAGCCGGCCGATAAAACCGCCTGCCATTACGGCGACTTCGACACCATGTTCAACACGCTGATCGAGCAGCTCTCCAAGGGGCCGTATCTGCTGGGCGAGCAGTTCAGCGCGCTCGACATCTTGTGGGGCACCGCTTTCGGCTGGATGATGATGTTCGGCCTGGTGCCCAAGCTGCCCGTCATCGAACAGTACGTCGCGCGCGTGCAGGGCCGCCCGTCCGCCGTCGCCGCCAACGAAAAAGACGCGGCTCTCGCCGCGGAACAGGCCGCCGCCGCATGACCGATACCCTCATCGGACTGCTGCTGGCGATGGGCCTGCCCACGTTGTTCGCCCTGCTGTACCGCGACAGCAAAAGCGGGCCGATGAACATGCGCCGCCACCTGTTGACGATGTGGGGCTGTTGCCTGGTCTTGCTGGCGTGGCTGCTGCTGTGGGAGCAGCGTCCGCTGTCCAGTATCGGCGTCGCCGGCGGCAATTACCTGGCGTGGCTGATCGGCGCCGCGCTGGGCCTGACCATCCTGTCCACCTCGGTGATGTCGGTGATCCAGGCCAGCAAGGGCGGCAAGGCGGCGTTGCCGGAAGGCTCGGAGCAGGGTCTGATGCGCCTGCTGGCCACGCCGGCCTGGTTCCGCTGGGCCGTGGTGCTCACGGCCGGCATCACCGAAGAAATCATGTTCCGTGGCTACCCGATCGAGCGCCTGGCCGAGATGACCGGCAAGCTGTGGCTGGCCGCGCTGATCCCGCTGGTGGTGTTCACGCTGGCGCACATGGGCGGCTGGACGCTGAGCCACATGGTTGGCGTGCTGTTCGGCGGCGGCATCCTCACCGCCCTGTACCTGTGGCAGCGCGACCTGGTCGCCTGCATGATCGCGCACGCGCTGATCGATGCGCTGATCATCTTCCTGCCCGCGCTGCTGAAAAAACTGGCAGCGCGCCAGCCTACATCGGCTCCAGCCCGCGCGCCTTAAGGATGGCCTTGGCGGCTGGTTGCGCCAGCGCATTGACGAAGGCCTGCGCTGCCGCCCGGTCGCCTGCCGTGGCCGACGGCGCCGCCGAGAAGGTCGAATACACCTGTACCTCGGCCGGCAATGGCCCGGCCAGTTGCGCTTCCGGCGAGTCGAGGATTTCGCTGATCTGCGTAAAGCCCATCTCCGCTTGACCGGCCGCCACCGCCTGCGGCGCCGTGATTTTGCTGATGATGACGGTCTTGGCGCCCATGGCTTCCGTGATGCCGAACTGCTCGAAGATCTTCTTCATCGTCGGCCCGGTCGCGCCTTGCGCCGAGTAGGTAATGGATTTTGCCGCCAGCAGCGTGCGCTTGAAGTCGTCGGCGTTGCCGATGGCCGGCTTGGGCGCGGTCCTGGCCACCGTCACGCCGACGCCGCTGCGCGCCACCGCCACCTTGCCGGCGGCGTCCAGCTTGCCCTGTTTGGCCAGATCGTCCAGCGCGGCGGCGGTCAGGAAGGCGACATCGAAGCGCGCGCCTTTCTCGATGTCGGACTTCAGTTCGCCGGTGGTGGCGATGTGCAGCGTGACCTTGTGGCCGCTGGCCGCTTCAAACGCGGGGGCGATCTGCTCCAGCGCCGACTTGGCGGCCACGGTGCCGAACACGGTGATGTCCGCCGCCTGCACGCCGCCGCAGGCGGCCAGCAACAGGGCCGATGCGGCCAGAATACGATGGGTCATGATCAAACTCCTGTAGAACGCTGAAGGGCCTGTATTTTGCGGGACGTCGGCTGTAAAGCGCTTGTAATGAGAGCGAGCGCTAACTCCGGTTGCGCTTTGCCGCACATGAAGATGTCGGCGGCGGCAAAGCCGCATTCCGGCCAGGTGTGGAGGGTGATGTGCGATTCCGCCAGCAGCACCACGCCGGTCACGCCCTGACCTTCGCCGAAGGCGTGGAAATGGCTGAATAAAACCTGCGCGCCGGCGGCGTCGGCGGCGTTGCGCAACAGCGTTTCCAGCGCGGCGCAGTTGCTCAATTTTTCGGCAGCGATGCCGCCCAGGTCGGCCAGCACGTGGGTGCCGGACGGCGCGTGCGCGGGCGCCGCGCCAGCAGATGCCGTCGGCAGAGGTTCGCGTTTCACTTGTGGCCTCCGCCGCCGGAACCGCCGCCCCAGCTGCCGCCGCCGGCGCCGGTGTGCGACGTCCAGGCGCTGCCGCGATAGCCGCTGCCGGTACTGCCGCCGCCCAGCATCCGCGTCCAGCTGCTGCCGGCGCTGAACAGCACGACGATGACTGCATAGATAAAGAATTTGCTCATGTCTTGTCGTTGTTATCGAGGAAGGTCGCCGGCAGGTAGATCGCCAGCGCGGCGATCGCCGTCAGGAACCAGGTGCCGGAAAAATTGAACAGCAGCGGCACCGCGTTCAGCACCAGCATGAACCAGATGATGTACTTGGCGGTGGTGCGGTAGCGGTTATTGCCGAATGGCTGGGATTTGGACGGCGACTTCACCCGGCCCTTGAAGGCGCTGCCGAACCACAGCGATAACTGGTCCGCCGACACCGGCGAGGAACGCGACCACGTCATCTCCTGCGCGGTAGTTTCGGACGCCAGCCGCAGCTGGCCTGCCTGGAATTCCTCCACCCGCGTCTTGTCGCCGACGGCCACGCGCCAGTTGAAGGCGCCCACCGCGTAGGTCACTTCCGAACCGTAGTCGTACAGGCGCGAAAACTGCACCTTATCCACAAGCACTTTCGGCGCGCCGGGCGTATAGGCCAGCGGCCACTCGGCCAGCACATTGGCGCCGGACCAGCCGTCGTCGGTCTCCACCAGCCACGAGAAGCCGGCGCGCGGGCCGTACATCAGGTATTCGTTCCACTGCGCGCCTTCGTCGTCGGCGCGGCGCATCATGCCGATGATGGTGAATTCCTGGTTGTTGATTTTGGCCGTCGCGCCCAGCTCCAGTGTCAGCGGCACGGCGGCCACGCGTTCGCCGGCCGCGACCACCTGCGCTTTCGGGCTGGCGGCGTCGATCTGCGTGGCGCAGGCCGGGCACACCAGGTTGGCGGTGATGCCGGGCAGGTATTTGATCGGACTGCCGCACGCCGGGCAATCGAGCGCATCGAGCTTGCCGCGATACCGGCCGGCCGCGCGCTGGATGGTGTCGTCGTCGCGCAGCAGCTGGCATTGCAGGCTGTCGAGCGTGACGGCCAGGCCGGTGTAGACCACAGGACGTGGCGAATCCGAATAATCGAGGGTGATGAATTCGACGCCACGGCGGAAGTCCGCCACCTTGGCCTGGTAGCCGTC
The DNA here is from genome assembly GCF_009674565.1 of Duganella aquatilis. Taxonomy (GTDB): domain Bacteria; phylum Pseudomonadota; class Gammaproteobacteria; order Burkholderiales; family Burkholderiaceae_D; genus Rugamonas; species Rugamonas aquatilis. The sequence goes on from NZ_WKJL01000008.1 coordinate 80,330, forward strand.
GCCCACCGCAAACGGCAGCTCGCCCTGGCCGCCGATGCAATCGGCCACGCGGATTTCGGCCGCCGTGTAAGGCGCACCGTTGATCGGGTAGTTCCGGCCCGGCGTCAGCTGCTCGAAGGCCGGCAGCTGGGCGTCGCCCTGGTATTCTGCCGTGATGGTGTACATGCCGGACGAATCGCCCAGCCACGAGGTTTTACCGTCGTCGAACAGCAGGTACCACTCGTTCCACATGCCGGCCGAATAGCGCAGCTGGATGCGGCCCACCACCGTGAACGGCCGTCCGCCCAGCACGCCGGCGGTGCCGATCTGGATCGGCGAATAGTCCTCCAGCACGGACGACATCTTGCCCAGGTTTTTGACGGCGTCGGCGTCCTTGAGCACGCGCGTGCTGCAATACTCGCAGACCGCCATGACCGAGGCATGCGAGCGGAATTTGACTTCCGCGCCGCAGCTGGGACAGGAAACGATTTGCATGCAGGGTTAGCCGATCAGTTTTTTCAGCAGCTCGGCCTTGGTGCTGTCGTAGTCGGCGGCCGAGATCAGGCCCTTGTCCAGCAGGCCTTTGAGTTTGCCCAGCCGTGCTTCGACCGAATCGTCGGCAGCGGCAGCAGGAGCCGCAGCAGCAGTGGCTGCACCTGCCTGCGGCGCCAGCGTGCTGCCCAGCGTCTGGCCGATCACCTGGCCGACCGTCATGCCGGCGCCCAATCCCGCGCCGATGCCGGCCAGGCCGCCTTCGTTGCCGGCCGCCAGCGGAATCGCGCTGGCCACCTGGTATTTGGTGAAGCCGGCCATCTTGTCCGCGCTCATGCCGCCCTTCATGCCGGCCGAAATGCGTTCGTCGAGCGCCGCCTGCAGTTCTTCCGGCAGGCTGACGCTGGCCACGTTGAATTCATCCAGCGCGATGCCGTAGCGCGCAAACGCGGTGGTCAGGTCGCCCTTGACCTGCTGCGCCATCAGCGCCTGGTTGGCCGCCATGTCGAGGAACGGCACCTGCGACGCCCCCAGCGAGCTGGCCATGGTCGCCATCAGGATGCCGCGCAACTGCTCTTCCACCTCGTCGCGGGTGTAGACCTCGCGCGTGCCGCTGATTTCGGTAAAGAAGGCGCGCGCATTGGTCACGCGGTACGAGTACATGCCGAAGGCGCGCACGCGCACCATGTCGAAATCCTTGTCGCGGATGGTGATCGGCTGCGGCGTGCCCCATTTGCGGCCGGTCTGCACGCGGGTGCTGAAGAAGTACACGTCCGACTTGAATGGCGAATCGAACAGCTTGTCCCAGTTTTTCAGGTTGGTCAGCAGCGGCAAGGTTTGCGTGGTCAGCTTGTGGGTGCCGGGGCCGAACACGTCGGCGATCTGGCCCTCGTTGACAAACACCGCCACCTGCGATTCGCGCACCACCAGCACGCCGCCGTTCTGGATCTCCTGGTCCGCCATCGGATAGCGCCAGGCCAGGACGCCGTCGGTGTCCTCGTTCCATTGCAGTACATCGATAAACTGCTTCTTGATAAAGCTGCCGATACCCATGATGGTCCTCGCTTAGGAAATGCCGGCGCCGTTGATCACGCCGATGGAAATGGAGATGGCGCCCAGCAGGCCGCCGAACGCAGTGTTATTCGCTTCGATCTGGTCCTTCGACATGTTCAGCACGCGCGTGGTGATGGCATAGGCCAGCATCTGGATCACCATCGCGCCGAAGGCCCAGGCGAAGAACTGCTGGTAATCGAGAGTATGCATCAGTGCCGAACCGATAGTGATGGAAAAACCTATCAATGCCCCGCCCAGCGATAGTGCGGCGGCCTGATTCCCCTCGCGTATCAGCTTCACCTCGTCGAAAGGCGTCATCCAGGTGTAGGCTTTGAAGAAGACGGCCAGCAGCAAAGCGGCCAGCAACAGGTGAACGAGATAATTTAGGATGGCGGGCACGGCGCACCTTCAGGTAAAGTATTTACTTACTTGATAATAATGCAAATGAGTAGAAATGACCAAAAAGATTCTGATCCTGTCCGTCTTCGTGGTGGCATCCTGTGGACTGGCGTATGAACTGATCGCCGGTGCGCTGTCGAGCTACCTGCTGGGCGACTCGGTGCTGCAGTTTTCCACGATTATCGGATGCTACCTGTTCGCGATGGGCGTGGGCGCGCATTTCTCCAAGTATGTGAAGGACGAGGATGTGCTGTCGCGCTTTGTCGATATCGAACTGGCGGTCGGCCTGATCGGCGGCGTGTCGGCGGCGGTGCTGTTCCTGACCTTCTCGTGGATGGCGGCGCCGTTCCGCACGCTGCTGTACACCATGGTGTTCCTGGTCGGCGCCTTCGTCGGCATGGAGGTGCCGCTGGTGATGCGTGCGCTGAATGCACGGCAGACGGAATTCAATGAGCTGGTCAGCCGGGTGCTGACCTTCGATTACCTGGGCGCGCTGGCGGTGTCGCTGCTGTTCCCGCTGGTGCTGGCGCCGTATCTGGGCCTGGTGCGCACCGGCTTTTTGTTCGGGATGCTGAATGTCGGCGTGGCCTTGTGGACAATCAAGGCGTTTTCCACAGAGCTGAAAAACGTCACCGGCCGTTTGCTGCGCGCCAGCGCGGTGCTGTGTGCGCTGGTGTTCGGCTTCGCCTTCGCCGACAAGCTGACTTACTGGGGCGAGCACGGCCTGTTCGGCGATGAAATCGTATTCGCCACCACCACGCCGTATCAGCGCCTGGTCATCACCAAATGGAAGGACGATACGCGCCTGTACATCAACGGCAACCTGCAATTCTCGTCGCGCGACGAGTACCGCTATCACGAAGCGCTGGTGCATCCGGTGCTGCAGCCGATGCCGTGGGCGCGGCGCGTGCTGGTGCTGGGCGGCGGCGACGGCCTGGCGCTGCGCGAGATCCTGCGCTATCCGAACATCGAGCATGTGACGCTGGTCGATCTCGATCCGGCCATGACCGGCGCCTTCACGAAGCGCGAGGAGCTGGTCAAGCTCAATCACGGCTCGTTCAGCGACAAGCGCGTGCGCGTGGTGAATGCCGATGCGGCCATCTGGTTGCAGCATAACGACGATATGTTCGACGCGGTGATCGTCGACTTCCCCGATCCCTCCAGCTTCGCGCTCGGCAAGCTGTATTCGGTGCCGTTCTACGGTATGGTGCGCAAGCACCTGGCGGCGAATGGCCTGATGGTGGTGCAATCGACGTCGCCGTTCTTTGCGCCGCACGCCTACTGGACCATCGATTCCACGCTGCGCGAGGTCGGCCTGAAAACCTATCCTTACCACGCCTATGTACCGTCGTTCGGCGAATGGGGCTTCATCCTGGCGACGCCGCAGGCGAACTACACGCCACCGACCAGCTACCGCCTGCCGATGCGCTACCTGAACGCCGACACCACGCGCGAGATGTTCATCTTCCCGCCCGATATGAAGGCGCTGCCGATGGAGCCGAACCGTCTCAACACCCAGTCGCTCGTGCATGAATTCGAGCAGGACTGGCGCCGGGTGATCCGCTGATGCTGCGCCGGTCATTCCTGGTCTGGGCTGGCGCTTCAGGGCTGGCCGCCGCCGGCAGCGGGCTGGCGTTCCAGCGCTGGCAGGAGATCACGCCGACGGTGCATTACGTCGGCCGCGACGAAGGCCACTTCCTGCGCGACCGCCGCGCGCTGCCGCCGCCATCGCAAGTTATCCACACCGATATCGCGATACTCGGTTCCGGCGTCTCCGGCCTCACGGCCGCATGGAAACTGAAAAAACTCGGCAAGACCGATGTGCTGATGATCGACGGCCCTCAGCCCTACGGCAACGCGGCCGGCGGCGCCTTCGATGAATACGAGTATCCGACCGGTGCGCACTATCTGCCGCTGCCGTCGCCGGAATCCACGCACGTGCGCGAAATCCTGGCGGACCTCGGCATCATCCAGAAGGATGCCTTTGCCGAGAAGCCGTACTACGACGAACGCTTCATCCTGCACGCGCCGGAGGAACGCCTGCTGTTCAACGGCCACTGGCAGGATGGCTTCATCCCCACCGACGGTGTGCCGCAATGGGAGCTGGAGGAACACAAGCGCTTCTTCGACGAAGTGCACCGCCTGCGCCAGACGCGCGGCGCCGATGGCCGCCGCGTGTTCGTGTTCCCGACCGTGCTGTCGTCGGAAGACCCGCAGTGGCAGGCGCTGGATCGCATTTCGCTGAAGCAGTGGATGGACCAGAACAACTACAAGTCGCCGACGCTGCACTGGTATCTGAATTACTGCTGCCGCGACGATTACGGCACGCGCTACGACAAGGTGTCCGCCTGGGCCGGCCTGCACTACTATTGCAGCCGCTGGGGCCAGGCCGCCAACGCCGGCAACGGCGCGTGGCTGACATGGCCGGGCGGCTTGCAGCCGCTGGCTTCCGGCATCGAGCGCGCAGCGCAGATCAAGCGCATGGCCGGCACGGCGGTCTCGCTGAAGAAGACGGCGGACGGCGTCGAGGCGCTGTGCTTCAAGCTGGAAAACGGCAAGCCGACCAGCTATCTGGTGCGCGCGCGCAAAGCCATCTGCGCGATGCCGACCTATGTGGCGGCGCGGGTTGTGGATAACATCGGCGAATACGGTTTCGACGCCGCCAGACACGTGCCGGAATATGCGCCGTGGATGGTGGCGAACTTCCTGCTCAAGCGTTTTCCCGACGAACTTCCGAACCAGCCGCTGTCCTGGGATAACGTGGTGTACAGCGAGCCGGGACTGGGCTTCGTGGTCTCCACCCACCAGGATATCCGCGTGCGGCCGCCGGAAAAGACGGTGTTCAGCGCCTACGTCGCGCTGTCCGACCGCAAGGCCAGTACGGCGCGGCACTGGATGGCGTCCGCCAGTCCGGAGGAGCTGCTGGCGCTGGCCGGCGCCGACCTGAAAACCGCCTACGGCGCGCAGTTTGCCTCCTGTGTGGAACGGGTCGACATCACCCTAAGGGGGCACGCGATGGCTGTCCCTTGGCCCGGTTTCCGCAACAACGCCGGCATGAGAGCATTGCGCGAGGTGGATGGTTCCATCCTGTTTGCTCACGCCGACCTGTCCGGCTTCTCCGTTTTCGAGGAAGCCGCCTGGTGGGGATACCGCGCGGCACAGTTAGCCGCTCAATGATAAGCTCAAGCCATGACACATAATGCCCGCCAGCGCTTTCGCGCCCCTAAAAAACTGAAACTGCGCGACGAGGATGCCGATGACGCAGCCTTCTCCAGCCGCGCCGCCAATCCCGATCTGGGCAAGTCCAAGGCCAAGGCGCTGGACCTGAAGCGCACCGCCGCGCTGATCGACCGCATCGCCGCCTTGCAGGACAAGCTGTACGCGCAGCACAAGCAGAAAGTGCTGCTGGTCTTGCAGGGCACGGACACCGGCGGCAAGGACGGCACGGTGCGCGCGCTGTTCAACGGCATCAGCCCCATGGGCCTGCGCGCGGTGGCGTTCAAGGCGCCGACCGATAACGAACTGGCGCACGATTATCTGTGGCGTGTGCACCAGTATGTGCCGGCCAACGGCGAGATCGCCATCTTCAACCGCAGTCATTACGAAGATGTGCTGATCACCAGGGTGCAGGGCTGGATCGATGACGAGGAATGCCAGCGCCGCTACGCGCAGATCCGCGATTTCGAGCGCATGCTGGCGGAGACGGGCACGGTGATCATCAAGGTGTTCCTGCATATCTCGAAGGAAGAACAGCGCGAGCGTTTGCAGGAGCGCCTGGACGATCCGGACAAGCAGTGGAAATTCAATCCGGAAGACATCAAGCAACGCGAAAAATGGGACGACTATCAGCGCTCATATGAGAAAGCGATCCGCGAAACGGATGCGCCGCACGCGCCGTGGTATGTGGTGCCGGCCAACTCCAAGACCCATCGCAACCTGGTGATCGCCAGCCTGCTGCTGGAAACGCTGGAAGGCATGGAGCTGAGTTATCCACCACCGCATCCGGACCTGTCGTCATTCACCGTGGAGTAAGGGAGATGACTTATGCTGCAATTGAAAGATCCGAGCCTGCTGCGACAGCAGGCCTACATCAACGGCGTGTGGACCGGCGCTGACGGCGGCGCCACGCTGGCCGTCACCAATCCCGCCACCGGCGAGCAAATCGGCACCGTGCCGGTGATGGGCGCGGCCGAAACCAGGCGCGCCATCGAGGCCGCCAACGCCGCCTGGCCGGCCTGGCGCAAGAAACCGGCCGCCGAGCGCGCCCGCATCCTGCGCAAGTGGAATGACCTGATCCTGGAAAACACCGACGACCTGGCGCTGCTGATGACGGCGGAGCAGGGCAAGCCGCTCGGCGAATCGCGCGGCGAGGTGGCCTACGGCGCGTCCTTCATCGAATGGTTCGGCGAGGAAGCCAAGCGCGTGTCCGGCGAGACGCTGGCGTCGCCGTGGCCGGACCGCCGCATCCTGGTGACCAAGGAACCGATCGGCGTCTGTGCCGCCATCACGCCGTGGAATTTTCCGATTGCGATGATCACCCGCAAGGCCGGCCCGGCGCTGGCGGCCGGTTGCCCGATGGTGCTCAAGCCGGCCGAATCCACGCCGTACAGCGCGCTGGCGCTGGCGGTATTGGCGGAACGCGCCGGCGTGCCTGCGGGCGTGTTCAGCGTCCTCACCGGCAAGTCGAAGGACATCGGCGGCGAGATGACGTCCAATCCGCTGGTGCGCAAGGTGAGTTTCACCGGCTCGACGGCGGTCGGCCGGCTGCTGATGGAACAGAGCGCGCCGACGATCAAGAAGCTGTCGCTGGAATTGGGCGGCAATGCGCCGTTTATCGTGTTCGATGACGCCGACCTGGATGCGGCGGTGGAAGGCGCCATCGCCTCCAAGTACCGCAACGCCGGCCAGACCTGCGTGTGCGCCAACCGCATCTATGTGCAGGACGGCGTGTACGAAGCGTTCGCGCAAAAGCTGGTGGCCGCGGTGGGCAAGCTCAAGGTCGGCAATGGCGTCGACGACGGCGTGACACAAGGCCCCCTGATCGATGAAAAGGCGGTGCAGAAGGTCGAGCAGCACGTGGCCGACGCGCTGGCCAAAGGCGGCCGCCTGCTGTTGGGCGGCAAGCGTCACGAGCTGGGACACAGTTTTTTCCAGCCCACCGTGATTGCCGATGTGAGCAGCGACATGATCGTCGCGAAAGAAGAGACTTTCGGTCCGCTGGCGCCGCTGTTCCGCTTCCAGACCGACGACGACGCCATCGCGCTGGCCAACAACACCGAGTTCGGCCTGGCCAGCTATTTCTATTCGCGTGACGTCGGCCGCATCTGGCGCGTGGCGGAAGGACTGGAGAGCGGCATGGTGGGCGTCAACACCGGCCTGATCTCGACCGAGGTGGCGCCGTTCGGCGGCGTCAAGCAGTCCGGCCTGGGGCGCGAAGGTTCTCACCTCGGCATCGAGGACTACCTGGTGGTCAAGTACATCTGCCTCGGCGGCATATAAGCGCGGTAGCGGCGGCGCTGGTCAGCCGGTCCACCATGCGTTTCACGGCCGCCATCTGGCGGCCATTTTTTTGCGCGTAGCGCGTGTCGTCGTAGGCCCACCAGTCCCAGCACGCGTTGGGATTCATGAAGGTGGCGACGGTCTGTGGATACAGGATGATCAGGCGGTTGCTGTCGGCCCAGGCGTTGTAGCCGGCGTGGCGCACGAAGGTGACGCCGATGTGGTCCAGGTTCTGCTGGCAGCCGTGGAAGGCCACGTGCAGCCGGCAGCCGGCGCTGTTTTCGCAGGACGCCGGCACGTACAGGTAGCCGGTATCCGCCATGCCGTGCCACGCCGGCAGGGCGATGAATTCGGTCTGGTCGAAGGCGATGAAGCGGCCGCTCAGCGTGCCGCTGTTGCGCGCGGCCAGCGGACCGTAAATCCATTTCAGCAGTTCGCCGGCGGCGTCGTAGTTGCAGTTGCTGATGTAGGGCGAACCGAGGTCAGAACAGGCGTTGCCGTAGGTATCGGTGGGAATGCTGTGTTCGGCGCTGAGGTCGCGCTTGTAGAAGATGCGGTTGGCGTCGATGTAGTGCCGGTAGTAGGTGAGCAGGTCGTTCATCACCGCTTGCGGCACCACCGAGTCCAGGGTGCCGGACAGCATCCACACGCGGTGGTTGGCCAGCGCGCTGGGCGTATCGATGGTCTGCGTGGCGGCGAACCAGTCGGTGAGGGCGATCAGGTCCGGCACGCGGGTGCCGCCGGGGCGTACGCGGCAGGCGAACAGCTCGGTGGTGCAGCTGCAGCTGGTGGTCGCGGTGAACACGCTGCCTTGCGAGCAGAAGTAGGGACCGCCGGCGATCACGCCCGCGCCGATCACGGTGCGCGAAAACGCCACCTCGAACTGCACCGCCATGAAGGCGCCGGAAGACAGTCCGGATACGCTGACCTGGCCGGCATGCATGGCCGGTAACGACTCCACCTGCGCCTGCGCTGCGCTGAAAAACAGCCACAACAAACACCATACAATGCGCATGATCACCCCCGTCCTTCCCGCCCGCGTGGGAATGACGATAGCGCTGCGGGGTGCAATTTGCTTAATCTGGGTCAATCGTGCGAGGGGCACCAATTTGGACTAGAATGAATTTTCTTTCATTCTTTCTTATCCGACACCATGTCCAAGACGCTTGCCCAACTGTGCCTCGTTTCCTCGCTGACCGTACTGGCCGGCGCTCCCGTGTTTGCACAAACGCCTGCCGCTGCGCCGGCGGCTGCGGCAACTGCTCCCGGCAGCTGCCCGGCTATCCTCAAGCAAACTTTCAAGCGCCTGCAGGACGATACGCCGCAGGACCTGTGCCAGTACGCCGGCAAGGTGATCCTGGTGGTCAACACCGCCAGCTACTGCGGCTACACCAACCAGTACGAAGGCCTGGAAGGCCTGTACGCCAAATACGGCAGCAAAGGCCTGGTGGTGCTGGGCTTCCCGTCGAACGACTTCGGCCAGCAGGAGCCGGGCAGCAGCAAGGAAATCGCCGATTTCTGCTACAACACCTACGGCGTGAAATTCCCGATGTTCGCCAAATCGGTGGTGTCGGGCAAGGAGCCGAATCCGCTGTTCGCCAACCTGATCAAGGCAACCGGCAAGGCGCCGGCGTGGAACTTCCACAAATACCTGATCGACCGCAACGGCAATGTCGTCACCAACTTCGGCAGCAAGATCACGCCAAGCGACAAATCGCTGGTCAGCGCCGTCGAAAAAGCGCTGGGTTCCTAAGCGCGGGCCAGCTCGAAACCTTCATCGAGCCAGCCGGTGATGCCGCCGGTCATCAGCTTGACCGGCCGGCCCAGCTGCGCCAGCCGCACGGCGGCGCGCGCCGCGCCGTTGCAGTGCGGGCCGGCGCAGTACACCACGAACAGTGTCGCCGCCGGAAATTCGGCGAGCTTCGAGCCGATGATCTTGCGATGCGCCAGATCCAGCGCGCCGGGCACATGGCCGGCCGCGTACTTTTCCGTTCCCCGTACATCCAGCAGCACGAAGTCCGGCTGGCCGCTGGACATGGCGTCGTGCACGTCCCAGCAATCGGTTTCGTAGCGGAAGCTGGCGTCGAAGTGGGCCAGCGCTGCGGCGCTGTCGGCGGCGGGAATGGCGGTAACGAGGGACATCGGAAACTCCTGTGATTGGTGAGCGATGACGTCATTGTGCGTGGCCGCAGCCGCGTCCAGAAGTGGCGCGTATGCCATTCTGCGGTAAGATTGCGCCATGAAAAAACATCTGGTGGTGGCGCTGGCTTACGATCGCCTGTGCACGTTCGAGTTCGGCTGCACGGTCGAACTGTTTGCGCTGGAACGTCCGGAACTGGGCGTGGACTGGTACGACTTCGCCGTCTGCGCGGTGGAAGAGGGGCCGATACGCGCGGCCGGCGGCATCACGGTGCAGGCGCCCTATCAGCCGGAGCTGTTGGCGCTGGCCGACACCATCATCATTCCCGGCTGGCGCGACGCCGACGAACTGCCGCCGTCGCCGTTGCTGGACTGGATACGCGCCGCCCACGCGCGCGGCGCGCGGCTGTGTTCGATCTGCTCCGGCGTCTTCGTGCTGGCCGCCGCCGGCGTGCTGGATGGCCAGCGCGCGACGACACACTGGCGCTACGCCGAGCGGCTGGCGCAGCGCCATCCGCGCATCGAGGTGCAGCCCGATCATCTGTATGTGGATAACGGACAAGTTATCACGGCCGCCGGTTCGGCCGCCGGGCTGGACATGCTGCTGCACCTGGTGCGGCGCGACCATGGCGCGCGGATCGGCAACCTGGTGGCGCAGCGGCTGGTGGTGGCGCCGCATCGCGAGGGCGGCCAGGCGCAGTTCCTGCCGCGTCCCATGGCGCAGGGCGAGCAGGGGCGCTTGTCGAAATTGATGGACTGGCTGCGCAGCCATCCGGCGCAGCAGCACACGGTGGCCAGCATGGCGCAGCGCGCGGCCATGAGTCCGCGCACCTTGCAGCGGCAGTTCCAGCAGGCTACCGGGTTGGGACCGGTGGAATGGCTGATCCGCGAGCGCGTGGCCATCGTCAAGGAGATGCTGGAAGAGCCGGATGTGCCGCTGGCGCAGATTGCCGAGCGCGCCGGCTTCGGTTCGGAGGAATCGTTGCGCCATCATTTCCGGCGGCTCGCGGCAACCACACCGGGCGCGTATCGGAAGCGCTTCGTGCTAACCTGAAGTCCTCACCACCTGGGAGACAGTCATGGCCTACGTAGACGGTTTTGTGATTCCGGTGCCCAAGGACAAGCTTGAGGCGTACAAGAAAATGTCGCGGGAATGCGGCGCGGTGTGGCGGGAACTCGGCGCGCTGGAGTTTCGCGAGACGGTGGCGGACGATGCGCCGCCAGGGAAGCTGACCTCGTTTCCGCAGAGTGTGATGCTGGAGGAGGGGGAGGTGGTGGTGTTTTCGTGGATTGTTTATGAGTCGCGTGCACGGCGCGATGAGATCAATGGCAAGGTGATGAAGGATGCGCGGGTTGCGGCGTTCATGGACCCGCTGAATATGCCGTTTGATGCCAAGCGCATGATCTATGGCGGGTTTGAGATGATGATTGATTTGTAGCGGGGTTGACGCTGTGCGGCACCCCGGCAACCCGCACACCGCTGCGGCCAGGGTCTGACCCCGCAGGGGTCAGACCCTTTCGTCAGGGGTACTAACGACGCGCAATGCGCCGCGCAGCGCGTTGCATAGGACGATTTCTTCTGCTGCCGCCAGCATCGTGCGGGTTATTACCCCTTCGCTGGCGTTCCAGTCCGGATCGTCCAGCAGCACGCCGCGCATTACGCCGGGCAGCACGCCGCTGCTCAGCGGCGGCGTCAGCCAGCGGCCGTCCACCCGCACGAACACATTGCTGCGCCCACCCTCCGTCAATTCGCCACGCTCATTGAAGAACAGCGTATCGAACGCCCCCACCGCCTCGGCATCACGCCACGCCGCATCGTAGCGTTGTCGAATGCTGGTCTTGTGACGCAAGAACAAATCGTCGCTGCTGGTGGCATCCTCGGCCAGCAGCACGCGCACCGGTTCGATCAATGGCGACAACGGCGCATGCTGCACCGAAAAGGCGCCGGACGGGTTCAGCGCCAGCCGCAGCCGGTAAGCCGCATGCTGCGGCTCCAGCATGGCGCAAGCGGTATCCAGATACGCCTCCGCCGCCTTCGCATCCCACGGAAAACCGAAATACGCCGCCGACGCCGCCAGCCGCTGCACATGCCGCTCGCGATGACGCACACCGCCACCCGGCGTGGCGCGCATGGTTTCGAAAATGTCGAAGTCGTTTTGCAGGCCGGTGAGGAAGCGCGCCTTCAGTTTGCACTCGGCGTATTCGTCACTGGCGTTGCTGTCGAAGACGATGCCGGCGCCGACGCCCATTTCGCCACGCCGCACGCCATCCGCACCCTGCGGCTGCAAGGTCAGCGTGCGGATCGGCACCGACATGCAGAAGTCGCCGACCTTGCCGCGGCTGCCGTCCTTGCGCGGATCGAACCAGCCGATGGCGCCGGTGTAGATGCCGCGCGCATCCGGTTCCAGCTCGCGGATGATTTCCATGGTGCGGCGTTTCGGCGCGCCGGTGATCGAGCCGCAGGGATACAGCGCGTCGAAGATGTCGGCCAGCGTGGCGTCTTCGCGCAGCCGCGCGGTGATGGTCGACGTCATCTGCAGCACGCTGGCGTAGCGGTGCACTTCAAACAGCGCCGGCACTTCGACGCTGCCGGTCACCGCCACGCGCGCGATGTCGTTGCGCAGCAGGTCGACGATCATCAGGTTCTCGGCGCGGTTCTTCGGATCGGCGGCCAGGTTGGTGGCGCGCAGGATGTTCTCGGCGGTCTGCGCCGGCGGCGCGGCCGGCGCCGTGCCTTTCATCGGCCGCGCGGTCAGCACGTCATCCTCATGGCGCACGAACAGTTCCGGCGACAGCGACAGCACCGCCGTGCCGTCGTCCAGCGCGATCAGCGCGCCATAGGGCACCGGCTGGCGGCCGCGCAGCCGCGTGTACAGGGCGTGGATGCCGCCAAACGCGTCAAAACGCAGCCTGAAGGTGTAATTGACCTGGTAGGTGTCGCCGGCCGCAATATAGTCGTGAATGCGCGCCAGGGCGCCGCTAAACGCTTCCTGATCGATATTGGGATGGATGTTGGCGATGCCGGCCGGGCGGTCGATGGGGAAGGAGCGCGCCGCCAGCCAGTCGCCGACTTCGGCCGCCGTCAGCAGCGCGCAGTGCTTGAACAGCAGGATCTGCGCCAGCGGCGTGGCGCGCGCGCGCGGCGGCGCCTGGTCCGGCGCCCGCGCCAGCAGTTCTTCGCCAAGCTCGTAGCTGCACACGGTCACCGCGTATTCGCCGCGCGCCAGCGCCGCCTGCATCTGGTCCAGCAGTTGCGGCCACGTTGCGATGTCGTCGCAGCGCAGCGTGCCGGCGTGGCCGGTGTACAGGCGCGAACGGCTGCCGGTCTGGAGACCTTGCGGGCTGGCGTCGTCCAGCAGGGCGAATACTTCGGTGGTCATGACTTACGATAGCAACAGGGTGATATGCAGCGCCGCATCCTGCGACGGATTGTTCTTGAAGCCGCTCTTGGCGTAACGGTGCCAGCGGCCGATGACAAAACTGGTCAGCATCGCCGCGCGCGCGGTGGCGTCGGCTTCGTGCGCCTGGCCTTCGCTGGCGGCCAGACGCAGCGCCTGTTTCAGCGCCAGCTCCACGCGGTCATAGAACTGGTTCATGCGCAGTTGCAGGCGGTCGTCTTCATTCACCAGCGCCTCGCCGATCAGCACCCGCGTCATGCCGGGATTCTGGCTGGCGAAGTTGAGCAGCATGCCGACAATGTCGCGCGCCTGCGCCAGGCCGTCGGTCTGGCGGTCGGCGATCTGGTTGATCAGGCCGAAGACGGTTGATTCGATGAACTCGATCAGTCCTTCGAACATCTGCGCCTTGCTGGCGAAATGCCGGTACAGCGCGGCTTCCGAAAAGGCCAGCTTGCGCGCCAGCGCAGCGGTGGTGATCTTGTCGCCCTTGGGCTGTTCCAGCATCTCCGCCAGCGCCTGCAGAATCTGCAAACGGCGCTGGCCTGGCGGTGTGCTTGCCATATGATCTCGCGGGTTAAATAGTGAGTTGGTCAGCGCAACTGGTGCAGGCGTGACGGCAGGTTTCTGACGGATTTTACTTTGACATCGACGTAAGCGGGGCGAATTAACCTTTTTTGCGGATGGGCCAGGCCGGCCGTGTCGCCAATGGTCAGGTATTGCGTGACCCAGGCGGTGCGCATCCCCAGCTCGCGCGCGCTGCGCAAATTGGCCAGCGTGTCTTCCACCAGGATGCAGCGGCGCGGCGTCAATTGGTGGCGGCGCATCAGCTTGCGCAACATCAGCTTGGATGGCTTGGGCCGCATGTGGCGGTGAACCGTCATTGCCTCCACTGCGATGTGGTGCTGGAAGTGGCGCTGCAAGCCCAGGTGCCGCAGCACCTGCGACGAATAGCGGTGCGGCGCATTGGTCAGCAAAATTTTGCGGCCGGGCAGGCGGCGCAGCAGCTGGCGCAGGCCGCGTTCGGCGCGGATCATCGCGTTGAGGTCGTCGAAGCGGTGGGTTTCATCGAGAAAGTGCGTGGCCTTGACGCCATGGTGCTTGACCACGCCCAGCGTGGTGGCGCCGTAGCGTTGCCAGTACATGGTGCGGGTGGCGTTCACCAGCTCTTCGCTGGCGGGCGTGACGCCGTCTCCCAGCAGCCGCGCGAGGTAGGCGTTCATGCCCGCCATGATCGAGGGGAAGATGGCGTGCGAGGCGTTGTGCAGGGTGTTATCAAGATCAAACAGCCATACGGGTGTGGAGCGGGTAATATTCACGTCATCTCTATCAGCAAAGGTCACGAATGCGCCGCCAGATTATAGTGTTGTTCTGCAGTTTGTTCTTGTTTGCCTTCGGTCCGGCCGCGGCGGCGGAGCAGGGCGCGGCGCCGAACCGCGGCGCGCTGTTCAAGGTGCAGCAGGGCGGGCACACGCTGTACCTGTTCGGCACCATCCACGTCGGCGCCAGGGATTTCTATCCGCTGGAGCCGCGCCTGGCCGGCCTGCTGAAGAACGCGCCGGCGCTGGCGCTGGAGATCGATCCGCTCGGCGATCCGCAACAGCTGGCGCGCGCGGTGCAGCAGCACGGCCTGGCCGCCAAGGGCGCGCCGGCATTGGCGCCGGCGTGGCGCCAGCGGCTCGACCGTTTGCTCCAGCAGTACAACATCGAACCGCAGACGGTGGCGGCGATGAAGCCGTGGCTGCTGGCCAGCCTGCTGACCGTCAGCGAATTTGCCGCGCAGGGTTACGAGGCGTCGCTGGCGGTGGATGCGCACCTGTCGAAGCAGGCGCATGACGCCGGCCAGAAAATCGTCGAGCTGGAATCGGCCGACAGCCAGATGGCGCTGTTCGACCAGATGTCGGCGGCCGAGCAGCTGGTGTTCCTGCAGGAGGCCATCGAAGGCATCGAGGACAAGGAGCAGGCCTACCAGGCGCGCGAGATCGCCGACGCGTGGCGCCATGCCGACGTCAAGGCGCTGGAGGCGCTGGCGTTGAAGGCGGAGCAGGATCAGACCTTCTCGGGCCGTTTCGTGCAGAAGGTGTTGCTGGAAGGCCGCAATCCAGCGCTGGCCGACGGCATGGTCAAACTGATGGCGCGTGAAAACAACAGTGTGGCGGCAATCGGCGTGCTGCATCTGATCGGCAAGACAAGCGTGCCGGAACTGCTGCGCAAACGCGGGCTGACGGTGGAACGGATTTACTAAGGGGGAAGGGTACTGCAGGAGAGATGGTGCCCTTTACGTGGATTGAACACGTGGCCTCTCCCTTACCAAGGGAGTGCTCTACCACTGAGCTAAAAGGGCATACAAATGTGGCGGTTTCACCGACTTCCGGCGAGACCGCCTTTTTTTCAGTGAGACCGGATCATAGTGCCAAATGCCTGCTCGGTCAAGACTTCGAGCAACAAAGAATGCTCAATTCGTCCATCAATGATGTGAACGGTGTTGACGCCGGACTTGGCCGCATCCAGGGCTGATGAAATTTTAGGCAGCATGCCGCCCGAAATCGTGCCGTCGGCGAACATCTCGTCGATCTCGCGCGCCGACAGGTCGGTCACCAGGTTGCCCTGCTTGTCCTGCACGCCGGCGATGTTGGTCATCATGATCAGCTTTTCGGCTTTCAGGATTTCCGCGATCTTGCCGGCGACGACGTCGGCGTTGATGTTGTAGGCCTGGCCGTCCTGGCCGAAACCGATCGGCGAGATGATCGGGATGAAGGCGTCGTCCTGCAGCGCTTTCACAACGGCCGGATTGATCGCTTCGATTTCGCCGACGAAGCCGATGTCGAGCGTCTGGCCTGGATTGTCCTTGTCGGGCATGGCCATCTTGCGGGCGCGGATCAGGCCGCCGTCCTTGCCGGTCAGGCCGACTGCCTGGCCGCCGTAGTGATTAATCAACATCACGATGTCCTGCTGCACTTCGCCGCCCAGCACCCACTCCACCACTTCCATGGTTTCTTCGTCGGTAATGCGCATGCCTTGCACGAAGGTGCCTTGCTTGCCGATTTTTTTCAGTGCGTTGTCGATCTGCGGACCGCCGCCGTGCACGACGACCGGATTCATGCCCACCAGTTTGAGCAAAATGACATCGCGCGCGAAGCCGTGTTTCAGGCGTTCGTCGGTCATGGCGTTGCCGCCGTATTTGATGACAATGGTTTTGCCGTGGTAGTTACGGATGTAAGGGAGAGCCTCAGCCAAAATCTGCGCCTTGATTTGCGGAGCGACCGCAGTCAAATCGTCATTCATGCCTAAGTTCAAATTGGTCAGTTGGGTCATGGCGAGTCCGGTAGAAAGATTTTGGGCGCAATTTTACAGCCTGTTGGCGCTTCAAGTACGCATTATAGGGCCATCCGGTTGTAATTTCCTGCAAGCTCCATTACGCTGAGGCGATGAGTACCTGTTCCCGCTGCGGCACGCAGTTCTCCTGCGCCATGAAGGATGCCGATCCAGCCCTCTCCGACCAGCCATGCTGGTGCACCTACCTGCCGCCGTCGGTGCCGGTGCCGTCCGCGCCCGGCGCCAGTTGCTGGTGCCCGGCGTGTCTGAAGCAGCACATCATTGAGCAGTCGCAAACCTTGCCGGATAAGCCACTCGACAATAGCGCATAACCCCGGTATGGGAGCGCTCCAATGAACTCCACCTCGCTTGACAATCAAAGTAGCGGTATCCAAGATGGCCATCTAGTCCGCATCGTGCGGCTGGAGACCAATATGGACAACGTCACCAGCATTCTCGCCTCCTTGCAGCGCACGGAAGAGACGCACCATCAGGAAATGTTGATGCGTTTCGACGAACTGCGCGATCGCATCGACGACGGCCGCCGCGAAGCACAAGCGCGGCTAGAGCAGGCTCGTCAGGAAGCCCGCATACGTTTAGAGCAAAGCGAAGCCCGGTACGACCAAGCCAGACAGGCGGCGCTGGTGGCGCGAATGGATCTTCATGATCAGCAAGCCGTGATGCGCGATCAAAATCTGACGAACCGCATCGACAAGCTCACCTTCTGGATGGCCGGGCTGATGATCACCAATGTGCTCACCATTGCCGGTCTCATCCTGCGAAAGTTTTAATCAGCTCACCGTGCGGAAGAAGCGCAGCATTTCGCGGCTGGCGTCCGGGCCTTTGGCGTCGGTGTAGCTGCCGGACGAACTGCCGCCCGACCACGCATGGCCGGCGCCATGCACCACCCAGTGTTCGCCCAGCGGCGTGCCATCCGCCGTGGTGTGCGTGGTCTGCGTGTAGCTGTAGCCGTTCGGCACCGCACCCGATTGCACCGACGGCCGCGCGCCGCGATGGTGATGCAGCCGCTGCGCCATCACCTGCTCGCCGTTGCGTGGATTGACCGTGGTGTCGCTGTCGCCATGGAAGACGATGATCGGCTGCGAACCATTGCCCGCCTTGGCCGCCTTGTTGACGCCGCGCTTCATGGCCGTCAGCGCCGACGGCAAATCCTGCGCCGACGCAAACGGCAAGCCCGAGTGCACACCGACCGCCGCAAACAGCTCCGGATACAACGTGCCGACAATCACCGCCATCGCACCGCCGGCCGACAGGCCCGCCACATACACCTGGCGTTCATTGACCGGATACGTCTCGATGATCTGCTGCGCGATGCCGGCAATGATGGACGGCTCGCCCTGTCCGCGCTGCTGGTCGATCGCATTGAACCAGTTCCAGCACTTGGAGTGATTGGCATTGGCCGGCTGCTCCGGATACACCACGAAACAGCCCATTTCCTCCGCCACCTGATTCATCTGCGTTCCGGCCGCGAAGTCATCCGGATTCTGCGTGCAGCCGTGCAGCATCACCAGCAGCGGCATGGCCTGGCCGTGGTAGCTCGACGGGATGTACAGCTTGTAGTTGCGCATGCCGGCGTGATTGCTGTAGCTGCCGCGGATAAATTGCGCGCCTTCCGGCAACGGCTCCGACGCCGGCGCATGATGCAGCGAACCGAGATCGATGGCGCGGTCCAGATTGGCCTGTAGATCCAGCTTGATGCCCATGCGGTTCAGCATGTCCTGCGCGAACTCGGCCGGATGCGTGGCCGGATTCGGCGCCTGGGCGCGCGCATGCGCCGCCTCCTGCTCCGGCGTGGACGGCGCCGCGTTGGGTGGCGGCGGATTAATATCGCGCATGGTCGGTTGTGCGGCCGGGCGATGCAGATGCATGCCCTTGCCGAGTATTTGCTGCGCAGCTTCGCGCATTTGCGTTAAAAAATTGAGCTTCATGGCACTCCTTAATGGATGCGCGTCGCCAGTGCGGTCTTGAGGACAGCGCTGGCGTGCAGCGAGCCGAGTACAAAAATGGATTCGATCGTCGCCAGCGCCAGTTCGACCGAAACGTCGCTGGCGATGCTGGCCAGGCCCAGTACCTGGATCTGCAGCCGCTCGCCCGCCGCCTGGATCGCTTCCAGGTCGGCGCGCGAATAGTGCTGCATGCCCAGTACCAGGCTCTTGCGCGCCACGGTCTGCTTGACCACCTCGGCGTGCTGGTTCAGCTGATTGCGGATTGCCGTGCGTATCAGATCGGTACGATTCGAGTAAAACCCTTCCTGTACCAGCAGGTCAATCTGTCCTAAGTCGATCGGACCGAGATTGATGGTGATCTTTTCTGATTCGGCAGTCTTCAGCTTGATTTCTTGCTTGGCCACGTATATCTCCATCTATTAGCCATCTATATGGATGGTGAGTCTACGCTTTCAAGCCCCCAAGTCAAGCGGCTTCGCGGCATAATGGCTGCATGAGTGAAGTAAACAACATAAGCGCGCCGCCTGTCCCCTCCCCTTGTGTCAGTCTGTGCAAGATGGACATGGAGCGGCGCTATTGCATGGGCTGCCTGCGCACCATCGAGGAAATCATCGCCTGGAGCAAGGCCGACGACGTCTACAAGCGCGCGGTGTGGGCGGAACTGCCGCTGCGCCGGCAAACCATCCGATTCGACGAGGAAGAATGAACGCGCTGCCGGATTCGATACAGGTGTTTGAGCGCGGTTGGCTCTCTTCCAACAACATCGTGCTGCTGGGCCGCCACGACACGGCGATTATCGATACCGGCTACGTCAGCCACGCGCCGCAGACGCTGGAACTGGTGCGCCACGTGCTGCACGGCCGCCATCTGGACCAGATCCTCAACACCCATTTGCATTCCGACCATTGCGGCGGCAACGCCATCCTGCAGGCGCATTTCGGCTGCAAGACCTCGATTCCCGTGGCGGAAGCCGACAAGGTGCGCCACTGGGACGTGGAAGCGCTCAGCTTCAAGGCCACCGGTCAGCGCTGCGACCGCTTCACCTTTGACGCCACCATCTCGCCCGGCGACGTGCTGCAACTGGCCGACATGGAATGGCAGGCGCTGGCCGCGCCGGGCCACGATCCGCACTCGCTGATCTTTTACTGTCCGCAAGAGAAGGTGCTGGTATCGGCCGACGCCTTGTGGGAAAACGGCTTCGGCGTCATCTTTCCCGAGCTGGAAGGCGCGTCCGGCTTTGCCGAAGAGCGCGCCACGCTGGACCTGATCGCCGGGCTGGACGTGCGCGTGGTCATTCCCGGCCACGGCGCGCCGTTCACCGACGTGGCCGGTGCGCTGGCCCGCGCCCGTTCGCGGCTGGAATACCTGTCGGCCGATCCGGTGCGCAACGCGCAGAACGCGCTGAAGGTGCTGCTCAAGTTCCTGCTGCTGGAACGCCAGCGCATCGCGCTGACCGATGTGCCGGTGCTGCTGACCTCGATGCCGGTGTTTGCGGCAGCAAATACCAACTTCCTCAAGCAGTCGCCGGAGGAACTCGGCAAATGGGCGGTCAGCCAATTGGTGCGCAGTGCAGCGGCCCATATCGATGGTGAGTACTTACTTAACGACTAAATGTAGAGTAATCGCCCTAGTTTAGGCACGATCGTACTATTTTCGATCTATAATCGTTCGCACCGATCAACTCACGTCAGCGAGTACGCCATGACCCTGCCAGCAGTCTTGCAAAACCTCACCCTTCCCGTCATCGCATCCCCGATGTTCATCGCCAGTGGTCCGGCGCTGGTGGCGGCCCAATGCAAGGCTGGCATCGTCGGCTCCTTCCCGGCGCTGAATGCGCGTCCGGCCGAGCTGCTGGATGTGTGGCTGACCGATCTGCAAAAAGAGCTGGCCGAGTTCCAGGCCGCCAACCCGGACAAGCGCGTCGGCCCGATCGCCGTCAACCAGATCGTGCACCAGTCGAACGACCGCCTGGCGCATGACGTGGAAGTGTGTGTGAAGCACCAGATTCCGATCATCATTTCTTCGCTGCGCGCGCCGCCGAAAGAGATGCTGGACGCCATCCACAGCTACGGCGGCATCGTGCTGCACGACATCGTTTCGATCCGCCACGCGGAAAAAGCGCTGGAAGCCGGCGTTGACGGCCTGATCCTGGTGGCCAGCGGCGCCGGCGGCCATGCCGGCACGCTGTCGCCGTTCGCGCTGGTGGGCGAGGTGCGCAAGTTCTTCAAGGGACCGATCGCGCTGTCCGGCTCGATTGCCACCGGCGATGCCATCCTGGCGGCCCAGGCCATGGGGGCGGACTTCGCGTACATCGGCTCGCGCTGGCTGGCGACCAAGGAATCCAACGTCAGCGACGGTTATCGCGAGGCGATCGTGGAATCGACGGCGGCAGATATCGTCTATTCGAACCTGTTCACCGGCGTTCACGGCAATTACCTGAAAAAATCCATCGTGGCCGCCGGCCTCGACCCGGACGCGCTGCCGACCGCCGACAAGACCGCGATGAACTTCGGCTCCAGCAGCGCCAAAGCCTGGCGCGACATCTGGGGCGCAGGCCAGGGCGTGGGCCTGATGGACGACATTCCATCGGCCGGCGAAATGGTCGAACGCCTCAAGCGCGAGTACGACGCCGCCCGCGCCCGCCTGGCCTTGTAAATATTGCATTTTTCAGTTGCTTTTCAGGTAATATGGCCTGAACACAATTGGAGATGCCATGAAAATGCAGCACACCTTGTTTATCGCGGCGCTGGTCCTGAGCAGCGCCGCCGCTCACGCAGACGTCGAGACCGTGATCGTTCCGGCGCCTGCCGTACATTGCGTGCAGCCGTCGATTCCCGCCATGTCATCCTCCACCGTCGGCGTGAAGCGCGTTGCCCGGCAAATCGCCCAATGGCGCGAATGCGCCGGCGAATTGATGGCGCGCGACCGCAGCGAAGAAACGCAAGCCGCCGTCGCCGCTGTGGAAGCCCGCGTCGCCGCCTGGATGAACGCCACCGCGCGCTACAACAACGGCCAGGCCCAGGGGCGTGTGGCACAAACCCAGCTGGAACGCGATTGGCGCGAGGCGTATGTGACCCGTACCGGCAGTTACGCCGGCGTGCGCTACAACGCACCTGCGCCGGACAACGCCAACTGGCTCGAAGTGACTCAATAATCACTCGGTAACAGCCAGGCTGGCGCGCGCCGTCGGCTTGCCGCGTACCCAGACGGTGTCCACGGTGTCGTAGGCGCGCACGTCCTTCAATGGCGATTCCTTCATCAGCACCAGGTTGGCCAGCTTGCCCGGCTCAATGGTGCCGACATCCTTGTCCAGGTGGAAGGCGCGGGCATTGTTGATAGTGGCCGCCTTTAAAATCTGCTCCAGCGACAGGCCGGCTTTGCGCAGGTTCTGCATCTCCAGGTAGCCGTTCAGGCCGGGGATGTTGCCGTAGGTTGGCGACGACGGCGTGTCGGTGCCGAACAGGAAGTTCGCGTTCTTGCTCGCCAAATAGGCAACCACCTGGCGCTGGCGGCGCAGCGGCGCTTCCATGCCCTGGCGGACTGCCTCGTCGGTTTGATCTTCTTCCGCCACTTCCTCCTTGAACCAGTTGCCTTCCGGCGTTTTCAGCCAGGCCAGCATGGTCGGCGGCAGCAGCCTGGCCAGCGCCGGCGTGTTCAGGTATTCCGGATCGACATAGGCGCGCAGGCCGTACAGCACCTGCATGGTTGGCTGGTAGCCGATATTGCGCTCGACGATTTTATCCAGCAGCTGCTTGATTTCGTCCGGCAGCTCAGGCGCATTGTTCATCGCGCCCCAGTGCCACATGCCGTGGGCCAACACGTCGACGCCGCCGTTGACGGCGAAGGTCTGCGCTTCGAAGGAATTGCCGTGCGTGACCAGCGTCAGGCCATCCCTGGTTGCCGCCGCGCGCACTTCGCCGTAGACGGCAGGACTCATCACCGGCAGGTTGCGCTGGTTGCCGAAGCCGTGTTCGTAGTGGGTTTTGACGCAGACCGCGCCATCCGCCTTGACGCGGGCGACACCTTTGGCCGGCGTGTAATCCTCCGGCTTGTAGCGCGCGGGAATTTTATCGGCCTGCGCCGGGTCGTAGATGAAGTTGGAAAACACCTCGAAGCGGTGTTCGGGCGGCGCGTAGGAAGAGGGATAGCCGTTGGCAAACACCAGCGGCGCGCCGCAGTCGTAAATATCCGGATGCAGCGGCATGGCCTTGACCCGGTCGATGAATTCGCGGCTGCCGGCAGCCAGGTCGATCACCGTCGTATAGCCATAATAGAGATAGGATCGCGGCATTTGCGCGAAGTAGGCCTTGGCCATCTCCTGCATGTGGTCGGCCTGCTCGAAGCTCATGCCGGGCACGGCAAACAGGTGGACGTGGGAGTCGATCAGGCCGGGCGTCAGGTAGTAGCCCTTGCCGTCGATGCGGGTGGCGCCTTTGGGCGCGGCGGCTTTGGTGTTGCGCTCCACGCGCACGATGCGTTCGTCCTGGATCAGGACGCTGCCGGTGTCGATGCGGTCCAGTTTTTCCGGCGACACCAGTTTGACGTTGGTGATCCAGGTCTGGCCGGCGAGGGCCGGCGCGCAGATGAACAGGCTGGCGAGAAGGTAGGTGAGTTTCATGCTGGGCTCCTTGTTGAGATGACCCAGTGTCGCGTCGCCAGCGCCGGTTTGCGTCGCAAATGATGATTTGGCACCCGCTACGCGACGGTTTTGGCCTGTTCGCGGAACTCGCCCGGCGTCATGCCGGTCGATTTTTTAAAAGCCCGGTTCATCGCGCTTTTACTGTTAAATCCTGCGATCAGCGCCAGGTCGAGGATGCTGGCGCTGGTCTGCTGCAGGGAGATTTTGAGCGCTTCGACACGATAACGGTTCAGGTAATCGGCAAAATTGGCGCCGCAATGCTGGTTGATCAGCTGGGACAGTTCGTGTGGCGTCATCGCCACCTGGGCTGCCAGGTCTTCCAGCTTCAGATCGCCATTGCGGTAAGGCTGGTCGCGCTCCATGCAGGTGGTCAGGCGTGCCAGGAAAGCGTCGCGGTCGGTTGTGGATAACTGTTTGTCGGCGTAACGAGGCTTGGGTGGCGGCAGCGTTTGCGGACGATAGCCCAGCGGCAATCGCATCGCGGTATAGGCGGTGGCGAACACGAAGAGCATCAGCGCGCCGCCATCGACCGCTTCGACCGATAGCGGCAGGTCGGCGTCGACGGCCGCCATGACCACGGCCGCCACGCTCAGGACCGCGCTGAGCAGCCAGAGGCGCATCAGCCGGCGCAGGTCGGCCACCAGCGCCGAATCAGCCGGCACGCGCCGCACCAGCCGGTAGCCGGCGCGCAGGTAGAAGAACAGGATCAGCAGTTTGGCCACCGCCGCCAGCGCCAGATACCATGGCCAGCCGTGCCACTGGCGCATCCAGGCCAGTTTTTCGTCGGCCGAACGCAGGTAGAAAGGCAGCATGGCGAGCGTGGCGACCGCGAACGGGACGAAATGCAGCCATGCGCGCCGGCCCAGCGGCTGGTCCGACAGCATCGCATGCAGGTAGAGATACAGCAGCGGCCCCACCGCCAGCCCCAGCGTGACGATGGCCAGCGCGCTGTGCGGATAGTCGCGGTACAGATGATTCAGCCCCAGCCAGGCATGACCGATGATTGCTGAAAAAATCAGCAGCAGCGCCGACAGCAAGCGGTTGGCGGTGCGCATTTCCGGCTGGCGCGGGTTGAGCAGCGCGATGCTGAGAAAAATCGCCTGGGCGATGGCTGCCAAAAACAGCCAGGAAATGATTGTATTCACCATGATACAAATGCTGACATTTTTTATAACTCAAAGCAATTACAATTCACTCAATATTGCGGAGGGTGGAACGATGAAAACTGTGGGTGCGGTGGGTCTGTCGTTGGCGCTGGTCTGCGCCGCCGGTCATGCGGCGGTGTTGCCGAACAAGGCGGCCGAACCGTTGGTGAGTGAAGCCAATGTGCTGGTCGCACAGGGCAAGTATCAGGAAGGGATCGCCAAATTCCAGGAGGCCGCCAAGGCCGATCCGGCCGCCTCTGTGCCGCTGGCAGGCATCGCCAATGTGCTGTTCAAGGCCTCGTTCAACGCCAAAGGCGATGCGGCGGCCAGGCTGCGACAGCAGGCAGAGAGCGTGGCGCGGCAGGCACTCACGTTGGGCGCGGACGATCCGCTGGCGCAGGAAGTACTGCGCAACCTGACCGACGACAAGCCGGCGCCGCTGCACATGCCGAACCAGGCGGCATGGAAGGCGATGCAGGAAGGCGAAGTGCTGTTCCAGTCGAACAAGCCGGAAGAGGCGCTCGCCAAATACGATGAGTCGTTGCGGCTTGACCCCCTGTATTCCACCGCCGAAGTAAACGCCGGCGACTGCTTCTTCGTGCAGAAGAAGTGGCCGGAAGCCGAAGAACGCTTCCGCAAGGCCACCGAGATCGAACCGCTCAACGGCCAGGCATGGCGCTTCCTGGCCGATGCGCTGGGATGGCAGGGCAAATGGTCGGCCTACGAAACGGCGCTGTTCAACGGCGTTGCGGCACAGCCGAACCAGTTGCCGACGTGGGACAAGCTGGCGTCCTTCCGCAACAAACAGGGTTATCCGCTGACGGCGCTGAACCTGAAGCGCAGGTCGCGCGTGGTGCTGGACCCGGAAAGCGGCAAATTCACCATCAAGCTCGATTCCGACTTCACCGGCGCCGGCAAGCAGGTGCCGGACGGTGCGCTATGGCTGGCGGTGGCGCAGTATGAAATCAATGCGCGTAGCAAAAACCAGCAGGAGAAAGTCGCGGACCAGCCGTTTGCGATCGAAGTACAGGCCTGGCGCGCCGGCCTGGCCATCATCGATGAAACGGTGGCCAATGGCGGCGCGGATATCAGCGATCCCGCGCTGCTGAATCTCCGCATGCTGGCCAAAGACGACCAGCTGGAGGCAGGGCTGATGCTGCTGGCTTACCGGGAATCCTGGCGCGCCGAATTCGAAGCGTGGAAAACTGCGCACCCGGACGGTATCCGCAAGTTCGTCAACACCTACGCCATGCGTCCTTAAACCGCCTGTACCAGGTAGTCGATCAGTGCGCGCACTTTGAGCGCAAGGTGGCGGCCGGGCGTGTAGACGGCGTGGATGCTGCCGGTGTAGGGATCGTCAAATTCCCAATCCGGCAGCAGCAGTTGCAGGCGTTCCGCCTCCAGCGCCGCGCGGGCGGCAAAATCCGGCACCAGGCCAATCGCGCCGCCAGCCTCGGCGAGCGTGACGATGGCGGCGCTGTTGTTGATGGTCAGGCGCGATGCGACATGGATGTCGACCTGTTCATCGCCGCGTTTCATGCGCCAGTCCGGGCCGAAACTGCCGTAGCCCAGATAGCAGCAGGCGTGCGACGGCAAATCGTCCGGCGCAGCAGGCGCGCCATGCCTGGCGAGATACGCCGGCGACGCCACCAGCACATAGCGCATCGCGCACAGCGGCCGCGCGGCCAGCCCCGGCGACAAATCGCGGGCGATACGGATGGCCAGATCGACGCCGTCTTCGGCCAGGTCCACGGTGCGGTCGATCAGCGTCAGGCGCACATCGACTTCAGGATACTGCGCAAGAAAATCCGGCAGGCGCGGCGCCAGCCAGGTCAGGCCGAACACCACCGGCGCGCTGACGCGGATCACGCCATTCGGCCGCGCACTGTAGCTGCCGGCCATGGCGTGCACTTCGCGCGCGGTGCTCAGCATCCGCGCGCAGGCGGCATGCACCTGCTGCCCCAGTTCCGTCAGCGACAAGGCGCGCGTGGTGCGCAACAGCAGCCTGCCGCCGAGATGCGCCTCCAGCCGCGCCACGTGGCGGCTGACGGCGGAGGTGGTCACGCCCAGGTGCCGCGCCGCCGCTGAAAAGCCGCCTGAGTCCACCACCTGGGCGAAGATCGCCATTTCCTTCAGCATGTCCATTGAGCGTCCTGTTCGTTGCGCCTGCATCAACAAGCCTTTGCATTTTAAGCGGATTGTGGATTTTTTGGCGCAGGTCGATACTGGAATTTTCAAGGAGACGTGATGGATTACACCACTTACCGCACCGACGGCCAGGGCGGCTTGCGCCGGGTACAGACCGCGGCGGCGCCGTTGCCATCCGATGGCGTGCGCGTCGCCGTGCGCGCCGTCGGCGTGAATTTTCGCGATGTCTATGTCATCCGGGGCAACCGCTACCGCGCGCCGGCGGTGGACCAGGTTCCGATGACCGACGCCGCCGGCGTGGTGGTGGAGGTGGGCAGCGAGGTGACGCGCTTCAAGGTCGGCGACCGCGTGTGCTCGACCGTGCTGCCCAACTGGATCGACGGTCCGTTGAGCGCGCACGGCATGGCGCGCTCCACTGCGGTATTGGCCGAGTACTTCGACGCCGGTGAAAACGATGTGGTGGCCGCGCCGCCGCACCTGAGCGATATCGAAGCCGCCACCTTGCCGGTCGCCGCGCTGACCGCATGGCATGCGGTGGCGGAACTGGGCGTGGTCGGCGCGGGTGACACGGTGGTGGTGCAAACCACCGGCGGGGTCGCGGTGTTTGCGATGCAGTTCGCGCAGGCGCTGGGCGCGCGCGTGATTGTCGTCTCGCGTTCGCGGGACAAGCTGGAACGCACGGGCGCCTGGGCCGCCATCAATACCGAAACGACGCCGGAGTGGGATCAGCAAGTGCTGGCGCTGACCGGCGGCCATGGCGCGCGGCTGGTGCTGGACATGGGACTGGACGATTCGCTGCGCCGCTCCGCGCGCGCCGCCGCGTATGAAGGCACGGTCGCCATCATCGGCGTGGTGCAGCAGCAGACCAATCCGCTCGACATCTACACGGTGATGAACAAGAACCTCAACGTGCGCGGTGTGGAAACCGGCTCACGCGCCATGTTCGAGCGCATGAACCGCTTCATGGCGGAGCACGGACTGCGGCCGCACATCGACAGCGTGCACGATGACGTGGATGCGGCGCTGGACCGGATTGCGTCCAGCCCTTACGGCAAAGTGGTGCTCAACCCTCGGTGTTAATCGCCCACAGGCCCGGCAGGTTGCGCCAGTAGCCGTAGGCATCCATGCCGAAGCCGACCACGAAGCGGTTCGGGATGGTGATGCCGACAATGTCGGCCTGCACCGGCTTGGCCTTGCCGATCGCCTTGTCGGCAAACACCGCCAGGATCACTTCCTTGGCGCCCATGTCCAGCAGGCGCTGTTTGACGTGGGCCAGCGTTTCGCCTTCGTCCAGAATATCATCCAGCACGATCACGGTGCGGCCGCTGACGTTCGAACGCGGCACCACTTTCCATACCACTTCGCCGCCCCTGTCCTCGTCGCCGTAGCGGCTGACGTGGATGTAATCGAATTCCAGCGGGAAGGTCAGCTGCGGCAGCAGGTTGCCGGTGAAGACCACGGCGCCGCCCATCACGCCCAGCACCAGCGGGAATTCCTCGCTGTCCGGCCGGTCGTAGCGGGCGTTGAGGGTGTCGGCCATCGCGGTGACGGCGTTGTCGACGTCCTGCTTGGTGTACAGTTCTTCGGCGCTCTGCATCAGCGCGCGGGCGCGGTTGTGGTGGAAGTCTTGCATGATATTTTTGTTAAACCAAAACGTGAAGGACGATATTATCCCTCAATTAGTCGTAATCACGCACATCCGCGATCACCTTGCCGTCGTTGGGCAGGCTGCCGATGGCGACAAACTGCACCTCGCCGCGCAGCTTGGTCAGCTTGCGGATCGATTCAACGATGTCCACGCTGCTGGCGCTGGCGGGATCGGCGACCTCGCAATGCAGCGTCATCATGTCCTGCGCCACGCGTCCTGACACCACCAGGCGCGCCTTCACAATTTCCGGATGACGGCGCGTGACGTCATGCACCTGCGATGGATGGACGAACATGCCGCGCACCTTGGTGGTCTGGTCGGCGCGTCCCAGCCAGCCCTTGATGCGGGTGTTGGTGCGGCCGCAGGGCGAGGGCGCGGCGTCGGTCAGGATCGCCGACAGGTCGCCGGTGGCGAAGCGGATCAGCGGGTAGTCGGGATTGAACACGGTGACCACCACTTCGCCCACTTCGCCCGCAGGTACGGGCTCGCCGCTGCCGGGGCGGACGATTTCCAGGATCACGTCTTCATCCAGCACCATGCCGGGATCGCGTACGCCGCCGCTGCGCGTTTCGTAGGCGATGTTGCCGATGTCGGCGGAGGCGTAGACCTGCAGCACACCCGGCAAGCCATGCTCGCCGAACCAGGTGCGCAGCGATTCAGGCAGCGCCTCGGCGCTGACCAGCGCATGCCTGATGCTGCTGATGTCGGCGCCCATCTGCTGCGCCTTCTCGATGATGATCTTTAAAAACGATGGCGTGCCGACGTAGGTATCCGGCCGCAGCGCCTGGATGGCCTGAACCTGCATCTCGGTCTGGCCGCTGCCGGCCGGGATCACCGCGCAGCCGATGCGCGCGGCGCCGCCTTCGACCATGAAAGCCGCCGGCGTGAAATGGTAGGCGAAACAGTTTTGCAGCAAGCCGCCGGCACGCACACCGGCCGCGTACATGGGCCGTGCGAAACGCCACCAGTCCTGGCCGCGTCCTTCCGGATCGAAGATGGGACCGGGCGACATGTAGACCCGCGCCAGCTGCCCCACCGGCGTGGTGTTCAAGCCGCCGAACGGCGCCTGCCGCGTTTGCAGGTCGTGCAGGTCGGACTTGCGCGTGACCGGCAGCGTGGCCAGTGCGGCGCGGCTGCCGATATCCGCCGCGTTGACGTCCTTGAGGATGCGCGACCATCCGGCCGCCGCCTTGGCGCGCGCCACCAGTTGCGGCAGGCGCGCCATCAGTTCGCGTTCACGTTGATCGGGCGGGCGGGATTCCAGGCTGTCCAGGGTATCGGCCATGTTCAGAGTCCTTGTATTTCGCGTTGCAGCTTCTTGGTCAGTTTGGCGAACACCAGTTCGTAGGAGCGTTGCAGCAGTTCGGCCGCTTCCGCATCGCTGACCGCTTTCGGATCTTCGATGTAGACCCAGCGGGCGCGCGCCAGGTAGGGCGCGGGAATGATGCCGGGACGGTCCGTCAGTTCCAGGAAGCGGTCGTCATCGACCTTGAAGCTGATGCCACGCTTGCTGCCGTCCGCGCCGGTGACGGCGAACATTTTTTCGCCGACCGAAAACACCAGGTTGGTTTCCCATTTGATGTCTTCCGTTGCGCCGGGCAGTTTGCGGCAGTAGGCCATGGCCTTGGTGAGATTCATTGGATTCCTTATGCCAGCCAGCGCTTGCGGCGCCTGTAAAATTTCATGTCGCGGAAGCTCTTGCGGCCGGCGCCGGAGACGCCGAGGTAGAACTCCTTGACGTCTTCGTTGCAGGACAAGTCGGCCGCCGCGCCTTCCATCACCACGCGGCCGTTTTCCAGGATGTAGCCGAAGTCCGCATAGCGCAAGGCGATGCTGGTGTTCTGTTCGGCCAGCAGGAAGGAGACGTTTTCCTTGCTGTTCAAGTCCTTGACGATGCCGAAGATTTCTTCAACGATTTGCGGTGCGATGCCCATCGACGGTTCGTCCAGCAAAATCATCGACGGCCTGGCCATCAGCGCGCGGCCGATGGCGCACATCTGCTGTTCGCCGCCGGAGGTGTAGCCGGCCTGGCTGCCGCGCCGCTCGCGCAGTCGCGGGAAGTAGTGATAGACCTTTTCCAGCGATGCCTTCAGTTCCGAACGGGAGGCGTTGCGCGTGTAGGCGCCCGTCAGCAGGTTTTCTTCGATGGTCAGGTGGCCGAAGCAGTGGCGGCCTTCCATCACCTGCGACAGGCCGCGCTTGACCAGTTCATTCGGCGTCAGCTGGTCGATGCGTTCGCCCTTGAACTGGACGTCGCCCTTGGTCACGTCGCCACGCTCGCCGCGCAGCAGCGTGGAGATGGTCTTCAGCGTGGTCGACTTGCCGGCGCCGTTGGCGCCCAGCAGCGCGACGATCTTCCCTTGCGGGACCTGCAGCGACACGCCTTTCAGCACGAGGATGACGTGGTCGTAGATAACTTCCACGTTATTCACAGACAGATACGGCGTCATCATTTCGCGCAGGCCGGCGTGATTTTCTTCTCGGCCGCATAGGCTGCGGAGCTTTCCTCCAGCAGCTGGCGGGTCAGCGCCTTGTCGCCCACGATCCAGTTGGGCGTGACGGCATTCCACTTCTTGCCGTCCCACTGCTGCACCTTGACCGCGCCGGAGCCTTCATGATCGTCGCAGCTGGTCTTCACCACCGGCAGCATGCCGAAGGCGCCGATGGCTTTCTGCCGCGCCTCGTCCACATTCAGGTTCTCCAGGCCCCAGCGCATTTGCTCGCCGGTGATGCGCTTGCCCTTGCCGAATTTCTCCTGCGCGGTGCGGATCGCCTCCACCCACAGGATCGCCGCGCTCACGCCGCGCATGTGGTACACGCTGCCGATGCGCGATGCGTCGGCCATATTGCCCTTGCCGGCGTCGTAGAGTTTTTTGCGGATCTCATCCAGCACAGGATAATTGCCGGGCGTGTTGAAGGTCATGGCGCTGTAACCCTTGGCAGCATCGCCTGTAGGTACGGTATCTTCTTCCGAACCGGCCCACCACACGCCGAGGATTTTTTCGCGCGGGAAGCCGTTGCGCTGCGCGGTCTTGATGGCGACCGCGTTCATCGATCCCCAGCCCCACAGGATCACATGATCCGGCTTGGCCTGGCGGATCTGCAGCCACTGCGACTGCTGCTCGCTGCCCGGAGGCGTGACGGGGATCTTGATCAGTTCAAAGCCATATTGTTTCGACAGCGCCTCCAGCACCGGCAAGGGTTCCTTGCCGAACGCCGAGTCGTGATACAGATGCACGATCTTCTTCCCTTTGAGCCTGGCCATGCCGCCCTCCTTGTCGCCGAGGTACTTGATCATCGCGGCGGCCTGGTTCCAGTAACTGGTAATCAGCGGGAAGACATAGGGGAAGACCTTGCCGTTGGCGGCATCCGAACGGCCGTAGCCGATCATCGTCATCGGGATTTTGTCGACGGCCAGGCGATCCAGAATGCCGTAGGCCACGCCGGTGGACAGCGGTTCGACCAGCGTCGCGCCGCCGTTCTTGGTTTTCAGCCGCTCATAGCACTCCACGCCGCGCGACGGGTTGTATTCCGTCTCGCACTCTTCCCATGAAATCTTCACGCCGTTCACGCCGCCGGACAGATTCACGAGGTTGAAGTAGTCGATAATCCCGCCATAAAAGCCGGAACCGCCCGCCGCATAAGGGCCGACGCGATACGAGGGCAGGGCGATATACTGTTCCGCAGGCTGCGCGATGGCCGCGCCGCTGGCGGCCAGTAACAGCACTGCGACGAGGGATGCAAAGCGTTTCATAGACTTGTCTCCTGTATTTTTTTAGTGAGGGAACGGCCACAGACGCAATTTCTCTTTACCTATTTGCCACAAACGCGCCAAGCCGTGCGGCTCGACGATCAAGAAGAAGATAATCAGCGCACCAAACACCATCAGCTCCAGGTTGGAAGCAACGCTGGTCGGCAGCGCAAGGCTGTGCGCCACAATGTTCAGCAGCACCGGCAGCAGCACGATGAAGGCCGCGCCGAGGAAGGAGCCAAGCACCGAACCGACGCCGCCGATGATAATCATGAACAGGATGCGGAACGACAGATCGAGGTTGTAGGCTTCCGGCTCCACCGTGCCGAGATAGGCATACGCATACAGCGCGCCGGCCACGCCGCAGTAGAACGAGCTGACGGCAAACGCCAGCAGCTTGGTGCGCATCAGGCGGAAGCCGATCACTTCGGCCGCCACATCCATGTCGCGCACCGCCATCCACGAGCGGCCGACGTTGGAGCGGATCATGTTCTTGGCCAGCAGCGCCATCACCGCCACCACGGCCAGCACCAGCAGGTATTTGCTGGCCGGCGTATCGAAGACATAGCCGAGGATGACGATGGGTTGCGCGGTGATGACGCCGGAAGAGCTGTAGTTGGTCAGGTAAGGAATCTTGGTCAGGCACCAGACCACGAAGAACTGCGTGGCCAGCGTGGCGGCGGCCAGGTAGAAACCACGAATCCGCAGCGACGGCAGCCCGAAGGCGATGCCGACCAGCGCCGCGCTCAAGCCGCCCAGCACAAACGCCAGCAGCACCGGCAGGCCGGGAATGCGCAGGATGAAGTTATACGAAGCGAAGGCGCCCACCGCCATGAAGGCCGCCGTGCCGAGCGACAGCTGGCCCGCGTAGCCGGTCAGGATATTCAGGCCGATCGCGGCCAGCGAGAAAATCAGAAACGGTATCAGGATCGCCGACAGCGCATAGGGCGACGCAAGCAGCGGCACGGCGACAATCGCCACCGCCATCAGCGCCAGCAGCGCAATGCGGTCCTGCAGAATAGGGAAGATCTGGCCGTCGGCCTGGTAGCTGGTCTTGAACTGTCCTGCTTCGCGATAGAGCATGGCTCAGATTCTCCGGATGATTTTTTCGCCGAACAGCCCTTCGGGCCGCACCAGCAGGAACAGCAAGGCCAGCACGTAAGGGAACCAGCCCTCGATGCCGCCGCCGACTATCGGTCCGATGTAGACCTCGGCCAGTTTTTCGGAAGCGCCGATAATCAGCCCGCCGACAATCGCGCCCGGCATCGAGGTGAAGCCGCCAAGGATCAGCACCGGCAGCGCCTTCAGCGCCACAAACGTCAGCGCGAACTGCACGCCATTGCGCGCGCCCCACAGCATGCCTGCCACCAGCGCCACCAGTCCCGCCACTGCCCACAGCACGGCCCAGATGCGTTGCAGCGGGATGCCGACCGCCAGCGCTGCCTGGTGATCGTCGGCGACGGCGCGCAGCGCGCGGCCCACTTTGGTTTTCGAGAACAGCAGGGCCAGCGTGGTCACCAGCAGCCCGCACACGGCGGCGGCCATGATGTCGAACTGCGAGACCAGGATGTTGTAGTTGTCCATCAGGTACTGCGACGGCACGTCTTCTATCGGCAGCTCCAGCTTGCGTACCTGCGCGCCGAACACCAGCTGCGCCAGGCCTTCGATGAAGAACGCCAGGCCGATGGTCGCCATGAACAGCGTGATTTCCGGCTGGTTGACCAGGGGCCGCAGCACCACGCGTTCGATCGCGAGGCCGAGCAGTATCATCACCGCCACGGTGATCGGCAGCGCTATCCACAGCGAGGCGCCCAGCTTGTCCATCACGCCCACGCAGGTCAGCGCGGCGAAGTACACCATCGCGCCCTGCGCGAAGTTGAACACGCCGGATGCCTTATAAATCAGCACAAAGCCGATCGCCACCAGCGCATACATCACGCCCGACAGCAGGCCGCCAATCAACACCTCGAAAAAGAAGTTCATCAGCATCCCACCCCAAGGTAAGCGTTGATCACATCCTGGTTGCCGCGCACCTCGTCCGGCGTGCCGTCGCCGATTTTCTTGCCGTAGTCGAGCACCACCACGCGGTCCGAGATATCCATCACCACGCCCATATCATGTTCGATCAGCACGATGGTGGTGCCGAATTGATCGTTGACGTCGAGGATGAAGCGGCACATGTCCTGCTTTTCCTCGACATTCATGCCGGCCATGGGTTCGTCCAGCAGCAGAATCTCCGGCTCGGCGGCCAATGCGCGGCCCAGTTCCACGCGCTTTTGCAGGCCGTAGGGCAGGCGGCCCACCGGCGTCTTGCGGATGGCTTGAATCTCTAAAAAATCGATGATCTCTTCGGCCTTGATGCGGTGGGCGATTTCCTCGCGCCGCGCCGGTCCCCAATACAGCGCCTGCATCAGGAAATTGGATTTCATCTTGAGGTTACGGCCGGTCATGATGTTGTCGAGGACCGTCATGCCCTTGAACAGCGCGATATTCTGGAAGGTACGGGCGATGCCGGATTTGGCGGCGGCGTGGCAGTCCATATTCCTGCGCACTTCGCCGCGATAGACGATTTCCCCCTGCTGCGGGCGATACACGCCGTTGATCACGTTGAGCATCGAGCTTTTGCCGGCGCCGTTCGGGCCGATGATGGCGCGGATCTCATGCTGGCGCACGTCAAAGGAAATGTCGGTCAGCGCCTTCACACCGCCGAACGACAGCGAGATGTTTTTCAGGTCGAGGATCACCGGTCCCGTTTCGCGCTGCGCCGGCGTGGTGCCGAAATGCGCCTCTGGTTCGTTCATTTGCATGTGCACCTCCCGCCTCTGTTATGCCGCCGCCCGCAGGGCAGGATAGGTCTTGCAGGATTCGATCTTCAGGTCCGCCGCCACCATGCCGGTGCGGCCGTCTTCAAACTTCACCAGCGTTTCAATGTGCTGCGCGGCCTTGCCGCCGTAGAGCGCATCGATCAGTACCGCATACTTCTCGGCGACGAATTTGCGGCGCACCTTGCGCGTGCGGGTCAGCTCATCGTCGTCCGGGTCCAGCTCCTTGTGCAGCACCAGGTAGCGGTGGATCTGCGTGTCGCTCATCGCGGCTTCCGCGGCCAGGTCGGCGTTGACCTGTTCGATGCAGTCCTTCACCAGCCCATACACGGCGGGATGCGCGGCCAGGTCGGTGTAGCCGGAATAGGCGATGCTGCGGCGTTCCGCCCAGTTACCCACAGCCTCCATATCGATATTGATGAAGGCGCACACCGCGTCGCACCGGTCGCCGAACACCACCGCCTCCTTGATGAAGGGGAAAAACTTGAGTTTGTTCTCGACGTAGTTGGGCGCGAAGATGGCGCCGCTGTTCATGCGGCCGACATCGGCGGCGCGGTCGATGATCTTCAAGTGGCCGTCGCTGTCGAACAGGCCGGCGTCGCCGGTGTGGAAGTAGCCTTGCGCATCGATTGCTTCGCTGGTGGCGTCGGGACGCTTGTAGTAGCAGGCCATCAGGGTGGGCGACTTCACCAGCACTTCGCCGTTGTCGGCCAGCTTGACCTCGACGCCGGGCGCCGGCAGGCCGACGCTGTCGAACTTGATCTGGCCATCCGGTTGCAGACAGATATAGGCGCAGGTTTCGGTGGAGCCGTAGAACTGCTTCAGATTCACGCCGATGGAGCGATAGAAGCGAAACAGATCCGGTCCGATCGCAGCGCCGGCCGTGTAGGCGACGCGGATGCGCGACATGCCCAGCACATTCTTCAGCGGGCCATAGACCAGCGCCTTGCCCAGCGCGTAGCGCAGGCGGTCGCTCAGCGGCACCGGCTTGTTGTCTAAAATTTGAGCACCGCAGCGGCGCGCCACGCTCATAAAGTAGTGGAACATGCGGCGCTTGATGGCGCTGGCGTCCTCCATCCGTATCATCACGGTGGTCAGCATGTTCTCGAACACGCGCGGCGGGGCGAAGTAATAAGTAGGGCCGATTTCACGCATGTCGGTCATCACGGTCTCGCCGGATTCGGGGCAGTTGACGGTGAAACCGGCCGTCATCGCCTGCGCGAAGGAGAACAGGCAGTCGCCCACCCACGCCATCGGCAGGTAGGACAGGATGTCTTCCTGATCGGTGAGGCGTTCGAAGCCGACGCCGCCCGTGCCGGCCGCCGTCAGCGCGGCGTGGGTCTGGCACACGCCCTTGGGCTTGCCGGTGGTGCCCGAGGTGTAGAGGATGATGGCGTTGTCGCTGCCCCGGCCTTCGGCCACGTTGGCTTCGAAAAAGCCGGGATGCGCCTTGTCCCAGGCGCGGCCCAGTTCCTGCAGCCGGGCGAAGGACAGCAGGCCTTGCTGCCGGTAGTGACGCATGCCGCGCTCGTCGTCATAGGCGATGTGGCGGATGTGCAGGTATTGGGATTGCAATTCCAGTAACTTGTCGACCTGTTCCTGGTCTTCAACGATGGCATACTGGATTTCGGCGTTTTCCAGCACGTAGGCCATGTCGGCGGCTGGCGCATCCTGGTACAGCGGCACCGGCACGCCGCCCAGGCATTGGGCGGCCAGCATCGACCAGTACAGGCGCGGGCGGTTGTCGCCGATGATGGCCAGGTTCATGCCCCGTTCGAAGCCGAGCGCCGCCAGGCCGCAGGCGAGGGCGCGCACTTCGTCGTTGACCTCGGCCCAGTTCCAGGTCTGCCAGATGCCCAGGTACTTTTCGCGGAACGCGGGTTTGCCGGGCCGGATCTGGCCGTGCGCGAGCAGTCGCCGAGGAAAGGTCTCGTGTTCGTTTTGCACCAGTGTCTCCTGTTGCTGTTTTGTTTTTTTGTGTGATGATATTAGCCTGCCGCGAGGAGGCAGGTTGTCTTTTCGACGACAATTCACGGACTTTTCTATGGTGCATCGCAAAAATGTCTGATCGAGATCAAATTACTTTGAGGGAAGCATTGCGCTCCGCGATCTGGGCGAAAGACCTGACGCCGGAACAAATGGCGCGCGTCGAGGCCGACACGTTTGAAACCTTTGTGCCCAAAGGCGGTTATGTCTGCCGCAAGGGAGAAATGGTCGAGAATTGGCTGGGCATTATCGATGGCATGGTGAAGATGAATAATTTCTCTTCCAGTGGCAAAAGCGTGACATTTACCGGCGTGCCGACCGGCGGCTGGTTTGGCGAAGGCACGGTGTTAAAAAACGAAACACTGAAATATGACGCCATGGCGTTGCGCGACAGCCGTATCGCACGCATGCCGGTCGCGACATTTATGTGGCTATTGGATAATAGCCTGCCTTTTAGCCGTTTCCTGCTGATGCAATTAAACGAACGTCTCGGACAGTTTATCGGCATGGTCGAAAACGATCGTTTATTGAATCCGGATACGCGGGTGGCACGCTGCCTGGCGTCTTTATACCATTCGCATTTATATCCCAGCCTGGAGAAAAGCGTACTTATATCGCAGGAGGAGTTGGGATTATTATCCGGAGCCTCCCGTCAGCGCGCGAATCAGGCTTTGCAACTGCTGGAAAAGCAAGGACTGCTCAGTCTAGATTACGGCGGTATTCGCATCTTCGACCTGGAAGGATTACGGCGTTATGAGGCTTAGCAGGCTTTTTTTTCGCCAGAGTATGCTAATAATTGGCATATACTCGCCAATTTCCGGCACGTGCAAGGTCGATGAAGGCTCTCAGCTTGGCCTGCTGCTGGGTGCGCGCAGGGAAGTAGAGATATAGTCCGGACGTTGGCGGAATAAATGACGCCAGCGTTTTATGCAGATGTCCTGTCGCCAGATCGGCGGTGATTTCCATTTCAGGCAGATAAGCCAGTCCTTGTGATTGGCGGCAAAATTCGGCGATTAAAGCCGTATCGTTGGCGATTAATCCACCGCCAGTCTCTACTTCGAAATCCTGGCCATTGCGCGAAAAGCGCCAGCGATGTAAAGCACCCGAACCGGTAAATCGATAACGGATCGTTTGTCGTGTAATTAACTCTTCCGGCGTCTCCGGGTGGCCATATTCTGTAAAATAATCGGCCGAGCCTACGACGCACCATTCCAGTTCCGGCGTCAGCTGCACCATGACCATATCCTGGGCGACAGCCTGTCCCAGCCGTATGCCGGCATCGAAGCCGCCCGCGATTAAATCAATAGCGCCGTCATCCAGCGATATATCCAATGTTATCTCCGGATATACACGGTGAAATTGCGGAACCAGCGTTTTTAAAACCAGTCGGCCCAGATTGCGCGGTACGGTTAAACGCAGCGTGCCTATTGGTTTGTCGCGGTAGGCATTCAAGGCGGAAAAAGCGTCGTCTATTTGCGACGTTGCCGAACGCAGTTGCGCATATAAGGCTGCGCCTGCCTCTGTCAGCGCCACGCTGCGCGTTGTGCGTTTGAACAAAACCACGCCGTGACGCTGTTCCAGCATCTTGATGGCCTTGCTGGCGGCCGTGGTGGTGATGCCTGTTTTTGCGGCAGCAGCGCTGAAACTGCGCTGCTCGGCCACCGCCAAAAAGGTGCGGACGCCGTCGAGGGAAGCTGTCTTCATGATATTGATTGTGAACTTATAGTTCACAGAGCATATCAGCTGACGCTCTTTAAGATCACAATCGTCCCGCCTAAGATGGCCGTTTCAATCCACGGAGGACATCATGTTTTCTTTGCAAAACCAACGGGTACTGGTCACGGGCGGCACCAAAGGCGTAGGTCGGGAGGTGGTGGCGCTGATGCACGCCGAAGGCGCCCGCGTGCTGACCACCGCCCGCAGCCCCGGCGATCAGCTGCCGCCGGGCGTCATCTTTATTGCGTCCGACCTGAGCACGGCGCAGGGCTGCGCCGCCGTCGCGCAGGCGGTACAGGAGCAGTTGGGCGGCGTCGACCTGATCGTCCACGTGGCGGGCGGCTCCAAGGCGCCGGTTGGCGGTTTTGCCGTGCTGGACGATGAAGAATGGGCGCAGGCGCTGGATTTCAACCTGATGCCATCCGTCCGCCTGGACCGGGCGCTGCTGCCAGCCATGCTGGAGCAGGGCAACGGCGTGATTATCCACGTCACCTCGATCCAGAGCCGGCTCCCGCTGCCGGAGTCGACTACCGCTTACGCGGCGGCCAAGGCGGCGCTGTCCACCTACAGCAAAAGCCTGTCGAAAGAAGTCAGCCCCAAGGGCGTACGGGTGTTGCGCGTGTCGCCGGGCTGGATCGAGACCGATGCCGCCACGGCTTTCGTCAACGATTTGGCCGCCAAGGCCGGCACCGGCTATGAAGCCGCGCGCCAGGGCGTGATGCAGGCGCTGGGCGGCGTTCCGCTCGGCCGTCCGGCCCAGCCGCGCGAAGTGGCCGGGTTGATCGCCTTCCTGGCCTCGCCGCTGGCGGCCGGCCTTACCGGCCAGGAATACGTCATCGACGGCGGCACTATTCCTGTGGCCTGAGCGCCCGCCGGAGGGAAGGCATTCGGAGTATCATAGCGACAAGCTATGCCGCAGTAGCGGCGCACGGAATTTGAACCCTGCCATGCATACTCCAGACCCTTCCCAAGTCGCCGAGCGCCTCGCGTTGTTGCGGGCCGCCATGCGTCAGCTGAACATCGACGCGCTGATGATTCCGTCGGCCGATCCGCACCTGTCCGAATACCTGCCGGAGCGCTGGCAGGGCCGCGAATGGGCCACGGGTTTCACCGGCTCGGTCGGCACCTTCATCGTTACGCCGGAATTCGCCGGCCTGTGGACCGACGCCCGCTACTGGACTCAGGCCGAGCAGCAGCTGGCCGAAACCGGCATCCAGCTGATGAAACTGACCTCGGGCGCCAGCGTCCAATATGTGGACTGGCTGGCCGGCCACCTGAAATCCGGTCAGACCCTGGCCGTCGACGGCGCCGTGCTAGGCCTGGCCATCGCGCGCCTGCTGCAAACCGCGCTGGACGCCAAGGACGTCAAGCTGCGCACCGATCTCGATCTGCTGCAGCAGGTGTGGCAAGGCCGCCCGGCGCTGCCGGCCGCGCCGGTGTACGAGCATCTGCCGCCGTACGCGTCGAAAAGCCGCAGCGGCAAGCTGGCCGACCTGCGCGGCGCGATGCAGCAGGCCGGCGCCAACCGCCATTTGATCTCGACGCTGGACGATATCGCCTATTTGTTCAACTTGCGCGGCGCCGACGTCAACTTCAACCCGATTTTCCTGTCGCACGCGCTGGTCACGCCGACCCGCGCCACGCTGTACGTCGCCGATGGCAAAATTTCGCCTGAACTGCGCTCCGCGCTGGCCGACGAAGGCATCGAGGTCGCGCCTTACGAATCGGCCGCCGCGGCGCTGGCCGCGCTGCCGGCCGACAGCACGCTGCTGCTCGATCCGCGCCGCGTCACCTACGGCACGCGCCAGTGGATACCGGCCAAGGTCAAAGTGGTCGAAGCGATCAATCCGACCACGCTGGCCAAATCGCGCAAGAGCGAACAGGACGCCATTCACGTGCGCGCCACCATGGAGCAGGACGGCGCCGCGCTGTGCGAATTCTTCACCTGGCTGGAACAGACCCTGTCCAACCCGGACCGCGATCCGCTGACCGAAGTCGACATCGACAGGCACCTGACCGCCGCCCGCGCGCGCCGCCCCGGCTTCATCAGCCCGAGCTTCGCCACCATCGCCGGCTTCGGCGCCAACGGCGCCATCATGCATTACCGCGCCACCGAGGCGCGCCACGCCACCATCGAAGGTAACGGCCTGCTGCTGATCGACTCCGGCGGCCAGTACCTGGGCGGCACCACCGACATCACGCGCGTGGTGGCGGTCGGCCGCATCGGCGACGAGCACCGGCGCGATTTCACGCTGGTGCTGAAGGGGATGATCGCCTTGTCCGCCACCCGCTTCCCGCGCGGGACGAAATCGCCGATGCTGGACGCCATCGCCCGCGCGCCGCTGTGGGCCGAGGGCCTGGACTTTGGCCACGGCACCGGTCACGGCGTCGGCTACTTCCTGAACGTGCACGAAGGCCCGCAGTCGATTTCGCCGTCGGCCATGCCGGAGCCGCACACCGCCATGGAGCCGGGCATGATCACGTCGATCGAACCGGGCCTGTACCGGCCGGGCCGCTGGGGCATCCGCATCGAAAACCTGGTGCTGAACCGCGCCGCCGGCCAGACCGAGTTCGGCGAGTTCCTCAACTTCGAAACGCTGACGCTGTGCCCCATCGACACGCGCTGCATCGAACCCACGCTGCTGCGCGACGATGAAAAGCGCTGGCTGAACGATTACCACGCGACGGTGCGCAAGCGCCTGTCGCCACTGCTGTCCGGCGACGCGCTGGATTGGCTGACCACCCGTACGGAGACCTTATGAGCGGACGCGCAACCCGAGCCACATCAGCGATAGACCGCCTGAAACGCCGCACCGGCAACGAAAAATACTCGATGTCGGTGACCGGCAGCGGCCACTTCTTCCTGGCTGAAGGCGCTGGCAATCCGCCGCTGTGCGCGCCGATGGAGCTGGACGACTTCGTCGCCTTCGTCAACAGCATCGCCCCGCTCGCGCCCAAGCGCGTGAGCAAACTGGATATCGCCTTCGAAAAACAGCTGGTTAAAAAATAAGGCACTTCATGCCCCCCATCGACTTCCTCACGGCTTACTGGTCGCAGTCCGAACTCGCCACCAACCTGGTGATTTTGCTGAATTTGCTGGGCGCCCTGCTGCTTGGGCTGATGGTGGGCTATGAGCGTTCGTATCATGGCCGCGCCGCCGGCATGCGCACCTATGGCCTGGTGTGCATGGCCTCCGCTGCGTTGACCGTGATCGGCGGCTATCCGTCGCACTGGTTCGGCGGCCACGTGTCGCAGTACCTGGTCAGCTCCGATCCGACGCGCATCGTGCAGGGCATCGTCACCGGCATCGGCTTTCTTGGCGCCGGCGTCATCATGCGCGAGGGCTTCAACATCAGCGGCCTGACCACGGCGGCGTCGATCTGGGCTTCGTCGGTGATCGGCGTGATGGTGGGCGTCGGCTTCTACATGGGGGCCATGGGCCTGGCCTTGCTGTGCGCCTGCTCGATGATTTTCCTGACCAAGGTGGAAGCCTGGCTGCCGTCGCGCCACGCCATCGCCATCACCATGCGCTTCAGGACCGGCTACAAGCCGCAGGAACAGGCGCTGCGGGCGATGGCCGCGCAGCGCGGCTACGAAATCGCCGGCGGCTCGCTGATGATCGGCTGCGACAGCGGCATGCAGGAATGGCGCTTCGTCGCCATTGCCTTCAGCAAGCGCAGTGGCGCGCCGATGTCGGTGCTGTCGGCGGAACTGGCCGAATTTGAAGGCATCCACAGCTTCCAGCTGACCCACGCACGTAACTGAAGAAGCACGCCATGAACGCACAAGCCCAAGCCATCTTCGATTTCTGGTTCACCGGCGCGCCGCGCCGCGAGTGGTTCCAGAAGGACGACGCCTTCGACCGCGAAATCGCCCAGCGCTTCGGCGCCGAGATCGAGCAGGCGCTGGAAGGCGGCCTGCATCAGTGGGATGCTGAAGGTCCGCGCGCGGCGCTGGCGCGCATCCTGGTGCTGGACCAGTTCTGCCGCAACGTCTACCGCGACACGCCGCTGGCGTTTGCCGGCGACCACCAGGCCTTGCAGGCGGCGCTGGACATGATCGACGCCGGCGAGGACCAGCAGCTGGCGCCATTCGAGCGCGCCTTTGTCTACATGCCGCTGGAGCACGCGGAGGATATCGCCATGCAGGAACAGGCGGTGGCGATGTTCACGCGCCTGGCCGAGGCGGAGCCGGGCGACAAGGGCATCGCCGGCATGCTGGATTACGCCAAGCGTCACCACAACGTGATCCGGCGTTTCGGCCGCTTCCCGCACCGTAACGAGATCCTCAAGCGCGCATCGACGCCGGCCGAGGTGGAATTTCTCAAGCAGCCCGGATCGAGGTTCTGATGGCTTCCGCTTTGAATCTGATCGGCGCAGGCCATGTGGGCCGCGTGTTCGGGCGGCTGTTCGCGCAGCATGGCGTGTTCCAGATCGGGCAGGTGCTGACGCGGTCGCAGGACTCGGCGCAGCAGGCGGTGGACTTCATCGGCGCCGGCAGTGCGATCCGCGCCTGCGATCAGCTGCAGGCGGCGGCCGTGCACGTGCTGGCGGTGGGCGACGACCAGATCGTTCCGGCCTGCGAGGCGCTGGCGCGCGCCGTGCCGCTGGCGGGCAGCATCGTGTTCCATTGCAGCGGCGCGCTGGCGTCCGACAAACTGCAGGCCGCGCGCGACGCCGGCGCGCTGGTGGCCAGCGTGCATCCGATCCGCAGCTTTGCCGATCCGGCCGCGGTGGCTGCACAATTTTCAGGCACTTTTTGCGGCATCGAAGGCGACGCCGGCGCGCTGGCGGTGCTGATGCCGGCGCTGCAGGCGATCGGCGCGCAACCGGTGCCGATCGATGCTGCCGCCAAGACCGTGTATCACGCGGCGGCGGTCTTCGCGAGCAATTACCTGGTCACCGTCCTGGACGCCGCCTTGCGTGCCTACCAGGCTGCCGGTATTCCGGAGGCGGTGGCGCGCCAGCTGGCGCAGCCGCTGGCCGCCGAATCGATGGCGAATGTGTTCCGGCTGGGCGCGGCCGCCGCATTGAGCGGTCCCATCGCGCGCGGCGACCTGGCCACCGTGGCGCGCCAGCAGCAGGCCGTCAGCCAGTGGGATGCGGACACCGGAGCGTTGTATCAGGCGCTGGTTGCGCCAACCACCGACTTGGCGCGCAGAAAACAGCAGAAATAGGGCTTCCTCGCGTATCTCCTTGCAAATTACTACTTAACAACTATATTTCAGGTAGTTGCGCCCTTTGTCCGGGACAAGTGGCTTGCAGTTGTAATGCCACGAATTCACAAAATAAGTGCGGGATCAGTCGACAAACCGCACGATTAGCAATAAGCTTGTTTCTTAGAATGTTTTCTATAAGAATCAATCTGCAAGCTAACCGGCGCTAAATTTGGATAGTAGGGGTAGAACATGTTATTTCTGAAGAGTACGACCGTCACGAAAGCGCCTGGGATTTACGACGTAGACATCGCCGCTAAACCGCCAGGCAAGACCTTTGGCGTGTTCGTGGCAACCGATC
This sequence comes from Duganella aquatilis, assembly GCF_009674565.1. Taxonomy (GTDB): domain Bacteria; phylum Pseudomonadota; class Gammaproteobacteria; order Burkholderiales; family Burkholderiaceae_D; genus Rugamonas; species Rugamonas aquatilis. Next base: position 123,939 of record NZ_WKJL01000008.1, read on the forward strand.
CGGACAATCCTCCCACCGAAGTGCTGGCGCAACTGGCCGCGCTCGGCTTCAAGCAAACCTACAGCGGCGGCTATACGCACAAGGACCGCGGCAAGGTGCTGGACCTGCACTTCCAGAAAGCCGGCACCGACCTGTTCGAAGGCTGGAAGGCCGAAGAGCTGGAAGCCAATATGGCGGCCATTACTGCGCTGTTCGGCGGTATCGGCATCACCATCGCGCCACGTGTAATGAGCCTGGCCGAAGCCTACGCCTAAGAGATCGTTTCAAAAAGACCGCAGCTTCGTTCCGGCTCCTTGCCGTGCAGCTGCACTGTCTTCGTCGCCGCGCCTCGCTGCGGCCATTTTGAAACAATCTCTATGGCGCCACTTCGATATGGTAAAGCGCCCAGGGCGCGCCGCCGAAACGTCCCGCCAGCGGGAGGGCGGCCAGCTCGGGCACTTTATCCGCATCGCACAGCGCCCATAACGGGCCCAGCCCGCCCAGCGCCATCGGTGCGCCATCCATCTGGGTGGCGACGATCCAGCGCTGCTCGCGCGCCTGCGCCACCGTCACGGCCGCCGCATAGCCATCCACCGCCCGCAAGATCAGTTTGGTGTCGTCGCCCAGTTTCGCGCCGGCCGCCTGCACCACGTCCAGCAGCAGCGGGCCGCGCAGCGTGTGCGGTTTGGCGTCGTATTCCAGCGTCGGCTTGATGCTGACCGCCGGCAGCGCCGTCAGCGCCGCGTAATCGAACGCGTGCGCCTGCTCGAAGCTGATTTTCTGCTTGGCCATCATCACATCGCGCGCCGGATCGAGCTTGCCGCGATTCGGCTTGCCGATGGCGCCGGTGACGGTCAGCAGCGTCGGGCCGGCTGCTGCGGCGGCGCGTGCCGGCAAGGCGGCGGCGGACAGGCCGGCCAGCGCGGCCGTGCCCAGGAACTGGCGTTTCTTCATGCGGAGAACTCCTCGAATGCGTAGTGCCGGTATCATACCGTGCATGGACTTATTTGCCGATGACACCACCCTCCAGGCCATCCCGATCGATGATGGCGAACTATGGTTCCAGCAACGGCTGGCGCTGGACCTGGCGCCGGACGAGGTGATGCGCCGTTTGCAGGCCGAGACCGAATGGCGGGCGGAAGAAATCCAGGTCTGGGGCAAATTGCACATGCAGCCGCGACTGTCGGCCTGGCATGGCGAGGCCCGCTACCGTTATTCCGGCAAAACCTTTGATCCGCTGCCGTTCACGCCTTTGCAACTGCACATCAAGCAGGCGGTCGAACGTGAAACGGGACGGCGCTTCAACAGCGTGCTGCTCAACTACTACCGCGACGAGCGCGACAGCATGGGCTTCCACGCCGACGACGAGCGCGAACTGGGGCCGGACCCGGCGGTGGCCTCGGTCAGCTTCGGCGCGCCGCGCACCTTCACCCTCAAGCACCGCACCTTGCCCAAGACCATCAAGCTGGCGCTGGGCGATGGCTGTCTGCTGCTGATGGCCGGTGCCTTGCAGCAGCACTGGCTGCACGGCATCAACAAGGAACGCACGCCGCGCGGACCGCGCATCAACCTGACCTTCCGCATGATCGTCTGAACCGGGCTGCGCACGGTTAGATTAGCAACAGCCAGACGCGGTGCGGGCTGCTATCGTAGTTCTCTTCACTTGGGAGGACCTATGCTTAGCAACATGAAAGTCGGTACCAAACTCATCATTGGCTTCACGCTGGTGGCGGTGATCGGCGCCATCGTCGCCTGCATTGGCATCATCAGCATGAGCCGGCTGAACACCGCAGCCGATGCCATGTACCGGGAAGACCTGGTCGGGCTTTCCTACATCAAGGAAGCCAACATCAACCTGATCTACGCGGGCCGCGCCCGCACCACCTTCCTGGCCGCCACCTCCGGCGAGGAGCGCGCCAAGGTCAAGGCCGACGTCATGAAATACCTGGACGTGATGGACGACTACCTGGCCAAGGCCAAGCCGCTGTTCGTTTCCGAAGCCGGACAGAAAATGCTGCGCGACTATGTGGCGCCGGCCCAGGAATACCGGCGCGTGATCGCCGCCGCGCTGGACGTGGCGGCCCGCGAGCCGCTGGCGACGCGATCCGAAGAAGCCACGCGCGCCCACACCCTGGCCAGGGCCCAGGCCGACAATCTGGACCTGCTGCTGGACGGCATGACGGACCTGAAGGAAAAGCGCGCGGCCGAAAAGGCCGCCGCCACCAGCGCGCTGTACCACTTCAGCCTGACGCTGATGATCGCGCTGGTTGTGGGCAGCCTGGTGGCCGGTCTGGCGCTGGGGGCGCTGATCACCCGCGCGCTGACGCGCCAGCTGGGCGGCGAACCGGGTGACGTGGCCCAGGTGGCGGGCAAGATTGCTGACGGCGACCTGACGGTGGACGTCGACCTGCGGCAGAACGACAACCGCAGCGTGCTGTTCGCGATGAAATCCATGCGCGATAGCCTGGGCGGCATCGTCGGCCAGGTGCGCAACGGCACGGACACCATTGCCACTGCGTCGGCGCAGATCGCCAGCGGTACGCAGGACTTGTCGGCGCGCACCGAAGAGCAGGCTGGCGCGCTGGAACAAACCGCGTCGTCGATGGAGGAACTGACCTCGACCGTCAAGGCCAACGCCGACCACGCGCGTCAGGCCACCGAGCTGGCGCGCTCGGCCTCCAGCGTGGCGCAGCGCGGCGGCGTGGTGGTGGACGAGGTGATAGGCACCATGGGCGCGATCAACGCATCGTCCAGCAAGATTGCCGACATCATCGGCGTGATCGACGGCATCGCCTTCCAGACCAATATCCTGGCCCTGAATGCGGCGGTGGAGGCGGCGCGGGCCGGCGAGCAGGGACGCGGCTTTGCGGTAGTGGCGTCGGAGGTGCGGACGCTGGCGCAGCGTTCGGCCACGGCGGCCAAGGAAATCAAGCAGCTCATCGATGAGTCGGTCAGCAAGGTGGGCGATGGCGCGCGCCAGGTGGACGAGGCGGGCGTGACGATGCGGGAAATCGTCGCCAGCATCCAGCGCGTGGCCGACATCATGGCGGACATCCAGGCCGCCAGCAGCGAGCAGACCACCGGCATCGAGCAGATCAACCAGGCCATCGTGCAGATGGATCAGGTGACGCAGCAAAACGCCGCCCTGGTGGAGGAATCGGCGGCGGCGTCGGAAGCGATGCAGGATCAGGCCCGCAAACTGGCCGAACTTGTAAGCGTTTTCCGTGTCGAGCAGGGTTCAGCAGCCCGGCCGGTGCCGCGCGTCGCGCCAAAACCGGCGCTGAAGTTGCCCAGACCGGCGCCGCGCAAGCCCGTTGTTAAACAATCGGCAACGGATTGGGAGGAATTTTAAGCTATCCTTAAGTTTGGCAGATCTTGAAATTTCCCAATGATCGTTTGGCTTACATCTCGTCACACTTCTTACTAATTCGGCCGTGACGATGGTTGGCTGGAGTGCTATCTTGGATACATCGCAATTCAATAGCAACTGCGATCCCAAGCAAGTCCGCTTCAACCATTTTGCTGAAAGATCAAAATCATGAAAAAAATTATCTTTGCTTTAGTCGCTTCCGCAGCCGCCCTGGGTGGTTCCGCCGCTTATGCTCAATCGAACACGCAAGATGCCGCAGGCACCGGCTACATCGGTGCGGGCGTCGTGGGCAGCCGTTACAGCTTCGACAATGCCGGCGCTGGCGCCGTCAGTGGCGACAACCACAGCGGCACCAAGGCGGCCGGTAAAATCTACGGTGGCTACAACATCGACAGCACCTGGGCCGTGGAAGCCGGTTACACCGACTTCGGCAAACGCAGCTACAACTACACCCAGGGCGGCGCCGCCGGCGGCCTGAACACCGACGCCCACTCGTACTACGTGGCTGGCAAAGGCACCTGGCCTGTGGCCCGCGACTTCGCCGTGTTCGGCAAACTGGGTGTGGCCCGCAACCACAACGAAGTGACCACCTCGGGCATCGCCTCGGTGAGCGGCAGCGACAACAAAACCGCGCTGTACGCCTCGGTGGGGGGCGAGTACGCCATCAACAAAAACGTGAAGGTCTCGCTGGAGTATGAAAACTACGGCAAGGCTGACATCGATACCGGCCGCAAAGCCGGCGCCGTCACCGCCGGCCTGCGCTACAACTTCTAAGCGCGCCGCGTAGTCTCGTCAAGTAACAAGGGCCGGTCCTGCCAATGCGGGCCCGGCCCTTTGTTTTATACCGTGTCAGCAATATCTTGTGGAAAATATGCAGTACGCTTGCCGGCCATCGCGCCCTCAATTTCCCGGATGCCTTGTTGAGTAATGGACGCTACTCCCCCGAGGGTTCCCCATTTCACCAAACGTTCGCGCTGCAGATAAATAAACGTATCAAGCGTTGCAAGCTCGTTCATCCTCAATTCTCTGCCTACTTCAAAAATATCAGCATAGTGGTGTTCAGCGACGCCGCCAGAGAGTTGATGCAGCTTTTGAAGAATGAGAAAGCTGTTTTTGAATTTCGGACTCATGGTTCAATTTCCCTCAACACCTGAAGATGATAGAGAGCCGTCGTCAAGACGACGGAAAAAATGAGCAGGCACCAAGGAAGCATAGAGGGATGCCCATTGTTGATATCGGAAAATGCCCAGTTTCCGAAAATGCCGCTTAGAAGGCTACCGGTCATCGTGCCAAGTCGAAAAAAACTTTGAGTACGCCTGCGCGAAACGAAACGTTGAAAATCCAAGCGCAATGCCGCGCGCTCTACATCAACTTCGCTATAAAGGTTCGTCGCCAAGCCTTCCGAGCGCATCACACATTCTCGTCTGGTTTCGGCGTAGAGACTCGCGTAAAACTCAGTGGTCTTATTGGAAAGTAAGTTCCATCCGATTTCAGTGAATTCAATTCTACTGCGTTCCTCAAATTGCGTGACTTGCGTTCCAAGAGAGCGGGGTTCCATGTTGACGTTCCTAAGCCAGGTCAGGAATACCATTCTGGTGAGTTGGAAAGCGCGCAGCTTGTGGTGTCGCAAAGACGTGGACGGTGCCTGTTCAGCGTGGGGGCCGGTTTTTTGTTTCACGGTCGATCAGGTGCATGATCAGGACGATGCCGACCATGATGAACAGCGAAATGCCGTGGATTCGGCTGTAGGTGTAGACCGCTTCGCTGACCTCGGTGTATTTGCCGTGGCTGCCGAGGAAGAAGTGGCCGTCGACCTGCTTGCCGTTGAGTCCGTCGCCGCCGAGTAGTATCGAACTGGCAAACAGGCTGAAGAAGTTGATGAAGACTAGCGCGATGAAGATTTTTCGAAACATGGCGGTCTCTAAAGTAAAAAAACCTCGAAAACCGTTGCCGGCTTTCGAGGTTTGCTGCGTCGACGTTTAGTTCGTCAGCGGCTTGTAGCGGATGCGTTTTGGCTTGGCGCCTTCTTCACCCAGGCGTTTCTTCTTGTCGGCTTCGTACTCCTGGTAGTTGCCGTCGAAGAAGGTGACTTGCGAGTTGCCTTCGAACGCCAGGATGTGCGTCGCGATACGGTCCAGGAACCAGCGATCGTGGGAGATCACCATCACCGAGCCGGCGAATTCCAGCAACGCATCTTCCAGCGCGCGCAGGGTTTCCACGTCCAGGTCATTCGACGGTTCATCCAGCAGCAAGACGTTGCCGCCCTTGAGCAAGGTCTTGGCCAGGTGCAGGCGGCCGCGCTCACCACCGGACAGGTTGCCGACGATCTTCTGCTGGTCCCCGCCCTTGAAGTTGAAACGGCCCAGGTAGGCGCGCGATGGCATTTCGAAGCGGCCTACGCTGAGCACGTCTGCGCCGCCCGACACGTCTTCAAACACGGTCTTGGCATCGGCCAGCTTGTCGCGGCTCTGGTCGACCAGCGAGATTTTCGCGGTCTTGCCGATCACCACTTCGCCGCTGTCCGGCTGATCCAGGCCAGCAATCATCTTGAACAGCGTCGATTTACCGGCGCCGTTCGGGCCGATGATGCCGACGATGGCGCCCGGCGGAATCGTGAAGGACACATTGTCCAGCAGCAGGCGGTCGCCGAAGCCCTTGGACACGTTCTTGAATTCGATCACTTCGTTGCCCAGGCGCTCGGCCACGGGAATGAAGATCTCCTGGGTTTCGTTGCGCTTCTGGTATTCATACTCGCTCAGCTCGTTGAAGCGGGCCAGACGGGCCTTCGACTTGGCCTGGCGCGCCTTCGGATTCTGGCGCGACCATTCCAGTTCTTTTTGCAGCGCGCGCTGGCGCGCCGATTCGGTGGCTTCTTCCTGCTTCAGGCGGTCCTGCTTCTGGTCCAGCCACGACGAGTAATTGCCTTTCCATGGAATGCCATGGCCTCGGTCCAGTTCCAGGATCCACTCGGCCGCATTGTCCAGGAAGTAGCGATCGTGGGTGATGCCGACCACGGTGCCCGGGAAGCGCAGCAGGAACTGCTCCAGCCATTCCACCGATTCCGCATCCAGGTGATTGGTCGGTTCGTCGAGCAGCAGCATGTCCGGCTTCGACAGCAGCAGCTTGCACAGCGCCACGCGGCGCTTCTCGCCGCCGGACAGGATGCCGACCTTGGCGTCCCATGGCGGCAGGCGCAGCGCGTCGGCCGCCATTTCCAGTTGCAGGTTCAGGTTGCCGCCGTCGGACGACGAGATGATGGCCTCCAGGCGCGCCTGCTCGGCGGCCAGCGCGTCGAAGTCGGCGTCTTCCTCGGCGTAGGCGGCGTACACGGCGTCCAGCTTGGCTTGCGCCTCAAACGCTTCGCCCAGGCCCGATTCCACTTCCTGGCGCACGGTTTTTTCCGGATCCAGCTGCGGTTCCTGCGGCAGGTAGCCGATGTTCAGGCCCGGCATCGGACGCGCTTCGCCCTGGATGTCGGTGTCGATGCCTGCCATGATTTTCAGCAGGGTGGACTTGCCGGAACCGTTCAGGCCCAGCACGCCGATCTTGGCGCCCGGGAAGAAGGACAGCGAAATATCTTTCAGGATCTGGCGCTTGGGCGGGACGATTTTGCCCACGCGGTTCATGGTGTAGACGTAATTGGCCATTACTGAGGCTTTCTAAAAAAAATAAACAATAACTAATTTTACAGGCGATGGCGTGCATTATAGGCGCGCCGCCATGCGGAGCGGCGCGCTTTGCCGGCCTGTGCGCCGGTTTATTTGACGGCGGTGCTGGCCGGCACCACCGGCAGCAGCACGGCGCTGGCGCCGGCCGTACCGTGTTGTACCGAGATGGTGGCTTTCTTGAAATCTTCAGGTTTGGCGAAGAAGATATTCGGCACATAGGTTTGCGGATTGCGGTCGTACAGCGGGAACAGCGTCGACTGGATCTGCACCATGATGCGGTGGCCCGGCTTGAACACGTAGTTCACGGTCGGCAGGCGGAACTTGTACTGCTGCACCGCGCCGGCCGGAATCGCCGACGGATGCTCGAAGCTCTCGCGGTAGCGGCCGCGGAAGATGTCCATGCTCACCGGCAGCTCGTAGCCGCCCATTTCCGGCTGCTCGGCCACGGTCGGCGGGTAGACGTCGATCAGCTTGACGACGAAATCGCCGTCGGTGCCGGTGGTTTTGGCGTAGATGTCGGCATACGGCGCGCCCTGCACGGTGACCGCCTCGGTCAGCACCGGCGTCTTGTACGACAGCACGTCGGTGCGGGTGGTCAGCGCGCGCTGGTCCTGCAGCAGCCAGGTGGTCCAGCGCGAACGGTCGCCAAAGCTCATCGGCGGCGCCAGGAACGGCACCGGCTTGGCCGGATCGGAGACATAGCTGTCCTCGCCGGCGGCGGCGGCCTTGAAGCCCAGGCCGCTGTCGGCCTGCAGGTACAGCGGCGTCAGCGTGGTGGCGCCCGGCCAGTCGGCGAACTTGTCCCAGCGGTTTTCCGAGGCGTTGTAGATCAGCACCGGCGGCAGCGCTTCAGCCGGCTTCTGGTCCTTCAGGTAGGTGTTGAAGAAGGGGATCAGGGTGTCCTTGCGGAAGTCGGCCGACGCGTCGCCTTTCCACTTGAACGGGCCCAGGCGCTCGGCCGAGCCGTTCACCTGGCTGTGATACCACGGACCCATCACCAGGTGGTTGTTGCCGGCCTTGCCCTTGGCCTTCAGCGCTTCCCAGGTGATGATGGCGCCGTACATGTCTTCCTGGTCCCACAGGCCCTGCAGCCACATGGTCGGCACGCTCGACGGCTTGGCGGCGACGAATTTGTCCAGCGCCTGGCCCTGCCAGAAGGCGTCGTAGGACGGGTGTTCCGACAGGCGTTTCCAGAAGCCCAGCTGGTCGAAGCCGTTCTGCTTGGCCCAGTTGCCGGCGGTGCCGGCGTCGAGGAAGTTCTGGTAGTCGTCCACGCCCACGCGCGGCACCTTGTCGCCCTTGCCGGTCTTGCTGGTCTGGCCGCTGAAGTAGTCGAGGTTGACCTGGCGGAAGGCGCCGTAGTGGAACCAGTCGTCGCCCATCCAGCCGTCGATCATCGGGCTTTCCGGCGCAGCCACTTTCAGTGCCGGGTGCGGGCCGAGCAGGGCCATGGTCACGGTCCAGCCGTCATACGACGAACCGATCATGCCCACGCGCTGGTTGCTTTCCTTGACGTTCTTCACCAGCCAGTCGATGGTGTCGTAGGCGTCAGTGGTGTCGTCGGTCTTGGTCGGGTTCAGCGCGCCGATCGGCGGACGTGTCATCACGTACTTGCCTTCCGAGCCGTACTTGCCGCGGATGTCCTGGTACACCAGGATGTAGCCGTCGTCGACCCACTCGCGGTTGGCCGAGCGTACGGCGTCGCGCATGTTCAGGATGCCTTTTTGCGCGAAGCCATCGGCGTCGTAAGGGGTGCGTTCCAGCAGCATCGGCAGGCTGGCGGCGCCGTTCGGCACCAGGATCACCGTGTGCAGCTTGACGCCGTCGCGCATCGGTATCATCACCTCGTGCCGGACAAAGTTGTAGGCGCCTTCGGGCGCTTTCCATTTGGCCGGGATATCGCTGCCGAGTTGGATCATGGAAGCGTCGGGCGCTTGTTGCGCCGATGCTGCCGATGCCGCCAGTGCGCTGGCAAGGAATACAGGGAGGAGATGATGTCGCATGTGCCGCTACCCTTCAAAAAAAGTGAGCCGAGGAAAAATCCAATCGATTGTAGCTGAAGCGGCGTCAGGCGGCAGCAGCCTGGCGCCGGCTGATCCACCATCCCTCCACCACGTATAGCAGCAGCGCCGCCCAGATGATCAGGAAACCGACCAGCCGTTCGGACGAGAACGCTTCATGGAAGACCCATACGCCCAGCAGCGCCTGCATGGTCGGCGACAGGTATTGAATCAGGCCCAGCACCGCCATCGGAATCTTGCGCGCGCCGGCGGCGAACAGCAGCAGCGGAATCGCCGTGATCGGCCCGGCCGCCGCCAGCAGCCAGCGCGTGCTGTCGTATGGCGTGTTGACGAAGGTGTTCTGGCCGTGCCAGCCCAGCCACAGCACATACACCAGCGCCAGCGGGAACAGCATCATGGTTTCCAGCGACAGGCCTTCCAGCGCGGCCAGGGCCGCCGTCTTGCGCAGCAGGCCGTAGCCGCCGAAGGTGATGCCTAAAATTAAGGCAATCCACGGCAGCTGGCCGGCCTGCCAGGTCAGCCAGGCCACGCCGCTGGCCGCCACCGCCATGGCGATCCACTGGCCGCGGCGCAGCTTTTCCTTCAGCACCAGCACGCCCAGCAGCACATTGATCAGCGGATTGATGAAATACCCCAGGCTGGCGTCGATGACGTGGCCATTGTTGACCGACCAGATGTAAATGAACCAGTTGGCGGTCAGCAGCACGGCGCTGGCGACGAAGCTGGCCAGGATGCGCGGCTGGCGCAGCACCGCCGGCAGCCACTGCCACTGCCGCCGCACGGTCAGTACGATCACCAGGAATAGCAACGACCACAGCATGCGGTGCGCCAGGATTTCCTGCGGCGGCACCTCGCCGATGGCGTGGAAGTACAGCGGGAACAAGCCCCAGCAAAAGAACGCGAAGGTGGCGTACAGAATTCCTGAATTCATTGGGGCGAATCTGCCAAAAGATGTGGACGGTCTGACATTATCTCCCATCTTTACGCGCTCCGCTGACGGCCACGCTCGCGCTGGCGTCCCGGGCGGCGTACACTCTCGGTATTGATCATTTGGAACGCTTCCGTATGCCAAAATCTCCTTGCCTTTTGTGTAGTCATCACCTATTGTGCAATGCACCAAAACAACAACAGGTGCAATCTTGACCGAGCAACACAAGAAAAGCAGTCTCGCGGCACTCACGCTGGCGGCTGTCGGCATCGTCTATGGCGACATCGGTACCAGCCCTCTCTACACCCTCAAAACCATCTTCGATCCCGAGCACGGCCTGGCGCTGAGCGAAGGCAATCTGCTGGGCATCATTTCGCTGATTTTCTGGGGCCTGACGCTGATTGTGTCGCTCAAATACGTCACCCTGGTGCTGCGCGCGGACAACCGCGGCGAGGGCGGCATCATGGCGCTGATGGCGCTGGCGCTCAATTCGGTCAGCAAGGTGGCGCACGGCTGGCACTACCCGCTGATGCTGCTCGGCGTGTTCGGCGCCACCATGTTCTACGGCGACAGCGTGATCACCCCGGCCATCTCGGTGCTGGGCGCAATCGAGGGTCTGGAAGTGGCCGCCACCGGCCTGGAACAGTACATCGTGCCGCTGACCATCGTCGTGCTGATCACGCTGTACGCGATGCAGCGCCACGGCACCGCCGGCATCGGCCGCTTTTTCGGCCCGATCATGGTGGTGTGGTTTGCCGCGCTGGCCGTCATGGGCCTGGTCAACATCGTCGAGGCGCCGCAGATCCTGTACGCGCTGAACCCGTATCACGCGCTGCGCTTCATGTATGAAAACCGCATGATCGCCTTCGTCGCGCTGGGCGCGGTGGTGCTGTCGCTGACCGGCGCCGAGGCGCTGTACGCCGACATGGGCCACTTCGGCAAGAAACCGATCCGCGCCGCCTGGTTCCTGGTGGTGTTCCCGGCGCTGGCGCTGAACTACCTGGGACAGGGCGCGCTGCTGCTGACCCGTCCGGACGCGGTGACCAATCCCTTCTTCCACCAGCTGGGCGAGTGGAGCGTCTACCCGCTGGTGGTGCTGTCGACCATGGCGGCGGTGATCGCCTCGCAGGCCACCATTTCCGGCACCTTCTCGATGACCAAGCAGGCCATCGCGCTGGGCCTGCTGCCGCGCATGCGCATCCTGCATACCTCGGCCACCGAAATCGGCCAGATCTACATCCCGGCGGTCAACTGGCTGCAACTGGGCGTGGTGCTGCTGGCGGTGGTGGGCTTCGGCTCCTCGGACAAGCTGGCCGGCGCCTACGGCATCGCGGTTACCGCCACCATGCTGGCCACCACCTTCCTGACCTTCTTCGTGATCCGCTACCGCTGGCATTTCCCGCTGTGGCTGTGCTTTGGCGCCACCGGCTTCTTCATCGTCATCGACATCGTGCTGTTCTCGGCCAGCACGCTCAAGCTGTTCCACGGCGGCTGGTTCCCGCTGCTGTTGGGCGCGATTTTGTTCACCGTGATGCTGACCTGGAAGCGCGGCCGCGAGCTGGTGTTTGAAAACCTGCAAAAGCACGCGATCCCGCTGGAAGACTTCCTGTCCTCGCTGTTCGTGGCGCCGCCGACGCGCGTCTACGGCACCGCCATCTTCCTGCGCGGCGAGAGCGACGGCGTGCCGCACGCGCTGTTGCATAATCTGTCGCACAACAAGGTGCTGCACGAGCGCGTGGTGTTCTTCACCGTGCACGTGGTCGAGGAACCGTGGGTGCCGGAAGACGAACAGGTCAAGGTCACCGACCTGGGCCATCAGTGCTACCAGCTGAACGTCTACTACGGCTTCAAGGACGAACCGGATATTCCGAAGGTGCTGGCGTTGTGCGAGTGCCTGGGCCTGCCGTTCGAGATGATGGAGACCTCGTTCTTCATCGCCCGCCAGACCGTGATTTCGGCACCTGGCTCGGGCATGGCGACCTGGCGCGAGCACCTGTTTGTGGCGATGTCGCGCAATGCGCGCGGCGCCGCCGACTACTACCAGATTCCGCCAAACCGCGTGATTGAACTTGGCACGCAAGTGGAAATTTGAATACAAAATAATGTAACTGAATGTAGTGCCGGGAGTGGAAGTGGCGTCGTCTGCTAAACTTCTGCGCCGGGACTACCGAAACACACGAATTCCATCAAAGGTAAATATGAAAGCGATGTTGCAATTTATCGCCGCTGCGGTCTGCGCAGCGGTCTTGACCGCCTGCGGTGGCGGCGGAGACAAAACCCCGATCACCCCTGTGGTGGTCCAGCCGGCCTACAAGCTGACCGAAACCGCCACCGGCACCGGCCGCGCGGCGGCGGCGGGCGACCTGGTGACCTTCAAGTACACCGGCTACCTGTACGACTCGACCAAGTCCGACTTCAAGGGCGCCAAGATTGAAAGCTCGGTCGACCTGGGCTCCACCTACACCGCCACGGTGGGCGTTGGGGCAATGCTGGCCGGCTGGGACCAGTCGCTGCTGGGCATGCAGGCGGGCACCAAGCGCACCGCCATCCTGCCGGCCAACCTGGCTTACGGCGCGAATACCCGCGAGGCGCAGACCATCAACGGCATCACCTACGCCGCCATCACCGCCAATGCGCCGCTGGTGTATGACTTCGAGATGGTCTTCGTCAGCCCGCAGGTCACCATTCCCAACCAGCCTGCGCCAACCGTGCTGACCACGACCGACCTGGTCGTCGGCACCGGCACTGCGGTGGTCAACGGCCAGACCGTGACTGTGCGCTACACCGGCTGGCTGTATGACGGTACCCGCAGCAACTTCAAGGGCACCTCGTTTGACAATAACCAGAGCGCTACAACGCCGCTGACGGTGGCTGTTGGCGGCACTGGCACTATCACCGGCTTCAACACCGGCATCATCGGCATGAAGGTTGGCGGTACGCGTACCGTGATCATCCCGCCGGCCCTGGGTTATGGCGCCGTCGCGCAGACGAGTATTCCAGCCAATTCGACGCTGGTATTCGATATCACGCTGATCTCGATCCAGTAAGCGGATCGTGCAACAAAAAAGGCAGCCCGCGGGCTGCCTTTTTTTTATTCCCGCAGCGCCCGCGCCGGCGCGATGCGCATCGCCGACCAGGTATGGCGCGCGGTGGCTACAGCCACCACGCCCAGCGCGCAGGCCAGCGCCGCCATCGGCGCCCATGGCCCCAGCGGCGAACGTTCGGCGAACGGCGCCAGATAGCGCGCAATCGCCAGCCAGGCCGGCGGCAGCGCGATCAGGGCCGCCACCGCCGTCAGCAGCAGGAACTCGCGGCCGACCAGCACCGCAATCGCCGCGCGGCCGGCGCCATGCAGCTTGCGCAGCACGATCTCGCGCGCGCGCCGCTGGACGCTGTGCGCCGCCAGCACATACACCCCGAAAGCCGCCAGCACCAGCACCACCGCCGTGGCGCAGGCCAGCAAATGGGCCAGCCGCACATCGTCCACATAAGCCTGCGCATAGTAGCTGGAAGCGCGCCGTACCACTGGCGGCTGCAGCGGGAAGTAACGCTGCCACAGCGCCATCACGGCCGGTTCCAGCGCCTCCGGCCGTCCCTGCACGCGCGCCGTCAGCAGCCGACTGTCGGCCGCCAGCGAATACATGGTCGGCTGCACCGGATCGCGCAGCGTCTCCCAACGCAGGTCCGGCGCCACGCCGACTATCCGCATCCGGGTGCCGTTGATGCGCTGACCCACCGCTTCGCTGGCCGAGGCCCAGCCCAAAGCGCGCACCGCCGCCTGGTTGAGCATCACGCCTTCCTCGCCTTGAACCCCGGCCTGGTCGATGCGTGGATCGAACAGGCGTCCGGCCAGCGAGGGCAGGCCGTACACCTGGAAGAACGAAGCGCCTACCCAGTGTACCGAGATGCCGGCGTCGGTGCCGTCGTTGCGCTTGACGGTGGTGCTGCCGCGCGTGCCGGTATGGTCGTCGCGGCCCGGCAGGTCGCGGCTGTCGGCCACGCCGGCCACGCCGGGCAGCTGCGCCAGCGCGTCGCGGAAGGCGCGGCCGGCCGGATCGTTGACGCCGACCGGCATTTCCGCCGTCAGCAGCGGCGCCGGATCGAAGCCGGGGGAGGCCGACGCGGCAAACCGGGTCTGCCACAGGATCGCCAGCGCAATGCTGCCCATGCCGATGGCGGCGGCGAATTGCAAGGCGGTCAGCGCGCGCCGCAGCCAGGCGCCGCTGGCCGTTTCCCCGCTGCGCTGCGCCAGCGTGGCGCGCATGTCGACGCCATGCGCCAGCCAGCCGGGATACCAGCCCGACACCCCACCCACCAGCGCACCGCCCAGCAGGCCGGCGCACACGGTCGACGGCGTGAACACGCCATCCAGCGGACGTTGCAGCAGCTCCGACGCCAGCGGCAGCAGCAGCCACGCCAGCAGCAGGCCCAGTGCGGCGGCGGCGGTGGACAGCAGCGTGGCCTCCGCCATGAACTGCACCAGCAGCTGGCGCGTGGTGGCGCCCAGCACGCGGCGCATGGCGATCTCGCGCTGGCGGCGCAAGGTGCGTACCGTCGCCAGGTTGATGTGGTTGACCACCGCCAGCAGCAGGATCAGCAAACCGGCCAGGCCCAGCGCCAGCACCATGCGCATGTCGCCGCGCGGGCCCGTGCCCATGGTGTTGGCGACCGTGCGGTCAAAATAGGCGTCGGCCAGCGGACCGAGGCCGATATCGACCATCTTGCGTTTGGCCAGCGCCGCCTTCATCTCCGGCGTGGCCAGGTTATCCCACGGCGCCTTGTCGATCACGTCCTGCAGCACTTTTTGCAGCGCTTGCGGGTTGGCGTCGGTCTTGACGTAAATGCGGCCGGCGATGCCCATCCAGTTGGACAGCACCTGCTGCCTTTCCTTTTCCGGCCACAGCGTGCTGCCGATGCCGACCAGCGCGCCGAACTGCATGGTGCTGTTGGACGGCCGGTCCGGCAGAATGGCGCGTACCTGCAACGTTTGCTGGTTGACGACCACGGTGCGGCCCAGCGCCTTGCTGGTGCCCAGCAGTTGCAGCGCAGCCTTCTGCGTCAGCGCCAGGCCGTCGGGCGCGGCCAGCGCCTGCCGCAGGTCGCCTTGCAGCGCGCGCAGCCCGGCGATCTGCTCGAATACCGGATCGACCGCGGTGATGTCGATCTCGCGCAGCGCGCCGCCCTGGTTCAGCACTGCCTTGCTGGGCCACCAGACGCTCGCCTGCAACGGCAGGCCGCTATGCAGCGCCACCTCGCGCATGGCAAACGGCGTGTACTCCATCCACTGCGGTTGCGGGATGAAGTTCAGCCGGTGCTTGATGACGAATACGCGTTCGCGCTGCGGCACGTCGCGGTCGTAGCTGAAGGAGTAGTACACAAAGCCCACCAGCACAAAGCACACCGCGAAACCGGCCGCGAGGCCGAGCAGTTCGACGGCGGTATTGAACGGGTGGCGCAACAGCAAACGCCAGCCGACGCGGAAGTTCATCATGGATTACTCCTGGAGGGCAAGCACCGGCGACATGCGCATGGCCGTCAGCGTGTGACGGGTGGTGGCCAGCAGTGCGACCAGCGCCGCCAGCAGCAGCGCCGCCGCCAGCGTCCAGCCGGCGACCGGCGCGTGTTCGGTATAGGTGGCCAGATAGCGCTGGGTGGCCACCGCCGCCAGCGGCAAACCAATCACCGCGCCAATGCCGACCAGCACCGAGAATTCCCGCGCCAGCATCAGCGCGATGTCCTTGCTGCTGGCGCCGTGCAGCTTGCGCAGCACGATCTCGCGCCGGCTGCGCTGCACGCTGTAGGCCGACAGCACGTAGATGCCGAACGCCGCCAGCGCAATCGCTGTGGCGCTGGTGATGCCAAGGATGCGCATCAGCCGGGCGTCGTCCGCATAGCGCTCGGCCAGCACCGCTTCCTGCGTGGTCATTTGCATGATCGCGTTGGGGAAGTTGCGGCGCCACAGCGGATCGATCATGGCGTAAGCCTGCTCCAGCGAGGAAGATGTGCGTACCATCGCCACGGAGCCGGGACGCACACGGTAGATCAGCGCCTTGGCTGGCGCGCGCAAGCCCTGGAAACGGATGTCCGGCACAATGCCGATGATGCGGAATCCCTGTGGCAGGATGGCGCCCACCGCCTCCTGCGGCGTGGCGAAGCCCAGCGCGGCGGCGCCGGCGGCATTGAGCATCACGCCGCCGCTGTCCTTGTCGTCGTGCGGATCCAGTTGGGGATTGAAGCCCTGGCCGAAAACCGGGGTCAGGCGGCTCACCCCGAGCCAGCCGGGGCTGACGAACTTGGCCTCCAGCGGAATCTCGCCACCGTCGCGGGTGGCGACCAGGTTCATCAGCTTCAGGCCATCGCGTCCGACGGCTTCCGAGATGGTGGCCACGCCCTGCACGCCAGGCAGGCGGCGTAGTTGTTCCAGCATGGCGTCCATCGCCGGTTTGCCGAGGCTATCATCCGGCAGGTCCAGCACCAGCAGATTCGCCGGGTCGAAGCCGGGCGACGCATGGCTGGCATACCAGGTTTGCCAGCCGACGGCCAGCGTGCCGGCGCTGAGCGCCATCGCGCTGCCGAATTGCAGCACCGTCAGCACGCGGCGCAGCCACAGGCCGGCGACGGCCTCGCTGTTGCCGCGTCCCGCCAGGGCGCTGGCCGGACGTGCATGCTGCGCCAGCCATGCCGGATAGGCGCCGGCGGCCATGCCGATGACGATGCTGAAGGCCAGTGCGATCAGGCAGCTCAACGGCGTGAATATGCCATCCAGCCGGCGGTTCACCAGGTCGGAGAACACCGGCAGCAGCAGCCAGGCCAGCATCAGGCCGACGACGGCCGACAGCATGGCGGTCAGCACCGCCTCGCTGAGGAACTGGCGTACCAGCTGTCCGGTGGTGGCGCCCAGCAGCTTGCGCAGGCCGATCTCGCGCTGGCGGCGCAATGTGCGCACGGTCGCCAGGTTGACGTAATTGATCGCCGCCAGCAGCAGGATCAGCAAGCCGCCCGCCGCCAGTCCGAATACGCTGTTGCTGCTGCCGTAGCTGTCGCCGGCGCGGCTGGCCGCCATGTCCTCGTCGAAGTAGGCGGCGCGCAGCGACTGCATGCGGATGTCCGAGACATTACGCCCGTTCAGGCTCCTGCCCATGGCGCCATTCTTGACGCGCTGGTTGAGCGGAGAGCCTTCTATGGCCGCCTGCAGTTGCGCCGTCACGCCGTCGCTGGCGGCGCCGGGTTTGAGTTTCAGGTAGAGAATGCCAGTGAGCCATTTGTCGGCGGCGGTGTCGCGTTCCTCCCATGCGCTGCTGTGGGTGCCGACCAGCGCCTCGTATTGCTGGGTGCTGTTGGCCGGTGGATCGGGCAACACGGCGCGCACCTGCAAGGTCGTGTCCTTGATATGGACGCTGCGGCCCAGGGCCGCTTCGGCGCCAAACAGCTTGGCCGCGCCGCTCTGCGTCAGTGCCAGGCCGTCCGGCTGCGCCAGCGCGGCAGCCACGTCACCCGCCAATGCCTGAATGCCGAAGATGTCACGGAAAGCAGGATCCACCGCGAACAGCGGCAGCGCGTGCAGTTCGGTGCCGGTGCGCAGCGGCGTATCAATGTTCTTGATGAAGGCGGCCTCGCTCACCATGCCGCTGTTGAGCGCAATGTCGCGCAACGGCAGGGACGCGCGCAGTTGCCAATCCGGGCGCGCGAAGACATTGATGCGCTGCTTGACCACGAAGACGCGGTCGTTGTCCGGGATACTGCTGTTGTAGTTGAGGCAGAAAGCCACGTAGCCGAACAGCAGGAAGCAGGCGGCAAAGCCGACCGCCAGGCCGCCGGTGACCACCAGCGAGTAGGCCGGCTGCTGCAACAGCAGCCGCCAGCCGATGCGGAAATCGCGCAGCATCACGCTGCCTGCAGCGCATCGACCATCACGCGGCCGTCCAGCAGGTTCAGGGTGCGCGAGGCCTGCGCCGCGTGGTCGGGCGAGTGGGTCACCATGACCACCGTCGTGCCTTCGGCGTTGATGTCGCGCAGCAGGCGCATGACTTCATCGCCGTGGGCGCTGTCCAGGTTACCGGTCGGTTCATCGGCCAGCAGCACGGCGGGGCCGGACACCAGCGCGCGCGCGATCGCCACGCGCTGCTGCTGGCCGCCGGACAGCTGCGAAGGACGGTGGCCGGCGCGGTGGCCGACCCCCAGCTTGTCGAGCATCGCGGTGACGCGCTCGCGCCGTTCGCGCGCCGGCGTGCCGTTGTATTCCAGCGCCAGTTCGACGTTTTCGAATACCGTCAGTTCTTCGATCAGGTTGAAGCTCTGGAAGATGAAGCCGATGCGGCCGCGCCGCAGCTTGTTCAGCTGCGCCTCGCTCCAGCCGGCGATGTTCTGGCCTTCGAACCAGTATTCGCCGCGCGTCGGCACGTCCAGCAGGCCGAGGATGCCCAGCATGGTCGATTTTCCGCAGCCGGAAGGGCCGGTGATGGCGACGTATTCGCCCGCTTCAATTTCCAGGTCGATGCGGTCCAGGGCCGTGGTCTGGATTTCTCCCGCTTGGTGAACTTTGCTGACGCCGACGAGTTTGAGCATGTGCGTGTGCCTTATGGTGAGGTAGTGAGAGGTTACTGCGTAATTTGCAGGCGTGGTGAATTTCCATAGGCCGCGTAGCTGGACAGGATGACCTTGTCGCCTGGGCTCAGGCCTTCCAGCACTTCGATCTGGCTGTTGTTGCGGCGGCCCGTGCGCACCGCGCGGCGCTGGGCGTTGCGGCCGCTGGCGTCGACCACATAGACCCAGGCGCCGCCGCTATCGTTGATGAAGGCGCCGTTGGGCAGCAGCAGCGCCGGCGCCGGCTCGCCGAGGGTGATGCGAGCGTCCAGGCTCTGGCCGGGATTGAGCACCGGCGGCTGGCCATTGGTGAACACCAGCTCCACGGTGAAGCGGCCATCCTTGATCTGCGGGTAGATGGTGCGGATGTCGGCGCCGTAGGTGCGGCCATCCTGCTGCACGCTGCCGTGGCGGCCGACCGCCATGCGGTTCAGGTAATACTCATCCACACTGGCGGACAGCTTGAAGCGCGCTGGATCGTCGATGCGGCCGATGTTTTTGCCGGTGGCGATGGATTCGCCCACCTGCAGCCGGAAGTTGGTCAGCCGGCCCTCGACCGGCGCGCGCACGGCCAGCGCATCGACGGTGGCGGAGACCAGCTTCAAACCGGAGTTCAGGCCCTGGATCGAACTTTCCAGCTGCTGCTCGGCGCTCTGGCGCACGCGGCTTTCCGCCACGTTGGCGCGCTGCTCCTGCTGGAGGATGCGCTCCTGCTGCGTGACCTTGTCTTCCGACTCTTCCAGCGAAGCGGTGGAGATAAAGCCCTGCGCCGCCAGGCGTACGTTGCGCGCGTGCTGCTTGCGCACCTGGTCCAGCGCGAATTGCAGGTCGTCCAGGCGGCGCTGGTGGTCGCTGGCGCTGGATTCCTGCGCGACCCGCAAGTTGGACAGGTTGAAGACGCTGACCGAATGTTCATACTGGCGCGCCAGCAGCTCCAGGTTGCGCTGCGGGTTGGAGATGCGGAACAGCAGCTGGCCTTTTTTCACCAGTGCGCCGTCGGCGGCGAACACTTCCTCCACGCGGCCCGATTCCACCGCGTCGAGTATCACGGCGTTGAGCGGTTCGGCATTGGCGCGCACGATGATCTCGTCGACAAACACGCCGCGCGCGGCCTGGCCGATGCGCAGGTCGGCGCCGTCGATTTGCAGGCCGCGCGGCATCCACGACCACAGCGTCCAGGCGGTGGCCGCTACCGCGACCACGGCGGCGGCGATGATGGCGATACGCCTGCCGCGCCGGCGCGGAACGACGGTATCCATCGCAATGCCGCTGGCGGGGAGGGGAGTAGCGGCGGCTTCAAATTTTTTTTTGATATGCATACCGGCCTTACAGCAAACCCTGTGCCATGCCGGAAAGGCCTGTTTCTGGCTGCCTGCGGACGCAAATGGCCTGCAGGTGTTCATTTCCGGACACCGCGCGCTGTTCGCAAGTGGACAGCCCCCCGGAGTGGCCATTTACAGCGCTTTGGCGGCTGCTAGAATGCCTGCATGACTGCCTATATTCTGATCCTCGATGACGATGCCGACGTCGCCACTGCCGCCCAGCTGCTGCTGCGCCGACGCTATGGCCAGGTGGCCACCTTGTCCGATCCGGCGGGCTTGCCGGCGCTGCTGGCGCGCGGCGTGCCGGACGTGGTGCTGCTCGATCTGAACTTCACGCCGGGCCGCATCAACGGCGCCGAAGGGCTGGCGCTGATGGACGTTCTGCGCACCCAGGCGCGTCCGCCGGCGGTGATCGCCATGACCGCCTATGCCGACGTGCCGCTGGCGGTGGAAGCGCTGAAGCGCGGCGCCGGCGATTTCATCACCAAGCCGTGGGACAACGCGCGCTTGATCGCGGCGGTGGACCAGGCGCTGGCGCGGCGCCAGGCGGTGCATGGCGCCGCCGCCGGTTCGCCGGAGTTGATGGGCGAGTCGCGCGCCATGCGCGAGCTGAAGGCGCTGATCGCCAGCGTGGCGCCTACCGAGGCCAATGTGATGGTGCTGGGCGAGAACGGCGTCGGCAAGGAACTGGTGGCGCGGGCGATTCATGCGGCGTCGCGCCGCGCGGCCGGCACCATGCTGGCGGTGGACATGGGCGCCCTGCCCGAATCGACGTTCGAGAGCGAGTTGTTCGGCCACCGCAGAGGTTCGTTCACGGACGCCAGGTCCGACCGGGCGGGGCGCTTCCAGGCGGCGCGCGGCGGTTCGCTGTTTTTGGACGAAATCGGCAATATGCCGCTGGCGGCGCAGGCCAAGCTGCTGACGGCGCTGGAACGGCGCGAAGTCACGCCGATTGGTGCGGACAAGCCGGAGGCGATCGATGTGCGCATCATCAGCGCCACCAATCTGGACGAGGCGCGCCTGTTCGATCCCTCGGTGTTCCGCGCAGACTTGCTGTTCCGGCTGAATACCATCGTGATCCGCGTGCCGCCGTTGCGCGAGCGGCGCGAGGATGTGCCGCTGCTGCTGGCGCATTATCTGAAAATGTACGAGAGCCAGTACCAGCGGCCGTCGCGCGAAGTGGCCGCCGTCGCGATGGACGCGCTGACGCGGCATGACTGGCCGGGCAATGTGCGCGCGCTGCGCCACGCGTGCGAGCGCGCCGTCATCCTCGGCCAGGGCGCAGAATACGCGGTGGCCGATTTCGGCCTCGCCACCGCGCCGGCCGCGCCGCTCGGCTATCCGCCGCACGCGGAAGTCTCGGGCGGCGAGAGCGTTGATCGCGCCGCTGCCGCCGCGCCGGCCACCGACGCCACGCTGGACGCCATCGAACGCGCCGCCATCGCCGCCACGCTGGCGCAATTCAACGGCAATATCAGCCATGCCGCCAAAACATTGGGCATCAGCCGCGCCGCCTTGTACCGCAAGCTGGGCAAGCATGGCATCTGAACGTGCGCTCAAGTGGGGCGTGGCGGCCGGCGTGACTGGCCTGATGGCGCTATCCGCTGCCGCCGACCTGCTGTCGCTAACGCCCGAACCGCGCCGCATGGTGCTGTGCGCGCTGCTTGCCCTGGCACCCGCCACGCTGCTGTGGCAATGCCTGCGCCGCCTGACGCCGCGCGCGCCGCGCATGGAAAACATCCCTGCCGCCGCCCATGAAACATCGCTGCCGACAGACGCCTTGTTGTCGCTGGAAGCCCGTCTCGAACACGCCCCGATCGCCCTGTTCCGCATCGAACACGCGGCCGGCGCCGGCGCGGTGGCGCCGCTCAACGCCAGCGCGCGCCGCCTGCTGGCGCCCGGCCGCGCCATCGCACCGCAAGACCTGCACCAGCTGCTGGCCGCGCAGCCGGTCGGTCAACGCCAGCTGGTCAGCTTCGACACCGAACGCGGCGCCGAACGCGCGCTGGTCGCCGTCTCCGCGCTCACGCTGCAAGGCGCGTCGCAACGCCTGGCCGCGCTGATGCCGGTGGAAAGCGAACTGGAAGCCGAAGCCCTGAACGCCTGGCGCGAACTGGTGCAGGTGCTGACGCACGAAATCATGAACTCCCTGACGCCGGTGGCCTCGCTGTCGCGCACCGCCTGCGGCCTGCTGGACGAAGCACACGGCAACCTGCCGCCCGACATCGAGGCCGACCTGGATACCGCGCTGGACGCCATCGCCCGCCGCGCCGCCAGCCTGGTCGACTTCGTGGGCAGCTACCGCAGCCTGTCGACCGTGGCGCAGGCGCAGCCGCAGCGCGTGCTGCTGGAAGAATTGTTTGAACGGTTATCCGCACTGCTGGAACCGCAGTGGCAGGGCAAGCTGGCCTTCTCGGTGGAGCCGGCGTCGCTGGAAGTGATGATCGATCCCGGCCAGCTGGAACAGGCGCTGATCAATCTATTGAAAAATGCGTCCGAAGCCGCGACGCAGGCGCAGGTGCGTGCGCGCCTGAGCCGGGGCGGCCGCCTGCGCATCGACGTCTCGGACAATGGCCCCGGCGTGCCGGAAGCATTGGCCGCCCACATCTTCACGCCATTCTTCTCGACCAAGAAGCAGGGCAGGGGCATCGGCCTGGCGATGGTGCGGCACCTGGTGCACGCCAACGGCGGCACCGTGCGTTACGCGCGCTCGGTCGGCGCCGGCGCGCGCTTCATCTTGACGTTTTAGCGCACCATGTCCACGTGCATGATGCCGTCTTCGTCATACGGCTCGGTCACCGTCTTGAAGCCGAAGCTGCCGTAGAATTTTTCCAGGTGCGCCTGCGCGCCGATGCGGAAGGCATGACCCGGATGCAGCTTCTCGGACAAAGGAATTGCCTTGGCCAGCAGCTCGCGGCCCACGCCGGCGCCACGGCCGGCCTGCGTGGTCAGCACGCGGCCCAGCGACATCTCGTCGAACTTCACGCCCGGCGGCACGCAGCGCAGGTAAGCCACCAGCGTGCGCTGGCCGTCGATCTCGCGCCAGCCCATCAAGTGGTGGCATACCGGATCGCAGCCGTCGATGTCGGGATACAAACAGGTTTGTTCGAGGATGAAGACCGCTTGCCGCTGGCGCAGCACCTCGTACCAGTCGTTGCGGGGAATGTCGTCAAATGCCAGCCAGTGCCACTCAATCATTGCTTGTCTCGTTCGGGATCAAAACATAATTGTATGTGAAAAAAGGCCGGCGCCTCCATGGAGGGCCGGCCTGGCGATCAGCTGACGGTCGATTAAACGATGGTCAGGGTCACGTCGATGTTGCCACGGGTGGCGTTCGAGTAAGGGCAGACGATGTGGGCAGCGGCCACCAGTTTTTCGGCGGTTGCGCGGTCCAGGCCTGGCAGGGAGATTTTGTGCTCAACCTGGATGCCGAAGCCGGTAGGGATCTGGCCGATGCCGACGGCGGTTTCCACCGACACGTCTGCAGGCACGGCGATCTTGTCGCGGCCGCCAACGAATTTCATGGCGCCGATGAAGCAAGCGGCGTAGCCCGAAGCGAACAGCTGCTCAGGATTGGTGCCTTCGCCGCCGGCGCCGCCCAGTTCTTTCGGGGTGCTCAGCTTGACGGACAGGTGACCATCCGACGAAGCGGATTGGCCTTCGCGGCCGCCGGTGGTTTTAGCGTGTGCGGTGTACAGAACTTTTTCGATCGACATGATAATTCCTTTCAGTGAGTAGTTTGATAATTTACTACAGTTTGCGCCGTTTGCTGCGCCGATGTATGAACTATACATAGCGCACGATCTAATAGCAAGCTATATATTTGTATCGAGTTGTAACAGCTCATAATTGATAATGATTCGCATTATCTATAGAATGGGCAGATACTGTACGTGAAAGTGATCCGTGAAAAAGCTTTGGTTCCAGTTGCATTGGTTTGTCGGCATCACCGCCGGCACCGTCCTGATGGTGATCGGCCTGACCGGCGCCACGCTTGCCTTCCGCGAGGAGATCCTCGACGCCTTGAATCCCGGCGTGCGCACTGTCGCCGTGCAGAGCGCGCCGGTGATGGCGCCGCAGCAGATCATGCAGGCCGCGCGGCTGGTCAAGCCGCACGAGCGCGTCACCAGCATCATCCTGTATGACACGCCGGGTTCCAGCGCGCGCGTCGGCCTGGCGCCGGCGCCGGGCGAACGCAAGGGCGAAACGGTTTATCTGAATCCGTACAACGGCGCGCTGCTGCCGGAGCTGCATTACGAAGGCTTCTTCGAATGGGTCGAACAGCTGCACCGCTTCCTGCTGCTGCCGCGCGATCCGGGCAAGATGGTCAGCGGCGTGCTGGCGTTCTGCCTGATGGGGCTTGCGCTGAGCGGCCTGTATCTGCGCTGGCCGCGCCGCGTGTGGGACTGGCGCACCTGGCTGACCTTCGATACGCGCATGAAGGGCCGCTCCTTCCTGTGGGGCCTGCACTCGGTGGTGGGCACCTGGGTGATGGTGGTGTTCCTGGTGTTCACCATGTCCGGCGTGTACTGGGCCTTCGATCCGATCCGCGACATGGCGGATGGCTGGATGGGCACCCTGCGTCCGCCGCGCGACGCCGCGCCGAAACCGAAAACGCCGAAAGCCGACAAGCCGGCCAAGGCGGAAGCCGCCGACCTGACCGCAAGCTGGGCCACCTTCGAACAGAACGCGCCCAACTGGCATATGGCTTTCCTGCGTCCGCCGGAGCGCGCCAGCGCGCCGCTGCAGATCCTGTGGGTGGCCAAGGATGCGCCACACGTGCGCGCACGCAGCAGCATGTCGATCAACCAGCAGACCGGCGCCTTGCTGAAGAATGAGCTGTACGCCGACAAGCCGGTGGGCGCACGCTTCCAGTCGACCATCTATCCGCTGCACCTGGGGACGTACTTCGGCGTGGTCGGCCAGTTGATTGTCTTTATCGCCGCATTGGCGTTGCCGGGCTTCGGCATCACCGGCTGGATGCTCTACCTGAACCGCCGCAGGCAGAAGCGCATTGCGCGGGCCGAGCGCGCGCAGTTTGCGGCATCGGCGCCGGCCGGCGCGCAGGATGATCCGGTGCTGATGGCTTACGCCAGCCAGACCGGCCAGGCCGAACGCCTGGCGCTGCAAAGCGCGGCCGCGCTGCAAAAGGCCGGCGTGGCGGTGCACGTGCATTCGCTGGAAAAACTGACGCCGCCGCAGCTAGGCAAATACCGCCGCGCGCTGTTCGTCGCCAGCAGCTTCGGCGAAGGCGAACCGCCGGACAGCGCGCGCCGCTTCAGCCGTCTGCTGAACGCTGCAAAAGAAGAATTGAAGCACGTGCAGTACGCCGTGCTGGCGCTGGGCGACCGCAATTACGCGGAGTTCTGCGGTTTCGGCCGCACGCTGGACCAGCGCCTGGCGGTGCTCGGCGCGCAGCCGTTGCATCCGATGATTGAAGTGGACAACGGCGACGCCGGCGCGCTGGCCCGCTGGGGCAATGCGCTGCGCGGCCTGATGGGCAACGATGCCGCCGAGGTCGCGCTGACCGCCGCTGCCGACGACAGCGACTACGCCAGCTGGCGCCTGGACCAGCGCGTGCTGCTCAATCCCGGCAGCATCGGCTTGCCGCTGTACGAGATCACGCTGACCGGCGCCATCGGCGAAGGCTGGCGTCCCGGCGCGCTGGTGGACATCTGGCCGGGCCACTACGGTCCGGACGCGGCGCCGCGCCGCTATTCGCTGGCGTCGATTCCGCAGGACGGCAGCATGCAGCTGGTGGTGCGCCAGGTGCGCTGCGAACGCGGCCTGGGCCTGGCGTCCGGCTGGCTGACCGACCAGGCGGCCATCGGCGACGAGGTGCGCGTGCGCCTGATCGCCAACCCGTCCTTCGATGCGTATCCGCAGCCGGCGCCCGCCATCTACATCGGCAACGGCTCCGGCATTGCCGGCCTGCGTTCGCATCTGCGCGCGCGCGTGCTGGAAGGCGCGCAGCGCAACTGGCTGATTTTCGGCGAGCGTCAGCAGGAACACGATGCGGTCTGCGCGGAAGAAATCCGGGGCTGGCGCGCCCAGGGCTTCCTGCCGGAGCTGGATCTGGTGTATTCGCGCGACGTCACCGGCGGCGGCTATGTGCAGGACTGCATGCGCGACCGCGCCGACACGCTGCGCAACTGGATCGCCGACGGCGCCGTCATCTTCGTCTGCGGCAGCCTGCAGGGCATGGCCGGCGGCGTGGATGACGCGCTGGCCGCCATCATCAGCCGCGCGCAGCTGGAGCAGCTGACGGAGGAAGGCCGCTACCGGCGCGATGTATACTGATCCGGTCTAACCGATTGGAGCGGTCATGAAAAGCGTGCTTCTTCCTCTGATGTTGGTGTGCGTGACCGCGACGGCGGAACCCCTTGCGGACATGGACGCCGCGATCCGCAAGGGCGACTTCAAGCAGATCACCAGTGTCCTGATCTCCCAGGACGGCAAGCTGGTTCACGAAACCTATTTCGACAACGATGGCGCCGAAGGCTTGCGCAACACCCGTTCGGTCACCAAGAGCGTGACCGACATGCTGGTGGGGATCGCCATCGACCAGGGCAAGCTGAAACTCGATGCGCCGGTGTTTGCCTTCTTCCCCGACAAGCATCCGGTGCGCTATCCCGATCCGCGCAAGGAAAAGATCACCGTCGAGGATTTCCTCACCATGAGTTCCCTGCTGGAGTGCGACGATCAGAACCAGTACTCGCGCGGCAACGAGGAAGCCATGTATCTGCTGGAGGACTGGACCCAGTTCGCGATGGATTTGCCGATCCGCGGCTTTGCCGACTGGACCACCAAGCCCAAGGACGCGCCCTATGGCCGCAGCTTCTCCTACTGCACCGCCGGTCCGACCATGCTCGGTCCCGTGCTGGAGAAGGCCACCGGCGAAAAAACCGACCAGTTTGCGGCACGCACCCTGTTCAATCCACTGGGCATCACGAAATTGCGTTGGCAATACACGCCCACCGGGCCGGCCATGACCGGCGGCGGCCTCTATCTGCGCAGCCGCGACCTGCTCAAGCTGGGCGAGTTGTACCTGAACGGCGGCGTATGGGAAGGCAGGCAGGTGGTGTCGGCGGCATGGGTCAGGCAGTCGCTGTCGCCGCACGCGCAGGTCGATGAGAATACCGATTACGGCTATCTGTGGTGGCTGAAGAAGTTCACGCAGGACGGCAAAACCTACAGCACGGCGATGATGTCTGGCAGCGGCGGCAACAAGGTGATCGTGATGGCGGAACAGCGCGCGGTCATCGTCATCACCACCACCAACTTCCAGGTGCGCCAGCCGCACGCGGTCAGCGAGAAGCTGCTGACCGACTATATCTTTACAGCGCTGTCTCGTACCCTTCCAGCACGTTGACCACGTTGACGCCCAGCTCCTTGACCGCATAGCCGCCTTCGAAGATAAAGGCGGTCGGCAAATTCAGCCACGCCAGGCGCTCGCCGATCTTCAGGTAGTCCGCGCTTTGCAGGCTGAATTTCGACAGCGGATCGCCGCCGAAGGTATCGACGCCCAGCGACACCACCAGCGCGTCCGGCGCAAAGCTGCCGATGCGGATGCAGGCGGTTTCCAGCGCCGAGAACCACGCCTGCGTGCTGCTGCCGGCCGCCAGCGGCACGTTCAGGTTGTAGCCCAGTCCCGCGCCTTCGCCGCGTTCGTCGGCGTGGCCCAGGTAGAACGGGTATTCGCTGCGCGGATCGGCGTGGATGGAAATGAACAGCACATCGTCGCGGTGGTAGAAGATGCTCTGCGTGCCATTGCCGTGGTGGTAGTCGATGTCGATGATGGCGACCTTGCGCGCGCCGTCGTCCAGCAGGTGCTGCGCCGCCAGCGCCGCGTTGTTGAGGAAGCAGTAGCCGCCGAAGAAGTCCGCGCCCGCATGGTGGCCCGGCGGACGGCTCAGCACAAAGGTGCCGCGCTCGCCGAGGCGCAGCGCGTGCGCGGCGTTGACCGCGCAGTCGGCGCCGGTCTTGGCGGCGGTCCAGGTGCCGGCGGTCAGCGGCGTGCCGCTGTCCATCGAGTACAAGCCCATTTTGGCCGCGAAGTTGTCCGGCTCGATGTCGCTGCGCAGCGTGCGCACCGGCCACACGGAAGGGAAGGCGTCCTTCTTGGCGTTGGCCGGATCGAGCGCCACCCAGTCGTTCCAGGCGCTGCGCAGGAAGTGCAGGTAGCGCGGCGTGTGGACGCGCTCCAGCGACATCAGGGGTACGCCGTGCGGCGTGACGATGCGTCCCAGGCCGCGCCGGCCCAGTTCTCCCAATACCGAATCCACACGCTCCGGCTTTTCAAAGCAGGGCACCTGTTCGCCGCGAAAAAATTCGTGGCGTCCGCGGTGCTGCGCGTGCAGCTCGTTGTAGAAGGTGAGCATCAGTCACAGTCCTGGCTGGACCGGCACAGATTGCTGTTGCGATAGGCCGCCACGTAGTCGTCGAAATTGGCTTGCGGCGCCGCTTCCATCTCGGCCTGCTCGGCCAGCGACACGGCGGCCAGGCCGTCGAAGTAGGCCGCCTCGTCGGCGGTCGGCGGCTGGCTGCGGAAATAGGCCGCATGCTGTTCGCTCTGCGCCAGCGCGAAGGCGGCAAACGACTGGCCGTGGGCGCGCAGCGCCGCCAGCACCTTGGCCGACGGCGTCTGTTCGGTGTCGGTCAGCTTGACCGATTGCGCGTTGAGGGCGTCGCTGTGGGCACTGTCGCCGCGCAGCGAGTCGAGCAGGGCGGCCACCGGGCGGATGCGCTCCAGCAGCTCGGCGCCCCACGCCGGCAGCGGCACTTCGGCGTCGCCGTTGTGCAGCGTCAGGCCCGGACGGCGGCCTTCCTTGACGGTGCGGGCGAAGTTTTCGGTGTAGCGCGCGCTTTGCTCCGGCGTGATCAGCGGGCTTTCTTCCAGCGCGCAGAACAGCAGGAAGGCGTCGAGGAAACGGCCGGTGGCGACACTGATGCCGACCGGTTCGAACGGGTCGACGTCCATGCAGCGCACTTCGATGTACTGCACGCCGCGCGCACACAGCGCCTGGATCGGCCGTTCGCCGGTCTGGATCACGCGTTTCGGGCGGATGGTGGAGTAGTACTCGTTTTCGATCTGCAGCACGTTGGTGCTCAGCTGTATCCACTCGCCGTCGCGCTTGGTGCCCAGCGCCGCATACGGTTCGTAGGGCTGGTTGACGGCCTTGGTCAGCGCCGCCACGTAGCTGTCCAGGCAGTTCTCGTGCGGACGCAGGCCCGATTGGGCGTCGTTCTGGTAGCCCAGGTCGCTCATGCGCAGGCTGGTGGCGTAGGGCAGGTACAGCGTGTCGTCGGACAGCGTCTCCAGCTTGTGGGCGCGGCCGCGCAGGAAGCCGGCCGACAGCACCGGCGAGGCGCCGAACAGATACATCAGCAGCCAGCTGTAGCGGCGGAAGTTGCGGATCGTCGCCAGGTAGGATTCCGACTGGAAGGAACGCGGCGTCAGGCGCTTGCCGCTGACTTCATTCTCGTCCAGCACGCGCCACAGGCGTTCGTCCAGCGAGTAGTTGTAGTGGATGCCGGCGATGCATTGCATCGCCTTGCCGTAGCGCAGCGCCAGGCCGCGGCGGTACACATGCTTGAGCGTGCCCAGATTGGAGGTGCCGTACCAGGCGATCTCGATGTCTTGTTCCGCCGGCAGTTCGCACGGCATCGACTGGCTCCACAGCAGTTCGTTGCCCAGTTTGCTGTAGGCGTAGCGGTGGATGCCGTCCAGCTTGGTGATGGTGACGCCGATGTCTTTTTCGGCAGGCGTGATGAACTCCAGCAGGGTCTCAGCGTAATCGGTGGTGATTTGCGGATGCGTCAGCGCCGAACCCAGCGCGCCAGGATGCGGCGTGCGCGCCAGGTGGCCGGCGCGGTCAACGCGCAAGGTCTCCCGTTCGATGCCTCGCAAGCCGCCAGCCAGCACGGCGCGGTGTTTTTCTTCGGCCAGCAGGGCCAGGCGTCGTGTTAGAAGAGTTGGCAATTTGAAATCCTTTCTGGTGCAGCAAATAAATTATTGGTGCTGAGAGTAACCGAAATTGGCCGAACTCGCCGCCGGGCGGTAAAAAGAGCATTTTAACAAAAGCAGCGCCAGTCTTCGGTGCGCCACCCCGCCCACGTATTTGCCACACCGGACAGAACGTTTGGCAAACAGGAAAATTTTGTATTCCATTTGAAGCTACTCATAATCGCTTATCGGCAAGAATGATGCGGAGAAGCAATATGAGTGACCCAAACCGTACCTACCACTCGGTGCTGTTCATCGATGCAGGCGTAGCGAATGCCGATGCGCTCGCGGCCGGTGTTGCGGATGATGTACTAGTCGTGAAACTGGCTTCATGGCGTGACGGCGTCGAGCAGATTGCCACCGTTTTGCGCGATTACCAGGGCCTGGACAGCATCCAGATCATCTCGCACGGCGCCGCCGGCCAGCTGCAACTGGGCAATACGGTACTGGACGCCGCCCACCTGGAACAATACCAGGCCGCCGTGCGCGAATGGGGCGCCGCGCTCAGCGACGACGGCGACCTGCTGCTGTACGGCTGCGACGTGGCCGCCGGCGTGGCCGGCCAGAGCTTTGTCGAGGCGCTGGCCCATGTCAGCGGCGCCGATGTGGCCGCCTCGACCAACCTGACCGGCGCGCACGGCGACTGGGACCTGGAATACCACAGCGGCGCCATCGAGGCGGCCGGCGCGGTCAGCCTGGCGGCGCAGCAGGCGTATCAGGCCGACCTGGCGCTGGTGAACAACGGCAGCAACGGCACCATCACCTTCAGCACCAACGCCAACGTCACACTGCTCAACGCCACCGGGCTGGCGGCCGGCGCCGTGGTGCATGCGGATAACATCCTCGGCCTGGGGCTGGATCTCTACACGCAAAGCACCAACGGCGGCGGCGTGCAGGTGGTCAACGTCAACGGCAGCAACCTGATCGGCATACCGCTCAGCGACGACCGGCTGACCGTCAACGGTTCGCTGTTCTCGCCGGTCAGCTATG
The DNA here is from genome assembly GCF_009674565.1 of Duganella aquatilis. GTDB lineage: Bacteria > Pseudomonadota > Gammaproteobacteria > Burkholderiales > Burkholderiaceae_D > Rugamonas > Rugamonas aquatilis. Next base: position 154,806 of record NZ_WKJL01000008.1, read on the forward strand.
TCGACCTGCGCGCCAACAGCGGCGTGTTCGACGCTGTCAGCATCAACCTCGGCAGCGGCAGCCTGCTGGGTAACCTGCTGGGCACGGTGGTCTACACGGTCTATGCGCTGGACGCGAACTACCAGCCCACCGGCGTCGGCGTGTCGCTGACCAGCCTGCTGGTCAATGAATACGGCCTGCTGAATTTCGACTCGATGGCCAATTTCAAGGGCATCTACGGCATCCGCATCGTCAACCCGCTGGGCATGGAGGTCGCCATCGACGACCTGCAGATCGCCAACGCGCGCGCCGCCAACAGCGTCACCTCGGCTGCCTACAACGCCGGCACCGGCGTGCTGAACATTACTGCCAGCGGCATCCGCGCCGGCGACGCCATCGACCCGACCAAGTTCACCATCACCGGCGCCAACGGCGCCACCTACACGCTGACCTCGCCCGTGGTCAGCGCCAGCAGCACCACTGCGGCGGCGATCACGCTGAACGCCGCTGACAAGCTGGCCATCAACGGCCTGCTGAACAACAACGGCTCGTCGAGCGTCGACGGCACCGGCTTCAATATCGCGGCCGCCGCCAACTGGGACAGCAACCTCAGCAACGGCGCCGACCTGACCGGCAATCCGATCTCGGTCAGCAATGTGCAGCTGCCGACCATCAGCTCGGCCAGCTATAACGCCGCCACCCATGTGCTGACCGTCACCGGCGCCAACCTTGTAGGCGTGGTCGGCAACAACAACGACATCACCGTGGCCAAGCTGGGGCTGACGGGCGAGGGCGGCGTCACGCGCTTCCTCTCCACCTCCAGCAACGTGGAAGTCAACAGCGCGACCTCGTTCTCGGTCACCCTGTCGGGCGCGGACATCGCCGCCGTCGAGGCGCTGCTCAACAAGAACGGCTCGATCTCGGCCGGCGGCACCAGCTACGTGCTGTCGGCCGGCGACGACTGGAACAGCGTCATTGGCAACGCCAACACGGCGGTCAGCGCCGCCATCGTGGTGGTCAACAACACCAGCAACAGTCCGCCGACCATCACCGGCGCCGCCACCGCCGGCGTCGGCGACAACGCCACCATCAAGCCGTTCTCCAGCGTCACCGTGGCCGACATCAACGGCGACAACGTCAGCATGACGATCAGCTTCAACGCCGCCAACGGCACGCTGAGCGGCGCCGGCCTGTCCGGCAGCAGCGGCAGCTACACGCTGAGCGCGGCCACGCCGGCGGCGCTGACCGCCGCACTGAAGGCGCTGACCTTCACGCCGACCGCCAACCAGGCGGCGGTGGGCGTCAACATCAACACCACCTTCACGCTGGTGGCCACCGACGCCAACGGCGCCAGCGTCACCAATACCTCGACCGTCATCACCGCCACCTCGATCAACGATGCGCCGGTGCTGGCCGGCACGGCGGCGGCGCAGAACATGACGGCCGGCGGCACACTGCATCCGTTCTCGGCGGTGACCCTGAGCGACCCGGACGTCGGCGCCTCGGTGATCGTCACCATCACGCCGGACAGCGCCGCCAAGGGCGCGTTCACGCCGGCCTCGCTGAGCGCCTCCGGCTTCGTCACCACCGACGGCGGCGTCACCTACACGCTGTCGGCGGCGGCGCCGAGCGCGGCGCAGGCCGCGCTGCAGGCGCTGATCTTCAAGAGCGCGGCCGGGGTCAGCGCCACCACCACGTTTACCGTGGCCGTCAACGACGGCAGCGTCATCGTCAGCAACAACGCCACCACCGTGGTGTCGGCGGTGCCGAGCGGCACCACCGCGCTCAGCGTGGCGTTCTCGTCGGATACCGGCATCAGCAACAGCGACCTGATCACGCAGACCGCCGCGCAAAACATTTCCGGCACGCTCAGCAGCGCCTTGCTGGGCAACGAGCGGGTCGAGGTCTCGCTCGACAACGGCAGCACCTGGGCCACCGCCACGGCAGCCACCGGCAGCACCAGCTGGCAGCTGAACGGCCAGACCCTGAGCGGCTCGGGCACGTTGCAGGTGCGCGTGACCAATCCGGGCGGCAGCAGCACGCCGCTGAGCGCCAGCTATGCGATCGACAACACCCCGCCCACCACCACCTCCTCCAGCGTGGCGTTTTCGGCCGACACCGGCGCCAGCTCAAGCGACCTGATCACCAAGACCGCCGCGCAAACCATCAGCGGCACGCTGAGCGCCAGCCTGGCGTCCGGCGAGCACGTGGAAGTGTCGCTCAACAACGGCGCCAGCTGGGTCAATGCCAGCGGCAGCACCGGCAGCAACGCCTGGTCGCTGGCCGGTCAGACGCTGACCGGCAGCAATACGCTGCAGGTGCGCGTGGTGGATGCGGCCGGCAACGCCGGCGCCGCCAGCAACAACGCCTATGTGCTGGACACCACCGGACCGACGGTGTCGCTGAGCAGCAACGTCAGCGTGCTGAAGAGCGGCGAGAGCGCCGTCATCACGCTGACCTTCAACGAAACACCGGACGGCCTGACGCTGGGCGACTTCACCGCTGTCGGCGGCACGCTGGCCAACCTGGTGGCCACCGCCAATCCGCGCGTGTACACGGTCGAATTCACGCCGAACGCCGGCCTCAGCGGCTTGCTGGGCAGCGTCACGCTGGCCAATAACAGCTATACCGACCTGGCCGGCAACAACGGCAGCGGCGCCACCTCGGCGGCGATTTCGATCACCACGCTGGGACCCAGCGTGGTGATCACCAGCGACGCGGCGGCGCTGAAAAGCGGCGACACGGCCAACATCACCTTTACCTTCACCAGCGCGCCGTCGGGTTTCACCGCCAGCGACATTGTGGTGAGCGGCGGCACCATCAGCAACTTGACCAGCCAGGGCGCCGGTATCTACACCGCCGTGTTCACGCCGGGCGCCAATGTCAGCGCGCCGGCCTCGATCACGGTCGCCAGCGGCAGCTATACCGACGGTCTGGGCAATGCCGGCGGCGCCGGCGTGACGCCGGTGATCCTGGTCGACACCAAGGCGCCGACGCTGGCCATCACCAGCGACCTGGGGGCGGTCAAGGCCGGCGATGTCGCCACCATCACCTTCACCTTCAGCGAGACGCCGCTCGGCTTCACCTCCGGCGACGTGGCGGTCAGCGGCGGCACCCTGACCGGCTTTACCGGGACCGCCAATCCGCTGGTGTACACGGCGCAGTTCACGCCGTCGGCCGGGATTGCCAGCGGCGCCGCCAGCATCACCGTGGCCGGCAGCAACTACACCGACCTGATCGGCAACAGCGGCACCGCTGGCACCTCGCCGTCGATCAGCATCGATACGGTGGCGCCGACCACCACCGGCAGCGGCTTCAGCTTCTCGAATGACACCGGGGTCAGCAGCAGCGACCTGGTCACCCGCGCTGCGGCGCAGACCGTCAGCGGCACGCTGACCGCGGCGCTGGTATCGGGCGAGACGGTGCAGGTATCGCTGGATAACGGTGTAACCTGGAGCAATGCCAGCGCCAGTGCCGGCAGCAACAGCTGGAGCCTGGGCGGCGTGACGCTGGCTGGCAGCAACACGCTGCAGGTGCGCGTCAACGACGCCGCCGGCAACCACGGCGCCGCCTTCAGCGCCGGCTATGTGCTGGACACCACCGCGCCGACGGTGCTGGCCACCAGCGACCTCGGCGCGCTGAACGCCGGCCAGACCGCTACCCTGACCTTCAGTTTCAGCGAGGCGCCGGCCAACTTCAGCGCGTCGTCGCTGACGGTCACCGGCGGCACCATCAGCGGCCTGACGCAAACCGCCAATCCGCTGATCTACACCGCTACCTTCACCCCGGCCGCCGGTCAGCTGGGCGTGACCGCCACCGTGCAGGTCAACGCCGGCGGCTATATCGATGCCGCCGGCAACAACGGCCAGGCCAGCCTGACAGTGCCGATCGCCATCAACACCACGCTGCCGTCGCTGCTGATCACCGCCGACGACGTCGCGCTCAAAGCCGGCGAGGCGGCCACGCTGACCTTCACCTTCAGCACGCCGCCGACCGGCTTCACCGCAGCCGACATCAGCTACAACAACGGCAGCCTGAGCGGCTTTACCGCCACCGCCAATCCGCTGGTGTACACGGCGGTGTTCACGCCCAACGCCGGGATTGGCAGCGGCACAGCCGACATCAGCGTCAGCGCCGGCGCCTATGCCGACGCCTTCGGCAACAGCGGCGGCGGCGCCACCGGGCCGGTCATCAACATCGACACGCTGGCGCCGACCGTGGCGATCACCAGCAATGTGGCGGCGGTCAAGGCAGGCGAGACCGCCATTGTCACCTTCACCTTCAGCGAACTGCCGGTCGGCTTTACCGCCGGCGACGTGGTCACCACCGGTGGCACCCTGGGCAGCCTGACGGTCAACCCCGGCAATCCGCTGGTGTACACCGCCACTTTCACGCCGACCGCCGGCATCCAGAACACCGCCGCCAGCATCACCATCGCCGGCGGCGCCTTTACCGACGCCGCCGGCAACGGCAACACCGGCTCGGTGACGCCACCGATCAGCATCGACACGCTGGCGCCGGTGGCGGTCGCCAGCACGGTGGTGTTCTCGGTCGACAGCGGCAGCAGCGCGACCGATCTGGTCACCAACACCAGCGCCCAGACCATCAGTGGCACGCTGGCGGCGCCGCTGGGCAGCGGCGAGTACGTCGAGGTGTCGCTGGATAATGGCGCCAGCTGGACCACCGCCACCGGCGCCGGCAGCGCCTGGAGCCTGGCCGGCCAGACGCTGAACGCCAGCAACACGCTGCAAGTGCGCGTCACCGACGCCGCCGGCAACCATGGCGCCACCTTCTCGACCAGCTATGTGCTGGACAACACGCCGCCGACGGCCAGCATCAGCAGCAATGTGGCCGCGGTCAAGGCCGGCGAAACCGCCACCATCACCTTCACCTTCAGCGAGGCGCCCAGCGGCTTCGACCTGAACGACGTCAGCGCCGGCAACGGCACGCTGAGCAACCTGACCGTCACCAGCAATCCGCTGGTGTACACCGCCACCTACACACCGGCGGTCGGCGTCAACGGCGTCATCGACAACATCACGCTGGCTGCCAGCAGCTATACCGACAAGGCCGGCAATGCCGGCGCCGGCGCCACTTCGCCCGGCATCAGCGTCGACACCCAGGCGCCGCTCACCACCGGCGCCAGCGTGGTGTTCTCCGCCGACAGCGGCGCGGTCGATCTGGTCACCAATGTGGCCGCGCAAAACCTCAGTGGCACGCTCAGCGCCAACCTGCTAGGTGGCGAGACGGTGGAAGTGTCGCTCGACAACGGCGCCAGCTGGACCAGCGCCACCGCCAGCGCCGGCAATAACACCTGGTCGCTGGCCGGCCAGACGCTCAGCAGCGGCGCGGGCCACAACGTGCAGGTGCGCGTCAGCGACGCCGCCGGCAACCATGGTTCAGCCTATAGCGCCGCCTACACGCTCGACCAGACGCCGCCGACGCTGGCGATCACTTCCAGCAAACTGGTGCTGAACAGCGCCGATACACCGCTGATCACCTTCACCTTCAGCGAGGCGCCGGTTGGCTTCAGCGCCGCCAGTGTGGCCGTCAGCGGCGGCACGTTGAGCGGCTTCACCGCCACTGCCAATCCGCTGGTGTACACGGCGATCTTCACGCCGCTGGCCGGGCAGGCGGCCGGCATCGGCGCGGTGTCGGTGGCCACTGGTGCGTATACCGATCTGGCAGGCAACAACGGGGCCGGCGGTGTCGTGCCGACCATTACCTACGCAACGGTGGCGCCGGGCGTGGCCATCCTCAGCGATGTGACCGCGCTCAAGGCCGGCGATGTCGCCAACATCACCTTCAAGTTCAGCAGCGCGCCGGTTGGTTTCACCTTTGGCGATATCACCGTCAGCGGCGGCACGCTGAGCGGCCTGAGCGCCACCGCCGATCCGCTGATCTATACAGCGGTGTTCAGCGCCACCGCCGGCGTCGCCAATGGCAGCGGTGCCATCAGCATTGCCAGCGGCACTTTTGCCGACACGCTGGGCAACCTCGGCGTCGGCGGCACGATGGCGGCGATCAGCGTCGACACGCTGGCGCCGACGCTGGCCATCAGCAGCAGCGCCAGTGCGCTCAACAGCACCACCACCGCCACCATCACCTTCACCTTCAGCGAGGCGCCGGCTTCGTTCACGCTGGGCGACATCGGCGCCAGCAACGGCACCATCAGCAACCTGGTGCAGACCGCCAATCCACTGGTGTACACCGCGCTGTTCACGCCGGCCGCCAATGTGGCCGGCGCCAGCGCCGTGATCAGCGTGGCGGCCGGCGCCTATGCCGACCTGGCCGGCAATGGCGGCGCCGCCGGTAGTTCGCCGCCGATCAGCATCGACACGCTGGCGCCGACCCTGGGCGGCGGCACGGTGTTGTTCTCGGCCGATACCGGTAGCAGCAACACCGATCTGATCACCAAGACCGCGGCGCAAAACATCGCCGGCACGCTGAACGGCGGCGTACTGGCGGTTGGCGACGTGGTGGAAGTCTCGCTCAACAACGGCGCCAGCTGGACCACCGCCAGCGCCAGCGCCGGCAGCAATCTGTGGTCGCTGTTCGGCCAGACGCTGAACGGCAACGGCACGGTGCAGGTGCGGGTCAGCGACGCCAATGGCAACCATGGCGTCGTCACCACCCACAATTATGTGCTGGACACCACCGCGCCGACGGTGGCGATGAGCAGCGACGCCAGCACACTGCGCGCCGGCCAGAGCGCCACCATCAGCTTCACCTTCAGCGAAGCGCCGTCCGGCTTCACGCTGGGCGACCTGATCGCCACCGGCGGCACGCTGAGCGGCTTTACCGCGACCAGCAATCCGCTGGTGTACACGGTGGTGCTGACGCCGACCGCTGGCTTCAACGGCAACGCCAGCGTCACGCTGGGCAATAATCTGTACACCGACGCCGCCGGCAACGACGGCAGCGGCGGCAGCTCGCCGGTGATCAGCGTCGACACGCTGGCGCCGACGCTGGCCATCACCAGCAGCGCCAGCGCGCTCAAGGCCGGCGACAGCGCCACCATCACCTTCACCTTCAGCGACGCGCCGAGCGCCTTCGCGCTGGGCAGCATCAGCGCCAGCAACGGCACCCTGAGCGGTCTGGCCGCCACCAGCAATCCGCTGGTGTACACGGCCACCTTCACGCCGGGCGCCGGCATCGCCAGCGCCAACGCCGTCATCAGCGTGGCTGGCAGCGTGTATGCCGACGCCGCCGGCAACCATGGCACCAACGCCAACAGCGCGCCGATCGCAATCGACACGCTGGCGCCGACCGCCAGCGTGCTGGCGCTCAGCTTCTCGGCCGATAATGGCGCCAGCAATAGCGATCTGGTCACCAATGCGGTGTCGCAAATCATCACCGGCACGCTGAGCGCGCCGGTCGGCGCCGGCGAATTTGTGCAGGTGTCGCTGGACAATGGCGCCACCTGGCTGAACGCGGTGACGTCGGCGCCCGGCCAGTGGGCGCTGCTGCCGCAGTCGCTGACCGGCAGCGGCACGCTGCAGGTGCGGGTCAGCGACGCCGCCGGCAACCATGGTTCGGTGTTCTCGGCCGGCTATGTGCTGGACCTGGTGGCGCCGACCATGACCGTCACCAGCAGCGCCACCACGCTCAAGGCCGGCGAGGCGGCGACGCTGACCTTCACCTTCAGCGAGGCCCCCACCGGCTTCACGCAGAGCGACCTGGTGCCCATCAACGGTACGCTGAGCGGCTTCGCCGTCAGCGCCGGCAATCCGCTGGTGTACACGGCGCTGTTCACGCCGGCCGCCGGCCTGGGCGGCGCCAGCGCCGGCGTCACGCTGGCGCCCGGCATGTACACCGACCTGGCCGGCAATGCCGGCGGCGGTGCGGTCTCGCCGCTGATCACGGTGGACACGGCGCCGCCTTCGCTGCAGATCACCAGCAGCGCCGCCAATCTGAAAATCGGCGAATCGGCCACCATCACCTTCACTTTCAGCGAGCTGCCGCTCGGCTTCACGCTGGGCGGCATCAGCGTCGCCGGCGGCACCCTGAGCGGCTTCGGCCTGACCGCCAATCCGTTGGTGTACACCGCGCTGTTCACGCCGACTCCGGGTGTGTCCGGCGGCAGCGGCACCATCGTGGTCGGCGCCGGCAGCTTCCTCGACGCCGCCGGCAACGCCGGCCTGGCGGCCGCCATCACGCCGATCAGCTACAGCACCCAGGCGCCCAACACCGGCATCGCCACGGTGGCATTCAGCGTCGACACCGGCGTCAGTAACACCGACCTGATCACGACCAGCCCGGTGCAGACCATTAGCGGCACGCTGGACGCCAATGTGCAGGGCGGCGATATCGTCGAAGTGTCGGTGGACAATGGCGCCAGCTGGACCAGCGCGGTGGCGCCGGTGGGCAGCGTCAACTGGGCGCTGGGAACGCCGGTGTTCCTCAGCGGCAGCGGCACGCTGCAGGTGCGCGTGACCGACGGCGCCGGCAACCACGGCGCCGCTTACTCGGCCGCCTATGTGCTGGACACCACGCCGCCAACGATGACCATCAGCAGCAATGCCGCCGCCCTCAAGGCCGGCGAGAGCGCCACGCTGACTTTCACCTTCAGCGAAGCGCCGCGCGGCTTCACCGCTGGCGACATCGTGCTGCCGCCTGGCAGCGGCAGCATCAGCGGCTTCACCGTCACCGCCAATCCGCTGGTGTACACGGCGCAGTTCACGCCGGCGGCCGGCTACAGTCTGCCGGCCGCGGTCTCGGTGCTGGCCGGCAGCTACACCGACACTGCCGGCAATGTCGGTGGCGGCGCCGTCAGCAGCCCGATCAGCATCGACGCGGCACCGCCGACGCTGCTGATCAGCAGCAGCCTGGCGTCGCTGAAGATCGGCGACACGGCGTTGATCACTTTCACCTTCAACGAGGCGCCGCTGGGCTTTGCCGCTGGCGACGTTACCGCCACCGGCGGCACGCTGAGCGGCTTCACCGCCACCGCCAATCCGCTGGTGTACACCGCCGTGTTCACGCCGACGCCAGGCATCAACGCCGGCAGTGCGGTCATCAGCGTGGCGCCAAATGTCTATAGCGACCTGGCCGGCAACGGCGGGCTGGGCGCCAGTACGCCGTCGCTCAGCCTGGATACGCTGGCGCCGCTGGCGGCCGCTACCGGCACGCCGGTGTTCAGCAATGATACCGGCGTCGCCGGCGACCTGATCACTGCCATTTCGGCGCAGACGGTCAGCGGTACGCTGTCGGCGCCGCTGGGCGCCGGCGAATCGGTGCAGGTATCGTTCGACAATGGCGGCACCTGGGATACGGCCGCTGTCAGCAGTAATAGTTGGAGCCTGGCGCACATGCTGACCGCCAGCGGCGTGATGCAGGTGCGCGTGATCGACACGGCAGGCAACTACAGCGCGCCGACCAGCACGCCGTATGTGTTCGACCAGAGTGCGCCGACGGTGACCATCACCAGCAATGTGCCGGTGGCCAACGGCGTTGATCCGGCCATCATCACGTTCACTTTCTCCGAAGCGCCGGTCGGCTTTAGCAACAGCAATATAACGGTGGCCGGCGGCATGCTGGGCACGCTGACGCCGACCAGCAATCCGCTGGTCTATACCGCCACCTTCACGCCGACCAGCGGCGTGGCGTCCGGTAGCGCCACCATCAGCGTCAGCGGCTACACCGACGTTGCCGGCAACACCGGCGGCAGCGCTGCGATTCCGTCACTGCAGATCGACACGGTGGCGCCGACGGCGACGGCCAGCGGCGGCGTCGCCTTCTCTAACGACAGCGGCACCGGCGGCGACCTGATCACCAATAACCCGAACCAGACGCTGAGCGGTACGCTGAGCGCGCCGCTGGCGGCCGGTGACGTGGTGCAAGTCTCGGTCGACAGCGGCGTGACCTGGCACCTGGCGACGGTCAGCGGTACCACCTGGTCGCTGGGGCGCACGCTGGTGCCCGGTACGCGCGCGCTGATGGTGCGGGTGGCCGACGCCGCCGGCAACGTCAGCACCACCCACAGCGTGCAGTACACGCTGGACACCACCGCGCCCACGGTCACGCTGGCCAGCAGCGCCACACAGGTGGGACAGGGCGGCAGCACCACCATCACCCTGACGCTGAGCGATCCGGGTGTGCTGACCCAGGCCGACCTGGTGGTCACCGGCGGCGTGGTCAGCGGCTTCAGCGGCAGCGGCACCACCTACACGGTGGTGATCACGCCGCCGGCCAACAGCACCACGCCGATCACGGTCAACGTCGGCGGCGGCTTGTTCAACGACGCCGCCGGCAATGCCAGCACGGCGGCGACGCCGCTGGTGGTGGCGGTCAACACCAATCCGCCGCCGGTCAATCCCGGCACGCCGTCGCTGGTGGACGGCGTGCAGATCACCACCCAGACCGGCGTCGACAGCCGCACCGGGCTGACCACGCACACCATCACCGTGCCGACCATCAGCAGCAGCCGGCCGGAAGACCACAGCACCGAGCACGCCAACCTGGCCGACATCCCGATCGGGATCGCCGCCAGCGGCGGCAATCCCGGCACCAGCCTGGTGGTCAGCCTGCCGGTCGGTGTCGGCTTCGAGGCTTCCGGTCCGGCGTCGCTGCTGAGTGGGACGATGGCGCTGACCGATCTGATCGGCCGCATCGACGACCACACGGCGGCCGGCCAGGCCACCCGCGTGGCGATGGAAGCCCAGGCGCAGGAATTTCTCGCCGGCCTGGCGCCGAACGTGCTGCTGCAGCACGCCACGCTGGCGATGAGCGGCGCCAGTGGCGCCACCGGCACCGTGATCATCGACGGCAGCGACATCGTTGCCGCCGGCGGCGCCAGCGGCGGCCCGCAGCACGCCGCCACGCCGGACAATACCGCCAGCGCGCTGGTGATCGACACCCATGCGCTGCCGCAAGGCATCGGCCTGCAGCTCGATAACGTGCAGTTTGCCGCCATCATGGGCGCCGCCACCATCACCGGCGGCGCCGGCGCCAACTTCTTCATCGGCGACGGCGAGGCGCAGCGCTTCGTGCTGACCACCGGCAGCGACAACGACACGCTGTACGGCAACGGCGGCGACGACGTGCTGATCACTGCCGCCGGCAACGATTACCTGAACGGCGGCGACGGCAACGATCAGATGGCGGGCGGCGGCGGCAACGACACGCTGGTCGGCGGCGCCGGCAACGACGTGCTGCAGGGCGGCCGCAGCGACAGCGGCCAGTGGCAGTTCTACCTGAAGGGCGGCCAAGTGATCGGCATCCACCAGACCGCGATGGCTGGCGCCAGCGGCAGCGAAACCGTAACGGCAGCGGAACTGAACCACGGCTTCCAGGCTCTGGAGTTCGCCACCACCGATGTTGCGCGGCTGGAGACCCTGTCGCTGCTGTACCACGCCGCCTTCGACCGCGCGCCGGATCTGGAAGGACTGAGCAACTGGGCGGTGCATGGCACGCTGACCAACCAGCAACTGGCTGTCGGCTTCCTGCTGTCAACCGAGTCGCTGCAAGGGCTGATGACGCTGAATAACCACGATTATGTGGCGCGACTGCTGACCGACACGCTGGGCAAGGCGCCGGACGAGGCGGCGCTGACGCCGTACCTGGCGCGGCTCGCCGCGGCGTCCGACAGCACCCTGGCGCGCGCCGACGTGCTGACCGACATCGCCCTGTCCAGCGCCCACCGCGCGTTGTGGCTCACCGACGATGGCATCCCGCTCGGTGGCAAGCTGCTGACCCAGGAGCAGGGCTGGCTCGCCAATTCCGGCAACGACCGCCTGGAAGGCGGCGCCGGCTCCGACCTGTTGGTCGGCGGCGACGGCATCGACACCGTGGTCTACAGTGGCGCGGAAAAGGACTACAGCCTGGCGCTCAGCAAGGCCGGCGACGTCATGATCGCCGAGCCGGAAGGCAGCCTGGACACCATCCGCCAGATCGAGCTGGGCGAGTTCAACGGCGTTACGCGCGACCTCGGCTTTACCCAGGCCGGCGCCGCCAAGCTGCAGGAACTGGGCATGTTGTACCACCTGACGCTGGGCCGCGCCGGCGATCTGCCAGGTTTTGTTCTCTGGCTGGACAGCGGCCTGCAGAACGCTGCGCTGGGCGCCGGCTTCATCGAGTCGGTGGAATTCGGCGCCCGCTTCGGCAGCCTGGACGACAACGCCTTCGTTAACCTGCTGTACCACAATGCCGGCCAGCAGGCCGACAGCGCCACGCTGGCCAAGTGGGACACTTACCTGGATACGCATAGCCGCGCCGACCTGACCCTGGCGCTGGCGCACGACGTGACGCTGGTGGGCAGCCAGTTCGGCGCCAACGGCATGAGCCTGATCGCTAGCTTGTAACATGCCATTCTGAACAAGGTGAAAACGGTTTTGCCGGAAGGCGGACTCCACAACAGAGAAAAAAACCTGGGCATAATCGGGCGGTAGTTCCTGACGAGGAGCACGCTATTCTTGCCCTGAATACAACTGAACAAGCACGGCCCGGCATCCTGATCGTTGACGACGAGCGGGAGGAACTGCGCTTCCTCACCGATCTGCTGCGCCGCCAGCTGTACCACGTGCGCAGCGCCAGCGACGGCATGGCCGGTTACCAAGCCGCGCTGGCGTCGCCGCCGGACCTGATTCTGATGGACGTGCGCATGCCGGGCATGGACGGCTTTGCCGCCTGCCGGCTGCTGAAGGCCAATCCGGCCACGCGCGCGATTCCCATCATCTTCCTCAGCGCCCTGGATGAGCCGGACGAACGAGTCGCCGGGCTGGCCATGGGCGGCGTCGATTTCGTCGCCAAGCCCTACCACCCGGCCGAGGTGTTCGCGCGCGTGCGCATCCACCTGGAACTGGCCGGCCTGCGCAAGGCCGGGCCGGCCGCCGAGGATGCGCCGGCGCCGGCGCTGCCCAGCCTGCACGATCCGGACGAGGTGGTGGCGTTGGCCGCCATGCGCCTGATCGACGACAACCTGGCGGCGTCGCTGACACTGACCGGCATCGCCCGCGCGCTCGGCACGCACGAGAAGCGGCTGTCGCAGGCCTTCCGCCGCCACGTCGGCACCACCGTGTTCGCCTACCTGGGCGAGGCGCGCATCCGGCGCGGCCGGCAGCTGCTGGCCGACACCGACATGACGGTGCAGCAGATCGCCGAGCTGACCGGCTTCCGCAGCGCCGCCAACTTCGCCACCGCCTTCCGCGAGCAGGTCGACAGCACCCCCACCGCCTACCGCCAGGCCATGCGCCAGCAGGTTTTGCTGCCGTGAGCGCGGACGAGCTGGACGCCGCCCGCATCCGCGCCCGCCTGCTGGCGGCCCTGCACCACGACCTGCGCGCGCCGCTGGCGCGCATCGCCACCCGCGCCAGCACCGGCTGGGTCGACGTGCCGGCCATGGAGCACGACGCGCGACGCCAGCTGGAATGGCTGTCCGACCTGCAGGAGTGCGCGCGCTTCGAGCTGCAGGCGCCGGAACTGGCGGCGGCGCCGGCCTATCTGCATGGGCTGATGCGGCATGTGACGCACGACGGCGCCGCGCTGCCGCCGCTGGCGGTGCTCGATGCGCGCCGCCTGGCGCAGGTGCTGGCGCGGCTGCGCGAGCATTCGGGCGGGCCGCTGGTGCTGGAAGTGCGGCGCGCATCGGGGACGCCGGGCGAGGTGCGGCTGCATTTCCAGTCCGGCACAGCGGAAGGCCCCTGGCGCGCGTTTAAAGGCTCGCTGGCGGACGAACGCATCCTGCCCGGGGTGATGGTGGCGGCGCACCTGGTGCGCGCCATGGGCGGGGTTTTGCAGCAGAGCGGCGACGCCCTGCGCTTCGAGGCGAGCGCGCCGCTGGCCGAGGAGCGGGACGCCATGCCGCCGACGCCGCACTTCGACTGGCCCGAGCCGTTCGGCAGCGGCCACGCCATCCTGCTGCTGGAACCGCACCAGCCGATGCAGGATTACCTGAGCGAGATCCTGGAAAGCGCGGAGTTCGACGTGCAGTACGAGCCGCAGGACCGCGCTCCGGCGCTGATCCTGTGCGCCGACGAAAGCGTGTGGGATATCTGGCCGCGCGAGCAAGCGCCGCCGGTGCTGCTGCACGGCGTGGTGCCGCCGTCGCGGCCGATGGATTTCGTCGAGGTGCTGTACAAGCCGGCGCCGCCGGCGCTGCTGCTGTCGGCCTTGCGCCGGCGCCTGCAAATCAGGATTTGAGACGGCCGCCGCTCACGCGTTCGATGCCGGCCAGGTCCTGCCAGCTGCGCACGTCGGCATAGCCTGCCGCGGTCAGCAGTTCGCGCACCGCTTGCGCCTGGTCGTAGCCGTGTTCCATCAGCAGCCAGCCTTGCGGCGTGAGGTGCGGGGGCGCGCCGGCGATGATGACGCGCAGCGCCGACAGGCCGTCGGCGTGGTCGGTCAGCGCGCCCACCGGTTCGTAGCGCAGATCGCCTTCCGACAGATGATGGTCGCCGCTGGCGATGTAGGGCGGGTTGGAGGCGATCACGTCGAACGGCGCGGCGCCTTGCAGCGCCGCGTACCAGTCGCTTTGCAGGAAGGTGACGCGGGCGTGGTTGGCATCGGCGTTGCGCCGGGCGACGGCCAGGGCGTCGGCGCTGACGTCGAGCGCGGTGATGTCGGCGTCGCGCCGCGTGTGCGCCAGCGCGACGGCGATGGCGCCGCTGCCGGTGCCCATGTCGAGCGCGCGGCCGTTGAGCGGCAGGCGGTCCAGCGTCAGCTCGACCAGCAGTTCGGTATCGGGACGGGGTATCAGCACGGCGCTGCCGACCTCGAACGGCAGGCCGAAAAATTCGCGCTGGCCGACGATGTAGGCGATCGGTTCGCCGTCCAGGCGGCGCTGCACCAGCGCGGCGAAGCGCTGCGCCTCGTCGGCGGTTAATGCGCGTTCGGACTGGGTGATCAGGGCGATGCGGTTCAGCTCCAGCGCGTGGCACAGCAGGACGCGGTAATCCAGCCCGTCGAGCAGCGATTGCCGTTGCAGCGCGGCGATGGTGACGCCGGCCGTGATGGCGCTGGTGGAATCGATCATGCGCGCACGCGGCGGATCAGCACCCAGGCCAGGGCCAGCGTGAACAGCGCGAACCACAGGAAGGACCACTGTGGAATCGACAGGCCGAACCATGGCGCCAGCGCGTCCTCGCACAGGCCGTCGGCCTGGAACAGGAAGGGCAGGTAGGTGGCGGTCGGGATTTTGTTCAGCATGGTTTCCATCGGATCGATGCCGCACGACAGGCCGGGATGGGCCAGCACCCACAGGTGCTTGCCGGCGGTGCCCAGGCCGCCCAGCGCGGCCAGCAGGCCGAGGCCGACCGGCGCCAGCGGCTTCGGCTTGCCGACGTAGGCGCCGATCAGCGCGCACACGCCGATGGCGATGAACAGGTAGCGCTGGATCACGCACAGCGGGCAAGGCAGCATGTCCAGCCCGTGCTGCAGGTACAGGGCGACGCCGATCAGGCCGAAGGCGGCGATGGCGATGGACAGCAGCAGGGAGCGGGTAGTTATCATGAGTTGATCCGATGAATAAGCAATAGCGGATGATTCTCGCACAAAGTTGCTTTTTAAGCCTTAGCCCGGTCTTAATCGCCCAGCGCCGCCAGCAGTTCGGCCTGGTGTTCGGCGATCAGCGCGTTGGTCATCTCGGTCAGGTCGCCGTCCATGATGAAGTCCAGCTTGTACAGGGTCAGGTTGATGCGGTGGTCGGTCATGCGGCCCTGCGGGTAGTTGTAGGTGCGGATGCGCTCGCTGCGGTCGCCGGAACCGATCAGGCTCTTGCGGGTGGCCGCCTCCTTGGCCTGCGCCTCGCGCAGCTGCACGTCCTTGATGCGGGTGGCCAGCACCTTCATCGCCTGCGCCTTGTTCTTGTGCTGCGAGCGGTCGTCCTGGCACTCGACCACGATGCCGGTCGGCAGGTGGGTGATGCGGACGGCGGAATCGGTCTTGTTGATGTGCTGGCCGCCGGCGCCGGACGCGCGGTAGGTGTCGATGCGCAGCTCGGACGGATTGATGTTGACGTCCTCCACCTCATCGGCCTCCGGCATCACCGCCACCGTGCAGGCCGAGGTGTGGATGCGGCCCTGGGTTTCGGTGGCCGGCACGCGCTGCACGCGGTGGCCGCCGGATTCGAACTTCAGCTTGGAATACACGCCGTTGCCGACCAGGCGCACGATCACCTCGCGGTAGCCGCCCAGGTCCGAGGTCGATTCGGACACCATCTCCACCTGCCAGCGGTTGCGTTCGGCGAAGCGGGTGTACATGCGCAGCAGGTCGCCGGCGAACAGCGCCGACTCGTCGCCGCCGGTGCCGGCGCGGATTTCCAGGAAGATGTTGCGGTCGTCGTTGGCGTCCTTCGGCAGCAGCATTTTCTGCAGCTCCAGGTCCAGTTCGGCGGTGCGCGTTTTGGCGGCGTCGATTTCTTCCTGGGCGAAGTCCTTCATGTCGGGATCGGCCAGCATCTCCTCGGCGGCGGCGATGTCGCCCAGCGCTTCCTGGTAGGACTTGTAGACCGCCACCAGCGGGCCGATTTCGGCGTGCTCGCGGGTCATCTTGCGGTAGCTGTCCATGTTGTCGGTGGCGCCTTCGGACATCAGCAGTTCATCGAGTTCGACCAGACGGTTTGCCAATTGATCGAGCTTGGCCAGCATGGATGGTTTCATAGCGTATTCTTTGGAGAGTGAAGCAGGCGCCGCGGGGCGGCGAGGGAAGACAGCGGAGCAGCAGAAGCGCTAACGGCGGCCGCGGAACATCTGCGGCAGGATTTCCGCCAGTTGCGCGCGTTCGTCGCCGTGGGCATGGCGCAGCGCCTGCTGCGGGCCGTGCATGAACTTGGCGGTCAGGCCCTTGGACAGGGCTTCGAGCACGGTGTCGATGTCCTCGCCCTTGGCCAGCATCTTGCGTGCGCGTTCCAGTTCCAGCAGGCGCAGCGCTTCGCCGTTTTCGTGCAGGCTCTGGATCACCGGCACCACGGCGCGGTCGTCGACCCAGTGCATGAAGGACTGGACGCGGGTTTCGATGATGGCCTCGGCCTGCGCCACGGCGGCCTGGCGGCTTTCGAGGCCGGTCTGCACCACCTTGCCGAGGTCGTCGACGGTGTACAGGAAGGCGTCGTTCAGGCGCGCCACTTCCGGTTCGATATCGCGCGGCACGGCCAGGTCGACCATGAACATCGGCTTGTGGCGGCGCGCCTTGATCGCGCGCTCCACCATGCCCAGGCCGATCAGCGGCAGCGACGAGGCGGTGCACGAGATGACGATGTCGTACTGGTGCAGCTTGTCCTGCAGATCGGCCAGGCGGATGGCGCGGCCGCCGTAGCGGTGCGCCAGCAGCTCGCCGCGTTCCAGCGTGCGGTTGGCGATGGTGATGGATTTCGGATTCTGCGCCGCGAAGTGGGTGGCGCACAGCTCGATCATTTCGCCGGCGCCGATGAACAGCACGTTCTGCTCGGAGATCTTGTCGAAGATGCGCTGCGACAGGCGCACGGCGGCGGCCGCCATCGACACGCTGTGGGCGCCGATTTCGGTGGTGCTGCGCACCTCCTTGGCGACCGAGAACGAGCGCTGGAACAGCTGGTGCAGATAGGTGCCGAGGCCGCCCGCTTCATCGGCGGTGCGGATGGCGTCCTTGATCTGGCCGAGGATCTGTGTCTCGCCCAGCACCATCGAGTCCAGTCCGGAGGCGACGCGGAAGGTGTGGCGCACGGCGTCGTGCTGCGGCAGCATGTACAGGTGCGGGCGCAGTTCGGCGTAGTTCAGCTGGTGGAAATCGGCGAGGAAATGGGCGCCGGCGTCGAGCGGATCGGGCACGGTGCTGGCGGCGTACAACTCGGTGCGGTTGCAGGTCGACAAAATGGCTGCCTCGTCGGAACCGCGATGGTCGATGCGTTCGAACCACGAGCGCGCCGCCACCACCGCCTGCCCGAGCTGATCGGGGGCGAACGCCAGCTGCTCGCGAAGCGAGACCGGGGCGGTAGTGTGGTTGAGGCCGACGGCAAGCAGCTGCATTTCGGGTCCAGGCATTGAATATGCGGTCATTATACCGTGAGTACCCGGATGTTGCTTCTAGGACTGCTCAAAGAGATAGCAGCAGCCCGTGCGGACGTCAGGCGCCGAGTTTTTCCAGGCGGTAACCGTAGCTGTAGACCGGGACCAGGCGGAAGCCATTTTCTGGTTTTAATTGCAATTTGTTGCGGACGCGCGAAACGTGGGTGTCCATGGTGCGCGACGGCACCACGGTCTCGCGTATCCACACCGCTTCATGGATGTAGGCGCGCGACAAGGGACGGCCGATGTTGCGGAAAAATAACAGTGCCAGGTAGAACTCTTTGTGGGTCACATCCAACACTATGCCGTCCATCAGCAGCCGGCCGGGGCGGGTTTCAAACACGTACTGACCGAATTGCAGCTGCTCGGCGCCGTTTTGCGCCGGGTAGGCGCGGCGCAGCAGGGCTTGCACGCGCGCCACCATTTCGCTGCGGCGCAGCGGCTTGATCATGTAATCGTCGGCGCCGGCGGCCAGGCCGGCGACGATGTCGTCCTCGCCCGAGCTGGTGGTCAGGAACAGGACGGGGGCGTTGTCGTGCAGCTTCTCCTTGGCCCGGCGTAACACTTCGGCGCCGCCCAGGTCGACCACCTGCCAGTCGAGGATCAGCATGTCATAGCTGTCCTTGCGCAATTGCGCCAGCACGTCTTTGGCGGTCTGGAAGCTGTGGCAGATGTGGCCGGCCGAGGTGAGCACCTGGCAAATCAGTTCGGCTTGGCTGCGATCGTTGTCGAGTACGGCAATTCTCATACTGCTGCCTGCTGGAAAATGTTAAGGAGAAGTCACTCCAAATATAACAGAGATTTACAAATACCTTAGCAAAAAGGCTAAAAATATTTTTTTAAGACACTATCCATGGCTTCCTGATAATGCTTGATTTCCCTGTGCGCGCCCGCATGTTGATTACACGGTACACTGGAAAAACGCTGAATTCAATGCAGAAGTTGAAAAATAGCAAGAAGTGACAAGGCCACCCGGGAGGTGCGATGCGCAGCAAAAAAGACACAAATTGGGCGCTGGTGCCGGCCTCGGAGCGCGATATCGCCGCCGTGCGCGACCGCTGCCGCCAGCTGGTGCGGCGCCGCGCGATGCTGTCGGCCGGCGTGGCGGCGGTGCCGATTCCGGGCCTGGACGTGGTGTCCGACCTGCGTCTGTTCGCGCTGCTGATCGACGACATCAACCAGGAATTCGGCCTGTCGGAACAGCAGATCGAGCGCCTGCAGCCGAAGTTCCGGCTGATCGCCTACGAAGCGGCGATCGGCGTCGGCGGCATGCTGGTGGGCAAGGTGGTGACGCGGGAAGTGGTGGTGCAGCTG
Source organism: Duganella aquatilis (assembly GCF_009674565.1). Classification (GTDB taxonomy): domain Bacteria; phylum Pseudomonadota; class Gammaproteobacteria; order Burkholderiales; family Burkholderiaceae_D; genus Rugamonas; species Rugamonas aquatilis. Next base: position 174,077 of record NZ_WKJL01000008.1, read on the forward strand.
TTGAAGCGCACCGGTTTCAAGGCGGTGGCCAGGCAGGCCGGCAAGCTGGTGCCGCTGGCCGGGCAGCTGGCCTCGGCCGGCATCGGCTTTTTCGCCTTCCGCCAGATCGGCTACCAGCACGTGGACGCCTGCGCCAGGGTGGCGCAGGAGTTGGTGACGGCCGGCGTGCACCGGCCGGTTTGATTACGCGTCGGGCAGGACGACGTTGACGTCCAGCACTTCCAGGTTGCCCTGGCGGTCCAGCGAGATCTTGATGTCGTCGGCATTGACCTTGGTGTACTTGGAGATCACCTCGATCAGTTCCTTGTGCAGCGCCGGCAGGAAGTCCGGACCGGCGCGGCCGCTGCGCTCGCGCGCGATGATGATCTGCAACCGCTCCTTGGCCGCGGTGGCGGTTTTTTGTTTAGGCGGAAACAGGAAAGAAAGCAGTGCCATGGTTACTTGCTCCCGAAGATACGCTGCAACAGGCCGGGCTTTTCATAATTGGTAAAGCGCAGCGGCAAGTCTTCGCCGAGGAAGCGCGACACCACGTCTTCGTAGGCTTCCGCAACATCGGTGCCCTTGAAGTGAATCGCCGGGTTGCCCTGGTTCGAAGCATGCAGCACCGATTCCGATTCCGGAATGATGCCGATCAGTGGAATGCGCAGAATCTCTTTCACATCTTCAAACGACAGCATCTCGTCCGCTTCCACGCGTTTCGGCGAGTAGCGGGTGATCAGCAGGTGTTCCTTGACCGGCTCGCCGCCGGTCTGGGCGCGGCGCGACTTGGCCTGGATGATGCCGAGGATGCGGTCCGAATCGCGCACCGACGACACTTCCGGATTGGTGACGATGATCGCTTCATCGGCAAAGGTCAGCGCCATCAGCGCGCCGTGCTCGATACCGGCCGGCGAATCGCAGATGATGAACTCGAAGCCCATGTTGATCAGTTCATGCAGCACTTCTTCCACGCCGTCTTCCGACAGCGCATCCTTGTCGCGCGTCTGCGAGGCCGGCAGGATGAACAGGTTGTCGCAGTGCTTGTCCTTGATCAGCGCCTGGGTCAGCGTCGCTTCCTTGTTGATCACGTTGATCAGGTCGTACACCACGCGGCGTTCGCAGCCCATGATCAGGTCGAGGTTACGCAGGCCGACGTCGAAGTCGATGACCGCGGTCTTGTGGCCGCGCATGGCCAGGCCGGTCGAGAAGCTGGCGCTGGAGGTGGTTTTACCGACACCGCCCTTGCCGGACGTTACAACAATAATTCTTGCCACGAATAATCCTTTTCAGAGTGGTGTGCGTCAAGCGCGGTTAGCCGTATTGACAGATGATATATCGATTCTGTCACCGACCAGGCGAATTTGCGTCGGCGAGCGCGCATATTCCTGTGGGAAACCGTCTTCAAACGTGCTGTAGACGCCGGCGATGGAGACCAGCTCCGGCGACATGTTCAATGCAAAAATGCGGGCCTGGGCATTGCCCGAGGCGCCGGCCAGCGCGCGGCCGTTGAGCGTGTTGTACACGTGGATGCTGCCGTCGGCGATGATCTCGGCGCCGTTGTTGACCACGGCGGTGACCACCAGGTCGCAGCCGCGCGCATAAATGCGCTGGCCGGCGCGCACCGGGGTGTCGATGATCATCACGCCGCCGTCGGCAACCGGCTGGGCCTGGGCGGCAGCCACCGCCACCGGGGTCGGCGCGGTGTCCGGCGTGGCGGCAGGCGCCGGCCTGGCCGCTTCCTCGTCGCGCGGCTTGGCGCTGGCGGTTTCCAGGCTCAGGCCGTGGGCGGCGATTGCGGCGGCCATCTCCGGCGGCGCGTTGCGCACGGCGACCGGGTTCAGGCGGTATTTTTTCAGCAGGGCGATCAGGCCGCCCCAGTCGACCGCTTCGCAGCCGTCCGGCAGCGCGGCGACGTCGATCACGGTCAGGTCGTCTTCGAAGAAGTCGGCGGTGCCGCCGGTCATTTCGGCCAGCGCGGCGTCGAGAGCGAGGCGGTCGGCCGTGGCCAGAATGGCGGAGACGGCGACGACGGTGGAAATCTTGATTTCGATAGGCTTTTGAAACAGGCTCTTGGACATGGGCGACAGTATCAGGGTTAGCCTCGCGCGCATGCGCAGGCACCAGCATTCTACTGTGGAAAATGGGGAATGGGGAGGCCCGCCACGCGTGCGGGCCTTGAAAAATGCGGGATTTGCCTAGTAGATGGCGCGCAGCTGGCGCGCGGCGGCGACCATATTGCGCAGCGCGGCCTGGGTTTCCGGCCAGCCGCGCGTCTTCAGGCCGCAGTCCGGATTGACCCACAGATTGGCCGGCGGGATCACGGCGCTGGCCTTTTGCAGCAGGCGCACCATCTCCTGCTGGTCCGGCACGCGCGGCGAGTGGATGTCGTAGACGCCGGGACCGATCTCGTTCGGGTAGCGGAACTGGCCGAAGCCGTTCAGCAGTTCCATGTCCGAGCGGCTGGTCTCGATGGTGATGACGTCGGCATCCATGGCGGCGATCTGCGGCAGGATGTCGTTGAACTCGGCGTAGCACATATGGGTGTGGATCTGCGTGGCGTCGCCCACCGCGCTGGCCGACACGCGGAAGGCCTGCGTGGCCCAGTCCAGGTAGGCGTCCCAGCGGCCGCGGCGCAGCGGCAGGCCTTCGCGCACGGCCGGCTCGTCGATCTGGATGATGCCGATGCCGGCCTGCTCCAGGTCGGCCACCTCGTCGCGGATGGCCAGCGCGATCTGCAGCGCGGTGCGCGAGCGCGGCTGGTCGTCGCGCACGAAGGACCATTGCAGGATGGTGATGGGACCGGTCAGCATGCCTTTCATCGGTTTGCCGGTCAGGCTTTGGGCGTGCACGGTCCAGTCGACCGTCATGGCTTTCGGGCGGCTGACGTCGCCGTAGATGACCGGCGGCTTGACGCAGCGCGAGCCGTAGGACTGCACCCAGCCCAGCCGGGTGAAGGCGAAGCCGTCGAGCTGCTCGCCGAAGTATTCGACCATGTCGTTGCGTTCGGCTTCGCCGTGGACCAGCACGTCCAGGCCCAGCGCTTCCTGCTGGCGCACGGCGTAGGCGATTTCCTGGCGCATGGTGGCGGCGTAGCCGGCGGCGTCGAGTTCGCCGCGCTTGAAGCTGGCGCGGGCGCTGCGGATGGCCGCCGTCTGCGGGAAGGAGCCGATGGTGGTGGTCGGGAAGGCCGGCAGCTGGAAGCGGGCGCGCTGTTCGGCCTGGCGCTGGGCGAAGCCGGAGCGGCGCTGGCCGGCGTCGGCCGGCAGCGCGTCCAGGCGCGCACGCACGGCGGCCTGGTGCACGCGCGGGCTGGCGCGGCGGCTGGCGACGGCGGCGCGGGACGTGGCCAGCGCGGCATTCACGGCAGCTGCGTCATCACCGTGCAGGGCGCGTTTCAATATGTTCAGTTCGTCCAGCTTTTCGCTTGCGAAGGCCAGCCAGGAGCGGATCTCGCCATCGAGCTGGGTTTCGGCCGCCAGCGTGAACGGCACGTGCAGCAGCGAGCACGACGAGGACAGCCACAGCCTGCCGGCGCGCTTCTCGACGATCGGCGCCAGCACGGCCAGCGCGGCGTCGAGGTCGGTGCGCCAGATGTTGCGGCCGTCGACGATGCCGACCGACAGCACCTTGTGCACCGGCAGCCAGTCGGCGATGCTGGTCAGTTCCTGCGGCGCGCGCACGCCGTCGACGTGCAGGCCGGCCACTGGCAGGCGGCAGGCCAGGCTGAGATTTTCTTCCAGCGGCGAGAAATAGCTTGCCAGCAGCAGCGGCACGCCGACCTGGTTCAGCTGCCAGTAGGTATTCTCGAAGGCGCTGCGCCACGGCGCCGGCAGGTCGAGGCCGAGGATGGGTTCGTCGACCTGCACCCATTGCACACCCTGGGCTTTGAGGCGGTCCAGCACCTGGCCGTAGATCGGCAGCAGCCGGTCCAGCAGGGTCAGGCGGTCGAAACCGGCGGTCCTGGTCTTGCCCAGCCACAAGAAGGTCAGCGGGCCGATCAGCACGGCCTTGACCGCGTGGCCGAGGGCCTGCGCTTCGGCCACTTCGTCGAACAGGCGCTCGCAGGCCAGCGAGAAGGCGGTTTCCGGCGTGAATTCCGGCACCAGGTAGTGGTAGTTGGTGTCGAACCACTTGGTCATTTCCAGCGCGGCGGCGGCCGGCAGGGCGTCGGCCTCATGCGCGCCGCAGCCGCAGCCGGCTTCATGGGCGTCGCCGCTGCGGCCGCGCGCCATGGTGAAGTAGCGGCTCAGTTGCGACTGCTCGGGCTGGAAGCCGTAGCGCGCCGGTTCGCAGCCCAGCAGCTGGATGTGGTTGGCCACCTGGTCGTAAAAGGCGAAATCGCCGACGCTGACGAAATCGAGGCCGGCGTCGCGCTGCAAGGCCCAGTGGCGGGCGCGCAATTCGCGGCCGGCGCTTTCCAGTTCGGCGTCGCTCAGTTCGCCGCGCCAGTTTTTTTCCAGCGCAAATTTCAGTTCGCGTGCCGCGCCGATGCGCGGGAAGCCGGGAACGTGGGTATGGATTGCATTCTTGGTGGTAGTCATGGTGCCTGTCATCCGCATTTAATATTGGTGATATAAAGTGTGCGGCAAACCGGTCTATAATCAAAACGAAAGATTTTGCGGCTTCACATGAAAAAAATTAATAGACCATGCTAGAGATACGCCACCTCCGCACGCTGAGCGCCCTGCGCTCTGCCGGCAGTCTCGTACGCGCTGCCCAACTGCTCAACCTGACGCAGTCCGCCCTGTCACATCAAATCAAATTGCTGGAAGATCGCTACGGCGGGCCGCTGTTTGAGCGCAAATCGGTGCCGATCGGCTTTACCGCCACCGGCAGCCGGCTGCTCAAGCTGGCCGACCTGCTGCTGCCGGAAATTGAAACCGCCGAGCGCGAAGTTGCGCGCCTGATGCAGGGAGATACCGGCCAGTTGCGGGTGGCGTTGGAGTGCCACACCTGTTTCGACTGGCTGATGCCGGTGATGGATGAATTCCGCAAGCGCTGGCCGGAAGTGGAGATCGACCTGGTGTCCGGCTTCCATAGCGAGCCGGCCGATTTGCTGCGCAGCGGCGAAGCCGACCTGGTCATCGGTTCGAACTACGGCCCGGACTTCGCCACCTTCCCGCTGTTCCGTTTTGAAATCCTGGTGGTGATGGCGCAGAAGCACCGCCTGGCCCAGCTGCGCCGCCTGCAGGCCGCCGATTTCGACGGCGAAACGCTGATCACCTACCCGGTGCCGGAAGAACGCATCGACCTCATCCGCGAGGTGCTGCATCCGGCCCACATCCCGTTCCAGCGCCGCACCGCCGAGCTGACGGTGGCGGTGCTGCAACTGGTCGCCAGCCGCCGTGGCATTGCCGCGCTGCCCAACTGGGCCATCAAGAACTATGTCGACTACGACTACGTCATCGCCCGCCCGGTCGGTGAGCAGGGCTTGTGGAGCGACCTGTTTGTGTCGGTCCAGGAGTCGCAAAAGCACAAGGCCTACGTGCTCGACTTCGTCAATGTGATACGCGAGCAATGCGCCGCTTCGCTCGACGGTATCAAATTATTATCGTGACAAATAGTTATTGTTTCTGCAAAATATACGCATAGGACTTTGATACGCATCAACGTGCGTGCGGATATCGGCGCATACGATGAGTGCCCACCAGTGGCGCTGCGGGCATGGATGCTGCTAGCAAATCTGGAGTTTCTCGCGGCAGCGCAGCATTGAAACCTCCCACGCCTTTCAGACGGACGGCGTATGATAAAAGTTCGCGTTGTCGCTCAACTTAGCCGGCTCCGGCTGGCGCATTGGAGAATCACATGGATGATGTAGTTATCGTTGCCGCCGGCCGCACCGGTGTGGGCAAATTCGGCGGCAGTCTGGCCAAAATCCCGGCTTCCGAGCTGGGCGCGCATGTCATCAAGGGCCTGCTGGCCAAATCCGGCATCGATCCCAACCTGATCAGCGAAGCCATCCTGGGCCAGGTGCTGACCGCCGGCGTCGGCCAGAATCCGGCGCGCCAGGCCGTGATCAAGTCCGGCCTGCCAAACACCATTCCCGGCTTCACCATCAACCACGTCTGCGGCTCCGGCCTGAAGGCCACCCACCTGGCGGCGCAGGCGCTGAAGGCGGGCGACTCGCAGATCATCATCGCCGGCGGCCAGGAAAACATGAGCGCCGCGCCGCACGTGATGCCAGGCTCGCGCGACGGTTTCCGCATGGGCGACATCAAGATGATCGACAGCATGATCGTCGACGGCCTGTGGGACGCCTTCAACCAGTACCACATGGGCACCACCGCCGAGAACGTCGCGAAGAAATACGAGATCTCGCGCGCCGAGCAGGACGAGTTCGCGCTGCAATCGCAGCTGAAAGCGGAAGCCGCGCAAAAAGAAGGCAAGTTCAAGGACGAAATCCTGCCGCTGGAAATCGTGCAGAAGAAGGGCAGCTTTGTCTTCGACACCGATGAATACGTCAAGCCGGGCTCGACGCTGGAAGGCCTGGCCGGCCTGCGTCCGGCCTTCGCCAAGGACGGCACCGTCACCGCCGGCAACGCTTCCGGCATCAACGACGGCGCCGCCGCCGTCATCATGACCACCGCCACCAAGGCCAAGGAACTGGGCCTGCCGGTGCTGGCCAGGATCAAGGCCTACGCCTCGTCCGGCCTGGACCCGGCCTACATGGGCATGGGCCCGGTATCGGCCACCAAGCTGTGCCTGAAAAAAGCCGGCTGGACGCCGGACGACCTGGACCTGCTGGAAATCAATGAAGCGTTTGCCGCGCAGGCGGTGGCGGTCAACAAGGAAATGGGCTGGGACACCAGCAAGATCAACGTCAATGGCGGCGCCATCGCCATCGGCCACCCGATCGGCGCGTCCGGCGCCCGTATCCTGGTCACGCTGATCCACGAAATGATACGCCGCGACGCCAAGAAAGGCCTGGCCTCGCTGTGCATCGGCGGCGGCATGGGCGTGGCGCTGGCGATCGAACGCGCGTAAGCACAATAAAAACAGCGGCCCGGCTCCAGGCCGGGCCAACTTCGAATTTTCGGCATCATACGAGGGGACAATTATGGCAAGAGTGGCATTGGTAACCGGTGGCATGGGTGGTCTGGGCGAGGCAATCAGTTATAAACTGTCGGCGCTGGGTTATTGCGTCGTGACGACTTATTCGCCAGGCAATCCGAAGGTGGAACAGTGGCTGGCGACGACGCGCGACCAGGGCTACAACTTCCGCGCCTATCCATGCGACGTGTCGGACTACGAGTCGGCACAGGCCTGCATCGCCGCGATCGAAAAGGACATCGGCCCGGTCGACATCCTGATCAACAACGCCGGCATCACGCGCGACATGACGTTCAAGAAAATGGACAAGGTGAACTGGGACGCGGTCATGAAGACCAACCTGGATTCCGTGTTCAACATGACCAAGCCGGTGTGCGACGGCATGATCGAGCGCGGCTGGGGCCGCATCATCAATATCTCGTCGGTTAACGGCCAGAAGGGCGCGTTCGGCCAGACCAACTATTCGGCCGCCAAGGCCGGCATGCACGGCTTCACCAAGGCGCTGGCGCTGGAAGTGGCCAAGAAGGGCGTGACCGTCAACACCATCTCGCCGGGCTATATCGGCACCAAGATGGTGATGGAGATCCCGCAGGACGTGCTGGACAGCAAAATCATCCCGCAGATCCCGATGGGCCGCCTGGGCAAGCCGGACGAAGTGGCGGGCCTGGTGGCTTACCTGTCGTCGGATGAGGCGGCCTTTGTGACCGGCGCCAACATCGCCATCAACGGCGGTCAGCACATGTCGTAACACGCGGCACCGTTGAAACGCCAGAGCCGGGTTCGTTCGCGATCCCGGCTTTTTTTTCGTACAATCTGCTATCGATGCCTAAAGGATAGCCATGTTCGACCCTGCCTCCACCTTGTTCCCGCCGATCGCGCCGTCCCGTCACGGCATGCTGGCGGTCGACGACGTCCACACCATTTATTGGGAAGAGGTCGGCAATCCGGCAGGCATCCCGGTGATTTTCCTGCATGGCGGCCCCGGCGCCGGCCTGTCGCCGCAGCACCGCCGCTTCTTCGATCCGGAACAGTACCGCGTGATCCTGTTCGACCAGCGCGGCGCCGGCAAGTCGACGCCGGTAGGCGAGTGCCGCAACAACACCACCCAGCTGCTGATCGCGGACATCGAACGCCTGCGCCTGATGTTCGGTATAGAACAATGGCTGGTGTTTGGCGGTTCGTGGGGATCGACGCTGGCGCTGGCCTACGGCGAGGCGCATCCGGAGCGCTGCCTCGGCTTCGTGCTGCGCGGCATTTTCCTGTGCACGCAAAAGGAAATCGACTGGTTCCTCGACGGCGCCCAGTGGTTCCATCCTGAAATCCACGCCGAATTCATCGCGCCGATTCCAGAGGCCGAGCGCGGCGACCTGCTGCAGGCGTATGTGAAGCGCATCATGAGCGACGACCCGGCCGTGCACTGGCCGGCGGTACGGGCCTGGAGCCGTTTCGAGGGCCGCCGCGTGTTCCTGCTGCCGCAGCCCGACGATACGCCGTCCGACGCGCTGGACCTGGGCATCGGCCGGCTGGAGTCGCACTACATGGCCAACCTCGGCTTCTTCAGCGACGACCAGCTGGTGCGGAACGTCAGCCGCATCGCCCATCTGCCGGTGGTGATCGTGCAGGGCCGCTACGACGTGATCTGCCCGCCGGTATCGGCCTGGCGGCTGCACCAGGCCTGGCCCGGCTCGGTGCTGCACATGATTCCGGACGCCGGCCACGGCGCCATGGAAAAAGGCATCGCGCAGGCGCTGGTGACGGCCACCGAGCAGTTCAAGCAGCAGCGCCGCTTTGCCTGAAAACGGCCCGTCCGAGACGCGGGCTGCTACACTGTGAACTAATCGATAAGAATAAAACGTATGGCAATCATGAACATCCAGACCGGGGACATCGGTCATATCATTCAACTGGCGATCGCGCCGGTGTTCCTGCTCTCGGGCGTGTGCACCAACCTGATCGTGCTGACCAACCGGCTGGCGCGCATCATCGACCGTTCGCGCGTGCTGGAAGACCGGCTCGATGTCGCCTACAGCGACCCGTACCTGAATGAGCTGGATCTGCTGTACCGCCGTTCGCACCTGATCAATATGTCGATCGGCCTGTCGACCGCCTGCGGACTGATGGTCTGCCTGATCATCGCCCTGCTGTTCCTGGGGGACATCACCAACATCGCGCTCGATAAATACATCGCCAGCATGTTCGTGGTGGCGGTGTTCTGCCTGGTCGGCAGCTTTGTCGCCCTTATGCGCGAAATCTTTGTGGCGTCGGCGTGGATGCGTTCCCAGCGCCACGTGCGCCGCAAGCGTTAACCTTTTTTTGTGAGAACATCATGCACGACTACCAACGCCCGCCCACCCTGTACCGCTACGGCGTGCGCGAAGACCTGGAACTGGCGCTGACCCAGGGCCAGTTCATCCTCCGTCCCGCCTCCAACTGCCTGACCCTGAGCTTTTCGCAGGCCTGGGACAGCAAGCTGTTCGAGCTGTTCTCGTCGGATGCCTGCCTGATCGTGCACAACACCGAGGAATTCGGCGAGCGCCTGCACCGCGCGGTGCAGCGTGCCTTGCCCAGCTGGGCCGGCATCGACGGCGCCGTGGAATACGGCACGCGCGCGGCCCTGGGCGCGGCCTTCACCAAGACCGCCGCCGAAGCGCAGGAGCAGGAGTGGCAGTTCGCGTGGCGCGCCATGCAGGCGCAATTGAGTCTGAATCCGGTGCTGATCAAGATCGGCAGCCTGGAAAACTTCGCCGAGCTGCGCTCGCAGGACACCTACCTGGCTTAAGGCTGGGGAATCGCCTCGACCTTCGGCGCGTCGCGCCGATCGAGGCGCGCCAGCACGGCGTTCATCATTTTCTCGATGTCGCCGCGCACCATCTTGGCGCCGAGCAGGCTGGGGACGTAGAAGTTCGGCATCAGTTTGCCGTGGTAGATGATTTTGGTGCCGCCGGTTTCCGGCACCGGCACCAGTTCCCAGCGTGCCTCGTAATGTTTCATGTCGCCGGAGATCAGCGAGATCTCGATCGAGGACATCGGCTGTTCGACCGCGCGCACGATCAGGTGGATGGTCTTGGCCATGAACAGGAAGCGCGCCACGCCGAATTGTTCGATGATCACTTCACCGCCGTTGCGCGACAAAACCTTGGACGATTCCATGTCCGGCACGAATTCCGCCATGCGGTCGTAACCGGTGAGGATGCGCCATACCTTGGGCAGTGGCGCGGCCACCGTGCCGGTGGCGTCCACTTCATACATATGTTGGCCGTCCTGATCGACGCGGTTGACCGACACTTCCAGCTTAGGCAATTCAAGCTTTGGTGTTTGCGCCATCACCGGGGCGGTCACACCCAACAACAAAAACACAAGGAATCGCATCATTCGACCAGCGTACGGTAAAGGGTGGCAGAATACAAGAGCAGCACGCACGGACTTTAGAAGCCCGGGTCTAGAGATTTGGGATTTAATGCGGGCATTATGAAAACGACACCTTACCCCCACCTGCTGGCTCCCCTCGACCTCGGATTCACGACGCTGCGCAACCGCGTCGTCATGGGATCGATGCATACCGGCCTCGAAGACCGCTTCTACAACTACGGCAAACTCGCGGCATTCTATCGCGAACGCGCGCGCGGCGGCGTCGGTCTGATCGTCACCGGCGGCATTTCTCCCAACCGGTCCGGCTGGCTGTTACCCTTTGGAGGTACGCTCAACTACAAGGGCGACGTGGTCAATCACCGCCGTGTGACCAAGGCGGTGCACGAGGAGGGCGGCAAGATTCTGATGCAAATTTTGCATTCGGGCCGCTATGGCTACCAGCCGTTCGTGGTGTCGGCCTCCGACAAGAAATCGCCGATCTCGCCGTTCAAGCCGCGCGCGCTGACCGAGGCCGGCATCGAACAGACCATCCGCGATTACGCCCGCTGCGCCAGGCTGGCGCGCGAGGCCGGCTACGACGGCGTCGAGGTGATGGGCAGCGAGGGCTATCTGCTGAACCAGTTCCTGTGCGCGCGCACCAACCTGCGCACCGACCAGTGGGGCGGCAGCATCGAGAACCGCATGCGGCTGTCGGTGGAAATCGTCAAGCGCATCCGCGCGGAAGTGGGCAATGACTTCATCATCATGTACCGCCATTCGCTGCTGGACCTGGTCGAAGGCGGCAATACCTGGGACGACGTGGTCACCGTCGCCAAGGCCTTGCAGCAGGCCGGCGTATCGATCCTGAACACCGGCTATGGCTGGCACGAGGCGCGCGTGCCGACCATCGTCACCTCGGTGCCGCGCGGCGCCTTCGCCAGCCTGGCGGGCCGCCTGCGGCTGGAGGTCAGTATTCCGGTGGTGGCGTCCAACCGCATCAACATGCCGGCCGAAGCGGAAGGCATCCTGCAGCGCGGCGAGGCCGACATGATTTCGATGGCGCGGCCGTTCCTGGCCGACTCGCATTTCGTGGTGAAAGCCGCCGAGGGCCGCGCCGACGAAATCAACACCTGCATCGGCTGCAACCAGGCCTGCCTGGACCACACCTTCTCGCGCCAGCGCGCCAGCTGCCTGGTGAACCCGCGCGCCTGCCACGAGACGGAGCTGGTGTACGCGCCGGCCGCGAAGAAGCGCCGGGTGGCGGTGGTCGGCGCCGGGCCGGCCGGCTTGTCGGCGGCCACGGTGGCGGCCGAATGCGGCCACGATGTCACGCTGTTCGACGCCAGCGACAGCATCGGCGGCCAGTTCAAGATCGCCATGCAGGTGCCGGGCAAGGAGGAATTCGCCGAGACCATCCGCTACTTCGGCCGCAAGATCGAACTGGCCGGCGTCAAGCTGCAACTGAACACGCGCGTCACGCGCGAACAGCTGCTGGCCGGCGGCTATGACGACGTGATCGTCGCCACCGGCATCAAGGTGCGCATGCCGCCGATCGACGGCATCGACCATCCGAAGGTGCTGTCGTACCTCGACGTCCTGCGCGACAAGGCACCGGTGGGCAAGCGCGTGGCGATCATCGGCGCCGGCGGCATCGGCTTCGACATGGGCGAGTACCTGCTGCACGATGCAAAACATCCGCTGCCGCTGGCGCTGGATGTCTGGGCCAAAGAGTGGGGCGTCAGCATGAAGGGCGATACGCCGGGCGGCCTGGTGCCGGCGTCGCAGCCGGAGCCGGTGCGCCAGCTGTATCTGTTGCAGCGCAAGACCTCGCGCCTTGGCGCGGGCCTGGGCAAGACCTCGGGCTGGGTGCACCGCGCGGTACTGGCGCGCAACGGCGTGGTGATGATCGCCGGCGTGCAGTACGACCGCATCGACGAGCAGGGCCTGCACATCACGGTGGGCGGCGAACAGCGCCTGCTGTCGGTGGATAACGTGGTGATCTGCGCCGGGCAGGACAGCCTGGTGGAGCTGATGCCGAGCGAGGAAGAGGCCAGGGCGAATGCGCAATGGCCGCGCTTCCACAAGATCGGCGGCGCCGCGCTGGCGGCGGAACTGGACGCCAAGCGCGCCATCAAGGAAGGCGCCGAGCTGGCCGTGGCGCTCTAGCAGCGGGCGGTCAGCAGCTGCTCTCGGCGCTGCGCTTGTCCAGGTATTTCTGCACGCTGTGCGCCTTGTTCATGCGTTCGACCGCCTCGTTCAGCGCCGGTATATAGCTGTTGAAGGACGAGGCTTTCGGCACCGCGATCACCGCCGGTTCCGCGTTGACCGACTTGGGCGTCACCACCCATTTGCCGGTGGCGGGGAACAGGCAATTCAGGCGCACTTCCAGCTGCGGCGCGGTGCGGTTGCTGTCGACCAGCACCGCGTCGACGCGGCCGGTGTCCAGCATCTTGAAGCGGCTGGCGATCGTGACAGCGTTTTCTTCGACGGTAAAAGTCTTGCCGCGATGCGCTTCGAAATCAGGGCCGAACTGGCCGCCGCTGGGAATCGAGATGACCTTGCCGCGCAAGTCTTCCCAGGTGCGGAAATCGATCGGCCGCTGCGTCGTCGTCACCAGCCATTGGTTGACTTCATACAGCGGCTTGGTGAAGTTGAAGATGCGCGCGCGTTCCGGTGTTTCGGCGGCGCCGAACAGCAGGCCTTCGCCATTCTTCGCCTTCATCTGCGCGCGGCGCCATGGATAGGCATGCACCACCAGCTTCAGTCCCGATTCGGCCGCCAGCAGGTTGATGATGCCGCTCATGGTCACCATGCCGGTGGAGGGCTGGCCATTCGGTTCGATCTGCTCGGGCAGGAATACCGGGATCTCCTGCCGTTCATCGGCCTGGGTGGCCGATTGGGCCGGCGTTACGGCGCTCAGGACGGCGAGCGCCAACAAGGCGAGTACAGTGTTCTTCATTAATGCGCGTGGTCGGTTTTCTTGAGCGTGTCCATCACGTAGGCGGTCATGCCCTTGGCCAGTTCCTGCTCGCCCATGAAGATCTCGCCGGCGCGCTCGCTGCGCAGCAGGTCCGCTTCCGCATCGTTGTGGGTACGCACCACGGTCTTGATGCCGGGATTGAGCGCGCGCGCGGTTTCGATCATGGCGCGCACGTGGAAGGTGTCCGGCGTGGCGATCACCAGCATCGACGCGTGCTGGATGTGGGCCTGGATCAGCACCGCCGGCTCGCCGGCGTTGCCGGCCACCGCGGGCGTGCCTTCCTTGCGCAGCTGGTCCACCACTTCGCGGTTCTGCTCCGCCACCACGTAGGGAATCTTTTGCTCCTTGAGCGCGGCGGCGATGCGGCGGCCCACGCGGCCGTAGCCGACCAGCACCACCTGGTTGCGCAGGTGCTCGTGCGGCACGTTCATCGGCAGCTCGGCCAGCGGGTCGGCCGGGCGGTCGAACTTGGCGGCCAGGCCGGGATTCTTGCCCAGCCAGCGCTCCAGCGGCTTGGTGAGGCGGAACACCACCGGATTGACGGCGATGGAGATGATGGCGCCGGCCAGGATCAGGCTCTGGCCTTCCACCGGCATCAGCTTCAGCGACAGGCCCAGCGCCGCCAGGATGAAGGAGAACTCGCCGATCTGCGCCAGGCTGGCCGAGACCATCAGCGCGGTCTTGGCCGGGTAGCGCAGCAGCAGCACCAGCAGGAAGGCCGCCACCGATTTGCCGACCACGATGATGGCGACCACGGCCAGCAGCTTGAGCGGCTGCTCGACCAGAATCGACGGCTCGAACAGCATGCCGACCGAGACGAAGAACAGTACCGCGAAGGCGTCGCGCAGCGGCAGCGATTCCTCGGCCGCGCGGTGCGCCAGCGCCGATTCGCGCAGCACCATGCCGGCAAAGAAGGAGCCCAGTGCGAACGACACGCCGAAGTAATGGGTGGAGGCGTAGGCGATGCCGACGGCGGCGGCGATCACGCACAGCGTGAACAGCTCGCGCGAGCCGGTGCGCGCCACCTGCCACAAAATCCACGGGAACAGCTTGCGGCCGACCACCAGCATCAGCACGATGAAGGCGCCGACCTGGCCCAGGGTGATGGCCAGCGTGGTCCACAGGCCGCCGTCGCCGGCGGCGCCGTGGCCATCCACCGCCTCACCGCCGAGCGAACCGGCCAGCGCCGGCAGCAGCACCAGCACCAGCACGGTGACCAGGTCTTCCACCACCAACCAGCCGACCGCGATGCGGCCGTTGAAGGTATCGAGGATGCCGCGTTCCTCCAGCGCGCGCAGCAGCACCACGGTGCTGGCCACGGACAGCGCCAGGCCGAATACCAGGCCGCCGCCGATGGTCCAGCCCCAGAAGTGGGCCAGTCCCATGCCGAGCGCGGTGGCGACGGCGATCTGCAGGATGGCGCCGGGCAGCGCCACCTTGCGCACGTCCCACAGGTCTTCCAGCGAGAAGTGCAGGCCGACGCCGAACATCATCAGCATCACGCCGATTTCGGCCAGCTGGCCGGCCAGGGCGGTATCCGCCACGAAGCCCGGTGTGGCCGGACCGATGATAATGCCCGCAGCGAGATAACCCACCAGCGCCGGCAGCTTCAGGCGCGTTGCAAGATAACCGAACAGGAGACCGGCTCCCAGCGCGGCGGCGATGGTGGTAATCAGACTGATATTGTGGGGCATGCGTACAGGGTTCCTTCAAAAATGATAAGGGAAACCCTGAGATTATCATACTCGCCCTGCCAGAACCTTAAGCTTGCCTTTTAAGCCAATGCCGCCGGCTGCATGCGGAAGCTGACGCCGAAGCGGTTGTAGGCATTCATCAGCGCCACGGCGACGGTGATGTCGGCCAGTTCCTGCTCGCTCAGCACTTTCAGCGCCTGCTGGTAGGCGGCGTCCGGCACCTTGGTCTGCTCGACGCGGGTGACGGTTTCGGCCCAGGCCAGCGCGGCCTGTTCCTTGTCGCTGAACAGGGCGGCCGCTTCGTCCCACACCGGCACCAGCGCGATCTTGTCGCTCTTCACGCCTTGCTTGAGCAGGTCGCGGGTGTGCATGTCGATGCAGTAGGCGCAGCCGTTGATCAGCGAAATGCGCAGGTAGACCAGTTCCAGCAGCTCGGCCGGCAGCGCCGACTTCACATACTCGTGGACGGCGCCGAAGCCTTTATACGCTTCAGGGGCAAATTTGAATACTTCCAGACGCTTGCTCATGATGATTTCCTTTAAGTGGTGAATGACGATGGAATCATTGTGCGCGCATATGGCCTATGCTTGAAGGGCCATAAATGGCATTTGGAACTAGGCCATGATTTTCAGGATGCGTTTGCCCAGCTCACGCGCGCGCGCCGGCGTGTCGATATTGGTGAAGGCCAGCAGCAGCGCCGGGCCGCCGTGCGGCAGCACGCCGCGTTCGGACAGCGCCAATGCCGACATGCCATGGTCGCGCATGCGCGCCGCCACGGCGCGGTCGGTGTGGCGGCCCTTCATGCGCAGCACCAGGTGCATGCCGCCCGGCTGCGGTTCCACCTGCACGTGCTGGCCCAGCGCCGCCGCCAGGCCGTCGGCGGCGATCTGGCGGCGCTCCGCATACAGGCGCCGCATGCGCTGGATGTGGCGCGCGAAATGGCCCTCGTTCATGAAGTCGGCGACGATGTGCTGCATCAGCGTCGGTCCGGCGGCGGCGAAGGTGCGGGTGATGTGTTCGAAGCGCTCCACCTGCGCCGGCGGCACCACCAGGTAGGCCAGCCGGATCGCCGGGAACAGCACCTTGCTGAAGGTGCCGGAGTACAGCACGCGGCCGTCGCGGTCCAGGCTTTTCAGGGCCGGCAGCGGGCGGCTGACGTAGCGGTATTCGCCGTCGTAGTCGTCCTCGACGATCCAGGCGCCGGCCTGCGCGGCCCAGTCCAGCAGCGCCAGGCGGCGCGGCAGCGACAGCGACACGCACAGCGGGCTTTGATGCGCCGGCGTGACGATGGCGGCCCTGGCGCGCGGCGCCCTGGCCACGCCGTGCGCCACCATCAGGCCTTCCGCGTCCACCTGTACCGGCACCGGCGTCAGGCCGGCGTCGCGCAGCAGCTCGCTGGTGGGCGGGTAGCCGGGATCTTCGACCCACGCCTGGTCGCCCGGCTGCAGCAGCGCGCGCGTGACCAGCTCCATGCTGTTGCGGTAGCCGTTGGTGATGAACACCTGCGACGGCGTGCAGTCGATGCCGCGCGACAGCTGCAGATAGGTGGCGATGGCGATGCGCAGTTCGGGCAGGCCGGCCCACGGCGGATAGATCATGTGCTCCGGCTGCGTGGCGCGTATCGCGCGCGCGGCCAGCCGCGCCCATACCTTGCGCGGGAAGACGTCCAGCGCCGGTATGCCCATCTGGAACGGCCTAGTGGAGGAGGCGGCGTCGCCCAGGTTGCTGTGGACCGGCGCCGAGGACTGGATGGGGGCAGGCGTCGCAGGTGCGCGGTGCGCCAGCGCGGTCGTGACCACGGTGCCGGCCTGGCCGCGTGCTTCCACATAGCCTTCCGCCGTCAGCAGGCCGTAGGCCGATTCCACCGTGCCGCGCGCCAGGCCCAGCTCCAGCGCCAGGGCGCGCGCGGCGGGGATGCGGTCGCCCGGCTGCAGCAGGCCTTCCGCGATCGCGTTGCGGAAGCGGGTGTATATTTGGCGGTACAACGGCTCCGCCGCGCTGGTGTCCAGCTGCAGGAAATCCATGGTCTACTCCATATGTCATTTCATGGCTCTGTGGATTATGCCATCGGCGGACTACGATGGTGTCTTTGAAAGGACATGCCATGAAAATCGTAGAAACGGAACAAGAGCTGCGCGCCTGCTATCCTGTGATGAAGGAGCTGCGCCCGCACCTGCAATCGGAAGACGCGTTTGTGGCGCAGATATTGCGCCAGCGCGAACAGGGCTACCGCATCCTGGCGGTGTGGGAAGGCGGGGAAGTGGTGGCGCTGGCCGGCTACCGCCTGCAGGAGAACACGGTGTACGGCCGCTTCCTGTACGTCGATGATCTCATCGCGGCGGAGCAGCACCGCAGCCGCCGCTGGGGCGCGCTGCTGCTGACCAAGCTGACGGCGATGGCCGAGGAAGCGCAATGCGCCCGGCTGGTGCTGGATACGGGACTGACCAATGTGCTGGCGCAGCGTTTCTACTTCCGCGAAGGGATGCTGCCTGGCTCGCTGCGTTTTGCGAAGGTGTTTGCATGAAGACGATATTGCATATCAGCGCCAGTGCGCGCGGCGAGGAATCGGCCAGTTACCGCCTGTCGCGGCAGGTGATCGCCCAATTGCGGGAACAGCATCCGGAGGTCCGGCTGGTGTCGCGCGATCTGTACGCCGAACCGGTGCCGCATATCGACAGCCTGTATGCCAGCACGCTGGCGCGGCTGCCGGGCGGCGCGGCGCATGCGCAGGGCTTGTCGTCGCTGGCGTGGTCGGATCTGCTGATCGAGGAATTGAAGGCGGCGGACGCGGTGGTGATCGCCACGCCGATGCACAACTTCACCGTGCCGTCGGTGCTGAAGGCGTGGCTGGATCACGTGGTGCGCATCGGCGTCACCTTCAACGCCACGCCGCAAGGCAAGGTCGGCACGCTGGCCGACCGGCCGGTCTATATCGCGGTCAGCTCAGGCGGTCCGCGCAGCGGCGAACGCGCGCGCCAGCCGGACTTCCTCGAACCCTACCTGCGCGCCATCCTGAGCACCATCGGCCTGCAAGACCTGCATTTCGTTTAGAGGCGCTTGACCACCACGCAGCCGATCGAATAGCCGGCGCCGAAGGAGCAGATGACGCCCAGCTCGCCCGCCGCCATGTCGTCGGAATATTTGTGGAAGGCGATGATGGAGCCGGCCGACGAGGTGTTGGCGTATTCGTCCAGGATCACCGGCGCTTCGCCCGGTTCGGCGTCGCGGCCCAGCACCATGCGGCTGATCAGCAGGTTCATGTTCAGGTTGGCCTGGTGCAGCCAGAAGCGTTTCACCTGCGGCACTTCCAGCTGGGCGCCGGCGATGGTGTCCTTGATCATTTCGGCGGCCATCGGGCACACGTCCTTGAACACCTTGCGGCCCTGCTGGCGGAACAGCTTGTCGGCCTGGCCCACGCCGGCTTCGTCGAAGCGGTTGAGGAAGCCGAAGTTGTTGCGGATGTTGTTGGAGAAGCTGGTCTTCAGCTTGGTCTCCAGGATTTCCCAGCGGTGCGCGCCCTTGGCCGTGTCGGCCGCTTCGATCACCATCGCCGTGCAGGCGTCGCCGAAGATGAAGTGGCTGTCGCGGTCGCGCCAGTTCAGGTGGCCCGAGGTGATTTCCGGATTCAGCACCAGCACCGCGCGCGCCTGGCCGCTCTGCACCGCCGCCACCGCCTGCTGGATGCCGAAGGTGGCCGAGGAGCAGGCCACGTTCATGTCGAAGCCGTAGCCGTCGATGCCCAGCGCGCCCTGCACTTCGACCGCCATGGCCGGATAGCCGCGCTGCATGTTGGAGCAGGCCACCAGCACCATGTCGATATCGGCCGGGGTGCGGCCGGCGCGGTCCAGCGCCTGGCGCGCGGCGGCGACGCAGATCTCGGCCTGCAGCGACAGTTCCTCGTCGGCGCGTTCCGGGATGTAGGACACCATGCGCTTGGGATCGAGGATGCCGGCTTTTTCCATCACATAGCGCGCCTTGATGCCGGAGGCTTTCTCGATGAAGGCCACGCTGGACGGTTCCAGCGCCGTCACCGCGCCGTCCGCGATGGCGGCGGCGTTGTCGGCGTTGAACTGTTCGACGTAGGCGTTGAAGCATGCGACCAGTTCTTCGTTGCTGATCGACTGCGCCGGAGTGAAGAGGCCGGTACCGCTGATGACGGCTTGTTTCATGATTAAACTTTCAAATTGAGCAATGGCAGATGCCAATAATGGAGCAAATTCTACACAATGCGTGCGCGGTCAGCGCAAATAAAAACAACCGGGGTCAGTTCTGCCAATCGCACACGGGCTCAACCATTGCAATGGTTGAGCCCGTGTGCGATTGGCAGAACTGACCCCGGTTTGGGGTTCGCTACAACCACTGCTTATTTTTTAAGCGCGGCGGTGTCCACCGAGACCACGGTGGTGCCTTGTTTGGCCAGCTGGACCGGCAGGCCCTTCAGGTGGTTCAGCGCCTGCTGCAGCTGGAAGTCGTCGTCGCTGCCGTATTCCAGCGGTTTGCGTTTCTTTTCCAAAGCGACCATGCGCAGTTGCTCTTCCAGCTCGTCGCGCTTGCTCTTGGCGCCTTCGGCCTCGCGGTCGTTGGCCAGGTGCTTGTCGAGGTCGGCTTCGCGGGTGCGCAGCGCGTTGAGGCCGTCGCCGTCGGCGTTTTCATCCACCGCCACGTCCGGCGTGATGCCCTTGGCCTGGATCGAGCGGCCGTTCGGCGTGTAGTAGCGCGCCGTGGTCAGCTTGACGGCGGTGTCGGCGGTCAGCTGGCGGATGGTCTGCACCGAGCCCTTGCCGAAGGTCTGCGAGCCGATGATGTCGGCGCGCTTGTAGTCCTGCAGCGCGCCGGCGACGATTTCCGAGGCCGAGGCCGATCCGGTATTCACCAGTACCACCATCGGCACTTTCTTGACGGCAGCCGGCAGCCTGGCCAGCGCGTCGTTCTCGCCGCGCAGCTCGTAGTATTCGGGACGGCCGTAGAAAATCTGCTTCTGGTCCGGCAGCTGGCCGTTGGTCGAGACGATAGGCGAATCCTTCGGCAGGAAGGCGGCGGCGACGCCGATCGCGCCTTGCAGCACGCCGCCCGGGTCGTTGCGCAGGTCCAGCACCAGACCCTTGATGTTGGGGTCCTGTTTATAGAGTTCGAGGATCTTGGCGGCCATGTCGTCCACCGTCGGCTCCTGGAACTGCGAGATGCGCAGCCAGGCATAACCCGGCTCGACCAGCTTGCCCTTGACGCTCTTCTGGTGGATTTCCTCGCGCGTGATGTTGAACACCAGCGGCTCGGCCTCGCCCTTGCGCAGGATGGTCATGCTGACCTTGCTGTTCGGTTCGCCGCGCATCTTCTTGACCGAGTCGTCCAGCGACATGCCCTTGACGGGAATGTTGTCGAGACGGCTAATCAGGTCGCCCGGCTTGATGCCGGCGCGCCAGGCCGGCGAGTCCTCGATCGGCGCCACGATCTTGATATAGCCATCCTCGCTGGGGCCGATCTCGATGCCGAGGCCGACGAACTTGCCCTGCGAACCTTCGCGCAGTTCGGCGTAGGCTTTCTTGTCCAGGTAGGCGGAGTGCGGGTCGAGCGAGGCGACCATGCCGGAAATGGCTTCGGTCAGCAGCTTCTTGTCCTCGACCGGCTCGACGTAGTCGGATTTGATCAGGCCGAACACATCGGCCAGCTGGCGCAGCTCTTCCAGCGGCAGCGGCGGGTCCACCGGCTTTTGCGCCATGGCGGAAAATTGCAGAGAAATGGCGACGCCGGCCACCACGCCCAGTCCGACCAGACCGGAATTCTTTAACTTCTTGCCCATGTTTCACCTGTCTTAGCTAGCCGCTGCGGAGTTGCAGCCTGCATGAATTGAGTATAAACCTGATTCCCAGCAAACGTAGTAGCCGTCACGAAATGATTTATACCTTTACGAGGTTTTACAACGCTTGCCGTTGACTTTTAAACGGCACCAAACGGGGCCTGGCGTAACGTTATGTTGACAGGTTTGTGTACAGTGTATCCCTACCGTTGACGACGGTAAGTAATTGTAAGAACCCCTGAAACACCCAATTTCGCGCCCTACACTGAGCTCGTATTTCTCTCTACCCTGAAGTGGTTTTTTGCCAGCGCCCCAAGCGCTGGCTTTTTTTTATCTACGGAGCATACATGCGATTTCTGCCATTTCCATCCCCGTCCTTCCTGCGCCGCGCCGGCGCCGCGCTGGCCCTGTCGGCCCTGCTGTCGCCCGCCTTCGCCCTGCCGGTGATGGAGATGCGCGCCGAAGATTATCTGCCGATGGCGGCCGAACTGAAGAAATCGCTGAACCTGAACCCCAACCAGCAAACGCTGTGGGCGCAGACCGAAACCCGGACCCGCAACCTGCTGCGCGAACGCAAGGCGCGCCGCGAACGCCTGCAGGCCGCCACGCTGGCCGGCACGCAAGGCGCCAACGTCGAGCTGCGCGACCTGGCCAAGGCCATCGACGATGAAACCAACCTCAGCACCACGGAAGAGAAGCAGCTGCGCGAATGGTGGCTGATGGTCAACGACGCCCTGTCCGAAAGCCAGCGCCAGACCGTGGTGCAGCTGCTCAGCGAACAATTGCAGCGCGTGCCGGACAGCGGCGGCGCTGCGCGTCCGGAGCGCAAGGAAGAGGGCGGCGAGCATCGCGGCGGCAAGGGCGGCGGCCGTGGCGGCATGGGCGGCGGCGGCATGGGTGTCGGCGCCGGCGGCGTCAACGTCAGCCTGCCGGGCAGCGGCGGCTAAGGGATACACGTAGGAAGTGTTGTTGCTACTGTATCGTAAAGTAAAAAGCCCGCCGCAAGCATGGCTGCCGGCTGGGCTGACGGTAGAATTCCCGGCAAGAATTCCATCCGATAACGATCATGAGCAAATTACTACCCCTCGCCTGGCTGGCCGTGCTGGGCGCGGCCGACGCCTGCGCGCAAGCAGATAGCGCAGCGGCGGATGCACCACGGCCCGCCGTCAAGGCGGCAGCGGACGACAAGCAAGTACAACAGGTCACCATCAGCGGCGGCCGCGCCAGCGACATGGACGAGCGCCGCAACTCGGTGGCCGGCAAGCAGGTCTATGGCCGCGAGGAGCTGGACCGCAACGGCGACAGCAACCTCGGCGACGTGCTCAAGCGCCTGCCGGGCGTCACGCTGGGCGGCCGCCCGGGCCGCGGCGGCGACGTGCGCATGCGCGGCATGGGCAGCGGCTACACGCAGATCCTGGTCAACGGCGAACGGCCGCCGGCCGGCTTCTCGATGGAGTCGCTGGCGCCGGACCAGGTGGAGCGGGTCGAGATCATGCGCGGCCCGGTGGCCGAGCACAGCACGCGCGCCATCGCCGGCACCATCAACATCATCCTGCGCGACGGCTACCAGCAGCGCGACAACCAGCTTAAGCTCACCGATTCGATCGAGCAGGGCCGCCATTCGCCGAATCTCTCGCTGACGGTGCCGGGCAAGACCGGCAGCCTGACCTGGCTGCTGACCGGCTCGCTGTTCGACAACCACCAGCACGACCAGACCGCAACCGTGGACCGCGACACGCGCGCCGACGGCGTGGTGGTCAAGGACGAGAACGTCCTCGACGAGACCCGGCGCGAGACGCGCGGCCTGTTTTTGACTCCGCGCCTGTCGTACAAGTTCGACAGCGGCGACACGCTGAATTTCCAGCCCTTCCTGATGGCCAACCGCAGCGACAGCAACGGCCGCAGCGACCTGGCGCAGGGCGCCGGCCTGGTGCCGCCCAGTCTGCTGCAACCGCCAGAATACAATCTGGCGCTGACCGACGGTCACACCGAGTCGACCTTTCTGCGCGGCTTCGGCAACTGGGTGCACAAGCTGCAGGGCGCCTCCAAGCTGGACGTCAAGTTCGGCTTCGGCGCCGGCCACAGCGACAACGACGCGCTGCGCTACCAGTACGACAACGCCGGCAATCTGCTGGACCGCTTTACCGACACCGCCACCGTGCGCGACCGCAGCGCCAACACCGGCGGCAAGTACAGCACGCCGATCGGCAAGCAGCACTCGCTGGCGGCCGGCTGGGACGTGGAACTGGGCCACCGCCAGGAAACCAAGGTCTCGCTGGACAAGAACGGCGCCGCGCAGTTTGCCGATTCCGGCGACAACCTGACCGCCGACACGCGCCGCCTGGCGGTCTTTGCGCAGGACGAGTGGGATATCTCGGCGCAATGGTCGGGTTATGCCGGCGTGCGCTGGGAAGGCATCCGCACCACCAGCAGCGGCGGCAGCGCGGGCGAGATCAGCAACACCAGCAGCGTACTCAGCCCGCTGCTGCACGCGGTCTACCGCATTCCCGGCCACGACAAGGACCAGATCCGCGCCAGCCTGACCAAGAGCTACAAGGCGGCCAATATCCAGGACCTGATCGCGCTGCCGGCGCTGTCGCGCCTGAACAGCGCCACGCAGCCTGACCGCACCGGCAATCCCAACCTGAAGCCGGAGCTGGCCACCGGCCTCGATCTGGCCTACGAGCATTACCTGGGCCGCGCCGGTATCCTCAGCGCCAGCGGTTTCATCCGCAATATCGAAGACCTGATCCGGCGCGACATTTCGCTGGAAAACACGCTGACCGGTCCGCGCTGGGTGTCGACGCCGCGCAATATCGGTCACGCGCAGACCAAGGGCATCGAGCTGGAAGCCAAGTTCCAGCTGCAGGAGCTGGTGGCCGACGGACCGGCCATCGATTTCCGCAGCAACTACAGCCATTTCTGGTCCAGCGTGGATGATATTCCGGGCCCGAACAACCGCCTCGACGCGCAGCCGAAACAGACCGCCAACGTCGGCCTGGACTACCGCATGAAGGACGCGCCGCTGACTCTCGGTGGCAGCCTCAACTGGACGCCGGAAACGCTGATCCAGAGCAGCGTGTCGCAGCTGGTTTACACTAGCCGCAAGCGCTCGTTCGACGCCTATGGCTTGTGGAAGTTCAACGCCCGCAACCAGCTGCGCGTTTCCGCCAATAATCTGATGGCGGAGGACGCCATCGGCGCCAACACCGTGAGCACCAACGGCCTGACACAATTGGCCAACACGACCAACCAGACGTATGTCGTCTGGAGCGTCAAATATGAAATGAAGTTCTAACCATAAGGACACGCTGTGAACAAACGATTGCTGCTGACCACTCTGACCCTGAGCCTGATGACCGCCTTCGGCGCCGCCACCGCCGCCGACACCCTGTCCTCCGGCATCGACATTCCGAACATGGACACCAGCGTGCGTCCGCAAGACGATTTCTTCACCTACCTGAACGGCAGCTGGCTGAAGACCACCGAGATCCCGGCCGACAAATCGAGCTGGGGCACCTTCGCCAAGATGCGCGACGACACGCTGCCGCAGCTGCGCGGCCTGATCGAAAAAGCCGAAGCCGACAAGACCCGCAAGAACGGCAGCGAAGCGCAGAAGATCGCCGACCTGTACGCCAGCTACATGGATGAAGCCAAGCTCAACGAGCTGGGCATCCGTCCGCTGGCCGGCGAGCTGAACCACATCCGCGCGCTGAAGGACAAGAAGGGCCTGCCTATCCTGATCGCCCACCTGGCGCAGATCGGCATCACCACGCCGTACAGCGTCAGCGTGCGCCAGGATGCGCGCGAATCGACCAAGTACGCGGTGTACGTCAGCCAGAGCGGCCTGGGCCTGCCGGACCGCGACTACTACCTGAAAAAAGACGACGCCAAGATGGCCAACGCCCTGGCCAAGTACGAGCTGTTCGTCACCAAGCTGCTGACGCTGTCGGGCGACCGCAATCCGGGCGCCAACGCCAAGAAAATCATCGCGCTGGAAACCGCGCTGGCCGAAGTGCAATGGACCAAGGTCGAGAACCGCGACCCGGTCAAGCGCTACAACAAGATGCCGCTCAAGCAGCTGGCCGAACTGGCGCCGGGCTATGACTGGGGCCACGCGCTGGCCGCCGCCGGCGTTGCCAACAAGATCGACTCGGTGATCGTCAGCCAGCCGAGCTTCCTGACCGGCTTCGGCGCGGTGTTGGAGAAGACCGACCTGGCCACCTGGAAAGCCTACTTTGAATGGCAGCTGCTGCGCGAGACCGCGCCGTTCCTGTCGAAAGATTTCGCCGATGCGTCGTTCGATTTCTACAGCACCGTGCTGACCGGCGTGGCGGTCAAGCCGCCGCGCTGGAAAACCGGCGTCGGCCTGGTGGAAGGCAGCCTGGGCGAAGCGCTGGGCAAGCTGTACGTGGCCGACTACTTCCCGCCGGAGCGCAAGGCGCGCATGGACGAGCTGGTGAAGAACGTGCTGGCCTCGTACAAGACCTCGATCGACAATCTCGACTGGATGAGCCCGGCCACCAAGCTGGAAGCCCAGGCCAAGCTGGCCAAGTTCACGCCGAAGATCGGCTATCCGAGCAAGTGGCGCGACTACTCGACGCTGGTGATCATCAAGAACGACCTGGTGGGCAACGTGCTGCGCACCTCGAACTACCGCCACCAGCGCATGCTGGCCAAGCTGGGCAAGCCGATCGACCGCGAGGAATGGGGCATGACGCCGCAGACCATCAACGCCTACTACAACTCGACCATGAACGAGATCGTGTTCCCGGCCGCGATCCTGCAACCGCCGTTCTTTGACGCCAAGGCCGACGACGCGGTCAACTACGGCGCCATCGGCGCGGTGATCGGCCACGAGATCAGCCATGGCTTCGACGACGGCGGCAGCCAGTCCGACGGCGACGGCAACCTGCGCGACTGGTGGACCAAGGAAGACCGCGCCAACTTCAAGGCCAAGGCCGACGCGCTGGTCAAGCAGTACGACGGCTACAGCCCGCTGCCGGGCTACCACGTCAACGGCGCGCTGACCCTGGGCGAGAACATCGCCGACAACAGCGGCATGGCGATCGCCTACAAGGCTTACCAGCTGTCGCTGGGCGGCAAGCCGGCGCCGGTGATCGACGGCTTCACCGGCGAGCAGCGCTTCTTCATGGGCTTCGGCCAGATCTGGCGCGTGAAGATGCGCGAAGACCAGCAGATCCTGCAGATCAAGACCGATCCGCATTCGCCGGGCCAGTACCGCACCAACGGCCCGGTGGTCAACCAGCCGGGCTTCTACGACGCCTTCGGCGTAAAACCGGGCGACAAGCTGTATGTTGCGCCAGAACAGCGCATCATCATCTGGTAAGCGTTTAGCCCCTGCAAAAAAGCCACCTCGCGTGGCTTTTTTGTTATTGTTTCAAGACTT
Source organism: Duganella aquatilis (assembly GCF_009674565.1). Taxonomy (GTDB): domain Bacteria; phylum Pseudomonadota; class Gammaproteobacteria; order Burkholderiales; family Burkholderiaceae_D; genus Rugamonas; species Rugamonas aquatilis. Next base: position 200,332 of record NZ_WKJL01000008.1, read on the forward strand.
TCGGGAGAGCCACTACAATGAAATCACATCTGCTCAGCGCCTTGCTGCTGGCGCTGCTGGCTTCGGCCGGCGTACAGGCACAGCCAAAAACCTCCGGCGTCGACATCGCCGACATCGATCCGGCGGTGCGGCCGCAGGACAACTTCTTCCTCAACCTGAACGGCAAGTGGCTGGCCAAGACCGAGATCCCGGCCGACAAGTCGAGCTGGGGTTCGTTCGAGAAACTGGACGACGACACCAAGCCGCAGCTGCGCGCCCTCATCGAAGGCGCGGCCGCCAACCAGGCCGGCGGCCCGGAAGCGCAGCGCATCGGCGATTTCTTCGCCAGCTATATGGACGAGGCCAGGCTGGAGCAAGTGCGCCTGGCGCCGCTGAAGGCCGACTTCGACCGCGTGGCCGCGCTCAGCGACAAGAAGCAGATTCCGGCGCTGATCGCCCACTTCAACCGCTACGGCTACACCGCGCCCTACGGCTTCGCCATCCACCAGGACAACAAGGATTCGACCAAGTACGTGGCCGACCTGATGCAGGACGGCCTGAGCCTGCCGGACCGCGACTATTACCTGAAAAAATCGGACAAGAAACTGGCCGAAACGCTGGCCAAGTACCAGCAGCACGTGGCGAAGATGCTGACCCTGGCCGGCAACGCCAACGGCGCGGCCGACGCCAAGGCCATCGTGGCGCTGGAAACCGAGATCGCCAGGCTGCAATGGACCAAGGTGCAGCTGCGCGATCCGGTCAAGGCCTACAACAAGGTGCCGCTGAACCAGCTGTCCAAGCTGGCGCCGGGCTATGACTGGACCACCTGGCTGAACGATACCGGCATCGGCGGCAAGGTCGATTACGTGATCGTCAGTCAGCCGAGCTTCATCACCGGCTTCAACAAGCTGCTGAACAAGACGCCGCTGTCGACCTGGAAGGTCTACTTCCAGTGGCAGGTGCTGCACGCCAACGCGCCCTACCTGGCCAAGGATTTCGCGCTGGAGAACTTCGCCTTCTACGGCAAGGTGTTGAGCGGCATCGACGAGCAGCAGCCGCGCTGGAAACGCGGCGTCAACGCCACCGACGGCGCGCTGGGCGAGGCGCTGGGCAAGCTGTATGTCGAGCAGCACTTCCCGGCCGAGCGCAAGGCGCGCATGGAAGCGCTGGTGAAGAACCTGCTGGCGGCCTTCAAGGAAAGCATCAACACGCTGGACTGGATGAGTCCGGAAACCAAGCTGCAGGCGCAGGCCAAGCTGGCCAAGTTCACCACCAAGATCGGCTATCCGAACAAGTGGCGCGACTACTCGAAACTGACGGTGGCCAAGGATGACCTGGTCGGCAATGTGCTGCGCTCGCACGCCTTCGATTACCAGAAGGAAGTCGACAAGCTCGGCAAGCCGATCGACCGCGACGAGTGGGGCATGACGCCGCAGACGGTGAACGCCTACTACAACCCCGAGCTCAACGAGATCGTGTTCCCGGCCGTGATCCTGCAGCCGCCGTTCTTCGATGCGGACGCCGACGACGCCGTCAACTACGGCGCCATCGGCGCGGTGATCGGCCACGAGATCAGCCACGGCTTCGACGACCAGGGCGCGCAGTACGACGGCGACGGCAACCTGCGCGACTGGTGGACCAAGGCCGACCACAAGAACTTCGCGGCCAAGACGCAGATGCTGGTCAAGCAGTACAACGCCTACAGTCCGGTCAAGGGTTACTTCGTCAACGGCGAGCTGACCTTGGGCGAGAACATCGCCGACAACAGCGGCGCGGCGATCGCCTACAAGGCCTACCTGATTTCGCTGCAGGGCAAGCCGGCGCCGGTGATCGACGGCCTCAGCGGCGAGCAGCGCTTCTACATGGGCTTCGGCCAGGTGTGGCGCAGCAAGATCCGTGACGCCCAGCAAATCGTCTATCTGAAATCCGATCCGCACTCGCCGGATCAGTTCCGCGCCAACGGCACGGTGCGCAACCAGCCGGGCTTCTACGAAGCCTTTGGCGTCAAGCCGGGGGACAAGATGTACCTGGCGCCGAAAGACCGCGTCATCATGTGGTGATGTGATATAAAAGCAGTTCGGCCCATGTGAGCAATGGGCCTTCACTTAATATAGTAGAAGGATAACTCGTGAAACGTCATCTCGTAAGTGCATTGATGCTGAGCCTGATCGCAGGCCTGGCAGGCGCCGCGGACACTGCCAAAAGCACCGCTCCGGCCAGCGCCAAGGAAGTCAAGAAACCCGTCTCCGGCATCGCCACCGAGTACATCGATCCGTCGGTGCGGGTGCAGGACAATCTGTTCACCCACATGAACGGCAAGTGGCTGGCGACGACCGAAATCCCGGCCGACAAATCGAGCTGGGGCAGCTTCGCCAAACTGAATGACGATATCCAGCCGCAACTGCGCGCGATCATCGAAGGCGCCGCCAGCAACAAGGCCGGCGGTCCGGAAGCGCAGCGCATCGGCGACTTCTACGCCAGCTTCATGGACGAAGCCCGGCTGGAGCAACTGGGCCTGACGCCGCTGAACGCGGAACTGGCCAAGATCGCCGCGCTGAACGACAAGAAACAGCTGCCGCAACTGATCTCGCACTTCAACCAGATCGGCGTGACCGCGCCTTACGGCTACGGCATCCACCAGGACAACAAGGATTCGACCAAGTACGTGGCCGACATCTCGCAGGACGGCCTGGGCCTGCCGGACCGCGATTACTACCTGAAAGCGGACGACAAGAAACTGGCCGACATCCTGGCCAAGTACGAACTGCACGTGGCGAAAATCCTGACGCTGGCGGGCGATGCCCACGGCGCGGAAACCGCCCACGCCATCGTCGCGTTTGAAACCGAACTGGCCAAGCTGCAATGGACCAAGGTCGAACTGCGCGATCCGATCAAGGCCTACAACAAGGTCGACATCGCCAAGCTGAACGACGTGGCGCCAGGTTACGACTGGAACGCCTACCTGACCGACGCCGGCGTCGCCGGCAAGGTCAGCTACGTGATCGTCAGCCAGCCAAGCTACCTGAAAGGCATGACCGCGCTGCTGGACAGCACGCCGCTGGACACGTTGAAGGCCTACTTCCAATGGCAGCTGCTGCGCACCAACGCGGCTTACCTGAACAAAGCCTTCGTCGATGAGAACTTCGCCTTCTACGGCACCGTGCTGAGCGGCGTGACCGAGCAGCGTCCACGCTGGAAGCGCGGCGTGTCCGTGACCCAGAACGCACTGGGGGAAGCCATCGGCAAACTGTACGTGGCGGAATACTTCCCGGCCGACCGCAAGGCGCGCATGGAAGAGATGGTGAAGAACCTGCTGGCCACCTACAAGACCAGCATCGACAAGCTGGACTGGATGACGCCGGCCACCAAGAAGCAGGCGCAAGCCAAGCTGGCCAAGTTCACCTACAAGATCGGCTACCCGAACAAATGGCGCGACTACTCGGCGCTGACCACCAGCAAGGATGACCTGGTCGGCAACGTGCTGCGTTCGCGCCAGTTCGACTACAACAAGGAACTGAACAAGCTGGGCAAACCGATCGACCGCGACGAATGGGGCATGACGCCGCAAACCGTCAACGCCTACTACAACCCGGAGATGAACGAAATCGTGTTCCCGGCAGCGATCCTGCAGGCGCCGTTCTTTAATTTCGACGCGGATGACGCGGTCAACTACGGCGCTGTCGGCGGCGTGATCGGCCACGAAATCAGCCACGGCTTCGACGACCAGGGCGCCCAGTACGACGGCGACGGCAATCTGCGCGACTGGTGGACCGCCGCCGACCACAAGGCGTTCGCGGCCAAGACCAAGATGCTGGTCGAGCAGTACAACGAGTTCAGCCCGCTGCCTGGCTACCACGTCAACGGCGAACTGACCCTGGGCGAGAACATTGCCGACAACAGCGGCGTGGCGATCGCCTACAAGGCCTACAAGCTGTCGCTGCACGGCAAGAAGGCGCCGGTGATCGACGGCCTGACCGGCGACCAGCGCTTCTACATGGGCTTCGCGCAAGTGTGGCGCCTGAAGATGCGTGAAGCGGCGCAGATCCAGCAGATCAAGACCGACCCGCACTCGCCAGGCCAGTTCCGCGCCAACGGCCCGATGCGCAACCAGCCGGGCTTCTACGACGCCTTCGGCGTCAAGCCAGGCGACAAGATGTACCTGGCGCCCAAAGACCGCGTGATCATGTGGTAATGCGGTGACATCGCAATGAAAGCAAAGGCCGCAGCGATGCGGCCTTTTTTCATCCGGGGTCAGTTCTGCCAATCGCACACGGGCTCAACTACAGCGTAGTTGAGCCCGTGTGCGATTGGCAGAACTGACCCCGGTTATACTAGCGGCTTGTCCATTCAAGAAGCCAGCCATCATGCGTTTGCGTTACGTCGCATCTTCCCTTGTCCTGCCGCTGCTGTTGAGCGCCTGCGGCGATTCCTATACGCCTGTCGATCTGTACATGGCCAAGACGCCGGAGTGCAAGGCGTGGCAGGAGGGTTCGCGCTTCGAGCTGCCGCGCGGCATCAGCGTGTCGACCACGCCGCCGGTGACGCTGCCCGATGGCGGCGCCGAGTTCACCTTCGTCTACCTGGTGCCGCGCGGCGAGCGTGCGCTGTTCCAGACCCGCGACTACAACGTCACCCAGCCGAAAGGCCCGGTGATCGCCAACGCCAAACTGGTGACCTTCTACCAGCGCACCACCAACTCGCCGGCCGAAATCGTCGAAGCGATTCCGAAAGTGCCGGACATGCTGATCGCCGGCGCCACCGGCGAGGAAACCATCTGGCGCGTGCGCCTGCGCGTGACGGAAAAACTGCCGGAGCGTTTCGACCTGACGCCGCCGGCGTTCGAGATCGCGCTGCACAAATATCCGATGCGCACCTTCACCTACCGCTATTTCGCGGACCGCAAAGCCTACGGTCTGTGCAGCTAATAAAAAACCGGCCGCGAGGGCCGGTTTTTTATTGAAGGCAAGCGCAGCTTACTTCGGTGGCTCCGACGCAGCTGGCGCGGCAGCAGCGGAGGCGGAAGCCGCGGCGGCCGCCGGCACTTCCGGTTCCTTGAACTTGGCGCCGCCATTGTTGGCCATGTAGACCACCGCGCGCGCCACTTCGACGTCGTCGAGATCCGGGTTGCCGCCCTTGGCCGGCATCGCGCGCAGGCCTTCGATCGCGTGCTTGACGATGGTGTCATAACCCTGGGCGATACGCGCGCTCCATGCGCCGGCGTCGCCGAACTTCGGTGCGCCGGCGGCGCCGGTGCCGTGGCAGGCCACGCAGGTCACGTTGTAGACCGCTTCGCCGGTCTGCAGCACTTTCGGGCCGTTGGCGTCTTTCAGCGTGTAGCCTTCGTTGGCTACAGGCGCGATGCGCGCCGCCACTTCTTCCGGCGCCTGGCTGTTGGAACCGGCGCCGGTCAGCTTGGTGGTGGTGACGTATTGAACCAGCAGGATGATGCCGAGAATAGTGACTGCGAAGAAGCCGACGACGGCGACTACGAGCTGCTTGGGAGTGCGGATAAGAGATTCTTGTTCGTTGTGTGCGTCGCTCATGATTTCCTTAAGAGACTAAATTCAAGCCGGGTGGCGCGAAGAGTTGATCAGCAGCTGCCTTGTAAAACCTTCACCAAACGGGTGATTATAGACACAAGAATGCCGCGAAGGAAACGCAAACATGTCTAAAACGACACTGGCCCATGGACGGCTCCCGATAAAAACGGTATCCTACGGCACGCGTTAGCGCATCCCCCTGTCGCGGCTGTAGCTCAGTGGATAGAGTATTGGCCTCCGAAGCCAAGGGTCGTGGGTTCGATCCCCGCCAGCCGCACCATATATTCTCTATAAAATCAAATACTTAGCTTGTGCAATGTAGTGCGTTATTCTGCAATAAAGAGCAGTGTCACTCTGCCAAAATTGTGCCAGATTCCGTCGTTGTATTGTGCCACTGCAGCATTTATTATCTCGCTCGCTGCGAAGCGAATCGGTCTTAAAGCTTGAATTCGGCGTTTATGGCGACATCCTTGCTTAAAAATTTTTCACAGATTTTTGATTTGAGTCAAAAGTGTCTGCAATTGCTTCGTGCGGCTTAAACTATTCTTTGTAGGGATTGTTGTCCCTCATCGCCGCCAGCATCCCATCCAAATCCTTAGTTTTTTCCAAGGCGTTGTTTCGATTTACCATCGCGTTCGCGCTTTAGAATAGAAGCGAGCTTTTCTTTTGACGACCCGTCGACTTTCTTGAGAAGATTATCCACAAGCTCCAGCAGAGGCTCGGTCTGTTCGTAAGACAGTTTGGGCATATCTGTAGTCAAAATAAATTCTGCGTGTTGATTTGCACCGAAAACTGACCCACTTAGCCGCATAATTTGCATCGAAAATTGACCCACGTTTAGCACACAATCCTACTTATCTGAATGAGTAGGGGATCGGAGTGATTGACGTGGCATTACT
>NZ_WKJL01000090.1 GCF_009674565.1 Duganella aquatilis
CATCCGCCATGTGCACTTATTCACTTGTCCCTATAACCTTGACGGCTATAAGTCTAAGCATTTACTACTTTGTGATGATGAGTTTTACTACCCTAAGTGTGTAATTTCTTACACGCTTAAATAAAACTTTACTTCTTCCAGATTGTTAAAGAACGATACTGCTTTTACCTAAACCTCAAGGCTTACGTAAAAACAGGTGGTGGAGGATGACGGGATCGAACCGACGACCCCCTGCT
>NZ_WKJL01000091.1 GCF_009674565.1 Duganella aquatilis
GTTTTATTTAAGCGTGTAAGAAATTACACACTTAGGGTAGTAAAACTCATCATCACAAAGTAGTAAATGCTTAGACTTATAGCCGTCAAGGTTATAGGGACAAGTGAATAAGTGCACATGGCGGATGCCTTGGCGATTACAGGCGATGAAGGACGTAGTAGCTTGCGATAAGCTGCGGGGAGCTAGCAAACAAGCTTTGATCCGC
>NZ_WKJL01000009.1 GCF_009674565.1 Duganella aquatilis
CCCCTCCCGGCCCGCCGGCGATGCGGCTGGCGGGCCGGGAGGGGCGGGCAAGCGCCGGCGCGCCACCGGCTACATCGTCGCGGCGGCGGCCAGCATCGCCACCGCGCTGGCGGCCACGCCGATGCTGGCCTGGCTCGACCTGGCCAACATCGCCATGCTGTTCCTGCTGGTGGTGGTGCTGGTGGCGGTGCGCTTCGGCCGCGGCCCGTCGGTGATGGCGACCTGCGTCAGCGTGGCCTGCTTCGACTTCTTCTTCGTGGCGCCGCGCTTCACCTTCGCCGTGACCGACTTCCAGTACCTGATCACCTTCGTCGTCATGCTGGCGGTGGGCCTGATCACCGGCCACCTGACGGCCGACCTGCGCTTCCAGGCGCGGGTGGCGGCGCACCGCGAACGGCGCTCGCGGGCGCTGTACGAATTCGCCCGCGAACTGTCCGGCGCCCTGCAGACCGAACAGATCTTCGACACCACCCAAAGCGTCATCCAGCGCGCCTTCCGCGCCCGCGCCACGCTGCTGCTGCCGGACGCCGACGGCCGCCTGCTGGCGCCGGCCGCCGGCGCGCACGACAGCGCCAGCCGCGCGCACCAGTCGGCGATCGATCTCGGCATCGCCCAATGGGCCTACGACCGCGCCGAGCCGGCCGGCCTGGGCACCGGCACGCTGCCGGCCAGCCGGATCTTCTACCTGCCGCTGCAGGCGCCGATGCGCACGCGCGGCGTGCTGGCAATCGAACCGGCGCAGCGGCGCTGGATCCTGATCCCGGAACAGCGCCAGCAGCTCGACACCTTCGCCGCGCTGGCCGCCATCGCGCTGGAGCGGGTGCACTACATCGACGTCGCGCAGCACGCGCTGGTCAGCATGGAATCCGAACGGCTGCGCAACTCGCTGCTGGCGGCGCTGTCGCACGACCTGCGCACGCCGCTGACATCGCTGGTCGGCCTGTCCGAAGCGCTGGCCGGCTCGCGTCCCGCGCTCAGTGCCGCCCAGCTGGCCGACGCCACCGCGCTGCACGACGAAGCGCTGCGCATGAGCACCATGGTGGCCAACCTGCTCGACATGGCGCGCATCCAGAGCGGCGAAGTCAAATTCAACCTGCAATGGCAGCCGCTGGAAGAAGTGGTCGGCAGCGCCCTGCGCGCCAGCGCGCCGCAACTCAAAGACCACCAGGTCAGCACGCGGCTGCCGCCGGACCTGCCGCTGCTGCGCTACGACGCCGTGCTGATCGAACGGGTGCTGGCCAACCTGCTGGAAAACGCCGCCAAGTACACGCCGCCGGGCGCCCGCATCGCCATCAGCGCCGCGCTGCACGGCGCCTGGATCAACATCACGGTGGCCGACGACGGCCCGGGCCTGCCGCCGGGCCGCGAAGAAGCGCTGTTTGAAAAATTCACCCGCGGCGAGCGCGAATCGGCCAAGCCGGGCGTCGGCCTGGGGCTGGCGATCTGCCGCGCCATCGTCGAAGCGCACGGCGGCCGCATCAGCGCCGGCAGCGGCGCCACGGCCTCGGCGCTGGGCGGCGCCGCCTTCACCTTCACGCTGCCGCTGGGCACACCGCCGGCCATGCCGGAAGAGGAACAACATGAGTGACAACACCGCGCCGACCGCCCTGCTGGTCGAAGACGAACCGCAGATCCGCCGCTTCGTGCGCGCCGCGCTGGAAGAAGAGGGATGGCAGGTGTTCGAAGCGCCCGGCCTGCAACGGGGCCTGATCGACGCCGGCACGCGCAAGCCCGACCTGATCGTGCTCGACCTCGGCCTGCCCGACGGCGACGGCATCGACTTCGTCATCGACCTGCGCAAATGGTCGTCGGTGCCGGTGATCGTGCTGTCGGCGCGGGTCAACGAAGCCGACAAGATCCGCGCGCTGGACGCCGGCGCCGACGACTATCTGACCAAGCCGTTCGGCGTCGGCGAACTGCTGGCGCGGGTGCGCGCCACCTTGCGCCGCCAGCGCCAGCCGGCCGCCGACAATAGTGGGCTGGTGCGGTTCGGCGACGTCGCGGTCGATTTGCAGAACCGGCGCGTGACGCGCGGCGGCGAGAATGTGCACCTGACGCCGACCGAATACCGGCTGCTGGCGGTCCTGGTGGCCAACGCCGGCCGCGTGATGACCAACCCGCAGCTGCTGCGCGCCGTGTGGGGGCCGTCGCAATCGGAAAACGGCCACTACCTGCGCATCTACATGGGCCACCTGCGCCACAAGCTGGAAGCCGATCCCACCCAGCCGCGCTACCTGCTGACCGAAACCGCCGTCGGCTACCGCCTGCAACTGCCGTAAACCGGGGTCAGTTCTGCCATTGGTACATGAGTCCGTGTGCGATTGGCAGAACTGACCCCGGATCGGCGGCTAGTCGCGCGCCATGATCTGGTAGCCCTTGTCGTTGGCGACCGTCTGGAAGCTGCGGCGTGCCAGCATATCGGCCATTTGCGAGCCGGCCTTGCTGGCGGCCACCAGCCGGCGCTGCTGGTAGACGGTGCAGAAGAAATTCACCATCGCCGAACCGATGCCGCTGCCGCGGAAGGCCGGCGCCACCGCCACCGCGTGCAGCTCGCGCTCGGGACCCTTGTTGCCGTCCACGCCCAGCACCATCATGTAGGCCGCCACCTGGCCGTCGAGCTCCGATACCCAGAACTCGATCGGCACCGTGCTCTGGCCGCCGCTCCACAAATCGCGGGTGGCGGCGCCGTCGATGATGCCCTGGCTGAAGGTGGCGGTCAGCGCCGCCTGGCGCACGGCGTCCATCACGGTCTGGTCGAAGGCGCCGCTCTCGCCGCCGCTGTTGGTCAGCTGGATAATCGTCGGCACGTCGTCGACCACGGCGCGGCGGATGCTCGCCTTCAGCCGGCGCTGATGGCGTTCGCGGCGCACCTTGCGGCGGAAATTCTGGGCATGGCGGGCGGTGCGCTCGACCAGCATCCGGCCCTCCCATGCCAGCAGCGCCACCAGGCCATAGCCGGCCGCGCTTTGCAGCAAATCGTAGACCAGCATGGTGGCGCTGTCGTGCTGGCGGCTCAGGTAGAAATCGGCGACGCGCGCCGCGCTTGCGCCCAGCACCGCCAGGGTGGTGGCGCCGCGCCCCAGGCGCCAGGCAACCAGCACCACCGGCAGCGTGTAGAAGGGACTGAAGGAAATCGATGTGCCGCTGCCGATATCGAGCAGGAACAACAAACACAGCAGCAGCAGGGCGCCGCCGGCGACGTAGCGCCGGTTCGCCGCGCCCAGGCGGGCCGCCAGGCGATGGAATGAGAACAAGGTGGACATAACGTCAGGCTAAGGGCTGAACGACCGTACTACAACTTGATATTTGTAGCAATTTGTTTCATTTATGGACTGGTTTTTAACGAACTTGTCTTCAATGAAACCTCGCCAGCGGCTACTTGCTGAGGGTGCGCATGGCCCGTTCCAGGCCGTCCATGGTCAGCGGGAACATGCGGTTGTTCATCAACTGGCGCATGATGGACACCGACTGGCGGTACGGCCAGATGTTTTCCGGCTCGGGATTCAGCCACACGAATTTCGGGAAGGCGCTGGTGAAGCGCGCCAGCCAGGTGCTGCCGGCTTCCTCGTTGTTGTATTCGACCGAGCCGCCCGGCTGCAGGATTTCGTAGGGACTCATGGTGGCGTCGCCGACGAAAATCAGCTTGGTGTCGGGCGGGTATTTGCGCAGGATGTCCCAGGTCGGGAAGCGCTCGGCATGGCGCCGGCGGTTGTTCTTCCACATGTAGTCGTACACGCAGTTGTGGAAGTAGAAGAACTCCATGTTCTTGAACTCCGTCTTGGCGGCCGAGAACAGCTCCTCGGTGCGCTCGATGTGGTCGTCCATGGTGCCGCCGACGTCGAACAGCATCAGCACCTTGATGTTGTTCTTGCGCTCAGGCTGCATCTTGATGTCGAGGTAGCCGGCGTTGCTGGCGGTGGCGCGGATGGTGTCGTCCAGCGCCAGTTCCTCGGCCGCGCCCTGGCGCGCGAACTTGCGCAGCCGGCGCAGCGCCACCTTGATGTTGCGGGTGCCGATTTCGCGCTCGCCGTCGTAGTCCTGGTAGCTGCGCGCCTCCCACACCTTGACGGCGCTGCGGTTGCCGCCCTTGCCGCCGATGCGCACGCCCTCGGGATTGGTGCCGCCGTGGCCGAAGGGCGAGGTGCCGCCGGTGCCGATCCACTTGTTGCCGCCCTCGTGGCGTGCCTGCTGCTCCTTGAGCAGCTCCTTGAGGCGGTCCATCAGCTTGTCGTAGCCGAATTTTTCCAGCGCTGCGATCTGCTCCGGCGTCAGCTCGCGCTTCATGCGCTGCACCAGCCAGTCCAGCGGCACGCTGCCGTGGTCGTCGAACACCGCGCTGATGCCCTTGAAGTACAGGCCGAAGGCGCGGTCGAACTTGTCGAAGTGGGCTTCGTCCTTCACCAGCGTCAGGCGCGCGAGGTAGTAGAAGTCGTCCAGCGAGGTGGTGATGACCTGCTTTTGCATCGCCTCCAGCAACGTCAGGAATTCCTTGATCGTCACCGGGATTTTCGCGTCTTTCAGCGTGAAGAAGAAATCGATCAGCATGTCAGACGGTTCCGTGCCGGGCCAGCTTGTAGCGCAGGTGCGCCTTGATCTCCGGCCACTCGCCGGCCGTGATGCTGTACATGACGGTGTCGCGCACGGTGCCGTCGCGGCGCAGCGCGTGGTGGCGCAGCACGCCGTCCTTCCTGGCGCCGAGGCGTTCGATGGCGGCCTGCGAGGCGTGGTTGAAGTTATCGGTGCGCAGGCCGACCAGCGCCGCGCCGACGGTCTCGAAGGCGTGCGTCATCAGCAGCAGCTTGCAGGTGGTGTTGACGTGGCTGCGCTGGCGGCTTTTGGCGTACCAGGTGTAGCCGATCTCCAGGCGGCCGATGTCGGCGACGATGTCGTGGTAGCTGGTGGTGCCGACCAGCGTACCGCTGGCGCTGTCGATCACGGCAAACGCCAGCCGGGTGGGGCGCTGCTCGATGGCCTTGCGAATGTAGGCGTCCACCTGCTCCGGCGCCGGCACCGAGGTCACGCGCAGGTTCCACAGCTCGCCGTCGGCGGCGGCCGCGCGCAGGCCGTCGGCGTGGTGGGCGCCCAGCGGTTCGAGGCGCACGCCGTGCAGTTCCAGCGTGGTGGGCAGGATGGTGTTCATCGGTTGTGGCGCGCCATGGCGACCAGGCGTTCGAACAGGTGGATGTCCTGTTCGTTCTTCAGCAGCGCGCCGTGCAGCGGCGGCACGATGGCTTTCTGGTCCTGGCTGCGCAGCGCTTCCGGCGGAATGTCTTCCGCCATCAAGAGCTTGAGCCAGTCGAGGAATTCCGAGGTCGACGGCTTTTTCTTCAGGCCCTGAACCTCGCGCACCTCGTAGAAGGTCTGCAGCGCCTGCGCCAGCAGTTCCTGCTTCAGGTGCGGGTAGTGCACCTGGACGATCTGCCGCATGGTGTCGCGGTCGGGGAACTTGATGTAGTGGAAGAAGCAGCGGCGCAGGAAGGCGTCCGGCAGCTCCTTCTCGTTGTTGGAGGTGATGATCACCAGCGGGCGGTGCTTGGCCTGCACCATCTCGCGCGTCTCGTAGACGTAGAACTCCATGCGATCGAGTTCGCGCAGCAGGTCGTTGGGGAACTCGATGTCGGCCTTGTCGATTTCATCGATCAAGAGCACCACCGGCTCGGGCGCCGTGAAGGCCTGCCACAGCACGCCCTTGACGATGTAGTTGTGGATGTCGCGCACGCGCTCGTCGCCGAGCTGGGAGTCGCGCAGGCGCGAGACGGCGTCGTACTCGTACAGGCCCTGCTGCGCCTTGGTGGTCGACTTGATGTGCCACTGCATCAGCGGCATGTTCAGCGCGGCCGCCACTTCCTCGGCCAGCATGGTCTTGCCGGTGCCCGGCTCGCCCTTGATCAGCAGCGGGCGTTGCAGGGTGAGGGCGGCGTTGACGGCCAGTTTCAGGTCGGCGGTGGCGACGTACTGGTCGGAACCTTCAAAACGTGCGTGCATGGTGGGCGATCCGGGAAGAGAAAGAGCAAACAGTATAAAAGGAAACGCTAGAGCGGGTGCTCGATACGGCAGGGTGCTTGTGTTGTTTATAAAAAATACTTAGGTTAGAATCCCTGCACTTATAGAGCAAAAGTCAATAGAATTGACTCCGTGGTAGAAGTATCCGAGATCGCAGTATCCGATTACTTACTTAGAGACACCATGAAAAAACTCACCGCACTCCTCGTGCTCGCAGGCATCGCCCACGTCGCCGTCGCTGCGGAAGTTGTGGGCAATGCCCAGAACGCCAAAGCCAAGATTGAAATGTGTATCGGCTGCCATGGCATCCCCGGCTACAAAGCCACCTTTCCCGAAGTGTTCCCGGTGCCGATGATCGGCGGCCAGTCGGCCAAGTACATCGAGAGCGCGCTGCAGGCCTACAAGAAGGGCGAGCGCAAGCACCCGTCGATGCGCGGCATCGCCGCCAGCCTGAGCGACCAGGACATCGCCGACGTGGCGGCGTTCTATTCGCAGCAGACCCGCACTGCCGACCCGAAATGAGGACCGAGTTCATGCACAAACTGATCGCCACCGTGGGCCTGGCCCTGCTCGCCGGCGCCGCGCAGGCGGCCGGCAACCTCGACGCCGGCAAGGCGCTGACCGAGAAATACGCCTGCTTCAGCTGCCACGGCAAGGATTTCAACACGCCGATCGACCCCAGCTATCCGAAGCTGGCCGGCCAGCACAAGGATTACCTGGAACACGCGCTGAAAGCCTACAAGCGCGGCGACGCCCCCAACGGCCGCAGCAACGCCATCATGACCGGCCAGGTCAAGCCGTTGAGCGACCAGGACATCAAGGACCTGGCGGCCTACCTGCACAGCCTGCCGGGCAACCTGGCCACCCACCGCTAAAACTCCGGGGTCAGGTCCCTCATTTCTACACGAGCTCTGCCGTAGCTTTGGCTACGGCAGAGCTCGTGTAGAAATGAGGGACCTGACCCCGGGTTACACGGATGATTACAGCCGGCGCTTGATGGCTTCGATGTAGGCGACGCCGTCGGGCGGGGTGCCGTTGCGCTGGGCGTTCCAGATCATCTCGCCCAGGCAGTCCATGATCACGTGCTGCGCCGCGTGGGCGTCGTCCAGCTTGAGCGTCAGCTCGGTCGCCAGCGCGCGGATGCCGGGCGGCTGGTCGATCGAGATCTGCTCGTCGATCGACAGGTGCATCGACAAATGCAGGAAGGGATTGGCCTGCGCGCCTTCGACCTGGTAGTCGCGCGTCAGCGCCGTCTCCACGTCCGCCAGCACCTCGTGGTATTCGGGATGGTGGCGGATCCAGTCGGCCGCCATGGTTTCGATCGGGGTCAGGATGTCGTGGGCGCGCTGCTTGCGGTAGGCTTCGCAGAAGAAGCGGCGGACATCGTCGGAAGAAGGATTGAACATAGGCCGCCATTGTACGTAAAAAAAGCGGGACAGTCGGACTGTCCCGCTTTTTTGCATCAGCCGCCGTCTTTGCCGGGGTCCGGCTTGTCGGCGCAGCCGCAGTCGGCGTTGGCGGTTTCCAGCGCCGCCGCCGCGGGCGCGGCCGTGGCGGCGCGCGGCGCATGCGGCTGGCGCAGATAGCGCGAACCGTGGTGCCGGCGGTCGTGGCCGTTGGCCGGCCAGGTCAGGAAGCGCGACAATTCCTGCAAGGCGCGCTGGTAGACCTCGCGCTTGAACTCGATCACCACGTCCAGCGGCACCCAGTAGTCGTGCCAGCGCCAGGCGTCGAATTCCGGGTGGTCGGTCAGGCGCAGGTTGACGTCGTTATCGCGCGCGCACATCCGCAACAGGAACCAGATCTGCTTCTGGCCACGGTAGTGGCCGCGGATTTCCCGCTTGATGAAATGGTCCGGCACCTCATAGCGCAGCCAGTCGCGGGTGCGACCGACAATCTTGACGTGCTCGGCCCGCAGACCGATTTCCTCTTCCAGCTCGCGATACATAGCCTGCTCCGGCGTCTCCCCATATTTGATGCCGCCTTGCGGAAATTGCCATGAGTGCTCGCGCACCCGCTTGCCCCACCACACCTCGTTCTGGGCGTTCAGCAGGATGATGCCGACGTTGGGCCGGAACCCTTCACGATCGAGCATATTGCACCTCAAACTTTCTGCGGCCGAGCTCCTGTCTTATATTTTTGCCCACAAAAAGGCACGCCGGACCGGTTTTCGGGGTACGAAAACCGCCGGAGGGCCCTGATTTGAACGCATTTGTATAAAGTATGGATGCATCAGCCAGCTAATCCTTTAAAATTAGGTTGATTATAACTCTCTCTTTTTAAAAAGAATTCACCGTATGCGCGCCTCACGTTTTTTTATTTCCACGCTTAAAGAAGCGCCTTCCGATGCCGAGATCGTCAGCCATCAGTTAATGATGCGCGCCGGCATGATCAAACGGCTCGGTTCCGGCATCTACACCTATATGCCGATGGGTCTGAAAATCATCCGCAAGGTCGAAGCGATCGTGCGCGAAGAAATGAACCAATCGGGCGCCGTCGAGCTGTTGATGCCCCTGATCCAGCCTGCCGAGCTGTGGCAAGAAACCGGCCGCTGGGACAAGATGGGCGCCGAACTGCTGCGCATCAAGGACCGCCACGGCCGCGAGTTCGCCTTCCAGCCGACCGCCGAGGAAGTGATCACCGATGTTGTCCGTTCGGAAATTAAATCGTACCGTCAACTTCCGTTGAATTTTTACCACATCCAGACCAAATTCCGCGACGAACGCCGTCCACGCTTCGGCCTGATGCGCGGCCGCGAGTTCACCATGAAGGATGCGTACTCGTTCGACCGCGACCTGGCCGGCATGCAGGCTTCGTACAAGATCATGTATGACGCCTATACCCGTATTTTCAACCGCTTCGGTTTGAAGTTCCGTGCGGTAGCAGCCGATAACGGCGCCATCGGCGGCACCGGCTCGCACGAATTCCACGTCATCGCCAGCACCGGCGAGGATGCGCTGGTGTACTGCCCGACCTCGGACTACGCCGCCAACATGGAAGCGGCCGAGGCGCTGCCGGTCAACGCCAGCCGTCCGGCCGCCACGCAGGCGCTGACCAAGGTGGCCACGCCGAACGCCACCAAGTGCGAGCTGGTGGCCGAGCAGCTCAAGCTGCCGCTGGCGCAGACCGTCAAGACGCTGGCGCTGACCGTCGAGAGCGAAACCGATGGCAAACCAGCTAAACAGTATTTCATGTTGTTGTTGCGTGGCGACCACGAACTGAACGAAGTCAAGGTCGGCAAGGTGCCGGGCCTGGCCGCGCACCGCTTCTCGACCGAGGCCGAGATCCTGGAAGTCTACGGCTGCGTGCCGGGCTACCTGGGCCCGATCGGCACCCTTGGCCCGGTCACCGTGGTGGCCGACCGCACGGTCGCCAACATGGCCGACTTCGTCTGCGGCGCCAACGACGCCGGCTACCACTACACCGGCGCCAACTGGGGCCGCGACTGCGCCGAGCCGGACCTGGTGCTGGACCTGCGCAACGTGGTCGAAGGCGACGCCTCGCCGGACGGCCAGGGCGTGCTGGCGATCGAGCGCGGCATCGAAGTGGGCCACGTGTTCCAGCTGGGCACCGCCTACTCGGAAGCGATGAAGGCCACCTTCCTCGATGAAAACGGCAAGCCGGCGCCGCTGCAGATGGGCTGCTACGGCATCGGCGTGACGCGCATCCTGGGCGCCGCCATCGAGCAGAACTTCGACGACAAGGGCATCATCTGGCCGACCTCGCTGGCGCCGTTCGAGCTGGTGCTGTGCCCGATGGGCATGGACCGCAGCGAAGCGGTCAAGCAGGCCGCCGAGCAGCTGTACGCCGACGCGGTCGCGGCCGGCATCGACGTCATCCTCGACGACCGTGGCGCCCGTCCGGGCCAGATGTTCGCCGACTGGGAACTGATCGGCGTGCCGCACCGCGTGGTGATCGGCGACCGCGGCCTGAAGGAAGGCAACCTGGAATACCAGGGCCGCCGCGATACCGAAGCGACCGCCGTGCCGGTGGCCGAGGTGCTGGCCTTCATCAAAGGCAAGATGGCGCAGTGATGACCGCGCTGTTGCGCCGGACGGTGCTGGCGGCGGCGACGTCGCTGGCCTTGGCCGCGGCCGCGCCGCTGGCGCTGGCCGGCAACCAGAAGGAGGAAGCGCTGGCCGACTCGGTGCGGCTGGCGCTGTCGAACGCGATCAAGGACGCGACGCCGCCGACGCCCAGCTTCCGCAATCCGTCCGACCAGGCGCGCTACCAGAACTGGCTGGAGACCATGTCCTACCGGCTCAAGCGCAAGCTGCCGGACGACCAGACCCGCAACGAATTCCTGGCCACCGTCTGGTACGAGGCGCGCCGCGCCGGGCTCGATCCGGGCATGGTGCTGGGCCTGATCCAGGTGGAGTCGGCCTACCGCAAGTACGCGGTGTCGCTGGTCGGCGCGCGCGGCTACATGCAGGTGATGCCGTTCTGGACCAATGTGATCGGCGACCGCAACCGCAGCGCGCTGTTCAATATGCAGACCAATCTGCGCTATGGCTGCTCGATCCTGCGCATGTACCTGGACATGGAGGCGGGCAATCTGTACCTGGCGCTGGGCCGCTACAACGGCAGCCGCGGCAAGCCGGACTACCCGAACGCGGTGCTGGCCGCGTGGAATAACTGGAAATAAAAAAACCGGGAAGATCCCGGTTTTTTTTCGTCAGCGCTGAACGCTTATTTCAGGTGGTCGGAAATGAGCTTGGTCATTTCGAACATGGAAACCTGGGCTTTGCCGCCGAAAACGGCTTTCAGCTTATCGTCGGCATTGATGTTGCGGCGGTTGGCCGGATCTTGCAGGTCGAATTTTTTGATGTAGTCCCACACTTTTTTGGTCACCTCGGTGCGCGGCAGAGGCGCGGCGCCGACGATCGCGGCCAGCGAGGCGGATGGCGTCAACGCTTTCATGAAGGCGGCGTTCGGCTTGCGTGCTGCGGGTGCTGCTTTTTTCACTGCTGGTTTCGCTGCTGCTTTTGCTGGTGCTGCTGCTTTCTTCGCGGCCGGTTTGGCCGCAGGCTTCTTAGCGGGTGCTGCTGGGGTTTTTTTGGCTGTTGCCATATTCGAGCCTCCTTAACGAACACATGGAAAATTGCGCAATTGATCGCACCGGCTAATATTGGTGGGGATTTAACCAGTACGCAAGTGTTTTTCGCGTTTTTTCCCGGAAACACCACGTAAACGCGGGCTTCCGGGCGCGCACGCACCTTCCAGGGGCGTAAACCGGGGCTTTTGCCCGGCTTAGCGCAGGCCCGGCATCATGCCCTTCATCGAGCGCATCATCTTCATCATGCCGCCGCCCGACAGCTTTTTCATCATGGTCTGCATCTGCTCGAACTGGTTCAGCATGCGGTTGACCTCCTGCACCTGCACGCCGGCGCCGGCCGCGATGCGGCGCTTGCGGGTGGCCTTGATCAGCTCCGGCTTGGCGCGTTCGGCCGGGGTCATCGAGTCGATGATGCCGACCATGCGCCGCACCTGCTTGTCGGCCTGGTCCATGTTGGCGTTGCCGGCGGCCTGCTGGAACTGCGCCGGCAGCTTGTCGACCAGGCTGGCCATGCCGCCCATTTTCTTCATCTGGCCCAGTTGCGCCTTGAAGTCGTTCATGTCGAACTTGCCGCCCGACTTGACCTTGGCGGCCAGGTCGGCGGCGGCCTTGGCGTCCACGCCCTTGCGCGCTTCTTCCACCAGGGCGAGGATGTCGCCCATGCCCAGCACGCGGTTGGCCATGCGGGTCGGATCGAAGGCTTCCAGGCCGTCCAGCTTTTCCGAGACGCCGGCAAACTTGATCGGCTTGCCGGTGATGTGGCGCACCGACAGCGCGGCGCCGCCGCGCGAGTCGCCGTCCAGCTTGGTCAGCACGATGCCGGTCAGCGGCAGCGCGTCGTTGAAGGCCTTGGCGGTGTTGATGGCGTCCTGGCCCAGCATGGCGTCGACCACGAACAGGGTTTCGATCGGCTTGACCGCGCCGTGCACGGCGGCGATCTCCTTCATCATTTCTTCATCGATGCCGAGGCGGCCGGCGGTGTCGATGATCAGTACGTCGTGGTAGTGCTTCTTGGCCCAGTCCAGCGCGGCCAGCGCGATGTCGACCGGTTTGTCCTGGGCAGTCGACGGGAAGAAGTCGGCGCCGACCTGCGCCGTCACCGATTGCAGCTGGGCGATCGCGGCCGGACGATAGACGTCGGCCGACACGGTCAGCACTTTCTTTTTCTTCTCTTCTTTTAAATACTTGGCCAGCTTGCCGACGGTGGTGGTCTTGCCCACGCCTTGCAGACCGGCCATCAGGATGATGGCGGGCGGCTGCTGGGCAAAGCTCAGCTGGGCCGCTTCCGGGCCCAGGTCGGCGCCCATCAGGGCGGCCAGCTCGCGCTGCACCACGCCGACCAGGGCCTGGCCTGGCGACAGCGAGGAAATCACTTCCTCGCCCAGGGCTTTTTCCTTGACGCGGGCGATGAAGTCGCGCACGGCCGGCAGGGCGACGTCGGCCTCCAGCAGCGCCATGCGCACTTCGCGCAGCATCTCGGCGGTGTTGGCTTCGGTCAGGCGGGCCTCGCCGCGCATGGTCTTGACGACCTTGGCGAGGCGTTGAGTCAGATTATCTAGCATGGTGATCGATCAGTCGGTGGTGGCGCCGGCCGCAGGGCCGGACAATGGCCGCCATTTTACCGCATCGCCCGGGCAGTCACGCATTTGATGTATTGCTAAAAACGTACAATTTCCCATTGACAATATAGTGTATGACAGGCATCTTCTTATCATCTATTTAATTGTCATACTGAGAGGGGAATATGGAACAGCAGCAACCGCAGCGCATGCGCTTTCACGCCACAGGCGGCGAGTATTTCCGTATCTGGATCGTCAACCTGTTGCTGACCATCGTCACGCTCGGCATCTATTCAGCCTGGGCCAAGGTGCGCCGCAACCAGTATTTTTATGCGAGCACCGAACTGGCCGGCAGCAGTTTCGAGTACCACGGCAATGCCGTGGCCATCCTCAAGGGCCGTCTGCTGGCGGCGGTGTTGGTCGGCGTCTACGCGCTGACGCTGCACAGCTCGCCGCTGCTGGCCTTGGTCGCCATCCTCGGGCTGGCGGCGGTCTCGCCCTGGTTCATCTGGAAGAGCTTGCAGTTCCGCCTGCATAACACCAGCTATCGCGGCATCCGTTTCCGCTTTGCCGGCGACGTCCACGACGCCTACATCAACTACATGGTGCGGCCGTGGCTGAGCGGCGTCACCGCCGGCCTGGCGGTGCCCTTCGTCCACCAGCGCGCCAAGGCCTGGCAGCACAACAGCGCCCGCTATGGCAATGCGCGCTTTGCCTTCGATGCCGGCGTCGGCGATTTCTACAAGCTGTATGGCTTGTTGCTGCTGATCGGCGGCGGCGGCTTTGCGCTGCTGACCTGGCTCATCATGTCGCTGGGTAATCAGCCCGACGGCCTCCACAGCTACAGCCAGCAGCGCGCGGCCGAAGCCGGCATGGTGGTCATGGCCGGCTACGCCTGGTTCTTCCTGGTGTATCCGCTGTTCATGAACATGCTGCAAAACCTGGTGTGGAACCATACCCGGCTGGAAGAGCACCGCTTCCAGTCCGACATGCAATGGGGCCGCATGATCTTCATTACCGTCACCAATTATCTGGCGGTGATCTGCACACTGGGCCTGTTCCTGCCGTTTGCGCGCGTGCGCACGCTGCGCTACCGCATCGAATCGATTGCGCTGCTGCCGGAAGGCAGCCTGGACGACGTGCTGGCCGCGCCGCAGGACGAAGTCGGCGCCACCGGCGAGGGCGCGGCCGATCTGTTCGATCTTGACCTGTCGATGTAAGCCATGACCGCCGTTGCCGCCCGCTATTTCGATGGCCGCAGTTCGCGCCTGCAGCACGTCACGCTGAGCGTGGAAGCGGGCCACGCGGTGCTGCGCGGCGACGCCGAGCGGCGCGAGCCGCTGCATGCGCTGCGGGTTTCCGAGCGCAGCCGCGGGGCAGCGCGCAAGGTGACGTTTGCCGACGGCGCCTATCTGGAAGTGGACGACCACGAGGCTTTTGCGCGGCTGCTGCACGAGACCGGTCATCGCGACAGCCTGGTGGTGCGGCTGCAGCAAAGCTGGCGCGCGGTGCTGGCCGCGGCCGCCGCCACGGTGGCGCTGCTGTGGCTGGGCTATCTGTATCTGCTGCCGGCGCTGGCGACCGGCATGGCCGCCGCGTTGCCGGCCGGGGTCGAGCGGCAGCTGGGCGCCGGCGTGCTGGCGCTGATGGACCAGCGCCTGCTGGTGCCGACCACGCTGTCGCCGCAACGCCAGGCCGAACTGACCGGGCGCTTCCGCAGCCTGCAGCCGCCGCGCGGCGGCGCGCCCGGCTGGCGGCTGCTGTTCCGCAGCAGCCGCATCGGCCCGAATGCGTTTGCGCTGCCGTCCGGCGACATCGTGCTGACCGACCAGATGGTCCAGCTATTGAACAACGACACCGCGGTGCTGGCGGTGCTGGCGCATGAACTGGGCCATCTGCATGAGCATCACGGCATGCGCCGGCTGATCCAGGGCTCGGTGGTGACGGCGGTGTCCGGCCTGGTGTTCGGCGATATGTCGGCGCTGATGGCCACCGCGCCGGCGCTGCTGCTGGACATGAAATACTCGCGCGACGCGGAACAGGACGCCGACGATTACGCCGTGGCCATGATGCTGCACAACGGCCTGGGCGTGCAGCCGCTGGTGGACGTGTTCAGCCGCCTGCAACAGCTGGAGCAGCAGCGGGGCGGCGACATGGGCTATCTGTCCAGCCATCCGCCCAGCAGCGAGCGCCTGGCGCGGTTGCGCGCCGCCGCTGCGCGCTAGGCCTGCGTTATTGCTCGTAGATCAACATCGCACAGACTCGGAATGCGCTGATATGCAAGAACGATTCCGCTTGGTATGATTTCCGAACAATATATACAGGAGAGACGGATGAAACGGATCAAACTTCAAGCAGCACTCTGCAGCGCCGCAGTCATGACCGCCGCGTTGGCCCCGGCCCAGGCCCAGGAGGTGGTCCGGCTCGGCAACCTGAAATTTGCCCATTACGGCGCCGTCTCGTATATCAAGGAAATCGCGCCCAAGTGCGGCATCAAGGTCGACGAGCGGGTGTTCGCCAAGGGCCTGGATGTGATGCAGGCGATTATCGCCGGCGAACTCGATGTCGGCACCACCGCCTCGGAGGCGGCGATTTCCGGCCGCGCCGGCGGCGCGCCGATCTATGTGGTGGCCGGCTTCGCCAAGGGCGGCGCGCAGCTGGTCAGCCGCGCCGACCTGAAGCTGAAATCGGTCAAGGAACTGAAAGGCAAGAAGGTCGGCGTGACGCGCGGCGGCATCCAGGAAGTGCTGCTGCTGGCCGAGCTGCAGCAGAACGGCCTGAGCGTCTCCGACCAGCCGGGCAAGGATGTGCAGCTGGTGTTCCTGGCCTATGCCGACTTGAATCAGGCGCTGCTGGGCAAGCAGATCGACGCCATGATGCAGTCCGAGCCGCAATCCTCGCAGGCCATCAACAAGGGCTTCGGCACCGAGATCATCAAGCCCTACGACACGCCGATCGGCGAGCCGGTGCGCACCATGGTGATGACCGAGAAGTTCTATAAGGAGAAGCGGCCGCTGGCCGAGAAGTTCATGAACTGCTTCGTCCAGGCCACCAAGACCTTCATCGACAACAAGGCCATCGCCGAGAAGTACGTGCGCGAGGTGGTGTTCAAGGGCCAGATCACCAAGGACGATTTCGACGACGCCATCGGCAATTCGCCGTACAGCTACGACATCACGCCCGAGCACATCCAGACTACCACCGACGTCATGGTCAAGACCGGCGTCGGCCGCATGGCCAAGCCGCCGGTGGCCAAGGACTGGGTCAAGACCGACCTGCTGGACGCGGCCAAGAAGTCGCTGGGCGTGAAGTAATGGCGGCCACATCCTCGTGGCGCCAGGTCGGCATCGGCCTGGTGCTGCCGGCGCTGGTGGTGGCGCTGTGGCAGGCGGTGGCGTCGCTGGGCTGGGTCAATCCGCAGGTGCTGCCGTCGCCGCTGGCGGTGGCGGAAAAATGGGTGGCCTACCTGCTGCCGCTGCAGCCCTACGATCCGGCGGCCGGCAGCTGGCTGCACTGGGCCGTCTCCGGCGAACTGATCACCGATTCCCTCAGCAGCCTGTACCGCGTGGTGGTGGGTTTCCTGATCGGCGGCGGGCTGGCCCTGCCGCTGGGCCTGGCGATGGGCATGAGCAACCGCGTCTACGACTGGTTCAACGTGCTGGTGCAGATGGTGCGGCCGATCCCGCCGATCGCCTATATTCCGCTGTCGATGCTGTGGTTCGGGCTGGGCAATCCGCCGGCCATCTTCCTGATCGCGCTGGGGGCGTTCTTCCCGGTGCTGATGAACACCATCGCCGGCGTGCGCCAGGTCGACGGCATCTTCATCCGCGCCGCGCGCAACCTGGGCGCTTCCGGCTTCACCATGTTCGTGCGGGTGATCCTGCCGGCCGCCGTGCCCTACATTCTGTCCGGCGTGCGGATCGGCATCGGCACCGCCTTCATCGTGGTGATCGTGGCCGAGATGGTGGCGGTGAACAACGGCCTCGGCTTCCGCATCCTGGAGGCGCGCGAGTACTTCTGGTCCGACAAGATCATTGCCGGCATGATTTCCATCGGCCTGATCGGCCTGGCGATCGACGTCGGCATGAACAAGCTGAATAACCATCTGCTGCGCTGGCACCGCGGCCTGGAGAATTAATGAGCGCCTCCCATATCGTCATCTCGCAGGTGAACAAGGTGTTCCAGACCGCCGAGCGCGAAGTGGTGGCGCTCAAGGACATCAACCTGGAGATCCCGCAGGGGCAGTTCGTCTGCCTGCTGGGGCCTTCCGGCTGTGGCAAGTCGACCCTGCTGAACGCGGTGGCCGGCTTCGCGCCGCCGTCGTCCGGCAGCATCAGCGCCGACGGCAAGCTGGTCACCGCGCCGGGCCCGGAGCGCGGCATGGTGTTCCAGGAATACGCGCTGTTCCCGTGGATGACGGTGGCCGACAACATCGCCTTCGGCCTGCAGATCAAGGGCCAGCCCAAGGCGCAGATCGCCGCCACCGTCGACAAGCTGCTCACCATGCTGTCGCTGCAGGACTTCCGCAGCCGCTATCCGAAAGACCTGTCGGGCGGCATGCGCCAGCGGGTGGCGATCGCCCGCGTGCTGGCGCTGGACTCGCCAATCATGCTGATGGACGAGCCGTTCGGCGCGCTCGACGCGCTGACCCGGCGCAACCTGCAGGACGAGCTGCTGCGCATCTGGGCCGAGCTGAAAAAGACCATCATCTTCGTCACCCACTCGATCGAGGAGGCGATCTACCTGGCCGACCGCATCGTGGTGATGACCTACCGGCCCGGCACCGTCAAGCGCGACATGCTGGTCGGCCTGCCGCGCCTGCGCGACCCGGCCGCCGCCGAATTCAATGCGCTCAAGCGCGAGCTGGGCCAGCTGGTGATGGAAGAACAGCAACGCCATCACCACGACGAGCTGCGCATGGCCGCCGTGGACTGAGGCGATGGTGTAAACTGCGGGAATGCAGATCTATTCCTTTATCGCAGCCATCGCGCTGTACATCCTGTGCGCCGCCCTGCCATCGCGCCGTGGCGGCCTGATTTCGGCCGTCACGCTGGCGGCCTGGCTGTTGCATGGCGTCGGCCTGTGGGCCGACATCGCCGGCGGCGGCGAACTGCGCTTCGGCTTTGCCGCCATGCTGTCGTCGGCGCTGTGGGTGTCGGTGGCGGCCTACTGGCTGGAAAACCGCAACTTCAGCCTGGACGGCATGCGCCGCCTGGTGATGCCCAGCGCCGCCGTGGCCGCGCTGCTGCAGGTGATTTTCCCCGGCAACGTGGTGCCGCTGGAAGGCAAGTCGCCGCTGTTCGGCTGGCACATCGCCATCGCCACCATGGCCTACAGCACGCTGACCATCGCCGCCTTCCATGCCGTGCTGATGGCCTTGCAGGAGTCGCGCCTGCATGCGCGGCGCGACACCAAATCCTTCCTGTCCGGTGCGCTGGACCAGCTGCCGGCGCTGCTGACCATGGAAAAACTGCTGTTCCGCATGATAGGCTTCGGCTTCACCTTGCTGAGCCTGACCGTGTTGTCGGGCATCGTGTTTTCGGAACAGCTGTTCGGCCAGGCGCTGAAATGGGACCATAAATCGGCGTTCACGCTGCTGTCGTGGGTGCTGTTCGCTGCGCTGCTGGCCGGCCGCCGCTTCCGCGGCTGGCGCGGCAAGACCGCGCTGAGCTTCACGCTGGCCGGCTTTGCGACCTTGCTGCTGGCGTATGTCGGCAGCCGTTTTGTGTTTGAAGTGGTTTTGCATAAGGGTTGGGCATGAGCCGTCTTATTTTCTGGCTGGGACTGGTTTTCCTGGTGATCTTCGCGGTCCGCTCCAAGATCCGCGCGGCGCAAAAGCGCCATCAGCAGCAGTTCCGCCAGCCGCAACAGCCGCCGGCGCCGCCGCAGCCGCAACCCACCTACAAGGCGCGCGCCGCCGCCCAGGCCGCCAACGACGCCGAAGTGATGCTGCAATGCGCGCATTGCGGCGTCTTCTATCCGGCCTCGGAAACGGTGCAGGCCAACGGCCGTGACTATTGCAGCGCCGGCCATGCCGCCCTGCCGTCGGCCTGATCCTGAAAGCGCGTCGTGATGGCGCGCCTGCCAGCGCTCACGGCGGAATCGCGCGCCACCTTCTGGCGTTCGCTGCAGACGCTGAACGCCAGCCGCGTGGTGATCGCGCTGGTGCTGCTGGTCTATCTGAGCTTCGACAGCCGCGGCGCGCAGGCCGCCAGCCAGTCGCTATACCTGCAAATTTGCCTGGTGTACCTGGGACTGTCGATCGGCTTCGCGCTGTCGGCGGTGTACTGGCAGCGCCGTTTCCTGCTGCAGCTGCTATCGCAGATCGCCTGCGACCTGGCCATCATCTCCATGCTGTACCTGGCCAGCGGCGGCATGCGCAGCGGGCTGGCGATCCTCTACCTGTTCCCGCTGGCCGGCCTGGCCATCCTGGCGCCGCTGACGATGGCGCTGTTCTGCGCCTCGCTGGTGACGCTGTTCCTGCTCGGTGACAGCACCTGGCAGATCTTCCTCAGCGAGAGCGACCGTGACGTCATGCAGGCCGGCCTGTACGGCGCCGCCTTCCTGGCGGCGGTGCTGGTGGTGAACCGCATGGCGGCGCGGCTGATCGGGCAGGAGGAGCTGGCCAGCCAGCGCGGCGTCGAGATCAATGTGCAGCAGGCGGTCAACCGGCTGGTGATGGCGAATATCGGCGACGGCATCCTGGTGGTCGACGCGGACGGCCAGGTCTTCGCCGGCAATCCGGCGGCGCAGCAGATGCTGGGCCTGGTCGGCGCCGAGGTGCGTTTCAAGTTGTCGGCGGCGGCCTCGCTGTCGCCGCTGATCGAAGCGTATGAAGCCTGGCGCGCCGACGCCACCCGTTCCACCGCCTTCCTGACCATCAAGCCGTTCAACGACGCCGCGCTGGAAGGCATGAGCGCGGCCTGGAGCGCGCGCCGCGACCTGGCCGCGCACCTGAAAGTGCGCTTCGCCGCCGCCGACATGGCGGGGCTGGGCCAGGGCGCCGAACGCAGCGTCATCTTTTTGCAGGATGTGACCGGCATCGAAAACCAGGCGCAGCAGCTGAAGCTGGCGTCGATGGGGCGGCTCACCGCCAGCATCGCGCACGAGGTGCGCAACCCGCTGTCGGCCATCGGCCACGCCACCTCGCTGCTGGGGGAAGACCTGACCGACCCGGTGCAGCAGCGCTTGCTGAAAATCGTCGGCGACAACGTGGCGCGGGTGAACCGCATGGTGGAGGACATCCTGCAACTGTCGCGCAAGGTGCAGCCGCACAGCGAGCCGCTGGCGCTGGACGTCTTCCTGGCCGAGCTGCGCGCGGAATTCATCGAGACCCACGGCCTGGCGCCGGACATCCTCGGCCTGGCGGCGGCTCCGGGTGTGCAGGTGCGCTTCGACGCGCTGCATTTGCGCGAGGTGGTGCTCAACCTGCTCAACAACGCCGTGCGCTACGCCAGCGGCGGGCCGGAGTCGATCCGCATGAACGTGGTGCGCGACACGGCGCAGCGGCTGGAACTGCACGTGCAGGACGACGGTCCCGGCATTTCGCCGGAAGTGCGGGCCCACCTGTTCGAGCCGTTCTACACCACGTCCAGCAAGGGCACCGGACTGGGATTGTACTTGGCGCGCGAACTGTGCTTGAATAACGAAGCGCGGCTGGACTATGAATATCGTTTCGACAACAAGGACAACGCCGATGGCAGCCCGTCCTTGAGCGGGCGCTTTGTAATCACCTTTGCCCAGCAAGGAAAGACTGTCTGATGAGTGCTCGCTCACCGCGTGTTCTGGTTGTCGACGACGAGGCCGACCTGCGCGAACTGCTGGAACTGACCCTGCTGAAAATGGGGCTGGATGTCGACAGCGCCGCCACGCTGGGCGAGGCGCGCGCGCTGCTGGCCACGGCGGAGCGCGAATACCAGCTGGTGCTGACCGACATGCGCCTGCCGGACGGCCTCGGGCTGGAACTGGTGCGCGAGGTCACGGCCGCCTACAAGAACACGCCGGTGGCGGTGGTCACCGCCTTCGGCAGCGCCGACAACGCGGTGGTCGCGCTGAAAGCCGGCGCCTTCGACTATATCTCCAAGCCGGTGGCGCTGGACCAGTTGCGGCTGATGGTGCAGTCGGCCTTGCGCCTGAACGCGGCGCCGGCGGCAGGGCAGGCGCCGGCCGCGACGCCGACGGCCAGCCGGCTGCGCGGCGAATCGGCCGTGATCCAGGCGCTGCGCGCGCAGATCGCGCGGCTGGCGCGCTCGATGGCGCCGATCGCCATCCACGGTGAGTCCGGCAGCGGCAAGGAACTGGCGGCGCGCGAGATCCACGCGCAAAGCTCGCGCGCGGCGCAGCCCTTCATCGCCGTCAACTGCGGCGCGATTCCGGAAGCGCTGATGGAGGCGGAATTCTTCGGCTACCGCAAGGGCGCGTTCACCGGCGCGGCCGACGAGCGCGACGGCTTCTTCCAGGCCGCCAACGGCGGCACGCTGATGCTGGACGAGGTGGCCGACCTGCCGCTGGCGATGCAGGTCAAGCTGCTGCGCGCGATCCAGGAGCGGCGCGTGCGCAAGATCGGCGCCACCGCCGAGGAGCCGGTCGACGTGCGTATTATTAGTGCCACCCACAAGAACCTGGCGCAATGCGTGGAGCAGGGCAGCTTCCGCCAGGATCTGTTTTACCGCCTGAACGTGATCGAACTGGGCCTGCCGCCGCTGCGCGAGCGGCTGGACGACCTGCCGGTGCTGACCGGCGCCATCCTGGAACGGCTGGGGACCTTCGAGCACAAGGTGGTGCTCGGTCCCGGTGTGCTGGAGGCGCTGCGCGGCTATTCCTTCCCCGGCAATGTGCGCGAGCTGGAAAACATCCTGGAGCGGGCGCTGGCCTTTGCCGACGACGGCGTGATCCAGGTCGACGACCTGTCGCTGAAGGGCGCGCGCATGGCGGAGGCGGCGCCGCAGCCGCTCGCGGAGCCGGCGGCCGTAGCGGCGGCTGCCGTGCCGGCGCCGCCGGACGCGCTGCCCTCCAGCCTGCCCGACTACCTGAACCAGGTCGAGCGCGACATCATCCTGCGCGCGCTGGCGCAGACGCAGTTCAACCGCACCCAGGCGGCGCAGCTGCTCGGCATCAGCTTCCGCCAGCTGCGCTACCAGATGCAGAAGCTGAACATCCAGGAGCCGGAAGCGTGAGCGGTTTCGATGGCTGGCTGCCGCAGGCGCGGCGCTACGACAGTCCGTATTGCGACGCCCGTCCGGACCCGGCTGACATCACGCTGCTGGTGATCCACAACGTCTCGCTGCCGGGCGGCAGCTTCGGCGGGCCGCACGTGTCGGACCTGTTCACCGGCCGGATCGACTATAATGCTGACCCCTCGTTCGCCGACCTGCGCGGATTGAAGGTCTCCAGCCACTTTTTCATCCGCCGCGACGGCAGCATCATCCAGTACGTTTCCGCCAACGCGCGGGCCTGGCATGCCGGCCTGTCCAGCTTTCGCGGACGGGATAAATGCAATGACTTTTCAATCGGCGTCGAGCTGGAAGGCAGCGACTTCGTGGCCTTCGAGGCGGCGCAATACACGGCCCTGGCGGCGCTGACGATCGCGCTCCAGCAGCACTATCCGTTGACGGATGTGCAAGGCCACGAGCACATCGCACCGGGTCGAAAAACCGATCCGGGACCGTTATTTGATTGGGAATGTTATCAAAATCTGCTTAAGAAACAGGCAATGTTAGTAGCTGCTAGCGCTGAACTTGGCTTCCCTGTAGGGCTTCCTTAAAGTCAAGAGCAAAATTGCTGGAATCATCAAAATTTCTCACTTGCCGTGCTACGGTGTGACCACTACAATCAGTGGATAGGTTCTGGCCCATCACTAGATCTAGTGGTTCTCATGACACTGAATCTTGAGCGAATGGCAAGTACGCCAGGTCGGCCCAACACGGTTTTTTTACACTACATACGCGGCGCAGCACTGACTGCACGTTGTTATCGGGGAGCTTAAATGCAATCTACTCAAGACATCACCATCAATCCAGCGCTGGTACCAGCGGCCGCTGCGAGCACCGCCAGCAGCCCAGCCGTGGCCGCCAGCGCCCTCGGTGACTACCGCATCATCCGCCGTAACGGCGCGGTCGTCGCGTTTGAACCGTCGAAAATCGCCATCGCCGTCACCAAGGCCTTCCTGGCCGTCAATGGCGGCCAGGGCGCCGCTTCGGCGCGCGTGCGTGAATTGGTAGAACAACTGACCGCCAGCGTGGTGTCGGCGCTGGTGCGCCGCCAGCCATCCGGCGGCACCTTCCACATCGAAGACGTGCAGGACCAGGTGGAACTGGCGCTGATGCGCTCGGGCGAACATGACGTCGCCCGCGCCTACGTGCTGTACCGCGCCAAGCACATGGAAGAGCGCCGCGCCGCCAAGGAAGCCCAGGGTTCGGCCGCCACCATCAGCGCGCCGCAGATCCACGTGCTGGAAAACGGCGAGCGCAAGCCGCTGGAACTGAGCCGCGTCACCAGCCTGATCAACGCTGCCTGCATCGGCCTGGAAAAACACGTGGACGCCGACGCCATCGTCGCGGAAACCCTGAAAAACCTGTACGACGGCGTGCCGGTCGAAGAGCTGCACAAATCCGCCATCCTGGCCGCCCGCGCGCTGATGGAAAAAGATCCGGCCTACTCGCAAGTGACCGCCCGCATCCTGCTGCACACCATCCGCAAGGAAGTATTCGGCAAGGAAGTCGCGCAAGGCGCCGCCGCCGCCGAATACGTGAGCTACTTCCCGCAATACATCGCCAAGGGTATCGCCGCCGAACTGCTGGACACCAAGCTGGCCGAGTTCGACCTGGCGCGCCTGTCGAAAGCCCTGGTGGCCGACCGCGACCTGCAATTCGGCTACATCGGCCTGCAGACCCTGTACGACCGCTACTTCCTGCACATCCGCGACACCCGCATCGAAATGCCGCAGGCGTTCTACATGCGCGTCGCCATGGGCCTGGCCCTGAACGAGACCGACCGCGAAGCGCGCGCCATCGAGTTCTACAACCTGCTGTCGACCTTCGACTTCATGTCGTCGACGCCGACCCTGTTCAACTCGGGCACCCTGCGTTCGCAGCTGTCGTCGTGCTACCTGACCACCGTGTCGGACGATCTGGAAGGCATCTACGACGCCATCAAGGAAAACGCGCTGCTGGCCAAGTTCGCCGGCGGCCTGGGCAACGACTGGACCCCGGTGCGCGCGCTGGGCGCCCACATCAAGGGCACCAACGGCAAATCGCAAGGCGTGGTGCCGTTCCTGAAAGTGGTCAACGACACCGCCGTGGCGGTCAACCAGGGCGGCAAGCGCAAGGGCGCGGTGTGCGCCTACCTGGAAACCTGGCACATGGACATCGAAGAGTTCCTGGACCTGCGTAAAAATACCGGCGACGACCGCCGCCGCACCCACGACATGAACACCGCCAACTGGATTCCAGACATGTTCATGAAGCGCGTGATGGAAAAAGGCGAGTGGACCCTGTTCTCGCCATCGGATACGCCTGACCTGCACGATCTGGTCGGCAAGGCCTTCGAAAAAGCCTACCTGGGCTACGAAGCCAAGGCCGCCGCCGGCGAAATCCGCGTGTTCAAGAAAATCCAGGCGCTGGACCTGTGGCGCAAGATGCTGTCGATGCTGTTCGAAACCGGCCACCCATGGATCACCTTCAAAGACCCATGCAACATCCGTTCGCCGCAGCAGCACGTGGGCATGGTCCACAGCTCCAACCTGTGCACCGAGATCACGCTGAACACCGGTCCGGACGAAATCGCCGTCTGCAACCTGGGTTCGGTCAACCTGCCGGCGCACATGAAAGAAGGCAAGCTGGACCACGTCAAGCTGCAGAAAACCATCCGCACCGCGATGCGCATGCTCGACAACGTCATCGATATCAACTACTACGCCGTCGAAAAAGCACGCAACGCCAATATGCGCCACCGTCCGGTCGGTCTGGGCGTGATGGGCTTCCAGGACTGCCTGCACATGATGCGCGTGCCGTTCTCGTCGATGGAGTCGGTGCAGTTCGCCGACACCTCGATGGAAGCCGTCTGCTACTACGCCTACCTGGCCTCGACCGAGCTGGCTGAAGAGCGTGGCCACTACGCGTCGTACAAAGGTTCGCTGTGGGACCGCGGCATCCTGCCGCAGGACTCGATCAAGCTGCTGGCCGAAGAGCGCGGCGGCTACCTGGAGCAGGATCTGTCGTCGGCCATGGACTGGACCCCGGTGCGCGAGCGCATCGCCAAGTTCGGCATGCGTAACTCGAACTGCGTGGCGATCGCTCCGACCGCGACCATTTCGAACATTATCGGCGTGTCGGCTTGCATCGAACCGACCTTCCAGAACCTGTACGTGAAATCCAACCTGTCGGGCGAGTTCACCGAGATCAACGCCTACCTGGTGCGCGACCTGAAGGCGCGCGACCTGTGGGATGAGGTGATGATCGCCGACCTGAAATACTTCGACGGCTCGCTGGCCAAGATCGACCGCATCCCGAACGACCTGCGCGACATCTACGCCACCGCGTTCGAAGTGTCGCCAAGCTGGCTGGTGGAAGCTGCTTCCCGTCGTCAGAAGTGGATCGACCAGGCGCAATCGCTGAACATCTACATGGCTGGCGCTTCGGGCAAGAAACTGGACGAAACCTACAAGCTGGCATGGCTGCGTGGCCTGAAAACCACCTACTACCTGCGCACCACCTCGGCCACCCACACCGAGAAGTCGACCTCCAAGACCGGCGCGCTGAACGCGGTGGCGGTGGACGGCGGCATGTCGGCCAGCGCCCAAGCCGCCGCGCCAGCGCCGGTCGCTCCGGTTGCGGCTGCAGCCGTGACGGCCGAAGCCGACGGCGAAGCCTGCTACCTGCGTCCAGGCGACGACGGTTTCGAGGAATGTGAAGCCTGCCAATAAGTTAGAGTGCGCCGCCCGCTGATGCGAGGCGGCGCTGAACCACATATATATAGAGGAATTCAAACATGTCGCTGTCCTGGGACGAAGAGGCCGCACCGGCCAAACAAGCTATCAATCAAGCCGCGCTGGAAAGCGAAGGCACGGCTGAGCAAGTCGCGCTGCGCGTCAACGCCGACGACAAGCGCATCATCAACGGCAAAACCGACGTCAACCAGCTGGTGCCGTTCAAGTACAAATGGGCCTGGGACAAATACCTGGCCGGCTGCGCCAACCACTGGATGCCGCAGGAAGTGAACATGCAGCGCGACATCGAGCTGTGGAAGAACCCGAACGGCCTGACCGACGACGAGCGTCGCCTGGTGAAGCGCAACCTGGGCTTCTTCGTCACCGCCGACTCGCTGGCCGCCAACAACATCGTGCTGGGCACCTACCGCCACATCACCGCGCCGGAGTGCCGCCAGTACCTGCTGCGCCAGGCGTTCGAGGAAGCGATCCACACCCACGCCTACCAGTACATCGTCGAATCGCTGGGCCTGGACGAGCAGGAGATCTTCAACGCCTACAACGAAGTCAAGTCGATCCGTGACAAGGACGAGTTCCTGATTCCGTTCATCAACACCCTGACCGACCCGGCGTTCACCACCGGCACCATCGAAAACGACCAGAAACTGCTGAAATCGCTGATCGTGTTCGCCTGCCTGATGGAAGGCCTGTTCTTCTACGTCGGCTTCACCCAGATCCTGGCGCTGGGCCGCCAGAACAAGATGATGGGCGCCGCCGAGCAGTACCAGTACATCCTGCGCGACGAATCGATGCACTGCAACTTCGGTATCGACCTGATCAACACCATCAAGATGGAAAATCCGCTGCTGTGGACGCCTGCGTTCAAGGAAGAGATCAAGCAGCTGTTCCTGCAGGCGGTGGACCTGGAGTACGCCTACGCCGAAGACACCATGCCACGCGGCGTGCTGGGCCTGAACGCGACCATGTTCAAGGGCTACCTGCGCTTCATCGCCAACCGCCGCGCCACGCAGATCGGCCTGGAGACGCTGTTCGACCAGGAAGAGAATCCATTCCCATGGATGAGCGAGATGATCGACCTGAAGAAAGAACGCAACTTCTTCGAAACCCGCGTCATCGAGTACCAGACCGGCGGCGCGCTGAACTGGGACTAACTCCCCTTTCGCCTCCCTCAAAAGCCCCGCACTGCGGGGCTTTTTCATTTGGAAGCCTTGGCAGGCGAGCGAGCCAGTTACGGCGCTCAGCTAATGATCAGTCTGGGACAAAAACTTGAGCGCGAGTTTGGCCGAGGTTTTGAGGTTCAGACTCTGCGCCGCATGGTGCAGTTTGCGCAAGCGTTTTCCAATTTGGAAATTGTCGCATCACTGATGCGCCAATTGAGTTGGCCCCACTTTTACAGCTCATACCAATTAAAGCGGAGGCCGCTTGTTATTATTATGCCGACCGGAGCGTCTCGGAAGGCTGGAGCGTGCGCGAGCTTCGTCGGCAGATTGATCGTAAAAGCTACGAACGAAGCCAGATATCCGGCCTTGAAGATTCGTCCGCGACGGATGCCGCGCCGGCGGCGATTTTCAAAGATCCGTACTTTCTGGACTTTCTCGGCCTTAGCCAAGGCTATGACGAAGCCGACCTGGAAGCGGCGATCCTGATGCAACTGAAATCCTTCATCCTGGGAGCAGGTCGAGCTGCTGCAGGTGCAGAGGGATGGCATCACGGTGGCTGAATACTGGACCGAGCTGCCGCCCAAGGTCGAGCTGGAACGGCAGTTGCGCTCCGCGCTCGCGGAGGCGCGCGAGCGCCTGGCGCGTCGGAGGCTAGCGCACTGACTGAGCGATGTACGCTGACAGCGCCGCACTGCGCTCATCGTGGGTGAGTGCGGCGAGGTAGCCGTCGGGGCGGAGCAGGGCGATGTCGCCGGGGGCGAAGCCGTAGACGGTGCGCAGATGGCCTTCGTGGTCGCGCAGTTCGGCGTGCTCGCCGACCGTGATGACGCGCAGGCCGGCGCGTGGCGCGAGCGCCGCCGCGTCGCGCGGCTCATAGCGCAGCATGATCCAATCTCCCGATTTCAATAGCGAAAACAAACGCAGCGGCTGACCGCCGGCGCCGGTGAGCGGCGCATCCGGCGCACGGTAACCGGCACGCAGCGCGGCATCGTCGTCGCGCTCGTC
Organism: Duganella aquatilis; assembly: GCF_009674565.1. Taxonomy (GTDB): domain Bacteria; phylum Pseudomonadota; class Gammaproteobacteria; order Burkholderiales; family Burkholderiaceae_D; genus Rugamonas; species Rugamonas aquatilis. Next base: position 27,730 of record NZ_WKJL01000009.1, read on the forward strand.
GAGCGACAGCGGGGAGGCTGGATAGCCCAGGTCCAGTTGCTGCTGTTCGCGTCCGCGCCGCAGGTCGTCGCGTTGGCGCGCGGCGTCGAGCAGGCGAGTGGACATGCCCAGCATGCCGGCCGCCACCTCGCGGCGCTCCGCTTCGTAGGTGTCGAGCAGCGCGTCGTCGGCGCCGCGCAGCACCGCCGCCAGCTTCCATCCAAGGTTCCAGGCATCCTGCACGCTGGTGTTCAGACCCTGGCCGCCGGTTGGCGGATGCACGTGCGCCGCATCGCCGGCGATGAACACGCGGCCCACTCGATAGCGGTCTGCTAGCCGGGCGCTCATCGCGTAATCGGAGCGCCAGCGCACCGCACGCACCACGATGTCATCGCGGCCGCTGCGCGCGGCGATGGCGGCGGCGAGGCCGGCGTCCGACAGATCGAACTCTCCCGTCAAAGGAATCGGCATCTGCAATTGGAACAGCTCCGTGCCCTGCAAAGGACAGAGGCTGATCTGCTGACCGCCACTGCCCCAGCGGTGCCACACGTCGCGCGTCAGACCGTCGAGCGACAGGTCGGCCACCACCGCGCGCGCATTCAATGACTCGCCGGGGAAGCCGATGTCCAGGGTCTTGCGGACAAAACTGCGGCCGCCGTCGGCGCCAACCAGGTAGCGTGCCCGCAGCGCGATCTCGCCATCGGCCGTCGTCACGCGCGCGGTGACTGCGCAGTCATCCTGCTCAAAACCGGACAGCGCATGACCGTAGCGCGTCGCATGACCAAGCTCCGCCAGCCGCGCGCGCAGGATGCCTTCGGTCAGATGCTGGGGCAGCATCAGCGGCTCGCCATAGGGTTCTGCCGGCGTGGCGGGGTTGGCGGCGACCGACGCTTCGTCGCGGTAGCCGCCGCCGGCATCGTGGTGGCGCTGCGCCGGATAGCGTCCGCCGGTGGCGATCATGCGGTCGGCGACGTCCAGCGCCTCGAAGATTTCCAGCGTGCGCGGCTGGATGCCTTTGCCGCGCGAACCGGCGAATGGAACCTCAGCCTGATCGATCAGCACGAAGGGAATATGGCGGCGCGCGAGGTCGAGCGCCAAGGTCAGGCCGGCCGCGCCGGCGCCGCAAATCAGAACGTCAGTGTCCACGGGACTCTCCTTGATATGTGTATTATGCACATATTATTCCGACCTCAAAGGCGCGTCAAGAATTATGTGTATAATGCACATATGAATAAAGATATCCGCGAAATGCATGACGCGCTGCTCGACATCATCGGCTTCATGAGCCGCCCCGAGCCGGACGTCGCCCTGATGTCCGAGATGGCCATGCCGCTCGAACGCGCGCTGCTTCCTCTGCTGGTGCGCATCGACCGCCGCGGTCCGATCGGCGTGGTGGAGCTGGCCGACGTCGTCGGCCGCGACTACACCACCGTCAGCCGCCAGGTCGCCCGCCTCGACGAACTCGGTCTGGTGGTGCGCCGCGCCGGCACGCGCGACAAGCGGGTGCGCGAAGCGGAAGTGACGGAGCTGGGACGCGAGATGGCCGACGCCGTCGACCGCATGCGCGAGGAACTGGTCGGCGAACTGATGGCCGATTGGACCAACGCCGAGCGTCGCGACCTGGCGCGCCTGCTCAAACGGATGGCTTCCAGCATGGACGAATGGATGGCCAGCCGGAAGTCGGAAGACGCCGAGTAGCGTCGCCGCATTTCAAACGCCGCCTGTCGCGGCATGCCTTAACGCCGATTTACATCGTCACGCGCGACGCGTTTTTTGCGCTGCGCGCGTTCGATCACCTCCTCTAAAACGCAGTGCCGCTGCGGCGCACCGCTGTATTCCGCTTGCTATTCGTCTTACTCTGTCTCATAATCGCGACGAATTAAAAACAGAGTGTGGTGGCGACGCGCAGATGCAGCGCAAGCGCTCTCGGATTCGGAAGCGGGTGATGCGATTTTCAAGCCGGTGGCGGCGACATCGAAGAAACCCAGGCAGCATAAGGCTTACTTTGAAGTGCGAATTTTCAGCGCGAGGCGCGCGGCACTTCCCGAACCCGATTGAGCGCGCGTGAAGTGAGCGCGGCGACGCAAACGAGCAGGTTGAAGCGGCACGTGTATGTGAGTTGGCGAGCTTAAGTCGGAAAAAAAGCGCGCGAATACCTAACGTGCCGGTTGCGCACCGACAAGGTTTTCGTGTACTTTACGAAATTGAAAATGCGTGATTTAAAAAGTGCGTTGAATTTTTTTGGACGACGCGCCGCGCAGTGATGATCGCAACACAGGATACTGATTCACACATATGCACAAGACCACGTCGTTTTTGCTCAACCGTCTTGCCTGATTCAATTCAGGTCGGGCGGTTTTTTGTTTGAAAACGAAAACCGCGACGTGGCTGCGACGCAGGTTCCAGGAGCTGAGGATACGCCCGGACCACCGCAAAACGTCGCCACAAGATTTGTATCCGCACGCTGCTCCAGCTAGGGGGAGCGGGTGGATCGATGGCTGAAGCGCTGCACTTGTGAGGAGATGCAGCAGTTCAGCTAGTGCCGAATTCATTAGCGCAAACCGCTTTAGTTTGCGCCGATGAATAATTCGCCTGGCCCAATCCCGGGTCGGACGGGTTTAAATCTTGTAATGAATTTTTTCCCATCCCCGATGAAGGAGAACTAAACATGGCTACCGCCGCAAAGAAACCAGCAGCTAAGAAAGCTGCCGCACCAGCAAAAAAACCAGCAGCCGCTAAAGCTGCCGCCAAGCCAGCAGTGAAAGCTGCTGCTAAACCAGCTGTGAAAAAAGCCGCTGCCAAGCCAGCTGCCAAACCAGCAGTGAAAAAAGCTGCCGCTAAACCAGCAGCCAAACCAGCTGTGAAAAAAGCAGCCGCCAAGCCAGCAGCTAAACCAGCAGCGAAAAAAGTAGCCGCTAAACCAGCAGCGAAAAAAGTCGTCGCCAAGGCAGCAGCCAAGCCAGCAGCGAAAAAAGTAGCCGCTAAACCAGCAGCGAAAAAAGTCGTCGCCAAAGCAGCAGCCAAGCCAGCAGCGAAGAAAGTCGCCGCCAAACCAGCAGCGAAAAAAGTAGCAGCCAAGCCAGCAGCGAAGAAAGTCGTCGCCAAAGCGGCCGCCAAGCCAGCAGCTAAAAAAGTCGCCGCCAAACCAGCAGCGAAAAAAGTAGCCGCTAAACCAGCAGCGAAAAAAGTGGTCGCCAAAGCCGCCGCTAAACCAGCCGCCAAAAAAGTAGCCGCTAAACCCGCAGCGAAACCAGCAGCCAAAAAAGCTGTCGCCAAAAAACCAGCAGTAAAAGCAGCAGCCAAACCGGCTGCAAAGGTAGCGGCTAAGCCAGCAGCAAAAAAGCCGGTTAAGGCAGCTAAGCCAGCTGCCAAGCCAGCCGCGAAAGCAGCTAAACCAGCAGCCAAGCCAGCCGCTAAACCAGCCGCCGCTCCGGCAGCAGCACCAGCAGCCGCTCCGGTTGCCGCTGCGCCAGCAGTGAAAAAAGCTGCGCCGAAAAAAGCTGCTCCAAAAAAGGAAGCCGCTAAACCAGCAGCAGCTCCTGCAACGCCGGCCGCCGCGCCAGCAGCTAAAACCGTACTGGCACCGGCCGCCGCCTGGCCGTTCCCGACCAGCACGCGCCCATCCTAAGCTCATCGCTTAGGCGCCGCTGAGGCAAATGGCCGCTGTGTGAGACAATCACACAGCGGCTTTTTTATTGGAGGGGTTCCGTGCTGATTAGTATTATCAAGTTGATTGTCGACGCCATCGCCGTGTTGTTGGGCGGGGCCTTGCTGCTGCGTTTCTGGATGCAGGCGATCCGCGTCCGACCGCCGTCGTCGGTGGCGCAGTTCACTTTCCAATTGTCGGACTGGCTGGTGCGCCCCCTGCGCCGCATCGTGCCGGGCGTCGGCGGCTATGACTGGGCCAGCCTGATTGGCGCCTTCCTGATTGTGCTGGTGGCGACCTCGGTGCTGTTCCTGGCCGGCTGGCCGGCGCAGCTGGTGCTGCTGGCGGCCTGTCAGCGCTTCCTGGAATGGATACTGTACGGCTTCATGGCGCTGCTGGTGATCGAGGCGATCTTCAGCTGGGTCAATCCGCATGCGCCGCTGGCGCCCTTTGTGCGCGCGCTCAACGAGCCGCTGCTGCGGCCGATCCGCCGCGTGGTGCCGCTGGTGGGGAATCTGGACCTGTCGCTGCTGGTGGCACTGATCCTGCTGCAGATAGCGCAGCTTTTACTCGGCGTGGCGTTCGGCGCCAGGTAATAAAAAAGCCCTGTGGCCGTGCGGCGATCTTGAGCGCCGCAGCACACAGGGCTTTTTTTTCGTCACTTAGAAGCGGTAGCCGAAGGCTGCTTCGAACTTGTCCGCGATTTCTGCGGCGGTGAAGCGGTGGTTCTGCGCACCCTTGTGGGCGATCTTGATCGCGCCCAGCAGGCTGGCCAGGCGGCCGGTGGTCTCCCAGCTCCAGCCATTGGTGATGCCGAACAGCAGGCCGGCGCGATACGCATCGCCGCAACCGGTCGGATCCAGCGCTTCCGCCACCGGCACCGCCGGGATTTCGATGCGCTGACCCTTGGTGTAAATCTCCGAACCCTGCTCGCCACGGGTGATGATCAGCGCTTCGACGCGGCTGGCGATGTCCGCCAGCGTCAGGCCGGTGCGCTCGATCAGCAGCTCGATTTCATAATCGTTGGTGGTGACGTAGGTGGCCTTGTCGATGAAATCGATCAGCTCTTCGCCATTGAACATCGGCAGCTGCTGGCCCGGATCGAAGATGAACGGGATCTGCAGATCGGCCAGGTCGGCAGCGTGCTTCTTCATGCCCAGGTGGCCGTCCGGCGAGATGATGGCGATGCGCGCAGGACCGGCCTTGGCGATGTCGTTCTCGTGGGCGTAGGACATGGCGCCCGGGTGGAAGGCGTTGATCTGGTTGTTGTCCTGGTCGGCGGTGACGAAGCACTGGGCGTTGTAGGCGTCTTCCTTGATCAGAATGTTGTCGGTGGCCAGACCCAGTTTGCCGAAGCGCGCCATGTAGGCCGCATTGTCCTGGCCCATCACGCCGACGATGCGCGGCGCGCCGCCCAGCATCAGCAGGTTGTAGGCGATGTTCGGCGCGCAGCCGCCGAATTCCGTGCGCATGGTCGGCGCCAGGAAGGACACGTTCACCTTGTGCAGTTGGTCCGGCAGCAGGATGCTGTCGAAGCGGTTGGGGAATTGCAGGATGGTGTCGATGGCGATCGAGCCGCAAATCAAAGAGGTCTGGGTCATGATAGGTCTTTAAGGGTAGAAGACGGCGATGTGATAGCCGGATGCTTTCAGATCGTGAAGTTCAAAGTAGAGTTTAACGGCTTGTTCGGTGTGCGGGGCAAATCCTTTGTCCAGCGCGATGTCGGCGCTCAGGTAGTCGCGCGGCGTGAACACGCGGCGCAGGATGCGTTTGTCGTTGGCGTCGTCCAGCGTCAGTTCGATCGATGGCCACGACTGCGCGGTGGCGCTCTGGTTGCGCAGCAGGGTGGTGAAGGAGAATGCGGTGTCGCTCAGGGTTTGCAGCTCGCCTTGTTCGATCATCAGGTCGTCGATCTGCGTCGGCAGTTCGATTTTGCAGCCGAGCGCAGTGCAGGCGGCGGTCAGCGCCGGCTTCAGTGGCGGCATGGCGGCGGCCAGCGCGTTGCGGAAAGTGGTGACGGCCTGGCCGAGCAGGGCGGCGACCAGCAGCACCGAGCCCAGGCTCATGGCGATGGTGGCGGCCTTGCCGTACTTCTGGCGCTGGCGGTCGCGCTTGACGAAGCCCGGTTCGTCGGGCTGTTCGTCGTGCTCTTCTTCCGGTGGCGGTGGCGGTGCTGCTGCTTCGGCGCTGGGCGTGTGCAGCAGGATCGGGGCGCGAATGGCTTCGGCCTGGGCCAGGCCGGCGCTGGAGAGCTGGATCAGCGCTTCCTCGTCGGCTTCATCGAGTTCGTCGTCGCGCCGCGGAGGTTCGGCGGCTGGCGGCGCATCCGGTTCCGCGTCGGCGGAGAAGATGGCGTCGTCGGCGGCGGCAAAGGCGCGGTCGAGCGCCGGGCCGGCGCCGGCTTGCGGTTCGTCGGGTTCGGGATCCGGATCGTCCCAGGTTGGTTCGCGGCGGCCGTCGGCTTCCTGTGGCGCGTCGGCCAGCGACTGCTCCATGACGGCCAGTTCGGCTTCCAGCGCGGCTTCGAGTTCGTCGTCGCTGAGGTTTTCGACCTGCAGTTCTTCCAGTGCCGGCTGCGGCGCCAGTTCAGGATCGATGCTGGCTTCCAGGTCCGGCTCGGATTCCATGTTCAGATCGAGGTCGAACAGGGCTTCCGTGCCGGCCGGCAGCGAGGCTGGTTCGGCCGGCAGCGGGAAGGGCTCGGGCGCAGGCTCGGGCGCATCAGCCGGTTGGTCGTCTACTTCAAGGACGGGCGGCGGCTCGGGCGCAGGTTGCGGCGCTTCCGGCTCGTCGAGTTCCAGCACCGGTTCGGCTTCCTCGACGGCCAGCACTTCGGCGGCGCGCGTGTCGAGCGCGGCCATTTTCTGGTCGAGGGGCGTCGGTTCGGGAGGGGAAACAGGCGGTGGCGTCAGCGGCTCCAGCAGGGCCGCGTTGCCATCGAAGACTTCATTGCAGGAGCCACAGCGCACTATGCCCCCACGTAATTTCAACTGGTCATGAGCGACCCGAAATACCGTGTTGCAGTGGGGGCATTTAGTGGCGAGCGCCATCGATGCTGATTAACGCGCGGCAGGCACAGTGTCGCTGCCCAGGCGGCCGTGCAGCGCCACCCAGCCGTCTTGCTCGGCCCAGACGCCCAGCTTGATGAACGGCGCATAGGCCGCCGCCACTTCTTCCGCCTGGCGCGCCAGCACGCCGGACAGGATCAGCGAACCGCCGTCGGCAACGCGGCCGGACAGCATCGGCGCCATCAGCTTCAGCGGGCTGGACAGGATGTTGGCGACGACGATATCGAAACGCTGGGTCGCATGCCGGGACTCGGCAAAGCTGTCCGGCAGGAAGAAGGTGATGTCGCAGTGGTTGCGCACGGCGTTGTCGGCGGCCGACTCGATCGCTTGCGGATCGATGTCCACGCCCACCACTTCGCCAGCGCCGACCTTCTTGGCCACCATGGCCAGGATGCCGGAACCGCAGCCGTAGTCGAGCACGGTCTTGCCCGGCGCCGGATTGGCTTCCAGCCACTCCATGCACAGGCGGGTGGTCGGATGGCTGCCGGTGCCGAAGGCCAGGCCCGGATCGAGTTCCAGGATCAGCGCGTCGGGATTCGGCGCCTCGTGCCACGACGGCACCACCCAGATGTTCTTGCCGATCGGGATAGGCGCGAACTGCGACTGGGTCAGACGCACCCAGTCCTGCTCCTCCACCTTGCGGGTGGTGAACTTCGGCAGGGTGGTCAGGCCGATCTGGCCGGCGGCGGCCGCCACGATCACGGCCTGGTCGTCATCTTCGTCGGTCAGGGCGACCACGCGGCTGTGATCCCATGCCGCCTCGGTCGGTTCCATGCCCGGCTCGCCGAACAGCGGTTTTTCCGCGTCGGTGCCTTCGTCCGCGTCTTCCACGGAAACCGACAGGGCGCCCACGTCCATCAGCGCCTCGGAGAGGGCTTCGGCGTGGTCACGCGCGATTTCAATGACGATTTCAGTCCAGCTCATGGTTATTGCGCTTTCAAACTCAGTTTGTGCAGGTCCGGCATGTCGGCCAGTTTCTGCTCCAGGTAATGGATGTTGGTGCCGCCTTCGATGAAGCGCGCATCGACCATCAGCTCGCGGTGCAGCGGGATGTTGGTGGAGATGCCCTCGACCACCATTTCCGACAGCGCGATCTGCATGCGGCGGATCGCCTGCTCGCGGGTGGCGCCGTAGGTAATGACCTTGCCGATCATCGAATCGTAGTGTGGTGGCACATAATAACCCGCATACGAGTGCGAGTCGACGCGCACGCCCGGACCGCCCGGCACGTGCCAGGAGGTGATGCGGCCTGGCGACGGCGTGAACTTGAACGGGTCTTCCGCGTTGATGCGGCACTCGATGGCGTGGCCGGACAGCATCACGTCGCGCTGGCGGAAGCGCAGCTTCTCGCCGGCGGCGATGCGGATCTGTTCCTGCACGATGTCGATGCCGGTGATCATTTCGGTGACCGGGTGTTCGACCTGCACGCGGGTGTTCATCTCGATGAAGTAGAACTCGCCGTTCTCGTACAGGAATTCGAAGGTGCCGGCGCCGCGGTAGCCGATCTTGCGGCAGGCTTCGGCGCAGCGTTCGCCGACTTTTTCAATCAGCTTGCGTGGAATGCCGGGCGCCGGCGCTTCCTCGATCACCTTCTGGTGGCGGCGCTGCATCGAGCAGTCGCGTTCGCCCAGCCAGACGGCGTTCTTGTGTTCGTCGGCGAGGATCTGGATTTCCACGTGGCGCGGATTTTCCAGGTACTTCTCCATATAGACTTCCGGATTGCCGAAGGCGGTACCGGCTTCGGTCTTGGTCATCTGCACCGCGTTGATCAGCGCCGCTTCGGTATGCACCACGCGCATGCCGCGACCGCCGCCGCCGCCGGCCGCTTTAATGATGACCGGGTAGCCGACCTTGCGGGCGATCTGCACGATGGCTTTCGGATCGTCCGGCAGCGCGCCTTCCGAGCCCGGCACGCACGGCACGCCGGCCTTGATCATGGTCTGCTTGGCGGTGACCTTGTCGCCCATGGTGCGGATCGATTCCGAACGCGGGCCGATGAAGACGAAGCCGGACTTTTCCACGCGCTCGGCGAAGTCGGCGTTTTCCGACAGGAAGCCGTAGCCTGGGTGGATCGCTTCGGCGTCGGTGACTTCGGCCGCGCTGATGATGGCCGGCATGTTCAGGTAGCTCAGCGACGACGGCGCCGGGCCGATACACACCGATTCATCGGCCAACTTCACGTATTTGGCGTCTTTGTCTGCTTCCGAGTGGACCACCACCGTCTTGATGCCCAGTTCGCGGCAGGCGCGCTGGATACGGAGGGCAATTTCGCCACGGTTGGCAATGAGGATTTTTTCAAACATGATAGGTTCGCTATGTCTGTGAGCGCCGATTGGCTGCGTCAGGTGAGGAGGGATTGCGGACCAAGCAGGCGCGCCCGTCGCCGATGGGGAGGGCGCAGGCCTGTCTTAGCCGATCACAAACAGCGGTTGGCCGAATTCGACCGGCTGGCCGTTTTCAACCAGGATCTGGGTAATGGTGCCGGATTTGTCGGCATCGATTTCGTTCAGCAGCTTCATCGCTTCGATGATGCACAGGGTGTCGCCTTCCTTGACCGACTGGCCGACTTCGACAAACGCTGCCGCGCCTGGCGCCGACGAACGGTAGAAGGTGCCGACCATCGGCGATTTGACGATGTGGCCGGTTGGTTCGGCGGCGGCAGCTGGGGCTGCTGCTGCGGCAACCGGCGCGGCGGCTGGCGCCTGGGCGCTGTATTGCGGGATGGCTTGCGGCTGCATCATGACCATCTGATTTTGCGGCAGGGCCGACGATTTGACGATGCGAACTTTGCTTTCGCCTTCGGTCACTTCGAGTTCGGCGATGTCCGATTCCGCGACCAAATCAATCAAGGTCTTCAGCTTGCGTAGATCCATGTAACCCCCAGAGGAATATCTTGTAATGTGAGTGAGCGGTGGCGTCTTGTGGACGGAACCGCGCTATTTTATGCGCAGATCGCGTAGGTTATCGCTTTTTAAGGACGAAGTCGATGGCAAACCGATATCCTTCGATACCCAGTCCGCAGATCGTTCCTAGTGCAATCGCGCTCAGGAAAGAGTGATGGCGAAATGACTCGCGCTGGTAAATATTCGAAATATGCACTTCCACAAACGGGATGGCCACCCCTGCCAGGGCGTCGCGCAAGGCCACGCTGGTATGGGTCAGTCCGCCCGGATTGATGACGATGGCGTCCACGCCTTCCGCTTTGGCGGCATGGATGCGGTCGATCAGTGCACCTTCGTGGTTGCTCTGGAAGCAAGACAAGCTCGCACCCGCCGCTTCGGCCTGTGCCTGGGCAGCATGTTCGATGTCGGCCAAAGTGCTAGCGCCGTAGACCTCTGGCTCTCTGGTGCCCAGCAAATTCAGGTTGGGACCGTTGAGCAGTAGAAGGTTTTTTGCCATGATTCGTGAGCCTTCTCCGCGAAAGTTCCGCATTTTGCCGCCAACTGCGTGCATTGGCAAGAGAAAAAAACTTGTGAAACTGCTTATAGAGTTGCCAGATCTTTGCGCAGCTCGTCAAATTTCAGTTTGCCCAGGTAAGTCTTCCTGATCTGGCCGTCGGCGCCGATCAGCACCGTGTAGGGCAGGCCGCCGCCGGTGTTGCCGAACTGGCGCGACAGCTCGGTGCCGCTCATGCCGGCCACCAGCACCGGGTAGGTGATCTGGTATTTGTTGCTAAACTCCGCGATATTTGACGGCGAATCGATACCGATGCCGATAACTTGCAGCTTCTTGCCTTCATCTCCAGCGGCCAGCGCGGACAGCTCTGGCATCTCCTGCACGCACGGCGCGCACCACGGGGCCCAGAAATTGACCAGCATGGCCTTGCCTTTATATTGCGCCAGCGGCGTGGCGACGCCCTTGGCGTCCGGCAGCGTCTGTTTATATAAGGCGTCCACCGGGCCGGTCACGGTGGCCGGCGCCGCGGCGCTGACCGGCGGCTGTTCCTTGTGGATGCCGAGATAGCCGCCGATGGCGGCAAACACGACGGCGACGGCGATATACGCGGGCAGATTTTTTTTGCTCATGGTGATGGATGGGTACTATGGGTACTGTTAACTAATAGGGCGCGCACGGCGGCGATGTCGGCACGGGCCAGTTTGCCGTCACTGCGGGTCTTGACGGCGCCGCGCAGGTCGTCCAGCTCGTACAGGGCGGCGTGCACGCCTTCCTTGTGCCACATGAAGCTGACGGTTTCGACCATGCCGTGACGCGGTCCCTTGAAGTGCGGCGTCTCGGAGATGTCGATTTGCAAATTCCGGTTCAGCAGGAAGATCTCCACTTCCTTGGCGCTGTCGGCAAACAGCTGCAAATGGATGTCGTCGTGCGGGCCGGCGGTGCCGTTCAATACCGAGCCGGTCAGATAGGGATGGAAGGCTTGCAGACCTTCCATGATGTCGACCGCCAGCGTACGCAGGCGGAACACGCGGGCCGGCTGGGTGTCGGCGTGGAACAGCGACTGGTAGATCCGCACTTCCGCTTCGATCTGCGCATTGTCCGGCAGCAGGTTCAGCGGCGGCTGGGTGTCGCCCAGAATCTGCCTGGCGGCCTTGCGCTTGGCCGTGTTGTAGTCGGCTCCATCCTCGGCGATGAGGCGAGCGGCGGCGGCCGCAATCTCGGCACGCAGGAGCTGGAGTTCTTCATTAACATTCGGCGTCATGGACGTGATAATACTCTGAACCGGGAAAAGCGCGTCGGCTCAGGTAAAATCCTGTCTTCACTCGTCGTCATTATTACTATGCACATTCACATCCTCGGTATTTGCGGCACCTTCATGGGCGGCCTGGCGGTCCTGGCGAAAGAAGCGGGCCACCGCGTCACCGGCTGCGACGCCAATGTTTATCCGCCGATGAGCACGCAGCTGGAAGCGCAGGGCATCGAACTGATCACCGGCTACGGCCCGGAGCAGGTCGCGCTGAAGCCGGACCTGTACGTGATCGGCAACGTCGTCACGCGCGGCAATCCGCTGATCGAGGAAATCATGAACCGCGGCCTGCCGTTCGTTTCCGGCCCGCAGTGGATCGGCGACCACATATTAAAAGACAAATGGGTGCTGGCCGTGGCCGGCACGCACGGCAAGACCACCACCACCGCCATGCTGACCTGGATCCTGGAAGACGCCGGCTACGCGCCCGGCTTCCTGATCGGCGGCGTGCCGAAGAACTTCGGCGTGTCGGCGCGCATGCAGGGCGACAAGGATTCTATCTTCTTCGTCATCGAGGCGGACGAGTACGACACCGCCTTCTTCGACAAGCGCAGCAAGTTCGTGCACTACCACGCCAAGACCGCCATCCTGAACAACCTGGAATACGATCACGCCGACATCTTCCCCGATCTGGGCGCGATCGAAACCCAATTCCACCACCTGGTGCGCACCGTGCCGGGCATCGGCCGGGTCATCTTCAATGGCGACGAAGCGCCGCTGCAGCGCGTGCTCAAGCGCGGCTGCTGGAGCGAGAAGGAAAGCTTCGGCCGCGGCGAGGGCGCCGATTGGGCGCTGAACGAATACGATGACGGCACGTTCGATGTGATGTTCAACGGTGAAGTGGCTGGTCACGTCGAGTGGTCACTGACCGGCAAGCATAACCGCGCCAACGCGCTGGCTGCGATCGCGGCCGCCCGCCACGTCGGCGTGCCGGTGGCGCAGGCCGCCAAGTCGCTGGCCACGTTCGAGAACGTTAAGCGCCGCATGGAAGTACGCGGCGTGGTCAACGGCATCACCGTCTACGACGACTTTGCTCACCATCCAACCGCCATCGCCACCACCGTCGGCGGCCTGCGCCAGAAGATCGGCAAGGCGGCACGCATCCTGGCCGTGCTGGAGCCGCGCTCCAACACCATGAAGCTGGGCACGATGAAGGACGCGCTGCCAGGCAGCCTGGGCGACGCCGACCTGGTGTTCGGCTACGGCAGCGAACAGGCGCTGGGCTGGAACCTGGGCCAGGCCCTGGCGCCGATGGGCGGGATCGCCAGCGCCTACGAGGACATCGACGCGCTGGTGGCGGCCGTGGCCAAGGCCGCGCAGCCGGGCGACCAGATTATTGTGATGAGCAACGGCGGCTTCGGCGGCGTGCACGACAAAATCCTGAAAGCGCTGGCGTAATGATTCTGTACCTGCACGGCTTCCGCTCCTCGCCGAAGTCCATGAAAGCGCGCGTGGTGGGCGAGCGCATGGCGGCGCTTGGCCTGGCCGACCAGCTGATCTGCCCGCAACTGCCGGCCTCGCCGAAAGAAGCGATGGCGCTGGCGCTGTCCCTGATCGACGGCATCCCGGCGCAAGACCTGAGCATCATCGGCTCCTCGCTGGGCGGCTATTACGCGACCTGGCTGGCCGAGCGCATCGGCTGCCGCGCGGTGCTGGTCAATCCGGCCATCGTGCCGAGCCTGGGCCTGGATAAGCATGTCGGCGTCACCACGCAATTCCACTCCGACGAGCCGTTCGAATTCAAGCGCGAGTACATCGACGAACTGCGCGCGCTGGACGTGCCGCGGATCACCCAGCCGCAACGCTACTTTTTGCTCGCGGCAACCGGCGACGAAGTGCTCGATTATCGTGATATGGTGGCCCACTATCAAGGCGCGCGCCAGCACGTGATCGACGGCAGCGACCATGCGGTGTCCGAGTTCCCTGACTATGTGGACGAGGTGCTGGCCTTCTGCGGCATCGAGGCGCGGTCTTGAGCGCGCCGCCGAGAAGCGCCTCGCTGCGGCAGGCGCAGTGGCAGCCGCATGTGCTGGCCCTGAACGCGCCAGCGGCCTACGTGCCGTGGCTGATGGAAGGCGGTTCGCTGACCGCGCGGTTGAAGGCGCACAGCAACGCGTTCCGCGTGCAGTGCCTGCGTCAGCGCACCGCGATTTGCCTCAGCGACGAGGCCGCCGTGATCGGCATGCATCGCCCCGGCCGCGTTTTGGAGAGGGAAGTGCTGCTGAGATGTGATAATACGCCTGCGGTGTACGCGCACACGGTGGTGCCGCGCTCGGCGACGGCCATGGATTGGCCGCTGTTCAGCGCGCTGGGCGAGCGTTCGCTGGGCACCACGCTGTTCGGCGATCCGCTGGTGCGGCGCGGTGTGTTGGAATTTGCAAGATTGCGGGAAGGGCATCCTTTGGCGCGCCGCGCGCGCGCCGCGCTGGTGGAAAACGGCATCGCCGCCCCCGACGCACACATATTATATGCACGGCGCTGCCTGTATCAGCGCCGTCAAGGCACGCTGCTGGTGACGGAAGTATTCCTGCCTGCCGTGCTGGAACTGATTAAAACGAGCACAAATAAACGATGAATGTATTTTTTGAAGAATCCGGCGATTTCAAAGTCGGCAGTGTGATGACGCAAGCCGGCGAGGCCTATCAAGTCGAGATGGCCAGCGGCAAGCGCACCAAGGTCAAGACCAAGGACGTGCTGCTGCAATTTGAAAAGCCGGCTCCCGCCGAGCTGATGGAGCAAGCCAAGGCCATCGCCGCCGAGATCGACCTGGAGTTCCTGTGGGAAGTCGCGGGCGAGGAGGAGTTCGGCTTTGCCGAACTGGGCGCGGAGTACTTCGGCCATGCGCCGCAGCCGGCCGAAGCGGCGGGCCTGATCCTGAGCCTGCATTCGGCGCCGGTCTACTTCTACAAAAAAGGCCGTGGCCGCTACAAGGCCGCGCCGGAGCAATCGCTGCGCGCGGCGCTGGCCGGCATCGAGAAAAAGAAACAGCAGGCGCTGGTGCAAGCCGGCTACGTGGAAGAGCTGAAAGCCAACCAGCTGCCGGAATCGATGCAGAAAATCGTCCTGCAACTGCTGTTCAAGCCGGACAAGAATTCCATCGAATACAAGGCGCTGGAAGCGGCCTGCAACGACCTGCACACCAATCCGCAGCGCTTGATGCTGGCGGTGGGCGGCGTGCAGTCGCCGAAGGCGCTGCACATGGCCAAGTTCCTGTTCGAGAGCTTCCCGAAAGGCGCGGGCTTCCCGGACGTGCCGGTGCCGGTGCCGCCGACCGACCTGCCGCTGGCCGAGGTGCAAGCCTTCTCGATCGACGACGTGACCACCACCGAGATCGACGACGCCTTCTCGGTCACCAGGCTGGCCGACGGCAATGTCAAGATCGGTATCCACATCGCCGCGCCGGGCCTGGGCATCAAGCCGGACGACGCCGTGGACAAGCTGGCGCGCGCGCGCATGTCGACCGTCTACATGCCGGGCGATAAGATCACCATGCTGCCCGACGCCATCGTCGAAGCGTTCACGCTGGCCGAAGGCAAGACCTGCCCGGCGCTGTCGCTGTACGCCACGCTGAATCCGGCCGACTGGTCGGTGCTGGCCACCGAAACCCGCGCCGAGATGGTGCCGATCGCCAACAACCTGCGCCACAACGACCTGGACGACCTGGTCAACGAGGAAACCCTGGCCAGCGGCGAGGGCGAGTACCCGCACAAGGAATCGCTGGGCCTGATCTGGAAATGGGCGCAGGTGCTGGAAGCGGCGCGCATGGTCAAGCGCGAAGCCTTCGGCCTGAAGCCGGAACAGAACAACCGCATCGACTTCAACTTCTATGTCGAAGACGACGTGGTCACGGTCAGCCGCCGCAAGCGCGGCGCGCCGCTGGACAAGATCGTCGCCGAGCTGATGATCTTCGCCAACAGCACTTGGGGCAAGCTGATGCACGACAACGGCGTGCCAGGCATTTACCGCAGCCAGGGCCGTGGTGTTGGCGGCTGGAACGCCAAGATGCAGGTGCGCATGCTGACCCACGCCGCGCCGCACGAAGGCCTGGGCGTGGACCAGTACGCGTGGAGCACCTCGCCGCTGCGCCGCTATACCGACCTGGTCAATCAATGGCAGATCCTGGCCTGCGCCGAGAAGGGCGTGATGGCGCCGCTGGTCGCGCACTTCAAGCACAAGGATGCGGAGCTGTTCGCCATCGTGTCGCAGTTCGATGCGGCGTACTCGGCCTATGCGGATCACCAGGCGAACATGGAACGCTACTGGTGCCTGCGCTGGCTGGGTCAGGAAAATGCGCGCCAGGTGGAGGCGGTGGTGCTGAAGGACGAAGTGCTGCGCCTGACCGATATTCCGCTGATCGTGCGCTTGCCGGGCATGCCGTCGGTGGCGCGCGGCGCGCAGGTCAAGCTGGACATCCTTCGCTGGGACGAGGTCGACCTGACCATCGAAACGCGCCTGCTGGAAATCCCGGCCACCGACGTGGTGGCTGCCGATGCCGAGCTGGACTTCGAGGACGAAGTCGAGGATGCGCCGGAAGAGTCGGTCGATGCGCCGGAAGTGGCGGTGGAGGCCGCCGCCGAGCAACCAGCGGCGGAGTAACCGTCGCACCCGCGCAGGCGGGTGCCCATGGCGCGCGGGCTCAGCATGCATTTCGCATCGGCGAACCGCCGCCTGCGCAGGAATGACGTAGAATTTGCACCATCTTTCGAATCCGGCCACCGCGTGAAGTCTTTTAAAGAAAACCGCCTGCTGTACCTCGCCATCGGCTTCTCGCTGGTGGCGCATGCCGCTTTGCTGGCGGTGCGCTTCGTGGCGCCGCAGCCGGCACCGGTGCAGGCCGCCGATCCGGGGCTGGAAGTCATCCTCGTCAATGCCAAGCACAACAAGGCGCCGCTGAAGGCCGACGCCGTCGCCCAGGCCAATCTGGACGGCGGCGGCACGGTCGACCAGGGCCGCTCCAAGTCGCCGATGCCGGACATGCGCAAGACCGAGATGGGCGACAGCGTGAAAGCCAGCAAGCGCCGCATCGCCGAACTGGAAGAGCGCCAGAAGCATCTGCTGACACAGGTGAACTCGTCCTCGCAAGTGGCCGCGCCGCCGATCACCGAGAAAGCCAAGCCGGACCCGACGCCCACCGGCGCCGACCTGCTGGAATCGAGCAAGGCCATCGCCCGCCGCGTGGCGGAAATCAGCGAAACCATCGAAGACCAGAACAAGCGGCCGAAGAAAACCGTGATCACGCCAAGCACGCGCGAAGCCGGCTATGCGATCTATTACAAGACCATGCAGAAGCGTATCGAGGACACCGGCACGCTGAACTTCCCCAGCGTGAACGGGCGCAAACTGTATGGCCAGCTGATGCTGTCGATCCCGGTGTTCCAGGACGGCACCATCTACGAGAAGGAGGGCGGCATCAAGGTAGAGCGCAGCTCCGGCAACGCCGCGCTGGACGAGGCGGCGATGCGCATCGTGCGCCGCTCGGCGCCGTTCGGAAAATTCCCGCCAAGCATGCTGTCGAATGACCGCGACGATTTGTGGGTGATCATCACCACCTTCAAATTCACCCGCGAAGATAAATTACAAGCCGATATGAGCGGCGGAGGACGATAAACGATGGACCGCTACTGCGTGTTCGGCAACCCGATTGCCCACAGCAAATCTCCCGAGATCCATGCCGCCTACGCGGCCCAGACCGGGCAGGACATGCACTACGAACGCCGCCTGGCGCCGCTGGACGGCTTTGCCGAAGCGGTGCGCGCCTTCATCGCCGAAGGCGGCAAGGGCGCCAACGTGACGGTGCCGTTCAAGCTGGAAGCGGTCAAGCTGGCGCAGGCGCTGACCATCCGCGCACGGGCGGCCGGCGCGGTCAACACGCTGGTGTTCAGCGACGAAGGCATTATCGGCGACAACACCGACGGCGCTGGACTGGTGGCGGACATCGTCAACAACGCCGGCGTGCCGATCGCCGGCAAGCGCGTGCTGCTGCTGGGCGCCGGCGGCGCCGCGCGCGGCGTGGTGCTGCCGATCCTGGAACATCGTCCGGCCAGGCTGGTGATCGCCAACCGCACCGTGGCGACGGCCGAAGGCCTGGTCGAGCAGTTTGCCGCGCTGGGCGGCGAGGGCGTGGTCTCGGCCTGCGGCTTTGCCGCTATTGAAGGCGCATACGACATCGTCATCAACGCCACCGCCGCCAGCCTGAGCGCCGAAGTGCCGCCGCTGGCGCCGTCGGTCTTCGCGCCCGGCGCTTTGGCGTTGGACATGATGTACGGGGCATCCCCCACGGTATTCTTGCAGTTCGCAGCCCGGCACGGCGCACAGTTGCGCGACGGCCTGGGCATGCTGGTCGAGCAGGCCGCCGAGGCCTTCCACCTGTGGCGCGGCGTGCAGCCGGTCACGGCCGATGTGTTGCAGAACCTGCGCGCGCAATTATGAGCAAATCCGCTGGCAAATGGCGCTGGGTGAAATGGGTCTTCATCGTCCCTATCCTGCTGTTTTTGGCGGTGCAGCTGTATTTCCTGCTGCAGATCTGGTGGTGGGTCGACCATAATCCGGGCATGACCAGCTTCATGCGCGAGCAGCAGTCGGCGCTGCGCGAGAAGAATCCCAACGCCAATATCACGCAGCTGTGGGTGCCGTACAACCGCATCTCGAACAACCTGAAGCGCGCCATCATCGCCTCCGAGGACGCCAATTTCTCCGACCACGACGGCGTCGACTGGGAAGCCTTGCAAAAGGCCTACGAGAAGAACAACAAGAAACACAAGGTGGTGTCGGGCGGCTCGACCATCACCCAGCAGCTGGCCAAGAACCTGTTCCTGTCCGGTTCGCGCAGCTATGTGCGCAAGGGGCAGGAGCTGATCATCACCTTCATGCTGGAAACCTTGATGGACAAGGAGCGCATCTTCGAGATCTACCTGAACGTGGTGGAATTCGGCAACGGCACCTTTGGCGCCGAGGCGGCGGCGCGGCATTACTACGGCGTCAGCGCGGCCAACCTGAGCGCGCCGCAGGCGGCCAAACTGGCGGTGCTGCTGCCGAATCCGCGCTATTTCGACAAGCATCGCGATTCCAACTACCTGGCCCGCCGCACCGGCGTGATTTTGCGCCGCATGGGCTCCGCCGATCTCCCGTAAAAACCGGGGTCAGTGCCGACATTCGGACATTTCGCGCGCGAAATGTCCGAATGTCGGCACTGACCCCGATTTGGGCTGGATTCGTCGGGGGCTTTGCAGGTACACTTGCGCTGTTTCCAAAGGCGCGTGTACCTATGATCAATGTTTTCGTTCTCCAGAATGGCCGGCTCAACCAGGTGCCCATCGACAGTCGCGCAGACCTGGAACAGGTCGAGCCGGTCTGGGTCGACCTGACCGACCCGACGGATGACGAACGCGCCTGGGTCAAGACCATCTACGGCGTCACCCTGCCGGGCGAAGACGAGGTCAAGGACATCGAAGCCTCGGCCCGCTACTACGAAGCCGAAAACGGCGACCTGCACCTGCGCACCGATTTCCTGCTGGAAGAAGAGGACGGCCCGTCGCGCATCGTGACAGTGGCTTTCATCCTGGCGCGCAAGATGCTGTTCTCGGTCCACACCGACGACCTGCCGGTGTTCCGCCTGGTGCGCATGCGCGCGCGCTCGCGTCCCGGCTCGATCGCCGACTACATGGACGTGCTGCTGGACCTGTACGCCACCGACGCCGAGTATTCGGCCGACGCGCTGGAAGGCATTTACCAGCAGCTGGAAGAGGTCAGCGGCCGGGTGCTGCAGGAAACCTTCACCGACCAGGACGCGGCCGCCGCGCTGAACGCCATCGCCCACGAGGAAGACTTGAACGGCCGCATCCGCCGCAACATGATGGACACGCGCCGCGCGGTCAGCTTCTTGATGCGCGGGCGGCTGCTGAATTCGGAGCAGTTCGAGGAAGCGCGCCAGATTCTGCGCGATATCGAATCGCTGGACGGCCACACCTCCTTCCTGTTCGACAAGATCAACTTCCTGATGGACGCCACGGTCGGTTTCATCAACATCAACCAGAACAAGATCATCAAGATCTTCTCGGTGGCCAGCGTCGCCTTCCTGCCGCCGACCCTGATCGCCTCGATCTACGGCATGAACTTCAAGTGGCTGCCGGAACTGGAGTGGGACCTGGGCTACCCGTTCGCCATCGTCCTGATGATCACCAGCGCGATCGCCCCCTTCCTCTACTTCCGCCACCGCGGCTGGCTGAAATAATCACACCGGTTGTGGAATGAAGTCCAGCGACAGCGTGCTGTAGTAGGGCGCCGTGTGCCACTGGTGGTGCAGGGCGAGGGCGCGGTCGTAAAGGGCGGTCTTGAGGTCGAACGCCAGCCGGCTGAAGTCGAACGGCGGCTTGTTGCGGGCGCTGCAGGCTGCTGCGGCGCCGGCCAGGAAAGCCTCCTCGTCAAAGGCGCCGGACCACAGTTGCGCCTGCAAGCCCTCGACGATTGCTTCCGCCTGCACCGACTCGGTTTCCACATGCGGATTGGCGTGGTCGTGCACCGCCGTCATGACGAACTGCGCATCGGCGCCGCGCGCCAGCAGGCTCAGGAAACCATGCCGCAACGGCAGCGCCGACTCCACCACGTAATGCACCAGATCGTGGGGCAGAATGCCCTGGCGCGGCATCAGCGCGTCGGTGCAGCTGCCGTTGTTGCGCACGAAGCGCAGCACATCGTACTTGTCGGTCTTCGACCTTTTTTCAGCAATGAGTTTCATAGCTGATAATTATATAATAAGTAACTTTCACGACCGTAATATATTCGTAGTAATAATCTATTAGAATGGCGGCCAGCGCACGCGCTCCCTCCTCCCTTTGCTCCTCGCGGCACACCCTCGCCGCCCAGAGAAAGTAATAATATGAACAAGAAACGGCAATTTTTCCCCCGCCAAGTGGTGGAAGCCGGCGGTAATCGCTGGGACTGGGCGTTGCTGCCTATCGTGCTGGCGGTCTTCGTGCTGATGGCCTATGGCAGCCAGCAGATGGCGCGTCCGTATGAACTCGGCCAGACGCTGCCGATGACGCTCGATCCGAGCTATCTGCCGTACTACCTGCTGCGCACCACGCTGCGCATGTTCATCGCGCTGGGCGCGTCGGTGCTCTTCAGCTGCGTGTTTGCCGCGCTGACCACCAAGTACCGCGCCGCCGAAAAAATCATGGTGCCGATGCTCGACATCCTGCAATCGATTCCCATCCTCGGCTTCCTGTCGATCACCGTGACCGCCTTCATCGCGCTCTTCCCCGGCAACCTGCTGGGCGTGGAGTGCGCCGCCATCTTTGCCATCTTCACCTCGCAGGCGTGGAATATGGCGTTCTCGGCCTATCAGGGCTTCCGTACCGTGCCGGCCGAATTGTCGGAAGCGGCGCAGGTGTTCCAGCTGTCGGGCTGGCAGCGTTTCTGGCGCCTGGAGCTGCCGTACGCCATGCCCGGCCTGCTGTGGAACATGATGATGTCGATGTCCGGCGGCTGGTTCTTCGTGGTAGCGTCGGAAGCGATCGTGGTGTCCAACCAGACCATCAAGCTGCCCGGCATGGGTTCCTACATCGCGCTGGCGATCGAGCAGAGCGACCTGGGCGCCATCGGCTGGGCCATCTTCGCCATGCTGATCGCGGTGCTGGCCTACGACCAGCTGTTCTTCCGGCCGCTGCTGGCGTGGGCCGACAAGTTCCGCTTCGAGGAAACCGGCGGCGATACCGCGCAGTCCTCGTGGCTGCTGACCTGGCTGCGCCGCACCGAGCGCACGCAGCAGCTGGTGGAGTGGTTCGGCCACCAGCTGTCGCGCTCCATCGCCGTGTTCCGCCTGTCGCACGACGGCACCTCGATCCGTGCGCGCAAGGATCAGCCGTCGCTGGTGCCGCAGCGCGTGTGGGATGCGGTGATCGCGGCGGTGGTGTTCTACGCGCTGTGGAGCCTGGTGCACTTCATCCGCACCGAAGTCGGCTGGACCGAGGTGGGACACGTGCTGATGCTGGGCGTGTACACCATGATACGCGTGGTGGTGCTGCTGGCGCTGGCCGCCCTGGTCTGGGTGCCGGTCGGGATCTGGATCGGCATGAATCCGCGCTGGGCCTCGCGCACGCAGGCGGTGGCGCAGTTCCTGGCCGCCTTCCCGGCCAACCTGGTGTTCCCGGTGGCGGTGATCATCATCGTGCGCTACCACCTGAATCCGGACATCTGGCTGTCGCCGCTGATGATCCTGGGCACGCAGTGGTATCTGCTGTTCAACGTGATCGCCGGCGCCTCGACCATCCCGACCGAACTGCGCCACGCCGCCAAGAACTTCGGCCTGACCGGCTGGCTGAAATGGCGCCGTTACCTGCTGCCGGCCATCTTCCCCAGCTTTGTCACGGGCGCCATCACCGCCTCGGGCGGCTCGTGGAACGCCGCCATCGTGTCCGAGTTTGTCAGCTGGGGCCCGACCACCCTGAAGGCGCACGGCATCGGCAGCTACATCGCCGAGATGACCGCCACCGGCGACTTCCCGCGCATCGCGCTGGGCATCGGCATCATGTGTATTTTCGTGATGGGCTTTAACCACTTCGTCTGGCGCCGCCTGTACACCCTGGCCGAAAGCCGGCTGCATTTCTAGGAACAGAATCATGAGCACTCCTATCGTTGAACTGAAAGCCGTCGGCAAGCACTTCCGCGCTGCCGATGGTTCCGCGCGCTCGGTGCTGGAAGGCGTCGACTTCACGCTGCGCGAAGGCGAGATCGTTGCGCTGCTGGGCCAGTCCGGCTCCGGCAAGTCGACCATGCTGCGCATCATGGCGGGCCTGATCCAGGCCGATGAAGGCCAGGTGCTGTACCGCGGCATGCCCCTGTACGGCACGGCGCGCGGCATCCGCATGGTGTTCCAGTCGTTCGCGCTGTTCCCGTGGCTGACGGTGCAGAAGAACGTCGAACTGGGCCTGGAAGCGCAGGGCATGGCGCCGGACGAACGCGCGCGCCGCGCCGAAAAGGTGATCGACCTGATCGGCCTGTCCGGCTTCGAAGGCGCGCTGCCGCGCGAGCTGTCGGGCGGCATGCGCCAGCGCGTCGGCATCGCCCGCGCGCTGGTGATGGAGCCGGAAGTGCTGCTGATGGACGAAGCGTTTTCGGCGCTGGACGTACTGACCGGCGAACGCCTGCGCGAAGAAATCCTGGAACTGTGGCAGTCGGGCCAGATCCCGACCAAGGCCATTCTGGTGGTCTCGCACAACATCGAGGAAGCGGTGATGATGGCCGACCGCGTGCTGATCTTCGCCAGCGATCCGGGCCGCGTGCGCGCCGAGCTGCCGATTTCGCTGCCGCAGCCGCGCAAGGCGGAAAGCGCCGAAGTGCGCCAGCTGATCGACAAGGTATACGAGTTGATGACGGCCAGTTCCGGCCGGCGCGGCAGCGGCGGCAGTGGCCTGATCAGCGAGCGCGAAGTCAAGCTGCAGCTGGGCGACCGCCTGCCGCAGGCCGGCATCGCGCACATGGAAGGCATTCTGGAGTTGCTGGCCGAAGAACCGTTCAACGGCCGCGCCGACCTGCCGAAGATCGCCGAAGAAACCGAGCTGACCGACGCCGAACTGCTGGACGTGCTGAACGCGCTGATCCTGCTGGGTCTGGCCTACCTGACCAACGGCGACATCCTGCTGACGGAACTGGGCGGGCGCTATGTCAAGGCCAACAACACCGAGCGGCAGGAGATGTTCGGCAAGCAGCTGCTGGAGCACGTGCCGCTGATCGCCTACATCTGCCACGGCCTGCAGCAGGACAAATCGGGCGACCTGCCGGAAGACCTGTTCCTCAAGCTGCTGCGCTTCACCTTGAGCGAAGAAGAAGCCGAACGCGCGCTGCGCGTGGCCATCGAGTGGGGCCGCTACGGCGACCTGTTCGAATACAACTTCAACACCGGCGTGATCCAGCGTCCCGAAGAAGACGAACAGGCCGACGGCTGAATAAAAACCGGGGTCAGTTCTGCCAATCGCACACGGGCTCAACCATTACAAGGTTGAGCCCGTGTGCGATTGGCAGAACTGACCCCGGTTTTGGTTTTGGGTTACAGCTTGGCGAACACGCGGCGGGCGGCGGCGATGGTTTCGTCGATCACTTCGTCGCTGTGCTGCGCCGAGACGAAGCCGGCTTCGAACGCGGCCGGCGCGAAGTACACGCCTTCGTCCAGCATGGCGTGGAAGAACACGTTGAAGCGTTCGCGGTTGCCCGCCATCATTTCAGCGTAGTTGTTCGGCGGCGTTTCGCTGAAGTACAGGCCGAACATGCCGCCCACCGAGTCGGCGCAGAACGGAATGCCGGCTTCTTTTGCCGCCGCCGTCAGGCCGTCCGCCAGGCGCTTCGCGGTTGCGCTTAATTTGTCATAGAAGCCCGGCTCCTGGATCAGCTTCAGCGTGGTCATGCCGGCCGCCACCGCCACCGGATTGCCCGACAGCGTGCCGGCCTGGTACACCGCGCCTACCGGCGACATCTTGCTCATCAGCGCCGTGCTGCCGCCGAAGGCCGCCACCGGCAGACCGCCGCCGATCACCTTGCCCAGCGCCGTCAGGTCCGGCTGGATGCCGTACAGTTCCTGCGCGCCGCCCAGCGCCACGCGGAAGCCGCACATCACTTCGTCGAAGATCAGCAGCGCGCCGTGCTTGGTGCACAGCTCGCGCAAGGCTTTCAGGAAGTCTTCGTTGGCCTTGATCAGGTTCATATTGCCGGCCACCGGCTCGACAATCACGCAGGCGATCTCGCTGCCGAAGTTGGCGAACGCCTCTTCAATCTGCGCCACGTTGTTATAGTCCAGCACCAGCGTGTGCTTGACGAAGTCTTCCGGTACGCCGGCCGAGGTCGGATTGCCGAAGGTGAGCAGGCCGCTGCCCGCCTTCACCAGCAGCGAGTCGGCGTGGCCGTGGTAGCAGCCTTCGAACTTGACGATCTTGTCGCGGCCGGTGGCGCCGCGCGCCAGTCGCAGCGCGCTCATGGTCGCCTCGGTGCCCGACGACACCAGGCGCACCTGTTCGATCGACGGCACCAGGCGCACGATTTCTTCAGCCATCTCGATTTCGCCTTCGGTCGGCGCGCCGAACGACAGGCCACGCGTGGCCGCGTCCTGCACCGCCTTCACCACCGTCGGATGGGCGTGGCCGACGATTGCCGGGCCCCAGGAACCGATGTAGTCGATGTAGCGCTTGCCGTCCGCGTCCCAGAAGTACGGGCCTTCGGCGCGGGTGATGAAGCGCGGCGTGCCGCCCACCGAACGGAAGGCGCGCACCGGCGAATTGACGCCGCCTGGCGTGGTTTTCTGGGCGCGTTCAAACAGCTGGTCGTTCTTGGAAGTCGTGGTCATGATGGTATCTTCGTTATCTGGTTGCTATTGCATGTCCTCTGCAGACTGCAAGTGGAAAAAGCGGTTGGGCACAAACTTCCCCATTCCGTAGCGCTGCGCATGCGCCAGCGCGCCAACAGTGTACTCCTGTGCGGCCGCCGATGCTTCTGGGACGTCGGCGCCGCGCGCCATGAAGGCGGCGATGGCCGCCGACAGCGTGCCGCCGGCGCCGATGAAGGGGCCGGTCAGGTGCTGCCAGGCGTCGTGGCTGATGACGCCATCGGCGCCGAACAGGGTGTTGGCCAGGGTGTTGGGGGAGGCCGTCTCGCCCGGCGCGCCGTTGGCCGGCGTGCCGGTCACCAGCACGAATTCGCAGCCCAGGGCCAGCAGGTGCTCCACGTCCGATTCCAGCGTGTCGTCGCCGTCGCCGCTCTCGCGCCAGGTTTCGGCCATGCGGCCCAGCTCTACCTGCGACAGCATCAGCAGCGTGGCCTGCGGCACCAGCAGCTGGCGGATCGCGGTCAGCAGTTCCTCGGCGTCGTCGTCCGAGGGGGCCGGCAGGCGCGAACTGAATGGATCGAGGATCAGCGGCGCATCGGGATAGTCGGACAGGATCTCGGCGATCGCCGCCACCTGTTCCAGGTTGGTGATGGCGCCGACCTTGAAGGCGGCCATGGTCATGTCTTCCAGGACCACGCGGGCCTGGTCGGCGACCCAGTCGGGATCGATGTCCTGGCTGTCTTCGACGCGGGCACTGTCGCCGATCAGCAACGCGGTGGTCACCGCCAGCCCGGTGCACGACAGCGCCGAAAATACCGCCAGGTCGGCCTGGACACCGCAGGCGCCGGCCGGATCGGCGGCGCCAAAGCTTAATATGAGAGGAGAAGTTTGGTTTTGCACGGCGGGTAGATTAAGATACCTAATTCGGCATTTTACTTGATTGAGGGTGGCAAAACGTGAGTAGCAACGAAACAACGCAGGAGTTCCAGACCTGGATGTGCCTGATCTGCGGCTGGATCTACGATGAAGCAGCCGGCCTGCCGGACGAAGGCATCGCTCCGGGCACCCGCTGGGCCGACGTCCCGATGAACTGGAGCTGCCCGGAATGCGGCGCCCGCAAGGACGATTTCGAGATGGTAGCCATCTGAGTGTGCGCCGCCGGGAACCGCCGCGCCAGTGGCGCGGTCGCTTGTGCTATGGTGTAGCCTCATTCCCGGGTTAACCATTATGACCTCTACGCCCCTGAAAATCATGGTGATCGACGACAGCAGCACGATTCGTCGCTCCGCCGAGATCTTCCTGAGCCAGGCCGGCTACCAGGTGCTGCTGGCCGAAGACGGCTTCGACGCCCTGGCCAAGATCAACGATCACCACCCGGCACTGGTGTTTTGCGACATCCTGATGCCGCGCCTGGACGGCTACCAGACCTGCGCGCTGATTAAAAAAAGCGCAAAATTCCACGCCACGCCGGTGCTGATGCTGTCCTCCAAGGACGGCCTGTTCGACCGCGCGCGCGGCGCCATGGTCGGTGCGGTGGCCTATCTGACCAAACCATTTACCAAGGACAGCCTGCTGGCGGCGGTGCGCGAGCACACCGGCGGCGCTGTCACACCAGAATAAGAAAGCCGCAGGGGGAAATATGGCCATACAAAGAATTCTGATCGTCGACGATTCGCCCACTGAGCGCTACTACCTGAGCGACATCCTGTCCCGCAGCGGTTACACGGTCAGCGTCGCCGAAAGCGGCGAGGAAGCGCTGTTGAAGATCAAGGCCGAGAAGCCGGAACTGATCCTGATGGACGTGGTGATGCCGGGCGCGAACGGCTTCCAGGTGACGCGCTCGATCGCCCGCGATCCGGAGCTGAAGGATGTGCCGATCATCATCTGTTCCAGCAAAAGCCAGGAGACGGACCGCATCTGGGCGCTGCGCCAGGGCGCGCGCGACTACCTGGTCAAGCCGGTCGACCCGGCCGAGCTGCTGGGCAAAATCGCGGCGCTGAACTGACGATGGACAGCCAGGCTCCCGCCGAACGCCGCAGCCGTTTGCGCCAGTACCAGGTGCAGCTGCTGGAGCGCATGCAGGCCGCCAAGAGCGGCGCGGCGGTGGGCGGGCGCGAACTGGGCGTGCTGCTGGGCGGCCATCCGTGCCTGCTGGACCTGACCCAGATCAGCGAGATCGTGCCGCTGCAGCCGGCCACGCCGGTGCCGCTGACGCAGGACTGGTATCTGGGCCTGACCAATATCCGCGGCAACCTGACCGGCGTGATCGACCTGGCGCGCTACCTGGGGCAGGGCGCCGGCGACAGCGCGCCAGCCGAGCGCCGCCTGATCACCTTTGCGCCGGCCCTGGGCTTCAACTGCGCCTTGCAGGTCGAACGCGTGCTGGGCCTGCGCAAGCTGGCCGAGATGCAGGAAGCGCCGGCCGACGATGGCGCGCCGGCCTGGTGCCGGCAGCAGTTCAGCGACGCCGATGGCCAGGCGTGGCGCCGCATCGACCTGGCGCAGCTGGTGCTGGAATCCCGTTTTTCGCATGTAGGACTCGTATAGTCGGCAAACACTGATAATCCGGAGAGGGTGTAATGGCTTTCAAGAAGGGGATTTTCTCGCGCGGCAGCCGGAATGCCGCTCAAGACGCAAGCGCGAACTCGGAATTCGGCGATTCGCAGTTTCTGCACACGGCCGCCACGCCGACGCCGGCCGCAGCTGCACCCGCGCCGGACGATGGCGACGCTCCGCTGCGCCTGCGCGACGCGCTGGGCCGCCGCCGCACCGCCGCCGCACCCATCGAAACAGGCCCCGGCTTCAAGCTGCCGCTGATCGGCCACCTGCCGGCGCAACGCCAACTGAGCCTGCTGTCGACCGCGCTGGCGGTCTGCCTGGCCCTGAGCGCGGTGTTCGTTGCGCTGAATACCATCCACAGCGCCAACCGCTCGGCCCAGACCCAGGTCGCCAGCGACGCGCTGATGCACTCGCAGCGCATCGGCAAGGCCGCGCCCAACGCGGTGCAGGGCAGCGCCGAAGGCTTCCGCCAGCTGGAGGAAAGCCGCAAGGAGCTCACCAGCGACATCAACCTGATGACGCGCGGCGGTACCTATCAGGGCCGTTCGATCGGCGAGCCGCGCTCCGACATCGCCACCGTGGTGGCGGCCGCGCGCAAGCAGTGGGCCGCGACCGACCTCGCCGCCGGCACCATCCTGCTGCTGAAGGCGGACCTGAGCGGCATGGACAAGACCCTGCAAAAGCTGAACGACATGTCGCCGGAGCTGCTGGCGCGCACCGAGGACATCATCGCCGTCAAGGTGCAGCGCGGCGGCTCGGCGCGCGAGATCGCGGCGCTCGGCAAGCTGACCATGCTGACCCAGCGCATGAGCCGCAGCGCCAGCGAATTCCTCACCGCCGGCGGCATCAGCTCGGAGACCGCGTTCCAACTGGGGCGCGACACCACGGTATTCCGCAACACCATCGATGGCTTCCTCAACGGCAGCGTGCCCTTCGGCCTGGCCGCCGTGCGCGAGCCGGATCTGCGCGCCAAGTTCACCGCCTTGCAGACCGATTTCGAGGAGTACCAGAAGCTGGTGGCGGCGGTATTGAGCAAGCTGGATAAGTTCAGCGCCGCGCGCGCCGCCGAACAACTGATCTTCAACGACAACGAAGCGCTGCGCCAGCGCCTGACGGTGCTGCAGCAGACCTACCGCGAAAGCCAGGATTCGCTGGGCCTGACCTTCTGGCTGATGGTGGCCGGCGGCATGCTGACGCTGGTGAGCGCGGCCGCCATCGGCCGCGTGCTGCTGATGGATTCCCACAACCGCACGCGCGGCGCCGAGCGCCGCCGCCAGGAAGCGGAAGCCATGCGCCAGCAATCGCAGCAGAAGGAAGAGGAAGCCAAGGCCACCAACGACCAGAATCAGGCGGCGATTCTGCGCCTGATGAACGAGCTGCAGGAAGTGGCGGACGGCGACTTGACGGTGCAGGCCACGGTGTCCGAGGACATCACCGGCGCCATCGCCGACTCGGTCAACTACACGGTGGAAGAGCTGCGCGGCCTGGTGGGCCGGGTGACGGCGACGGCGGAACAGGTGACCAGGGCGTCCACGAACGCGCAGAGCATTTCCAGCGACCTGCTGTCGGCGTCGCAGCAGCAGTCGCGCGAGATTCAGGATGCGTCGTCCACGGTGGTGAAGATGGCCAACGAGATTACCGACGTGTCGCGTTCGGCCAGCGAGTCGGCCGACGTGGCGCGCCAGTCGGTGGCGGCGGCGCAGCAGGGTT
Source organism: Duganella aquatilis (assembly GCF_009674565.1). Taxonomy (GTDB): domain Bacteria; phylum Pseudomonadota; class Gammaproteobacteria; order Burkholderiales; family Burkholderiaceae_D; genus Rugamonas; species Rugamonas aquatilis. Next base: position 56,703 of record NZ_WKJL01000009.1, read on the forward strand.
CGACGGCGGTGGAAAACGCCATCAAGGGCATGCACGAGATCCGCGAGCAGATTCAGGATACGTCCAAGCGCATCAAGCGGCTGGGCGAGTCGTCGCAGGAGATCGGCGAGATCACCGAGCTGATTTCCGACATCACCGAGCAGACCAATGTGCTGGCGCTGAACGCGGCGATCCAGGCCGCATCGGCCGGCGAGGCGGGACGCGGCTTCTCGGTGGTGGCGGAGGAGGTGCAGCGGCTGGCGGAGCGCTCGGCCGAAGCGGCCAAGCAGATCGGCGCGCTGGTGCGGACGATTCAGACCGATACCCACGATGCGGTGGCGGCGATGGAGAAGTCGACGCAGGGCGTGGTCGAAGGCGCGCGCCTGTCCGACGCGGCCGGCGCGGCGCTGCACGATATTTCGCAGGTGTCCAATCGCCTGGCGGAGCTGATCTCCGGGATTTCGCAGGCGACCGGGCAGCAGGCCACGTCGGCGTCCGGCGTGGCGCAGAACATTCAGCATATTTTGACGGTGACGCAGCAGACCCAGGATGGCACGCAGCAAACCGCGCAATCGATTCACAAGTTATCCGTGCTGGCGCAGGAGTTGAAGAACTCCGTGGCGCGCTTCCGGATCGCTTAATCAAAGGCCGAGACAAGCATGACCAACACCGATCTTTCGCTTCCCCCGCTACCGCAATTGGATACTGGCCCTCTGTCGTGGGTGATGGTGGAAATTCGCGAGTCGCTGGCGCGTTCGCGCACCGCCTTGTTTGAAGCGGGCGGCCGTGAGCCGGAAGATCAGGCCACGCAATTGCAGCATGCGAAGTCGCACCTGCATCAGGCGCATGGCGCCTTGCAGATGGTGGACCTGGATGGCGTGAGCCTGATGACCGAGGTGGCCGAGGCGGCGCTGGACCGCTTCAAGGCCGGCACGCTGAAATGCAGCACCGATAACGTGCAGGCGGTGGCGCAGTTGTATCAGGCGCTGGTGGAGTATCTGGAGGAGCTGCTGGACGGCGCTCCGTCGCAGCCGGCCAGGTTGTTCCCGTACTATCGCGCGGTGCAGGAGATGATGGGGGCGGAGCGCATCCATCCGGCCGATTTGTTCTTCCCTGATTTGTCGCAGCCGGTCAGCCTGCCGCTGGCCGCCACCACTAGCGATGCTGCCGATGCCGCGCCGGATTACGCGGCCTATCGCCAGCGCTTCGAGCGCGCGCTGCTGCCGTATTTGAAAAGCACCGATCCGGCGCAGCAGCAGGAACACGCCGCTGCCTTGCTGAACGCCGTCGAGCTGGTGGCCGAGGCGCAGCAGGATGGGCAGGCGCGCGCGTTCTGGCTGGCGATGCAGGGCTTTGCCGAACTGGTGGCGGGTGGCCAGCTGACGGCCAGCCTGTACGTCAAGCAGCTGTTCGGCATGATCAATCTGCAGATCCGCCGCCTGAGCCAGGGTACGGCGGCGCAGCCGAAAGCGATGCTGCGCGACGCGCTGTTCTTCGTCGCCACCGCCGGCGCCGATTCGGCCGCCAGCGTGGTGCAGCAGCTGCGCGGCGCCTATGCGCTGGATGGCCTGGCGCCGGCGGATTACGAAACGCGCCGCTACGGCCAGATCGATGTCGAGGCGCTGGAACGCGCCAAGGCCGGCATCGCGCAGGCCAAGTCCAACTGGGACCGTCTCGCCAACGCGGAAATCGATCCCGATCTGGATGCGGCTTTCGAGGTGGCGCTGTCCGACGCTGCGGCCGAATGCGAAAAACTGAATCTGCCGGCCTTGAGCGCCTTGCTGCGCCAGCTGGCGGACGTCGCGCGCAAGGCGCAATCCGCCGGCCGTAGCGAAGAGCTGGCGCTGGAGATGGCGACTGCCTTGCTGTTTGCCGAGCATGGTTTGCAGCATATCCGCCATCTGCCGGACGATTTCGCCGCGCATGCCGACACCATCGGCGCGCGCTTGCTGGCGATGGTGTCCGGCGCCACGCCGCCCGAACCGGCGCAGTGGCAAAAGGGCCTGACGCACCAGATGCAGCAGGACGACACCGTGGTCGCGCTGGCGATGGAGATGAAGAGCGGCTTGCGCCAAGTGGAAAAGGTGCTGGACGATTATTACGCTGAACCGGCGAAACGGCCGTCGCTGCTGGAGCTGGACCCGGTGCTGCATCAGTTGCAGGGCGCCTTGTCGGTACTGGACCAGGATGATGCGATGCGGGCGGCGCAGCATGTGAAGTCGGCCGTGCTGGCGCTGGCGCGCGGCGAGGGTGATCCGGCGGTGGAACCGAAGGCGCTGGATGACATTGCGCAGAATGTGGGCGCGCTGGGATTCTTTGTCGATATGCTGGCGCAGAATGCGGCCGGCGCGCGCGAGCGTTTTGCGTTCGATGCGGAGCAGGGCAGTTTCCGCTCGGTGCCGTTCAAGAAGATGGCTGGTTCGGAGTCGATTCCGGTGCTGGACGAGCAGGTGCCCGCGCCGGCGCCGACCGCGATGCCGACGGAGGCGCCGCCGCCTGCCGCCAGCGATGCCGCGGTGGAGGCCGAGCTGCTGGAGATCTTTATCTCCGAGGCGCAGGAGGTGCTGGTGTTCGTGGATGCGACGCTGGCCAGGCCGCGCGCGGAGGCGGGCAGTGAAGAGAATCTGACCATGCTGCGGCGGTCCTTCCATACCTTGAAGGGCAGCGGGCGCATGGTGGGCCTGAATCAGTTTGCCGATGCCGCCTATGCCCTGGAGAAGGTGATGAACGTGTGGCTGGCGGAGCAGCGGCCGGCTACAGATGCCTTGTTTGAACTGCTGAACGGCGCAGCGCAGGAGATGGGCGCGTGGGTGGCCGAACTGGTCGCCAGCGGCATCTCCGCACGCAACGCCGACGCCCTGATCGCCGCCGCCGCGCGTGTGCAGGACGGCGGCGAAGCCGGCCTCGCACCTTCCGCCGCACTTGCGTCTACCGATGACGCCACGCCGTCCGACGTCGCGCCTGTCGCCGACACGTCGGTCATCGACGAACCCGCCATCGATCTGCCAGCCGCAGGGGCCGACGAACCGGCGGTGATCGCGCCAACCACGCCGCCGATCGTCAGCCACGGCAACGTGATTGAATTCCCGACCATCGCGCCGAACGTGCCGCGCGATGACAACATCAAACACATCGGCGAACTGGCGATTCCTCTGCCGCTGTACAACATCTACCTGCACGAATCCGATGACCTGGTGCGCAAGCTGGTGCAGGACTTCGGCGAGTGGCGCCACGAACCGCGCCGTCCGGTCAATCCGGAAGCCCTGCAGGCCGCGCACACGCTGGCCGGCACCTCCGGCACGGTCGGCTTCAAGTCCCTGCGCGAACTCGCATTGGCGCTGGAAGACACGCTGGAAGTGCTGCTGCCGCCCGCGCCGCATCTGGATCAGGTCCAGCATGATTTGCTGGACTTCACCATGGAACGCATCCGCCAGATGCTGCAAGGCTTCGCGGCCGGCGAGCTGCCGGACGCGCAGCCGGAGCTGATCGGCGCGCTGCAAGGCCTGCGCGAAGAGCTGGCGGTGACGCCGCCTGCCGCCAGCAACGAGATCGAATCGCGCCTGGACAATCTGGTGGCGGAGACGATGGATGGCATCAATACGCCGCCGGAAGTGCAGGAGTCCGCGCTGGACCAGCTGTTCCGCGAAACCTACAACGCCATCAGCGGCACCGTGCCGGAGTCTGAAGCGCCGGTAGCGCCACCGCCGAAGAAAAAGCCGGAAGTGCACGTCGACGACGGCATCGATGACTTGTTCAACGCCGCATTCGACGACGCCTTTGCCGATCCACCGCTGAAGATGGCCGAACCGCTGCCGTCCGAACCAGTGGCCGCGCCGGCGCCGCCGGAGCCTTGGCCGGAAGAGGAAATCGTCGCCGCGCCGGCCGAAGAGCCTACGGCCGAAGTCGAGCCGGAACCGGAACCGGAACCGGAACCGGAACCGCAACCGGAGCCTGACGCCGAGATCATCGCTCTGGCGCCCGCCGAGCCGGAAATCCTCACCGCCGCGCCAGCCCTGTTCAACGACGAACTGGACGCCGACCTGCTGCCCGTCTTCCTGGAAGAAGGCGCCGACCTGCTGCCGCAAGTCGGCGAAGCACTGCGTACCTGGCAGCACAATCCAGCCGACACCGCGCAGGCGCAAAGCCTGCTGCGCCTCCTGCACACCGTCAAAGGCAGCGCGCGCATGGCCGGCGCGATGCGCCTCGGCCAGCACTGCCACGAAATCGAAACGCACATCGAAAACATGGTGCACGCCGGCTCCGCCACACCGCAAGCCTTCGATGAACTGATGGCGCACTACGACCACGCGCTGCTCCTGTTCGAACAACTCCAGAACCCGATCGCGCCGCAAGCCGAGGCGGTCACCGACCTGGCCGGCAACGTCGCAACGTTGCAGGACGGCGTCACGGCCGGAGACGCGACACCTGAACCAACGCCAACCAGCGTGCCGCAAGCCCCGGCGGAAGAGGCCCCAGCCGGCATCAAATCGCCACTGGTGCGCGTGCGTGCCGACATTCTGGACCGCCTGGTGAACCAGGCCGGCGAAGTTTCGATCTCACGCTCCAAGCTGGAAAACGAAGTCGAAACCCTGCGCGCATCGCTGACCGACTTCTCGGACAATCTGGCCCGCCTGCGCCGCCAGCTGCGCGAAGTCGAAATGCAGGCCGAATCGCAAATCGCCTCGCGCATGGCCATCTCCAGCGACCGCGAATTCGACCCGCTGGAATTCGACCGCTTCACCCGTCTGCAGGAACTGACCCGCATGATGGCCGAAAGCGTCAACGACGTCGCCAGCTTCCACGAAAGCCTGGCCCGCAGCGTCGACAACGCCCACAACGACCTGACGCAGCAAGCCCGCCTGACGCGCGACCTGCAACGTGACCTGATGCGCGTGCGCATGGTGCCCTTTGCCAGCATCTCGGAGCGCCTGTTCCGTGTCGCCCGCCAGAGCGCCAAGGACGTCGACAAACGCGTCAACCTGGATATTCGCGGCAGCAGCGTGGAGCTGGACCGCAGCGTGCTGGAACGCATGGCCGCGCCGTTCGAACACCTGCTGCGCAACGCCATCGCGCACGGCGTGGAATCGCGTGAAGCGCGCAGCGCCGCCGGCAAGAGCGAAACCGGCGAGCTGCTGGTGCAGGTGGCGCAGGAAGGCAACGAGATCGTCATCGAATTCAGCGACGACGGCGGCGGCCTGGATCTGGAACGCATCAAGGCCAAGGCCATCAGCGTCGGCCTGCTGGCGGAAGAAGACGCCGCCACCGATGCGCAGATCGCCGACCTGATTTTCGAACCAGGCTTCTCCACCGCCGAAGCGCTGACCGAACTGTCGGGACGCGGCGTCGGCATGGACGTGGTGCAGTCGGAAGCGCAAGCGCTGGGCGGCCGTGTCGACATGTTCTCGGAGGCGGGCAAGGGTACACGCTTCACCATCCGCCTGCCGCTGACCCTGGCCGTCACGCAGGTGGTACTGTTGGCCGCCGGCGGCAAGACCTACGCGCTGCCGGCGATCCTGGTCGAGCAGGTGCTGCAGATGAAAGACGCCGCGCTGGCCGAGGCGCGCGACAACGGCATGCAGTATCTGCCGACGCTGCTGGGCGATGTCGCGCAGCCGGCCATGCAGCGTTCATCGCCGGTGATGATGCTCAAGAACGGCAACGAGCGCCTGGCCTTGCAGGTGGATGAGGTGCTGGGCAACCGCGAGGTGGTCATCAAGAACATCGGCCCGCAGTTGTCGCGCATGGTGGGGATTGCCGGCGCCACGGTGCTGGGCACGGGCGATATCGTGCTGATACTGAACCCGGTGGCGCTGGCGCAGCATCTGGCGCATCACCCGGAGGTGAAGCCGCAGTATGCGCAGGTGGCGGCCGATAGTCCGGCGGCGCAGCTGGGGTCGGGCCGCACCATCATGGTGGTGGACGATTCGTTGACGGTGCGGCGCGTGACCCAGCGTCTGCTGGAGCGCGAAGGCTATCGCGTGCTGCTGGCGAAGGACGGCGTGGATGCGCTGGAGCAGTTGCAGGCGTCGGCGCCGGACCTGATGCTGGTCGATATCGAAATGCCGCGCATGGACGGTTTCGACCTGACGCGCAATGTGCGCGGCGACGAGCGCACCAAAAACATCCCGATCATCATGATCACCTCGCGCAGCGCCGACAAGCACCGCAACGTTGCGCTGGAGCTGGGCGTGAACGCCTACTTCGGCAAGCCGTTCCAGGAGGCGGTGCTGCTGGAGGCGATCAGCGGCCTGCTTACGCCGTCGGCTTCTTGACCACTTCGTAGCGCTCAAGCGTCAGCTTGCGCGCTTCGTCGTGCATCACCACCGGCGCCGGGTAGTCCGGCGCCAGCATGCGCGGCGCCAGCCATGGCGCGTGGATTTCCTTGTCGCTCAGTTCTTTCAGCTGCGGCAGGTAGCGGCGGATGAATTTTCCTTGCGCGTCGAACTTCTGCGACTGCGTCACCGGATTGAAGATGCGGAAGTAAGGCTGCGCATCGCAGCCCGATGACGACGCCCACTGCCAGCCGCCGTTGTTGGACGCCAGGTCGAAGTCGTTCAGGTGCAGCGCAAAGTACGCTTCGCCGCGCCGCCAGTCGATGCCCAGATCCTTGATCAGGAAGCACGCCGTCACCATGCGCAGCCGGTTGTGCATCCAGCCAGTCTGGTTCAGCTGCAGCATGGCCGCATCCACCAGCGGATAGCCGGTGCGGCCTTCGCACCAGGCGGCGAACAGTTCGTCGGCTTCCGGGCCGGTTTCCCATTCAATCGCGTCGTAGGCCGGCTTGTAGGCGCCGCCCACCACGTGCGGGTTGTGGTAGAGGATCATGGCGTAGAACTCGCGCCAGATCAGTTCCGACAGCCACACGGCTGCGCCTTCGCCGCCGGCGCCACGCTCCTGCAAGTCCAGCACCGTGCGTACCAGGTGGCGCACCGACAGCGTGCCGAAACGGAAATGCACCGACAGATAGGACGGCCCCTTCACGGCCGGGAAATCGCGCGCCACGTTGTAGTCGGCCATGCGCGGCAGGAAGTCCTCGAACAGCTGCGCCGCGCCGGACATGCCGGTCGGGATTTTCAGTTCGGCCAGGTTGCTCGGCTCGAAGCCCAGCTCGGCCAGCGTCGGCAGCGCCGGAGCGGGCGAGGGTGGCGGCGCCAGGCGCGCCGCATGCGGCTCGATGTTGTATGGCGCCAGCACCGACGGATCGGCGGCCAGCTTTTTCAGCCAGGCGTTCTTGTACGGCGTGAACACCGAGAACACGCCGCCGGTCTGCGACAGCACCTCGCTGCACTCGAAAATCACCTGGTCCTTGTAGCTGTAGAACTGGCGGCCGTCCGCTTCCAGCGCGCTGGCCACCGTGGCGTCACGTTCTATCGCTTGCGGTTCATAATCGTGATTGCAGAACACCGCCTGCACGCCGAGTTCGGCGGCCAGTTGTGGGATCTCGGTGGCCGGATCGGCGTGCCGCACGATCAGGTGGCCGCCCAACTGTTCCAGCTCCGCCGCCACTTCGGCGATGCTGGCGTGGATGAAGTCGACGCGGCGGTCGCGGCGCGGCAGGCTGTCGAGGATGGTGGTGTCGTAGATAAAAACGCAATACACCTTGTCACTCGCCAGCAGCGCCTGGTTCAGGGCCACATGGTCGAAAACGCGCAGATCGCGGCGCAGCCATACGAGGGAAGAAGTCAGTTTCATTCGGTCTGTATCAATCTTGTGTGAGACGCAATCATGGCCGCACCCGCAATTCAGTGTAAACTACAGGGTAAACAGAGTTGCTAGCCGCGCGAATACTACAGTAATTGTCAGCAGCACAGAAAGAACACGCACCCCAGCAGAGAGAGCAACTTGTATGAAGAAGAGCAAAATAGGCAAAACTCTACCTGTCGCCGGCATGATGCAGGAAGCCGGTGTATCCCTGGAGCCGTTCGGCGCTGCCGCCAGCACGCTGAATCTGGCAAATCATTTCCTTATTGCAATGCCATCCATGCAAGATCCGGTCTTCGGCGGCACGGTGGTGTATGTCTGCGAACACAATGAAAACGGCGTCTTGGGCGTGGTGATCAACAAGCCCACCGACATGACCATGCACACGCTGTTCGAACGCATCGATCTCAAGGTCGAATCCGGCCTGGAAGGCCATGACGACGAGCCGATCATGTTCGGCGGCCCGGTGCAGGACGACCGCGGCTTCGTGCTGCACACGCCCGGCCACCGTTATTCCTCGTCGCTGACGGTGACCGATGAAATCGCCTTCACCACCTCGATCGACGTGCTGGAAGCGGTGGCGGCCGGCGAAGGTCCGCCGCGCATGCTGGTGTCGATCGGCTATTCGGGCTGGAGCCCCGGCCAGCTGGAAGAGGAAATCGGCCGCAACGGCTGGCTGACGGTCGGCGCCGATCCCGAAATCCTGTTCAACATGCCCATCGAGGACCGCTACACGGCCGCCATGCGCCTGCTCGGCATCGATCCCTTGATGCTGACCTCCGAGGCAGGTCACGCGTAAATGGGCGGTATTGAAACCATCTTCGCTTTCGATTTCGGCATCAAACGGATAGGCGTGGCAATGGGCAATACGATGTTGCGCCAGGCCGAGCCTGTCAAAGTCATCAGCGCTGTCGACAACGCCACCCGCTTTGCCGACATCCAGAAACTGCTCGACGAGTGGAAGCCGGCCCGGCTGGTGGTCGGCCTGCCCATGCACCCGGACGGCGCCGAGCACGAAATGACCGCCCGTGCCCGCAAGTTCGCCAATCAATTGAACGGCCGCTTCAACCTGCCGGTGGAGCTGGTCGACGAACGCTATTCCTCGGCCGTCATCACGGCCAGGCGCGGCGAGGTCATCGACGACCGCGCCGCCGCCATCATTCTGCAACAATACTTCGATACCCTGTGACCATGTCTACCCTCAATCCCAACCAACTCGATGCCGAAGCGCTGTACGCGACGCTGCTGGCCGATGTGAAAGCCGGCCTGGCCGGCGTGCCGGATGTCGCCATTGTCGGCATCCACTCTGGCGGCGCCTGGATCGCCGAACGCCTGGCGGCCGACCTCGGCCTGTCCGCGCGCTGCGGCGTGCTGGACGTGTCCTTCTACCGCGACGACTACGCCAAGAAGGGCCTGCCGGCCGAAGTCAAGCCGACCAACATCACCTTCGACGTGGCGGCCGCCAACATCCTGCTGGTGGACGACGTGCTGTACACCGGCCGCACCACGCGCGCCGCGATCAACGAGCTGTTCGACTACGGCCGCCCGGCGCGCATCATGCTGGCGGCACTGGTGGACCGCGGCGAACGCCAGCTGCCGGTGGCGGCCGATTTCGTCGCCGGTCACGTGGCCGTGCCGAAGGGACAGGCGCTGGTGCTGCAACGCGCCGACGATGGAAAATTTACGCTAACCATTGAATAACACACCATGCTGAATCCGCAACTGAACAAACACGGCGAGCTGCAGCACTTGCTGTCGATCGAGGGCCTGCCGAAAAGCATCCTCAATCACATCCTGGACACCGCCTCGTCCTTCGTCGGCATCTCCGACCGCGACGTGAAAAAAGTGCCGCTGATGCGCGGCAAATCGGTGTTCAACCTGTTCTTCGAGAACTCGACCCGCACCCGTACCACCTTCGAGATCGCCGCCAAGCGCCTGTCGGCCGACGTGATCAACCTGAACATCCAGGCCTCGTCGACCAGCAAGGGCGAATCGCTGCTGGACACCATCGACAACCTGGCGGCCATGCACGCCGACATGTTCGTGGTGCGCCACGCGCAGTCCGGCGCGCCCTACCTGATCGCCAAGCACCTGATGGAAACCAAGCAGAACCACGTGCACGTGGTGAACGCGGGCGACGGCCGCCACGCGCACCCGACGCAGGGCCTGCTGGACATGTACACCATCCGCCACTACAAGAAGGACTTCACCAACCTGCGCGTGGCCATCGTCGGCGACATCCTGCACAGCCGCGTGGCGCGTTCGGACATCCACGCGCTGACCACGCTGGGCGTGCCGGAAGTGCGCGCCATCGGCCCGCACACGCTGCTGCCGGGCGGCCTGGAGCAGATGGGCGTGCGCACCTTCACCAACATGGATGAAGGCCTGAAGGACGTCGACGTGATCATCATGCTGCGCCTGCAGAACGAGCGCATGAGCGGCGCGCTGCTGCCGTCGGCCGGCGAGTACTTCGCCAGCTACGGCCTGACGCCGGAACGCCTGGCGCTGGCCAAGCCGGACGCCATCGTCATGCACCCGGGCCCGATGAACCGCGGCGTGGAAATCGATTCCGCCGTGGCGGATGGCGCGCAGGCAGTGATCCTGCCGCAGGTGACGTTTGGTATCGCAGTACGCATGGCGGTGATGAGTATCGTAGCAGGGACGCAAGCATGAAGAACATTCACATCAAAAACGGCCACGTGATCGACCCAGCCAACGGCGTCGACGGCATCAATGACCTTTACCTCGCCGACGGCAAGGTGCTGGCGGTAGGCGCGGTTTCGGCTGAATTCGCGGCCGGCTTCAGCGCCGACCAGACCATCGACGCGACCGGCCTGATCGTGTCGCCGGGCTTCGTCGACCTGTCGGCGCGCCTGCGCGAGCCGGGCTTCGAATATAAGGCCACGCTGGAATCGGAAATGCAGGCCGCCATGCAGGGCGGCGTCACCACCCTGATCTGCCCGCCGGACACCGATCCGGTGCTGGACGAGCCGGGTCTGGTGGAGATGCTGAAATACCGCGCGCAAAAGCTGAACCAGGCGCACGTGCACCCGCTGGGCGCACTGACCATGGGCCTGAAGGGCGAGCAGCTGACCGAGATGTCGGCGCTGACCGAATCGGGCTGCATCGGCTTCTCGCACGCCGAGCAGCCGATTGAAGATACCAACGTGCTGCTGCGCGCCATGCAGTACGCCAAGACCTTCGGCTACACCGTCTGGCTGCGTCCGCAGGATGCGCACATCGGCATTGGCGGCGTGGCCGCGTCCGGTCCGCTGGCGTCGCGCCTGGGCCTGTCCGGCGTGCCGGTGATGTCGGAAACCATCGCGCTGCACACCATCTTCGAACTGATGCGCGCCAGCGGCGCCCGCGTGCACCTGTGCCGCATCTCGGCCGCCGCCAGCCTGGAACTGATCCGCAAGGCCAAGGCTGAAGGCCTGCCGGTCACCTGCGACGTCGGTGCGCACCACATCCACATGACCGACGCCGACATCGGCTTCTTCGATTCGAACGCGCGCATGGCGCCGCCGTTCCGCAGCCAGCGCGACCGCGACGCGATCCGCCTCGGTCTGCTGGACGGCACCATCGATGCGCTGTGCTCGGACCACACGCCGGTCGACGACGACGAGAAGCTGCTGCCGTTCGGCGAGGCTTCGCCCGGCGCCACCGGCCTGGAACTGCTGTTGTCGCTGACGCTGAAATGGGCTGATGATTACGCCGCCACGCAGGACACCGGCGCCCAGCGTCCACTGTCGCGCGCGCTGGCCCGCATCACCTCGGAAGCGGCGCGCGTGGCCGGCCTGGCGGCAGGCACGCTGTCGGTAGGCGCGGTGGCGGACGTGGTGCTGTTCGACGCGGGTGCGCACTGGACGGTGGAAGCGTCGGCGCTGGCCAGCCAGGGCAAGCACACGCCGTTCCTCGGCTATAACCTGGCGGGTCAGGTACAAACCACCATCGTGGCCGGCTACGTTGCCTATCAACGCTGACCTGTTTGCATGAAACTGTCGACTATCTTCCGCCTGGTGCGGGTGCTGCTGCACGTGTTCAAGGGTATGGCGATCTGCGCCACGGTGTTTCCATGGATCGGCCAAGAGCGGCGCAACGCGCACATCCGCCGCTGGTCCACCAAGCTGCTGGGCATGTGCAATGTGACCGTCGAGACGGCGGCCGGCAGCGCGCCGGTGCTGGAGCGGTCGATGGTGGTGGCCAATCACGTGTCGTGGCTGGACATCTTCGTGGTGCACAGCCTGCACCCCAGCCATTTCGTCGCCAAGGCCGAGATCCGTTCCTGGCCGCTGGCCGGCTGGCTGGCGGAGAAGGCCGGCACCGTGTTCATCTCGCGCGGCAACCGGCGCGATCTGCGGCATATCTTCAAGGGACTGGTGACCACGCTGGAGCAGGGCGAGCGGGTAGCGTTCTTCCCGGAAGGGACCACGGCGGCGCAGGGCAACCTGCTGCCGTTCCACGCCAACCTGTTCGAGGCCGCCATTGACGCCAAGGTGCCGGTGCAGCCGTTTGCGCTGATGTACGAGGATGCCAACGGCGGCCGGCATCCGTCGGTGGATTTCATCGGCGAGACCAGCTTTGCCGAAAGCATCGTGCTGATCCTGAACGGGCCGCCGGTCAAGGCCAGGCTGGCGATTTTGCCGCCGGTCGACACCACCGGCGCGCACCGCCGCGACCTGGCCGAAGTCACGCATCAAGCCGTGGCCGCCGCGCTGGGCGTCACGGCGTCAACGACGCACTAGGCTTTTCCGCCCGGTTCCTTGAACTGCGGACACTGCACCTGCAACAGCGTACGGTCTTCCAGGCAGACGGCGGACAGCTGGCCGCCCCACACGCAGCCACTGTCGAGACCGAGCAGCTTGGGCTGGAGGGTCAGGCCCAGCGCCGACCAGTGGCCGAACACCACCGTCTCGCGCGCGCTGCGGCGGCCGGGCACGTCGAACCACGGCATCAGGCCGGTCGATGGATCGGCCGTGCCGCTTTCCTTCATCTTGAAATCCATCACGCCATCGGCGGTGCAGAAGCGCAGCCGCGTCATGGCGTTGATGATGCAGCGCAGCCGTTCCACGCCCTGCAGATCGTCCGACCACTGGGCCGGCTCGTTGCCATACATCTCGGCCAGGAAATCCGCGATGCTGTCGCCGCGCAGCATGTCCTGTACCTCGCCGGCCAGCGCCATCGCCTGCGCGCCGGTCCATTGCGGCAGCAGGCCGGCATGCACCAGCACGTGCTCGCCGGAGCGGATCGCCAGCGGCCGGCGCCGCAGCCAGTCGATCAGTTCGTCGCGGTCCGGCGCATGCAGGATCTCGGCCAGCGTATCGGACTTGTGTTCGGGCCGGATGCCGTAGGCCACCGCCAGCAGGTGCAGGTCGTGGTTGCCCAGCACGCTATCGATGAGGCCGCCGCTGGCGATGGCCAGGCTGCGCACGTGGCGCAAGGTGGACAGCGAGTCCGGCCCGCGATTGATCAGGTCGCCAGCGAACAGAATGGATGGCTCCGCCACGCCGCTGTCGGCCGCGTGGACGCGTATGCGGTCGAGGAGGGCCAGGGCCTGGTCGTGGCAGCCTTGCAAATCCCCGATGACATAGGTTTTCATATGGACGCTCGCTGGTTCGTTGCTTATTTTTGCCCCGTCACGGGACACTTCACATAAAATCATGCCTACGACTAATTTGACGCTTGCTGCGGGATACTAAATGATTTTTGTAACGGGTGGTGCTGGTTTCATAGGCTCAAATTTCGTCCTGGACTGGCTGGCCCAGTCGGATGAGCCTGTCATCAACTTCGATAAGCTGACTTATGCCGGCAATCTGAACAACCTGGCCTCGCTGAAACAGGACGCGCGCCATACCTTTGTGCGCGGCGATATCTGCGACCAGGCCCAGGTGCTGGCGCTGTTCCAGCAGCACAAGCCGCGCGCCGTGGTGCACTTCGCGGCCGAAAGCCACGTCGACCGCTCCATCCTCGGTCCAGGCGAATTCATCAACACCAACATCAACGGCACCTTCAGCCTGCTGGAAGCGGCGCGCGCCTACTGGTCGGCGCTGCCGGATGACGAGAAAGCGGCGTTCCGCTTCCTGCACGTGTCCACCGACGAGGTGTATGGCACCTTGGGACCGGACGATGCGCCGTTCAGCGAAACCACTGCGTTTGCGCCGAACAGCCCATACTCGGCGTCGAAAGCCGCGTCCGACCACCTGGTGCGTTCGTACTTCCACACCTACGGCCTGCCGGTGCTGACCACCAACTGTTCCAACAACTACGGCCCTTACCACTTCCCGGAAAAACTGATCCCGTTGATCATCGCCAATGCGCAAGCCGGCAAGCCGCTGCCGATCTACGGCGACGGCCAGCAGGTGCGCGACTGGCTGTACGTCACCGACCACGCCGCCGCCATCCGCCGCGTGCTGGAAGCGGGCCGCCTGGGCGAGACCTACAACGTCGGCGGCTGGAACGAGATGGCCAACCTGGACGTGGTGCACACGCTGTGCGACATGCTGGACAAGCTGAAGCCGAAGGCCGAAGGCAGCTACCGCGACCAGATCACCTTCGTCAAGGACCGTCCCGGCCACGACCGCCGCTACGCCATCGACGCGCGCAAGCTGGAACGCGAGCTGGGCTGGAAACCGGCCGAGACTTTCCAGAGCGGCATCGCCAAGACCGTGCAGTGGTACCTGGACAACCAGGCCTGGGTGGCCGACGTGCAGTCGGGCAGCTACGCCAAGTGGGTGGAGACCAATTACTTTAACCGCGAAGGCCAGGCATGAGCACTCCTCAACGCAAGGGCATCATCCTGGCCGGCGGCTCCGGCACCCGGCTGTACCCGGTCACCATGAGCGTGTCCAAGCAGCTGCTGCCGATCTACGACAAGCCGATGATCTACCATCCGCTGACCGTGCTGATGTTGGCCGGCATCACCGAAATCCTGCTGATCTCGACGCCGCAGGACACGCCGCGCTTCAAGGATCTGCTGGGCGACGGCAGCCAGTGGGGCATCAGCATCAGCTACGCGGTGCAGCCATCGCCGGACGGCCTGGCGCAAGCCTTCATCATCGGCAAGGACTTCGTCGGCGACGCGCCGTCGGCGCTGATCCTCGGCGATAACATCTACTACGGCAACGACCTCGATGCGCTGCTGCGCCATGCCACCGAGCAGACCGACGGCGCCACCGTGTTCGCCTACCACGTGCAGGACCCGGAGCGCTACGGCGTGGTCGAGTTCGACGACAAGCGCACCGCGGTGTCGATCGAGGAAAAGCCGAAGCAGCCGAAGTCCAACTACGCCGTCACCGGCCTGTACTTCTACGACAGCCAGGTGTGCGACATTGCCGCCAACATCAAACCGTCGGCGCGCGGCGAGCTGGAAATCACCGACGTCAACCAGGTGTACCTGGACAAGGGCCAGCTCAACGTGGAAGTGATGGGCCGGGGCATGGCCTGGCTGGACACCGGCACCCACGATTCGCTGCTGGAAGCCGGCCAGTTCATCGCCACGATAGAAAAACGCCAGGGCCTGAAAGTGGCCTGCCCGGAAGAGATCGCGTATCGCAAGGGCTATATCAACGCCGACCAGCTGCGCAAGCTGGCCGAGCCGCTGAAGAAAAACAACTACGGCCAATACCTGCTGCAGATCCTGGAAGACAAGGTCGTCTCGCGCTGAAGACCCCCTCCGGGGTCAGGTCCCTCATTTCTACACGGCCCCAGCTGTAGCGACCGCTACAGCTGGGGCCGTGTAGAAATGAGGGACCTGACCCCGGAGTTAGGAGTTGTATCGATTGGTAAGCATGCTCTGTTGTGCAGGGCGCTACTGGTATTATGCCGGCGGCCCGCTAAACGCTGGCTGCCGCGTGTAATCCTGTACAATCAGCTGTTGGCACGTTGATAATGCTTCGTGTTGCGATACAACGCAGAAATTAAAATAATATGTTTTCCTTCCTACTGAGCTTTATCGCTTCCGCGCTGCTGACCTTGCTGGTCATTAAAGAAGCGAGATTGCACGGTCCGGCGCTGGACGCCAATTTCAACGGCGTGCAGAAAGTCCACGCCCACCACGTGGCCCGCATCGGCGGCCTGCCGATTTTTGTGGCGGTGGCGATCAGCTCGACGATTTCCATCTGGCGCGTGCCGGTGCTGGGGGACTTGCTGCTGGCGCTGCTGGCCAGCGCCGCCGTCGCCTTTGCCGGCGGCATCGTCGAAGATTACACCGGCCGCGTCAGCCCGCTGCGCCGTCTGCTGCTGACCATGGCGGCCGCCACGCTCGGCTATTTCCTGCTCGACGCCCGCATCGACCGTCTGGACTGGCCGTTCTCGGCCTGGACGCTGCCGTATATGTGGATCACGCTGCCGCTGACGGTGCTGGCGGTGGCCGGCATCGCCAACGCAGTGAACATCATCGACGGGTTCAACGGCCTGGCCAGCGTGGTGTGCATCTGCATGCTGCTGTCGCTCGGCTATGTGGCCCTGCAGGTCAACGATATGTTCGTGCTGATCGCCGCGCTGATGGTGGCCGGCGCCACCGCCGGTTTCCTGATCTGGAACTACCCGGTCGGCCTGATTTTCCTCGGCGACGGCGGCGCCTATTTCATCGGCTTCATGCTCGGCGAGCTGGCCTTGCTGCTGGTGATGCGCAATCCGCAGGTGTCGACCTGGTATGCCGCCTTGCTGCTGATTTATCCGACCTTTGAAACCCTGTTCTCGGTCTACCGCCGCATGTTCGTGCGCGGCAAGTCGCCGGCCATGCCGGACGGCATCCACCTGCACAGCCTGATCTTCCGCCGCATCGTGCAATGGGCGGTGGGCCGCAAGGAAGCGCGCGCGCTGATCCGCCGTAATTCGCTGACCTCGCCCTATCTGTGGCTGTTCTCGCTGACGGCGGTGATTCCGGCCACCGTGTTCTGGCGCCATACCTGGGTGTTGATGCTGTTCTGCATGCTGTTTATCGGCAGTTATATCTGGATTTACGTGCGCATCGTGCGTTTCAAGGCGCCGCGCTGGATGATTCGGCATAAAAAGCACTGATTTGCGCACCGCACAATTGCAAGGCTTGCGCGTCGCCATTATCACAATTACTATATGAAAGTTGTGTCTGCTGCAATGCAGGCAAGCTCCTTCCTACTAATCCCGCACGTACAATCCCACTATGGTCACCTTATCCAAAACCATCTTCAAAGCTTACGATATTCGCGGCATCATCGATAACACCCTGGACGCCGGTGTGGCGCACCAGATCGGCGCCGCCTTCGGCCGCGCCGCGCTGGCCAAAGGCGAAAAGAAAGTCGTGATCGGCCGTGACGGCCGCCTGTCCGGCCCTGCGCTGGCGAAAGCACTGGCCGAAGGCCTGCAATCGTCCGGCGTCGATGTGATCGACCTGGGCGTGGTGGCCACGCCGATGGTGTATTTCGGCACCAACGTGCTGGGCGCGGCGTCGGGCATCATGGTCACCGGCAGCCACAATCCGCCGGACTACAACGGCTTCAAGATGGTGCTGGCCGGCGAGGCCATCCACGGCGAGGCGATCACCGGCCTGTACGACAGCATCCTGGCGCACGACGGTTCGGCCGTCGCCAACCCGGGCGCCTACAGCACCCACGACATCCGCGAACAATACCTGCAGCGCATCATCGGCGATGTGAAGATTTCGCGTCCGATCAAGATCGCCGTCGACTGCGGCAACGGCGTGGCCGGCGCGTTTGCCGGCGACCTGTATCGCGGCATGGGCTGCGAAGTGATCGAGCTGTTCTGCGAAGTGGACGGCACTTTCCCGAACCACCATCCGGATCCGGCGCACCCTGAAAACCTGCAAGACCTGATCCGTTGCCTGCAGGAGACCGACGCCGAGATCGGCCTGGCCTTCGACGGCGACGGCGACCGCCTGGGCCTGGTGACCAAGGACGGCCAGATCATCTATCCGGACCGCCAGATGATGCTGTTCGCGGAAGACGTGCTGTCGCGCAATCAAGGCGCGCAGATCCTGTACGACGTCAAGTGCACCCGCCACCTGGCGCCCTACATCGAGAAATCCGGCGGCGTGCCGCTGATGTACAAGACCGGCCACTCGCTGGTGAAGGCCAAGCTGAAGGAAACCGGCGCCCCGCTGGGCGGCGAAATGAGCGGCCACATTTTCTTCAAGGACCGCTGGTACGGCTTCGACGACGGCCTGTACGCCGGCGCGCGCATGCTGGAGATCCTGACCAAGCAGCAGGACCCGTCGGCGCTGCTGAACGCGCTGCCGCAGTCGGACAGCACGCCCGAGCTGCACCTGCACCTGAAGGAAGGCGAGAACTTCAGCGTGATGGACAAGCTGCGCGCCGACGCCAAGTTCCCTGGCAATGAGCGCATCATCACCATCGACGGCCTGCGCGTGGAATACCCGGACGGCTTCGGCCTGGCGCGTTCCTCGAACACCACGCCGGTGATCGTGATGCGCTTCGAGGCGGAAACGCCGGCCGCGCTGGAACGCATCCAGGGCCAGTTCAAGAGCGTGATCCTGGCTGCCAAGCCTGACGCGGAGCTGCCGTTCTAAACTGCGATGTCGAATCAAAAGCCGCTGAATATCCTGCTGGTGCGCGTGTCGTCCCTGGGCGACGTGCTGCATAACATGCCGATGGTGGCCGACATCGCCCGCCATTACCCGGACGCGAATATCGACTGGGTGGTGGAGGAGGGCTTTGTCAGCCTGGTGCGCTTGAACGCCCGCGTGCGCAACGTGATTCCGTTCGCGTTGCGGCGCTGGCGCAAGAGCCTCGGCAAGCCGGAAACGCGCGCCGAGATCAAGCACTTCTTCCGCACGCTGCGCCAGCAGGAATACGATTTCGTATTCGATACCCAGGGCTTGCTCAAGACCGGCATCATCATGGGCGCCGCGCGCGTGGCGAAGGGCGGCCGCAAGGTCGGCCTGGCCAACGGCAGCGAAGGTTCCGGCTACGAGGGTATCTCGCGCATCTTCCATCATCTGAGCATTCCGACCGATCCGCGCACGCACGCGGTGGCGCGCGGGCGCATCGTCGCCGGCGCGGCGCTGGGCTATGCGGTCGATACGCCGGCCGATTTCGGCCTGCCGGCGCTGCCGGACGATACGCCGCGTCCCGAGTGGATGCCGGCGTCGTATGCGGTCTACTTCCACGGCACCGCGCGCGACGCCAAGAAGTGGGCCACCGACAACTGGATCGCGCTGGGCAAGGAACTGGCGCCGATGCCTGTCCTGCTGCCCTGGGGTTCGCCGAAGGAAAAGGCGGAGGCGGAGCGGATCGCCGCCGGCCTGCCGAATGCGGTGGTGCTGCCGAAGCTGCCGATGGCCGACGCCATCATGCTGGCGCGCCGCGCCGCGCTGGTGATCGGCGTCGACACGGGGCTGGTACACATCGCGGCGGCCTTCGTGCGGCCGACGGTGGAGATTTATGCCGATTCGCCGCGCTGGAAGACCGAGGGCAACTGGTCGCCGCGCATTATCAATCTGGGTGATCAGGGCACGCCGCCATCGGTGGCGGAAGTGCTGGCTGCGGCCCGGAGTCTGTTGGGCTGATTTATGCGTCTGTTTTATTCCCTGATGTGGTGGCTGGCTTTGCCGCTGGTGCTGACGCGCCTGTGGCTGCGTGGACGCAAGGAGCCGGGCTATCGCCAGCATTGGGGCGAGCGGCTGGGTTTCTACGGCCGCGCCGATGGCAGTGCCGCCGCGCCGGTGCTGTGGGTGCACGCCGTTTCCGTCGGCGAGACGCGCGCCGCCGAGCCGCTGGTCGATGCGCTGCTGGCCGCGTATCCGCAAAGCCGCATCATCCTCACCCACATGACGCCCACCGGGCGCGCCACCGGCAAGGCGCTGTTCGCCAGGCATGGCGCGCGGCTGGTGCAATCCTATCTGCCGTACGACACGGGCAGCATGGTGTCGCGCTTCATCCGCCACTTCCAGCCGAGCGTCTGCATCCTGATGGAGACGGAAGTCTGGCCGAACCTGATCGCCGTCTGCGGCGCCAGGGGCGTGCCGGTGGTGCTGGCCAACGCCCGCCTGTCGGAACGTTCGCTGCGCAAGGCCACGCGCTTTGGTTCCCTGCTGACCGACGCCGCGCGCGGCATCGCGCTGGTGGCCGCGCAGACCGAGGCCGATGCACAGCGCGTGCGCTCGCTGGGCGTGCAGCGCGTGGAAGTCACCGGCAGCATCAAGTTCGACGTGGTGGTGCCGGAGGCGGCGCTGGCCATCGGCATCGCGCTGCGCGCCGCCATCGGCGCACGTCCGGTGCTGCTGTGCGCCTCCACCCGCGAGGGCGAGGAAGAGCTGATCCTGCAAGCGTTCATCAACGCCCGCGCAACGCTGCCGGCCGACTTGCTGCTGCTGATCGTCCCGCGCCATCCGCAGCGCTTCGATGAAGTGGAAAACATGATCGCCGCGCGCGGCCTGACGGTCGAACGCCGCAGCAGGCTGGCGCTGGACGGCGGCGCCATGGCGGGCGGCGTCGCCGTGCTGCTGGGCGACTCGATGGGTGAAATGTTCGCCTATTATTCGGCGTGCGACATCGCCTTCGTCGGCGGCAGCCTGCTGCCGCTGGGCGGCCAGAACCTGATCGAGCCGGCGGCCCTGGGCAAGCCGGTGCTGATCGGCGAACACACCTTCAACTTCGAACTGGTGACCGAAGACGCCCTGGCTGCCGGCGGCGCCCAACGCGTCGCCGACGCGGCCGGCCTGATGTCCGCCGCCGCCAGCCTGCTGGACGACACCGCCGCCCGCGCGACGATGGGCGACAATGCCCTGGCCTTCGCCAACCAGCACCGCGGCGCCACCCGCCGCACCCTGGCGCTGCTGCCGTCCCTTTTCTAGCCTGGTCTAGCGCTGCGGCAGCGGGTAGGTGGCGACGCTGGCGTTGCCGTCCTTGTCGACCGCCTGCACGCCGAACAGGAAGTTATCCTTGGAGCGCGGGATGATGTACTGGGTCGTGTTGCCGACGTAGAGGGCGCCCTGCCATTGCGGCGCCGTGGTGTCGCGCCAGACGATGCGGTAGCCGGCCAGGTCCGGCTCCTTGTTGGCCTGCCATACCAGTTCCGTATTGTTATCCAGCTTGGCGGTGCGCACCTTGACCTGTTGCGGCGCGGCCGGCGCCAGCGCCAGCGACGACAGCGAGGCCGCGTTCACGCGCGCCACCTGGGCGATGTAGTTGAAGTCGTCGTATTCCGGCAGGTCGCCGATTTTTTTGCCGCCTTCCTCGCGCAGATCCTGGTGCTGGTGGCTGAAGTCCTCGTTCGGTTCGGTGAAGCGCACCGCCGCGTAGCCGCGATCGAGGAAGGGGCTGTGGTCGCCGCCGCGCAGGTAGCGGTCGCGCCGGTAGATGACGTTGACGCTGAACTTGTCGACATAGCGCTCGCCCACTTCCTTGATGTGGCGCGCCAGCTGGCGGGTGATGGAGTCGTTCTCGCCGCCGGTGGCCACCAGCGCGCGATTCGCGTCCGACATTTCCTTGACCGCCGGGATGCCTTCCGCGAACAGGCGCACCTGGGTGTTGTCGACATGGTCGTCATCGGCGCGCGAGCTGCCGATGATGTCGTTGTTCAGCATGCCGGCGATATTCCAGTTCTTCTGCCTGGCCAGCTCGGCCCAGTTGGCGGCGCCCAGCAGGCCTTGCTCCTCGGCCGCCACAGTCATGAACACCAGCGTGGCGTCGAACTTGTGGCGCGCCATGACGCAGGCCATTTCGATGACGGCGGCGGTGCCGGAGGCGTCGTCGTTGGCGCCCGGCGCGTCGCTGGTGGCGTTCATGACTTCGGTCACGCGGGAATCGTAGTGACCGCTCACTACATACATGCGGTCCACCGATTCAGCCTGCGTGCCGGGCAGTGTGGCCACCACGTTGACGATCTCGGTCGGCTGGCTCAGGCGCGCCATCACGGGATGCACGTGGCTGTCATAGCTGACCTGCAGGCGGCCGCCGGCCGCCGCGCCGCAGCGTTCCAGTTCGCTCTTGATCCAGCGCCGCGCGGCGCCGATGCCGCGCGTGTCGGACACCGTGTCGGACATGGTGTGGCGGGTGCCGAAGCTGACCAGCTTGCGCACATAGCCCTCGATGCGCTGCGGCGAGATTTCCTTGACGATCTGGTCGATCTCGGCCTGGTGGCCGGTGACGTTGGGACCGGCATCGGCGGCGATGGTGTGAGCGGCTGCAAAGCACAGCAGCAGCGCCGCCGGCAAGGTCTTGCGAGGAATGAATTGCATGGACTTCTTTCTGGATGTCAGGGGAACAGCACAGGCAGCTCTTGCGAGCGTTTGCGGAGGAGGTTTTTGGCTTCGTCGTATTCGGGATAAATCAGGCCGACCGTGTCCCAGAACTGCTGGCTGTGGTTCATCTCCAGGATGTGCGACAGTTCGTGCGCCACCACGTAGTCGATCAGCGGCAGCGAGAAGTGGATCAGCTTCCAGTTCAGGCGGATCTTGCGGTCGGCCGTGCACGAGCCCCAGCGCGTGCCGGCCGAGGTCAGGCCGAAGGAGTGGTACTGCACCCCCAGCCGTCCGGCGTACAGGTCCAGCCGTTCCTCGAACAGGGTCTTGGCCTGCTGCTGATACCAGGCCTTGACGCGTTCCTTGAGCAGGTTTTCGCTGGCGCCCGGCATCAGCGTCATCCACAGCTCGCGGGTGTTGGGATTGTAGATGCTGCGGTTGCGGCCACCGACCAGCAGCCGCAAGGTGATGTCCTGGCCCAGATACGGAATCTGTGTGCCGTCTATCCATTCCACCGGCGGCTTTTGCAGCCGCGCCGCGCGGCGTTCGCGCCGCTCTTTGAGTTTGCTGAGGATCCAGTGCTGCTTGGTGCGGATCGCCTCGTCGATTTCGGCGATGCTGATGCGCTTGGGCGCGGTCACGCGCAGGCCGTCGTCGTCGATCATGAAGCCGATCGAGCGCCGCGTCGAGCGGCGCAATTCGTATTCGAGGATGAAATCGCCGACCATCAGCTGGCGGCGCGGCGGCAGATCGGACGGCGGCGCCACCAGCGGCCTGGTTTTGACCGGGACGGCCGTTTCCGGCGGCGCGACGTAAGGCGATACGGGAGGAGGGGTTGTCGATGAGGCAGGCGTCGGCGGAACCGACCACACCGGCGTGGTGTACACCGGCTTGGGAGGCGCCGACGCCTCCCGTCCAAACAGGTCCGGCTGATTCGGATCGGGGGACGCCGGTTTGACCAGCGTCGCCAGATCGTCTAACCAGCGTTGTAGGCGTGGGGCGAAATGACGCGCATTTCTGATTCTATCCAAGTTTCCACCTGTTGCATCATGCTGTCCGGGGTTTGGCCTTCCGGCGAGATTGGTTTGCCTATCGATACTGTAACAAGGCCTGGGCGTTTGATGAAAGAGTTTTTTGGCCAGCACTCACCGGAATTGTGGGCAATCGGCACCACCACGGCGCCGGTCTCGATGGCCAGGCGCGTGCCGCCGCTCTTGTACTTGCCGGTCTGGCCGACGGGAATCCGCGTCCCTTCCGGGAACATGATGATCCACAGGCCCTGCGCCAGGCGGCGCTTGCCGTGACGGACCACGTGCTTGAAGGCGTGCTTGCCCTGCTTGCGGTCGATCGGGATCATGCGCAGCAGCGCCATGGCCCAGCCGAAGAAGGGAATGTACAGGATCTCCTTCTTGAACACGAACACCAATGGGCGCGGCATGTTCGGCAGCAGAAAGATGGTTTCCCACGCCGACTGGTGCTTGGACAGCACGATGGCCGGCGCGTCCGGCAGGTTGTCCTGGCCGCGGATTTCGTAGCGGATGCCGCAGATGACCTTCAGGCACCAGATCATGAAGACGTTCCAGCGCGAGGTGACGAAGAAGCGGTTCGCATACGGCAGCGGCGCCACCAGGAAGCACACGCAGGACCAGACGATGGTCGATACCACCATGACGATGGTGAAGATCAGGGAACGCAGAAATAAAATGGGATGACCCAATGCAGACTCCAAAAACTGTTTAACTGACGACGTGCAGCGCCGGCGGCACGCTGGTTTTCAGCAGGTGCGTGACCATCGCGGCCAGGTCCGGGAACACCATGGTGCCGGGCGGCAGACCACCGGTGGCCTGGGTTTTTTCCCCTTTGCCGGTCAGGACCAGGTAGGGCACGCAGCCGCTGACATAGCCGGCCTGCAGGTCGCGCAGCGAATCGCCGACCACCGGCACGCCTTTCAGGCTGATTTTATAGCGCTGCGAGATTTCTGTGAACATGCCCGGCTTGGGCTTGCGGCAGTCGCAGTTGTCGGCCGCCGCATGCGGGCAGAAGAACACCGCGTCGATGTCGGCGCCTACCTGCTGCGCCAGGTTGTGCATCTTCTGGTGGATGGCGTTGAGGATGGTCATGTCGAAGAACTCGCGGGCGATGCCCGACTGGTTCGACGCCACCACCACCCGGTAGCCGGCCTGGTTCAGGCGCGCGATCGCTTCCATCGAGCCGGGGATCGGAATCCACTCGGCCGGCGATTTGATGAAGTCCGGCGAATCGTGATTGATAACGCCGTCGCGATCGAGAATGATCAGTTTCATGGACGGCGTACCCATTTACGCCGCCAGTTTCGAGATGTCGGCCACGCGGTTCATCATCCCGTGCAGGGAGGACAGCAGCGCCAGACGGTTGTTGCGCAGGGCGACGTCTTCGGCCATGACCATGACGTCGTTGAAGAAGGCGTCCACCTCTTCCTTCAGCTGGGCCAGGGTTTTCAGCGTGCCGGCGAAGTCGCCGTTGTTGAAGGCGGCGTCGATTTCCGGCAGCACGCGCACCACGGCGGTGTTGAGGTTTTTCTCGGCGGCGTCCTGCAGCAGCGAGACGTTGACGCCTTGTTCGCCGACGGCGGCCAGGGCTTCCTCGTTCTTCTTCAGGATGTTGGTGATGCGCTTGTTGGCGGCCGCCAGCGAGGCCGATTCCGGCAGCGCGGCGAAGGCCTGCACCGCTTCCAGGCGCTGCACGATGTCGTCCAGGCGGTCCGGGTTCTGGGCCACCACGGCTTCGATCTCGTTGACCGAGAAGCCGCGCTCGCGCAGGATGCCGCGCAGGCGGTCGAACATGAAGGTTGCGACGTCGGCCGACGGGTCTTTGAAGCCTTGCACGGACTTGAACAATTGCGCGGCATGCGACAGCAGGCTGCTGATCGACAGCGCCAAACGCTTTTCGATCAGCATCCGCAGCACGCCCAGTGCGTGGCGGCGCAGCGCGAACGGATCCTTGTCGCCGGTCGGCGCCAGGCCGATGGCCCAGATGCCGACCAGGGTTTCCAGCTTGTCGGCCAGCGCCACGGCGGTGCCGGTAACGGTGGTCGGCAGGGCGTCGCCGGCAAAGCGCGGTTGGTAGTGTTCCGACGCGGCCAGCGCCACATCTTCCGGTTCGCCGTCGTTGCGGGCGTAGTAGGTACCCATGATGCCTTGCAGCTCCGGGAACTCGCCGACCATCTCGGTGACCAGATCGGCCTTCGACAGCTTGGCCGCACGGATCGCCAGCGTGGCGTCGCCACCGATGGCGGTGGCGATGAAGCCGGCCAGCGCCGCAACGCGTTCGCCGCGCGCGCCTTGCGTGCCCAGTTTGTTGTGGTAGACGATCTTGTCCAGCAGCGGCAGGCGCGATTCCAGGGTCTTCTTCTTGTCCTGCTCGAAGAAGAACTTGGCGTCGGACAGGCGCGGACGCACCACGCGCTCATTGCCGTCGATGATGGCGGTCGGCGTGTCGGTGGCGATGTTGGAGACGATCAGGAAGCGCGAGCGCAGCTTGCCGTTGGTGTCGGTCAGCGCGAAATACTTTTGATTGGTCTGCATGGTGAGGATCAGGCATTCCTGCGGCACGGCCAGGAATTCTTCCTCGAACTTGCATTCGTAGACCACCGGCCATTCGACCAGCGCGGACACTTCGTCCAGCAGCGCTTCCGGCATCAGCACCAGGTCGGCGCCGGCTTTTGCCAGCAGGTCGGCGCGGATCTGTTCCTTGCGCTGTTCGACGCTGGCCAGCACCTTGCCTTCGCTTGCCAGCGTGGCGGCGTAGACATCGGCGTTGGCGATGGTGACGGCGCGCTGGCCCGGCGCGGTCAGGAAGCGGTGGCCTTCGGTGACGTTCGATGCGGTCAGACCCAGCAGGGTCAGTGGCAGCACGGTGTCGCCATGCAGCGCGATCAGCGCGTGGGCCGGGCGCACGAACTGCACGGTGGCGCCGTCCGGACGCTGGTAGCTCATCACTTTAGGAATCGGCAGCTTGGCGACCGATTCTTCCAGCGCCATTTGCAGGCCGGCTTGCAGCGCGCTGCCGGCGGCGGTGTAGGTGTAGAAGAAGCTTTCGGCCTTGCCGTCCTGCGCGCGCTCCAGATCGGCCACGGTCAGGTTGGGGAAGCCCAGCGCGGCCAGTTTCTTGGCCAGCGGCGGCGTGCCGTTGCCGGCGGCGTCCAGCGCCACCGAGACCGGCAGCACTTTTTCGCGGATCGATTTGTCCGGCGACACGGCGCGCACCTTGGTGATGGCGACGGCCAGGCGGCGCGGCGTGGCGTAGGCGGTGGCGACGCTGTCGGCTTCCAGGAAGTCGCGCGATTTCAGGCCGTTGACGATGCCGTCCGCGAAAGCCTTGCCCAGTTTGGCGAGCGCCTTCGGCGGCAGTTCTTCGGTCAGCAGTTCGATGAGCAGAGTTTGAGTCATATCGTTTATATCGTTTATTCAGCAGCTGCGGTTTTTGGCGCCATCGGGAAACCGAGGCGCTCGCGCGAGTCGTAGTAGGCTTGGGCGACCAGGCGCGACAGGGCGCGCACACGGCCGATGTAGGCGGCGCGTTCGGTCACCGAAATGGCGCCGCGCGCGTCCAGCAGGTTGAAGCTGTGCGAGGCCTTCATGATCTGCTCATAGGCAGGCAGCGTCAGTTGCGCTTCGATCAGGCGCTTGGCTTCCGATTCGTGGTTGTTAAACTGCGAGAACAGCAGCTTGGTGTTCGAGTGTTCGAAGTTATAGGCCGACTGCTCCACCTCGTTTTGGTGGAACACGTCGCCGTATTTCAGCGTTTTCGTTTCACCGTTTTCTTCCCAGGTGGTCCACACCAGGTCATACATGTTTTCCACGCCCTGCAGGTACATGGCCAGACGCTCGACGCCGTAGGTGATCTCACCCAGCACCGGTTTGCAATCCAGGCCGCCGACCTGCTGGAAGTAGGTGAACTGCGTCACCTCCATGCCGTTCAGCCAGACTTCCCAACCCAGGCCCCAGGCGCCCAGCGTCGGCGATTCCCAGTCGTCTTCGACGAAACGGACATCGTTCTGCTTCAGGTCCAGGCCCAGCGCCTCCAGCGAACCCAGATACAGGTCGAGGATGTTTTCCGGCGCCGGCTTCATCACCACCTGGTACTGGTAGTAGTGCTGGCCGCGGTTCGGATT
This sequence comes from Duganella aquatilis, assembly GCF_009674565.1. Lineage (GTDB taxonomy): Bacteria > Pseudomonadota > Gammaproteobacteria > Burkholderiales > Burkholderiaceae_D > Rugamonas > Rugamonas aquatilis. The sequence goes on from NZ_WKJL01000009.1 coordinate 83,735, forward strand.
CTCGCCATAGCGGCCGTCTTTCGGACGGCGCGACGGCTGCACGTAGGCGGCGCGCCAAGGCTCAGGGCCGATCGCGCGCAGGAAGGTGCCGGTGTGGAAGGTGCCGGCGCCCACTTCCATGTCGTATGGCTGGAGCAGGGCGCAGCCTTGCTTGTCCCAGTAGGTTTGCAAGGTCAGGATAATTTGTTGAAATGTCAGCATCTTGTGATCGTCGGTGGCGCGCCCGGGCAGGGGCCGGCGGGCGCGCGGTTGCAGTTTCGCTAAAGGGATGATTTTAGCGGGTTAAGCGGTTTTTGGCTGATTTTTTGCGCGGCGCGTCAAAAACCAGGCACCCGCCAGTGACAGCGCGGCCAGCACCAGGAACAGCTTGTTCCCCCAGATGATATAGGGTGTGCTGCCGGCCATGCCCTGCACCGTGGCGGCCAGCGTGCCGAAGGTGTTGGCCGGCAGCTGCTGCACCACCTTGCCTTCGCCATTGATGATGGCGGTGGCTCCGGTATTGGTCGCCCGCAGCATCGGACGGCCGGTTTCCAGGCTGCGCATCTGCGAGATCTGCAAATGCTGCGGAATGGCGATGGTGTCGCCGAACCAGGCCAGGTTGGAGATGTTGAGCAGCAGCGTGGCCGGTTTCTGGTCCTGCGCCGGGTGGTTCAGCTGCTGTGCGATTTCTTCGCCGAACAAGTCTTCGTAGCAGATGTTGGGCAGCACGCGCTGGTCCTTGATCGGGAACGCCGGCTGGACGTCGCGGCCGCTGGTCTGGTCGCCGAGCGGAATCGACATCAGGTTGACGAACCAGCGGAAGCCGTAGGGAATGAATTCGCCGTACGGCACCAGGTGGTGCTTGTCGTAGCGGTAGTAGCTGGCGCCGTTGGCGGCGATGCCGATGGCGCTGTTGAAATAGGCGGTCTGGCTGTCGGCCAGCGGGATGCCGAGGATCAGGTTGCTGTTGGTCCGGTGCATGAACTGCGCCAGGCCCGGCAGGTAATCCGGCGGCAGCTGCTGCGGCAGCATGACGATGGCGGTTTCCGGCGTGGCGATCAGGTCGGCCGGCGCGGCGGTGATGGCGTCCTGGTACAGCTTGAGGGCGGACAGCACGCGGGCGCCGTTGAACTTCTCATCCTGCGGGATATTCCCCTGCAGCAGGCGCACCGAGATCGGCTGGCCTTCCGGATGGGTCCAGTGCAGGAAGCTGAGGCCGACGCCGGCCACGCCGATGGCCACCGCCAGCCCGGCCGCGCGCAGGCGCGTCCGGTGCAGCAGCAGCAGCAGGGCGCCGGCGATGATCGCGGCCAGCCAGCCCAGGCCGTACATGCCGATCACCGGCGCAAAGCCGGCCAGCGGGCCGTGGTTGTGGGCGTAGCCGGAGGCCAGCCACGGGAAACCGGTGAACAGCCAGCCGCGCAGCCATTCGAACAGCGACCACATGGCCGGGAACACCAGCAGGTTGGCGGCCGGCAGCGGCAGCGACCAGCGCTTGCGCAGCCACCAGGCGCCGCCCATCGCCAGCGCGCCGTAGACGCCCATGGCGGCGCCCAGCAGCAGCACCGCCAGCGCCGCCAGCGGCGCCGGCATGGCGCCGTAGGTATGCATCGAGACGTACAGCCAGTGGATGCCGGCGGCGGTCCAGCCGGCCACGAAGGCCCAGCCGATCAGCGCGGCGGCCTTGACGCTGGTGCTGCGCAGGACCTGGTAGAACAGCGTGGCCAGGCCGAGGATCTCCAGCGGCCACCAGCCGAACGGCGCGAAGGCGAACACGCACAGCGCGCCCGCCACGCCGGTGATGATCATCCGGCCTGGGGTCGAGCGTTGCGGCTTGGGGGGATCGTTGGGATTTGCGCGGCGAAAGCGCATTATGCGTCGTCGTCCTGGTCGGCCGGGGCCGGCGGCAGTTTTTCCACCGTCAGCACGTGGATCTGGCGGGCGTCGGCGCGCAGCACTTCAAAGCGCAGGCCTTCGAAATCGAAGGTGTCGCCCTTGTGCGGCATGCGGCCGAGGTGCTTGGCGACCAGGCCGCCGATGGTGTCGACATCGTCGTCCGGCAGCGCGGTGGCCAGCTCTTCGTTGAACTGTTCGATCTCGGTCAGCGCCTTGACGCGCCAGCGCGGGCCGTGCTGGCCTTCGCGGATCGACAGGATGTTGTCTTCCTCTTCGTCGAAATCGTACTCGTCCTCGATGTCGCCGACGATCTGTTCCAGCACGTCCTCGATGGTGATCAGGCCGGCGACGCCGCTGTATTCATCGACCACGATCGCCATGTGGTTGTGGTTGGCGCGGAAGTCGCGCAGCAGCACGTTCAGGCGTTTCGATTCCGGGATGAAGATGGCCGGGCGCAGCATGTCGCGCACGTCGAACGATTCTTCGGCGTAGTAGCGCAGCAGGTCTTTGGCCAGCAGGATGCCGATCACCTTGTCGCGTTCGCCTTCGATGGCGGGGAAGCGGGAGTGGGCGGTTTCCAGCACCAGCGGCATCCATTCCTCGATCGGCTTGGAGATGTCGATGACATCCATTTGCGAGCGGGGAATCATGATGTCACGGGCGGACAGGTCGGACACCTGGAACACGCCTTCGATCATCGACAGGGCGTCGGCGTCGATCAGGTTGCGTTCGTGGGCGTCATGCAGGACTTCGAGCAGCTCCGATCGGTTCTCGGGCTCGGGGGAAATCAGGGCGGTCAGCCGTTCAAACAGCGACCTGTGGGGTTTAGCGTCAGTCTTGACGCTACTAGAGTGCTCTTGCATAGGAGGCGTGAGCCATTGTTTTGAAGGGGTATAGGATACACCAATTGGTGTGACAGGACTGCTTTTGTCAAAAAGACAGCCCTATCTTACATCAATCCGCGTAAGGATCGGCGTACCCGAGGGTGGCCAGGATGTCGGTTTCGATGCCTTCCATTTCGGTGGCTTCCTCGTCGTCCATGTGGTCGTAGCCCTGGGCGTGCAGCACGCCGTGGACGATCAGGTGGGCGGTGTGTTCTTCCACGGTTTTCTTTTGCTCGGCCGCTTCCTGCTCCAGCACGTCGGTGCAGAGGATGATGTCGGCCTGGGTCGGCGCGTCGTCCGGCAGTTCTTCCTCGCCTTCGTTGTAGGCGAAGGTCAGGACGTTGGTGGCGTAATCCTTGCCGCGGTATTCGCGGTTCAGCGCCTGGCCTTCGGCGGCGTCGACGAAGCGGATGGTCAGCTCGGCCGGCGCGAACAGCGCGGCCTGGATCCACTTGCGTATCATCGGACGGGTGATGCTTTCCTGCAGGCGCGGATCGGCGTATTGCACCGACAGCGTCAGTTTATTTTTTGCGGACATTTTTCAGGGCGGTGGCTTTGAGGAGCGGAGCGATTTCCGCTTCGTGGTTGTGGGCGGTTTCGTAAGCGTCGACGATGCGCGCCACCAGCGGGTGGCGCACCACGTCTTCGCTGTTGAAGTGGCTGAAGGCGATGCCGCGCACTTCCTTCAGCACCTGGATGGCGTCCACCAGGCCGCTCTTCTGGCTCTTGTGCAGGTCGACCTGGGTGATGTCGCCGGTGATCACGGCCTTGCTGCCGAAGCCGATCCGGGTCAGGAACATCTTCATCTGCTCGACGGTGGTGTTCTGCGCCTCGTCCAGGATGACGAAGGCGTGGTTCAGCGTGCGGCCGCGCATATAAGCCAGCGGGGCGATTTCAATCACCTGCTTTTCGAACATTTTCTGCGTGCGGTCGAAGCCCAGCAGGTCGTACAGCGCGTCGTACAGCGGACGCAGGTACGGGTCGACCTTTTGCGACATGTCGCCCGGCAGGAAGCCCAGGCGTTCGCCTGCCTCCACCGCCGGCCGGGTCAGGATGATGCGCTTGACGGCGTCGCGTTCCAGCGCATCCACCGCGCAGGCCACGGCCAGGTAGGTCTTGCCGGTGCCGGCCGGACCGACGCCGAAGCTGATGTCGTGTTCGAGGATGTTGCGCAGGTAGCGGATCTGGTGCGGTGTGCGGCCGCGCAGGTCGGCGCGGCGCGTCTTCAGCACCGGGCTGTTGATCTCGATGTCCGTGGCCGGCACGGTTTCCACCTTGCGCGGCTTGGCGGCCGGACGCGGCGCTTCGCCTTCCAACGCCGGCGTCTCGGCCAGCGGCAGGCCGGCGTGCATGCTGGCGCGCTGTTCGACCAGCGCCAGTTGCACTTCCTCGATCGGCACGATCTTGTTGGCGATGGCGTAGAAGTGGTCGAGGATCTCGACCGCGCGCTCGGCGTTGTGGCCGCTGACGATGAACTTTTCGCCGCGGCGGAAAATGGTCACGTCCAGCGCGGCGGAAATCTGGCGCAGGTTTTCGTCGAGCGGGCCGCACAAATGGGCCAGGCGCGCGTTATCGAGCGGCTCGGGGACGAAGTAATGCGGCTGGACTGGAGTTTTGGTTTTCAATGGAATGCTTTGCGAGAGAAGGCCGTGCGGGACGGCACAGGCGCTAGTTTATCGTATTTGCCGCAAGCGGAACTTGATTTTGCTTGCCGTTGCGCTACAGTGGAGTCATGGCAATTAATGTTACTTCCACTTCCAACGCGAATCCCGTGCAGCTGAACCTGCGGGAAACCCGCGCCAACCGCGCCGAGCAGCGCAGCGAGCAGACGGCGGACACGCGTCGTGCCGAGCAGGCCAACCGCGCCGAGAAGGATGGCGCCGCCCTCAAGCAGCGCGTCAGGGAAAACACCGACGCCAGCCGCACCGAGGCGCGCAACAACGACGCCGCGGCCGCCGCCGACCGCCGCGCGGTCCAGCAAGCCGACAAAAAAGCCGACACCCAGCGCCGCGACAACGAAAAAACGCTGGGCCGCAACATCGACACCACCGCCTGATTCCCCCCTCAACCGGGGTCAGTGCCGACATTCGGACATTTCGCGCGCGAAATGTCCGAATGTCGGCACTGACCCCGGTTTTGCGCTGTAAAGCTGAACTTGCTTTGTGTAACAGTTTCCTACAAGTTCTTGCGTGCGACACCCTCCGGTCCCATGTGATGAAATAGCATTGTTGCTAAGGTTTCTAGCCACTGATTGATGTCAAACAATCTTAGCCCGGTGCGCGCTGGTATCTTGCATGAATAGCAATCTGGAAGTCTAAGTTTTGCTTAAGTTCAAACCAGCACTATCTGTTCACCCCAACCAACGAGGAAAATCATCATGGCACATCATGCTCTCGCTTCCCAGGAAAGCTACAACCCCAACCATCTGCTGGATATCTTGCTGGGCAAGATGCAGCTGAAGAACGATGCCGCACTGTCGCGCCTGCTGGAAGTGGCGCCGCCGGTGATCAGCAAAATCCGTCACCACCGTCTGCCGGTCGGCGCTTCGCTGCTGATCCGCATGCATGAAGTGACCGGCATGAGCATCCGCGACCTGCGCGACCTGATGGGCGACCGCCGCACCAAGTACCGCCTGTCCGACGCCCAGGGCCGTCCGAAGGCAGACGATCGTCCAGCAGCTGACAAGGCCCAGGCCGGAAACGTGGCGCATCATTAATGCGCGCCGCGCGCAAGCGCCTGCCGGTCCGGGTTTAAAACGCGTTCCGGCAGGCTGCCGCTTCAGGTCAGCAACACCATAGAGATCTCTTCATACTGCAGTTCCGTTTCGCGGAAAATTTGCAGATACACTTCTTCATCGAGGCCCAAGGCAGTCCAGGCCACGGTGGACACAGGCGGCACCAGGTCGTCCTGTACCTGCGCCAGATCGAGCGCATGCACGATAGCGTCGGCCACGTGAATGATGGCCGCAAGGAATCCCGCGCCCGGTGCTTCCGGGTCGTGATGGCCGCCGATGGCCAGCCGCATCGTGTCCGAGAAATTCCAGTGTTCCGCCAGTGCGAGGCCGGCGTCGACGTGATCGACGCCCAGCACGCTGCGCTCGGCCTCCAGCATGTAGCAGTCGTGCTGCTCGCGGTAGGCGATCGCTTCCGAGTAGTGATTCGGGAAGCAGGACACCAGCACCAGGCGGCCGATGTCGTGCAGCAGCCCCGCCGTGAAGGCGTAGTCCTGGTTGAAGCGCATCTGCCGCGCCAGCACCTTGGCGCAGGCGGCGGTGGCGATCGAGTGGCGCCAGAAGGCCTTGTGGTCGAAGCCGGGGCAGTGGCCCTCGGCAAAGCAGCCGGTGACGGCGGCCGCCGTGATCAGGTTGCGCGTGGTCTGGAACCCCAGGTAGGTGATCGCCTGCTGGATGGTGGTCACCTTGACCTGCAGGCCATACAGCGACGAGTTGGCCAGGCGCAGCGTCTTGGCCGTCAGCGCCTGGTCGTAGCTGACCTTCTTGGCCAGCACGGAAATGTCGACGTCTTCCTGGTCGATGCTGTTGAGCAGCTCCATCACCACCGCCGGCAGCGAGGGCAGGTCGTCCAGCGTGCGCACCACGTCGTCGTAGCTCAGCGTATTACTCATGTTCCGGCGTCTCCTCTACCCCCAGGCGGAAGTCGGTGACGAAGCGGCGCAGGGTGGCGGTGGCCCAGTCGCTGTCGCTGTCCGCATCGTTCTTGCGGAACAGGTGGGCGATGCGCGCCTCGTGGTGCTGCAAGGTGGCCGCCACCGCTTCCGGCGTCACTTCCGCCAGCGCGATCGGCAGCACGGCGATGCCATGGCGCGGCATCAGCGCCAGCATGGCTTCGGTCAGCACCGCGCCTTGCGGCAGCAGCACATTGCCTTGCACATCGAGCAGCACGTCGGACAGGACCATGCCCGGCCGCACCTCCGCCAGCGTCAGTTGATGATAGTTGCTTGCCATGCGGCCTCCTGATTGCTTCTTGATCTATGTTTCCCGATCTTACCATTGTCTTGCCAAGATGCAGCCCATACCGTACATTGGGGCGTTGCCGTCAAATCCGTGTTGTCGGGAGATCGCTCGATGTTTGGTATTAAAGGCCGCTTGACGCTGCTTTTCGTGGTCATTGTCACCCTGGTGCTGGGCGTCTCCGGCACCTACGCCCAGTACAGCCTTGGCCATGAGCTTGAAGTCAGCAGCCAGCGTCTGCGGCAGGGCGTGCTGACGCGCCTGCAAACCAGCCTGCCGTCCGCCCTGTGGGACCTGGACAAGGCCAAGGTCGACAACATCGTCGCGGCCGAGATGATGCCGCCGGAGCTGGTCTCCATCCGTGTCTATGATACGTCGGTCGGCCTGTTCTCGGGCAAGCTGCGCAACGAGAACGGCACCATTTCCTCGATTGAAAACGACGCCGCCGTGGCCGGCACGCCGGTGGTGGCCGACCTGGCCTACCGCGATTCCGGCGCGGCCGGGGCGGCGCTCAAGCCGGTGATCGTCGGCCGCGTGGTGGTCAATTTCAGCCGCGCGCAGATCGACGCCACCCTGGCCGCCGAGGTGCGGCGCAAGGTCACCGAGGTGCTGCTGCTGGACCTGATCCTGGTGGCGGCGCTGGCGTGGTCGCTGCGCATCGTGTTCGATCCGCTCAAGCAGCTGCGCGACGGCCTGTTCGACCTGGCCACGCGCGGCAGCGACGAGGTGGAGGAGCTGCCCGACAACCGCCAGGACGAGCTGGGCGAGGTGATCCGCGGCTTCAACGCCATCCAGCGCAAGATCAAGTCGAATATCCAGCGCATCCGCGAGGCGGAGGACGAGGCGCGCAAGTCGGCCCAGGCCACCGCCAAGGCGATGGACGACCTGCGCCGCACGCAGGAATCGCTGCTGCAGGCGGAACGGCTGGCCTCGCTGGGCGGGCTGGTGGCCGGCGTCGCGCACGAGATCAACACCCCGGTCGGCATCGCGCTGACCAGCGCCTCGGTGCTGATGGAGGCGACCGAGAAGGTGCAGGCCTCGGTCGAGGGCGGCAACATCAAGAAATCCGACATCACGCGCTACCTGGAGACGGCGGCCGAGAGCACCCGGCTGATCATGAACAACGCCTACCGCGCGGCGCACCTGATCCACAGTTTCAAGCAGATCGCGGTCGACCAGGTCAGCGAGGCGCGCCGCCGCTTCGAGCTGCGCGACTACATCAACGAGGTGGTGTCCAGCCTGCAGCCCAAGCTGAAGAAGACGCGCATCACGGTCAGCATCGCCTGTCCGCCCGACATCATGCTCGACAGCTATCCCGGCGCGCTGGCGCAGGTGATCACCAACCTGACGCTGAACTGCGTCGACCACGCCTTCGGGCCGGAGGACGAAGGCCGCATCATCATCGGCGTGGCGCAGCAGGGCGACTGGATCGAAATGCAGGTGACCGACAACGGCAAGGGCATCCCGCCGGACATGCTGGACAAGGTGTTCGATCCCTTCGTCACCACCCGGCGCGGCCAGGGCGGCACCGGTCTGGGGCTGAACATCGTGTTCAACCTGATTGCCAAGCAGTTCGGCGGCAGCATCACGGTGTCCAGCGTGCTGGGGCAGGGCGCCAGCTTCGTGCTGCGCATGCCGTGCGTGACGCCGGTGGACGACATCGCGCTGCACGCCGATTCGCGCCTGCACGCCTGACGTAAAAAATCCCGCGCGCAGCGGGATTTTTCGTGAAGCGGCAAAGCGTTTAGTCGGCGAACTTGTCGGGAGACTGGCGGCGGCGCGAGGCCACACCCAGCACCACCAGGCCCAGCATCAGCATGACGAAGGTTTCCGGCTCCGGCACCGGCGTGGCCGGGTCGTTTTGCTGGCGCTGTTTGGAATCGACAGGCGGCAACGCGTGCGGATCGGTATCGCCGCTCTGTTCGGCGGGCGCGTCGATGCTGCACGGTGCAGTGTCGTCCGCCTCGCAGTGGGCAAGGACGATTGTTGCAGGTGCAACATTCTTGTTTGCTGGTGCGGCAGGCTGAGCCTGTACGGCGCCGGCGAGGCTTAAAGCCAGTAAAGCTGTCGAGATCAAGGACAATACTTTCACGATGACACTCCTGACTTGCTGAATACACAGGAAGTTAAGGTCGGTCTAATGCATAAACTGTAAAATTGCAGGCGGCTGAAGTAATACTTGCTACCGTTCTGCTATTAAATCACAGCTAATAACAAATTGCCATCTGTTTTTCTTTTGGTGCAAGGTAATTTTGCGCCGCAACAACACCCGCCGGCCGTTTGCCTGTGGCGCAGAAAATATCACATTTTCAACAAATAATTTTGAAGCATACAGGTGTTCATCAGATGATTTCTATATATAAGGCCAGAACACAATTGACTTTGGCGCTGCCGGCGGCGGTGTTGTTGGCAGGCTGCGCCAGCGGCGGCAAACCGGCCACCGCGCCGGCGGCGGACTTGCTGGAAGCCAAAAATCCACAGGTGCTGCTGCTGGGCGAGGTGCATGACAACGTCCAGGGCCACAAGCTGCGCTACGCGCTGTTGCGGCAGCGGGTGGAGGCGGGCTGGCGGCCGGCCATCGTCATGGAACAGTTCGACCGCGAGGACCAGGACCTGGTCGACAAGGCGCAAAAAGGCTGCGCCGACGCCCAGTGCGTGATCCAGGTGGTGGCCGGTGCGCGCTGGGATTGGCAATTGTATTATCCTGTGATCCAGCTGGCGCTGACATACCACCTGCCGCTGGTGGCGGGCAATCTGTCGCGCGCCGATGCGTCGCGTGTGGTGCGCGACGGCGTCAAGGCGACGTTCGATCCGCAAAGCATCAAGGATTACAGGCTGGACGCGCCGGTGCCGGCCGCGGTGCGCAACGCCCAGCAACAGGAAATCGTCACCGGCCATTGCAATATGCTGCCGGAGATGATGATAGGCGGCATGATCGACGCCCAGGTGTCGCGCGACATCTGGATGGCCAAGATCATCCGCGACCAGCAGCCGAAGGATGTGGTGCTGATCGCCGGCAACGGCCACGTGCGCAAGGATATCGGCGTCGGCTACTGGCTCAAGCAGGTGGCGCCGGCGCTGACCATCCGCAGCGTGGGCTTTGTGGAAAGCCGCGACAACGGCGGCCGCTACGACAGCATCCAGACCCTGGCGCCGCAGGAACGAGACGACCCGTGCAAACAACTGAACAAGGGTAAATGAAGACACAATATATTCCCGAGGCGCCGCAGCGCGCCGAGATCGACGCCACCAAGGGCGCGCTGCTGCTGGAGTTCGGCGCCAACTGGTGCGGCCACTGCATGGCCGCGCAAGCGCCGTTGCAGCAGGCCTTTGCCGGCAACGAGGGCGTGAGCCATTACAAGGTCGAGGACGGTCCCGGCCGGCCGCTGGGGCGCTCGTTCCGCGTCAAGCTGTGGCCGACCTTTATCTTCCTGCTGGACGGCGAGGAAAAGGCGCGCGTGGTGCGGCCGCTACGCGCGGACGATCTATCGGTTGGCTTTGCGCAAATCGACCCCTGAGCAGGCTTGGCAATCCTGCAATGTCCTGTGTATGATGGCCCGCACACCACATTGCAGGAGCGTCAAGCATGAGCCAGCCTCACCAGGGAGCGACGAAGGGCAATTCGCCGGCCACCGTGTTGTTTGCCAGTCTGATCGGCACCACGATTGAGTTCTTCGATTTCTACATCTACGCCACCGCTGCCGTGCTGGTGTTTCCCAAGCTGTTCTTCCCGGCCGGCGACCCCGCCGCCGCCACGCTGCAATCGCTGGCCACCTTCGCCATCGCCTTCTTCGCCCGTCCGGTAGGCTCGGCCGTGTTCGGCCACTTCGGCGACCGCATCGGCCGCAAGGCGACGCTGGTGGCGGCGCTGCTGACCATGGGGATCTCGACCGTGGTGATCGGCCTGCTGCCGACCTACGCCACCATCGGCACCCTGGCGCCGGCGCTGCTGGCGCTGTGTCGCTTCGGCCAGGGCCTGGGCCTGGGCGGCGAGTGGGGCGGCGCGGTGCTGCTGGCCACCGAGAACGCGCCGCCGGGCAAGCGCGCCTGGTACGGCATGTTCCCGCAGCTGGGCGCGCCGATCGGCTTCTTCCTGTCGGGCGGCATCTTCCTGCTGTTGAGCCAGGTGCTCAGCGACGCCGAATTCTTCAGCTACGGCTGGCGCATTCCTTTCCTGGCCAGCTCGCTGCTGGTGATCGTCGGCCTGTACATCCGCCTGAAGATCCATGAGACGCCGGACTTCCAGAAGGTGCTGGACAAGAACGAACGGGTCAAGGTGCCGGTGCTGACGGTGTGGCGCGACCATCGCGGCGTGCTGGTGCTGGGCACGCTGATCGCGCTGTGCACTTTCGTGCTGTTCTACCTGATGACGGTGTTCGCGCTGAGCTGGGGCACCAGCGCGCTGAAGTTCACGCGCCAGAATTTCCTGATCCTGCAACTGTTCGCGGTGCTGTTCTTCGCGCTGACGATTCCGTTCTCGGCGGTGTGGGCCGACCGCAAGGGCCGACGCTCGACGCTGATCTGGGTCTCGGCCGCGATCGCCGTGTTTGGCCTGGTGCTGGGGCCGATGTTCGGTTCGGGCGATCCGGCTGAGGTGACCATCTTCCTGTCGTTGGGCCTGGGCCTGATGGGACTGACCTACGGCCCGCTGGGCACCATGCTGTCGGAACTGTTCCCGGCCGAGGTGCGCTACACCGGCTCGTCGCTGACCTTCAACCTGGCCGGCATCCTGGGCGCCTCGCTGGCGCCGTACGCCGCCACCTGGCTGGCGACCAACCACGGCTTGCAGTACGTCGGCTACTACCTGTCGGTGGCCGCGGTGATCAGCCTGGTGGCGCTGCTGATGGTCAAAACCCGCTAAGTCATCGTACAACAATCGGCGGCAAGCGCATCTTTCCGCTTGCCTCGGGTTCTAAGTAGTTGTACGATGACATACGACTAAGGATGATCTCGTGGAGACCGAGAGATCATCACCATAAACATAAAATAAGTGATGCCATGAACCTGAGCGAGCCTGTCAATGCGCAAGCGGTGGCGCAATCCGTCGGTAAATACCGCTGGACCATCTGCGCCCTGTTGTTTTTTGCCACCACCGTCAATTACCTGGACCGCCAGGTACTGAGCTTGCTGGCCCCTTCCTTATCGACCGAGTTTGGCTGGAGCAATACCGACTACGCCAACATCGCCGCCGCCTTCCAGTTCGTCTATGCCATCTCGATGCTGTTTGCCGGCCGCGTGGTCGACAAGATCGGCACCAAGGCCGCCTACGTGGTGGCCATCACCATCTGGTCGCTCGGCGCGCTGATGCATGCCTTCTCGGTGCCGATGGGTAATGTGGGTGTCGCCCTGCTGGGCGCCTTCGGTGTAGCGGCCACGCCGTCCATCGTCGGCTTCATGATTTCGCGCGCGGTGCTGGCGATCGGCGAGGCGGGCAACTTCCCGGCCGCGATCAAGGCCACCGCCGAATACTTCCCGAAGAAAGAACGCTCCTTCGCCACCGGCATCTTCAATTCCGGCGCCAACGTCGGCGCCATCCTGGCGCCGATCGCCGTGCCGCTGATCGCGGTCGTATGGGGCTGGCAGGCCGCCTTCATCATGATCGGCATGCTGGGCTTCATCTGGATGAGCGTGTGGCTGTGGCTGTACGAAAAGCCGGAGCAGCAGAAGCGTCTGTCGGCCGGCGAACTGGCCTACATCCGCAGCGACACCATCGCGCCGGTGGAAACCACCGAAGAAGCGTCGATCGCCGCCGCCAAGAAAGTCTCCTGGTTCCAGCTGCTGAAGTATCGCCAGACCTGGGCTTTCGCCTTCGGCAAATTCATGACCGATGGCGTGTGGTGGTTCTTCCTGTTCTGGCTGCCGACCTATCTGTCGGCGCAGTACGGCATGAAGGGTGAGGCCATCGTGGTTCCGCTGGCCGTGTTGTACAGCATGACCATGGTCGGCTCGATCGGCGGCGGCTGGTTCCCCAGCTACTTCATGGCGCGCGGTTATGCGCCGTACGACGGCCGCATGAAAGCCATGCTGATGATCGCCTTCTTCCCGCTGGTGGTGCTGCTGGCGCAGCCGCTGGGCGCGATCAGCTACTGGATTCCGGTGCTGCTGATCGGCGTCGGCGCCTCGGCGCACCAGGCCTGGTCGGCGAATATCTTCACCACCGTGTCCGATATGTTCCCGCAAAAATCGGTGGCCTCGGTGATCGGCATCGGCGGCATGGCCGGCGGCATTGGCGGCGTGGCGCTGACCAAGCTGGGCGGCTGGGTGTTCGACTACTACAAGCAGGTGAACGACATCCACACCGGCTACATGATCATGTTCGGCATCTGCGCCGTGGCTTACCTGGTGGCATGGGGCGTGATGAAGGCGCTGGTCCCGCGCCACAAGGAAATCACCGACCTGTGATGCGCGCGGCGTTCTTTGCCGCGCTGCTGGCGGCCTGCGCCCATGCGAGTGCCGCCAGCGGCATCCGCACTGAGGCGTACGGCGTCACCCAGGCCGGCCAGCCGGTCGAAAAAGTCGTGCTTGAAAATGCGCGCGGCATGCAGCTGGCGTATATCGACTACGGCGCCACGCTGGTGGCGGCCGAGGTCGCGGACAAGCACGGCAAGCGCACCAACGTCATTCTCAGCCTGCCCGACCTGGCGGCGTTCGAGCGCACGCGCGGCCGCTACGGCGCCGTCATCGGCCGCTATGCCGGCCGCATCGCCAATGCGCGCTACACGTTGGACGGCAAGACCGTGCAGCTGCCCGCCAACAGCAAGGGCATGGCCATCCACGGCGATCCCGATCCCTACGACAAGCGCGTGTGGCGGCGCCAGGATTTCGCCGACAAGGAATCGATCGGCTCCATCTACCGCCTGCACAGTCCCGACGGCGACCAGGGCTTCGCCGGCGCGCTGGACCTCACGGTGACCTACCGCCTGCTGCGCAAGCGCGACGAATTCCGCATCGAGTACCAGGCCACGAGCAGTGCGCCGACCGTGCTCAACCTGACCAATCACGTGTACCTGAACCTGGCCGGCGCCGCCGCCAATACGCTGCAAGACCACCGCTTCCAGATCGCCGCCGACCGTTATCTGGAAACCGATGCGCTGCGCATCCCAACCGGCGCGCTGCTGGACGTGGCGGGCACGCCGTTCGACTTTCGCCGCGCCGCCAGCGTCAGCGCGCGGCTGGGCGGCGTGACCGGCGGCTATGACCACAGCCTGGTGTTAGCCAAGCCGGTGGGCGCCTATGCGCCAGTGGCCACCATCACCGCCGCCGGCCGCAAGCTGGTGGTCGGCACCAGCGAGCCGTCGGTGCAGCTGTACACGGTCAACGGCTTTGACGGCAAGGAGATAGGCAGCGAAGGCGTGGCCTACCAGCGCTTTGGCGCGTTTGCCTTCGAAACCCAGCATTTCCCGGACAGCCCGAACCACGCCGGCTTCCCCAGCACCGCGCTATATCCGGGCCAGGTGTTCCGTTCGCGGACCAGCTTCCGCTTTATGACGGACTAAACATGCCGCCATGCTAAGATTGTCGCTTCGGCGCAGCAGCCGCCACGCTTTCCGACAGTCTGAACATGAAAAAAAACGTAGCAACCATCCGTGACGTGGCCGCCGCCGCCGGTGTCTCGACTGCCACCGTCTCCAAGTTCGTCAACGGTGCGCAGCGCTTCTCGCCGGCGGTGGAAGCGACCATCACCGAGGTGATTGCAAAGCTGGGCTACCGTTCCAACCCGCTGGCGGCGTCGATGATCACCGGCCGCACCAAGAGCATCGGCCTGTCGGTGCTGGACGTCAGCAATCCCCACTTCACCAGCATCGTCAAGGGCGCCAACCGCGTGGCGCAGGCGCATGGCTACACGCTGCTGCTGGTCGATACGGAAGAGAATCCGGGGCGCGAACGTCCGCTGCTGGAAGCATTGAGCCGCCGCGTCGACGGCATGATCGTCTTCTCGCGCATGCTGGAGGAGGAAATGGACTGGATGACGGAGCTGGGCAAGCCGCTGGTGTTCTTCGGCCGCCTGAACCGCCTGGAGATTCCGTGGGTGATCAGCGACGACCATCGCGGCGCCTACATGCTGACGCGCCACCTGGTGTCGCTGGGCCACAAGCGCATCGCCTACCTGAGCTTCCCGCGTTCGCGCCGCGACGAAGAGCGCCTGGGCGGCATCCGCGAATGCCTGGCCGCGCATGGCATGGAGCTGATCGTCCACGAAAGCAGCGCGCCGACGGCGGCCGAAGGCGAGCGCGTATGCTCGGCCATCATGCTGGGCGGCGAGCATCCGGATGCGCTGATCTGCTACAACGACCTGATGGCGCTGGGCTTCATGAAGGCGGCGCAGCCGCTGGGCTTCAAGCTGCCGGAGGATATGTCGGTGGCCGGCTTCGATAATATTCAATACGGTTTATACACGTCGCCGGCGCTGACCACGGTCGACCTGCAGAGCGAACGCATGGGCGCCGCCGCCATGGAAAAACTGATCGCCACCATCGACGGCAAGGCGCCGCCGACCACCACCATGATCGAGCCGCAGCTGATCCTGCGCGGCTCGACCATCAAGCGCAATTAATTACTCGATGATGCTGGCGATGCGGGTCGGCGAGATCGGCATCCTGACCGCGTCCGGCCGCCAGCCGTAAAGCACCTCGGTGGCGCCGCCGCAGATGCGGCCCTGGCACGGACCCATGCCGCAGCGGGTTTGCAGCTTGGCGCTGCGCCAGCTGCCGTGCGTGCGCAATTCGCTGTGGCAGACGTCTTCGCAGCGGCAGACGATGGTGTCGTCGCCGGCCAGCGTGCGCGGTTCGGGACGCAGCGCGAAGGCGCGCGCCAGGCGCTCGGCAAACTTCCGCCAATGCGCGCGGTTTTGCTCCGCTTCCGGCGACGGTTCGGTTTGGCCGCAGGCGGCCAGGCCGGCGATATGGCCTTCCGCCAGCGCCAGGTCCACGCCGCCGATGCCGGTGCCTTCGCCGGCGCAGTAGATGTCCGGCACGGAGGTGCGCTGCGATTCATCCACTGTCACCACTGTCTGCGCGCCGTCCGTCGCGGTGGCGCAGCCCAATGCCTGCGCCAGTTCCACGTTCGGCATCAGGCCGTAGCCGCAGGCCAGGTAATCGCATTGCAGGGTTTCCATCTCGGGCACGCCGCCGCGCTGGATCTGCACCGATTGCAGCGTGCCGTCGCCGTGCGCCGAGTGCACGAAGCTGTCGCGCAGGTAGGGCGTGCCGCCCAGTTGCGACATCAATTGCATGGCCTGGGTGATCTTGGCCGGCGTTGCCAGCAGGCCAAGGCCGAAGCGCAGCAGCGCCGGCGTGCCGGCCTGTTCGACGATGGCGACAATGTGCGCGCCCTTGCTTTTCAGCGTGGCGGCGCAGGCCAGCAGCAGCGGGCCGCTGCCCGCCACCACCACACGCTTGCCTCGCAGCGGATAGCCGCCCTTGGCCAGCGCCTGCAGGCCGCCGGCGCCGGTGACGCCGGGCAGCGTCCAGCCGGGGAAGGGCAGCAGGCGTTCGCGCGCGCCGGTCGCCAGCACCAGCCTGGCGTAATGCAGCGTGGCCGCCGCGCTGGGCGTCTGCACCAGCAATTGGCCGGGCTGCGGCGCATACATCACGCGCGTCTGCGGCAGGAACTCGACAAGCTCCGATGCGCGCAAGGCGCTCCACAGCTGCGGTGCGCGCGCATCGGCTTGCAGGTCGGGGCCGCCGCGCCAGATTTGGCCGCCGGCCAGCGGATTATCGTCGATGATGCCGACCTGCGCGCCCTGCGTCATGGCCGCATGCGCCGCCGCCATGCCCGCCGGGCCGGCGCCCACCACCAGGACGTCGTAGCGCTTCATGCCACCGCTCCGGTAACGACGTGCATGCCGTCGGCGCACAGCGTCTGGCACGACAGCTGGTGCGGGCGGCCGTCGATGGTGACGCGGCATTCCTGGCAGACGCCCATGCCGCACAAGGGCGCGCGCGCCGCGCCGCCGACCGAGCGGCGAGTGGTGATGTCGCCCGCCATGGCGATGGCGGCAGCCACGGTCACGCCGGGCGTCACGCTGACGTCGCTGGCGTTGATGTTGAGGGTGATCAGGGTGTCAGACATGGAAGCGTCCCGGCAGGTAGGGCGCAAACGGGATGCGCGTTCTTTCGTTCTGCATCTGGCCGGCCAGCAGCTGCGCCGTCGCCAGCGAGGTGGTGATGCCCAGGCCTTCGTGGCCGGTGGCCAGCCACAAGCCGTTCCTTGCGCCGCAAGGGCCGATCAGCGGCAGGCCGTCCGGCGTGGCCGCGCGGAAGCCGGTCCAGGTGCGCAGCACGTTCAGCTGCGCCAGTTGCGGCGTGAAGGCGGCGGCGTGGCGCAGCATGCGTTGCAGCATGGCCGGTTCCACCGCCGGATCGGTGGTGTCGAACTGGCGCGAAGAGCCGATCAGGATTTGTCCGGTGGGGCGCGGCTGCAGATTGAACGCCACCGAGTCGCCGCTGGCGGCGTGCGCGCTCTTGATGTAGCCCAGCTCCACCAGTTGGTGCCTGACGAAACCCGGATAGCGGTCGGTGATGGCCAGGTGGCCTTTCTTGGGCTGGATCGGCAGTTCCGGCAGCAGCGCGCCGGAGCGGGCGCCGGCCGCCAGCACGATGTGCTGCGCCTGATGGCGCGTGCCGTCGCCCAGCACCACGCAATGGTCCTCGATGGCGGTGACGCTGGCGCGGCGGGTGACGGCGCCGCGGCGCATGGCGCGGTCCAGCAGGATGCGGGTGGTCTTGGGCGGATACACCAGCCCATCGCCACGTACCAGCAGGCCGCCGGCCAGGCCGGCGCGCAGTTGCGGCTCGCGCGCATACAGCGCGGCGGGCGTCAGCACTTCGCAGATCAGGCCATGGCCGGACAGGTTCTGCGCCTTCTCCAGCGCGGCATCCATTTCCTCTTCGTCGGCGGCGATCCAGATGGTGCCGCAGCCGCTGTATTCGTGGCGTTGCGGACGGTCGCCCACCAGATCCTTCCACAACGAGACCGAGTAGGCCGACAGCGCCAGTTCCGCCGCGTTGTCGTCCATGACCACCAGGTGGCCCATGCCGGCCGCGGTGGCGCCGCCGCCGGCGATGTCCTGCTCGATGATCGCCACGCGCAGTCCGCGCTCGCTGAGCGCATCCGCACACGCGGCGCCGACGATGCCGGCGCCGATGACGATGACATCGGCACTAATCACCGGATGCCCCAGACGAAGGGATCGCTCGGATCGAGAATCAGCTGCGCCTGCGCGTTGACCCAGGCCTTGCCGCGTATGCTCGGCAGCAGCTGGCCGTCGCGCACGCGGTACGAGGCTTCGAACACGCTGCCGATCACGCTTTCCTGCTTCCACAGCGCGCCTTCGGCCAGCTTGCCGTCGGCGGCCAGGCAGGCCAGCTTGGCGCTGGTGCCGGTGCCGCAAGGCGAACGGTCGTAGGCCTTGCCGGGGCAGAGCACGAAGCTCTGGCTGTCGGCGCCGGTGCGCGAATCGGCAAACAGTTCGATGTGGTCGATCACCGCGCCGTTGTCGCCGGTGATGCCGGCCCTGGCCAGCGCGTCGCTGACGGCGACCGTATAGCCGGTCAGCGCTTCGACATTGCGCACGCTCAGTTCCTGGCCATGCTCGGCGATCAGGAAGAACCAGTTGCCGCCGTAGGCGATGTCGCCGGTGACCGCGCCATGGCCGGGCACCTCCACCGTGACGGCGGCGCGGCTGCGGTACGACGCCACGTTGTCCACGGTGACGCTGCCGTCGGCATGCAGCTCCGCTTCCACAACGCCCACCGGCGTGTCGATGCGGTGGCGGCCCGGCGCGATGCGGCCCATGAAGGCCAGCGACGCCACCAGGCCGATGGTGCCGTGGCCGCACATGCCCAGGTAGCCGACGTTGTTGAAGAAGATCACGCCCGCCACGCAGTCCGGCGCGTGCGGTTCGCACAGCAGCGCGCCCACCAGCACGTCCGAGCCGCGCGGCTCGCACACCACGGCGGAGCGGAAATTGTCGTGGGCGGCGCGCAGCCTGGCCAGGCGTTCGCTGAGCGGGCCTTTGCCCAGTTCAGGGCCGCCGTCGATGACAAGGCGGGTCGGCTCGCCGCCGGTATGGGAATCGATGATGGAGATGGTTTTCATGCCATAAATCTTAGGCTGGACCCCATCCGCTGTCTTGCTTGGCCTGCGCATGATGGGTGACGAAATCTGCACAATGGTGCACAATGAAGTTCATGCAGACAGAATCCGTCAACAATCAGGCCGTGCGCCGCGCACTGGGTGCAAATATCGCCGATCCCTTTTTTGCAGAGGGCCTGTTCGATGCGCTGCCGGACGTGGTGTTCTTTGTCAAGGACATCGAGGGGCGCTACGTGGTGGTCAACCAGACCCTGGTCCAGCGTTGCGGCCAGCGGCACAAATCGGCGCTGATCGGACGTACGCCGGCCGAGGTGTTCGCCCATCCGTTCGGCCAGACCTATCTGGCGCAGGACATGCAGGTGCTGGCCGGCGACAGCGATATCGAAGACCAGCTGGAACTGCACCTGTATCCCAACCGCGATCCCGGCTGGTGCCTGACCCGCAAGACCGCGCTGCGTGATGCACACGGCCGCATCGTCGGCCTGACCGGCATTTCGCGCGACCTGGCGATGGCGGACAAGAAGAACCCGGCCTATCGCAAGGTGGCGGCGGCGGTGCAGGTGATCCATGAACAGTACGGCCAGCCGCTGCAGCTGCCGGAACTGGCGCGCATCGCCAATATGTCGGTGGCGCAGATCGAACGCTACTTCCTGCGCATCTTCCACCTGACGCCGCGCCAGATGATCATCCAGACCCGCGTCGACGCCGCCTCGCGCCTGCTGAACGGCGCCGCCAGCGTGGCGGAAATCGCGCAGGCCTGCGGCTATGGCGATCACTCGGCGTTCACGCGCCAGTTCAAGGCCACCACCGGGCTGACGCCCAGCCAGTACCGCCAGCTGTCGGCGCGCCGCTCAGGTGACTGATTCGACGTCGGCCAGTTCGACGCGGTTGCGGCCCAGCTGCTTGGCGCGGTACAGCGCGACGTCGGCCGCCTTCAGCAGGTCATCCCACGAATCCTGCTGGCCCGGCGTGAAGACCGCCACGCCGATGCTCACCGTCAGCACCTCGAACGGCGATGTGGCGTGCGGCATGCGCAGCGTGGCGATCGAGCGGCACAGCCGTTCCGCCATCGCCAGCGCATGGTCTTCGCCGGAAGCCTGGGCGATCAGCGCGAATTCCTCGCCGCCGTAGCGCGCCACGAAATCGCCGCTGCGGCGCGCATGCCGCGCCAGTTCGGCGGCGATGGCGCGCAGCGCGTCGTCGCCGCACTGGTGGCCGTAGTGATCGTTGTACTGCTTGAACAGGTCCACGTCCAGCAAGGCCAGCACCAGCGGCTGCTTGCTGCGGCGGGCGCGGTTCCATTCGCCGCTCAGCGTTTCGTCGAAACGGCGGCGGTTGGCGATGCCGGTCAGGCCGTCGGTGGCGCTGATTGCGGCCAGGCGGGCGTTGGATTGTTCCAGCTCGCGCGTGCGTTCGCGCACCCGGCTTTCCAGTTCGCGCTCGCGGGTTTGCAGCTCGCTCAACAGCACGGCAAAGCCGATGCCGATGATGCACAGCGTCAGGATGAACTCCTGCGCGCGCACCACTTCCAGGTGAATCGGTACGTCGCCGAACGGTTTCAGGCCTGTGGTCATCAGCATCGCGGTGCTCAGCGAAATCAGCGCCACCAGCAGCGTGGTGAGACGCACGCCGAAGCGGAAGGCGATCACCGCCACCGCCGGCAGCAGCAGCGTCGGCGTGACGGAGACACCGTCGATTTCGCCGCCATGGGCCGACAGGACGGCGAAGGACAGCATCAGCGTCAGCCCCAGCGCAGCGTCATCGAGGCGGGTCAACTTCAGGCGCTGGCGCTGCGGCTGGGTGTAAGCCAGCAGCAGCGGCGTGTAGATCAGCAGTCCGAGACCGTCGCCGAACCACCATACCCGCGCCAGCGTGAAGTAGGACGTGGTGGCGCCGCCCACCTGCTGCAGCACCACCGCCGCCAGCAAGCCGGCCAGCATGGCGCCGAACACCGGGCCGGCGATGATGAACTTGACCAGGTCTTTCAGACGGTGCAAACGCGGCGAGGCGCGGCTGCGCAACATGACCTGATAGGTGAAAATGATTTCCGCCAGGTTGACGGCGCTGAGCAGCACCGCCTCGTACCAGGGGAAGGCGTTGAGGTTGGCCAGCACGTCGGACGTGAAGGTGATCGCGGCCAGCAGCGGCGCGCGCTGGCCGCGGAAACGCAGCAGCGCGGCCAGCAGCACGGCGTTGGGCAGCCACACCACCACGGCGTTTTCCGGCGTGACTGCACAAAAGAAAGTCAGCTTGACGCTGGCAAAGTGGAACAGCGCCAGTAACAGGCAAAACACCCAGCCCGGCCGCTGCCAGAATTTTTCACGTTTGATCATCGCCAGCATTTTGAGGACAGCACGCCTAAGATTGCCCGGCGACCGTCCTGCTGTCAATGATTGTGGGTGTAAAACTAGGTTGTTGTAGTCAAACTGCCAACATAGGCCCGGTAGTGGCGAATACGCCCGGTGACGCCCTCGGGGCCCTGGCGCGGCGTGTAGCGCAGGCCGGCCACGGTGGCTTCGGCGCCCAGATCGATGATGAGGCGATGTGGATGCTGGCTGCCTGGCGCGGTGGCGGCCTTGCCGCTGTAGGCGGTGTGCCAGTGGTCGGTGGCCTGGCCGTTGATGGCGTTGAGGGCGCCGCCGTCCTCCTTGGTGGCTTCCTCGCTGCTGGCGTAGGCGATGGTCCAGCTGGACTGGTTGAGCGGCTTGCCATCCACGCCCAGCAGCGATAGTTCGGCCACGGCGGCGTACTGCTTGCCGTCCCAGGCATCCAGCGATTCGAGACAGAACTGGCGGCCCCTGGCTGGCTGCGCGAAGGTCACGTCCTGCACGGCGGCGCCGCGCGCGAATTCGCCCTCGTGCACCGGCTTGACGCCGTCCAGCGCCGGTTTGACCTTGCTTGGCGGGCGCGCCAGGTCCAGCTCCGGATGCAGCTGGTCGAGGATCGGCGCGGTCAGGCCGGCGATGCGGGCGCTGCGCGGACCGGTCAGGTCCAGCACCACCACTTCGTTCTGTCCGCGCTTGATCCAGGGGCCGGGCAGGTACATGGTCTGCGTCGGGCCGATGCTCCAGTAACGCCCCAGGCAGCGGCCGTTGACCCAGACGATGCCTTGGCCCCAGCCTGACATGTCGAGGAAGGTGTCGCCGACTTGTGTCACGTCGAAGCTGCCGCGCCAGAAGGCGGCGCCCTGCGCGCGGCCGGTCTTCCACGTCAGTGGCGGCAGCGCGGCGTCGGCGTCGAAGTCGATGGCGCGGATGTCCCAGTTTTCCAGTGGCTGGCCGTTGAGGGTGACCGGTCCGTGCAGGCCTTTGCGGTCGTGGATCTCGACGCCGAAATTGACGCGGGCGATGGTGTACAGCAGGATCTCCAGCGTGGCCGGCTTGCTGCGCGCCGGCAGGTCAATGCTGAAGCGGCGGTGGCGCGTGTCCATCGTGCCGACCTGTTTGCCGTCGATGCTGACCCAGGCCAGGTCGCGCACCTTGGCTGCTTCCAGCGTGCCGGCCGGCCCGGCGGGTAGCGTCACGCGGTAGGAGACCAGTCCCCGGCTGATGTCGTACTGCTCGATCGGCTGCGGCGACGCCACGCGCAGGCCCTTTGCTGGCAGGGCGCTGGCCACGGTGGAGGACTGCTTCAGCGCAAACGGCTTGATGGCGATGACAGGATTTTTCGGCGGTGGCGGCGGCAGCGTTTCGCCGGCCGGCAGGAAAGGCTTGATGCCGTCGCGGTAGGCCTGGAATTTTTCGCCGGTCCATCCGGCCTCGCTGATCGGCGCATCGTAATCGTAGCTGCTGGTGTCGGGGCGGAAGGGACGGTCGCAGCCGCCCCACAGGCCGAAGCTGGTGCCGCCGTGCGCCATGTACAGGCTGAAGGAACCGTTGGCCTTCAACATGGCCTGGATGTCGGCCACGGCGCCGTCGGCGGAGCCGCGCCGGTGCGGCGCGCCCCAGGTATCGAACCACCCGGAGTAGTATTCGCCGCACATGCGCGGGCCTTTTTGCACCTGATCCAGCATCTTGAAGCCGGCCGCCGGATCGCTGCCGAAATTGACCACGTTGAACAAGCCGTCGATGTGCGACTTGACCACCGCATTGGTCGGATTGCACTGGAACAGCGGCACGTCGAAGCCCGCGTCCTGCAGCATGCTTTTCATCTCGCGCATATAGGCCAGGTCTTCGCCGAAGAAGCCGTACTCGTTCTCCACCTGCACCATCAGTATCGGACCGCCATGCGTGATCTGCTGCGGACCGAGCACGCGGCCGACTTCCTTCATGTAGCGGCGCGCCGGCTGCACGAAGTTGGCGTCGCGCGTGCGCAGGAAGGCGTCGCCCGGTTTCTTCAACAGCCACCATGGCAGTCCACCCATTTCCCACTCGGCGCAGGCGTAGGGACCGGGACGCAGGATGACCCACAGGCCTTCCTGCTGCGCGAGCTTGCAGAATTCCGCCGCGTCGCGCTGGCCGGCCCAGTCGTAGCGGCCTTCGCGCCATTCGTGGTAGTTCCAGAACAGGTAGGCGCACACGGTGTTGAGGCCCATGGCCTTGATGGCTTTCAGGCGGTGCTGCCAGTATTCGCGCGGCACGCGGGCGAAGTGCATTTCGCCGCAGCGGATTTGCATGCGCTGGCCGTCGAGCATGAAGTCGGTGTCGCTGATGGTGAAACGTGCAGCGGCTTGGGCGGACAGCGGTAGCATCAGACTACCCATGGCAGCGGCGCTGGCGCCGCGCAGCACGCTGCGGCGGGAGGTGGATGTGATCGTCATTAGTAGTTCACGGGATAGTCTTTAGGGAAGCGGGCGCCGGCAAAGGCTTTCTTCTGCGTCCAGTCCTGCGCTGGCGCGGTCCAGTAGCTGTCGTTGGGTGACAGACCCAGGGGTAACAGGCTGGCGGAGGCGATGTACATGCTGCCGTTGTTGGAGTACCAGTCGCCCAGCTCCGGCTGGTGGCCGACGAAGCCGATGGTCAGGTAGCCTTCCTTGCTGAAGTTGGAGGGCGCCGACCACACGGCCTTGTGCACCGCTTGCAGCGCGGCGCGGATCTGGCCTTCGGGCAGACTTTGCGGCAGCTGCTTGCGCAGCGCCAGCAGGGCCAGTGGCTGGAAGGCGGCGGTACGATAGGTCAGCGAGCGGCCGATGGGCGGGAAACTGCCATCGGTGGAAACGAAGCGTTCCAGATGTTCGCTGTAGCGCTGCATGCGCTTGATCGCCTGCGCACGCAGCTCTTCCGGTTTGCCGTTCCAGAAGGCGCCTTTTTTCTCGTCGAGCACGTCGAGGATTTCGACCAGCATCGGGTGCATGACGAAGGCATTGTAGTAGTCGAAGTGGAAGGCGTCGCCGTCCTTGATCCAGCCGTCGCCGACGTACCATTCGTTGATTTTGCGGATGGCGACGTTCATGCGCAGCGGATCGAATTCTTCGCCGATGGACATCAGCCAGGCTTCGTTCATGGCGGCGAACAGCATCCAGTTGATGTAGGGCGGCTCGATGCGGCGCAAGGCCTTGATTTCGGCGATGATGCGCTGCTTGGTTCTGGCATCCAGCGGCTCCCACAGCGCTTTCGGCGCACGGATCAGGGCATTGGTGAAGTAGGCGGAATCGACCAGCGTCTGGCCCGGGCCTTTCCACAGCAGGTAGTCCGCATTCGCTGGATCGACCGAATTGGTGTAGCTTTGCAGGGCCAGTTGTTGCAGGCGCTTGCGCTCGCGGCCTTCGGGCGTGCCGTCGTCGGCCAGGGAGAGCCAGGGAGCGATGCCGGCGATCAGGCGGCCGAAGCATTCCAGATAGGCGACGCCTTTGTCGCGGCCGTCCCAGGTGGGACTGACTTCGAGGGCGAAGTTTTTCTTCAGCGTGCCGGCGGCCATGTTGGTCAGCACCGGTTCGGACATCTTCTGCGCCAGCGCGGCAAGTTGGGCGCGGGCTGCGGCGCCGCTGGTGTCGATGGCGCTGGCCGCTGCCGCCGCGCCGGGCGCCGCAGCCATACCGCCGCCCGCAGCAGCGGCCAGCGTCTGGATAAAGTTTCGTCGTTCCATTCAGTCTCCGTTGTTATTGACGCAGCAGGCGCACCAGTTCCGATGAGGCCAGCAGGTAGGCGCCGACGCCGAAGGCCGTGGTCGAATTCTGGTCCACCACCTGGCCCGGAATGGCGCGGTCGCCGATCGGCTGCACATAGCCTATCTTGCCGTCCGCCTGCAGCGCGGTCTTGCTCAGGTAGCGCCAGCCCTTGCGCACCACAGGCAGATATGCGTCGCGTTCCAGCAGGCCGTTATTGATGCCCCACAGGTAGCCGTAGACGAAGAAGGCGGTGCCGCTGGTTTCCGGTCCCGGCGCGTGCTGTTGGTCGAGCAGGCTGCGGGTCCAGTAGCCGTCGTCGGTCTGCGCCTTTTTCAGCGCCTGCGCCATGCTCTGGAACTTGGCGATGAATTCGGTGCGATGCGGGTCGTCTTTCGGAAGATCCTTGAGCACCTTGGCCAGACCGGCGAACACCCAGCCATCGCCGCGTGACCAGAAGTCCTTCTTGCCGTTCACGCTTTGGTGTTTTGGATAGACGTAGCGCGCGTCACGGTAGTACAGCTGCGCATCGCTGTCGTACATGATGCTGTTCGAGTACTGGAAATATTCATACAGCTTGTCGAGATACTGGCGATTGCCGGTGATCGCGTACAGCTTGGTCATCACCGGCATCACCATGTACAAGCCGTCCGACCACCACCAGTAATCCTGGTTGGGCGTGCTCATTTCGTACTCCATCACCTCGCGGGCGCGGGCGATCTTCTTCGGATCGGGATCGAGCTGGTACAGGTCAGCATAGGTCTGGAAGCAGATCTGCCAGTCGCCGAACAGCACATGGTCGTCGGTCTCGCCGTACTGGTACTTCCAGGTCGCCTTGTTGGTGGACCTGGCGCCTTGCCAGTTGTTGTGCGCGGCCCAGTCTTCCGAATACTTGCGCCACGCCGGATTGCCGGTGATCTGGTAGGCCTCCATGTTCCCGGTGTGGTAGGCGGCGACGTCCCAGAACGCCCACTTCTGCGGCGCTTCGCGCTGCTGCCAGTAGCCATTGACCTTGTTGATAATGCCGATCACCTCCTGCTCGGAAGTATCGACCGCCGGCGGCGCCGAAGCGCAGCCGGCCAATACGGTCACGCTGGCCGCCAGCAGGCCGGCGGCGTAGAGTCGTTTCATCATGGTTTAGAGTTTTCCCCGAATGCCGATTTTGATCGTGCGGCCATCATACTTGGCATAGTCCATGCGGGTCTTTTTGCCGCTGCCGTATTGGCCGCTCGCGTCTTCGAAGTAATCATACGCCAGCGTGTTGCTCAGGTTGAGCGCATCGACGCGGAACTCCAGGTTCTCGTTGATCTTGTAGCTGATGTTTGCATCGAGGTAGCCACGGCCTGCGCGCCAGCGGATCAAATCGTCACCCAGGTTGCGCGGGCTGTCCGGATGCAACGACTTGTCCTTGTAGTTGTAGGACATGCGCGCCGCCCATGGTCCTTGCTCGTAGTAGATCGTGGCGCTGTAGGCGTACTTCGGCACCGAGTTGACGTCGATGACCTTGCCCGCATTGGTAATCCACGGCACGCTGTTGAAGGGATTGATGTGGGTGTAGCTGGCCAGCGCGCCCATGCCGTTGAATGGCGCCGG
Organism: Duganella aquatilis; assembly: GCF_009674565.1. Taxonomy (GTDB): domain Bacteria; phylum Pseudomonadota; class Gammaproteobacteria; order Burkholderiales; family Burkholderiaceae_D; genus Rugamonas; species Rugamonas aquatilis. The sequence goes on from NZ_WKJL01000009.1 coordinate 110,196, forward strand.
CAGGAAGTTGAAGGCCTGCTGGTAGGCCAGCTCGTAACCCTTCAGCGTTTGCTCGCCGGCGTTGGTGTAGGTACGCAGCGTCATCGCCAGGTTAGGGTCGACGTGGCCGTTCGCATCCTGGAACAGCGGGCCGAGCGCCGTATCCGGCAAGCCGAGCGAGGAGAACGGCACCACGGTGGTGTTGGCGACGGTGGCATCGGTCAGCTTCTTCTGGAACAGGGCGGCCGACAGCAGGCTGCCAGGCTTGAAGTACCATTCCAGGCTGGTGTCCAGGTTCTTCGACTGCTGCGGACGCAGGTTGGGATTGCCCGAGGTGGCCGAGTTGTCGAACTGGTTCGGGATCACCGTCTGCGCCGCGATGATGGACAGCGAGGCGCGGGTGATGGTCTTGCCCCACGAGGCGCGCCACATCAGCGTATCGGTCAGATCCAGCGCGCTGCTCAGGGCTGGCAGCACATTGCTGTACGAGCCTTGCTCATGGTTCGGCGAATAGACCAGGCCCGCGCCTTTCTGTTTGAAGTTGTCGATGCTGGTCTCAGTCTTGGAGAAGCGCACGCCGGCGTTGATGCGCAGCTCGTGGCCGCCGATATCGCCTTTGAAGTCTGACTGCGCGAAGGCGGTCTTCACATCCTCTTCCGCCGCGAAGCTTTGCGATGGCGTGAAGGTGGACTCCGGGTTGTAGGTATTCGGATCGAACTGCGAGTAGAAATAGCTGCTGTTCCAGGTCGCCCAGCTGTGCGGCCAGCCGGCGCCGAAGTCCAGGTGGTCGATCGGCAGTTGCGACGTCATCGCGGTGCGCAGGCCGGCGGCGCCGATGCTGTTCAGGTGCGCGGTGGCCAGCGCGGTGCCGTTACGCTTGTTGACGCCCTTGATGGTGGCGACGTAGGTCAGACCGGTTTTCAGATGACCGGTCCAGCCGCCGGGCAGGTCGTAGTCGTAATCGGCGGCGACGCGCGCCTGCTTGCCCTTGTCGGTTTCCTTGGTCCAGCCGGTGCCGATGGTGAAGCCGCTCCAGCTGTTCGGGTCCGTGTAGCTGGTCGGCGAGGAGATCGACGGGTAGACGTGATCGCTGCCGTAGTCGATGGTCGACGTGGCGCCGTAGATGTAGCCGGACAGCTGGCCGGTGGCGCTGGTGGCGGTGCTTTGATTCAGGCTGGCCTGGCCGCTCAGGGTCAGCTTGGGACTGGCCTTCCAGCTGGCGTTCAGCGCGCCGTAGCCGAATTTGGTGTCGTCCTTGGTGTAGGCGGCGCCGGCGTTGTAGGTGGTGTTGCCGAAGGTACCGGTCAGCAGATTGGTGGATGGGTCGATGCTGACATTCAGCGGTATCAGGCCGTTGTTGCCGGAGGCGCCGACCGGCGCGTTGCGGTTGGTGGTGGCGGTGCTGCGCACCAGGATGCCGAACAGCTGCTCCGCGCGCGTGTTCTCCAGCTTGGAGTACATGGTGTCCAAGCTGACGTTGAGCGTCGGCGTTTTCCACTGCACCGACGACACCAGGCCGTCGCGCGTGCGCTCGTTCTGCGAGCCGTAGAAGCGGTAGATACGCGGCAGGAAGGCTTTCGCCACCTGGTCGCGCGTGTAGTTGCCCAGGTTGGCCAGCGGGCTGTCGAAGTCCAGCGCCAGGGCGAAGTTGCCCTTGACCGGATTCTGGCTGCCGTTGAAGGAGCTGTTGTAGCCGCCGGTAGCCTCGAAGCCGGAACGGGTATTGATGCTGCCCGAGTGCGAGGCGCCGATCAGGAAGCCGAGGTTATCCCAGGTGTTTGAGTACAGCACGAAGCCGTTCGGATCGTTGTGCTTGGAGCTGGTGTTGTAGGTGTCGGTCAGGCCGTAGCGGATGGTGCGCTTCGGATTGTCGAAGGGGCGCGGCGTTTGCAGGTCCACCACGCCGCCAAGGCCACCCTCGGTCAGCTCGGCCAGCGGCGACTTGTAGAAGTCCACGCGGCCGAACAGTTCTGACGCGAACACATCGTAATTAAAGCCGCGCGCCGCCGTGCCGATGGTGGCGGTGGACGTGGTGTTGACCGGCGCGCCGTTCAGCGTGGTGACCGAGTATTCGGTGGGCAGGCCGCGGATCGAGATGCGCTGGCCTTCGCCGGACGATTCGTCGCGGTTCAGGATCACGCCCGGCACGCGCTGCAGGGATTCGGCGACGTTCGCCTCCGGGAATTTGCCGATGTCTTCGGCGACGATGGAATCGCGCACGCCGATCGCCTGCTGCTTCAGGTTAAGCGCTTTCTGAAGGCTGGAACGGAAGCCGGTGACCACCACGGTGGTGCCGGGATCGTCGGATGGCGAAGGCAGCGGCGGCTCGGCGGTTGGGGCCGTTGCCGGAGGTGTCGGGGCCTGCTGGGCGAGCGCAGCAGGGGCATACATGGCCGCCAAGGCGAGCGGAACCACAGTCTCCATTATTTTCTTTTTCATGTTTTTCCTCAGTGGTTAGTTCTGGGAGGGTGCAGGTTGTCTGACGACCTGTCACAATCAAGACTAGCCATTTCGACAAGCCGAAGCAACACGGTTCGGAAAACGTTTTATTGCGGTGCGGCAGAGGCTTTGCGCGGGCGTAGCGCAGCGGATTTCGCTCTGAAAGCGAGCGATTTTGTTCGTGTGGTGAAATTGAAAACGGCGGGGAAGGCGAGGTTTTGGACGGTCAGGTATGCCGACATCGTATAGGCCAACGCAAATTTTCTATACGACGATGTGGGGAAAAACCGACGAGCCAATTTACAGCAGTGGCGGCGGGCGGATGTTGATGATACGGGTGGTGGTGACGGTTTCCAGTTCGTAGGGAACGCGGATGTTGGGGCCTTTGAAATCTTTCTTGTTGCGCGTCACGACGACCAAGCTCCGCGCCTGCGCCGTCGCCAGGATGATCGCATCAGGCAGTGCGATTTTAGCCCGCCTGCGGACGCTGGCGCTGCGGATGCGCGCGGCGATGTTGATGATAGTGGCGTCAATTTGAATGATTTCAAAACCGACGCTGGCCAGCACGCTGGCGATTTCTTGTTTATCCTTCAGAGCTACACCGGCGTACAGCTCAATCAGGGTAATGGCGCTGATGGCTGTCCGTTGCCAACATCCAAATTCGGCGAAGGCCTCAGGGTAGCCGCTGATGGCATCGATGAGAATATTGGTATCGAAAAGCGCGGCTTTCATTTTTCATTATCTTCATCATCGCGCATGAAGTTCAGACCGTCCGCCGGGAAAACCTGGTAATTGCGCAAGTATTCATGCAATTCCGTGATCGCCGCTAGCCGGCGGGCGCGGCCTTCTTCATAGCCAGGTGTACGAACCATCTCTTGAACGATCATTGCGAAGTCTTCGTCCGACATCATCTCTTGGACCGGTTCGGGCAACTCCGGCTGTTCAATCTCGGGCGGCTGGCTCTTGCGACTCAGGATTTCCTGACGCAACTTTTCGAACGCGGCAATTCGGCGTGCACGCGCTTCATGGTACCCAGGCTCGCGAGCCATCTCTTGCACGATCATCGCGAAGTCTTCGTCCGACATCATTTCCTGGACTGGTTCCGGCCAATCCCACTGCTCAGGTCGGTCGTTCATGATGCACCTCCTGTGTGATAGTTTAGGACATTGTCCTGCGCTTGCGGGCGATCAGTTTGATGTGGCGCAGTTGTGGCAAAACTGTGGCCGCATGAAAGGATGAGATATGCATCGCCTACTAATCTGCATTGCGCTTGCCACCTCGCCAGGCATCGGGATAGCCAGCACCTGTTACGGTACGGTCGCCCATGGGCGTCTGGAAGAGGGCGTGCAGTTGCCGAAGGATGGCGCCAATTTCGTTGCCTACAGCAGCTTGGGCGTGCAGCTTGGCCGAACCTATGTGCACAGCGCGGTGCGCGAGATAGTGGTTGATGCGTATCACGCACTTGAGCTATCGATGCCGAAGACAACCTTTGTCTACGGCGAGACCGGCTTCGCCAAGGGCGGACAGATACGCCCGCACAAAACCCATCAGGCTGGCCTGTCGGTGGACTTCATGGTGCCGGTGTTAAACGCCGCCGGCGCATCAGTGCCGCTGCCGGGTAATGCCGCCAACAAGTTTGGTTATGGAATTGAGTTCGACAACGCCGGAAAATTCAAGGATCTTCGAATCGACTATGAGGCCATGGCCGAACATCTGTACCAATTGTCCCGCGCTGCCGAGTCGCACAAGCTGGGCATCACGCGCGTGATCTTCGATCCGCGACTGATGCCGCAACTGCTCTCCACCAACCGTGGCGCATATTTGCATCAGCACCTGCACTTCATGAAGGAACGACCGTGGATACGGCACGATGAACACTATCACATGGACTTCGCCATACCGTGTCGTCCGTTGCGCTAATTTGTCTTAGTGTTTTCCTCGTTAAGTTCGATATCCCTGCCAATACTGATATCGATCAGATAGCGGTCCAATCCGATACGGCTGTCGCATCGCTCGAAGCAATGCAAGCCGAAAAACATGTAATACTTTTTAGGTACTCTGATCGAGATCCAATGGCCATGCTCGCGTAGGACGGCGCGCAAGGTTGATTTTCCCGAATCGCTCAGATCTATCCATTTCGCACCGTGCGCCAATTGCCAACCTTTGGCTTGAAACTGTCGCTGCAATGAATCGACTATCTCCAGTGTTTCGCCAAACGAGAGTTTTTTTAACATGGGCGACGTGTCTATCGTAATCACTCGATAGTCGCTATAACTCACCGCTGCGAATGTCGTCGGCGGTAAAGTGAAACCATGCTCGGCGTCGTTAAAATGAATAACGACAGCTGGTTCGGTTACCCACGTCGCGCCGCTACCGTCAGTGCTAGCATCGGGAATATTTGAAGATGCCATTACGGGAAAACTGGAGTCTTTTACCACCTCATGAAACGGCTGTTGTACGCGAAGGGAGAGCGACGTTGGTGCTGGGGAGTCCAGGCATGCGAGGGCAGCGCAGCTAATAAGTCCGAGGGTGACAAACCATCGCTTCCTCATCGCACGCCTCCATTTCGCGCAATCTCATTTATAGAATCTTCAATATTTTTTTCAGCACTTCCTTTCAGTAGATCGTCAAATCGTGCCGCCGCCGCATACACAAACTTCATCCGTTCATCTTCGTCATATAGTCTCGCAGTCTTATTTCTGGAGAACATAATGGTGAGAGGACCAGCAACGGTTTTACATTCTGCGGATAACGTAAGCGAGATTTCTGCTGCAACACCTGTTGGAAAATTTACGGCCCAAGAAAATTGGTTTGCATCTAGCGCTCTTCGCATCGCGATATCACTATATATCGTGGCTTGAAGAACATTGATTTGCTCATGGTGAGCGAATCGCTCCACGCTTTTGGCAATCAAGTTATTTTCGACCATCTCGAAGGCTTCAACAATATCTCTGGCGGGCTGGCCGAACGCCAGTTTAGTTTGAGCAATTGGCCATATGATGTCTTTAAAGATAAGTGCGCGCTCTCGCAAGCAGCCTTGCAGATGTTTTAGTCCACGCAGCATGTAGAAACGGTGCAGCGGGTAGATGTCGAGGAACAGCGTGGTGTTGCCGAGGGCGAGTTGTTGGTACATATAGGCCGAGCTGGCACTGATGGCTGCGGGAATGGTGTTCATCGCGGCGATGTCGGCGCTGCTGGCGATGTCGGGGCGGTAGGCGTTGGCCGCCATTTCTTCCTGTGATTTGTTGATGTTGTCTGCCGCATGCAGCAGGCCGCAGCCGACTTGTTTGGAGGCGAACGCCGCCAGTCCCGCCCATTGAAAGCGCTTGTCGGCCAGCCACAGCTGCGCATAGGCCTGATTGATGCGGCGGTTGCGCGCGACTGGATCGGCGATCAGCTTGCCGCCGGGAGCGATCCACGCTTCGGCTTCTTTCTGGACGCGCAGCCAGATGCTGGCGCAGCTGAGGATCGGCACGTCGATGGCTTTGCAGGTTTTGCCGCCGACGGTGGTACTGTGGACGTCGCACTCCGGCACGGGCGTGGTGTTGCGGCCGAGCGGCGTGGTGTCGTGCGGGTGTTTGGTGAAGACATCGTCCGGCATGGAAGTCTCCTTGCTAGTCGAGAAGATGCCAGGCGGTCAGTTGCGCGCGCTCGGCTGTGTTGATGGGCTGGGTGTAGCCGCTGCTGTCGGTAATGCCTTCGAGAGTTTTGCCTACCAGCTCCAACCGGTAGCGCCGGGAGGCGAGTGGTGCTTGCGTGAGGTCGTCCAGGAAACGCAGTGTGATTTGTTCTTCCTGATGGCCAAGGGCAGCAGCTTGCGCTTCCTGGCGCGCAGTCGCGGCGGCTTGTGTTGCCGAGGCAGGGGAAGGTGCGCTGCCGCCCACTTCCTGATATTTGTGCTGCTGGCTGGCGATCAGCTTGGGCGGCGGCGTGCACTTGCAGACGCACAGGTCGTCCTGCAACGCCACCTGCATGCCGTTCCAGCTTTCGGAGATGCGTGGGCCGAAGATTTTGATCTTGCCTGGCGATTTACAGGCAGGGCAGAAGATGGCGTCGCCCTCCAGCGCGACCAGCACGCCGTCGATGCTGCAGCAACTGCTGGCGCTGATAACCTTGCCGCCAGCACTGGTGCTGGCGCCGAGCGTGATGTGGTAGCGTTGCATGGACTTTCCGTTCAAGAACAGAAAGTCTCCAATGTAGCGAGCGCCTCGACAGCAGGCCTTGTGACGGCACAAGAAAAACAAAAAAGCCGTAACTCACAGTGTGAATTACGGCTTTCGGAATCTTGGTGGTGATAGATGGACTTGAACCATCGACCCCAGCATTATGAATGCTGTGCTCTAACCAACTGAGCTATATCACCTGCAACGCCCAGCATCATAGGGGATGGCACCCTGACTGTCAAGACTGACCCAAAAATTTTTTGAAAAAAGTGCCGAATAACGCGTGGCGGTCGTCAAAATATTGGCATATTGGTATTCTGTGTCTTCGCCGATGATTATTTTTATAACGGGGGCAATATGGCAACCAATATCTTCATCAACCTGCCGGTGCGCGACCTGCAGAAGTCGATCAAGTTCTTCGCGCACCTGGGCTACAGCTTCAACCAGCATTACACCGATGAATCCGCCACGTGCATGATCGTGGACGAGAATATCTTTGTCATGCTGCTGACCGAAACGCGCTTCAAGGAGTTTACGCCGAAACCGGTGAGCGACGCGCACACGTCGACCGAGGTGCTGCTGTGCCTGCAAATGGAATCGCGCGATGCGGTGACGGCGCTGGTCAACAAGGCCATCGAGGCCGGCGGCAGCGCCTACAAGGAACCGCAGGACCATGGCTTCATGTACGGCCACGGCTACCAGGATCTGGACGGCCACCTGTGGGAAGTGGTGTACATGAGCGGCGAGCCGCCGAAGGCTTAACCCAGCCGTTCGGCGATCTGCGCCAGCATGGCGTTGGCGGGATCGGGGGCGAGGCAGTCCAGCACCACGCGCTCCGGCATCGAGCGCAGCCAGGTCAGCTGGCGCTTGGCCAGCTGGCGCGTGGCGATGATGCCGGTTTCGCGCATGGTGGCGTAGTCGATGGCGCCGTCGAGGTATTCCCATGCCTGGCGGTAGCCCACGCAGCGGATCGACGGCAGGCCCGGATGCAGGTCGCCGCGCCGGCGCAGCGCTTCCACTTCGGTGATCAGGTTACCCTGCGGCGTTTCTTCCAGCATGATGTCGAAGCGGCGCGCGATGCGCTTGTGCAGCACGGCGCGGTCGGATGGTTCCAGTGCAAATGACAGCAGCTCGAACGGCAGCTCGGTTTTCTCGCGCAGCGCCAGCAGCTCGGACATCGGCTTGCCGCTCAACGCGTGAATCTCCAGCGCGCGCTGGATGCGCTGCGAATCGGCCGGCGCCAGGCGCGCGGCGGTTTCCGGATCGACGGCGGCCAGCCGCGCATGCATGGCGGGCCAGCCGAGGCGGGCCGCTTCCTCATCCAGCGCGGCGCGCACGGCGGGATCGGCGCCCGGCAAATCATCCAGTCCATCGGCCAGGCCTTTGAAGTACAGCATGGTGCCGCCGACCAGCAGTGGCAGCTTGCCGCGCGCGCTGATGTCTTCCACCAGCCGCAGCGTGTCCTTGCGAAACTGTGCCACCGAATACGAATCCAGCGGGTCGATGATGTCGATCAGATGATGCGGCACGGCGGCCAGTTCTTCGCGCGTCGGCTTGGCGGTGCCGATGTCCATGTCGCGATACACCAGCGCCGAATCGACGGAGATGATTTCGGACGGGATGCGTTCGGCGATGGCCAGGGCGGAGGCGGTCTTGCCCGACGCCGTCGGCCCCATGATGGCGACGGCCAGTGGTTTCGCGCTCATGTTATTGACCGCGCAGGAACAGCTTGTCGAGCGCGCCGATTTCCACCTGCACCCAGGTCGGGCGGCCATGGTTGCACTGGTCGGCGCGTTCGGTGATTTCCATCTGGCGCAGCAGGGAATTCATCTCCTGCACCGACAGGATGCGGTTGGCGCGCACCGCGGTGTGGCAGGCGAGAGTGCCGAGCAGTTCGTTCTGGCGTTCGATCAGCACGCGCGAGCCGCCGAATTCGCGCACGTCGCGCAGCACGTCGCGCGCCAGCGTCTGGGCGTCGGCGTTCTTCAGCAGCACCGGCACCGAGCGCACCGCCAGCGTGGTCGGCGACAGCACGGCGATGTCGAAGCCCAGTGCCTGCAAGGTGTCCTGATGTTCTTCGGCGGTGCCCACTTCCACCGCGTCGGCGTAGAAGGTGATCGGGATCAGCAGCGGCTGCACCTGCATTTCTTCGCCGGCCACGCGGCTGTCCAGCGCGTTCTTCAGCTGTTCGTACAGGATGCGTTCGTGCGCGGCGTGCATGTCGACCAGCACCAGGCCCTTGGCGTTCTGCGCCAGGATGTAGATGCCGTGCAGCTGCGCCAGCGCGAAGCCAAGCGGGAATTCTTCCTGCGCCATGGCGGCAGCGGAGACGGTGAAGGAGCTGGCTTGCGGCAGCGTCATGTCGGATTCGCTGCGCGCGCCGGCCGGGCGGTCGCTGTCGCGGAACAGGGCGCCGTATTTTTCGGTGCTCTGGGCGACGCCGCCGTCGGCGCCGAAGCGCGGGCCGGCGTAGCTGCTGCCAAAGCTGCCCTGCGTGCTGGCGGCTGCGGCGCCCGAGCCTCCGCTGCCGCCGGCGCCGAACGGCGATGGCGAGAAGGTCGGCGCATAGTCCGGCGCCAGCAAGGGGCCGAACGAGGTCTGCTCGCCGCGCCACATCGGCGTGGTGTTCAGGCTGTCCGCCGCCGGCAGCGGCGACGGCACGCTGCCGTGCGCCGTGGCCGAGGTCTGCGCCAGCGCGCGCTGCACCGCGTGGAACACGCACTGGTGCACGGCGCGGCTGTCGCGGAAGCGCACTTCAATTTTCGATGGGTGCACGTTGACGTCCACCAGCGCCGGGTCCATCTCCAGCGACAGCACGTAGGACGGGAAGCGGTCGCCGTGCAGCACGTCCTGGTAGGCGGCCTTCACCGCGTGCACCAGCACCTTGTCGCGCACGAAGCGGCCGTTCACGTAGAAGAACTGGCCGTCGGCGCGCGCCTTGGAGGCGGTCGGCAGGCCGACGTAGCCGTGCAGGCGCAATGGGCCCATGGTTTCATCGACCGCCAGTCGCGCTTCGGCGAAGTTGTCGCCCAGGATGTGGGCGCTGCGCTTGGCCATCTCGCTGACGTTCCAGTGATCGATGGTGCGGCCGTTGTGGCTCAGCGAGAACGACACGTCCGGCCGCGCCAGCGCGATGCGGCGCACGACTTCGGCGCAGTGGCCAAACTCGGTCTGCTCGGACTTGAGGAACTTGCGCCGTGCCGGCGTGTTGAAGTACAGGTCCTGCACATCGACGGTGGTGCCCACCGCGCCGGACGACGGCGCCGGCGTGGCGTTGTGCGAGCCGACGATTTCCCACGCGTGCGCGGCGTCGGCGGTGCGCGAGGTGATGGTCACGGCGGCCACCGAGGCGATCGACGCCAGCGCCTCGCCACGGAAGCCGAGCGTGCCGACGTTTTCCAGGTCGTGCAGGGAGCTGATTTTGGAGGTGGCGTGGCGCGCCAGCGCGAGCGGCATTTGCTCGGGCGGGATGCCGCGGCCATTGTCGGTGATGCAGATGCGTTTGACGCCGCCTTCCTCCAGCCGCACGGCGATTTGCGTGCCGCCGGCATCCAGCGCGTTTTCCAGCAGTTCCTTGACCACGGCGGACGGTCGTTCCACCACCTCGCCGGCGGCGATCTGGGAAATCAGCTGGTCAGGCAGGGCCTGGATGGGACGTGGGGTGCGGGGGGCAGTGTCTGGCGCGTTCATCTCCAGATTATAACTGGTCCCCCGCCAGGACTTACTGCTTTGGCCGTTCGCGCACTGGAATCATGGCGTTGCACACTTCCAGGTAGTTGGCCGCGTATTTATTCCACGGGCCGCCGCGGTTGCGCTGCGCTTCCAGCACCTGCTCGTAGATCGGCGCTTCGCTGCGCATCACTTCAAAGTGGCTGCGATCCGCTTCCGGCACTTCGGCTTCCAGGCGCACCGAGACGATCGGCATGCGCGCCTCGTTCGGGCCGTAGAAGCCCAGCGCCTCGTTGCCGCGCGGCAGAGTGGTCAGCAGCGGCATGCCGGAGATGACGCGGCCCAGCAGCGTGATGTTGCGGTCCAGATGGCGCGGCGCGTGGCCGGTGATGGCGTACAGCTCGGAACCGCTGCCGCTGTCGGTGTCGTTGTCACGGCCGACGCCGACCATGCCGTAGCAATGGATCAGCCAGGTGCTCTTGGCCTTGGGATCGCGGCCGACCGGGAAGCCGTTGGAGTGGCCGATCTGCGGCGCGTAGCCGTCGGCGTCCTTCTGCTGCACGAAGTGCTTGTCGTTCGACATCGGCACCGTGAATTCGCCCGGCACCTTGGCCTTGGCCGAACCCAGCGACTTCGGCTTGGTCTCGGCGTTCGGATCGCCCCACTGCGCCACGTAGTTGTCCTGCGAGCGGATGATGGCCAGGCCGTCAAAATAATGCTCTTTTACCATGGTCTTGATGTTGGCGATGCCCAGCGGCGCGAAGTCCGGCGCCAGTTCGATCACCACGCGGCCGGTCGGCAGGTCCATATACAAGGTGTTGGCCGGGTCGGTGGGACGCCAGTCCGACGGCTTGGAGGTCTTGATAATGTCGCTGGCGCTGGGGCGCACCGGCAGGTCGGCGGCATGCGCGGCGGCGGCGCCGAGGCCCAGCGCCAGGGCCGGCAGGGATAAAGCACGGAAAATGTGTAACAAAGCCATCCAAATCTCCTTGGTTGAGCGAACCCGCTTGCTGCGGGACCTAGCTGGATTGTAAACTGGATATCAATCGCTCGGAAACCGATGCCGCTAGGGCTTAGGGTGGTGTATGATTCCGGCGCTTACTTTATGGGAAGAATATGGATTTTATGCAATTTTTCGACATGATCCTTCATGTCGACAAGACCTTGGAAATGCTGATCCAACAATACGGAACGCTGATCTACGTGGTTCTGTTCGCTATCATCTTCGCCGAAACCGGCCTGGTGGTCCTGTTCTTCTTCCCGGGCGACACGCTGCTGTTCATCGCCGGCGCCCTGTGCGCCGTCGGTGAAATGAATCTGCCGCTGCTGGTGGTCCTGCTGACCACGGCTGCCATCACGGGCAACACCGTCAATTACTGGATCGGCGAAAAGGTCGGGCAGCGGGTGTTTACCCACGATTACCGCTGGCTCAACAAGGCTGCGCTGACCCGCACCCACGAATTCTTCGAAAAACACGGCGGCAAGACCATCGTGCTGGCGCGCTTTGTGCCGGTGGTGCGGACCTTCGCGCCGTTCGTGGCCGGCGTCTCGGACATGACCTTCGCCCGCTTCCAGCTGTATAACTTCACCGGCGCCATCCTGTGGGTCGCGCTGCTGACCACCGCCGGCTACTTCTTCGGCAATATCCCGATCGTGCGCGAGCACCTGACCGAGATCGTGCTGTTCGGCGTGGCCGTGGCCGTGGTGCCGATGGCGCTGGGCGGTTTGTGGAAACTGACGCGCCGCATGCAAAGCCGCTGAAACCCGCATGAATGCATGCTGCGCGGCCGCCGCAGCATGCCGTTTTGTCCCTGTCCCTCAAGTTTTGCCCAAATGCATCCGTAAACCAGAATGTAATTGTTCATTCTGGATACCCAATGCGCACCCTCCTGACCCTATTGGCCTGCTGCTACGTTGTCACCGCAGCGGCCAGTAACGAAAAAGACCCGCTGATTTCGCCTTCGACGAAATCGGCGCTGGTGGGTGCTGCCGGTGTCACGTCCACCGGTTCGTCCGCCTCCTCGTCCGCCCCCGCCACGCCGCCACGCAAGCTCACCGAGCGCGAGAAGGAAGCGCAGGCCGAGGCCGACCTGTCGGCCCGCATCCAGGAGCGGCTGGCCATCATGCGCGCCAACCAGGCCGCGCGCGTGGCGGCGGCGGCCAAGGCCAAGAAGCAGGCGGCGGCCAAGGAAGCCGCGATCGCGGCGATCCCCAAGGTGTACAGCAATGTGTGGTCGTACGAGGGCGAGACCGGCCCGGCCAACTGGGGCAAGATCAATCCGGCCTGGGCCAAGTGCGGCGCCGGCAACCGCCAGTCGCCGATCGATATCCGCGACGGCATGAAGGTCGACCTGGAGCAGATCACCTTCGACTATCATCCGTCCTCCTTCAACGTGACCGACAACGGCCACACGGTGCAAGTGATGGTCGGCAGCGGCAATTTCCTCACGGTGGGCAACCGCACCTATGAGCTGATCCAGTTCCACTTCCATCGCCCTTCGGAAGAGCGCATCAACGGCAAGGGCTACGAGATGGTGGTGCACCTGGTGCACAAGGACGGCGAAGGCCGCATCGCCATGCTGGCGCTGCTGCTGGAGCGCGGCAAGCCGCAGCCGGTGATCCAGACCGTGTGGAACAATCTGCCGCTGGAGAAGCTCGATACGGCGGCGCCGGTGGAATCGCTCGATCCGCTGGACCTGATCCCGGCGCGCCGCGACTACTACACCTTCATGGGGTCGATGACCACGCCGCCTTGCAACGAAGGCGTGCTGTGGCTGGTGATGAAGGAGCCGGTGCAGGCCTCGCCGGCGCAGATGGCGCTGTTCAGCCGCCTCTATCCGCTGAATGCGCGGCCGACCCAGCCTAGCTCGGGCCGCATCATCAAGGAATCGAATTAAGCGTTGATGGTGTGCTTGCCGGTCCAGGTGGCGCCGGCTTCCAGCGGCTGCTGGTGGATGCGCGCCGGCTCGATGCAGACGAAGCGCAGGTATTCATCCTGGCCCAGATCGGTAAGGGCCGCCGCGTCTGCCGTACCCGGATTCCACACCACCCATTGTTCAAAGCCCTGCTGCTCCAGGCGCAGCGTCGACGCGGCCGTGTTCAGTGTCACGCTCGGCGTGGACTGGTACATGCGGTCGTGCTTCTCGGTGAAGTGCAGCGCCGGCGTGTCCTGCTCCAGCGTGTTGTTGTGATGGTCGAGGAACTGCACGTGCTGCAGGCCGCTGATGCTGGTCGCGTCCAGGTGGCCGACATCGTAGTAGGTGTGCAGCGCCACGCCGAACGGGAAAGCCTGCCGGCCGGGATTGTGCACGGTATAGGCCATCTCCAGCGCATCGCCATGCAGCGTGAAACGCAGCTTGAGGTCGAACGCGTGCGGCCACGCCTGCGCATGTTCCGCCGACAGGTCGGCCGGCGCCAGGCTGAATTCGAGGAAGGAGCGGCCGCCATCGCCGCCGCTGTCGCTCAGGCGCCAGGTGCTGACGCGCGCGAAGCCGTGGCGCAGGCCGGGGCCGCGCACATTAAACTGCGGGAAAATGACCGGCACGCCGCCGCGGATCGCCTTGCTGCCGTCCAGCGGCGTCTTCGAGCTGACGAACAGACGCTCCTTGCCGTCGGCGGTTTTCCACGACAGCAGGTGCGCGCCGAACAGCGACACCGTCGCTTGCGCGCCGTCGGCGGCGGTGATGTGGACGGCCGGCAGGTCGCCGTACTTGGTCATCGTAACTACAGCCATGTCTCTCTCTTCTTCAGGTTAAGCGGTTCTTGGCCAGCGGCGGGTTCTTGGCGAAATAGCGGCGGATGCCGGTGACGATGGCGTCGGCCAGCTTGTTCTGGTAGGCGTCGTCGAGCAGCTTGGCTTCTTCTTCCGGATTGGAGATGAAGGCGGTCTCGATCAGGATCGACGGAATGTCCGGCGCCTTCAGCACCGCGAAACCGGCCTGTTCGACCGAGCCTTTGTGCAGGCGGTTGATGCCGCCGATCTCGCCCAGCACCGAGCGGCCCAGCTTCATGCTGTCGTTGATCTGCGCGGTGGTGGACAGGTCGAGCAGCACGCTGGCCAGCTGCTTGTCGTGGTTCTTGACGTTGACGCCGCCGATGTTGTCGGCCGAATTTTCCTTGTCCGCCAGCCAGCGCGCGGCCGAGGAGGTGGCGCCTTTTTCCGACAGCACGAACACCGACGAGCCGCGCGCGGTGGGCTGCACGAAGGCGTCGGCGTGGATCGAGACGAACAAATCGGCCTGCACCTTGCGCGCCTTGTCGACGCGGGTGCCCAGCGGGACGAAGTAGTCGCCGTCGCGGGTCAGCATCACGCGGATGTTGGATTGTTCTTCCAGCTTGCCCTTGAGGCGCTTGGCGATGGCCAGCACGATGTCCTTTTCGCGGCTGCCGTTCTTGCCGGAGGCGCCGGGATCTTCGCCGCCGTGGCCGGGGTCCAGCGCGATGGTAATCATGCGCACGATCTTGCCCGACGGGTCGGCCTTGGCCTTGGATTGGGCGTCGGCGGTTTTCAGCTCGGTTTTCAGTTCTTCGCGCGGCTCGGCCTTCAGGTCCGGTTTGAGCTGCTCCAGCTGTTCCTTCGGCGTGGCTGGCGTCACGTTGGCGACTTTCTCGTCGCCGGACCAGTCGCCTTTTTCGATCATGGCGGCGATCGGATCAACCGCCTTGACCGGGTACAGGTCGAAGATCAGGCGGTGCTTGTAGTTGCCGGCCGGCGGCAGCGTGAACACCTGCGGCTTGACCTCTTCCTTCAGATCGAACACCAGCCGCACCACGTTGGGCCGGTTCTGGCCCACGCGCACCTGCTTGATGTACGGGTCGTTGGACTGGATCTTGGCAACCAGGCTTTTCAGCGTCGGATTGAGTTCCAGTCCTTCGATGTCGACCACCATGCGCTCCGGATCCTTGACGATGAAGTGCGTGGCCTTGAGGTCGGTGTCGTTTTCCAGCGTGACGCGGGTGTAGTCGTCGGCCGGCCAGACGCGCACGGCGAGGATTTGCGCGGCATTGGCCCGCAGCGGCACCGTCACGGACAGCAGCAGGGTGGCGCCGGCCTTCAGGACGGTGCGGCGGCTCACATGTTGGGAGCGAATTTGAGGCGTTGAAGGCATGAGTTACCCAAGGCGGTAGACGCCTGCAATTCTACATCACGGCCGTGGCCGGACACAGTCAAAAACACATTCAGGTCCGGCGGCGGCAGCACGCCTTCGGCTTTTTCCGGCCATTCGACGATGCAGACGTTATCGCCGTTGAAGTCTTCGCGGAAGCCGGCGTCGAGGAATTCCTCCGGGCTGCCCATACGGTACAGGTCGAAGTGGATCACGCTGACGGCGCGGCCGTCGAGCTGGATGCTGTACGGTTCGGACAGCGTGTAGGTCGGGCTCTTGACGGTGCCGACGTGGCCCGCCGCGTGCAGCAGCGCGCGGGTGAGGGCGGTTTTGCCGGCGCCCAGGTCGCCGTGCAGGTGGATCGCCAGGCCGGGCGCCAGGGCGCGCGCCAGCGCCGCACCCAGGGCGGCGGTGCCTTCTTCGTCGTGGAGGTGGGCTGTGAAGTGCTGCATCAATTAGAATGTCATGTTGGTTTGACCGCCATTGTAACCGCCTACGCCAGTGCAAACTCCAAGATGTCCCTGTCTGAAACCAATTTAGCCGAACTTGCCCTCAGCATCAAGCGCTGGGGCACGGAGCTGGGCTTCGCCGAAATCCGCATCACCGACGTCGACCTCCGTCACGCCGAGGCGGGCCTGCAGGCGTGGCTGGACGCCGGCATGCACGGCGAAATGGACTACATGGCGGCCCACGGCATGAAGCGCGCGCGGCCCGCCGAGCTGGTGCCGGGCACCATCCGCGTGGTCAGCGCCCGCATGAACTATCTGCCGAGGGACACGGAAACCAGTGGCGAGCACGATTGGCGCGAGCGCGAGGCGGCGCGGCTGGCCGATCCCGGCGCGGCCGTCATTTCGGTCTATGCGCGGGGCCGCGACTACCACAAGGTGCTGCGCGCGCGTCTGCAGCAACTGGCCGACAAGGTGAAGGCGGAGATCGGCGACTTCGGCTACCGCGTGTTCACCGACTCGGCGCCGGTGATGGAGCTACCGCTGGCCGAGAAGGCCGGCCTGGGCTGGCGTGGCAAGCACACCTTGCTGCTGTCGCGCACCGCCGGCTCGATGTTCTTCATGGGCGAATTCCTGGTCGACCTGCCGCTGCCGATTGACGAACCGACCGGCGCGCACTGCGGCCAGTGCTCGGCGTGCATCACGGCCTGTCCGACGCAGGCCATCCTCGGGCCGGGCAAGCTGGATGCGCGGCGCTGCATCTCCTACCTGACCATCGAATTGAAGAACGCGATTCCGCTGGAGCTGCGACCGCTGATCGGCAACCGCATCTACGGCTGCGACGACTGCCAGACCGCCTGCCCCTGGAACAAGTTCGCGCAGCGCGCGGTGCTGCCGGATTTCGACGAACGCCATGGCCTGGGCAGCGCCTCGATGATCGAGCTGTTCGCGTGGAGCGAGGACGACTTCAATCGCAAGATGGAGGGCAGTCCGATCCGCCGCATCGGCCATGAGCGATGGCTGCGCAATATCGCGGTGGGGCTGGGGAACGCGGCGGCGGCCGGCGCCAAGGGCGATGCCGCCATCGTGGCGGCGCTATTGTCACGGCGCGACGATCCGTCGGCGCTGGTGCGCGAGCACGTCGAATGGGCACTGGCCTGCCATGCCTGAACGTCAGCCACGCGGCGGCGTCAGCGCTTGACGGCGCGGCGCAGGAGGAGGATGGCGGTGGCGCCCCAGAGCAGCAGGGTGATGACGGAGGCTTCGACGCCGTAGGCGCCGCCGGTCAGCCAGTCGGGGCCCGTCATCGTCACTTGCAGCCAGCCGCGCGCGGTGTGGCCGGAGACGGGAACGGCGAACAGGCTGTCGTACAGGTAGTTCCAGCCGAAGTGCAGGCCGATCGGCAGCCACAGGCGCCGTGTCTGCAGGTAGGCGGCGCACAGCGTCAGCGAGGCCACGCCGGTGATCAGAATGCCCAGCGCGCTGGCCTGGTCGTTCGGCACGTGCGCCAGCGCGAACACCACGCAGGAGACGACCAGCGCGACGCGCGTGCCCCAGCGTTGCTCGACGATGCGGAACAGCACGGCGCGGAACAGCAGTTCTTCAAACACCGCCACCATCATCTGCTCCGGCAGGGTCTTGAGCATGATCGCCGCATCATTGCTGCCGCTGATGGCGAATGCGCCGGCCGCCGCCAGCACGCCCGCCACCGCCAGTCCGAGGGCGACGCCGAGCGCCACGCCGGTGAAGGTTTCGCGCACCGCGCCGCTGGGCGCCAGTTCGGCCAGGCCGCGCCGCTCGGTGCGGCGCACGAAGTGGCGGTAGCTGAATATGCCCAAGCCACCTGCCAGCAGGAACTGCCAGCCGAAGCGCAGTTCCTTGGGCACCAGCTTGTCGATCACGGCCAGCGTCAGGATGATCGGCAGCACCACGGCGCACATGCCGATGATGATGCGCGTGACCGGGTGCGCAAACAGACGGGCGCGGAACGAAGGCACGGATGAAACGACCTGCGGCTGGGCGATGCTCATGATGTCTCCTTTTTGCTCTTGGTGGTGGCACGCGCCGCGCGGATGCGGGCGCCGAAAGATTGGATTTGCAGCGCGGCGATGGCCTCGGCCAGCGCGTCGGACAGGGGATAGGGCAGGTCGCGGTCGAGACTATCGGCGGCGGCGCGGGTGGCTTGCCAGCACTGGCGCAGCTTGGGCAGCAGCGCTTCGCCGTGGGCGCTCAGGCGGACCATCTTCTGGCGCGCATCGCGCACGCCGGGCGAGGCTTGCAGCAAGCCTTGCTTCATCATCAGCGTGACGGTTTGCGTGGCCGCCGGCTGCGTGATGCCGGCCGCCTCGGCGATCTGGCTGACGGTGCGCGGCTCGCCGCCCTCCAGCGCCCGCATCACCGGCGTGTAGCGAGGCCGGTAATCGATGCCCGCCTCCTCATAGGCGGCGCTGACCGCGCCATCCAGCAGGTCGATCAAATGACGTAATTGCGTGCCAAGTCCTTGTCTCATGCGACAAGCATAACACGATACATAAGTGCTTATGTATGTTTTTCGAGCGGGATTTATTTCAGCAGGCCGGCCAGTTCGACGGCGGTTTTGACTTGCATCTTGTCGAAGATGTGGGCGCGGTGGACTTCCACGGTGCGCATGCTGATGCCCAGCTGGTCGGCCACCACCTTGTTCATTTTGCCGGCCAGGATCAGGTCCAGCACTTCGCGTTCGCGCGTCGACAGCGTGGCCAGGCGGGCGTGGACGGCGGCGGTTTCGCCGGCGCGGCGCGAGTTGGCCAGCGCTTCCTGCACGCGGTCCATCAGCTGGTTGTCGTTGAACGGCTTTTCGAAGAAGTCGAAGGCGCCGCGCTTCAAGGTGTCCACCGCCATCGGCACGTCGCCGTGGCCGGTCAGGAAGATCACCGGCATGCGCTGCGCCAGGCCGCGCGTCAGCAGCTGGTCGAACACCGCCACGCCGTTCATGTCCGGCATGCGCACGTCGAGCAGCACGCAGTCGCCGTCGGTGTCGAAGTCGCCGGTCTGCTGCAGGAACTGCGCTCCGGATTCGTAGGCGCGCGAGGGAATCGCCCGGGATGTGGCCAGCCAGGTCAGTGCGTCGCGCACCACCGCTTCATCGTCGACGATATGCAGCATTTGTTTTATGTCTCCTGTGTCGTGGCTGCCGGCGCGGCCGGCAGCACGAACGTAAATATTGTTCCGCCTTGCGGATTGGCGCGGAAGGTCAGCGCGCCGCCATGGAATTCTATCGCAGTCCGGCAGATGTTGAGGCCCATGCCCATGCCCTCGGCCTTGGTCGAGAAGAACGGCGAGAACAGGCGCTGCGCCACATCGTCCGGAATGCCGTGGCCCTGGTCGATCACCGCCACGCTGACCTGGTCCAAGTCGGCATGGTATCGCGCCACCACGTTGAGGATACGCCGTTGCGGCTGCACGTGCTGCATCGCTTCTATGCCGTTGCGGGTCAGGTTGAGCAGCACCTGCTCGATCATCACGCGGTCGGCGCGCACCGGCGGCAGGTCGGCCGGGAGGTCGGTGTGGAACGACACATAGCTCTGGCGCGCCTGCAGTTCGATCAGCGCGCGGATGCCGTCCAGCAGCGATGGAATCGCCACCGCCTGCCGCAGCGGCTCGCGCTTCTTGACGAATTCGTGCACGCTGCGGATGATCTGGCCGGCCCGCTGCGCCTGCGCGCTGGCCTGTTCCAGCGCCGGCTTGAGGATGCCGCGGTCGACCGGCTTATGGTCCTCATGCGCGCGGTCCAGCACATTCAGCGCACCGGTGGTGTAGCTGGAAATGGCGGCCAGCGGCTGGTTCAGCTCATGCGCCAGCATCGACGCGATCTCGCCCATGGTGGCCATGCGCGCCGACGATTGCAGCTTTTCCTGCTGCTGGCGGTTGACCTCCTCGATGCGCTTGCGGTCGGAGATGTCGAGGATGGAGCCCATCCAGCCGGTCTGCTTGCCGTGGTTGTCCACCAGCGGCGCCTCGAACACCAGCACCGGCACGCGCTCGCCGTTGGGACGCTGGAAGATGGTTTCGAACTGCGGCGTGACCTTGCCGGCCAATACCGAGGCAAAGCGCGCCTGGTATTCGGACATCGCCTCCGGCGCCCAGTAGGGCATGGGCGGCAGCTTGCCGACGATTTCCTCGGCCGGATAGCCGACGATCTGGCAGAAGGCCGGATTGACGTAGGTGATGCGCCCTTCCAGGTCGCGCGCGCGCAAACCGGTCACCAGCGAATTCTCCATCGCGGTGCGGAACGACATCTGCTGGCGCAGCGCGCCTTCCGCCGCCAGGCGTTTCGAGATATGGCCCCACAGGGCCAGCAGGCTCCATAGCAGGCCAAGCGACAGCACGATGACCGAGCCGACCAGCAGGTTGGGCAGCAACTGCGGTTCGCTCTTGACGCTGTCCGTCACCAGGGTGACCGAGGCGCCCGGCAGGTCCAGCGCGCGCTTGTGGGTGTAGATGCCGTGGCCCGGACCTGCGGCCGCGCGCCGCGCCAGCACCTTGTCGTCGCGGTCCACCAGCGTGACCTGATTGTCCTGCGCGAACCACCACGGCACCATTTCATCGAGCAGCGCGCTGGTTTGATAGGTGGCGACCAGGTCGCCGAGGTATTCGTCGCCATGGAACAGCGGCACGTGGTAGTCCATCAGCACCGCCGACGGCGCGGCGGTCTGGTTATGCGCCTGCACTTCCGGCTGGGCGTACATCGCGCGGCGCGTCTTGCGCGTGATCTCGGCGGTGGCCCTGGAGGCGGGAGTCAGCTCCACCGGCTCGGACAGCGGATCGCTGCTGCTGCCCAACTGGCCGTCCGGCTTGAGCCAGACCACGCGCAGCAATTCGTGGCCATTCTTGAGCAGCCGCGCCATGCGCTCGTGCAGCTCGTGCGGCGACAGATGGCCGGCGGCGATTTCCACGCCCAGGCTGCGCAGGCTTTCCTCGTCGCGGCCCATCTGGAAGCGGATGGTCTGTTCGACCCACAGGGTGTCGGCGATCAGCTGTTCCTGGCGCTCGTTGCTCTCCATCTGGCGCGCCTGCCACGGCAGCCAGATCAGGATCGCCAGAAAAAACAACACCAGCACGATGGGCAGCAGCCAGCGCAGCGAGGTGCTGGTGTGGGTGCGGCGGCGCGGTGCGGGCGCGGTGGAGGGCGATGGCGTCATGGGTGGTCAGGGTAGCTGGTCACGCTGGTGCGGCCATTGTGGTTATCCACACTTGCCAGTGTTGCAGCTATTTATAAGAATCGGTCAGAATAGAACAATAGTGTAACTTTAAACCCACCAGGAGACTTCATGAAACTGAAACCCGTCTTGCTCGTCCTGAGCGCGGCCCTGAGCTTCAACGCGTATGCCCAGGCGCCTATCGTCATCAAATTCAGCCACGTGGTGGCCACCGACACGCCGAAAGGCCAGGCGGCGGAGCGTTTCAAGCAACTGGCGGAAAAGGCAACCAACGGCCGCGTGAAGATCGAGGTGTATCCGAACAGCCAGCTGTACAAGGACAAGGAAGAGCTGGAAGCGCTGCAACTGGGCGCGGTGCAGATGCTGGCACCGTCGCTGGCCAAGTTCGGCCCGCTGGGCGTGAAGGAATTCGAGGCGTTCGACCTGCCGTACATCTTCCCGTCGAAAACGGCGCTGTACAACGTGACCGAAGGCGAAATCGGCAAGTCGCTGCTGAAGAAGCTGGAGCCGAAGGGCATCACCGGCCTGGCGTTCTGGGACAACGGCTTCAAGGTCATGTCGGCCAACAAGCCGCTGCATAATCCGACCGATTTCAAAGGCCTGAAGATGCGCATCCAGTCGTCCAAGGTGCTGGACGCGCAGATGCGTGCGCTGGGCGCCAATCCGCAGGTGCTGGCGTTCTCCGAGGTGTACCAGGCGCTGCAGACCGGCGTGGTGGATGGCACCGAGAATCCGCCGTCGAATATGTACACGCAGAAGATGCACGAGGTGCAGAAGTATGTGACGGTGTCGAACCACGGTTACCTGGGCTATGCGGTCATCGTCAACAAGAAGTTCTGGGACGGCCTGCCGCCGGACATCCGCGCCGCGCTGGACAAGGCGATGAAGGATGCCACCACCTTCGAGAAAGCGATTGCGCAGCGTGACAACGACATGGCGCTGGATGCGATCAAAAAGGCCGGCAAGACCGAGATCTATAGTCTCAGCGTGAAAGAGCAGGCCGAGTGGCGCAAGGCGCTGCTGCCGGTGCAGCAGCAGATGGAGAGCCGGATCGGCAAGGATCTGATCTCGGCGATCAACAAGGAAGCCGCGAAGTAAGTCTTCGTCGGGAAATGAGAAAGGAGGCCTAGGCCTCCTTTTTTTATGGGTACGGCGGACGATTGTTATCGCATGGAGTACCCCTAACGAAAGGGTCTGACCCCGTACGGGGTCAGACCCTGGCCGCAGCGGTGTGCGGGTTGCGCAGGTGCCGCTTACATCAACCCCATCGCCTTCGGCAGCCAGAGCGACAACCCCGGCCAGTATGTCACAATCACCAGGAACACCAGCATCGTCAGCAGCCACGGCATCACCGCCACGGTCAGCTCGGAGATGCTCATCTTCGAGATGCCGCTGGCGACGTACAGGTTCAGGCCCACCGGCGGATGGCACAGACCAACCTCCATGTTCGCATCGATCATGATGCCGAAGTGGACGGCGTCGATGCCGAGGCGAATCGCGGCCGGGTGCAGAATCGGCGCCATCACAAGGATGATCGACGACGGTTCCATCACATTCCCCGCCAGCAGCAGCAGGATGTTGGTGAAGAACAGGAAGCCGGCCTGGCCCAGATCCTTGCCCAGAATCCAATCCGCCATCGCCTGCGGAATATTCTCGTGCGCCATCAGGAACGAGAACAGCACGGCGTTGGTGATGATGTACAGCAGCATGGCCGACAGCGCCGCCGATTTTTTCAGCACCTCCGGCGTTTTCGACAGCGGCATGTCCTTGTAGACGAACACCGAAATCAGGAACGCATACACCGCGCTCATCGCCGCCGCCTCGGTCGGCGTGAAGATGCCCTTGGTAATGCCGCCAATGATGATCACCACCAGCATCAAACCCCACACGCTCTTGCGGAAGGCCTTCCAGCGCTGGCCCCAGGTCGACTTGCGCATGCGCGGGTAGTTGTTCTTCTTGGCCAGCACCCAGGTGGTGGTGCACAGCATCACCGTCAGCAGGATGCCGGGGAACAGGCCGGCCAGGAACAGCGCGCCGATCGAGGTGTTGGTCGAGATGGCGTAGATCACCTTCGGAATCGACGGCAGCATCAGGATGCCCAGCGAACCGGCGGTGATGATGACGCCGGCGCCGAAGGCCTTCGGATAACCCTGCTTGACCATGGCCGGCAGGATGATCGAGCCGATCGCCACCACCGTCGCCACCGACGAGCCGCACACCAGCGCAAACATGGCGCAGGCGATGATGCCGGCCAGCGCCAGGCCGCCGTGCCAGTGGCCGATCAGGCTGGTGGCGAAGGCGATCATGCGCTTGGCAACGCCGCCGTGGGTGAGGAAGTTGCCGGCCAAAATAAACAGCGGAATGGCCATGATTTCGAACTTCTCGATGCCGCTGAACAGCTTCAGCGCCACCGCCTCCACCGGCACATTGGTCAGCAGGTACATAAACATCAGCACCGTCAGGCCGAGCGCGATGGAAGCCGGGATGCCGGTCAGCATCAGCAGAATCAGCAGCGCGAACACGATGCCGACCTTGCCGCCCAGCAGGCACACGGCCAGCAGGATGCCGGCGATCACCGACAGGATGGTGCCGGCCTTCTTTTTGCTCCAGGGTTCGATGCCCTGCATTGCGATGGCGCCGCTCATCGTGCACCTCCATGGGCTGGCTGGTGCGACGGGGCGGCGGCGAACAGTTCGTCGTCTTCGTCGTCGTCCAGGCCTTCGACGTGGGATTCGTCATGGTGCGGCAGCTCGCCGTGGCGCAGGAAGGTCCAGCCGACCTGGATGAAGCGGAAGCACATCAGGTAGGAACCCATCGGCACGGCGGAATAGATGAACCAGGTCGGCCATTCCAGGTCCGGCGTGGTCGGGCCTTCCGGCACCTCGCTGGCGTCCCAGCCGAGCAGGGTGTAGACCGCGTGGTGCATGCCGTTTTCCCAGACGAAGGTCAGGCCCAGCGTGCCGACGATGCCGGTGAACAGCATGCCGCAGCCGATCGCCAGCAGCACCGTGAAGCGGCGCCATTCGGTCGGCATGCGGTTGACCAGCACGTCGACGCCGACGTGCACGCCCTTGCGCACGCCGTAGGCGGCGCCGAACTTGGCCATCCACACGAACATGATGATGGCCAGTTCCTGCGCCCATTCAAAATGCAGTGAGAGGAGGTAATCCTGGACGTAGGGAATCGGCAGGCCGGTGCCGTAGCGGTGCACCACGGACAGGAAGATGATGAGGGTGGCGCCGCCCATCAGGAGGGTGATGATCCACTCCTCCAGATGGTCGAGTATTTTTGTCAGCATAATATGTCTCTAAGAATTATTAGTGCTGGGAAATCCAGCATAGCTGTAAATTATCCGTGACTGGCAAGACTAGCAATAAGGACTATTACTAAGTTGGCTACAGTGTTCAGTTTGCCTATACCACAACTTGTTTGATCTGCGTCAAACATGTTTCAGGTTTAAAGTATGCTCGTTCCCGTACACAAAAAATTTGAGAAAAACCTTAACGAATACGTTATGATGGCGTCGCTCTCAGGGATACATGCATATCGATATGCGACCCGGTAGCAAAGAATTGTAAGTGGGGAGTGTGTATAGAAACGGTAACGAATACCGGCAATAGATCGAGGAGACACACGTTTTACAGAATGTCGCTGTTATAGGCTCTGCAAGCCGCCACAAGCGTGCTACGGAACCAGGCAAGCGACCGGGAACGTGAAGCAGGATTTGGAAGCGCACCGTCAGGTGCGTTTTTTTTTGCCCGGCGCATTTACAATGCATCCAGCGTGGTTTTTTTGCTGTAGCAGCGACGCAACAAAATGGTGCATTTAGACAACGAAAACACAATCGAGGTACTTTTTTGGTGCAAGTAAGTGTGATGAAAATACAACAGGGCAGCGAGCTGTTTTCCGCCGTGGTGGCGCTCCCGTTCGGGAAACTGGGCGTGCGCACGGCCGCCGGGCTGATTACCGAGCTGTGCTACCTGCCGCCCCATTTTGATGCGAAGGCGCCGCAGGACGCGGCGGCCGAGCTGGCGGCCTACCAGGTGGAAAAGTACTGCGACGACGCCGATTTCCAGTTCACCCTGCCGCTGAAGCGCGCCGGCACCGAGTTCCAGCACAAGGTGTGGGAGGCGATCAGCTCGATTCCGCGCGGCAGCATGCGCACCTATGGCGAACTGGCCAGGCACATCGGCTCGGCGCCGCGCGCGGTGGGCCAGGCTTGTGGCGCCAACTGGTTCCCGGTGGTGATTCCGTGCCACCGCGTGACCGCCGCTACCGGCCTGGGCGGCTTCTCCAACAGTGACGATCCGAACGGCTACCTGCTGGGCATCAAGCGCTGGCTGCTGGCGCACGAAGGATCGAGCGAATACGCATGGCAGCAGACAACCTTGCTCTGATCGACGAGTTCTGCGACGGCCTGTGGCTGGAGGACGGGCTGTCCAAGAACACGCTGGAAGCCTACCGGCGCGACATGCGCCTGTTCGCCGCCTGGCTGGAAAAGATGCGTCCCGGCGTGGCCGGCCTGCAGGCGGTGGCGTCGCATGATATCGAAAGCTATATCGCCGCCCGCCACGATCAGGGCAAGGCGACATCGTCGAACCGGCGGCTGTCGGTCATCAAGCGCTTCTACCAGATGCTGCTGCGGCAGCGCCGCATCAGCGCCGATCCCAGCCTGAAGCTGGCCTCGGCCAAGCAGCCGCAGCGCTTCGTGCACACGCTGAGCGAAGCCCAGGTCGAGGCCTTGCTGGATGCGCCCGATGTCAATACCCCGTTAGGGTTGCGCGACCGCACCATGCTGGAATTGATGTACGCCAGCGGCCTGCGCGTGTCCGAGCTGGTGGAGCTGAAAATGCTGGAACTGAGCCTGAACGACGGCGTGCTGCGCGTCACCGGCAAGGGCGCCAAGACGCGGCTGGTGCCGTTCGGCCAGCAGGCGCGGGTGTGGATCGAGCGCTACGTCAAGGGCGCGCGCGGCATCATCCTCAACGGCCAGCAGGACGACGCGCTGTTCGTCACCGGGCGCGGCGCGGGCATGACGCGGCAGATGTTCTGGGTGCTGATCAAGAAACATGCGCTGAAGGCCGGCATCACGGCGCCGCTGTCGCCGCACACCATGCGGCACGCGTTTGCCACCCATTTATTGAACCACGGCGCCGATTTGCGTGTTGTTCAATTGCTACTTGGACACTCCGATATTTCCACGACGCAGATCTATACCCACGTCGCCCGCGAGCGCATGAAGCATTTGCATGCGCAACATCATCCTCGGGGTTGAGCAACTTGGTTCATAATGAGGGTTGTGCAGTGCAACGCTTTTAGAGAAGGAGCAGCAAATGGCCAAAACAAACTTCGCATATGAAAAGCGGCAGCGGGAATTGGAAAAGAAGAAAAAGCAGGAAGAGAAGAACCGGCGCAAGGCCGAGTTGAAGAATAATCCAGGCCTGGCGCAGGAAGGCGAAGAGGATGTCGCCGAGGGCGAAGCTTCCGGCCTCGCCCCCGACAGCGAATAATCCGCGGCGCTACGCCACCTCGCGCAGCACGTGTTCCTCCTCGTGCTGGCGCTTGAAGAAGCGGGCGCAGCGCTTGCCCCAGTTGTCCAGGTAGGTGTAGGCCACCGGCACCACCACCAGCGTCAGCAGGGTTGAGGTCAGCACCCCGCCGATCACCGCGCGGCCCATCGGCGCCTGCGTTTCGCCGCCATCCCCCATGCCGATCGCCATCGGCAGCATCCCGAACACCATCGCCAGCGTCGTCATCAGGATAGGGCGCAGCCGCACCTGGCCGGCGTTCATGATCGCCTCGTGCTGGCCCTGGCCTTCCTTCTGTGCATGGTTGGTGAAGTCCACCAGCAGGATGGCGTTCTTGGTCACCAGACCCATCAGCATGATGAAGCCGATCACCGAGAAAATGTTCAGCGTGCTGCCGGTTACCAGCAGCGCCACCAGCACGCCGATCAGCGACAGCGGCAAGGACATCATGATCGCCACCGGCTGCAGGAAGCTGCCGAACTGCGAGGCCAGCACCAGGTAGATGAAGATCACCGCGATGCTCAATGCGATCATGGCCGAGGTCATCGATTCCTGCATGCTCTGCGCATTGCCGCCGACGTCGAAGCGCACGCCGGACGGCAGTTCGATTTCCTTCATGGCTTTCTTGACGTCGCTGTCGACGTCGCCGCCGGGACGGCCCTCGGTGCTGGCGTACACCGCCACCCGGCGCTGCAGCGCCTGGCGCTTGAGCACCTGCGGGCTGAAGGCCGGCACGAAGTCCACCACCTGGCGCAGCGGCACCATCACCGGGCGGCCGTCCGGCCCCAGCTTGCTCGACGCCAGCGACAGGTCGGCCAGGTCGGCCACTTTCTGGCGGCCGGACTTCGGCAGCTGCACGTTGACTTCATAGTTCTGGCCGTCGGCGGCCAGGAAGTGCGAGGTGGTGTCGCCGGCCACGAACGGCCGCAGGGCGGCGCCGATCTGCTGCGTGGTCAGGCCGAGGTCGCTGGCCAGCTCGTTGTTGATCTTGATGTTGGTCGACGGGTTGGCGCCTTCCTGGCTGTATTCCAGGTCGGCGATGCCCTTGATCTTGCGCATCTTGTCCATCAGGCGGTGCGCCACGTCGTCCAGCTTGGCTTCATCGGTGCCGAGGATGGCGATGAAGATCGGCTTCTGGCCCATCGACAGCGTGATGCCGGCGATCTTGCTGAGGCGCGCGCGGATCGCGATTTCCATCTCCTGCTGGCTGCGGCGCGCATGCGTCTTGCGGTCCAGCAGCTTCATGTCGAGCTGGGCGATGTTGCGGCCTTCCCAGGTGCCGACCACGGTGATCAGGTTGGCGATTTCCGGAAATTCCTTCAGCGCCGCCTCCACCTGGTGGATCTTGTTGTCGGTGTACTCCAGGCTGGAGCCGACCGGCGTCTTGATCATGAAATTGACCCAGCCGTTGTCCTGCTGCGGCATCATCTCGCCGCCGATCTTCGGCACCAGCAGCAGGCTGCCGGCGAACAGGCCGAAGGCCAGCAGCAGCGTCAGCTTCTTCCAGCGCAGCGCCAGCGCCAGCACCTTGCCGTACACCCGGTGCAGCCATTCGACGCCGCCCTCCAGCCAATGCATGAAGCGGCCCAGCCACGGCAGGTACTTGAAGCGGTCCTTGACCGGGTCCGGCCACACCGACGACAGCATCGGATCGAGCGTGAAGCTGACGAACAGCGACACCAGCACCGCCACCGCCACGGTGATGCCGAACTGCAGGAAGAAGCGGCCGATGATGCCTTCCATGAAGGCCACCGGGATGAACACGGCGACAATCGCAAAGGTGGTGGCCATCACCGCCAGGCCGATTTCGTTGGTGCCGTCTTCGGCCGCCTTGCGGTGGTTCTTGCCCATGCCGAGGTGGCGCACGATGTTCTCGCGCACCACGATGGCGTCATCGATCAGCAGGCCGATGCACAGCGACAGCGCCATCAAGGTCAGGAAATTCAGCGTGAAGCCGAAGGCCTTCATGGCGATGAAGCTGGCCATGACCGAGATCGGCAGCGTCAGGCCGGTGATGATGGTCGAGCGCCACGAGTGCAGGAAGAAGAACACGATTACCATGGTCAGCACCGCGCCTTCGATGATGGTTTCCTTGACGTTGTCGAGCTGGCTTTGCACCTTGAGCGATTCGTCGTTCAGCACGGCCAGCTTGATATCGGGCGGCAGCGACTTCTGCAAATCGGCCGCCACCAGCTGGATGCGGCGTCCCACTTCCACCACGTTGGCGTCCTGCACCTTGGTGATGTCCAGCGTCACCGAACGCTGGCCGTTGATGCGCGAGATCGACAGTTCTTCCTGGGCGCCGTCCTCGACCGTCGCCACCTGTTCCAGGTAGACCGGGCCGTTGGCGCGCCGCGCCACGATGATCTTGTTGAATTCGCGCGGGTCCTTCATCTTGCCTTCGACCCGCACCAGGCGCTCGCTGGCGCCGTAGCTGATGAAGCCGGCGGGCAGGTTGGTGTTGGTGTTCTGGATGGCGTTCAGCACTTCGTCGACGCCGACCGCCTGCGCGGTCAGGTCGTTGGGGCGCAGCTGGATCAGGATCTGGCGCGCCGCCATGCCGTTGATGCGCACCTGGCCGACGCCGGCCACGCCCTGGAAGCGCTTGGCGATGACCTGGTCGGCCAGGGTCGACAGGTCGCGCAGCGAGTGCTCGCTGGCGGTCAGGCCGATCTGCGCGATCGGCTGCGCGTTCTCGCCTTCGAAGCGGACGATGAACGGGTCCTTGGCTTCGCGCGGGAAGCGCGGGCGCACCTGCGCCACCTTGTCGCGCAAGTCCTGCATGGCGCGGTCCATGTCGGCCGACAGTTCGAAGTCGATGTAGACGCCGGCGCGGCCTTCCCAGGAGTTGGCGCGCAGCGTCTTGATGCCGCTGACGGTGTTGACCGCTTCCTCGATCGGGCGGGTGATGTCGTTCTCCACCGCTTCCGGCGAGGCGCCCGGATACTGCACCTCGATGGCGGCGCCGGGAATGTCGACGTTGGGCATGGCTTCCAGTCCCAGGCCCCGGTAGGAGAACAGGCCCAGCACCATCAGCGCCACCATCACCATGGTGGCGAACACCGGATTCTGGATGCTGACTTTAGTGATCCACATAATCAGCCCTTGCTTGGTTCAGCGGCCTTGGCCTGGGCCGAGGGCGGTGCCTCGGCGGCGCTGGCGCCGGCCGGCAGCTTGACCAGCGCGCCCGGTTTCAGGCTGTCCAGGCGCGAGACGATGACGTTGGCGCCTTGCTCCAGGCCTTCGGTGACTTCGGCATAGCCTTCGTCGTCGTTGCGCAGGCCCAGCTTGACCGGCTGCGCCACCAGCTTGCCGGCGGCGACCTTGTAGACGATCTGCTTGCCATCCTTGTCGCTGCGCACGGCGGCCAGCGGCACGATAGGCGCCACGCCGGAGCGGTCGGTGACGATGCTGCCCTTGGCGAACATGCCGGCGCGCAGCGCGCTGTCGCCGTTCTTCACGGCGATATACACCAGCATCGCGCGCGAGCCGGCTTCGGTCGATGGATTGATGCGCGCCACCTTGCCGTGGAAGTCGCGCTGCGCGTAGCCGTCGACGCGGAACCTGACGTCCTGGCCGACCTTCACGCGCGGGATCTCCGAGGCCGGCACCTGCGCTTCCAGTACCAGCTCCGCCAGGTTGACGATGCTGTACACCGGCATGTCCAACGCCAGCTTTTCGCCGGCCTGCACGTGGCGCTTGCTGATCACGCCGTCGATCGGCGCCTTGATCACGCCGTCGTTCAGCGCGATGCGCGCCAGTTCGACCATGGCGCTGGCCGACTTGACCGACGCGCGCGCCAAGTCGACCGAGTTCTGCGTCGAATCGTAGGCGTTCTGCGAAATGTATTTCTGCTTGAGCAGGGCCTGGCTGTTGGTTTCGTTCTTGGTGGCCAGTGCCAGCCTGGCCTGCGCTTCATCCAGCATGGCCTGCTGCTGTTGCAGGCGCGCGCGCAGGTCGGCCTGGTCGATGCGGGCCAGCACCTGGCCGGCGCTGACCGCCATGCCTTCCTGCAGCGTGGTGGCCTCCACCACGCCCGAGACCTTGGACTTGATGGTGGCCGAACTCAGGGGCGCCAGCGAGCCGGAGAGGGGCAAGCTGACCGCCAATGAGCGGGCGTCGACGGCGGCGATGTCGCCGCTCGACAATTCAAAGATGTCTTTTTTCTCTTTGGCCGGCGTGGCCGAGGCCGAGGCTGCGGCTGGCGCGGCCTCCTGCTTGCCGCGCAGGACGGTCCAGCCGCCGCCGGCCAGCGCGATGACGACCAGCGCCGCGGCCGGCTTGCGCCAGCGCGCGCTGCGCACGGTGGGCTGGGAAAGTGGGGGTAAAGTTTCTAGTTTCATATCGTTTTTCTGGCCTGAAGTGGTCTCCGCATGCTGCCACTTTAGGCATTTGCAAGGGCTGCGGCCATGCGCATGCGACAAGCGGTGCAAAAGCACGCCTGAACTGCAGAAAAACGGGGGTGACGGCGCTTAATACAGTTTCAGGCGCACCAGGACCTGGCCGTGGTCGGAGGCTTCCGGCCGCGCCTCGGTCAGGTGTTCGTTCAGGTATGTAACATCGACCACCTCGCCGACCGCGTGGCGCGAGGCCGGATTGAACTCTTCCGACACCAGCACGTGGTCGATGGTGGCGTGGCGGCCGTCGTGGGCGATGGTGTAGCCGCTGTCGCGCCGGCGCTCGCGGCCGGACTGGATCTGGCGGCTGTCGAACAGCTGGCCGTGCAGTTCCTCGCCCGGTTCGCAGGCGGCGCCGCCGCCCATCACGATGTGGGTGGTGACGGCGTCGACGGTGTCGTTGAAGTCGCCCAGCACCACGCGCGGGCGGCGCTGTTCCTTGTCCATTTCGCTGAGCAGCGCGCGCAGCGCCACCGCCTCGGTGCCGCGCCGGATCAGCGAACGCAGGTTGGCCTGGGCGTGCAGCATGGGATTGTCGCCGGTGTCGCCGATGCGGTAATCGGGCCGCTTGGATTTCAGGTGCACCACGATGACGTCGATGACGCGCTCGTCCGGCAGGCGCAGCTGCACGTGCAGCGGCGCGCGCGCGAAGCGGTCGGCGTCGCGGCTGCCTTCGGGCAGCGCCACGCCTTGCGGGAACATGATGTAGGCCTCGGCCGGGGCGGCCAGCGGCAGGCGCGAGATCAGCGCCAGCTCCGGCGTCATGCGCGGCGCGCCGGTCAGCGGATCGGGCGGCGGCGTGAAGCCGGTCAGCGTGGCGTGGCGATAATGGGTGCTGCGCGCCAGCACGTCGCGCAGGGCGTCGAGCGAGAAAATTTCCTGCAGGCCGATGACGTCGGCGTCCAGCTGGTCCAGCTGCTGCGCCGTCCAGGCGACTTTCGCTTCATACTCGGCCTCGGTCAGGGGCGCCAGATTGTCGTACAATTTCGCCCCAGGCTGGGAAAGATTGCAAACATTGAAAGTGGCAAAGCGAATTTCCTGCTGCATAATGGACAACTCCCGATCTCACCATGGCTAAAAAAGAGCATATCTCCGAAACCCCCGCCACCCAGCTGCTGCGCAAGCACAAGGTGGCGTTCACCGAGCACCCGTACCACTACGAGGAGCACGGCGGCACCGGCGTGTCCTCGCGCGAGCTTGGCGTCGACGAACATCACGTGGTCAAGACCCTGGTGATGCAGGACGAAGCCGCCAAACCGCTGATTGTGCTGATGCACGGCGATTGCAAGGTCTCCACCAAGAATCTGGCGCGCAACATCGGCTGCAAGTCCGTTGAACCGTGCAAGCCGGAGGTGGCGTCACGCCACAGCGGCTACATGATCGGCGGAACTTCGCCGTTCGGCACCAAGAAGACCATGCCGGTGTACGTAGAGGATAGCATCCTTGCGCTGGAAACGATTTATATCAATGGCGGCAGGCGCGGCTACCTGGTCGGCATCGCGCCCCAGGTGCTGGTCGACCTGCTGGGCGCCAAGGCGGTGCACTGCGCTCTGGCCGAGTAGGGCGCGGCGGTGTATATTCAGCAGCCCTTTCCGGGCGATAACAAGAATTTGAGGAAAAGATGAATACAGTTTGGATGACCGTGGCCGCCTACCTGATCGGCTCGATCTCATTTGCCGTTGTCAGCAGCAAGTTGTTCGGCCTGGCCGATCCGCGCACCTACGGCTCGAAAAATCCCGGCGCCACCAATGTGTTGCGTAGCGGCAATAAGGCCGCCGCCATCGTCACCCTACTGGGCGACGCCTTCAAGGGCTGGCTGGCCGTGTGGCTGGCGATCTGCTTCCAGGAGCGGCTGGGCGTCGGCGACGCCACCGTGGCGCTGGTGGCGCTGGCGGTGTTCCTGGGCCACCTGTGGCCGGTGTTCTTCCGCTTTGTCGGCGGCAAGGGCGTGGCGACCGCGGCCGGCGTGCTGCTGGGCTTGAATGTCTGGCTGGGCGTCGCCACCTTGGTGACGTGGGCCGTGGTGGCGTTCGCCTTCCGCTATTCGTCGCTGGCGGCCCTGGTGGCGGCGGTGTTCGCGCCGTTCTATTATGGTTTATTGTTCGGTGTGGAGCCGCAGCTGGCCGCCGTGTTCATCATGAGCGTGCTGTTGGTTTTCCGTCACGCAAAAAATATCTCCAACCTGATCGCCGGGAAGGAAAGCCGCATCGGCAGCAAGAGCAAGGATGCGGCCAAGAAGAAAGGTAAATAAATGGCTACTCCGCTGAAAATCGATTTCGTCTCCGACGTCTCCTGCCCATGGTGCGCCATCGGCCTGAAGTCGCTGGACAAGGCGCTGGCCGCCATCGGCGACGACGCCGACGTCACCATCCACTTCCAGCCGTTCGAGCTGAACGCCGCCATGCCGCCGGAAGGCCAGGACATCGGCGAGCACCTGACCGAGAAATACGGCTCGACGCCGGAGCAGCAGCAACAGGCGCGCGAGATGATACGCTCGCGCGGCGCCGACGTCGGCTTCGAGTTCGCGATGGACAAGCGCGGCCGCATCTACAACACCTTCGACGCCCACCGCCTGCTGCACTGGGCCGGCCTGCAGGGCAGGCAGAAGGAGCTGAAGGAGGCGCTGTTCAAGGCCTACTTCACGCAGGGCCTGGACCCGAGCGCGCACGAGGTGCTGATCTACCTGGCCGGCGAAGTGGGCCTGGACAAGGAAGCGGCGCGCCAGGTGCTGCATTCCGGCGAATACGCCGGCGACGTGCGCCAGGCGGAGGAATTCTTCCACCGCCACGGCATCAACTCGGTGCCGGCCGTGATCATCAACGAGCGCCACCTGATCTCCGGCGGCCAGCCGGCCGCGGTGTTTGAAAAAGCGCTGCGCGACATTATGGCGAAATCGGCATAAAAAGTGCCGGCCAGGCGGGAGAGGCCGCTCCCGCCGATCTTGTTTTGCTATAAACTCCCTGGGTAAGAGATTGTTGTCACTATCCAGGGAAGCCCATGCTGGCCGCAGAAAAAGTACACACGCTGTTTACCGCCAAATCGCCGGCCGATAATTTCCGCATCGCCGCGCTGCACCGCTATCACATCCTCGACACCCCCGCCTGCGAAGACTTCAGCTTCCTGACCGAACTGGCGGCGAAAATCTGCGAGGCGCCTTACGCCTTCATTTCGCTGGTCGATGCCGAGCGCGTGTGGATCAAATCCTGCGCCGGCATGCACATGGGCGAACTGCCGCGCGGCGAGAGCTACTGCTCGCTGGCGGTGCTGGGCGACGCCGTCACCGAAATCCCCGACCTGCGGCTGGACCCGCGCACCGCGCAGATGCGGCTGACCGTCAGCGAACCCTATATGCGCATGTACAGCAGCGTGGCGCTGACCTCGTCGGACGGCTTCGCCATCGGCACGCTGTGCGTGCTGGACACGCGGCCGGGACGCCTGAGCGACGACAAGCGCGCCATGCTGGCCAAGCTGGCGCGCCAGGTGATGGCGCTGATCGAACTGCGCGCCAACGAGAAAACGCTGGAAGCCACGGTGCGCGAGCTGGAAATGCTGGCCACCACCGACGACCTGACCGGCCTGCACAACCGCCGCTCGCTGCTGCACCGCCTGAAGTTCGAAACGGCGCGCGCCAAGCGTTTCCGCTCGCCGCTGTCGGCGGTGATGATCGACCTCGATCACTTCAAGAAAATCAACGACGAACATGGCCACGCGGTGGGCGACCAGGTGCTGACCTCGCTGGGCAAGCTGCTGCGCGAGAACGTGCGGGTGATCGACATCCCCGGCCGCTACGGCGGGGAGGAGCTGTGCGTGATCCTGCCATCGACGCCGCTGGAAGGCGCCTGCAAGTTCGCCGAAACGCTGCGCGCCAAGATCGAGGCGCAGGTGCATTACGCCGGCACGCAGCCGGTGCACGTGACGGCCAGCCTGGGCGTCGGTTCGTTCGATCACATGGAAATCGCGGATGCGGAAAGCCTGCTGCGGCAGGCCGACACCGCGCTCTATCGCGCCAAGCACGGCGGCCGCAATCGCGTGGAGTGCGGCGCCACATAAAGGAGACTGGTCATGCCTACCGCTAGCTGGAATGGCGTCGTCATCGCGCAGGCGAACGACGACGAAGTTGAAATCGTGGAGAACAATGTCTACTTCCCGCCGTCCAGCGTGAAGCGCGAATATCTGCAGGCGAGCAGCCACACCTCGCGCTGTCCGTGGAAGGGCCTGGCCAGCTACTATTCGCTCAACGTGAACGGCAAGGTCAACGAGAACGCGGCCTGGTACTACCCGGAGCCTTCCGAGAAGGCGGCGCAGATCAAGGATCACGTGGCGTTCTGGCGCGGCGTCGAGGTGCAGCGCTAATTGGATAACATCACCCATAGCATCATCGGGTTTGGCGTCGGCGAGCTTGTGCACCGCAGCTTGCCGGCGGAAGCGGACACTGTGGCGCAGCGCGTGCGGCACCGGCTGCTGCTGGTGTCCTGTGCGCTGGCCAGCAACTTCCCCGATCTCGACCTGTTCCTGACCAGGCTGCTGCCCGATCCGCTGGGCTATCTGCTGAACCATCGCGGGCATACGCATACGGCGCTGTGGGCGGTGCCGCAGGCCTTGCTGCTGGCGGCCTTGTTGTGGCTATGCTGGCCGTCGGCGCGGGCGCTGCTGCGCGCCAGCCGGCCGGCGCGGCTTGGCCTGGCGCTCAGTGTGGGGCTCGGCTTTGCGCTGCATCTGCTGATGGACTTCACCAATTCGTATGGCGTGCATCCGTGGTATCCGTTCGACGGGCGCTGGCTGTACGGCGATATGGTGTTCATCGTCGAGCCGCTGTTCTGGGTGGCGATCGGCGTGCCGATGGCGTTGATCATGCGCTGGCGCGGGCTGCGCATCGGCGGGTTGCTGGTGCTGTTCGGCGCCTTGGTGGTGTTTGCGGCGCGCGGTTATCTGGGCTGGATTTCGTTTGCGGCGCTGCTGCTGATTGCGTTGATGTGCGGCTGGGCGCAATGGCGTTCCGGCCCGCAGGGACGCGGCGGGCTGCTGCTGGCGCTGGGCGTCAGCGTTGCCTTTATCGGCGTGCAGGGCGTGGCCTCGCACGCGGCGAGGGTGCAAATCACGGCGGCCGTGAAGGCCATGAATCCCGATGTGCAGGTGCTGGATGTGGCGCTGACGGCGTTCCCGTCGCAGCCGCTGTGCTGGAGCTATATCACCATGGAAGTGACCGGCGCGCAGTACCGCATGCGCGGCGGCGTGGTCCATCTGGCGGACGGCAGCTGCCCGGCCGGGCTGTCCATAGCGCCGTCGGCGGTGACCGGCAGCGTGCAGGAACTGCGCGCGCTGAAGGCCGGCAACTGCCAGGTCGACGCCTGGCTGCGCTTCGGCCGCATGCCGCTGCTGGCGGATGGCATGCTGTCCGATTACCGCTTCGCGGGCACGCCGCGCGGCAATTTCACCACGCTGCATATTTCGCCGACCGCCCCATGTCCGGCTGGCGTGCCGGCGTGGGGCTATCCGCGCGCGGACCTGCTGAATTAGGCGTGGTCGGTGGAGAGGGCGAGGTCCAGCCACTCCGCCATCTCTTTTTCGACGAACTGGTTTTTGGCGCGCACGCGCTGCACCGTGTCCGAACCCAGTTGCAGGCGCACCGGCGGCGTGGCGCTGTCGGCCAGTTGCAGCAGGGCGCCGGCCAGCTTGAGCGGATCGCCGGGCTGCGCATGATTCACGTCCGCCGCGAACGAGCGCATCGCGCCGACCGTGGCGGCATACGAATCGATGCGGTCGCGTGTCGACACCAGCGAGGTCGTGTCGAGGAAGTCGGTGCGGAAGAAGCCCGGTTCCACCACGGTGACCTGGATGTTCAGCGGCTCCAGTTCCATCGCCAGCGCCTCGCTCAAGCCTTCAACCGCGAACTTGGTCGAGCCGTACACGCCCCAGCCGGCATACGACGAATAGCCGCCCACCGACGAGATGTTGATCACGTGCCCGCTGCCCTGGCGGCGCATCACCGGCAGCACAGCGCGAGTGACGTTGAGCAGGCCGAAGACGTTGGTCTCGTACACGGCGCGCACTTCCTCGCCGCTGGCTTCTTCCACCGCGCCGAGCAGGCCGTAGCCGGCGTTGTTGACCAGGACGTCGATGCGGCCGAAGCGCGCCACCGCCTGTTGCGCGGCGGTGATGGCCTGGGCTTCCAGCTTGACGTCCAGGCGCAGCACCAGCAGGTTGGGATGCTCGCCCAGCGCGGCGGTAACAGTGTGCGGATCGCGTGCGGTGGCCACCACCAGGTCGCCGCGCTCCAGCGCTTTTTGCGCCGTCAGGACGCCGAAGCCGCGCGATGCGCCGGTGATGAACCAAACTTTTTGTGCAGTGCCAGTCATGATGATTTCCTTTCGGTGTGTGAGTTGATGGAGGCAAGTTTAGGCCGCCGTTACCTGCTACACTAGCCATAGGAAAGCTGTTTGATTTTCACCTTTTGGTTGTAAATAAAAACCATGGATAAAGCCCGGGTCATCAGTTTGTTCATTGGCGTGGTGCGCGCCAAAAGCTTCAGCCAGGCGGCGGTGGATGCGGGGCTGACGCCGCAGGCGGTCAGCAAGGCGGTGCGGCAACTGGAGGAGCATCTGGGCGTGCGGCTGTTCCACCGCACCACGCGCAGCCTGAGCCTGACCGACGACGGCGCGCGGCTGTTCGAGCTGGCCAATCCCGGCCTGCGCCTGCTGGACGAGGCGCTGGAGCAGATCCAGAGCAGCCGGCTGGAAGTCGAGGGCCTGATCCGGCTGGCGGCGCCGACCTCGATCGGCAACGCCATCATCGTGCCGCTGCTGCAGGAGTTCCAGCAGCGCTATCCGGGCACGCATTTCGACATCCAGCTGGACGACCATTTCACCGATCTGGTGGAAAGCAAGATCGACGTCGGCTTCCGCGCCGGCGGCCCGCCCGAGCGCAACCTGGTGGCGCGCGCGCTGGGCGACATGATGCTGCTGGTGTGCGCCACGCCCGGCTATCTGGAGCGCTTCGGTGTGCCGCGCACGGTGGCCGACCTGGCGCGCCATCGCTGCACCGGCTTCCGTCATCCCAATACCGGCCGCATGATGCCGTGGGAGCTGCACGTCGACGGCGCCACCGTCTACCAGGACGTGCCGGCGGTGGCCAGTTTCAATACGGTGGAAGGGGAGCTGGCGTCGGTGCTGTGCGGGACCGGCATCGGCCAGGTGCCGGTGTTCATGATCGAACGCGAGCTGGCCGCCGGCGCGCTGGTGCCGCTGCTGACGCAGACCATCACCTCCAATCGCGGCGTGTTCATGTACTACCAGCAGCGCACGCAGATGCCGCTGCGGGTGCGGCATTTCATCGATTTTGTCTCGGCACAGGCGCCGTTGCGCCTTCAAGGGCAGCGCCGGGCTGTCAATGCGGCGAAAGCAAGATAACTGCGGAAATAGGTGCGTGTGTGCACGGTTGCGGTGCTCGAAGCGTTATATCGTGTGGCAACTTCACCACAAAAGCGCCTAGAATCAAGCTGACTAGGCAGCTTTCTGCCTATTTGGTTGGCACAACAATTGCATTGCCCTCCAGAAAGGACGATGATCGATTACATGGAGGCTGTTATGAATACCGCAACTGAAAAAGACAACAACACCGTCGTGCACGAATCGCCGGCCGACGAACATCGCCTGCGCAGCGAGCGCATTGCCGCCCGTGGCGTCAGCCTGAGCAAAGGCAAGGCCAAGTACTGGATCCCGCTGGTCGGCCTGGCGGTTCTCGCCGGCATGGCCTTCGCGTCGACTTAAATGACCTTGAGCTCGTCGAGCGGCCAGCGTGGCCGCACGTTGAACGAGTAATCCTTCTTCGCAGCGTCCGGATTGATCATCAGTCGCCGGGCGCCTGCGAACGCGATCATCGCGCCGTTATCGGTGCAGAATTCCAGCTCAGGGTAGTAGACCTTGAACCGCTTCTTGGCGGCCGCCGCGTTCAGTGACGCGCGCAGCTGGGCGTTCGCGCCCACGCCGCCGGCGATCACCAGCCGCTTCAGGCCGGTGTGCTTGAGCGCCGACACGCATTTCGCCGTCAACACTTCCACGATCGCATCGACAAAGCCGCGCGCGATATTGGCCTTGTCCTGTTCGCAGATGTTGGCGATGACTTTTTCCTCGTGGTTCTTCACCACCGTCAGCACCGCCGTTTTCAGGCCGGAGAAGCTGAAGTTGAAATCCTTGGTGTGCATCATCGGGCGCGGCAGCTTGTAGGCCGCCGGATCGCCGAATTCGGCCAGGCGCGAAATCGCCGGACCGCCCGGATAGCCCAGGCCCAGCAGCTTGGCCGACTTGTCGAAGGCTTCGCCGGCCGCGTCGTCCAGCGTTTCGCCGAGCAGCGTGTACTGGCCGACGCCGTCCACCCGCATCAGCTGGGTGTGGCCGCCCGAGACCAGCAGCGCGATGAAGGGGAATTCCGGCGGTTCCGACGCCAGCAGCGGCGACAGCAAATGGCCTTCCAGGTGGTGCACGCCCAGCACCGGCTTGTCCATCGCCAGGCCCAGGCTGCAGGCCACCGAGGAGCCGACCAGCAGCGCGCCGGCCAGGCCGGGGCCCTGGGTGTAGGCGATGGCGTCGATGTCGTCCAGCGTCTTGCCGGCCTGTTCCAGCGTCTGCGTCAGCAGCGGAATGGCGCGGCGGATGTGGTCGCGCGAGGCCAGTTCCGGCACCACGCCGCCGTATTCCTCGTGCATGGCGACCTGCGAGTGCAGGGCGTGGGACAGCAGGCCGTGTTGCGTGTCGTACAACGCCAGGCCGGTTTCGTCACAGGAGGATTCAACGCCAAGAACGATCATGGAAGCAGCAAATTTCAAAAGGGGAATCCGCCATTGTAATGGAAAGTGCGTGCAAGCATGCACCAGCAGCGCGCCGGACCGCACTGGCCGGGTGCGGAATTTTGCCAAATGGACAGAAATTCGATGGCATCGGTTTTGCTTAGAAAACAGGCAACGCAGGGAGGAAGCTATGTCTGGACAATGGAAACTGATATGCAAACTAAAGGATGTGCCGCTGGATGGCGGCGTGCGCCTGGTGCCACGCGGGCTGGCCTGGCAGGAGTTGCCTGGCGTGGCGCTGTACCGCAGCGGCGAGGAAAGCGTGCATGCCGTGCTCGAATGTCCGGGCCTGGACGCGCGCTACAGTAATGCGCTGCGCTATTCGGTGAAGCTGGAGAGCGGCAAGGTCTATCTGGACCTGGAAGAACTGAGCGCCCCGGCCAGCAAGGCCGAGGCGGCGCTGGCGGGGACGTTCGGCGTGGCCACCAGCCTGGTGGCCTACTGCTACTGAGCGCTTACGGGCGGCCCAGCAGCTGCTTGTGGGCGTCGCGCAGCATCTGCTCGGTGGTGTCCCAGTCGATGCAGCCGTCGGTGACCGAGCAGCCGTACTTCAGCTGGCTGAGGTCGGCCGGGATCTTCTGGTTGCCGCCGACGATGTTGGACTCGATCATCACGCCCACCAGCGACTTGTTGCCCTGGACGATTTGATGGATCACGTCCGCCATCACCAGCGGTTGCAGTTCCGGTTTCTTGTAGCTGTTGGCGTGCGAGCAGTCCACCACCAGGTTGGCCGGCAGCTTGGCCTTGGCCAGCGCCTGTTCGGCGATCGCGATCGACACCGAGTCGTAGTTCGGCCGGCCGTCGCCGCCGCGCAGCACCACGTGGCCGTAGGCGTTGCCGCGGGTGCGCACGATCGACACATTGCCCTGCGCATTGATGCCCAGGAAGGAGTGCGGATGCGCCGACGACAGGATGGCGTTGATGGCGATGCTGATGTCGCCGTCGGTGCCGTTCTTGAAGCCGACCGGGGTCGACAGGCCGGACGACATTTCGCGGTGGGTCTGCGATTCGGTGGTGCGGGCGCCGATGGCGGTCCAGGCGATCAAGTCGCCCAGGTACTGCGGCGAGATCGGATCGAGCGCCTCGGTGGCGGTCGGCAGGCCCAGTTCGCACACGTCCAGCAGGAACTGGCGCGCCTTTTCCATGCCGACGTTGACGCGGAACGAATCGTCCATGTCCGGATCATTGATATACCCCTTCCAGCCGGTGGTGGTGCGCGGCTTTTCGAAATACACGCGCATCACCAGCAGCATGGTGTCGGCCACTTCGGCCTGCAAGGCTTTCAGGCGGCGGGCATAGTCCAGGCCGGCCACCGGGTCGTGGATCGAGCATGGGCCGACGACCACGAACAGGCGCTTGTCCTGGCGGTCGATGATGTTGCGCAGGGCTTCGCGGCCCTTCATCACGGTCTCGGAAGCCAGATCGGTCAGCGGCAGCTTGCTGTGCAAGGCTTCCGGCGACGGCATCGGAGCAAACGAGGTGACGTTGACGTTTTCAATGTCTGGGGAAATCATGATCTCTACAGTAGTGTTTTATTTCGGGGGACAGATAGTGTAGCCGAAATGCACGCTCGTGGTTTAAGCTGATGCCATGACACCAAACACCGAACCTTTTGCAGCCGCACGTTTCATCAAGGAAATAGGGCGCGGCAAGAACGGCGCCCGCAGCATGAGCCGCGACGACGCCCACGATTTGTACCAGGCCATGCTGGACGGCCGCGTCTCCGATCTGGAGCTGGGCGGCATCCTGCTGTCGATGCGCATCAAGGGTGAGTCGGTGGAGGAGATCGCCGGCTTCCTCGACGCGGCCGAAGCTTCGTTCGAGCCGTTCAACGCGCCGCCGGGCCAGTTCGCGCCGGTGGTGATCCCGACCTACAACGGCGCCCGCAAGATGGCCAACCTGACGCCGCTGCTGGCCCTGCTGCTGGCGCGCGAGGGCGTGCCGGTGCTGGTGCACGGCGTCGCCACCGACCTGGGCCGCGTGGCGACGGCGGAAGTGTTTGCCGCGCTGGGCGTGACGGCGGCGCGCCACCGGTCCGAGGCGGAGGAGGCCATGTCGCAGGGCAAGCCGGCCTTCATCACCATCGAGACCATGGCGCCCAAGCTGGCC
The DNA here is from genome assembly GCF_009674565.1 of Duganella aquatilis. GTDB lineage: Bacteria > Pseudomonadota > Gammaproteobacteria > Burkholderiales > Burkholderiaceae_D > Rugamonas > Rugamonas aquatilis. Next base: position 152,071 of record NZ_WKJL01000009.1, read on the forward strand.
TATCTGCTGTCGCTGCGGCGCAAGCTGGGCGTGCGCAATTCGACGCACACGCTGGTCAAGATCATGCAGCCGTTCGCCGGCGCGGCGCTGCGGCTGGTGTCGTACACGCACCCGGAATACCTGGAAATGCTGGGCGAATACTTCACCACGGCGGCGCTGCACGAGCGCGGCGACGCCTTCCTGATGCGCGGCACCGAGGGCGAAACGGTGGCCAACGCCAACAAGGCGCAGCAGATCGACTGGTTCCACGGCGGCCTGCGCACGACCCTGGTGCCGAAGCAGACGCTGGTCGGCGAACTGCCGCTGCTGCCGGAAAACAAGGACGCGGCCACCACGGCGGCCTGGATCCAGTCGGTGCTGGACGGCGAGGTGGCGGTGCCGCCGCCGATCGCCGAACAGGTGGCGCAATGCCTGCTGGTGGCGCGGACGATCCTGTCGCGCCAGCATGTCAGCGAGCCGATAGAGTAGAATCTCGCCCCTTCACTGAAACGACGGGAATCCCATGGCAAAGTTTGATGTAGCGGTAATCGGCGCAGGCGCGGCCGGCATGATGTGCGCGGCCACTGCCGCCCAGCGCGGCCTGCGTGTGGTGCTGATCGACCACGCCACCAAGCTGGCCGAGAAAATCCGCATTTCCGGCGGCGGCCGCTGCAACTTCACCAATGTGAACGCCGGCCCGGCCAATTTCCTGTCGGAGAATCCGCACTTCTGCAAGAGCGCCTTGTCGCGCTACACGCCGGCCGACTTTGTCGCGCTGGTGAAGAAGCACCGCATCGGCTACCACGAGAAGCATCGCGGCCAGCTGTTCTGCGACGACTCCGCCGAGCAGATCATCGAAATGTTGAAGGACGAGTGCGCTGGCGGCGACGTCCACTGGCGCATGCCGTGCAAGGTGGAACGCCTGGCGCAGGGCGCGGAAGGCTTCGTGATCGAGACCGATAGCGGCACGATCGAAGCGCCCAGCGTGGTGATCGCCACCGGCGGCCTGTCGATCCCGAAAATCGGCGCCACCGACTTCGGCTACCGCGTGGCCCAGCAGTTCGAGCTGCGCATGGTCGAGCCGCGCCCGGCGCTGGTGCCGCTGACCTTCGACGCCCAGCAGTGGGCGCCGTTCGTGGAAATGTCTGGCATCGCGCTGGAAGTCGATGTGGAAACCGGCTCGCTGAAAGGCCGCAACCCGACCGGCGCGCGCTTCCGCGAAGACCTGCTGTTCACCCACCGCGGCCTGTCCGGCCCGGCGATTTTGCAGATTTCCTCGTACTGGCAGCCGGGCACGCCGATCGTCATCAACCTGCTGCCGGAGCTGGACCTGGCCGCCACGCTGATCGAAGGCAAGAACACCATCAAGAAGCAGCTGGGCAATGTGCTGGCGCAGTGGCTGCCGACCCGCCTGGCCGAAGGTTTGCTCGTGGCACACGGTTTCGCGCTGGATGCACGCCTGGCCGACTTGCCGGATGCACAACTGCGCAAGCTGGGCGCTGCCATCAATCAATGGTCGCTCACGCCGAACGGCTCCGAAGGCTACAAAAAGGCCGAAGTCACGCGCGGCGGCATCGACACGCGCGAACTGTCGCAACAGACCATGATGGCGACCAAGGTGCCGGGCCTGTATTTCATCGGCGAAGCGGTGGACGTGACCGGTTGGCTGGGCGGCTACAATTTCCAGTGGGCCTGGGCTTCCGGAGTGGCGGCGGGCCAGGCGGTCTGATATACTGGCTGTCTGCACCGTGTTGTTTTTCCTATGAAAGCCGCATGTCTGGCTGTTCCCGACAGCTGGTGGCTTCCATTTTTCGGAAAAAGCTGCTATAGTCTCTGTCTCCCTATAACCTCCAACGGTTTGAATTTTTACATGACCACTATTCGCCTTAAAGAAAACGAGCCGTTCGAAGTCGCAATGCGTCGCTTCAAACGCACCATCGAAAAAACCGGTCTGCTGACCGAACTGCGCGCACGCGAGTTCTACGAAAAGCCAACGGCTGAGCGTAAACGCAAGCTGGCTGCTGCAGTAAAGCGTCACTACAAACGCATTCGCAGCCAACAGCTGCCGAAAAAACTCTTCTAAGATTGCTTACGCAGACCAACCTGGCGCATGCCGGTTGCGTTTAGCGGCATCTAAGAGATACCCGCTCCGGCTAGCCGCAGCGGGTTTTCGCATTTTTACTCCAAATTCTTTGAAAGAAACGCCATGGCCTTGAAAGAACAAATCACCGAAGACATGAAGAACGCAATGCGTGCCAAAGAAGCTGGCCGCCTGGCGACCATCCGTCTGATCCTGGCGGAAATCAAACGCAAGGAAGTGGACGAGCGCATCGACGTCAGCGACGAGCAGACCGTCGCCATCATTGAAAAAATGATCAAGCAGCGCAAGGATTCGATTACCCAGTTCGAAGCCGGCGGCCGCGCCGACCTGGCCGACATCGAAAAAGCCGAACTGGCCGTGCTGACCACCTACATGCCAGCCGGCCTGTCGGACGAGGAAATCGCCGCTGAAGTCGCTGCCGCCGTGGCCGCCTCGGGCGCCGCCGGTCCGCAGGACATGGGCAAGGTCATGGGCATCGTCAAGCCGAAGCTGGCTGGCCGCGCCGACATGACCGTCGTGTCCGCCCTGGTCAAAAAAGCGCTGACCCCAGCGTAAGTACCCGCCGCCGCGGTTTGATGCGCATCAAGGCGCATCGGCTGCGGCGGTATAGCCTGATTACCACCAAGACCGTCCAGCCCTGTGATACCACAAACTTTTATCGCCGATTTGCTGAACCGCGTCGATATCGTCGACGTGGTCGGCCGTTACGTGCAGCTGAAAAAAGGCGGCGCGAACTACATGGGGTTGTGCCCGTTCCACAACGAGAAGTCGCCCAGCTTCACGGTCAGCCCGACCAAGCAGTTTTATCACTGCTTCGGCTGCGGCGCGCACGGCACCTCGATCGGTTTCATGATCGAATATTCCGGCATGGGCTTTGTCGATGCCGTCAAGGAACTGGCGCAGAACGTCGGCATGGTGGTGCCGGATCAGGACGACAAGATTCCGCCGGCGCAACGGGCGCAGATGCAGGCCCAGAGCATGGCCCTGACCGACGCCATGACGCGCGCCAGCGACTTTTACAAGCAGCAACTGCGCACGGCGCCGGATGCCATCGCCTACCTGAAAAAACGCGGGCTGACTGGCGAAATCGCGGCCCGTTTCGGCCTCGGCTACGCGCCGCACGGCTGGGACAACCTGCGTTCCGTGTTTCCCGATTACGAAGTGGTGGCGCTGGCCGAGTCCGGCCTGGTGATCGACAAGGTGGACGAGGACGGCGGCAACCGCAAGCGCTATGACCGCTTCCGCGAGCGTGTGATGTTCCCGATCAGAAATACCAAGGGCCAGGTCATCGCCTTTGGCGGACGGGTCATGGACCAGGGCGAACCGAAGTACTTGAATTCTCCCGAAACGCCTTTATTTTCAAAGGGCTTCGAGCTGTATGGCTTGTTCGAGGCGCGCCAGGCGATCCGCGATGCGGGCTATGTGCTGGTGACGGAAGGCTATATGGACGTGGTGGCGCTGGCGCAGATGGGTTTCCCGCAAGCCGTGGCGACCCTGGGCACCGCCTGCACCACCCACCATGTGCAGAAACTGTTGCGTCAGACCGACACGGTGATCTTCAGTTTTGACGGCGACAAGGCCGGCCGCCGCGCAGCGCGGCGCGCGCTGGAAGCCTGTCTGCCGCACGTGACGGACAACAAGACCATCAAGTTCCTGTTCCTGCCCACCGAGCACGATCCGGACAGCTATGTGCGCGAATTCGGCAAGGAAGCCTTTGAGCAGGAAATTCACGAGGCGATGCCGCTGTCGCAGTTCCTGATACGCGAAGCGTGCGGCGAGCACGACCTGAACAGTCCGGAAGGCCGGGCGCGCGCGCAGTTCGACGCCAAGCCGATGCTGCAGGCCATGACGCCGACCTCGCTGCGGCTGCAAATCGTGCGCGGCCTGGCGCAGCTGACGCAGACCTCGCCGTCGGAGATCGAAGTGCTGTTCGAGCTGGCCAAGCCGGTGGCGCTGACCAAGATCGCGCCGCCGCGCGGTGGCCGGCCGCAGCCGAAAGGGCTGGAGTTGCAGATCATGCGCCTGCTGATCGCCCATCCGGCGCTGGCGCAGGAAATCGACGAGGCCGCGCAGACCGCGTTCCAGTTCTTCGGCCAGGAGTCGGCCGAGCGGCTGGCGCAGCTGCTGGCGGCGGCGCGTTCAATGGGCGAGGGCGGTGCGTTTGCCGCCTTTGCCCAGCATTTGAAATCGCAGGGCGAGGAGTACGACGGCATCATTGCGGAAATCGTCAAGGAGCCGGAAACCGAGCGCGACACCGAGCGCGTGGTGCTGCGGGCGGCGATACGCCAGGTCAAGCACGATGCCTTGAAGCATGAGTTGAGCCAGTTGTTCGCGGCTGGCCTGTCGTCCGACGAGATCGGCGTGCGCTACCGGGAGTTAACCGCCCAGCAAGACCAGTTGTTGCGCGAGGCGCAGGCGGAGTTGCCTACCCGTTAAAGTTGTAGGGCGTTTTGTTGCGTAATGTTTCTGTCATTATTCCAACGGCAGACCTGCGGGTCTTCCCTCTGGAAATTGAAAAGTGACGTGCTATAATAAAACGCTAAGTGTTGTATGTTTTGGCATCGTTTTTCTGTTCAGAGTGTGTTTGTTTTCAGTGAGTTAGGCTCTTGATCGACGCGGAAGGACGGGTGTCGGCGGCCAGGGCCAGCTACGGTTCAGCAAATAGTCTGTTTGCTATCTAACCGAGTCACGGTTTCTTGCCCCCACGCACGTGTCTGATGCAGTAGAATTCCCCGGAGTTCTATAGAGTAGGTCGGCCTGACCCAGGTGTAAGTAAGTCGTAGTATTGTCGGACTTGTGTAGTCGGCAAGTTCGAAGACGTAGTGATCTTAGGATCGAAACTTTATCCGTAATCGAAAGCGCCTGTGCCAATCAAGAAACCTGAATCCAAAGCGGCTGTAAAGCCGACTAAAGTGAGCGCAAAATCCGCGAAAACGGCGGACAAGCCGGAGACGCGCGTTGCCAGCAATCCGCCGGTGGTCAGCCAGACCACGGACGCGGCCACGCTGGCGGCGATCGATACTTCGGGCTACGTGCTGCCTTCGGTCAAAGTGCCGGGCCGGCGCGGGCGCAAACCGAAAGAATTCCAGCCTGAGAACGACGAAGTCGCCGCGCTCAACGCGGTCGAACGCGCCGAGCTGAAGGCGGTCGACAAGGCCAAGGCCAAGGACCGCAAGGCCAAGGAAAAAGCGCTACTGAAGGACGCCTTCTCGTCGGACACCGAAGCGACCGAGGAAGAGCTCGAACGCCGCCGCCAGAAACTCAAGACCCTGATCAAGTTCGGCAAGGAACGTGGTTTCCTCACGTACGCCGAGATCAACGACCATTTGCCCGACAATATCGTCGATCCGGAAGCGATCGAAGGCATTATCGGCACCTTCAACGACATGGGCATCGCCGTCTACGAGCACGCGCCCGATGCCGAGACGCTGCTGCTGTCCGACAATGTCGCCACCGTCACCTCCGACGACGAAGCCGAGGCGGCCGCCGAGGCGGCGCTGTCCACCGTCGATTCCGATTTCGGCCGCACCACCGACCCGGTCCGCATGTACATGCGCGAGATGGGTTCGGTCGAGCTGCTGACCCGCGAAGGCGAGATCGAAATCGCCAAGCGCATCGAGGACGGTCTGAAAGACATGATCCAGGCGATCTCCGCCTGCCCGGTGACGATCGCCGAGATCATCGCCGCGTCCGACCGTATCCGCGCCGATGAAATCAAGATCGACGAAATTGTCGACGGCCTGGTAGACGAAAGCGAAGACGCACCACCGGCCCCGGCCGCCGCCAGCGACGAGGACGAAGAGGACGACGAAGAGCAGGAAGAGGAAGAAGAGGAAGAGGAAGAAGCCAGCCCGTCAGGCGCTGCCGCCGGCTACTCGGCCGAACAGCTGGAGGCGCTGAAAAACGCTTCGCTGGAAAAATTCGACACCATTTCCCTGCAATTCGACAAGATGCGCCGCGCCTTCGAGAAGGAAGGCTACAACTCCAAGGCCTACGTCAAGGCGCAGGAAGCGATCTCGGCCGAGCTGCTGGGCATCCGCTTCACCGCCAAGGTGGTCGAGAAGCTGTGCGACACGCTGCGCGGCCAGGTGGACGAAGTGCGCCACATCGAGAAGCAGATTCTGGACGTGGCGGTGAACAAGTGCGGCATGCCGCGCGCCCACTTCATCAAAGTCTTCCCTGGCAATGAAACCAACCTGGAATGGGTCGATGGCGAAGTGGCCGCCGGCCACGCCTACAGCGCCATTCTGGGCCGCAACATCCCGACCATCAAGGAACTGCAGCAGCGCCTGATCGACCTGCAGGCCCGCGTGGTGCTGCCGCTGCCGGACCTGCGCAACATCAACCGCCAGATGGCGGCCGGTGAAATGAAGGCGCGCAAGGCCAAGCGCGAAATGACCGAGGCCAACTTGCGCCTGGTAATTTCGATCGCCAAGAAATACACCAACCGCGGCCTGCAATTCCTCGACCTGATCCAGGAAGGCAACATCGGCCTGATGAAGGCGGTGGACAAGTTCGAATACCGCCGCGGCTACAAGTTCTCGACCTATGCGACGTGGTGGATCCGTCAGGCCATCACCCGCTCGATCGCCGACCAGGCGCGCACCATCCGGATTCCGGTGCACATGATCGAGACCATCAACAAGATGAACCGCATCTCGCGCCAGATCCTGCAAGAGACGGGCGCGGAGCCGGACCCGGCAACCCTGGCCATCAAGATGGAAATGCCAGAGGACAAGATCCGCAAGATCATGAAGATCGCCAAGGAACCGATTTCGATGGAGACGCCGATCGGCGACGACGACGATTCGCACCTGGGCGACTTTATCGAGGACAACAACACGCTGGCGCCGTCTGACGCCGCGCTGCACGCCTCGATGCGCGGCGTGGTCAAGGACGTGCTCGATTCGCTGACGCCACGCGAAGCCAAGGTGCTGCGCATGCGTTTCGGTATCGAAATGTCGACCGACCACACGCTGGAAGAAGTGGGCAAGCAGTTTGACGTGACGCGCGAGCGGATTCGTCAGATCGAAGCCAAGGCCTTGCGCAAGCTGCGTCACCCAAGCCGTTCGGACAAGCTGAAAAGCTTCTTGGAAGGCAACTAAGACTTGACTGGGGCTTGTGCTAGCCCTTATGCTCGCGTGCTCGGCGCAAGCCGGGTGCGCGTCAGCGAGGCTAAGCAGGCTCCAGCGCAGCAACATCCCTTAGGGCCCTTAGCTCATGCTTGGTTAGAGCAGCGGACTCATAATCCGTTGGTGCCCAGTTCGACTCTGGGAGGGCCTACCATCTTTCAATAGCTGCTCTTGAGCAGCTATTATTTTTAGTGCCTCTTCTGCCGGAACTCCCGCATCCCCGATGATCTGGAGCGCGGTCTTAAAGTCCGGCATCCTGTCTCCCCTCATGTACCTATCCAGTGTTGATGCTGGAATCCCCCACATCTGTGCGGCCCGTCGTGCAGAACGTCCACCTAAAGCTTTCTCTATCAGTTCTTCGTAGTTCATAGTAATTTCCAATTAGCAATGCATCCAAATGGATGTATTATCAGTGCATCCGTTTGGATGCATCTGTTTGGAGCTGTTTTGGCTCCGTCTGGATGTAAACGATAGCACATTGCGGCACAGGTTTAGCAGATTCCGTGACTTGTAACGCTAATTCGATTGCGCGGTAAGTCCGGACACTTTCTTGAATGCGGTTTCGATGTCTTGGCGTAGCTGAATAGGGGTGGGGTAGTCGCGGTAGCGGATCGTTTGGTAACCGGCATTTCTGAGCATTGCGTCTCTGTCGGCATCTTGCGCAGCCTTGTTGTTATGTGATGGGTCGTCTAGTTCTATCACTGCTATGGGCGTCAGCGTTTTAGTGCAGACCAGGAAATCTGCGATTTTCCGGTCGAAGCGATTCCGGTCCTGTCGGTCGGAAGTTGTCAGGAGTGCCGCTAGCGGCATTTGGGGGAATACGGCGCAGTCGGTAAGCGTTTCGGTGAGTCTGAAGTACATCTGCTGTTCTCTGGCTGTAAGCGGTCGGCGGGGTTGCAGTTTCAGATGGCTCAGCGGTTTTAGTTTGCTTGATTTTTTCGGGCTTGAAAAAACCGCAATGAAAATTCCGGCTAACACGATCGCGAGGATGACGAAATTGTTCATGATGAATTGGAAATAGTTGAGTTGCGGCAATTTTATCGCTTTTGGTAGCGCTGAATTCTCGTGATTTGTAACGCTAAATTTTTGAAGGAAAACGAAATGTCCACCACCGTCCGCAACGCTACCTCTCCTAAACGGGTGCGCTTCCAGATTCAGGCCCGTCGCGCTGAACGTGCTGACGAGTCGGCGTGGTTCGATATGGAATTGATTCGCCCGATGTCGCGTGAGGCGTCGGCGCGTGCTGTTGTGGTTTTGAACAAAAGTGTTCCTGAATTCGTCTACCGCGCGGTGGCTGTATGAGTGCTGCTGCTGAGTGGACGTTGCCGTTGGCGCTTAACGCTTCGGAGGTCCGCGTCGTCAAGGCCGCGTTACTGGTCGAGATTGCGACTCTGGAATTCAAAGCGCGTGAAGACCATCAGCCTGAGTTGTGGTTGCCTGCATTGGGCGCTGCGCGCCGTGTTTTCTCGGCTCTGTGTGACAGGGCAAACAAGGATTTACTGGATTTATAACTGCGCCGGTTGGCGTCATCGCGTCCTAGAGGGCGAATTTTGAAAAGGGTATGACCATGAAATCGAAAATCGAAATTATCCACGTGGTGCAAGTAGCTGGTACGTCGCGGAAGACTGGCAATGATTACGACATCCGCAACGCGCAGTGCGTTGTACGCGACGCTGACAAGGCGACCGGCGAAGTGAAGCCGAAAATCGGTGTGCTGTCGCTGCCAGCGCGTTACAAGGATTTGCCGAAGGGGGTTTATATGGTCGAGTTTGAGGCCGCTATCGGCCAGAACAGCCGCGTTGTGTCGGAAGTCGCGGATGTCAAACAATGGGATGGCTCCGCGCCGGCTGGCCCTGATCGTAACGTGCTGGTTGAGGTGTTGAGCGTGACGCCTCGGGCTGGCTTCTCCAAGAAATCGCTCAAAGATTACGACATGCTGTTCGCTGACTGCATCGTGCACAAAGTGGACCGTGAAACCGGCGAGGTGTCCTTGCTGGTGGGCGAACTGCTGGTGCCGGATCGCTTCAAAGACATCAAGCCAGGAATGTACGAGGTGGCGTTTGAAATCTCCATCGGTCAAGACAAGCGCATTGGTGGCCGCGTGTCGGAAATGACGCCTCACAAGGCTGCTCCTGCGGCTCCTGCGGGTAAGCCTGCTGCGCCAGCGCCTGCTGCCGCGCCGGTCGCTTCTGCGGCTCCTGCTGCGCCTGCTAAGGCCTGAGTATGCCTACGTGTTTGCGTTCGATGAATCTCGGCGGTCAAGGCACGGGCGACGTTAGCTATGTTTGGGCCTTGAATGGCCTAGTGTTAGCTCCCCGTGTACGCGCTGTGGTTCTCGTTCCTGACACTGATACGGCTGATCTCGCGAGTTGTGCCGCCGTGTCTATATCCGGCGCTGAGTATTTGGCCCTGCAGTCGGGGGCCAATGGGGCTGATCCTTCGGTCAGTCCATTTGCGATGTCTGCGGAGGATGGTGCACTTGTCTCCGCTTCCATTATTGGATGCTGGGTCGCTGCCTACCTGATCCGCAGCGTTATTAACGTTGTTCAACAGGGAAGTGAATCATGAAAAACAAACTGAAATATCTGGCCGCTCTGGCCCTGTCCGCTGGTTTCGGCGTCGCTCAAGCTGCTGGTGGTATCGACATCTCGGCCGATACCGCGCAAGCGAAAACCGACATCGCCACCGCTGGTGGCCTGATCGTCGGCGTCGTGGTGGCCGTTGCCGCCATTTCGTGGATCCGTCGCGTGATCCGCTAACACGGGCCTGCTCCGTGTTTGTGAGGGGCTTCGCGCCCCTCTTTTCATTTTTGTCGTTGGAGGTTGCTATGGCCGGTTACTTCGTCATTCTTGCGACGTGTGGTGCGTTCTGGATTTTGTTGAATCACCGCGGTTGAGGTGGGTAATGTATAAACGATTTATACTGTTATTGGCGTTATTGTCCGCTTGCTTGGTTGCGGTGGCCGCTACGTCGTATACGCCGACTCGATTACAGTTTAGGTTTGGCAGCGATCCTTGGATGGACGATGCCAGCAGTGCGTGTTCGACGCATGCCGCGAATAACACTGCGAGCCAGACCGCCTTGAATTGGGCTATGACTTCTGCACCCGTCGCACCGGCTTATAACTGCGGCCTGACGTCGTATTATCGTTCTAATGGCACTGTAGCCTCGGGGCCTAATTATTATGCTCTCGAAAAAAGACTGGTATGTAATAACGGCAGTTTGCCGGTCAATAGTCTGTGTACCGACGAGGTTCCTAAGAAATGCACTACGGCTGCTGGCAAGTCTGTGACGTGGCGGCAGTTCGATGGTCATTCGACGAATCCGAAGGCGAAAGTCCCGGATGCCGATTTGCCTTATCCGACTACATCGGCGTCGTGCGTGATTAGCAGTGTGCCTGATGTGGTGAGCTGTTACACCGTTCCTGCGTCGGATGGCGGCATTGATTTTTACTGTAATTATTCTGCGATTTCTACGGGCGCGGATTCGCCGCCAGATGCTCCGGGTGAGGCTGGCGTTATCAATACACCGGAGAACGCCACGCCAGGAACAACAACTGTTCCTGCTTCGCAGACTGGCGGCAAGTGTCCAGGCGGCACGGTACAGGCTGGTGCGGATTCAAGCGGCATTCCGATTTGCATTGGCTCTGGTACGAACCCAATTAATTCCACATCCACCGGCACGGTCAAAACGCCTGATACCACTACTACGGCAGCGGATGGAACGACTACCACCACCAGCACCACCACCGTAACGAACAGCGACCACTCGGTCACCACCACTACTACAACGACCGTCACGTCGCCTGACGGCACGGTCAAAACGAGTCAGACCAGCACTACCAGCAATACGCCAACGGGCACGCCGGGGAAGGGTGACGATACCAAGGATTTTTGTAGCGCACATCCTGAACTGACGATTTGTCAGAACTCTTCTGTCGCTGGCGCGTGCGGTCAAATTTCTTGCCAAGGTGATGCGATTCAGTGCGCTACGTTGAGGGCGGCCGCTGCCATGCAATGTGCGCAGCAACAGGACATCGATGCGTTGAAGGCTATGCCGCAGAAAGCGTTGGGCGATCAGATTATGGCCGGTGCTGATCCTATGGCCGGTCAGATTGCCGATACGTTGAAGGGTACTGATGTCGATATGAGTCGGGTGTCTTTTGACCAAAGCGGTTTTCTCGGCGGCGGCACGTGCTTGGCGAATCGTTCTTTCACTGTGATGGGCCACGTGGTGCCGGTTGATTTCACTTCGGTGTGCAACAACATCCTGCCGTTACGTGGCGTGATGATGGCGGTTGCACTAATCCTCGCTTACTTGATCGTCGGTCGGTCCGTTGTCGGATCGTAGGAGGCTATATGTTTGCTGCATTTCTTCCAGCTTTGATTGGTGCGCTTGCGGGTGCTATGGGTACGCTGGCCGGTCGCGTTCTGATCGCGCTGGGCCTTGGGTTTGTGACGTACAAGGGTATTGATATCGGCGTGGCCGCGCTCAAGCAGTCGGTGATTTCGGGCGTACAGAGTCAGTCGGCCGATATCGTTGGGTTGCTGGGCTTCTTGTGGGTGGACAAGGCGCTGACGGTGGTGTTCTCGGCCTTCACGGTGGCGCTGTCGATGAAGGCCATCGGCGGCTCGGTGAAAAAGATGGTGGCTAAATGATCTCGCTGATTACTGGTTTGCCGGGTAATGGCAAGACGCTGTTTGCACTGTGGTCGATCAAGCAGAAGGCGGAGAAGGAACAGCGTGAGGTCTACTATCACAACATCAAAGACTTGACGCTGCCTTGGCATGCGTTTGAGGCCGAGAAGTGGATGGACCTGCCGAATGGCTCCATCATCGTGATGGACGAGTGCCAGTTTGTATTTCCGAAAAAGCCGAACGGCTCGAAACTGCCAGAATTTTATGAACAGCTTGCGACGCATCGTCACAAGGGTTTCGACATCTATTTGATAACGCAACATCCGACGTTGATTGACAACTTTGTGCGCCAGTTGGTGGGCGAACATTATCACGCTGTGCGCAAGTTCGGCTTGGCGCGTTCAACGATTTATAAATGGTCGGCAGCTAATCCAGCGCCTCAAAATCAGTCCTCGCAAAAGTCGTCTATATCGTTGAAGTGGGCCTTTCCGAAAGAGGTGTACGGCTACTACAAAAGCGCAGAAGTGCATACGGTCAAGCGCGCCATACCTATGAAGATCTTCTTGGCGCTTGGCTTCGTTGTAGCGTTGCTGGCGTTTGGCTATTGGGCGCTGAATCGGTATCAGCATCGTTATGACAAAAAAACTGAGGATGCTGCGCAGGCGTCTGCTGCTCGTGCTGCTGGTAGTAGCGTGGCTGTTCCTGCTGCCGGTCCGGCATCGTCGCAAGCTCCTTTTGATCCTGTGGCTGACGCCAAGCATTTCGTTCAAATGGAAACGCCCCGCGTCGACGGACTGGCGTACACGGCGCCGAAGTATGACCGTATCACCGAGCCTGTCCGGGCGCCAGTGCCTGCGGCGTGTATTCAGGTCGGCACGCCGCAAAGTCAGAAGGGCGTTACGTGCAAGTGCTATTCGCAACAGGGTACGCCGTTGGATGTGGGCTTCAACATGTGCATGGGCTTTGCGCGCAATGGCTGGTTTCAGGATTTCGATGCGGATCGTGATCGCCAGGACACTGATAGGGCGCAACGCTCGGTCAAGGTGATGGAAGGGCATGACACCGTGGATTCAGTGCATGCTAGTTCGCGTGTTCTGGTGATGGAAGTGCCGAAGCCTGATCCGCCGTACAGGCCCATTGGTGGCGGTCCTGCCGCTACGTATTAGTGTTACTTGTCACGGAAATAGGAGGGTGTATGAAGTACGGGAACGATCATCGCCAGCTTGATCTGGTGTCGAGTGCAAACCGCCAGCCCGGTCGACCGCCCACAGGTGTCGCCAAAACGGCCGCAGAACGGCAGGCGGCACGGCGAGAACGGTTGGCGAAAAAAGGCAAGGGCGTCTTGACGGTGGACGTGTCGCAGGAAGTGATTGAAGCGCTCGATAAGTATGTCCAGTTTAAAGATGTGACGAAGGGTGATGTTGTGGACCGGCTGCTGCGCGGTGCGTTGCTCCGGAAGCGATGACCAAATTTAGTTCTGGCTGCAGGTCGCAAGTTGCTCCGATCGCGCACGCCGGCCTGAAATTTGTGGATATTTTTCCTGCAGGGGCCGTATTTCGTTCTGTCTCCAGGAAGCATTCACTGACGATGCCGGGGTGGCTGCACAAGCGGCCGAAGGCAAAATCTTTGGGGGCCAGTTGGTGCCGGTGGTTGATGTTGAAGTAGCTGTAGCTGGGGCCTGTTCGTGTCGGAGCGAGGAGCGACAAGGTTCCAAAGTTTTAGCGGGTAGTCCGCAGGCTTGTTTAGTGCCTCGCTGCGGCACGTCGGCAACCGGCCCCATTCTGAATGTTGCTTTTCGTTGTACGTGGTTCGTAGGCGTGTTTGGTGGTCTGGTATTTGGCGCGTGCGCAGCCGTGAAGGGCGCTCGCGACCTGCGCGGCGGCGCGCAGCGCCGCCTAAACTTGTATTGAGAACACTTAAGAACACAGACACGTAAAACACTGTGGCTGTCATAGGGAAAAAGGAATTTTGAAGCACCAAAGAAAAGGCCCCGATCAGCTGGAACTGAGCGAGGCCCTTGATAAACCTGCCATCACAGGAATACCAATGAACGAATTAGATTATGAAACTGCTTTAGCGTCAATTGATTTCACGTCGGTTGCTCGTGACGGGGATGCACAGAAACCGGACTGGTGGCAGGGCGACCGCACAAGGGGCGCATGGCAAGACACCTACACGGCTCGCAAGCGCGTTTATCCAGATGGTCAGTGCGTTGTGACGGTCACGAAAGATAAATCGTTTGTAGGCCCTGCTATTACCCGTCCACGCGCAAGGCGTGGTGAGTCAGAGAATCGCGAGGCGAGCGAAGAGGTTTCCGCACGTCGGGCGAAGCAAAAGGTCCGTGACTGCTGCAAGGCCATTTCGGCGGATCGTATGGTGACGCTGACATATCGTGAAAATATGCTTGATCGGGACAGAGCGGCGAAGCATTTTAAGGCGTTCTGCCGTCGCCTGGGCAAGGTGAAGAAGTTCCACTATGTGGCGGTGATTGAACAGCAGGAGCGGGGCGCTTTGCACTTCCATATCGCTGTGCGTGGTCGTCAGTGCTACGCCTTGTTGCGTTCGATTTGGCAGCGTGTGGTTGGCCTCGGGCCGGATGGCCAACAGATGGGCCAAGCCAATGTGCGCGATCCCCACTCGTTCGGATTTGGTGTGAAGGGCGCTCACCGACTGGCGAGCTACATTTCGAAGTATTGCGGCAAGGTGATGGACTGCCGTGACCTAAACGAAAAGCGCTATTTCCGTTCACGGGGCATCGTGCTGCCAGAGTTGCAGTATTGGCGGCTGCCGAATTGCACATGCATGCTTGACGCTGTCCACGCGGCATTTCGGATGATTGAGGGCCATGCCATGGAGAACCTTGATACTTGGTGCAATAACGCACTTGGGGTTGTGTATCTTGCCACTGCGCCGGGAATGCCCTGCGACTTGGAGTATCCCTTTTAGTGATTTTCAGTATTGATATATTATTTCCCTGTGGAAATATCATGAGGTATTTTAGATGGGGTCCAACATTTCTGATCAGGTTGTATCGCTAGTAGAGGTAGGACTGGCTAAGACGTGGGAGGATGCAACTGAGAGGTGGTTATTTGAAAAGTCTGACAAAGCTTCATTGCATTCTGATAAGTGTATTATCCGTTGGCTGTGTCCATATCTTAATGGTCTCACGTTGTCGCAAATCGATCGGGGTGTCATCGATGATATTGTCTTGAAAAAGCTTAAGTCTGGGGTTGCAAACAGTACAGTCAATCGTATGCTAGCCTTGCTTCGTGCAGTGCTGAGAAGGGCGTCATCGGAGTGGGAGTGGATTAAAACAGCCCCAAGGATACGGTTGTTAAAGGAACCTGTGAGGCGCGTACGTTTCTTGACTTTGGTTGAAGCCCAGCGATTGCTTAGTCATTTACCGGAGCAAATTGCTCTCATGGCGACTTTTTCTTTAGCTACTGGACTCCGTAAGTCGAACGTGACTGGTTTACAATGGTCCCAAATTGACATGCAGCGATGCGTAGCGTGGGTTCATCCCGATCAGTCGAAGACTAGAAAAGCTATTGCTGTTCCTCTTAACTTAGATGCCATGCGTGTACTTGCATTGTGCAAAGGTCGTCATCCTGTGTATCCTTTCGCGAGTCCCGGTCATATGTGCGTGTCGATCAGTACCTCAGTGTGGAAGCGCGCCTTGGCCGATGCCGGTATTGAAGATTTTAGATGGCATGATTTGAGACATACATGGGCTAGCTGGCATGTTCAAAATGGCACCCCTTTGAATGTTTTGCAAGAACTAGGGGGATGGGAAAGTTCCGAGATGGTGCGGCGATATGCTCATTTCTCGGCTGGGCATCTTGTCGCGTATGCGGAGCGGCTCCCTAAAGTTATAGAATGATTTGTCTAGCGTGATTTATTTAAATTTTACTAAATAAAATCTTTTTTTAAGTAAATTAATGTTTGAATGAACCGATATTATGAAAATAAGGTACTGTGATGATTAAGGCGTTACATATGAGTAACTTCAAATCACTTGTGCAGTTTCGGTTGCCTCTGCCAAAATTTACAGTTTTGATTGGCATGAATGGTTCTGGTAAAACGACTATTTTACAAGCCTTTGATTTTGTTTCTCAACTTATGGAAGGTAAAGTTGAGCAATGGTTGACTTCTAGAAGTTGGTCGATAGGAGATTTAGCTTCTAAGTTTAGTTCTTCTACTAACATTAATGGCGGTGTGGTTTATGAATGGGGCGGTGAAACTCTCTTTTGGCTCCAATCATTAAATCGCAAGGAAATGGCTTGTCTTACTGAATCTGTATCTGTGTATAAAAATAAAAACTATGATACAGATATATTTAAAGTAAAAGATCGTCATTACAAGATCGATGATAAAGAATCTGTCCCGGTGACCTTTACTTATCAGGGATCTTTGTTATCTCAACTTCGAGATAGCGAACTTACTCCGCCTTTGAAAGGTTTGCGCGATGCATTAAAGAAAATCCGTTCTTTAGAGTTGTTGTCGCCTCATCTTATGCGTCAGCGTACCCGTGACTCCACTACTGATATTGGAGTTGGCGGCGAACGGTTGTCCTCCTTTCTTCATTCCTTTAAAGGGTCTTCAAAGGGTGAATTGCTAGAAATCTTGAGGAAATTTTATCCGCGCGTAGTTGATTTTAAGACATCTCCTACGAAAGGGGGCTGGAAAAGGCTTTCAATTACTGAGGATTTTGATGGAAAATATGTTGAATCTGAAGTTAGACATATTAATGATGGACTTCTTCGTGTTTTGGCGTTGATTGCTCAAACTAAGACTGATAAGTCGCTGTTGTTGTTTGACGAAGTTGAGAACGGCGTTAATCCTGAAATAGTAGAAAAATTAGTTGAGATTCTTGTTAATGCAACTCAGCAAATTGTTGTCACTACTCATAGTCCAATGATACTGAATTACCTAGAGGATGATATAGCTCGTCATTCAGTAATGTTTGTATATAAAAACCCCAAAGGCATTACTCGAGTAAGACCTTTTTTTTCAATATCAGGGATTGGTGAGAAGCTCGAAGTAATGGGGGCTGGCGAAGCTTTTGTTGATACCGATTTAGTTGATCTGACAAAAAGGTGTGTCGCGCTCGACGAGGCGGAAGAATTTGCTCAAAGAGCTAAAATTGGGAAAACAAAAGCATGATATTGATCTTAAGTGGTGAAGGGCCTACAGATCTCGGAACATGTAACAATGCACAGGTTGAATGCAGCGAAGATTTTTTTTCTATAGGTCCCATGGGCGTGTTGGTAGATAAAATAATAGAGCCTTTGCTCGGTTATTCTTTACGTACCTTTCCGGGATCAATAAGGTTTATTAGTAAAGCTAAATTAAAGTTATTGGCGGACGAGCGTAAAAAATCAAAGCGAAGCATGGTATTGAGAGGGAAATATCATGATCATGAGACTTCATATTATTATGTGAATTGTTGGGACTTAGGACTCGCTTCTTTGAAGGTTGAGGCAGAGGGTGACAAGGTTGTATCTGTGTTTTTTCGGGATTGTGATCGAATGAGATCCGATCCTCCACTAATTTGGAAAAGTAAGTTTAAGTCAGTGAAAGATGGCTTTTCTCGTGCTGGCTTTGGGCGAGGCGTTCCTATGATCGCGAATCCGAAGTCGGAAGCTTGGCTCTTGTGCTGCGCGAAAGATCAACCTTTTCAGCATTGCGCTATTTTGGAAAATATTTCCGGTAACGACGATGCTCCTCATCCAGCCAAAGCTCAATTGGCGGATGCTCTAGGCGGGGAAAAAAATGCTAATGAGTTGAGTGCGTGGCTTGATGGGGTGGAATTCGACGTCCAGGGTGCAAGCGCTATGCCAAGCTTCGCTGCGTTTTCGGAACGCTTGCATGACGTGATCAGAGACGTACTCGCAGACCGTTGAGTGGCTAGTTTATCCAGCGAGCTGCTTGAAAACGCGCTTGTATATATCGCGATAACGGACTCATAATCCGTTGGTGCCCAGTTCGACTCTGGGAGGGCCTACCATCTTTCAATAGCTGCTCTTGGGCAGCTATTATTTTTTCTATTTCGGCGTTTCTTGCACGGTTGCGACCGGTAATCCGGAGGCGCCCTGGATCGCCTCGTAGTGGTCGATGTTCAGCGCGTCGCCGTTTTCAGTGAAGACGAGCTTGGCGCCGCCTTTGGTGACGAACTGGTCCGGGGCAGTGGGGAAGATCTCCACCGGCGGCTGGCCCTTAATCGTCACGTAGAAATGCAACACCCGGCGGCTGAAATTCACCACGTCGCCGTTGCTGATGCGATACGCGTATTCGTAGTCCGTGAATTCAATCGGTTCCATGTGGAAGCGCTTTGCCGTGACGGATACGGTGTCGATGGCGGGCGGCGTCTCGGCCGCGCTGATGGCCTGTTCTTGTTGCTGGGCATACGCAGTAACAGCGGAAGACCATACGACGGCGGCGGCCAGGCTCAATCCGATAACTTTCATGATAATCTCCGTGCGTTAATAAAAAACTACTAAGCCATCCCTGAAATATTCTACCCCTTGTCTATTGGCTAATTGTTTAGTTTTGTAACATCGTCATTGGTTTATTTCGAATTCAATCCCAGGAGCGCTAGCGTGCAAAAAGAAGTCGCGACCACCGTCATGGACGATATCCAGAAGATCAATGCATCGATCAACGATTTGTTGTCGACGCTTGATCAGCAGGGCAAGGATGAGGATATCAGGGCGCTGACGCAGGGAGCGCTGAGGACCGTCATGCATGTGTACGAGGAGTTGATGAGGCCGGTGATTCGTCAATTCCCCGACCTCGATCCTGATGCGGAATTTTTGAGTAAGAAATAGCGGTGTTTCTCAGGCATTCGCCAAGTAGCCAGGGCGGGAAATGCGTGCTACCGCGAAGGCAAGGAACGGCGCCGAGCACAGCAAGTTGATCAGGAAGACGCTGCCGTAATGCATCAGGCCGGGATGTGCGCCGGAGGCCAGTTGCTGCAACAGGTAATGGTTGCTGAGCATCGGCAGCGCCTGTGCTATGTGCGAGGCGACGCCCGATACGCCTGCCAGCACCGAAATCAGCAACGGCACCATGGCGGTCAGGCCGACCGTGGTTTGTGCTTCCTTGTAGGTTTTTGCATTGATGGCCAGGGCCATTTCCACGGCTGCGGCCAATAGCGGCAGGCTGGCGCTGGCGATGCACAGTCCGATAATTTCCGCCGTGTTCACCGTCCACGACATGCCGATCTGTTCCAATGGCAGCGACAGCATCAGCCCGTGCACCAGCAGCAGCTCGGCACTCAATCCCACGACACCGATCAGCGACGCGCTCAGCCATTTGCCGGCGATTAGCGATACCGGCGACAGCGGTTGCGCCAGCAGCACTTCGGCGGTGCGGCGTTCCTTTTCGCCGGCGGTGGCGTCAATCACCGTGCTCATGCAAAAGAAGAAGGCGGGCATGAACAGCATGCCGATGAAGCCCTTGATCTGGTCGCCGGCGCGCAGTGCGCTGGAGCTGATGTCTTGTTCGCTGAGTTGCGGCAATTGCGCGGCCTCCGGATGCGCGCGGGCGAATTGCTGGGTATTGAAATCACGCAGCAAGCCAAGCAGGCGTTGGTACGCTTCGGTTTTGACGGTCGTGCTGTCGTAGTAGACGGTCAGGTCCTCGCTGCCTTCCATTGCGACCCCTACGGTGCCTTCCTGTGCGGACGGACTGCGTGACAGTTCGCCGGCGTCGCGCACCGTGTGCACGTTGACGTGGTGCTGCGTCAGGTAGGCGGACAGCGGCGCTGAGGATTCATGCAGCGCCACTTCGATGAAGGTTTGTTGTGGCTCGGCGGCGCGAATCTGTTTGGTCAGCAGCAGCGCCAGCAGCAGCGGATAGACCACGACGCACACGCCCAGCATGATCAGCGTGCGGCGGTCGCGCATGCTTTCGCGCAGTTCTTTGCCCAGTACGGTGGTGAGGACGTTCATGCGCACTCCATTTCGGCGGTGGCCACCAGGTTGACGAAAGCATCTTCCAGGTCGTCCGCGTCGGATGCTTGCCGGAGTTGCTGCTGCGAGCCGGATGCGATCACCGTGCCGCGCGCCATGACGATGATGTGGTCGCTCAGTTGCGCCACCTCTTGCATGATGTGCGTCGACAGCAGGATGCAGCAGCCCGATGCGCGCAGCGACAGCAGGGCTTTGCGCAAGGTGCGGGTGCTCATTACGTCCAGTCCGCGCGTCGGCTCGTCCAGGATCAGGTTCTGCGGTCGCGCCAGTGTGGCGCGGGCCAGCGAAACGCGCATCCTTTCGCCTTGCGAGAAGCCGATGGTGCGGCGGCTCAACAGGGTTTCGATGTCGAACAGCGCGGCAACTTCGGCAACGCGTGCTTGCGCTTGTTGCTGGTCCATGCCGCCGAGGCGGGCGAAGTAGGTCAGGTATTCGCGTGCGGTCAGACGGTCGTACAGGCCGACCTGGTCCGGCAGAAAGCCGATCGAGGCGCGTACGGTCTGGGCGTTGGCGGCTGGGTCGATGCCGTCCACGTAGACCGTGCCGCTGTCACGCGGCATCAGGCCGAGCAAGGTGCGCAGCAGGCTGGTCTTGCCGGCGCCGTTCGGGCCCAGCATGCAGGTGATGCTGCCGTTGCCTGCCTTGAAGGACACATTGTTCAACGCCCGCAGTTTGCCGAACGACTTATTCAGGTTGTTCACTTCGATCATCACGTTCATCCCAAAGGTTGCGATGGGATAATCGTATATCGGAAGTCGATATAGCGTCAAGCGATATAGTTTTTTGGTGAAGCCGCGAATGCGGCGTCGTTTGACGATGCTGCGCGTACCAAGATGGTTGAGGATTACGCGCAGAAGCTGCAAGATACGTACGTCTTTCCGGCCAAAGGCAGGTTGTTGGCGGATGGTCTGCGCGCGCATCTGAAGCGTGGCGACTATGCCGGGCTGGATGAAAAGGCGTTATCGGCCGCAGTGTGGACCCGCTTACCCAAGCCAACTGGGAGCGCACCGGCGTGCAGCCGGACGTGAATGTGCCAGCCGCCCGGGCGCTGGATGTGGCCCTGGCGCAGATATCGAAGGCGAGTAGCGCGGTAGGGTTGTTCTTGTACTAAAATCATCTCCACAACCCCAATAAAGGAGTGAGGAGATGATTGATTTGAATCGACGCGGTGTCGTGCTTGCTGCTGGTAGCGCTATCACGCTCTCGGCAGCCGGGCTTCCGGTGATGGCGGCAACGCCCGACCGCAAGCTGGGCTATGCGATTGTCGGACTGGGCGGTTATGGACTGGGGATCATCATTCCGCAGTTTAAGAACTGCCAGCACAGCAAGCTGGTGGCGCTGGTCAGCGGCGACCCGGTCAAGGCCAGGCGCGTGGCGGCCGAGTATGGCGTGCCGGAACGCAGCATTTACGATTACAAGAATTTCGATAGCATCAAGGATAATCCGGACATCGACGTGGTCTACGTCTGCCTGCCCGTATCGATGCACGCCGAGTACACCATCCGCGCCGCTGCTGCCGGCAAGCACGTGATGTGCGAGAAGCCGATGGCGGTCTCGTCGGCCGAATGCGAGGCCATGATCGCCGCCTGCAAGAAAGCCGGCAAGAAGCTAATGATCGGCTACCGCTGCCACTTCGAGCCCTACAACCTGGAAGCGCGCCGCCGCGCCCGCGCAGGCGAGATCGGCAAGCTGCGCTATTTCCGTTCCGAGCACGGTTTCACGGCCGGCAACCCGAATTCCTGGCGCTTGAAGAAAGCCATGTCTGGCGGCGGTTCGCTGATGGATATCGGCATTTACGCGCTGAACGCCGCACGTTACATGACGGCCGAGGAACCGGTCTCAGTCTACGCCAAGGAAACCACGGACCGCAACGATCCGCGCTTCCGCGAGGTGGAGGACATGATCGAGTTCCAGCTGGAATTCCCGTCCGGCGTTATTGCATCGTGCATGTCGATGTACAGCGCCAACCAGAACCACATCCTGCTGATGGGCGACAAGGGCCGCATCGACCTGGAGCCGGGCACGCGCTACGACGGCAACAAGCTGTGGGTGGGACAGGACCGCAGCACACCGGTCAATCCGCCGCCGGGGCCGGGCGCGACGCAATGGTCCGGCCAGTTGGACCATCTGTCGCTGTGTGTGATCAACAACAAGGAACCGATCGTGCCGGGCGAAGAAGGCTTGCGCGACATTCGCATCATCGAGGCAATCTACCGCTCGGCGCGCGAGCAGAAACGGATTGCGCTTACGTAGCGGCGTCTTCGACGGCGCGGACATCCAGCATCGACACCACCAGGTCCGCGCCGGTCAGGAATTCTTTCAGCGGGAAGCCGTCTTCCAGCGCGACCACGGCGCCTTCGGCGATGGCGGGCGTCTCGCCGGCCGGGCGATTGGGCGTGTGCGGCATGTAGGCGAATTGCGGGAAGCGGGTCTGGCCGCGGTCGGCGATTTCGCTCAGCGTGCGCGGCGCGGTGCGCAGCAGGCCATTGCGCACGCGGCGCTGGCGTTCTTCGGCGCGTTTTTGCAGCAGCTCGGCCAGGCGCGCGATTTCAGCGGTCAGCCGGTCGGACTCGGCTTGCTGGCTCTGCATTTCCTCGTCGCTCAGCGCTTCTTCCCATTGCGTCAGCTTCAGCAGGCCGCGCTTGTGCATGGTCTGGCGCTGGAGGTCGATTTCCAGCGTGGACTGGCGCGTCTTGTGGCCTTCCAGCGTCTGCACGATGCTGACGTCGCCGTTGGCGCGGTGCCATTTGTCGTTGAAGTCGAACACCAGCCCGTCAAAGTAAAAATACATGGGCAGGGCGTGCGGCGAGATCAGCACTTCTTGCGGCAGCATGTTCCAGCGTTCGGCCAGCTCCGCCAGCGTCAGGGTAAGAGGTTCTATCGTAGGCATACCGCCATTTTCGCATACAGCACCGATTGTTGCGCCGGCCTTTGCGAAAACGTCAGCGCAAGCGCTTGCGCATGAAAATGGTGGCCTGCGGATTGTCGTTGTAGCGCGCGCAACGTTCGTAGCCGAGGCGGTCGTAGAGCTTGATGGCGCCGATCAGGTCGTCCTTGGTGTCGAGGTAGACGGCGTCATGGCCGGCCTGGGCCGCGTGAGTTTCCAGCGCGTCCATCAGCGCATCGGCCAGGCCCAGGCGGCGATAGTCCGGCTTGACGTACAGGCGCTTGCACTCGGTGGCGCCGGGCACTTCGGCCAGCGGACGCATGGCCACGCAGGCGGCCGGCGGATGGTTGACGTAGGCGATCCACATGGCCGAGCTGGCGTCGTTGAGGAAGGCGCGGATGGCGTCGTCGTCATCGCGCAGCACGACGTTGATGGCGTCGAAATATTCGTGCAGCAGATGGCGGGCGTCGTTGAGGTCGGCGGCGGTGGCGCGGTGGATGCGGTTCATATGCGCCAATATAAGCGGCAGACAGTAAAATAACAATCTTGCTGTCGCGGAGTAATTGAGATGATGTTTTTAAAAGTGCCGTTCGCGGAAAAAGAAGAAGCCAAGGCGCTCGGCGCGCGCTGGAATGGCGAACGCAAATCCTGGTACGTGCCGGATGGTAAGCCGGTCGAAGCGTTCGAGCGCTGGCTGCCGCCGGGCGGCGCCGATTTCGTGCCGGCCGTGGCCAAGCCGTCGCTCAAGTCGCGTCCGGTAATGACGGATTCGTACGCCGGCAAGCCGGTCATCGGCCGCCTGTACGTCGAGCTGCAACACGACTGCAATTCCTTCGAAGTCTGCCCGGTGTGTGCGCCCAAGCTGGCGGCTTCCGGCTGGCAGGCGCACTATGAAGATGTTGCAAAGATGCTAAAGCCGTTGCGTCCGGCGTGATGTTCTATTTACAAAACTAACGAGAAGTGCAATCCTCGTTCGCATGAATAGCACGACCCTGCAGCCTCGTTTTCGTACTGAAAATCGCGCCACCGAGCCGGTGCAGCGCTTCCGCCAGCCCGCCGATATCTTTGAGGCGCTGTTCCAAAGCATCCAGGGCGGCGAATCGCACGCCCGGCCCACGCTGGAGCTGACGCCGGATTCGCCTTTCCTGTCCTTCCTGGAAATCGGCTACGCGCTGCGCGCCTGCCTGGAAAGGCCGGACCGGCAGGATTATCTGCTGCAACGCCTGCGTCCCCACCTGAGCGTGATGATCGGCACGCTGCCGGCCAGCATCCTGCCGCTGGGCATGCTGCCCAAGCTGGCGCCGCTGCCCGGCTTCCGCGAGCTGGAAGACATTTCCGACGACGAAGTCCGCGCCTGGCTGATACAGGAAGGTGGTCTCATCTACGGCGAAATGCAGCGCTTCGAGCTGGAAAATTACTTCGATGCGGTCAAACCCTTCCTGCCGCCGGGCGGCGTGATGGTCGATTTGGGCAGCGGCCTGGGCAAGGTGGTGATGACAGCCGCGCTGACCTTGCCGTTCACGCGCTGCGTCGGCATCGAGCTGATGACCTACCGCCATCGCCTGGCGCAGGAGCGGCTGGTGAGCTTGCTGACGCTGAATCGCCAGGGGCTGGAATCCCTGCCGCAGCCGCTGCTGGCGGACGCGCCGCTGCTGCTGCCGTCCGGCGCCCAGACCACGGGCCGCCATCTGCTGGAACTGGGATCGCGCATCGCCTTCATCGAGAGCGATATGTTCAAGGTGGATGTGCGCGGCGCCAGCCTGGTGTTCCTGTACAGCACCTGTTTCGGGCCGCTGATGGATGCGCTCAGCAACAAGCTGGCGCGCGAGCTGCCGGAAGGCGCGCTGGTCACCACCACCACTTATCCGATCAAGCACCCGGCGTTCCGGTTGTTGGAAACGCATGCGCCGGGCACCTTGTCCTGGACCAGCGTGATGATTTACCAGCGCATCGGCCCGCAGATGACGGCGCCGGCGTCCGAGGAACGCTATCTGCACCAGCCTGACGCGGATGCGTGGGAAGCACGCGTGCGCGAGGAGTGGGCGACTTAAATCAGGCAGTTGCGTGCAGTTGCGATCAAGTTATCCGACAAAGCGCGCGTGAACGGGGTCTGGATGTCCCACATATGCCACACCAGCGGGATATCCAGCCATTCGCCCGGCGCCAGGTCGACCAGCGTTCCTTCCTTCATCTGCCGCTCGCATTGCGGGATCGGCAGCATGCCGTAGCCCAATCCTCCCTCCAAAAAACGTACGAAACCGTCCGAACTGGCCAGCGCGTGGTGCGGATAGCGGCCCGTATAGCCCGTGTGCTGGGCGATGAAGCGGGTTTGCAGCATGTCCTTGCGGTCGAAATTCAGCGCCGGCGCCTGCTGCACGGCCTGTGCATGCATGCCGGCCGGAAACCAGCGCGTGGCGAAGGCCGGGCTGGCCACACATAAATAGCGCATCACGCCCAGCGGCGTGACGGTGGTGCCCGGCACCTGGGCGGTTTCGCTGGTCACGCAGCCGAAAACGCGGCCTTCGCGCAGCATGGTCAGGGTGTGGTCCTGATCGTCCAGGTGGATGTGCAGCAGGCAGTCGCCGCGGCGCATCAGCGGCGTGACGGCTTCCTGCAGCCAGGTCGCGGCGCTGTCGGCGTTGACGGCGATGGCGATTTCCGGGCGGACATCGGCGTCGCCGGGGCGCTTGTCCAGCGCCGATTCCAGCAGTCGAACCTGGCGGTAATGGGCGATCAAACGCTGTCCGGCTTCGGTCGGCGAGGGCGGTTGGCTGCGGATGATCAGCAGCTCGCCGGCGCTGTTTTCCAGCATGCGGATGCGCTGCGACACTGCCGATTGGGTGATCGACAGCGCGGCGGCAGCCTTGTCAAAGCTGCCATGATCGATCACCGCATCGAGCGCGGCCAGTCCCCGGTAGTCTACGCGACTCATTAGCTCACCTAATATTTGGCAAATAATATTAATTATACTTATCTTCCGGCAGGCCGTAATCTGGCGGTTTTTTGCACGGAGAAGGTCATGGAATTCACTGCTTTTTTGAAGGGCATCGGTTTGGGCGGCAGCCTGATCGTTGCGATTGGTTCACAAAACGCCTATTTACTCAGGCAGGCGCTGAAACGGCAATTTGTTCTGACCTGCATCGCCATTTGTATTATCTGCGACGTGGTGCTGATTGGCGCCGGCGTTGCCGGCATGGGGAAACTGATTACTGAAGCGCTTGGCCTTTTATTCTGGATAAAAATAGCGGGATTCGTATTTTTATTCTGGTATGGATTGCGCGCGGCGCGCTCCGCATTGAATCCTGGCGTAATGTCGGCGAATGAGAATGATACTGCACCGGATCGCCGTGCGGTTATTGCAGCGATGCTGGCGTTCAGTTTATTAAATCCCCATGTTTATCTCGATACCGTGGTTTTATTAGGTTCGATAGGCGGCCAGCAAGCCGGCGCTGGACGTTGGTATTTTGCTCTTGGGGCAATGTTGGCATCGACCATATGGTTCAGCAGTTTGGGGCTGGGCGCGCGTTATTTGACGCCAATATTTTCCCGTCCCAATGCCTGGCGGATTTTGGACGGCATTATCGCCTTGATCATGTGGACCCTGGCGATCTCCCTGTTTGTGTAGGGCGCAAGCTGAAAACTGGCTGGTTTATGCTAATTCTTAGCATGACTTTGCCTTTCAGCTTACAATGCAGGTAGTCATCTTGATCCGCCCGCCGGGCGCAGAACGTCAATGAGCGCAGAACCAGGCTATCTCACAGCAATGGTGGTGGAATTTACCGCCGACTCCATCTTGAGCGCATTACTGATTTTCCTATGGCTGATGCAGCGCAAGGAAAAACACGCCTTATTCTGGGGCGCCGGCCAATTGGCGATTATGGCCGGTGGAATTATATGGTTTGGCGGCGCCGGCCTTATTCCCTTGGAATTGCAGCTGTATTTATGCGCCTTGTGTTTAACCGTCGGCATGGCTGGTTATTGGTCGGGCACGCAATTTTTTATCGGCAAATTACGCGCTTATCACGTGCGCTGGATGCTGCCGGTTATTCTGACCCTCAGCGGCTTTTTTTATTACCTCTGGCACCTGAATAATGCATGGCTGCCGCCCGGCAGCGCGGCGGCTTTAGGCCTGGTGATGTTATGGGGGGGCTCGCGGTTGGTCAGCGTTAATAATCGCTATCGCTGGCTGGGCCTGACGCTGATGCTGCGCGGCGGTTTTAATTTGTTCTCGGCGGCCAGCCTCAGCCCGGACCTTTATAAAGTGTGGTTTGTCGGCACCAGCATTCTCAAGGTGCTGACGATGCTCGGCCTGATCTACGCGGTCCAGGATGAAATCCAGCAACGTTACGCCCGCACCATCGACAGCCTCAGCCATGGATTTCTGATCCGCGACCGGCGCGGCTATATCCACGTCGCCAATGAACGGTGTGCAAAGTTGCTAGGTTTTAACAGCGCACAAGAGTTGATCGGTTTGCATGTTTGCGATCTGTTGCCGGGCCTGACGCGCGAGATGGCCGACCACTATTTCTTCCGCTTCGAGGCCGACGGCGCGGAGTATCCGATCGCCGATACCGCCATCTTTAAGTTGCGAAATGGCAATCATTTGCCGGTTGAGCTGCTGGGCTCGCCGTACGTCGAGCGCGGCCGCCTGTACTGCCTGGTCCAGCTGCTGGACATCAGCGAGCGTAAAAAGAAGGACGATTTGCTGTACCAGGCCGCCCGCGTCGATCCCGTCACCGGCTATTGCAACCGTCACGCGCTGTCGGTCCGGCTGACGGAGGAAGTGAAAAAGGCCGCCGCGGTGGGCCGCGAATGCGCGGTGCTGTTCATCGACCTGGACAAGTTCAAGCGCGTCAACGATTCCTTCGGCCATGCCGCCGGCGACGAGCTGCTGCGCAACGCCGCCGACAGCCTGCATCACCTGCTGCGACCGACCGACGTGCTGGCCCGCTTCGGCGGCGACGAGTTCATCATCGTCATTGCCGACCTGGCGCCGAACAGCGCCGAGCAGATGGCCATCGATTGCGCCGACGCCGTCATCGCCGCCATGGCCAAAGGCTTCGAGCTGTCCTACCATGCGATCAGCGTCACGGCCAGCGTCGGCATCGCCTGCTATCCCCACCACGGCGCCGATAGCGATACCCTGATCCGCAACGCCGACATCGCCATGTATGCGGCCAAGAAAGCCGGCCGCGGCGAGCGGCGCGTGTTCAACGATGCCATGAACGCCGTCGCCAAGAACGCCCTGGCGATCGACGGCGCCTTGCGCGACGCCATCGAGGCCAACGAGTTCTACCTGGTCTACCAGGCCATCACCAACGCCCACACCGGCAAGCTGACCAAGGTGGAGGCGCTGCTGCGCTGGAACAGTCCACTGCTGGGGCCGATGCCGCCGGACCGCTTCATTCCGGTCGCCGAGGACAGCGGCATGATCATCGCGCTGGGCACCTGGGTGCTGGAGCAGGCCTGCCGCCAGGTCGGCCTGTGGAAGCACAGCGTACTGGACGATGTGACCATCAGCATCAACGTCTCGGCCTGGCAGCTGGCCGATCCTGGGTTTGTCACGCTGGTGTCGCAGGCGCTGATCCGCAACGGCCTGTCGCCGCACCAGCTGGAACTGGAGCTGACCGAGCGCGTGCTGATCGAGGACGCCGCCAACGTCCAGACCGTGCTGGCGCAGCTGCGCGCGCTGGGCGTCGGCATTTCGCTGGATGACTTCGGCACCGGCTATTCCTCGCTCAGCTATCTGACGCAGTTCCACCTGAACACGCTGAAGATCGACCGCGCCTTTGTCATGGATATCGAGCATAGCGAGCGCAGCAACAGCCTGGTGCACGCCATCATCGCCATGGGCCACAGCCTGGGCCTGCAACTGGTGGCGGAGGGCGTGGAAACGGCGGGGCAGGCCGCGATCCTGGAAAAGATGGGCTGCCATTATCTGCAGGGCTACCATATTTCGCGGCCGATACTGGCGGACGACCTGCTGCATTTCGCCGGCGACCGCGCCGCGCCGCAAGCGCAGCCGGACTTCGTTATTTAGCCGCAGGCACCGGCTGTGCCGCTTCGTCCGCCGTCAGTATCCAGATGCGGTCGATATAGCCCATGCCATCCACCGTGTAATTGACCACCAGGTCGGCGCCGCGCACGGCGGCCGGCATCTCGATGCGGTTGTCCTGGTTGAAGATGCGCGCGGACGGCGACAGCTGGCGCGGCTTGCCGTCCAGCGTAATGTCGGGAAAATAGCCGGGCGTGAATTTGCCGCGCAGGATGTTGGCGGGGAAGGGGCGGTCAATGGCGAGCGCGGGCAGCGTCATCGTCAAGGCCAGCAGCACAGTCAAGGTCAGGGCAAACCAGCGTCGCATCGCACCTCCGGGGAAAACCGCAGCTTACCCCAGCGTGGCAAACATCGCCAGTACCGCCAGCGCCATCACACCGGTGCACAGCCAGCCCAGCACGCGCAGGCGGCGCGAGATCACCAGCTCGCCCATCACGGCCGGCCGCACGGCCAGCAGCATCACCACCACCATCACCGGCACCGCGATCACGCCGTTGACCACCGCGCTCCAGAACAGCGCCTGGATCGGGTCGATGGAGGTGAAGCACAGCGCCGTGCCGCCCAGCGTGGCGCCGATGATGATGGCGTAGAACTTGCGCGCGCCAGCCAGCTGCAACTCCAGGCTGTTCTTCCAGCGCATGGCGCCGGCGATGGCGTAGGCGGCCGAGCCGGCCAGCACCGGCACCGCCAGCAGGCCGGTGCCGATGATGCCCATGCTGAACAGGGCGAATGCGAAGTCGCCGGCGATCGGCCGCAGCGCCTCGGCCGCCTGCGCCGACGACGCAATGTGGGTGACGCCGTGGGCGCCGAGTGTGACGGCGGTGGTCAGCATGATGCACATCGCCACCAGGTTGGAAAAGCCCATGCCGGTGACGGTGTCGATCTTGATGCGCCTGAGCTGCTCGCTGGCCTGGTGCGTGGCGTGCTTGAGCGGCTGGGCGTCGGGATCGGCATGCAGGTCTTCCACTTCCTGCGAGGCCTGCCAGAAGAACAGGTAAGGGCTGATGGTGGTGCCGAAGATCGCCACCACGGTGGTGATGTAATCCTTGTTCCAGCTGAGCGAAGGCAGCACGGCCGCATGCAGGATGTCCGGCCACGGCAGCCTGAGCGTCAGCGCGGTGGCGACGTAGGCCAGCAGCGCCAGCGTCAGCCACTTGAGCACCCGCACGTAGCTGCGGTAGGGCAGCATCACCTGCAGCACCGCCGACAGCACGCCGGCGCCGGCCGCATACCAGTGCGCGCCGCCGCCCAGCACCAGGCTGGCGGCCTCGCCCATGGCGGCGATGTCGGCGGCGATGTTGATGGTGTTGGCGAGCAGCAGCAAGGCCACCAGCGTGTACAGCAGCCAGGCCGGGAAGTGGCGGCGGATATTGGTCGCCAGCCCATGTCCGCTGACGCGGCCGATGTGCGCGCTGACCGCCTGGATGCCCACCATCAGCGGGTAGGCCAGCAGCAGCGTCCACAGCATGCCGTAGCGGAATTGCGCGCCGGCCTGCGAGTAGGTGGCGATGCCGCTCGGGTCGTCGTCGGCGGCGCCGGTGATCAGGCCGGGGCCGAGCTTGCCGAGCCAGCCCTTGGCCTGGACGTCTTTATCCATGATGTCTCCTGTTTGCAGCCATGCTAAGGCGGCGCCCGCCGCGCTTCCGTGCGCAGCCGTACTATGACTGCATGAACAACTGTTGCTGTGTCATCAAGATGTCACGCCGGCGTCATCGCATCGTCACATGCTCTTCCTACAATCTTGCCAGTTGATATTCCACCAACCTAGCAAGAAAGAACAACAATCATGCAACAGCGCTTCCCCCTGAAACCTCTGTGCCTGCTGGTTCTGCAAGCCCTGGCCTGCCACGCCGCCTACGCTGCCGCCACCGTTCCCGCCGATGCCGACGCCGCCGATGACAGCGCCGCTGTCGCCGCCATGGCCGGTCCGGTGCAAACCGTGGAAATCACCGGCCGCGGCCAGTCGCGCCAGGTGCAAAACATCAACAAGGCCGACCTGGCCGAAGCGCTGCCGGGCACCAGCCCGCTGAAAGTGCTGGAGAAGCTGCCAGGCGTGAACTTCCAGTCGTCCGATCCGTTCGGCGCCTACGAGTGGTCGACCCGCTTCAGCATCCGTGGCTTCAACCAGAATCAGCTGGGCTTCACGCTGGACGGCATCCCGCTCGGCGACATGACCTACGGTAACAACAACGGCCTGCACATCAGCCGCGCCATCTCGTCGGAAAACATCGGCAGCGTGTCGGTGTCGCAAGGCGCCGGTTCGCTGGGCACCGCCTCGTCGAGCAACCTGGGCGGCACCGTGCAGTTCTTCACGCTGGCGCCGAGCGACGAGCGCGGCCTGACCTTCGCGCAAACCGTGGGCAGCGATTCGACCTCGCGCACCTTCGCCCGCGTCGACACCGGCCTGATCAACGGCGTCTTCAAGGCCTACCTGAGCGGCACCCGCCAGCGCACCGACAAATGGAAAGGCCAGGGCGGTCAGGACCAGGACCAGTGGAACTCGCGCTTCGTGTTCAACTTCGGCGACAACAGCCTGACCGGCTTCCTGAATTACTCGGACCGCAAGGAAATCGACTACCAGGATCTGTCGCTGGAAATGATCCGCCGCCTCGGCTACAACTGGGACAACTACCAGTCCGACTGGCAGCGCGCGGTCAACGCCGCCAAGGGCATCTTCACCGGCGGCGTCACCAGCCTGGACGACGCCTACTACTCGGCCGGCGGCCTGCGCAAGGACACCCTGGGCGGCCTGACGCTGGACCTGCACCTGGCCCAGAACCTGGACCTGAAAACCACCATCTACCACCACGACAACAAGGGCCAGGGCCACTGGTACACGCCGTACGTGCCGACCGACGCCAACAACCCGATCTCGCTGCGCACCACCGAGTACAGCATCGGCCGCGACGGCGTCACCAGCGACCTGAGCTGGGAAATCGGCGACCACACCGTCACGGCCGGCCTGTGGGGCGAGCGTAACAACCACACCGCCAGCCGTAACTACTACGGCGTGACCGGCCCGGCCGACACCATGTACTACCTGACCAACCCGTTCGCCACCGACTGGAAGCAGAACTTCATCACCACCACCTCGCAGTACTACCTGCAGGACACGCTGGCGCTGATGGACAACAAGCTGAAGATCAATGCCGGCTTCAAGGCGCTGGACGTGGACATCAAGGCCACCAACATCGTCGGCACCCGCGCCGCCGGCGACCTGGACGCCAACAAGAAATTCCTGCCGCAAGCCGGCTTCAACTACGCGGTCACCGGCGACGATGAAGTGTTCGGTTCGGCATCGAAAAACATGCGCGCGCACCAGCCGGGCGTAACCGGTCCGTTCTCGCAGACCCAGGCCGCCTACAACGCCGGCGTCGGCAACCTGAAACCGGAAACCTCGACCAACGTCGATCTCGGTTACCGCTTCAAGCGCGCCAGCCTGCAAGGCTCGCTGGCGGTGTACAGCGCGCGCTTCGACGACCGCCAGCTGAGCGTGGCGACCTGCGCCGGCATCGTCGGTTGCGCCTCGACCTTCGTCAACGTCGGCAAGGTGGACACCAAGGGCCTGGAAGCGATCGCCGTGTGGAAGTTCAACCGCGAGTTCAGCTGGTTCAACTCCTACACCTTCAACGATTCCAAGTACAAGTCGAACTACATGGACGGCACCACGCTGGTGGCGGTCAGCGGCAAGACCGTGGTCGACGCGCCGCGCCAGCTGTTCAACACCGAACTGTCGTATGAAGGCGGCCCGTTGTTCGCCCGCGTCGGCGCCAAGTACACCGGCAAGCGTTACTACACCTACCTGAATGACAACGGCGTGCCGTCGTTCTGGCTGGCCAACCTGTCGGCCGGCTACAAGCTGAAATCGCTGGGCTGGGCCAAGGAACTGTCGCTGCAGCTGAACGTGACCAACCTGTTCGACAAGCAGTACATCAGCACCATCGGTTCCAACGGCTTCCAGGCCAGCGATCCGACCGGCACCGCGCAGACCCTGCTGAACGGCGCGCCACGCCAGGTCTTCCTGACCCTGAACGGCAAGCTGTAAATCGTCCTTAAGCGCAAGTTGTTGTGTGGAAAACACAGCAACAGCTTGTCGCTGGCACGCGCCTCCTGTTAGTTGCATACTGGATATCCGGTGCAACTATCAGGAGATCTGCCATGAAATGGTTTTACGATCTGAGAATCGCCCCCAAACTGATCGTCTCGTTCGGTGCGGTGTTGTTGCTGACGCTAATCCTGGGCATCAGCAATATGGTGTCGATGAGCCGCGTCAACCAGGCGTCGACCGACCTGGCGGACAACTGGATGCCCAGTGTGCGCGCGGTGATGGACCTGCGCACCGACGTCGGCGAGTTGCGGCGCTGGGAGCTGGCCCACCTGCTCAACGACGACGCCGTGCTGATGGCCAATTATGAGAAGCGCATGGACGAAGCGCTGGCGGCCCTGAAAAAACACCGCAGCAACTATGAGACCCTGATTTCCAGCCCCGAGGAACGGGCCCTGGCCGCCGATTTCGACAAGAGCGTGGCGGCCTATATGGGCGAGCACGACAAAATGGTGCAGCTGTCGCGCTCCGGCAACAAGGCCGAAGGACGCGCGGTGATGACCGCGTCGGCCTCGCGCATCACCGAATTCACCGACATCATCAACAAGCTGGTCAAACTGAACGTCGACGGCGGCGATGCCGCCAGCGAGGCGGCGTCGGCGGTGTACCAGAGCGCGCGCATTACCTCGGTGATCCTGCTGGTGGTGAACATCGGCATCGGCATCGTGCTGGCGCTGTGGGTGGCGCGCATCGTCGCCAGGCCGCTGCAGGAAGCCGTGTCGCTGGCGCGCGACGTGGCGGACGGCGATCTGACGCGCGACATCGACGTCAAGAGCTCCTGCGAAACCGGGCAACTGATGCAGGCGCTGAAGGACATGACCAGCAACCTGCAAAGCCTGGTCAGCCAGGTGCGCAACGGCACGGACACCATCGCCACGGCCTCGGCGGAAATCGCCAGCGGCAACCAGGACCTGTCGTCGCGCACCGAGGAACAGGCCAGCTCGCTGGAAGAGACGGCATCGTCGATGGAGGAGCTGACCAGCACCGTCAAGCAGAACGCCGACAATGCGCGCCAGGCCAACCAGCTGGCGCAATCGGCTTCCGGTATCGCGCTGAAGGGCGGCGACGTGGTGGGGCAGGTGGTGGGCACCATGGCCTCGATCAACGAATCGTCGCGCAAGATTGTCGACATTATTTCGGTGATCGATGGCATCGCCTTCCAGACCAATATCCTGGCGCTGAACGCGGCGGTGGAAGCGGCGCGCGCCGGCGAGCAGGGCCGTGGCTTCGCGGTGGTGGCGGGCGAGGTGCGCAACCTGGCGCACCGCTCGGCGGCGGCGGCCAAGGACATCAAGCTGCTGATCAGCGATTCGGTGGAGAAGGTGGAAACCGGCTCGGCACTGGTCAACCAGGCCGGCGAGACGATGCACGAGATCGTCACCAGCATCACCCGCGTGACCGACATCATGAGCGAGATCACCTCGGCCAGCGTGGAGCAGAGTTCCGGCATCGAACAGGTGAACACGGCGATCGTGCAGATGGACCAGGTGACGCAGCAGAATGCGGCGCTGGTGGAGGAGGCGGCGGCAGCGGCGGAGTCGATGCAGGAGCAGGCGGCCAAGTTGAGCGAGGTGGTCAGCGTGTTCAAGCTGCTGGCGACGGCGCAGACGGCGCCGCGTCCGGCCCCGCCGCCACGCAAGCGCGCGGTGCCGCCAGCGGTGGTGGCCAGCGCCAAGGCGCCGGCGCCGCGGTCGGCGCTGAAGAAGCCGGTCAAGGAGACCGTGGGTGGGGATGAGTGGGAGGCGTTCTGAGCGCAGCCCCTGTCGTCAGGATTGCGGCTGGCGCGCCAGCCAGTCTTTCAGGGCTTGTTGATAGCGCGTCAGCTCTTCCTGGTACAAATCTTCCACGCAGTAGACGCAGCCGCTGCTGCAGCAGTCGCCGGGAGCCGGCGGGGTGGGGGGTTGTGGCTTCGGGTCATCCATACTTGTCTCACATCGGCGGCATGGCCAGCAGCGCCATATTGCGTCCTTTTTCCTTGGCGCGGTACAGCGCGCGGTCGGCCAGTTGCACCAGGTCCTGCGGCGTGGTGTCCTCGGTCGGCACCAGCACCGCCACACCGATACTGATCGTCATGATACCGAAAGGCGACTGCTCGTGCGGCAAAGCCCGCCTGGTGAGCTCGCCGCAGATTTCTTCCGCCACGCCGAAGGCGTCGGTGGCGTCGGTGGCGGCCGCCAGCAGCGCGAACTCTTCACCGCCGTAGCGCGCCACCACATCGGTGGTGCGGCGGCCGTGGGTGGTGATCAGCTCGGCCACGGTGCGCAGCATGGCGTCGCCGGCCTGGTGGCCGTAATGGTCGTTGTACTTCTTGAAGTAGTCCACGTCCAGCATCAGCAGCGCCAGCGTCTGGCCGGTGCGCGCCGCGCGCCGCCACTCGGCCTCCAGCGCCAGATCGAAACCGCGGCGGTTGCTGACGCCGGTCAGGCCGTCGGTGGTGCTGAGCGCGGCCAGCTTGCGGTTGGATTCCTCCAGCTCGGCGGTGCGCGCCGCCACCGTCCGCTCCAGTTCGGCCTGATGCCGGGTCAGGCGGTTGATGCGGATCTTGTACGCCAGCACCAGCGAACCGACCACCAGCGCCGCCAGGCCGGAACGGAACCACCAGCGCTGCCAGAACGGCGGCGTGATGGTGATGTTCAGCGTGGCCGGCACATTGTTCCACACGCCGAGGTGGTTGGCGGCCTTGACGCGGAACACGTACTGGCCGGGATTCAGGTTGGTGTAGCTGGCGGTGCGGTGGGCGGCGTCGGTCTCCACCCAGTCGCGGTCGAAGCCCTGCAGCTGATAGGAATAGCGGTTGCCGGACGGCTCGGTGTAATGCAGCGCCGCGAACTCCAGCGCAAACACCGAGGCCTGCGACGACAGCGTCAGCGCGGTGGGCGCCGTCACCGGGCCGTCGGCCTTGACGTTCTCGGCCGGCTTGCCGTTCTGCAGCGAGTGGTTGAACACGGTGATGTCGGTGATCGCCACCTGCGGCGGTACCGAGCTGGTTTTCACTTTCGACGGCGTCACCGCCGTCATGCCGTGCACGCCGCCGAAGTACAGCGTGCCGTCGGCGCCGAACGACGAGGAGTTGACGGTGAAGCCTTCGGTCAGGCCGTCCGAGGCGGTGAACTGGGTGACCTTGCCGCTGTCCGGTTCCAGCCGGTACAGGCCGGCGATGGTGCTGCACCAGATCTTGCCGTCGTTGTCGTGCTGGATGGCGAGGATCTTCGGCGCGCGCATGGCGGCCGCGTAGGACTTGAAGGCGATCGAACCATCCGGCTTGAACACCACCAGGTCCAGCCCCTTGCTGGTGCCGACCCAGATGCGACCCTGCGCATCCTCGTGCAGGCTGGCGATGTTGTCGTCGCTGAGGCTGGCCGTGTCCTTGGATGAATGGCGGTAGTGGCGGAACTTGCCGCTGGCGGTGTCCAGCAGGTCGAGGCCGCCGCCGTTCCATTCCGAGCCGGCCCAGACGCGGCCCTGGCGGTCTTCCAGCACCGCCGAGGTGCCGTTGACGCTGCGCGAGTGCGGGTCCTGCGGATCGTTGTAGTAGATCTTGCGGGCGTCTGTCTTGATCTCGTAGCGGATCAGGCTGTTGCCGGTGGCCAGCCACAGCATGCCGCCGGCGCCGGGCGCGATGGCGTTGATGTAGTCGCTGGCGGTGTTGCCGAAGTGGATGGTCTGGAACGGGCTGTCGGGCGTCTCCAGGCGGTTCAGGCCGTTGGAGGTGCCCAGCCAAAGCGGGCCTTTGCCGTCCTCGTCCTGGTACATGCTGTAGACGATGGAGTGCGACAGCTTGCCTGGCGTCTTGTCGTCGGCGTGGTAGCTGCGCAGCACCGTGCTGGTGGCCGGATCGTACAAGCTCATGCCGACGTTACCGCCCAGCCAGATCTTGCCGTTCGGCGCGCGCGCCAGGCTCAGCAGCGCATTGCTGGCCGGCGCCGAGCGGCTGTCGATGCGGAACGGCACGTGGCGCGTGAAGCCTTCGCTGCTCAGGTTGGCCATGGCGATGCCGTCGGTGAAGGAGGCGATCCACAGCATGCCGCCGCGGTCCTGCATCACCGCGCGCAGGTTGTCGCCGGGCAGGCTGTAGGGATCGTCGGCGGCGTGCACGAACTGGTCGAACATGTCGTTGGCGTCGTTCCAGCGCAGCAGGCCGGCCGACAGCGTGGTGGCCCACAGCACGCCCTTGTTGTCGAGGCCGAAGTTGGTGATGCGACTGTAGGGCGAGGCGATCGCCTTGCGCGTGTCCCAGTCGCTCTTGCCGTCCCAGCGGATGATGCCGGACTCGGTGCCGATCCACAGCGCGCCGCCGTTGTCGAACTGCAGCGCGCGGACGATGTTGACGCGGGCGTCCGGCTTGGCGGCCGGATCGACCTGGTGGTGGCGGAACTTTTTCGCGCCGGGCGCCAGGTAATCCAGCCCGCCGGGCCAGGTGCCGATCCAGACGCCGCCCTTGGCGTCCAGCGCCAGCGCGTTCAGGTCGTTGCTGGCCAGGCTGTCGGGATCGTTGTCGCTGTGGGCGTAGACGGCGTCGAACTTGCCCTGGGCCGGATCGAAGTGCTGCAGGCCGCCCCAGGTGCCGATCCAAAGGCCGTCCTTGCCGTCGGAAATGATGTTCTTGACGATGCGGTGGTTCTTTGGCGCCAGCTCGGTGGTGAAGGTGGTGAAGTTGTTGGTCTCGGGATTGAAGCGCGCCAGGCCGTTCTGGGTCGCGGCCCACACCCGGCCCTGCTTGTCCTCGAAGATGGCCGAGACGCGGTCGTGCGGCAGGCTGGTCGGGTCGGACGGGTTGTTGGTGTACTTGACCGCCTGGTAGCCGTTATAGCGGTACAGGCCGTTGGTGTGGGTGCCGACCCAGACAAAGCCCTTGCGGTCCTGGATCAGCGACAGCATCGACGGTTCGTCGCCGCCGAGGGGGCCGAGTTTCTTGAAGCGCAATGACGGCGCCGGCGCGGCGCCGGCGACGCCCGGTGGCAGCAGGGGAGCCAAAAAGGATGCCAGCAGGCAGACAAGCAGGAGGCGGCGTAACGTCGAGAGAGACACGGGCATGGCAGGGGTACGCATTCATCCAGATTCAGGTCAGCCGGCTATTATACATGCCATTGATGCAATAGTTTCAGCATAAACCTGGCGGTTTTTAGCGCAGTTGCCAGAAATTAGGGTATAGTTTACGGCGCTTCACCATCCGTCCACATTATGTCCGATACCGAGATCACTACCCCGTCCCCATCCGAGCAGCCTGTCGTTGCCGCCCCAGCCACCGTGCGCTTCGCCGATTTCGGCCTGTCGCCGGACATCCTGCGTGCGCTGAACGACCAGGGCTACGAGCACCCGACGCCGATCCAGGCGCAGGCCATTCCTGTGCTGCTGCAAGGCCGCGACGTCATGGGCGCGGCCCAGACCGGTACCGGCAAGACCGCCAGCTTCTCGCTGCCGATCATCCAGATGCTGCTGGCCCACGCCAGCGCCAGCACCTCGCCGGCGCGCCATCCGGTGCGCGCGCTGATCCTGACGCCGACCCGCGAACTGGCGGTGCAGGTGGCCGAGAACGTCAAGGCTTACGCCCAGCACACGCCGCTGCGCTCGACCGTGGTGTTCGGCGGCATGGACATGAAGCCGCAGACCGTGATCCTGAAGGGCGGCGTCGAAATCGTCATCGCCACCCCGGGCCGCCTGCTGGACCACGTGGAGCAGAAGAACATCAGCCTGGGCCAGGTGCAGATGCTGGTCATGGACGAAGCCGACCGCATGCTGGACATGGGCTTCCTGCCGGACCTGCAGCGCATCATCAACCTGCTGCCGAAGAAGCGCCAGAACCTGATGTTCTCGGCGACCTTCTCGCCGGAAATCAAGAAGCTGGCCAACACCTTCCTGACCGACCCGATCACCATCGAAGTGGCGCGCAGCAACCAGACCGCCGACAAGGTCACCCAGGTGGTCTATAAAATCGCCGAGAACCAGAAGCATGCGCTGACCGCGCACCTGCTGCGCCAGCGCGAACTGAAGCAGGTGATCATCTTCTCCAACACCAAGATCGGCGCCTCGCGCCTGGCGCGCGAGCTGGAACGCGAAGGCATGAAGGCGGTCGCCATCCACGGCGACAAGACGCAGCAGGAGCGCATGGCCGCCCTGGACGCGTTCAAGAAGGGCGAGATCGACATCCTGGTGGCGACCGACGTGGCCGCGCGCGGCCTGGACATCTCCGACCTGCCGTGCGTGATCAACTACGACCTGCCGTACAACGCCGAAGACTATGTGCACCGCATCGGCCGCACCGGCCGCGCCGGCGCCTCGGGCGACGCCATTTCGATCTACTCGGACAAGGACGAGCGCCTGCTGGCCGACATCGAAAAACTGATCAAGCAGACCATCAAGCGCGGCGAGCCGCAAGGCTTCAACCCGGCGCCGAGCTTTGCCGACGAGCGCGGCGAACGCCGTCCGCGCCGCAGCGAAGACCTGGGCCGCGCCCCGGCCGGCCGCGGCGCCGAACGCGGCGAACGTCCGCCGCGCAGCCTCGGCGGCGGCGGTCCGCCACGCCGCGAGAAGGTCGATCCATGGTTTTTGAAACCCTACGAGCCCACCAAGGCCGCCCCGGCGCCCAGCGCCACGGCCAGCACCAGCGGCATCACCAAGGCCAAGCCGAAGCTGGCCTTCCTGCTGGGCGGCGCGCCCAAGCCTTGAACCAGACCGCGCTGCCCGCCGAGGCCGAGCGGCTGCTGTTTCTCGATGGCCTGCGAGCGCTGGCGGCCTTGTGGGTGATGTTTGGCCACATCTATTTGTTTGCCGTCGGCTGGCAGGCGCAGACCTTCTGGGCCGCTCTGCCCTTAAACCTGCTGATGTATATGCACCTGGGCGTCGATATCTTCCTGGTGCTGTCCGGCTACTGCCTGGCGCTGCCGGCGGTGCGCCATGGCTACCGGGTTGCCGCCGGCTGGTCGTCATTCTTCACCGCCCGCGCGTTCCGCATCCTGCCGCCTTACATGGCCACGCTGGCCCTGATCCTGCTGGTCAACTGCTTCGTGCCGCTGGCGGCATGGGGCCGCCATGACCTGGGGCTGACCGCCACCATGTCCAGCCAGGTCTGGTGGAGCAACCTGTTGCTGCTGCAGGATATCTACGGCCAGTACAACAACATCAACGGGGCGTTCTGGAGCATCGCCTGCGAGTGGCACCTGTACTTCACCTTTCCTCTGCTGATCTGGCTGCTGCGCCGCTACGGCCTGGGCGTGCTGCTGGCGGTGAGCATTGCGCTGGCCTGGGGCCTGACCCGGCTGTCGGGCGCCTATCCGCGCCTGCCGCTGCTGGACGCCTCGGTGCCGCAGCCGCCGTATTTCATCGCGCTGTTTGTGCTCGGCATCGCCGCCGCCGCGCTGGCGCACGGCCAGCCGTTTGCGGCGTGGCGCGCGCAGATGCAGCGCCATGCGTGGGTGGCGGCCGCCATGCTGCTGGCGCTGCTGGCGGGGGTGATACACCATTATTTCATCGTTGATCCCGCCAGCGCGGTCAAATTCGCCGGCCGCTTCGCGCTGGTCGATCCGCTGACCGGCGCCTTCAGCGCGGCCCTGCTGGTGGCGCTGAGCGGGCTGGCGCCGGGCCGGCCGCTGCGCCGCCTGTTCGAGCAGCGTGCGCTGGTGCGCATCGGCGGCTTTTCCTACTCGCTGTACCTGGTCCACATCCCGATCGTGGCGTCGGTGTTCCAGGGCCTGCTGCAACTGCCGGCCTATGCCAACCTGGGCTCCCTGCCGAAATTTTTCGGACTGGCGCTGCTGGCCGCGCCGCTGTGCCTGGGCTTTGCCTACGGCTTCGCGCGCGTGTTCGAGCGCCGCATCCACTGGCGCCCACGCCGTCGCGGCGCACCGGCCTGACGCCGCCCACCACCCGCCGCGCGCGGCGATGCGGTATTATGCAATCCGATATGATTGACATATTTGACATGAAACTGGCCCGTACCTATCTGTTGCTGGCGATCCTCGCCACGCTGTTCAACATCGCCGTGCAGGATCTGTCCACGCGCGTATATGCCGGTCCGTATGACCTGGCGCTGGCGGCGGTGGCCGGCACCGCCGCCGGCCTGGTGTTCAAGTATGTGCTGGACAAGCGCTACATCTTCCGCTTCAAGGCCGACAACCTGGGCCACGACAGCCGCGTATTCGTGCTGTACGCCACGGCAGGCCTGGTCACGACGGCGGTTTTCTGGGGCTTCGAATTCGGCTTCAATTATGTATTCGACAGCCGTGAGGGCCGCTACCTCGGCGCCGCACTGGGTCTGGCCATCGGCTATCTGTGCAAGTACCAGCTCGACAAGCGCTACGTGTTCCGCGCGGCGGCCGCCTGATGCGCATTCACGGCTGGGGACGTTATCCGGTGGTCGAGGCCGACGTGCTGGCGCCGGCCAGCGCCAGCGCCACGGCGCGCCTGCTGGCCGCCCGCCATGGCACGGCGCTGATCGCGCGCGGCCTGGGCCGCAGCTATGGCGACAGCGCGCTGGCGCCGCTGGTGATCGACAACACGCGGCGCCACCTGCTGCTGGACTTCGACGCCGCCAGCGGCATCCTGCGCTGCGAAGCCGGCGCCACGCTGGACGACCTGCTGGAAGTGCTGCTGCCGCAGGGCTGGTTCCTGCCGGTGACGCCCGGCACCAGGTATGTCACGGTGGGCGGCGCGGTCGCCAGCGATGTGCACGGCAAGAACCACCACCTGGATGGCTGCTTCAGCGCCCATGTGCTGTCGTTTGAACTGCTGCTGGCCGATGGCAGCGTGCTGCAGTGCGCGCGCGACGTCCATCCGGAACTGTTCCGCGCCACCTGCGGCGGCATGGGCCTGACCGGCATTCTGCTGACGGTCACGCTGCGGATGCGGCGCGTGCGCAGCGCCTACATCGAGCAGACCACGCTGCGCGCCGGCTCGCTGGCCGAGGTGCTGGCGCTGTTCGAGCAGCACCGCAGCGCCAGCTACTCGGTGGCCTGGATCGACTGCGTCACCGCCGGCGCGCGGCTGGGCCGCTCGCTGCTGATGCTGGGCGAGCATGCGGACGAAGGCGGACTGGCGCCGCTGCCCCGGCGCAGCCGCAGTCTGCCGCTCGACCTGCCGCCGCAACTGCTGAACCGCCACACCATCGGCGCCTTCAACACGCTGTACTACCACCAGCCGCGCAGCGCGCAGGCGCGCGTGCATTACCAGCCGTACTTCTATCCGCTCGACGGCCTGCTGCACTGGAACCGCCTGTACGGCAAGGCCGGCTTTGTGCAGTACCAGTTCGTCATCCCGCGCGCGGCCGGCACGCAGGCGCTGCATGCCATCGTGGCGCGCATCGCCGCGTCGGGACGCGGCTCGTTCCTGGCGGTGCTGAAAACCTTCGGCCCCGCCAACGACAATTACCTGTCGTTCCCGATGGAGGGCTACACGCTGGCGCTGGACTTCAAATTGCAGCATGGCCTGCTTGAACTGCTGAATGAACTCGACGCCATGGTGCTGGCTGCCGGCGGCCGCCACTACCTGGCCAAGGATGCGCGCATGAGCGCCGCCACCTTCCAGCACAGCTATCCGCAACACCGCGCCTTCCAGCAGGTGCGGCGCGACTACGGCGCCATCGGCGCCTTCGCCTCCTGCCAATCCAACCGTCTTGGACTCTGACATGCAAAAAATCCTCATCATCGGCGCCACCTCGGCCATCGCGGAGGCCACCGCGCGCCGCTTTGCCCAGCGCGGCGACGCCCTGTACCTGCTGGCGCGCAATGGCGAGCGTCTCGACGCGCTGCTGGCCGACCTGAAGATTCGCGGCGCGGCAAGCACCGCCGGCGCGTGCTTCGACGCCAACGACTTTGCCCGCCACGCCGCCGCCATCGAAGACGCCGCCGGCGCGCTGGGCGGTCTCGACACGGTGCTGATCGCGCACGGCACGCTGCCCGACCAGCAAGCCTGCCAGGCCGACGCCGCGCTGGCACTGCAGGAGATCAGCACCAATGCGCTGAGCGTGATCTCGCTGCTGACCATCATCGCCAACCGTTTCGAAGCGCAGCGCCGCGGCGTCATTGCGGTGATCGGCTCGGTGGCGGGCGACCGCGGCCGCCAATCCAACTACGTCTACGGCAGCGCCAAGGGCATGCTGGCGGTGTTCCTCCAGGGCTTGCGCAACCGCCTGTTCAAGGCCGGCGTGCACGTGCTGACCATCAAGCCCGGCTTTGTCGATACGCCGATGACGGCCGCCTTCCCGAAAGGGCCGTTGTGGGCCACGCCGGAGCAGGTGGCCGGCGCCATCGTCAAGGCCATGGATGGCCGCCGCAACGTGCTCTACACGCCATTCTTCTGGCTGGGCATCATGACCGTCATCCG
Organism: Duganella aquatilis; assembly: GCF_009674565.1. Lineage (GTDB taxonomy): Bacteria > Pseudomonadota > Gammaproteobacteria > Burkholderiales > Burkholderiaceae_D > Rugamonas > Rugamonas aquatilis. The sequence continues at coordinate 195,257 of NZ_WKJL01000009.1, forward strand.
CGCGATTCCGGAGGCCGTCTTCAAGAAGCTGAGCCTGTGATGCGGCGTGTTTCGCAACTTGCGCTGGCCGTTTTGCTGGGACTGCTGGCGGTCGGCGCCATGACCGTGATCTATCTGCAGCAGGCGGTCGATCCGCTGATGTTCTTCAATTCGGACGCGCTGTATTTGCCGGCGCTGTACCACGACGTGCTGGTGCGCGGCGGCCACCTGAACCAATGGTATCTGACGCCCGCGCCGTACTTCTTCCCGGACTGGCTGCTGTACTTTGGCGCGCGCGGCGTGGCTGGCGACACCTATCACGCGCTGGCCGTGCTGATGGCGGTGCAGGCGCTGGCGCTGTGGGGGCTGCTGCTGCTGCTGGTGCGCCGCCAGGCGCCGCTGCTGCAGGCGGCGGCGGCCGCCACCGCCGCCACCGCGATGGTGTGCTTTGCCGCCAGCCGCGCCGGCTATCCCTACGCCTATGTGATGTTGGGCAGCTACCACTTCGGCACCTTCCTGATGGTGCTGGCCGGCCTGCTGCTGGTGCTGCGCCGTTCGGTGCCGGGCCTGGCGCTGCTGGTGGCCGCCACCGTGCTGTCGGACCGCCTGTATGCGCTGCAGTTCGTGCTGCCCGCGCTTGGCATGCTGCTGTTGCTGCGCAAGGATTTCCCGCAGTGGCGCCGCCTGTGCCTGGCCATGCTGGCCGGCTGCGTCGCCGGCGTGCTGCTGTATAAACTCAAGCTGCTGGTGCCGAACAGCGCCAGCATGCCGTGGAAGCTGGCGCCGGCGTTTGCCGCCGTCCGCGTGCAGGAATTGCTGGACGTGTTTAGCGCGCTGCGCGGACCGTGCGCGCCGCTGGCCTGGTACGTGGCGCTGTACTACCTGTTGCTGCTGTCGCTGGCGCCGGGCACCTTGCTGGGCCGGGGCCGCTGGCGCCTGGCCCGGCCGGAAGCCGCGTGGCTGGGCATGTTCAACCTGTCCGCCACGGCCGGCCTGCTGCTGGTGATGGCGCTGTCGTCGGCGCCGGCCACCACCCGCTATCTGATCCCGATGTTCGTGCTGCCGCTGGTGCTGGGGCCGGTGCTGCTGTTCGCATCGTGGCGCGCGCGCCAGCCGGCGCTGCTGGAATTGTCGCAGTCGCTGTTGCTGGGACTTGCCGCCGTGGCGGGCGCAGGCATGGCGCATACGATCTCGACCGGCGGCGCGCTGAAGCAGGAATATTATCCGGCGCCGGTGGCCTGCATCGACCGCGTGCTGGCGCAGTACGATCTGCAGCACGGTTTTGGCGGCTACTGGGACGCTGGCTGGCTGGCCATGAACAGCCACCGCCAGCCCAGCGTGGCGCCGGTCAAGCCGGACCTGCAACGGTTGAACTGGATCACCAGCATGGCCAACTTCCGCGACCGCTATGACTTTGCGCTGGCCGCGCCGCAGGCCAGCGATGGCGACCGGCCATCGCAGTCCACGGTGGTGGCGCTGAACGGCGCGCCGCTGGCGGTGGTCGGCTGCGGCCCGTTGAATGTGCTGGTCTACCCGCGCGCCGGCGCGCGCATCCAGTGAAACGCCTGCTCGAACGCCATGGCCTGCCGCTGCTGGCGGCGCTGTGCATCGGGCTGACGCTGCTGGCCGCCGTGCTGTGGTATCTGCAACTGAAGGCGGATGTGGCGCTGCTGTTCCATTCCGACAGCGACTACCTGCCGGCGCTGTACCACGATCTGGTCGAGCAGGGCGGACGCCTGTCGCAGTGGAATCTGACGCCGGCGCCATCGTTCCTGCCGGACTGGCCGCTGTTCTTCCTGGCGCGCTGGGCGGCCGGCGATTTCTTCCACGCGCTGCCGGCCTATTTTGTGCTGCAAGGGCTGTTGCTGTTCGCGCTGATGCTGTGGCTGGCGCGCGCCCTCATCGACGCCCGCCAGGCGCTGGCCACGGCGAGCTGCGCCACCGTGCTGGTGTTCTACTGGGCGATGCACGCCATCTCGCCTTACATCTATTTCTACCTGAGCGCGTTCCATTGCGGCGTGTTCCTGCTGTTGCTGCTGTCGCTGCGGCTGGAGTTCCGGCAGTCCTGCTGGCTGCTGGGCGGCGTGGCCATGCTGGCGGCCTTGTCGGACCGCCTGTACCTGCTGCAATACACGCTGCCGGCGGTGCTGACGCTGGCCGCGCTGCATTGGCGCCAGCGCTTGCCGTGGAAGCGCCAGGCGCTGGCGATCGTGCTTGGCTCGCTGATCGGCGTGCGGCTGTACCGGCTGGTGGCGCACGCGCTGACGCTGCCGTGGATGATGTCGCTGGATGCGGTCGCGCTCAATCTGCCGCAGCTGGGACGGATACTGGACGAGACCTGGCACTATGCGCCGGCCTGCCTGGCGCTGCTGATGATGTACTACCTGGTATTGAGCGCGCTGCTGGCCGGCGCCTTGCTGGGGCGTGGCTGGCGCCTGCGCCAGCCATTGGCGGCGCGGCTGGCGCTGTTCAACTGGCTGTCGATGGCGGGCACCCTGGCGGCGGTGCTGCTGTCGGCCAATACGCCGACAGTGCGCTACTTCATTCCCGCCTATGTGCTGCCGCTGCTGGTGGCGCCGGTGCTGCTGTACACCAGTCTGCCGCAGCATTGGCATCGCCACCTGACGGCGGCGCTGTTGCTGTGCGCGGTGTGGCTGACGCAGTCCATGCTGCTGCCGGTGCTGCGCGACCTCGGCGCCACGCAGCGGACCTACTATCCGCCGCAGGTGGCGTGCATGGATGGGGCGATCGCGCAATATGGCCTGCAGTACGGCATGTCCAATTACTGGGACGCCAAGCGCTTCGGCATGCTGAGCCGCCATCCGCGCATGATCGCGCCGTACACCAAGGAGCTGGAACCGATGCACTGGATAACCAGCGAGTCGGTATTCCGCCGGTCCTATGATTTCGTGCTGGTGGGCCACGGGCAGGAACTGGACGTGCTGGACGCCGGGACGCTGATCCGCCAGAACGGCGCGCCGGCCGCGCGGATCGACTGCGGAACCTTCGACCTGCTGGCCTATCCTGGCGGCGGCCTGAAAAACGGTTTCAGGTAGCGGACCAGAAAATCAGCGCGAACAGCGCGCCGACCACCAGGCTGGTGCGGTCCTTGAGGGCAAACACCACCGGATCGTCGTGCATCTCGCCGCGATGGGTCAGCATCCAGATGCGGGTGACCCACAGCAGCAGCAGCGGGCAGGCCAGCCAGATCAGCTGCGGCTGGCGATACAGCGCCATGGTGGCGCGGTCCTGCGTATACAGCGCCAGCACCAGCACGCTCAGATAGCCGGACGCCGCGCCCAGCGATGCGATCATTTCCAGGTCGCCGGGGAAGTAGCCGCGCCCGCGCGCCTGATGGGTGTCGCCGCGATGGCGCGCCACGCGCAGCTCGGCGTAGCGCTTCACCAGCGCCAGACTGAGGAACATGAACATGGAGAACGCCAGCATCCAGAACGTCAGCGGCACGCCGAACGCGGCGCCGCCGGCAATCAGGCGCAGCGTGTACAGGCCCGCCAGCGTGATGGCGTCCAGCGCCATCAGCCGCTTCAGGTACAGCGAATAAGCCAGGGTCAGCACGTAATACGCCAGCAGCACGGCGCTGAACCGCCACGGCAGCAGCGTCAATCCCAGCGCGAAGGCCGCCCCCAGCAGCAGCGGCGTCAGCAGGATGCCGGCCAGCAGCGGCAGCTGGCCGGAGGCGAACGGCCGCCGGCGCTTGCTGTGGTGGTGGCGGTCGTCGTCCAGGTCCAGCAGGTCGTTCAGCAGGTAGACGCTGGAGGCGCACAGGCTGAAGCAGATAAAGGCCAACACCCCGGCCAGCAGGTGCTGCGGCTGGTGCGCCTGATGGGCCGCCAGCAGCGGCAGGAAAATCAGCAGGTTCTTGGCCCATTGGTGCAGGCGCATGGCGCGCAGGCCGGCGCGCAACTGCTGCAGTGGCGCTGGCGGCGGCAGCACCGCGGCGACATTGCCCTGCGCCGCGGCGCGCCGTTGCAGCCGGCCGCCGGCGCTCACCACGTAGGCGTGCCGCGCGCCGGCCCATACCGGCAGATCGTCGGCGGCGTTGCCGGCGTAATCGTAGCCTTGTGCGCCATACCGTTGCAGCAGGCGGTCGCGCTTGCGTTCGGCCGATAGATTGACCGCGCCCTCGCTGGCCAGCACCTCGTCAAACAGCTGCAGGTGCGCGGCGATGCGGTCGGCATACAGCCGATGGCTGGCGGTGGCCAGCACGATGCGGCGTCCGGCCGCCCGTTCGCGCCCGATCAGGTCCAGCACCCGCTGGTCGTAGGGCAGGGCGGTGACGTCCAGCTCCACCGATTGCGCCAGGCGCTGCTTGAGATGGACCTTGCCGCCGGCCAGCCAGGCGAGCGGCGCCAGCATCTGCAGCGGCCTGGTGCGGACATGCGCCAGCGCCGATTCGAGCAGCAGATCGGAACGCAGCAGCGTGCCGTCCAGATCGATGACCAGCGGCGGCTCGGCCGCGCGCGGTGGCCGGGTGTCGCCGCTCACAGCGCCTCGCGCAGCGCGCGCAGCACGCGCTCCTGTTCCGCCTCCAGCCCCACCCACAGCGGCAGCCGCAGCAGGCGGTCGGACAGCTGGTCGGTGTGCGTCATGGCGCCGTGCTGGCGGCTGTTCTTGACGCCATAAGGCGCGCTGTGCAATGGCACGTAGTGGAACACGCAGTTGACGCCCTGCCGCTTCATGTCGGCGATGACCTGGGTGCGCTGTTCCAGCGAGTCCAGCAGGATGTAGTACATATGGGCGTTGTGGCGGCAGTCCGGCGGCAGCAGCGGCCGGCGCAGCTTGCCGGCCGCTTCCAGCGGCGCCAGCGCCGCGTGGTAGTGGTCCCACAGCGCCAGCCGGCGCGCGGTGATGCTTTCCGCCTCTTCCATCTGGGCCCACAGGAAGGCGGCGATCACTTCGCCCGGCAGGTAGGACGAGCCGATGTCGACCCAGGTGTATTTGTCCACCTGGCCGCGGAAGAACTGGCTGCGGTTGGTGCCCTTCTCGCGGATGATCTCGGCGCGTTCGGCCAGTTGCGGATCGTTGACCAGCAGGGCACCGCCTTCGCCGGCGATGACGTTCTTGGTCTCGTGGAAGGAATAGGCGCCCAGGTGGCCGATGCTGCCCAACTGCCGGCCCTTGTAGGTCGACATGATGCCCTGCGCCGCGTCTTCGATCACGATCAGCTGGTGGCGGGCGGCGATGTCCATGATGGTGTCCATCTCGCAGGCCACGCCGGCATAGTGGACCGGCACGATGACCTTGGTGCGGGCGGTGATCGCCGCCTCGATCTTGGTCTCGTCGATATTCAGCGTGTCGGGGCGGATGTCGACAAACACCGGCACCGCGCCGCGCATCACGAACGCGTTGGCGGTGGAGACGAAGGTGTAGGACGGCATGATGACTTCATCGCCCGGCTGCAGTTCGGCCAGCAGCGCCGCCATTTCCAGCGCGGCGGTGCAGGAATGGGTCAGCAGCGCGCGGCGGGCGCCGGTGCGCTGCTCCAGCCAGCCGTGGCACTGCTTGGTGAACTGGCCGTCGCCGGACAGGTGGCCGTTGGTGTGGGCCTGGGCGATGTACCACAGCTCGCGGCCGGTCATGAAGGGTTTGTTGAACGGGATCGGTTGCATGGGGGGTCCTTTAGCCTTGGGCGGCGACGACGGTGCCGAGGCAGATCAGCGCCACGCCGGCCAGGCGGGTGACGGACATCGGTTCATTGAACAGCCAGGCGCTCAGGCCCAGGACGATGACGAAATTCAGCGCCATGAACGGATAGGCATGGCTCAGCTGGAATTTGCTCATGGCGCCCATCCAGGTCACCGAGGCCAGGAAGGCGGCGGCAAAGGCGGCGATGATCCACGGATTGAGCAGCAGCTTGAACAGGAACAGCAGCTTGTCGCTGCCGGCCGCCGGCAGCGCGCCGGCCTTCAGCACCTGCATCTTGATGGCGATCTGGCCGAACACGGTCAGCGCGATGGTGGCGATGATGTACAGGTAATTCATGGGTTTTCTCCGTACCACTGGTGGAAGGTGTAATAGCTGGACGACGGTTCGAAGCCGAGCCGGCACCAGACCTTCTGCACCGCCAGGTTGACCACCTGGGTGGAGACGGTCATGGCGCTGAAGCCGTGCGCCTGTCCCCAGTGCTGGGCCTGCTGCATCAGCGCCTGGTACAGGCGGCGGCCCTGGTGCTGCGGATGGACGCCGAACAGCACGCCTTCGAGCAGCGCGGCGCCGCGGTCCTTCAGCGTGGCGAAGGCCGCCAGCTTGCCGTCGTGTTCGATCAGCAGCACGGCATCGGCCACCGCCGGGTTGCGGCAGGAGTTGGCGGCCCAGTCTTCGTACACGGCGTCGGCCGTGGCGCGGTCGAGGCGGGCGTCGGCGTGGTAATGGCCGGCGTAGCCGCTGAAGGTCAGCGCCGCCAGCGCCGCCACGTCATCGGCGTCGGCGGCGCTTGCCAGCCGCCAGCGGTAGCCGTCCGGCAGCAGCGCGGCTTCCGGCGCCAGCGCGCGGCGGCTGTAGTACAGCAGCGTATCGGTGAGAAAGGCGCCTTGCTGTTCCAGCTGCTGCACCAGCGTCACCGCGCTGGTCGGCACGCGCGCGATCAGCATCCGCACCGCTTGCTGGCGGCACCAGCCGGCCAGCGCCGCGACGCTGTCGTCCGGCTGCAGCGCGGCCTTGGCGGTGATCACGCCGAAGCGCTCCAGGTCCATCTGCGACAGGGAAATATCCATCGGCTCAGTCCTCGCGCAGCACGGTGTTGGGGGTGGCGCGGCGCACGATGTACAGCGGGCGCTTCTTGGCCTCGTCGAAGGTCTTGCCCAGGTAGATGCCGAGGATGCCGAGGATGCCGATGATCAGGCCGCCGATGAAGTACAGCGAGACGATCAGGCTGGACCAGCCGGCGATCGGCGAACGGTGCACCAGCGACGACGCCAGCAGGTACAGGCCGAACGCCAGCGACACCGCCGCCATCGCCATGCCCAGCGTGGCGGCCATGCGCAGCGGCTTGTCGGAATAGGCCAGGATGGTGTCCATCGCCAGCCGCCACAGCTTGGCGAAGGTGTAGGAGGACTTGCCCTCGGCGCGCTCGGCGTGCTGCACCTGGATGCCAGTGGTCGGGAAGCCCATCCACTGCACATGGCCGCCGAAGAAGCGCAGCTGCTCGCGCATGCGCACGAAGTTTTTCACCACCTGGCGCGACATGATGCGGAAATTGCCGCTGTCGCCGTCGATGTCGAGGTCGGCCAGGTAGCTGAACAGGCGGTAATACAGCCACGAGGTGGCGCGCTTGAGCAGCGGGTCCTGGCGCTTGCCGCGCAGCGCCAGCACCACGTCGTAGCCTTCCCGCGCCTTGGCGTACAGGCGCGGAATTTCTTCCGGCGCGTCCTGCAGGTCGCAGTCCATCACCACCACCCAGTCGCCGCGGCACTGGTCCATGCCGGCGGTGATGCCGTAGTGCTGGCCGAAGTTGCGCGAGAACTGCAGGCCGACCACGCGCGGGTCGGTCCGCGCCAGGCGCTCGATGACGTCCCACGAGCGGTCGCCGCCGCAGTCCTCCACCAGCACGATTTCAAACTGCGGGCTGACGGTTTCCAGCGCGTCGCGCAGGCGGGTGTACAACTCGTCGAGCATGTTCTCGGCCTTGTAGACCGGGATCACGACCGAGATTAAAGGTGTTGCTGACATTACTGTTTCTCCGAAGCGGTAGGGATGCGGGCGACGTCGATGCCGCTCAGCGCAAAGCGGCCGCGGCCGCTGGTAAAGGCGCGGAATTCGACCATGTCCAGCGTGCTGGCGGTGTCGAAGCGCAAGGTGATGCGTTGCTTGCCGGCCGCCATCACGGTCTGGCGTGCGTGGACCATGTTGCCGGCCTGCGTGACCACGTCGAGCATGCCGAAGTCGCCGGCGTCGGCGCCGCTGGTTTCGATGTCGAAGCTGACCGCGTAAGCACCGCGGCCGAGGATGCGCATCGGGCCGAAATGCAGGTTGCCTGTCTCGCCCGGCTGCGCCACCATGGCGCCGTCCTGCAGCGTGCCGCGCTGGTGCAGCGTGTGCTCGTCCATCGGGTAATGCTGCGGCTGCCGGACGTCGATGTCCCAGCCCGGCAGCGCCGCCGCCAGGTTGCGCGGATAGACCAGGATCGTGGCGTCCTGGTAGTGCAGGCGGCGCGGCGCGCCGGCGTAGCCGGTCAGCAGCGGCAAATTCAGCGCCGCCAGCTCGCTGTCGCGCAGCATCAGAAAGGTTGGGCCCTGCCAGGCGGCCGGCGTGTACCAGCGGTTGGAACTGAGTTTGCGGGTCGGCATCGGCAGGCCGCGCTCGACCGCCACCGGGCGGATGCGCACGGCGCCGCTGCTCAGGACCGTGATCTTGCCGGCGCTCCAGAACGTGGCGTAACCGTATTGCAGGCCCTGCTGCTGCAGGAACTCGCCCAGCTGCTGGTCCGGGGTTTTCAGGAGCGCGCCATGGTGCGGCATGCCGATCACTTCGTTGTACGGATACAGGTAGGCGGTCGGCGCGCTGGTGGCCAGCAGCGCGATGGACGCCAGGCCGGCGTAGCGCGTCAGCGGCGCCAGCGGGTGACGGTCGACCATCAGGCCGGCAAAGATCAGCAGCATGGTCAGCAGCGATGGCACCAGGTAGCGCACCGAGGCGGTCGGCGCGCTCATGTCGGCCAGCGAGGTGGTCAGCATCATGAACAGGTTGGCGGCAAAGGTCATGCCGGCAAACACCACCACCAGCTGGCGCGGCCCGCGCTGCCAGCGCAGCGCGCGGTACAAGCACCATGGCAGCATGAATGCCAGCAGCAGCGCGCTGACCAGACGCAGCGCCGCATAGCCGCCGGCCAGCGAGACCACCTTGCCGTCCGCGCGCGGCAGGCCGTCGAACAAACCGGTCACGCCTTCGATCACCGCCAGCAGATTGTGCAGCATGCCATTGAAGTCCAGCCAGTGCAGCATGGTCAGGCCGAGGTTGTTGTTGACGCGCGCCAGCGTGTAGCTGCTGAGCGCGATGCCGGCCAGCGCGCCGCCCAGCACCACGCCCATCGCGCGGGCCTGGCGCCAGTCGGCGGCGGCGCCGTCGGCGCG